>NZ_VZPG01000012.1 GCF_008801715.1 Pseudochrobactrum saccharolyticum | reverse complement strand
CGGCACGTTGCTGTTCTGCAGCCTGTCGTTCAGCTTCTTCCTGAGCGGCTTTCTGCTGCTGTTCGGCTGCGCGTTTTGCCTCTTCTTCGGCCGCACGTTGTTGCTCGGCGGCACGTTGCTGTTCTGCAGCCTGTCGTTCAGCTTCTTCCTGAGCGGCTTTCTGCTGCTGTTCGGCTGCGCGTTTTGCCTCTTCTTCGGCCGCACGTTGTTGCTCGGCGGCACGTTGCTGTTCTG
>NZ_VZPG01000011.1 GCF_008801715.1 Pseudochrobactrum saccharolyticum | reverse complement strand
CCTACCTTTAGGCGAAGGCGGAAAATAAGATCGTCTCACCAAAGAAAAGAACAAATATAGAAATCCCCCTATTCCTATTTTAAGCGCCGTACGGCCTCATTAATCACTCACAGCAATTCACACAGCCAACGAAACACTTATCGCGCCTGTGAGCCTTATTGCGGGTAAAATTGCGCTATACACAGGCTAATAGTTGCCCTCTCAAATTCGGGCATGTATTCTTAGAGAAGTACAAGTCATCGATTCTTTCAGCTAAACATCGCACCGCTGCTCATTAATATTTTGGGAGGATGCGAAATTCAGCAGTAGAGCTGCTGTTTGGCTGGCAAGGCCGCCTTGCCTTTCGCGAATGAAAGGGTTGAACATGAGGATATCATGCTCAATTACTCATCCAGTATCTGTCATTGGATATTGGCGCTTTCGCCTTGGACAGTGGGAGTTCGTAGCTCCACACTGTCGGTCTATGCCACGTTAAAACCGTGAAATAGGTTTAGGCGCTCAGAGGTCTCCGCTTCTGTGGAGACCTCCCCCATTCACTATAATAGCGAATATGATGATATTAACCATTGAGCCTGCATACGGCAAGATGCAGTGTTGCAACAGAGTTAATATTTCAACACACCATCTCTGAATCAAAAAGGCAGCCTTTAAGCTGCCTGTCAAATCGGTTTTGCGTTTAACGCAAATCACCACAATACAAAATATAGTATATTCCGCTTAAGCGGGCAACAGCCTATTGTGTTTTATATCCCCAATGCACAGCCAGCGCGTCAAGCCCGTCCTTGATATAATCACTATACGTGGTCTTTTCGCGTTGTGTGATTGCAATGTCTGTAATCTCCATCCCCTGCCCGACGACCTTGATCATCAGGTCAAAGGCTTTGCGGCCAAGCACAGGCTTGCATTCATTCAACCTCTGTACCGCATCAATCATGCTATCCGGCAGCGGGTCGATGCCCTTGCCGCCGTCCACCTGCTCGCGGCCGTAGTCGATAGCAACCGTGCCTTTCGCGCCTGACCGCTCCCAATATTGCCGAAACCGGCCGGCTGCCGCCCATTGTGCATCATTGATGTGACCGCGCGAATAGAGAGTACCCACAGCACTTTCCTTGATATTCACATAGGCTTTGATCTTTGGCGGGTTCCAGCTCTCACCTGAATGATCCGGTGAATAAAACGGGTTCGGAACACGATGCACCCGAATATCGGACTTGAGGGTTCCCACCTCGCCACGTGAGATTGCTTTGCGCTGTTCTTTAGATGGTGCCGCCAT
>NZ_VZPG01000010.1:2500-5875 GCF_008801715.1 Pseudochrobactrum saccharolyticum | reverse complement strand
AGATGTTTTATTTCTGTGCCTTTTGCAGACCTGGCAGCGACCTACTCTCCCGTGTCTTAAGACAAAGTACCATCGGCGCTGGAGCGTTTCACGGCCGAGTTCGGAATGGGATCGGGTGCAGCCGCTCCGCCATAACCACCAGGTCAGCAAAGGGCACAGAAACAAATAAGAAGCTGGGATTTTCGTGCATAAGATCTTAGCGCCTCGGTCACGAACACGCAGTGTTCGCAAGTGCGACCGCACGTCGGCCACTTTTGGCCGCCCTCGCGGAGGATCAGCAGCTTTAGCTGCGTACGATCCGTGAGCGCTAGTCTAATTCTATCATCGACGACCCTTGGTCGTCGCTGATGGATATTGATAATGAGAACAATCAAGTCGATCGAGCTATTAGTACCGGTCAGCTGCATGCATTACTGCACTTCCACATCCGGCCTATCAACGTGGTGGTCTTCCACGGCTCTGATAGGGAATACTCGTTTTAAGGTTAGTTTCCCGCTTAGATGCCTTCAGCGGTTATCTAGTCCGTATATAGCTACTCTGCTATGCCGTTGGCACGACAACAGATCCACCAGAGATACGTCCATCCCGGTCCTCTCGTACTAGGGACAGATCCTTTCAATATTCCTACACCCACGGCAGATAGGGACCGAACTGTCTCACGACGTTCTGAACCCAACTCACGTACCGCTTTAAATGGCGAACAGCCATACCCTTGGGACCTGCTCCAGCCCCAGGATGCGATGAGTCGACATCGAGGTGCCAAACAACCCCGTCGATATGGACTCTTGGGGGTCATCAGCCTGTTATCCCCGGCGTACCTTTTATCCGTTGAGCGATGGCCCTTCCACACGGGACCACCGGATCACTATGACCGACTTTCGTCTCTGCTCGACTTGTCTGTCTTGCAGTCAGGCGGGCTTATGCCATTGCACTCGACGAACGATTTCCGACCGTTCTGAGCCCACCATCGCGCGCCTCCGTTACTCTTTAGGAGGCGACCGCCCCAGTCAAACTACCCACCATACACGGTCCTGGACCCGGATATACGGGTCGCAGTTAGACATCTATGACGATAAGGGTGGTATTTCAAGGATGACTCCACGAAGGCTGGCGCCTCCGCTTCAAAGTCTACCACCTATCCTACACATGTCGCCACAAATGCCAGTGTAAAGCTATAGTAAAGGTGCACGGGGTCTTTCCGTCTAACCGCAGGAACCCCGCATCTTCACGGGGAATTCAATTTCACTGAGTCTGCGTTGGAGACAGCGGGGAAGTCGTTACGCCATTCGTGCAGGTCGGAACTTACCCGACAAGGAATTTCGCTACCTTAGGACCGTTATAGTTACGGCCGCCGTTTACTGGGGCTTCAATTCAAGGCTTGCACCTCTCCTCTTAACCTTCCAGCACCGGGCAGGCGTCAGACCCTATACGTCGTCTTGCGACTTCGCAGAGCCCTGTGTTTTTGGTAAACAGTCGCTACCCCCTGGTCTGTGCCACCCTCATCTGCTTGCGCAAACAAGGGTCACGCTTCTTCCGAAGTTACGCGTGCAATTTGCCGAGTTCCTTCAACGCAGTTCTCTCAAGCGCCTTGGTATACTCTACCAGTCCACCAGTGTCGGTTTAGGGTACGGTCTATATGTGGGAGCTATTTCCTGGAACCGCTTCGCTGCAAGATCAATCCAATAAGACCTTACAACACACGCGATCCGTCACTACCCACAGGCCCACGAATATTAACGTGGTTCCCATCGACTACGCCTTTCGGCCTCGCCTTAGGGGCCGGCTAACCCTGCTCAGATTAACTTTAAGCAGGAACCCTTGGACTTTCGGCGAGAGTGTCTCTCACACTCTTTATCGTTACTCATGTCAGCATTCTCACTTCTGATACCTCCAGGATCTCTCACGAGTATCCCTTCACAGGCTTACAGAACGCTCCGCTACCACGCACATACGTGCATCCACAGCTTCGGTGTATGGCTTTAGCCCCGGTACATTTTCGGCGCAAAGACCCTTATCTAGACCAGTGAGCTGTTACGCTTTCTTTAAATGATGGCTGCTTCTAAGCCAACATCCTGGTTGTTTTGGGATCCTCACATCCTTTCCCACTTAGCCATAACTTAGGGACCTTAGATGGTGGTCAGGGTTGTTGCCCTCTTCACGACGGACGTTAGCACCCGCCGTGTGTCTGCTGGGTAGTACTCTCAGGTATTCGGAGTTTGATTGAGATCAGTAAGACGGTGAGTCCCCATTACCCATTCAGTGCTCTACCCCCTGAGGTATTCGCCCAACGCTCTACCTAAATAGATTTCGCGGAGAACCAGCTATCTCCGAGTTTGATTGGCCTTTCACCCCTAGCCACAAGTCATCCCAATCTATTGCAACAGATATGGGTTCGGTCCTCCAGTTGGTGTTACCCAACCTTCAACCTGCTCATGGCTAGATCACTCGGTTTCGGGTCTAATCCGACGAACTGAACGCCCTGTTCAGACTCGCTTTCGCTACGCCTACACCTACCGGCTTAAGCTTGCTCGTCAGACTAAGTCGCTGACCCATTATACAAAAGGTACGCTGTCACCCAGAACTAATCTTGGGCTCCAACTGTTTGTAGGCAACCGGTTTCAGGTTCTCTTTCACTCCCCTTGTCGGGGTGCTTTTCACCTTTCCCTCACGGTACTTGTTCGCTATCGGTCATGCACGAGTACTTAGGCTTGGAGAGTGGTCTCCCCATGTTCAGACAGGATTTCACGTGTCCCGCCCTACTCAAGGACTACAAAGAGCATTACGCATACGGGGCTATCACCCACTACGGCAAACCTTTCCAGGTTCTTCTGCTTGTCTCTTTATAGCCACTGGCCTGGTCCGCGTTCGCTCGCCACTACTTGCGGAGTCTCGGTTGATGTCCTTTCCTGCAGGTACTTAGATGTTTCAGTTCCCTGCGTTCGCCTCTTACACCCTATTTTATTCAGATGCAGATACCTTATTAACAATACCTAGAAATCTAAACAGATCCGAAGATCTGCTTAAACTTTCTAGGTATTTAAGGTGGGTTGCCCCATTCGGAAATCGTCGGATCAAAGGGTATTCGCACCTCCCCGACGCTTATCGCAGCGTATCACGTCCTTCATCGCCTGTGCATGCCAAGGCATCCACCAATTGCCCTTAATTCACTTGATTATTCTCATTGCCAATATCCATCAAGATTTTATGCTCACATCAGTGTCTAACGATAAACACTGGCAAGCGTAGCACACCGAAGATAGTGCGCCCGGATATTAGCAGAAAAGACCAGCTTCTTGAGACATGTTCAATGGTTGCGGTTAGGCAATCCCAATCATAATGCCAAGCTTTGAGCAAACTTGGCGACGTTAGCTAGTA
>NZ_VZPG01000009.1 GCF_008801715.1 Pseudochrobactrum saccharolyticum | reverse complement strand
CCGAAAATGCTCGCCCCCTGCATGACATTGATCTGTCCCACCAAGGCATTTTCTGACATGAAAATGGCAGCCTTGTTACCTGCAACACGGCCGGTCAGATCGAAACTTGAAACAAGTGGGCCATTCACTTCATTCAGAGCCGTTTCATAATAATCGGGAAAATAATTTTCAAAATCTCGTTTTCCCGAGGTTACAAAATAAGAACCGCGATATTCATTGTTGTCACCTAGTGAATTATGGCCAAAGTCAAAACTGACCGCGATACCATTTTCACCCAGTGCTTGCACATCACCACGTTGAGTCAGGGTGTGATTTTTTCCGTAAGCAAACAACACACCAAGACCGTTCTCACCGTTGGCGTGAACCCGTGTTCCGGGCAAAATAGTCATCGTATTGCCGATACCATCGACACGAATACCTGCACCTCCCGCCCCTGCGGATAGCAAATCTGCACGTTGGGCAATTATATTGCCGCTTCCATAGATATGAAGGCCGAGCCCCATGGTCGCGGTGTTATAGCTGTTGGGGATATAGGCAGTGCCTTCACTATTGCGAGCGAAGAAGGGATTATCATTGATCAAGGTAATGCCATCATTATAGACCGAGTAGCCAAACAGGTTACGGCGATCAATTGAGTAGCCAATATCTTGTAAGGCTGCGAATTCAGCCTCCATCAGCGACATATAATTTGAATATTGTTGATGGCTCATCATACTGTTCCTAAGCTCAGTATGCGAAAACGGGTCGTCCTTATAGCCAGGCACCAGATTTGAATCAACACGCACAGGAACACCCGGCATGGCACCATTGAGCACTGCATCTACATTCGACCCTGTAAAATAAGCAAATCCGTCATCGGCATCAAATGTATCAGCTCCTACCGCAGCGGGTTCACAAAAATTGCAAATAATCGTTTGATCAGGTGCGGCAGCCTTGCCATTGCTATCAATCAGATGACTGGTCCAGGCATTCAGAACAGGTGCAAACTTTGCCTTAATAGGGTTGTTGCCTGATTGTTGAGAATAGACTGATGCGGATATTCCGAGCGCATGGGCTATCTCATGTATGAGCGTGCTGGTCATATCGACCTTAGGGGTTTGGATCAGTTGTGATGGGACAAAGGGCTGCTCCCAATCCCAATCCATTTTACCAATCCATATCACCCCATGCGCGCCGACCACCAAGTGCGTCGGGTCGATTTCTCTATTATTTAAAGCGGCCTCAATAAGTGTTCCTGCACCATTTTTATCTCTGGCAATCGGGCTTGTCGCGGCAGCATTTTCTACATCTTCAGTACCAATATTAAAGATGGCAGGGTTTTCCCCCGGCGTGATCTTGATGATGTCTGCCCAATATTGCGCAGCGGAATAGGTGCGCTCCAGCGTTGCAGGATCAAAGACCCAAGTTGAGGTATCATTCCCGATAAATTTCCCGTCTTGCGGGTAAAACATCCGCAATTCAAAAACGGGATTGCCGTTCGCATCAGTAATTATATGAGGGGTGAAAGCATAAGCGCTACCTGAATATATGCTCGTCAACAACCCCGCTGATAAACAGGTTGTCGAAGCCAATGCCAGTATAGAACTCAGTTTCATCAAGATACCCCTCTGCCTGCTTAAATTATTATCGAATAACGATATAAAAAGCAGCATCTCAGGAAAAGCTATCACTGAAACTTGGTAGAAGTAAAAATACTATCATTATAAATATATCTGATGAACAATGAAGCCATGACTACATAATTAAAACCAAACTTAATTTTGGGAAACCCAAACCTGACCTAAACCATCTGAATTTGCACCCAAACAGTCATTCGTTTCTAATCGCAAGAGATGTCATTCAGAGAACTGAAACATATGGAAAAACAACCCTATTTCCATGAGTAATAGTATCAGATTTAAAATTAGCTACGGCATCAATTAGACTAAAGGCACACAGATTACTGCACACAAAATATCGCTAAAACAGATACCTGCACCCATTACGGTCATTAAATATTATATGTGGTCCGCTACGCCCCGATTTGAACCTATTTTACCTAAGGCACTGTTATAACTGATAAAAAGAGATTTCGATACATTTCGGGTTTTTTTGAAATACAAAAACCATCAACTAACTATTTGAATTAATTGAGAGTTCTCGGTTCTATTTAGTTGCGGAGGCGCGCAGCCACCGATACCGACATTTATTCTCAATTGAAATTTAAGCCTTATCTATTAGGCTCCAGTCTCATTGAGTTTCACAGCCAGAAGATAACGATTGCGGCGAGGAGGATGGCTGAGAGTAAAGTCTCCGGACATCGGCGGATCGCGTTGCAACGCGCCGCCAGTCCTTGAGGCGGCCGAACATGATCTCGATGCGATTGCGTGTTTGTAGCGCCGCTTGTCATATTTGCAGTTTCGCGCCAGCCGAACCTATCATTTCAAGTGAAAGTGAAAGTGAAAGTGAACCCAAAATCCATGAATTTGCATCATTACAACACCAGACAGATCATATAAGCGAGATCGCGCACCAGCAAGACACCCTAAGATATGAAGCTGAAATATGAATGCTTATTCTTTTGCGAATATAGGGCCTGACAATTGAGGAAAAATTTTTAGCCCGGAATGGAGCCGATAGGCCAATCACCGAAACTCACCTCAATTTCCGAAGCTTCGGATGGACACATCATCACAAGTGAAAATGCTTTTTCACCCTCTGCATACCAAGCTGCCTCTTGGGCATTCTTGTCTGCAAATTGTCCATAGCAGACCGCAGCCACACTCCCGTCAGCGGCGATCATCACGCCCCAATTCACGTCACCACCACTCGCTGGCTCAAAACCACGTGTATAAAGAAGTTTTTCACCCACCTTCATGATCGGTGTGGCGTCCGCACTTCCGTATAAAGAATATCGCGCACGTCCCCAGTCGGCACTGCGGCTTCAATAGCAGCGCGCACCTGCGGGTGGTTCAGAAAACGCGTGCCATCCACTTCATCATAGACATATTTTCCAGCATAAACAGCCAACGGCGGCGTAGCCGAAACCATTTCAGCCTGTGCGAATACATTGGAAATCGAGAATAGATTAACCAATAAAGGGTAACAATTTCATTAAAACAAATCTTTTAAATGTTATAAAATCTTAAGCCATTACTCACCTATTTGCGCTGATTACCACGATAGACTTTTTGATCAAGATACACACAGGCTCTCCTATAGGAGAGCCACAAGCACGAAATTTTATATGCGCAGAGCTTAGTTCTGCATTTTTTTCATCTGTTCGCACATGGTCTGCTTCTGACTTGCACTGCCTGCAGCAATTTTAGCTTTGGTTTCTTCATAGCCTTTGGTAAAAATTGTGTCGAACTCTGCTGATGAAAGTCCGCCAGCGGAAGATGCAGATTGCTGTCCTGCCTTCATTTCTTTCAGCTGATCAGCAGAATAACTACCACATTCTTCAGCCATGGCATGCATCGCGCCGCCGAACTCGGCGATTTTTGCCATATTTTCTTTTTCCTGCGCCATAACAGCACTTGGCACAAACACAGTCGCGCATAAGGCGGCCGCAAATAGCGTTTTTGTTACACTTGAATAGAACATAGAAATTCTCCCACAATAAATAGCCGAATAAAAGCTGCTGGCCTGCGTAAAGCACCCTGCAATAGCTTTCAATGATAAAATTATAGTATCGTGTAAGTATTATTGGCTTTTATTCTCACAGCGCTGCCATTCAAATTTGCCTGAATCATAGCACCAACCAGCTTGCTCCATGGCATCTTCAAGCGCGAATAGCGGGGCAATTTTGGTTTGCCCATCACGCTGACAAGTGAAGGACGCGATATCCTCGTCCCCTTTGAAGATGTGAACACCTGCTTCCAGCTCGGCCTCCTCATCAAGCCGGTCAAAACTCTGCCAGACCTGATATTTATAGCCCTCATTATTAAAAGTAACGGTTGAGGTAATGGCTCTGCCAACACCTTTCCATGGTGAGACGGTTTTGGCAGAAAAAGCCTCACTCAACGAGAGCCCGTCTTTGCCCTTTTCGGTAAATTGATAAGTAAATTTCGGGGCTGCATCACCATTCTCCGGCTCAATGCAAATTTGGAGATGCTTATTCTTGGCAACATTACAGGAAATAAATGTTTCACCCGAGCAATCAGGCGCAGCGAATGCAAGTTCCGTATCAACCACTGCTAGCCCGCCGCCCAGTGCCAGCAGTGTTAAAAAGGAAGTAACAAGGCTTTTATTTCTCATAAAGATAAACCACAAAATAAATAAATTTATATACTTGAATCAACGTGCATTAAGATTGACACATAGGGCGTATACATTAAGCATTTGCATTTTGAAATAACGAATCAAGGATACTTATGCAAAAACCTGTCTTCATTCTGATAGCCAGTCTGGTGCTTGGTACTATTTTTGGTTTTCTGGATGTCAGCAGTTTTATAGCTGATCAAGGCTTGAGCAATATTACCGGCTACGGTATTGGTGCTGCAGCAGTAACTATTCTTGGTATTGCCGGATTAATACGCCTGTCATGGGTCATTGCAGGCGCTGTTATCAACGGCTTACTCATTGCGGCTTTTGCCTATTTTGCATCCAACGGTATTCTGACAGGTGAATTTACCGGGCAAACAGTGGTAGCCACACCGCTTTTGATGATCATTTTGCTGCCGCTGCCATTTTGGGTTTCTTATGCGCAGACCCGTCATTTTGATTATGCAATCGTCTATCAATCCGCATGGAATATTTGCTGGCGCGTCTTCGGAGCGCTTGCCAGCCTATTTTGGGTCGCGATTTATTCAACCGCCTCGGGCATCGGTTCAGATATTGTCGATCCGGAACTGATGCGCTTTTTTCCATGGCTCATTGGTGGAGCGATAGCCGGTGTGGTTGCCATATTAACAGATCGGCTTGAGCCATCTTTCATCTCGCCAAGATCGCGCTTCATTGCACATCTGATCGGGCCGCAGTTGCTGTTGCCGCTCATGGCAATGATGATGCTGATCGTATTTTTCAGCACAGAAGCGGTCAATGACTCTCAGTTTTCAATCAGCCTCACTTTATGGGCCATGCTGAGCTGGTCAATTATTGCCACCATCATTGCCGAGCGTAATGAAGCAGAGCGTCTGCAAGGTGGTTATGACAGGCTAGGCAAAATCGCAGTGATTGCTGTTTTGGCTTTCGGGTTCCTGACCGCATGGCTGCTTTATGGTGATTATCAAAGTTTCGGTCTGGTGCCAGTTGATGTCACATTCATTTACCTGACAGTCATCGGGCTTATCTACGGCTTTGCCTATCTATGGGCACTAACCGGCGGAGCAGCATGGGCACAGCGTTTACGCTGCATCAACCTTGTCATGGTGCTTCCGGTTTACTGCATTTTTGCTCTGGCTTTGACGGATGCGCTCTCGCCGCTACGAGTTGCCGCACAGCAGCAAGTGAGCATGGCCTTGGCGGGAGATGCGCGCTTTACCGAACATAGTGTCAAGCAGCTGATGAAATGGGGGCAACCCGGTGCCGATGCCCTCAAAACCTTAAGAGAAGCTGTTGTCGACAAGCCTGAGCTTGGAAAACTTCTGGGCACGCTGCTCCCTGAAAAATCCAAACCACTATCCGTACCGGAACAAGTCATCACGCCTACACAGGGGCTTAAACTGCGCGATCAGCTCATTGAGCAGGCGGTTTTTGTGCCGGACAATGAGGAAATCCAGCAGATAACCCGCAATGCTTTTACGCTGATGCCGGATTATCTGTTTCAGAATTATGCGAGCCTATGCGCAGTAACGGAAGCGAATACAGGCTGTACCATTTATCTGGCCGATTTTCTTCCCCAAGCCACAGGCAAAGTGATCCTGATTGATAGCGGCAAAGCGGATCCGTTGCGTTTTCAGGCTTTACAGGTCAATGGAACAAATTCTGCGTCGCTGCAAACCTTTGTTCATGGCGACATCACCGATGAAGACAAAGGCGGCGCAATGGTTGCTGTTGCAGGATGCGACGTCAATGCTATGCAATTTGGCAAGGCACTTGTGTTGGCTCTCGATGGATTTGATAAGAAAAAGGCATGCCAATTATGAGCAATAGATTCACCTTTAAAATTTTGTCAGGTCTGATGCTCGTTGCAGCCTTAAGCCTGTCGCAGCCATTATCTGCAAAGGCGGATGCAGCAGAAGGCGATCTGGAAGGCGCCAAACTCAGCGAATTGCTGGAGCAATCCGGCATTCAATGCAGCGATACTAAGGGGCTTAACTGTAGCGCAGGAAATTACGAAGTGACCATTCATAGTGATTGTGCGGTTGCACCCTATTATGGCGCGATCTATGGCGGGCCTGCCAAGCTCAGCGCACGCGCTGGCGGCAGTGATCAGAAAATAGTCGCCAGTCTGGCCGAGGATCAGCTCATCTGCATCAAAGCGACAGCCAAAACCGGTATTTCAGATGCTGAATATTTTGTCATGGCAATGCCGATAGATCGGTTCGGTAAATGCGACGGTGTGAATGTTTTATGCCGCGTCTCTACACCATTGCCGGAGCCTTACCGCACGACTATGGAAAATTGTAAACAGCTGAAGAACGGCGAAATTTCATCTTGTCCGCAAGGCTGGGTACAGGCCGATGCGATCGAGCCTTATCCGAACGGCTTGGAATAAGAGGGGTACGGGAATCATGATCAATTACAAGTCATTATTAGCGAGTGCCTGCCTCGCCTTCTCACTCAACGGCACTGCTGTGGTCAGTGCACAGACACCACAACAGCAAGAAGCCAATTTCGAGCGCTATGGGCCGTTTTTCTTCTTTCCAGATAAGCCTGAGCTTCTCATTTATACCGGTCAGGTGGGCGCAAATGACCTGCTCAATCTTAAAAAAGCATTGCGCGAGAACCCTGCTGTCAACACGCTTATTTTGAGCAACAATCCAGGTGGTCTGGTTCATATCGGGCTGGTTATCGCGGAAGAAGTCTATGAGCGGGGCATGAATACTTATATTCCGCCGGATTCATATTGCGCTTCAGCCTGCTCCTTTGTGTTCTTTGCAGGCAAAAACCGTGTTGCCGATGGCCGTCTTGGCGTTCACCAGATTTCCGCACCGGAACTCAGCGGAGAACAAGCGCAATTTGGCGTATCGGATATTGTGGCGACTTTGCCAAAATATGGCGTATCAGCCGATGTGCTGGGCATTATGTTCAGCACACCAGCCAAGGATATGTATTATTTCAGCCCGCAGGAAGTGGTGAAATACGGTATCAATCGCACCGGTGAAACCCAAGTTGCCTCAGTGCAACCGGTCCAGCCCAATAGCGGCAATGTTACTACACCAAATCATGTTAGTCCGGCTCAGGCACCGCAACAAGCCGCCCGCCCGAGTGATGCCAATGCCAATCCTCAGCAACAGCACAATGCGCCAAGCGCCATGCCGGCAATGAATGATGAGAATAAGGCCATGAATGTTGCCGCCCTCATGATCCAGACTGGCAGTGCCAATAATGATGATGCGATGGCATTCGTGAATGAATATTACGCCGATACTGTCGATTACTTCAAAAAACGGCGCCCCAAAGCAGAAATTTTGCAGGATAAAAACAGCTATTTCAGCCGCTGGCCGGTCAGACGTTTTGTCGTTGATGAAAGCTCGCTGAAAGCCAAATGTGAAAATGGCCTTTGTGCAGTCTACGGTCTTTATGATTACACAGTGTCCAGTCCTGACCGCAACAAGCAATCCAGCGGGACCTCGAATTTCACTTATGTACTGGACCTACAAGACAACTACCGCATTGTCCATGAAGATAGCGAAGTAGTTAAGCGTTAAGGCTCTCCGCCATATTCTGATGTGCCAGAAAGTAGACTATCTGCCTTCTGGCACATCCGCATCAGAGCAAATGACCATACGCCACTTATTTAAGACACCGACACTGACCACCTCATGGAATTCAAGTTTTGGTAAGACCAGACCAAAATCATCCGCAATTTGTTACAATCCAAGCGTGATATCCTGACAGGCAAACGCAAAATCTTCTATTTTCAGCCATAAACGCAGCGAACTATCACAATATTGCAACGCCCGATAATCAAGTATGGATAACCGTGCTGTAGTCATGACTTGCCGGATCGCGTCAGCCGGGATCAGGCGGCGCTTACCATTTTTCCTCTACCAATACAGCAGATCATCAAGACGGTAGAAGATAAACGGCAAGGTTTCGCGTACCCAAACCACTTTCAGCGCATATATGCTTAGTGTTCTAATTCGCTATGATTCACTATTGAATAGTCTGCCATCTTTGCGTGTCACGCTCACAATTTTGGCTGCTTGGGCTCTCTGGAAAAAATATTACCCCTTACGCAATCTTATAAGCACCGTTTAGAGCATAACGATTGCAGTTTCCATTTTTCAGCTTTATCGCCATCAATTTATCAATGCTCTAGGCGGAACTATTCTCAACTGTTTGGCTGGTTGGCTGGCGCAAGCTTTGTTCGATACAAAGGCTGAATAATGCAACTGAAACACTATATAAAAGTGTTGAAAAACGCTATTTTTGCGTAGGGCAAAGCCTATATGAACGCAGTTTCAAGCCATCGTCGAAATGAAACCTGTCCGACGCAAGTATTTTAAGCTGTGCTTCATTCAAAAATTCTGCACGTAGTTCAGGTTGCTCGCATTTTGCTTTCAATGAATATTCATCGCCACCAATTAATTTTGCTCTGAAAATTCACATTGAATTTCAGCTATTCTAATCATTTGATTGCTAATTTGTGCCGCGTTTTTATTGCCAACCGTTTCACGAGATGTGCCTTCAAGATTATAGCGCCAGTCTGCTAAGGGCAGCGGATCATCAGCGAAGCTTGGCAATGTAAAAAAGCATAAGATCAAAAAACTACGTATAATCAAACCCAAAATCAGATATTAATCCCATTTATGTGGCGGCTGCGGTGGCGGCGGAAAGCTTTCTGCCCCCAAAATCGTATAGCGCTCTGCCAACATAGCTAGTTCTTTGCATTCAGAAATTATATTCGGTAAGATTGCGCCACTCCCAGTTTCTTTATCAGCATCCGCATGACAGCGAGCCTGAAGCTGTTTCTTCCACGCAGCATAGTCGCTATCTGTCTTAGCACCAGTCATTTTGATCGCATCACCCAGCAACAATTCCGCCTGAATAGCACGCTGAAATGCACACAGGTTCATATTGCGCTTATTTAATTCACAATCGTCGAGCATAAGTTGCAAATCACTAACCGAAATACCACTTCGGTTTGCAAGCTCGGTTAACACGCGTTTCTCCATGTTTTCCGAAAGGTTTCCGGCCATTACACTTGATGGTAAGAAAGTCAGTGCGACGATGTAATATAGTATTTTATGCATGATGTAGTCCTCAATCCCAGCGCCAATACGGAAATATTCGCCCATCAGCATCTTGTTACCACTTGAAACGGCCACATCACAATAAGGCTCTGGAGGACGGCAAGCCGTCTTTGTGATCTAAAGTAAACGGACCACCAAAATCGTCAATCGTCGCTTTTCGTCATTAGTTAAAGATATCACATACTCAAAGTTGCAAAGCCAAGAGCCTGTCACCAGATTAAACCCACTGGTTTTTACTAAAGGCTAATCCAGTGTTTTGACCTATTTCATAGGTCGCAGAGCGTGCACTTAGAAACATCTGTTGATCTACCCCAAGCGCAGTTTGCAAAGAGGGTAATGGTAGCTTGATCATGGCGTTAAAAGCAGTTGTCATCGCGCATCAGCTTTTGCCAAGGTCACCGTCCAGTTGATCAGCGGTATAACAAGGTTGTTTTCCAAAACAGTCTTTCAGCTTGCAAATTTTTCGGCAGCTCGAACATCCAACATGGGCGAGCAAAGCTGCCTTTCGATTATCTTAGGGCTTCAACAACCTACGTTAGACGAACATCATCATATACCACCACGCTCGCACCTTTTGGGTTCTCCGCCTCCCCCCCAAAAAAACTACGATCATTAAATATTGTATGTGGTTGCGTAGTTCGTTACCCCCGATTTGAACCTGTTTTAGCTAAAGCACTGTTATAACTGATAAAACGAGTTTGCGATGCTTTTCGGGGATTTTCGACAAACAAAAATCATCATCCAATTATTTGAATTAATTGAGTATTTTGAATTTTGTTTGGTTGCGGGGGCAGGATTTGAACCTGCGGCCTTCAGGTTATGAGCCTGACGAGCTACCGGGCTGCTCCACCCCGCGTCAAAGTTAGTACAAGCCTGTGAGGCCCGGGAGCGAAGTCAGCCTCTTTTTCAGGTTATGGGCCTGATGAGGTGAGGCCGTATAGCAATCGATTAATTATCGATTGTAGGCCGAACGGGCGCTCCGCCCTAGATATATGATCGCTTAAGATTTGCTTTGAAGATTGTCTTATCGGTAAGCGATTAATTTGCGCGTTTAGCGCTGAATGTTTGAGAAGATGTTTTATTTCTGTGCCTTTTGCAGACCTGGCAGCGACCTACTCTCCCGTGTCTTAAGACAAAGTACCATCGGCGCTGGAGCGTTTCACGGCCGAGTTCGGAATGGGATCGGGTGCAGCCGCTC
>NZ_VZPG01000008.1 GCF_008801715.1 Pseudochrobactrum saccharolyticum | reverse complement strand
GGCGTGTCTATGCATCTTGATGCAGCCCGTTCGAGCTAAAATCGATAAGCAATCGATTTTTTAACGCTCTCACCTCATCACGCTCATAACCGGAAGGCGGAGGAGGAAAAGCAAGCGATACAATATCAATTGCACAACGAACGGTTCAAATCCTGACCCCGAAACCAAATCCCCAAAAAATATCAAATGCCCCGGCAGAAATGCGTGGGGCCTTTTGTGTTTAAAACATAGGAATGAGAAAAGAGGGGGAGGTGGGGAGACCAAAGCCTCGCCATCTAGACAATATGTAATCTTCCTTAGGATTACTGAGGTCATAGTAATGGTCGAACAGCTCTAGGTCGTTTCATCGTATATTGTTCACAGCTGAAGTCGTGCAACTCTGTTAGGTGCGGTTAAACATCCTTATCATTGGTTGTTTTGCTGATTTTAAATGTATCCAGATTTTCCAGTTAGCAGGATGACTTCAAAGCCGCGTCATATTTTTGTAATTACAGTTTGTATTGTAAGATCTGCATTTTGATGAAGTAAATATAATGACAAGAGCGATTTATGTTGAGAATTATATGTTGATGACCAAATATACTTATTAACTTTAAATACTCGTTCAAGTTAACATGGCTGACGCTCAATCTAAGAAATAATTTATCTTCAAGAAAATGATGAGCCAGACAGCAGTGCCGTATCTTTGCATGCAATCCATGTTTTCAGTGTAATTTGGCTATTTGTACCGGTTTTTACACTGCGCCTCGTGGATATCTCTGACACAAATAGCTAAAGAAAAAATCTGCATATTATGTAAGGGGACAATATGGCTTATTTTCCAATCTGGCGTTTGACCAATAACGTCACCGTTTTACCTGATGAACGATTGCCGACGTCTGCCGCAATCCCGATGGGCATTCAGCATCTTCTTGCAATGTCCGGATCCACGATTGTTGCGCCGCTGATTATGGGCTTTGATCCCAATGTCGCGGTCTTCTTTTCCGGTATCGGTACATTATTGTTCTTTCTGATCACCGGTGGCCGTGTACCAAGCTATCTTGGCTCTTCTTTTGCTTTCATCGCCGTTGTTATTGCTGCGACAGGTTATGGTGGCAGCGGTGCAAATGCCAATATTGGCGTGGCATTAGGCGGCATTATTGCCTGCGGTGCACTTTATGCTTTGATTGGACTTATCGTCATGGGCGTTGGCACCGGCTGGGTTGAAAGACTGATGCCGCCGGCTGTAACCGGTGCAATCGGTGTTGCTATCGGGTTGAATCTTGCACCTGTTGCTGTCAGTCAGCTTAAAGGAACACATGCACATATTACGATCGCTCTGATGACAGTCCTGTGCATGGCGATTATTTCCGCCTATGGACCAAGAGCGACACGTCGAGTTGCGGTTTTGCTGGCACTGGTCTTCGGCTATCTGCTCGTTCTGATTTTTGGTAACGGATTGGGTATGGTTCCAGGCATTAATTTTGATGCCGTCGGTGCAGCTGCTTGGTTTGGTTTGCCGCATTTTGTGAAGCCTGAATTCAGCTGGCCTGCAATTACATTGATTGCACCGGTTGCGATTGTTCTTGTTGCAGAAAATCTCGGTCATATTAAAGCGCTTGGCTCTATTACCGGTCAGAACATGGATCGCTATATCGGCAGAGGATTCTTTGCAGATGGTCTGGCGACTATGGTTTCCGGTTCCGGTGGCGGTACAGGTGTAACGACCTATGCAGAAAACATCGGTGTTATGGCAATGACTAAGGTTTATTCGACTCTTGTCTTTGTTATCGCCGCGGTTGTTGCTCTGGCTTTGAGCCTGTCACCAAAATTCGGTGCAATTCTCCAGACCATTCCGGCTCCGGTTCTGGCTGGTCTGGCCGTCTCGGTTTTCGGTCTGATTGCTTCTGCAATGGCACGTATCTGGGTTGTGAATAAAGTTGATTTCGCTGATCCGCGTAATCTTTTCACTGTTGGTGTGGCGCTGATTTTTGGTGCAGGCGACTTTACTGTTACGATCGGTGATTTCGCATTGGGTGGTATCGGTACCTCCACACTTGCTGCACTGGTCTTATACCAGCTTCTTGGCATTGGTCGTCGCGAGACGACTTAATGATAAAGCAAAACACTGGCCGGAAAGGTTCCGGCCAGTGTTTTTTGTATTGGTAGTAAAGACAATATCTTGGTCTTTAATGCAGTGTTGCACGGTCGAAAACGGACATATTCATAAACTCGCCGTCATATTCAGCGAGATAGACCAGACCTTTGCGATTTAAATATTCGACCCTGCTATTTTTGAAAATCAGAAGGCCTTCTTCCCGTAGTTCCCGCAACATACGGTTCATATGAATCGGGCTTAGTCCAAGCGCATCTGCAAGCTGATATTGCGTGATAGGACAGTAGAAACCCGTGTCTTCACCCATGCCGCAGGCTTTTGCCCTGTCTCCCAGTTCCAGCAATAAATGTGCGGTTCTCACAAGAGCGCTACGGCAACCGATATTCGTAATATGCTCAATCAGCATAGATCGTTGTCGTGCAAAAAGCTCAATGAGCACAAAACTGAGTTTTGGAGCGCTATTGATAGCGTGGGCGAGGGAGTTCAGCGGGATTTCGAAAACGGTCATCGGGGTAATGGCGGCGACAGTGTTATAACTGCGGCCTGCAGCGGTTCTTAAACCGACAAAATCACTGCGCATCGGAAAATCCAGTACCTGTCTTTCCCCGTTGGACAGATCACGATGGACACAGCCCCATCCGCTTTGCACCAGATGGATACTGCGGATGCGCTCACCCTGATTGATTATAGTCTGATCGGTTTGAAAATGACGTTCTTCAACCTGCAAGCCGGAGATGGCTTGAAGCTCTGTGGTTCCGAAGTCGGCTGCAATGGGCGGTGATGTGAGAAGCTCTGACAGAGCGTTTGTAACGCCATTGGCATTTTGTGATTTATTATGCATCCTCCCCCCGCTCTTACTAAACTGAAAACGCCGAAATCATGGCGCTCATATATGGGTTTTGTTCCGAAACCGTTTTACGGACTTCGGGATGCGCATACGAACATTGCCGGAGTTGGACTTACACTTTGGAAATGCTCTGCTTATTTGTTTTTATATACGATCCATTACACAGCCGGTTTTTGTTTTGCCGGAAACGCACTAGATCAAAAGATGTAGTTGTTACCCCTATTTGTGTAATTAAATTTCGGCACGCATATTTATAAAATTTATTTTTGCTAACTTAGGTTAAGGACAAGCTTATCCTATAAAAGCAATAATTCAAACCATCCGCATTAGTTTTGTTTAAGCAACGCAGATGGTGCGAAGCTGTTTGCGCGCTTATTATGACTAAAAACATCAAGTATAAGATGAATGTTTATAAAGTAGAGTAGGGAGGAGTGGGGGATGCAATACAGGGCAGCTTCCGAAGGTGCAGGGGAGTATAAGATGATGATCGCAGAGAAAAATCTGGAAAAACGTCTTGTTCTCATCTGCAAAAATAATCTTGATCGCGAATGTCTGTATAATGGATTACTTAATACAGGTTTGAGGCTGCCAATTGTTTGTTACGAAACATTGGAGCATAGCGACGCTGAATCTGCCGGTTTGAGTGCAGCTGTTTTATTGCTGCATATCGGCACCAGAAAAGTAACGGATCCGGAGCTTTCCGGAGAGATTAAAAATATCAAAGCGGAATGGGATCCCGTGCCGCTCATATTGCTGTCTGAATGTGAAGACTGGGATCAGGTCGTCTGTGCCATAGAGCTTGGAGCCCGTGGTTATATCCCGACTTCTGTTGGTATTCGTGTTTGTGTTGAAGCGGTTCATTTGGCTATGGCCGGAGGGACATTTATACCGGCAACCAGCATTACCGGAAAAGCACAGCCCAAAAAGACAGACACCCATGAGTTAAGCGGGTTGTTTACTGCCCGTGAGATTCAGGTGATCCAACTGCTGCGACAGGGAAAAGCAAATAAAGTGATTGCCTATGAACTGAGTATGAGTGAGGCGACTGTCAAAGTTCATATGCATAATATTATGAAGAAATTCGGCGCTACAAACCGGACAGAAGTCGCCTATAAATTGAACAATTTATATCAAAATGTATTTTAATACATTCTCCGGAATTGAGAAGATTATTTGAGCGCATTGCAAGGTGTGAGGATTTCTTTGCGCTCAAATAATTTTCAAGTTCCGGTCGTTTAATATCCCAAATCATTTCATCGTTTATCTTAACCGGCTGACCCGCTTGTGCCGGCTGAATCTTAGAGCGGTTCCGGTTCATCATGAAACGGTAGAACAGCTCTAACTTTTTGTTTTTGCTTGTGTCTTTATTCAAAAGCCAGCTCCCACTTTTGGGAGACATGCTCTAGAAATTGTGTAGGAGTGGATGTTGTCCACTCCTACAGAATGAGAGCGGGTATCCTATTGATTCGGACTCTCATTCTTTTCGAAACGGAAGAAGTAGAAACTTCCCGTTATTTTACTCTTTGGGGGCGAAGAGTAAGTTTCAGGCTGCCTGCGATTGCTATTACCGCTGGCATCAAGAAAATACATTATCCAGCGATAGTCAGGGATTGATGCTGACAAAGCCTGAGGCTGAGCCCATTGCACCACCGGTTGCGCTGGCTGCGGACGATCCACCGAGAAACCCTGTGCTCGAGTTTGCAACGGCACCTGACTGACCGGAAATACCAGAGCTGTAAAGAGATCCGGAAGCACCGATACCAAAGCCAGGTACAACGACGCCGCCGCCGATACCGGTTGTGGTGGCCCAGCCATTGGTTGTGCCATAGCCCTGAGCTGTGGAACCGGCTCCTAAGAAGCCGCCGCCGCTGACTGCGGAGTTACCCATAGTCTGACCGGCGAAGCCGCCGCCCCATTCAACTGTTTGTGCGGAAGCAGGCAGTGCTCCGGCGAGAGCCAGCGCTGAGACTGCTGCAAAAGCAAGAAGTCTTTTCATTTTTATATCCTCCAACTGTTATGGCAAATCTCCCGTTTGCCAGATATATCCGACGATATATCCCGCTGCCCATGGCCGCTCAGAAGGCTTGGCCATGGGCAAAAGGCTATATCCACGAATGGCAAAATCTTTGTCATGTGGTTGATTTTCATGCTCTGTCTGTCTGCTCACATCACAGGACGCGGGCAAAACCAGGCGCGGCCTCTTTGCGCGTCATTGCGCAGTGTGCAGCCTTTAGCTTCCAGATCACTGCTGGAAAGACCAAGGGCTTTCGCAGAGTAAGTCCGTTTGTTGCCGACGGGGGCGGGAGCAGAGGCTCTCTGTACGCGCGGAGCGGGGGCAACTGAAGCGGATGCTACGGCTGTCGGCGTGGTGCGGTATGAGACCTGCCGTGCAGCCACCCCCTGAGAAGGGCAGACAATACCTGTCGCATTCAATGAGGCGCGAACCTCTTTGTTGAGACAGACCAGATCAAGGGCAGCGCTTCTGTGCCCGAGACCTGCCAGAGCTGACGCATAGGCACGACGGTTACATTCCTTCATTTCATAGGTCGAACCGATACCAAAACCCCAGCCGGTTGCACCGATACCGGCACTGGCTGAGCCCGCGCAGGAATGAACACCTGCAGCTACCAGCCCCGGAGAAATCGCAGGAACAGTTGTTCTGATCCTGTTCGGGGAGGTATTGGTACTGCCAATGGCAATCGCTGTTGCCCCTGACTGAGAGTTGGAATTGGCATTATTGTCCATTGTAAAGGACTGCGCCAATGCGTTACCGCCAGTAATACTGATAATACCAGCGCACAATAGGATACCCAGTTTAGCCATAGCTAACTCCTTTCCGGGGCGCGAGAACGCCCGGCTTTGTGTGGCTTGATTGTTTGATGACATATGCTGACAAAGCGGATTTGCTTTGCTGAAACTGATTGTAAGTATGTTTCGGGCTTTGAAATGCTGGAAAATTGATTAATCGGAATAATAATATTGATGGGCTTTCTTTACCTGCCTGTAAATTTATTATCCCTATTGTCTATGGTTTCTCTAAACCGGATCTGTATTCCTGTTTTTGTAGAACGTAAGATTTACGCAAAGTTACGTATCTGCAGGTGGTTTGAAACTGCTGCTGCATGAACGGATCAGCAGAATTCAGGTGAAATTCCATGGCGATTCCACAGACGAAGGACGAGTTGACCGACGCTGTTACTGTAAATTTTGACAGTCTGATGCGGATCGTCCGAAAGGTTCCGGCCGACAGGATCACAGAGAAAAGCCTCGATGGTCATGCCAAAGACACGCAAATGAGTGTGAAGGATTTGCTGGCCTATCTCACCGGCTGGAATGAGCTCGTGATTAAATGGCTGGAGAAGGATCGCGCCGGTGAGCCGATCGATTTTCCGGAGACAGGGTTTAAATGGAACGAGCTGGGCAGACTGGCTCAGAAATTTTACAGGGATTATGATGCTCTGACTTATGAAGCGCTGTTGTTGCGTTTGCAGGCCGCCAAAGAAACAATCATTCAACAGATTTCAGAGCGGACAAACGAAGCACTCTACGGTGCTGGCTGGTACGACAAATGGACGATGGGGCGTATGATACAGTTCAACACTTCATCGCCCTATAAAAATGCCTGCGGGCGCTTGAGCAAATGGCTGAAGACAGTTCCGGCTGACAAATCGCAGGCGATGTAAAGGTTGCGAAAACCGACGGCTATCATTATATAGCCACAGTGCAGGACGACCTGCCATTGCATCATACGGGGACGGCCCCTCTATCCGGTGCAGAGTGTATCAGAACCCAGTGTTCCGAGCCGCATTCTGCCCTTTTGAATGACGCGCATTGTTCTGAAATTGTTTTTCAGATGCGCTCGAACAGATGGAGAGCAGGCCCATATGAAACAACGATCTGAACCAGCCGCTATGCCAGCCGTTAATGAGGTTGCATCGCTGCGGTCACTTTTCCCGCCGCTGACAATTATCCGCCTTCTGATTGCATGGCTTGTGGTTGCTGTTTTTGCCATTTGGGGCAAACAATGGCTGAGCGAGCCGTTTGACAGCACAATTGCAGTTCTGTGTTTTCTTGCGCTGTTTGCAACAATCATCATGGCATCTTTTGGCGTTGTAGGAGAGGCGGATCATCTGGCGCATCAGTTGGGTGAACCTTACGGCACGCTTATTCTCACGCTGTCGATTGTCTCTATTGAAGTTATTCTGATCGCATCGGTTCTGCTCGGGCCGGGTGAATTCCCGACTATCGGCCGTGATGCTATTTTTTCCGTCATGATGATTATTCTTAATCTTGTGACCGGCCTTTGTTTGCTGGCAGGCGGTTTGCGCTATCGTGAGCAGGAATATAATGCGCAGGGCGCAGTCACTTACTTGTCGCTGATTACCGTTCTGACCGGACTTGCTCTGGTGCTGCCGAATTATGTTTCCGGCACCGGTGAGTTCAACTTTGTGCAGGCCGTAGCATTTTCTGCCATTACGATTGCAGTCTATGGCCTGTTTCTGTGGATGCAGATCGGCGGTTACAGCCGCTTGTTTATTCAGCCGAAATCAGGCGACATGACCGTATTGGCGAGTGAAGCGCAAATGCTTGCCCAAGACGATGAGGCACCGGCAGCTTTGGATAAACGGGCAATTCTTATCCGCTCTGTTATTCTGATTGCGATGATCCTGCCGATTGTTTTGCTGGCTCATGATCTGGCCATTCTGATTGATTACGGCATTAAAATCGCCAATGCACCGGTAGCCCTTGGCGGTGTATTGATTGCAATCATTGTGTTTACACCAGAGTCGATTACAGCTGTGAAAGCGGCGCTGAATAATGAAATGCAGCGCGCGATCAATTTATGTCTCGGTGCTTTTGTCTCGACAGTGGGGCTGACTGTACCGGCGGTGCTGATTATCGGTCTGGTGATGAATAAAACCGTGACAATGGGTATTTCCGGCGTTGAAACAATTTTGTTTCTGCTGACAATTGCGCTCACGGCTTTCAGCTTTATCGGGCAGAAAACCTCACCGGTTCAGGGGATTTTGCATCTGGCACTGTTTGCTGTTTTCAGCGTGTTGCTGTTCAGCTCGTAAAATATGACATAACCCGTTCAAAGAAGGATTTTGTAAAATGAAGCTTATGCAAGTGGCCGGTGCCGGTATGTTTGCCCTGATGCTGAGCGGGTTTGTCTCCGGAGCATCCGCCCAGAATAGTAAAGTGGTTGAATTGTATAAATCACCTTATTGCGGTTGCTGCGGTGCATGGGGCGACCATATGAAAGCGGCAGGCTTTGAGATTAAAGAGCATAATATTGAAGATCTGAGCCCGATCAAAGCCAAATACGGTGTTACGGATGATCTTCAGTCCTGCCACACAGCCATTATTGACGGACATGTTATTGAAGGTCATGTGCCTGCGCAGGATATTGAGAAACTTCTTGCTGAGGGCGGTGAAAAAGCTGGTCTTGCCGCACCGGGTATGCCTGTCGGCTCTCCGGGAATGGAGCAGGGCGGTATGAGTGAGCCTTATCAGGTTATCCGTTTTTCAAAGACGGAGCGCTCTGTTTTCGCGCAGCATTAATAGCGCAATGACTGTAACAGCTGCAGGGCTGTTACAGTCATTCTTCTCAAGGCCGGATTAGCCTTGTGCTTTACTCTTCTCTTTGCTGAGCAATGTGCGCTTGCGCTCCACACCCCAGCGATAGCCGGAAAGACCGCCGTCATTGCGTACAACGCGGTGGCAGGGAACGACAACGGCAACCGGATTGGCCGCACAGGCACCGGCAACTGCACGCGCAGCTTTAGGCATGCCGGCAAGACTGGCGAGTTCCGCATAGCTGACGGTTTGTCCCGGCGGAATCTGACGCAAAATCTGCCAGATTTTTTGCTGAAAGACCGTGCCGTGAATATCCAGCGGTAAGGAAAATTGCGGCTGCGGCTGATCGATAAATTCCAGACAGGTCTTCAGTGTCGTTTCAAAATCACTGCCACCCTGTGAGATTTCAGCTTTCGGGAAGCGTTTCTTCAGATCATCCAGCAAGTCGTCAGCATTATCACCGAGCAAAATCGAGCTGATGCCTTTTGACGTTGCCGCAACCAGTATTTTACCAAGGGAGCAGGGGGCAATTGCATATTGAAGCATGATGTCTGCGCCTCCTTTTTTATAGGCAGATGCGGTCATACCGGAAAGCCTGTTTTTTGAGGCATAGAAATTGCTGCTTTCATTATAACCGGAATTGTAAATCGCCTCTGTCACAGAGGTTTTATTGTTTTTAAGTTCCTGTTCAAGCCTTTGCATCCGCAGTGACTGGGCATAATTTTTCGGTGTGATACCGGTAACCTGCTTAAACAGCTTGTGAAAATGCGATGTGCTGAAACCGGCATGGGCGGCGAGGCTGCTGAGATCCGGTGCGGTTTCATTGTCGCGGATCAGGCGGCAGGCTTCTTCGACAATCCGGTTCTGCTGTTGCTGCAATGTTTCCTGACGCTGCGGCAGACAGCGCAGACATGGCCGGTAGCCTGCTGTTTCAGCCTGACGGGGGTGGTCGAAAATCTGCGTATGCTCAGGTTTTGGTCTGCGGGAAGGGCAGGTCGGCCTGCAATAAATACCTGTTGTGCTGATGGCATAAACAAATGTGCCGTCGGCATCAGTTTTGCGATCCAGCACGGCCTGCCAGCGCGGATCATCAAGGAGTTTGTCTATGCGGGCGTGCTTGTTCACGATCTTACCTTTCTTTGAATGGATCACAGGTTATCGCGTGAATTTTACTGTTGCACTGCAAATCTTATTTTCAAATTTGAGCATGTATCCCAAAAGTGAGTGCCGGTTTTGGGATAAAGACATGCGTTAAAATAAAGCGAAAGGGCGAGTATAGCGCATCAGATTATACGTAACCCGCTCTAAGCCGCTTTTCTGAAGGTCAGATTGATGCGGTAACGGCCAAGCAGCGGATGGTCTCCGTCTTTCAGTGGCGTAATACCATGATAATAAAGGCGTGATACGCCGCCCCATACCACGACATCGCCGTGCTGCAATGCATATTTGAGCACCGGATCTGTCCGTTTCAAGCCGCCGAACTGAAAGGTTGCAGGTAGCCCCAGTGACACTGAGACAATCGGATGGTCAGGACTTTTTTCATCCTTATCCTGATGCAATGAGAGTTTGGTCTTTGGCTCATAGCGGTTGATGAGGCAGGCATCGGGCATAAAATCAGCATATCCGGCTTTGGCTGCTGCTTTTTGGGCAAGCTGCAGAAAACTCTCCGGCATCTGCGGCCAGTTCCGGCCTGTCTGCGGATCAACAGGACTGTAGCGATAACCACTGCGATCACTGACCCAGCCGAATGGTCCGCAATTGCTCATAGCAACAGACATGGTAAAGCCGCCGGGCGTAACCATGTGCCGGAACGGAGCCTGTTCGGTGATGGCAGACAGGCTTGAGAGCAGATCCTGTTCCGCTGACAGAGCAAATCCGCGTAACAATACAGCGCCTTCAGCAAGGTTTTCCTGCTCTGGTAGCGCGGAGGTCAGTCCTGAAAAAAGATCTTGCATCATCATAACCGGATCAGAAAAGGGCACGAAATATGAGTATAAACGACAGCAGCCTTAGAGCATAATTTTAAAACTTGGGTCAGTTGAAGGTAAAATTATGCTCTGATCTTAAAGTGCTCGAGCGAGTTTTGTGTGCTTAAGCATTTCACAGTCAAGCTGGATCAACTTGACGTCGGGATAATGCGACAAACTAAGAAATCTAGAGCGGACATTGCGATCCAACATGAACGTAAACCGCTCTAAGTCCGGCACACGGCGCTCTAATGAAAAACAGGAAGTGCGGCAGAGGCGCGTTTAACCGGCGCAACCTGTTCTGAGCGCTTCACCTGAGCGAAATTCTGAATATCCAGAACCGCATTCTGAATTTTCTCGTGCTGCAAAATCGCCTGACGACCGGAAGCGATGGCCAGATCAACCTGTTGTTTCGGCAGGCTGAAACGGGTCGGAATTTTGTTGAGACGGGCTTGCGTGGCACTATCCAGATCACGGAAACTGACGGCTTCGACAATCAGGGACAAATCCCTGCAATTCCAGCCCTGCAAAGTACCGCGATATTCTTTGACCTTGGCTGAAGACAGTGAGCAGCGATACTGAATGAGATCTTGCTGCCATTGATTGGTGGCCAGTTTCAGAGCATCAAAACCCTCACGCACAGAGGCTGAGATTGCTGTATAGACTGTGGCAGCGGCGACCTCGGTCAATATCGGGCCGTTTACATTTGTTGCCCATGGTTCTTCACCTTCAGTACCGGCATCCGCAACAATGAAAATCAGCTTGCGCAATTTGACCGCCTCTGCCGGAGACAGCGGGCCGTACGGATTTTTTGCGCCAGCCCGTGCCAGCGCGAATGGGGTGACACCGATATTATCGGTCAATGCGCCATCCAGCAGCTTGATATAGCGTTGTTTCGGATCATTACGATAAGCATAGAGGCTGCGTGCATAGGCATTGAGACGCAGTGAAACATCCGGATTGGTGAGTGTCTCCTGTAGCCATTGCGGCGGCTGATAATTGCACTTCTTATGCATGGCGGAGATAACCACCGGAGAAAACACTACGGGAACTGCTGCTGAGGCACTCACAGCATCGGCAAGATAGACTTTATCGAGATCGCTGCACAAAGCTTCAAATGTATCATCGGTAAAGTGGAACGGCGTGCGATTATAAATATCCGATGCGGTAATCCACACGGTCGGTGCATCACTGCGTCTGAGTGCTGCAAAGGTTTTACCATGAAACAGATTGTCGTTCAGCCATTGGGCAAATCCGTTCCGGTCATTCAGACCGCCGCCGATGGTGCGTACGACATTTTCGGGATGCAGCAATGAGGTACGCAGGCCTTCCTCTGCATTGCGGTACAGAAATTTCTCCCGAAAGTCGCGATATTTATCAGGGCCGGTCATGCCATAATAGGCGGCAGCAACTGCTCCGCCGGAAGCACCGGAAACCAGCCTGACATTATCAATCAGCCGCCGCTTATAGGGATATTCATCAATTACCGTTTCATCCAGCGCCTGCAATACACCATAGGCAAAAGCGGCAGAGCGCGTTCCGCCGCCTGAAAAGGCCAGTGCTACAACGGTTGATCCGTCATTACCGTGATCGGCAATATAGTCGGTTCTTTTGCTTTGAATATCCGATTCATGGCTGTTGATCGGGCCGACATCTTTGGACGCGCAGGCGGACAGAGCAAATAGCGCAGCAGAAATCAGACTGATTGATAAACGCACATTCTGCTCCGTTTTATTGGCCATGGGCTGAAACAGACAGCAACCGCAGCCTGTAAGATGCCTGTTTTATTGCATATCCAGCACTTTTAAGAGAGTGGTTTGTTTCCGGCAAGTGAAATTCAAATGGCGGAAAGATAAAACAAAGAAAAACAATTATAGGTGGTGCTTATGTTCGTGCAAATCGTCCATCGAATAGTATAAGAAATACTGATCCTGCAAATATGGCTGTGCATTGATCGGGGGATGCGGAATTCGTAACCGGTATGGACGCGCTGGTTTGCAGGTGATTTGCATTGGGGCATAATGGGAGTGGGCTATGGGAAAATTTGATTTCAGCAGCTTTTTGCCGGAGCTGATTAAGATAAGGCATCAGCTGCATGCGATGCCGGAAATCGGATTATCTGAATTTAAAACATCGGAATTCATTGCGCAGCATCTGACAAAATGGGGCTTTGAGGTAACGCGCGGTCTGGGACAGACGGGCGTTGTCGGTTCGCTGAAGCGCGGCGACAGCAACCGTTCAATCGGGTTTCGTGCCGATTTTGATGCTTTGCCGATTTTGGAAGAAACCGGCCTGCCTTATGCAAGCCAGCATGAAGGTGTGATGCATGCCTGCGGCCATGACGGCCACACAGCGATACTGCTGGGAGCAGCCTATGCACTGTCGCAGGATCAGGATTTTAACGGTGCGGTTCATATGATTTTCCAGCCGGCGGAAGAGAATTTCGGCGGCGGCAAAATGATGATCGAAGACGGTTTGTTTGAGCGTTTCCCTTGTGAGCAGGTTTTCGCGATTCATAATATGCCGGGGCTGGCGACAGGCGTATTTTCAGCAAAAGCCGGTGCGATGGCTGCATCGATTGATGTACTGACGCTGACTGTTAAAGGCAGCGGCGGTCATGGTGCCATGCCGGAGCTGACCGTTGATCCGGTTGTGGTTGCATCCAGTATTGTAATGGCTTTGCAGACGCTGGTTTCCCGTAATATTTCTCCGCACCAGCCTGCGGTGCTCACCGTTGGCTCTTTCCAGTCCGGTTCTGCCTGCAATATTATTCCGGATACGGCTGTGCTTGAACTGTCGATGCGGGCAATGGATCCGTCTGTACGGGTAGCATTGCGTGATCGCGTGGATGAAATTGCCCGTTTTCAGGCGAAAAGCTATCAGGCGGAAGTGCAGCTTGACTGGGCTGTGGGCTATCCGGCAACCATCAACAACAAACAAGCCTATGAACTGGCGCGGGATGTGGCGGTTGCCAGCTTTGGCGAGGATGCTTTCGAAGAGCTGGATGTGCCGATGATGGGCAGTGAGGATTTCTCCTTCTTGCTGGAAGCCGTGCCGGGAGCCTATATTTTCCTTGGCAATGGTGACAGCAGCGGGTTGCATACCAGCCGCTACAATTTTAATGATGAGATATTGGAGCGCGGAGCCTCTTTCTTCCATCAGATGGCAAAATCCAGTCTCGTATAGACATAAAGCGGGCGAATCTGCCCGCAATTTTGTAGATCACCAAGGTGATATATCTATCGAATTTATGCATAGCCTCATGAAGGCTGTGCATATAGTCGTCTACAAATCCTAAAAATCGTCGAAACGAAGTTTTATTGCGCAAAATGACGTAAAAATAACATCTAATTTTAACAAATGCGCAGCTTGCTTTTCATTTCGTATAATGAAAGGCTTCAGTCAAAGATGGAAAATGCCGGAGCTTTATACCTTGCAAGGAAGGGTAAGGCGAACTGGCATGGCGGGAAACAGTGACAATACTGCAGAGCAGAATGCGCGGGAACAAAGCGACGATTGCCTGCAGCAGCATGAAGGGGAGGGCACATCATGTCCGCGAGCGGGATGATTATTGCCGATAAAATTTTGCACAATGGTACCATCTGGTGCGGTTATGAAGAAGGTACTGTTGAGGCGCTGGCCATCTGGCAGGGTAAGGTACTGGCCGGCGGCAAGTCTCAGGATATTCTGCAGTTTCAGGGGGAGACTACAGAGCTTGTTGACCTCAAAGGTGCATTCGCCACACCGGGTCTGAACGACGCGCATCTGCATCTGATTTCCACCGGTCTGTCTCTGAAGCGGATTGATGCAACACCTGCCGTATTGCCGACACTGGCTGATTTGCAGGAAGCGATCCGTGCAAAAGCGGCAACATTGCCGAAAGGTGAATGGATTCTGGCGCGTGGCTATGACCAGACCAAGCTGGATATTGGCCGTCATCCGCATAAATCCGAGTTGGATCAGGCGGCACCTGAACATCCGGTTCTGCTGACCCGCGCCTGCGGTCATGTGGCGATTGCCAATTCCTTTGCGCTGAAATTTGCCGGTGTGGATGAAACAACACCTGTGCCGGATGGCGGATTGATTGAACAGAAAAACGGCGCTCTGACCGGTATGCTGGCTGAAAATGCGCAGGATCTGGTGCGTGCTGTTATTCCTGAGCCAAGCGAAGAGCAGATTATTGAAGCCATTGAAGACGGCGGCAATATGCTTCTCTCCTATGGTATTACATCCTGCATGGATGCCGCGGTCGGTCAGATTGCCGGTTATAAAGAAATCCGCGCTTATAATATTGCCAAGCGTGACAACCGTCTGCCGGTGCGTACATGGCTGGTTCTGCTTGGTGATCCGGGCAAGTCAGTGGTGCCGCAATGCTATGAAAGCGGACTGGTTTCCGGTGTCGGCGACGATATGCTGACCATCGGTGCGGTCAAACTCTTCCTTGACGGTTCTGCGGGGGGCAAAACCGCATGGATGTCCGTGCCATATCACGGCGATGATGTGGACAATATTGGTGTGCAGATTCTCAGTGATGAAGATTTGCAGGCCATGGTGATGGATGCTCACGCCAAAGGTTACCAGCTGGCTTGCCATGCGATCGGCGATATGGCGATTGAACAGCTGATTACCGCCTATGAAAAAGCGCTGGCTGCCTATCCTGATCCGGATCGTCGCCACCGTATTGAACATTGCGGTTTCTCCAGCGATGAACAGCATCAACGTATGCTCAAAGCCGGTATTTATCCGTGCCCGCAGCAGGTTTTCATCTATGATTTCGGCGATGCTTATATTTCGGTTCTGGGAGATGAACGTGCCCGTCCGAGCTATCCGCTGAAGACATGGCGCGACCTCGGTTTCAAACCGGCGACCGGCAGCGACAGCCCGGTCTGCCATCCGAATCCGTTTCCGAATCTTTACACGATGTTGACCCGCAAGACGTGGAAAGGCACTGTAATGGATGAAAACCAGCGTGTTTCCATCGAGGAAGCTTTGCAGGTTTACACCGAATATGGTGCATTTTCACAGAAGATGGAGACTGTGAAAGGTAAGCTGGTTGCCGGTCAGGTCGCGGATATTGCCGTGTTCTCACGCAATATGCTGGAAGCGACACCGGAGGAAATTCTCAGCGATACGCAGTGCATTATGACATTGCGCGGCGGTGAGATTGTGTTTGCACGCTGAAACAGCGGCAGCGTATCCCGAAAATTGTGAAGCGGTTTTCGGACAAGATACGCGGCAAAAGCAGAGAATAAGGCTGCGGGATTAGGAGACCGCAGCCGGAATAAAAATAAATTCTGAGGAGGGGATATTCTCAATGATGAAACGCTTAGCCTTAATCTCAACAATGGCGGCATCTTTGCTGGCCGGCGTGGCCATGAATGCTTCCGCTCAAGAACCGCGCAAAGGCGGCACGATTAATTTCGTTGCGCCTTACGGTTCAAGCTTCGGTACGCTGGACAATCAGGCAACCACTGCTACGCAGGACGAGTTCCCGACCAAAGCGCTGCATCGCCGCCTTTATTCATGGGATGGCACAGCCAACAAGCCGCAGCTCGATCTGGCAACGGAAGTGACGGCTTCGGAGGATCGTCTGACCTATACTTTCAAACTGCGTCAGGATGCATTCTTCCATAATGACAAGCAGATGACTGCTGATGACATCATCTACAGCTATAAGCGTGCGATGACACCGGGCAAAGCCTATCCGGCTGCGCGCTATATCAGCAATATTAAAGGTGCTGATGCCTATTCCGATGGCAAGTCTCAGGAAATCGAAGGCCTGAAGAAAATCGATGATTTCACACTTGAAATCACACTGAATGAAGCACTTGCACCGGGCTTTATTTTCATGCAGCCGAGCACAGTGATTTATCCGGATGGCGAAGCCGATAAAGACAGCTTCAAGAGCCGTCCTGTGGGCCTCGGACCTTACAAATTTGCTGAATATGTGCCGGGTTCGCGTCTGACCGTTGAAAAATGGGAAAAATTCTACCTTAAAGACAAGCCTTATGCCGATAAGATCAACATTATGCTGATGGGTGAAGCCGCAGCCCGCGATGTTGCTTTCCGTAATAAGGAAATTGATGTTTCGGTTCTCGGGCCTGCACAATATGTGACCTATAAAGCTGATCCGGAATTGTCGAAAAACATTCTGGAAGTCGCGGAAGTTTACACCCGTGTTATGGGCTTCAATACAGATGTGAAGCCGCTTCAGGACAAGCGTGTTCGTCAGGCGATCAATTATGCGATCGATTCTGATCTGATCATCAAGCGTTTGGCTAAAGATAAAGCCTATCGTGCTGTCAGCTGGCTGCCATTGTCGTCGCCTGCTTTCGACAAGGATGCCAAGCCATATCCTTATGATCCGGAAAAAGCGAAAGCCCTGCTGGCTGAAGCCGGTTATCCGGATGGTTTCGAATTCGAGCTGACCGCAACGCAGAATGAAAGCTGGGGTCTGACAATTGCAGAAGCGATTATTCCTATGTTGGATAAAGTCGGCATCAAGCTGAAAGCCAAGCCGGTTGAATCCGCTGTGCTTTCGGAAGATGTACCAAGCGGTAATTTCCAGTCCTTTATGTGGTCGCTGGAAAGCGGTCCGGATCCTCTGACAGCACTGCAGTGCTTCTATTCCAAGACACCGCAGTCCTCCTGTAACTATACAAAATTCAACAATGCTGAATTTGACAAGTTATATGAGGCCGCTCAGAAAACGACCTCTGAGGATGAGCGCAACGATCTGCTGCGTCAGGCCAATAATATCCTGCAGGATGAAGCACCATACTGGTTCTTCAACTATAACAAGGCCGTTATTGCCTATCAGCCATGGTTGCATGGCCTGCAGCCAAACTCTGCTGAGCTTGCAATTCAGGCCTATGAAGAGCTTTGGGTGGACGACAGCGTTCCGAGCGGTCGTTAAGCCCATGCCCGTTTGAGGCGGGGGGCGTGCCGGAGAGCGGATTTCTGCTCTCCGGTCCAATTTCAGTCTTCAGAGCATTGTGTTTTTGACCGCACGTGACCGGATTGAGCCTGTCGCGCGGGTTTTATTGTCCAAAATGCTCTCGGTTTTTGTTTCGTCGCATATCGGTACGGAGCGGATGCAGGAAAAATCAGTCGGGTGAACAGGCTATCCTGCGGATATGTTTCCGGATTTTTCACGATATGCTGTAGGAAGGGGCACGCAGGTTGCTTCGATTTGTTATCAGGCGAGTATTGCAGATGATACCGACCATTTTGGCGGTATCTCTTCTTATCTTCGTCATTTTCAGTGTTATTCCGGGCAGTTTTACATCCAGCCAGATTGCTGACGGTAAGGGACGCAATGATCCCAAAGTTGTCGAGCAGATGAATAAGGAATTCGGCCTCGACAAACCGGTTTATGAACGGTTCGGGACATATATTGTCAGTCTGGTGCAATTTGATTTAGGCAAATCATTCCGCACACGCCAGCCTGTGACACAGGTGCTGATGGAGCGTATGTGGCCGACGATGAAGCTGGCTATTGCCGCTATGATGCTTGCGGTGCTGATTGGTGTGCCGCTCGGCTTTATCGCGGCGCTGAAACCGGGCAGTATATTAGATACTTTCACGATGATTGGGGCGGTTTCCGGCCTGTCGCTGCCGCAGTTCTGGCTTGGTCTGCTGCTGATGTATTTCTTTGCGCTGACTTTGGGCTGGTTGCCGAGTTTCGGTTATGGCGACGGCGGTATCCGTAATCTTATATTGCCGGCGGTAACCTTGAGCGTTGCACCGCTGGCCTTGCTGGCGCGCACAACCCGTGCTGCAGTGCTGGAAGTGATGGGCGCGGATTTCATCCGTACAGCCCGTTCCAAAGGTATGAATGCCTATCGTCTGGTTACGTGGCATCTGGTGCGTAACGCGCTGGTTCTGATTATCACCACTGTCGGCCTGCAATTTGGTTCGCTGATGGGCGCAGCCGTTGTTATCGAGAAATTATTCTCGTGGCCGGGGCTCGGCTCACTGCTCGTTGACAGCGTATCAATGCGCGATATTCCGGTAGTGCAGGGTGCTATCCTCATGATCGTATTGTGGTTCCTGATCATCAATACGGTTGTCGATATTCTTTATGCGGTAATTGATCCGCGCATCAGCCACGAGTAGCGCCATGAGATTACGTTTCAATCTGTTATTCGGCGGAGTGCTGTGTGTGGTTATTCTGGCCGCCGGTATTTTCGCTCCTTTGCTGGCCCATTATGATCCGGTGCTGGATGCTGACCTGATTAATGCGGAACTGCCGCCGGATGGTGATTTCTGGTTCGGCACCGACGCACAGGGGCGCGATGTGTTCAGCCGTGTGCTTTACGGGGCACGCATTTCGCTGACTGTGGGTATTGTCTCGCAGATCATCAACACGATCATTGGTCTGACTTTGGGCATTTCCGCGGGTTATTTCGGTGGCCGCTGGGATGATTTTGTCTGCGGTCTGACCAATCTGATGCTGTCGATCCCGTCGCTGATTTTTGCACTGGCAATTATGGCGATCCTCGGCCCTGGTCTTGGCAGCCTGCTGATTGCGCTGGGTCTGACCAACTGGTCATGGACCTGCCGTATTGCCCGTTCATCCGCATTGTCTTTGAAGAAGCAGGGCTATGTTCAGGCCGCAAAGACGCTGGGCTATAGTGATATCCGCATTATGATTACCCAGATTTTGCCGAATATGATTGGCCCAATTCTGGTTATCGGTACACTCGGCATGGGTGATGCTATTCTGGCAGAAGCGGCACTTTCCTATCTCGGTCTGGGCATTCGTCCGCCATTCCCGAGCTGGGGCAGTATGCTGACCGACGCGCGTGAGCTGATTGCCATTGCACCATGGGCAGCTATTTTCCCGGGGCTAGCAATCTTCCTGACAGTTCTGGGGCTTAATCTGTTTGGTGACGGCTTACGCGATGTGCTGGATCCGCATATGAGGAGCCGCAAATCATGAGCGATACACCATTATTAGAACTGAAGAACCTGCATATTGATATGGTTTCCGGTGAAACGCGGTTTAACGTGGTTGAGAATGTTTCATTCTCGATCGGTGCCGGTGAAACCTTTGGTCTGGTGGGGGAGTCCGGTTGCGGAAAATCCATCACTTCCCTTTCCATTATGGGGCTTTTGAACCGTCCGCTGGAAGTGAGTTCCGGTGAGATCCTGTTTAAAGGACAGGATCTGCGTAAGCTGAGCAATCGCGATATGCGTAAATTGCGCGGCAGCCGGATTGCGATGATTTTTCAGGAGCCGATGACTGCACTGAACCCGCTGGCAACAGTGGGACGGCAGATTGCTGAAATGTTTGTGCTCCATCAGGGCGCAACATGGCATGAGGCGGAGAAAAAGGCGATTGAGGCCTTGGCGCAGGTGCATGTGCCTGCACCGGAAAGCCGTGTGAAAAACTATCCGCACCAGATGTCCGGCGGTATGCGTCAGCGTGTGATGATTGCCATCGCGCTGGCCTGCAATCCTGATCTGCTGATTGCGGATGAACCGACGACCGCACTTGATGTGACGGTTCAGGCGGAAATTCTGAAACTGATGCAGGAATTGTGCTCATCGCGCGGAACATCTGTGCTGATGATCAGCCATGACCTCGGCGTGATTGCGAAAATGTGCAAGCGCGTCGGTGTGATGTATGCCGGTCATCTGGTTGAAGAGCAGAATGTAGCGGACTTGTTCGGGCATCCGGCGCATCCTTATACGCACGGGCTTTTGAGCTCACTGCCCGTTTTGGGGCAGCGGAAACCGGATGAACGTAAAAAGCTTCAGGAGATTGAAGGTGTTGTACCTTCTATTTCGGCTTTTCCGAAAGGCTGCCGGTTTCAGCCGCGCTGTACACGGGCGACTGATATTTGCCTGACAAAAGTACCGCCGCAAACTGAGCTGGAACAGAATGCAAGCATTCAGAACGGGGATACGGAAGCCAAACGCGGTTTCGTGAGGTGTTATCATCATGAGTGAGAAGAACACGCCGCTGTTGCGTATTGAAAATCTCAATGTTCATTTTCCGGTGGCTGCCGGCTTGTTTCGTAAATCAAAACAAGCGGTACGGGCGGTCAATAATTTCAGTCTTGATCTGAATAAAGGTGAATGTCTTTCCATTGTGGGGGAATCCGGTTGCGGTAAATCCACTTTGGCGCTGTCAATTCTCGGCCTGCAAAAACCGACTTCGGGTACGATCTATTTTGAAGGCAAACCGATTACCGGTGAAAAAGGGCCAAGCCGTCTCGAGCGGGCACAGATGGCGCAGATGGTTTTTCAGGATCCTTATGCGTCACTCAATCCGCGCCAGACGATTTATACCTCGCTTGCAGCACCTTTACGCCTGCAGGGTGTGACGACAAAATCGGAACTCAATGACCGTGTTGAGAACACGATGAAGCTTGTCGGTCTGAAGCCAGAGCATGCCAAACGTCTGCCACATGAGTTTTCCGGTGGTCAGCGACAGCGTATCGGTATTGCCCGCGCGCTGGTTCTCAATCCGAAAGTTGTGGTGCTGGATGAGCCGGTTTCCGCGCTGGATGTATCTATCCGCGCACAGATCATCAATCTGTTGCTGGAACTGAAGGATGAATTGCAACTCTCATATATAATGATCAGCCATGATCTGAGTGTGGTTGAGCATATGAGTGACCGCGTTGCGGTAATGTATTTCGGTCAGGTGGTGGAACAAGGTCCGTGGCAGGATGTGTTTGCCAATCCGACACATCCTTATACACGGCGATTGATGGGCGCGATTCCTGATCCGTTTGCAATCGTTCGCGGTGAAGAACGCAGCGGTATGGATGAGGCTCCGCCACCGCCTGCAGGCTATGATTATTATCCGCGGGAATTCGGCAAACATGATGTTTATACCGTGCCGCCGGTAACAGAGCTTCTGCCTGTCGCCGACACGCATAAAGTCCGGTTTATCGCTCAGCGATAATGACGGATATTGATGCATAATATATTATAAAGAGAGAAAAGGTCATGAACCGGTTACGGCTCGTGGCCTTTTATTCTGAGAGATGGTGACTGAACACAATGATGAGGGCAGGGAATTGTCAGCACGCCAAAAACTGGATGCAATTTTAAAACGTCTTGAAGATCGCAAGGCTACGGAAGCGGTTTATGTCAAACTCTATCCGGATACAGCGCGCGCTGAAGCCGATGCCGCAGACCAGAGAGCAGCAAGAGGGGAGAGTCTTGGCCCGCTGGATGGCAAGATTGTCTCGATCAAAGACCTGTTCGATGTGGCGGGAGAACCTAATCTTGCCGGTTCAATCATTCGTAAAACAGCAAAGCCGGCGACAAAAGATGCGGTGATCGTCGAGCGCCTGCGTAAAGCCGGTGCGATTATCATCGGCAAAACACATATGACGGAGTTTGCCTTCACTGCAACGGGGCTTAATCCGCATTATCCGGTTCCGGGCAATGCTTATGATGCAAGTCTGGTGACTGGCGGTTCTTCTTCCGGTGCAGCTGTCAGCGCGGGTGAAGGCACATGTGATATTGCAATCGGTTCAGATACTGGCGGATCGGTTCGTATTCCGGCGGCATTGAACGGTGTTGTTGGCTTTAAACCGACCCATGGGCGCGTTTCGCTGGAGGGGGCGTTTCCTTTATCGCCAACGCTCGATTCCGTCGGGCCTTTGGCCAAGACTGTTGTGGCTTGTGCGGATGCCGATGCGATTATGGCCGGTGAAGCGCCGTTGCCTTTAGAAAAAATCGAACTCGCAGGTCTCAGAGTCGGCATTCCGCAGGGCATTGTGCTGCAGGATATGGAAGAGGACGTGGCTGCGGCCTATCAGTCCGTGTTGAAAAAACTGGAGGCTGCCGGTGCGGTATTTACAGAGTGCAGCTTTGACACTCTTATTAATACACTGCGCACAGGCCCGAACAAAGGATCACTCACCGGCATTGAGGCGGCACATATACATAAAGAGTGGCTGAATGATTTATCGATGCCGGTAGATGAGCGTGTCAGCGTGCCACTGCGTGACCGTTTAAAAATTCCGGCTTCGGAATATGAGGCATTGCTGGCATTCCGCAGTGAACTGGTCAAACAGGCGGATGAGATGATGGCCGCATTTGATGTTGTGGTATTGCCGACAACGCCTGTCAAAGCAGTGCCGATTGCTCAGGTGGAAAATGATGAACAGGAATATGACCGGTTTGAAACTTTGTATTTGCGCAATACGCAGATTGTGAATCAGTTCGCGATGACTGCGCTTTCCATTCCTATGCCGATGCCGGAGCGCCCGGCAGGTCTGATGCTGGTTGGCCGTAATGGTTCTGATCGTAAAATTCTGGCTATTGGTGCAGCTGTGGAAGCTTTGCTGAGCGCATAAAATGTTTCACGGGAATCATAAATGACAAAAACGCCGCCAATAAATCTTGGCGGCGTTTGTTTTTTGCAGGTTTGTTCCCCCGATTCTCATCCTTCAGGCGTTTTGATTCTGAATTTATGAGTCGAAACAAGGGTTTGTGGGTGTGATTTGATATATTTGGCTTTGTTTTTGGGGTGATTTGGGGAGGTTTTGGGTGTTGGAGTAGTGTGGTGAGGGGATAAAGC
>NZ_VZPG01000007.1 GCF_008801715.1 Pseudochrobactrum saccharolyticum | reverse complement strand
AGAGGCTGACTTCGCTCCCGGGCCTCACAGGCTTGTACTAACTTTGACGCGGGGTGGAGCAGCCCGGTAGCTCGTCAGGCTCATAACCTGAAGGCCGCAGGTTCAAATCCTGCCCCCGCAACCAAACTTCCCTCAAAGCAATAAAGCCACGATCCAGACGCCATTCCAATAGGCGTGTCTATGCATCTTGATGCAGCCCGTTCGAGCTAAAATCGATAAGCAATCGATTTTTTAACGCTCTCACCTCATCACGCTCATAACCGGAAGGCGGAGGAGGAAAAGCAAGCGATACAATATCGATTGCACGACGAACGAAACAAAGCCAAACCCGAAACCAAAATCTCCCATAAACACATCCGAAATTCAATAGCTCTGGCTAAACCAAGCAAAACTCTTGCAATAGACTGTGCAGCCTAAAGTCGATAATCAAGCGACGGCCATAAGGGCTTCCCCTCCATCGCTTAAGTGGCGATGAGGGGAAGCTCTACTCACGCTGTCAGAGTAAGCGTTCCTGATAAAGACTGCCTTCCAGACGCAATAGCGCCTCTTTCTTGGCTAGACCGCCGCTAAAGCCTGTTAGTTTGCCGTTGGCACCGATGACGCGGTGGCAGGGAACAATAATCGAAATCGGATTAATCGCATTCACGCGGCCAAAAGCACGCGCAGAGCCGCGATGACCGGCACGTTCTGCAAGTTCACCATAGGTAACAACTGTACCATAAGGCACTTTTGCAAGCTCCTGCCAGGCTGCCTTCAGAAAAGGCGTGCCAAGCGGTGCAAGTGTAAGATCAAAATGACGTCTCTCCCTTGCAAAATACTGATGTATCTGTTCAGCGACATGGCGCACAGCTGCATCATCATGTCGTGTAACAGGGATTTGTGTATTGGCTGAATGAACACGGCTGTCATTCTCAAAATCAAGGCGCATAACCGCGCCCTGATCATTCACAATAACGGTTAGCTCACCGATAGGCGTCCGTATACAACCTGAGTAAAAACATACCGGCATGAGCAATGTTCCGCTTGAATATTTTGAACGTATAAAGCAGTGACAATCTACCACGTTATGCTTGATGGTGCAGCGCCAGCAAGCGAAGGAAACAAAGGTAAAACCTCTTCTGCCAGTTCTTGTATAATCTCTGATGGTGGACGTGAAGCAAATTGCATACCAAGTGCCGCATGATTAACTCCGGCTTGCTGCCATTCTCCAAGAAGGTCAATCAGTCCTTTACGTCCTGTTTTCAAAACAAAGCCGCCATTGAGTGGTGTACGCGGGAAATCAGGATCCGCGGTCAACTCCAGCCACTCATTCGTGACATGCGGGCGAAATCCGCGGTCAGGAATTGCATCGCGCCAGCGACAGATATTCTGTGCCAGACGTAAGGGCCCTTCTTGTGTATGTGTCTGTTGCGGATAAGTCAGCCAGCCATCCGCATGCTCGGCTATCCATTGTGGTGTTTGCCGGCTTGATCCTGTGACCAGCAAAGGAATTCGTCCATAAGCTGGCTTTGGCAAAAATTCTGCTTGTGCAAGTTCTCCCAAACTCGAGCGTATCGGCAGTGAGCTTTCTGCCAGTAATTGACGAAAATAGATGACCGTTTCTGCAAAACGCTCAGCTCTTGTATCCAGATCTAAGCCATAGGCTGGAAATTCGACCGGCCTGTCACCTGATGCTATTCCAAGAACAAGCCGCCCGCCGGATAAATGGTCAATGGTGCTTGCTGCTTTGGCGAGATCAATCGGGTGGCGCAGGGAGAAAATCGCACTGCCGATTGCCAGTGAAACTCTGGTTGTTTGTGCGGCAAGATAGGAAAGATAGGTGAACGGATCAAAAATCTGGCCGGCATCACCAAAAGACGGATCATATAGCGGAACATCCCGCACCCAGACGGAAGCAAATCCGCGTTGGTCAATGTCTTTGACGAGGGCAGTTTGACCTTCAAGAGCACGCATATCGCCTTGATAAAAGCGAAGCGGCAGAAATATACCAATCGTAAGTTGATTGGCAGCAAACATACGGGTGTAACCCGGATGGTGCGCAAAGGCTTCTGATGACATACCGGATGTAATTTCCGAAGCAGACAGATTGTTGTTCATGATAAGGCTTTCAAGGAATAGAAAACTTGGCAGATCGAGGCTAAGGACCGGTAGCCGGTTGCGGCAAAGCAATGCCGCGCAATACAGCAGGCCGCGCAGCAATTTTTTGATGCCAGTTGCTTAAGTACGGATGGTGATCGAAATTGAAGCCGCAAATCTGAGCAATATGTGTCCAGCCGAAGGCCGCTATATCCGCAATGGAATATTCTGATCCGGCAAAATATTCAGCGTCACTCAGTCGTTGATTGAGCACCTGATAAATATCGTTTGTCAGTTTTTGGTAACGGGTAATAGCGGGCTGTAATTTGGTTTCAGCGAAGATTTCGAAATGAACACGCTGACCAAAGATCGGCCCCATGCTGGACGAATGAAATTGCAGCCATTGAAGTGCCTGCCAGCGCTCCGCAAAAGATTTTGGCAGGAGCTGGCCGGATTTTTCAGCGATGTAGAGCAGAATGGCAGCAGATTCAAACAGCACTATTCCTGTTGTACTGTCTGTGATGACAGGTATGCGCCCATGCGGATTGAGTGTCAGGAAATCCGCGCTGCGGTGTTCACCCTGTTCAATCTGAATATGATGCAGTGTGTAGTCTAAGCCTGTTTCTTCAAGGGCAATGGTTGCTTTGAACCCGTTCGGAGATGAATCGCTATAAAGTTCAATCATTTTTTCCTTTTGATGATGTGTCAGAAAATCTAAATTGTGGTAGCATCATCTAAAGACATACTTATTTGGAAATAGTGTATTTCTAAAACGATTGATTCTGATTATTAAGTTTAGGAAAACTAAATTATGGGCAAGGTTTTGCCATTGCTGGCTTTACGGGCTTTTACCGAGACCGGACGCACGGGCAGCATTAAGAGTGCAGCTGAGACGATGGGAGTAACGTCAGGTGCTGTAAGCCAGCAAATCCGTCTGCTTGAGGAGCGGACAGGCGTAACGCTTTTCAGACGTACCCGATATGGTGTGGAACTGACGGAAGCAGGGGCGGGTGTTTATCCCGCATTGATGCGGGCATTTGCACAGATTGAAGCGAGTCTTGCCACTCTTGAGACAAGCACGGGGCGGCAGACTTTGACTGTCAGCACGCTGCCTTCTTTTGCTGCTTCATGGCTGGTGCCGCGTCTGGGCAAATTTATGGAACAAAATCCGGAGATTGAAGTCCGTGTTGAGGCATCGTCCGGCTTAACCAACCTGCATGGCGGACGTGTCGATATAGCGATCCGTCACGGGCTAGGTGATTATCCGTCTTATGATGTGCAGCCTTTGATTGCGCCAGAGCTTGTGCCGGTGATGTGTCCTGCATTACTGGCTTCCGGACCTGCTATTGATGAGCCGTCAGATTGTCTGGCCTATCCTTTGCTGCAGGATTCAGATCGTGCTGACTGGCGTTTGTGGCTTACTGCCTGCGGTGTGGAGCCGACACCGGAAGCGGAGCGGGGCACTGCTTTCGATGATGATTTCCTGTTATTGCGTGCTGCGGAGGCGGGACAGGGAATCGCCCTTGTGCGGGATATTTATGCCAGACCGGAAATTGCGGCAGGGCGTCTTGCTCTTGCAATAAACCGCCCCTGGCCGACACAATTTGCTTATTATGTGCTGACATTACCCGAAAATGCACAAAAGCCTGCTGTGAAGCTGTTTATTGAGTGGCTGCATCAGGAGGTGGCTACAGAGAGCATGTAGCTTACAGGCGGCGTCCTACACGGGATAAGACGATGACCGGCAGGATACCGATGGCAACAATTGCCAGTGCTGCAATCGAGGCTTCCTCATAGGTGCCGCGTGCCGCTTCTCCGTAAAGATGGGTTGCCAGTGTTTCGATGTTGAGAGAGCGCAGCAGCAGAGTAGCCGGAAGCTCTTTCACGCAATCAACAAAGACCAGCAATGCCGCTGCACTGAGCGCTGTTTTGGACAGAGGCAAATGAATGTGCCGGAATGTGCCGGTTGCCGTCTCACCTAATGTTCGGGAGGCCTGATCATAGGTCACAGGAATACGGTTGAACCCCGCATCAATACTACCGGCGGATATTGCTAAAAAACGTACCAGATAGGCATAGATCAATGCGGCACCGGAGCCCAGCAAGAACAGGCTGACCGACATATTAAACCATGACATGGCGATCTGGCTGATAAAGTGATCCGCTGCGCCGGTGATAATGAGCACGCCGATCGCAATCACCGTTCCGGGGGCTGCATAGCCCATGGTGGAAAAGCGGAAAAACCATTGCGAGGCATTGCCCGGACGTAGCCGGATCGCATAGGCAACGATCAGGCCGATGGTGAGTGTAACGATCGTCGCGACCGAAGCCAGAATTACCGTATTGATGATTTCATCATAAAGGCGCGGCGAGATACCGGCAAAACGCATGCGTTTCCATGCTTCAGTCGCCAGATAAATAGCCGGAAAGACAAAACCGAGCAGGATTGGTGTAAGCCCCAGCAAAAAGAACATGCCGCCACGTGTTGCGCTGACTTTATGTGGCGTGAATTGCTGGCTGCGTTTTGCACTGGATGAAAAACGCTGTTTGCGTCGCGCCCAGCGTTCAAGCGAGACGAGGCAGACAACAATCAGCAAAAGTGCCAGTGCAATTTGTGCAGCTCCCGGCAGGTCTGAGCGTGTGACCCATGTTGTGTAAATGGAAACGGTGAGCGTGCGGATGCCGAGAAATTCAGCTGCACCAATATCGTTCAGTGTTTCCATCAAAGCGAGACTGATGCCGACTGCAATGGCAGGACGTGCCATTGGCAGAGCAACACGCCAGAAGATTGCATTACGGGTGACGCCTAAAGTTCGTGCCGCATCAATCAATGAAGAAGACTGGGTAAGGAACATCGCCCGTGTCGGAATATAGACATAAGGATAGAGCACAAAACCAAGCAGCAGAATGCAGCCGGTCATGGAGCGGATATCCGGCAGGCGAAAATCGCGCGGGCTGGCAAACCCTAAGAGTGCACGTAATGCGCTTTGAACAGGGCCGATCGGGTGCAGAATATCAAGATAGGCATAGGCGATAATGTAAGTCGGAACAGCAAGCGGCAGCAGCAAAGCCCATTCCAGAATCTTGCGCCCGCGAAAATCATAGGCTGTTACCAGCCATGCTGCAGATGTACCGACAATTGCAACAATAATGCCGACACCGGTCAGCAGAATGAGTGTATCAACGAATGCAACCGGTAATGTTGTGGCCAGAAGATGTGACCATAAACCGTCAGAACCCTGAGCGGCTTGTAAAGCAAGCGCCAGCACCGGCAGAAAAACCAGAAACGCGCTGACTGCTGAAAGGCAGAGCCATAAAGATCCGGCACGGAAAAACCGGCTTTTAGAATATGCTGGCATATTAAGGCTCGCCATTATCCGGAGCGGCTTTGATTTGTCCTGAAACGGAAAACCGCTCTTTCTCTCAGTGTTGCAGTTGAAACGAATCGTCGTCGTAACTGCTTTAATATAAAAAACGCCGCTCTTCATTATTCATAAAGAGCGGCGCTTTTTTATTAATTGTCGAAGCCTACTTTGTCGACCAGCTCACTGGCCTGTTTGCGATGGCTTACGATTTCTGTGAGCGGGGTTTTGTCGATTGTCAGCTCACCGAAGGATTTCACAATCGGATCAAGCGGCGCACCGGCTTTAACCGGATATTCGAAATTGGCTTCCGCATAGATTTTCTGAGCTTCATCAGAAACCAGATATTCAAGCAGCTTCACAGCAGCGTCTTTGTTCTTGGCATGTTTGGCAAGGGACGCACCGCTGATATTGACCTGTGTACCACCTTCTTTGAAGGTTGGCAGAATGACTTTGAGGCTTTCACCCCATTTGACCTGCTCTTCACCGCCCTTGCCGGAACGCATCAGGCCGACATAGTAGGAGTTGGCAACTGCGATATCGCAAATGCCGCCTGCAATGTCTTTCGCGCCGTCACGGTCACCACCGGCCGCTTTACGTGCCAGATTGGCTTTGACGCCTTTCAACCATTCTTCGGTTTTTTCAGCGCCGTAATGGGCGATGTAATCGGCGATCAGGGCTGTGTTGTAAGGATGCTGGCCTGCACGGATACAGATTTTGCCTTTCCATTTCGGATCAGACAGATCTTCATAATTCAGAGCGGTAACATCCAGATCCTTGGCGGCGTAAACAACGCGGGCGCGCATGGACAGGGCAAACCACTCACCTTTAGCATCGCGCAGCTGTGCCGGAACGGCTTCTTCCAGTACTTTGGACGAAACAGGCTGGGTGAGGCCTTTTTCTGTCAGATCGATCAGGTTGCCCGCATCAACGGTCATCAGAATGTCTGCAGGGGAATTCTCACCTTCAGAGGCAACGCGCTCAGCCAGACCGTCTTTCAGGAATACGGTGTTGACTGTAATACCGCTGGAAGCCTTGAAGGCATCAAGCAGAGGCTGGATCAGACCCGGTTCGCGGGTGGTATAGATATTGACTTCCTCTGCATTCGCAGCACCTGCGAAAAGGGTTCCGAGGACGAGAGCAAAGCCTGCTTGCGCATATCCGGTTCTGGTCATTGTATCTCTTTCATGATTGAAACTGCATGGACAGAAATTATGATTAATAAAGTCAACTATTGGTTGACTTTGACTGTCAAGTCAAGCCTTTGTGAGCAGGTTGTATGTGCGTTTAATCGCGGAAGAAGAGCGCTTTGTCCGTATCCAGCTGCAAATGTATTTTCTGAATATTGGCCGGTAACCGGAGAGAAGTGCGGATGCGCAGGGGCGTTTGCAGATCACCGGTGCGGATGAGCAGTTCTTCAGTTTCACCCAGAAAATGACGGCCTGTCACTGTGCCTTCAGTTGTGTTCTGCAGATTATCTGTACCGGCCACCGGAAGAATATGGGAAGGTCGCAGATACATTGTTACCGGTCCGTCGCTGAGCTCTGTATTGCTGACCGGAAAAGTGCCGAGCGGAGTTTCAATCGTCCCGCTTTTGATTGTGCCCGGAATAGCATTGAAACTGCAGAAGAAATCAGCTGCATAACGTCCGTTCGGATGGTCGTAGATTTCATGCGCTGTGCCCTGCTGGATGATTTTGCCTGATTTCATCAGGATAATCCGGTCTCCGGCAGACAAAGCCTCTTCGGCATCATGCGTAACGATAATAACGGTGGTGCCCAACTGGCGCAGCAGAGCTATGGTTTCACTGCGTACTTTCTGGCGCAAACCCTGATCGAGATTGGAAAAGGGCTCATCCATCAGCAGAATGTCAGGGGTCGGCGCCAGTGCGCGCGCCAATGCCACGCGCTGTTGTTCACCGCCCGAGAGCATATGCGGATAACGGGATGCCATATGGGACAAGCCGACCAGAGCCAGCAATTCATCGGCACGGGCCGAGGCTGTTGCCCGAGGTGTTTTCCGCAAGCCGAACAGGACATTTTGCTTTACTGTCAAATGCGGGAACAGGGCGTAATTCTGAAAGACTACGCCGACGCGGCGTTGCTCCGGTTCGATAAAATGCGTACCGTTGACGATAGGCTGATTATTGATGAACACCGAACCGCTGTCCGGCGTATCAATACCGGAGATAATCTTCAGCAGAGTGGTCTTCCCGCAGCCGGAGTGGCCGACAAGACAGATGATTTCACCGGAAGCAACAGACAGCGAAATATCCTGCAGTGCGGCAGTGGTGTCGAAATGTCTGCTGACGGATGAAACCTCCAACGCAGCAAGTCTGTTATCACTTTGTCCGGTGTGGTCTTTTGAATGCACTGTTCACTCTGCCTGTTTCCGTTCTGATTTTGCTATAACACCGGTTCCGGAGTTGTACTATAAAAACCTGACATTTATTATCTTGTAAAACTGAATATGTTTGGCAATGCCGGAGGAGCACGGGCAATGTTGAAAATCGCAGTGAAACGGATTTACGAAGATGTCTCACCGGATGATGGTTTCAGAGTGCTGGTTGACCGCATCTGGCCGCGCGGTATGAGCAAAGAGCACGCTGCCCTTGACCTCTGGCTCAAAGAGATCGCGCCGACAACGGAACTGCGGCAATGGTTTCATCATCAGGAAAGCAGTTCGGAAAACTGGCAGATATTTTGCGGGCGCTATCGTGAGGAATTGCAGCATAATCCCGAACCTGTGAAACTGCTTTTGCAGCATTGTTCAGAGGGGGCGGTTACGCTGCTTTATTCGGCGAAAGATACAGATCATAATCAGGCAATTGTTCTCAGAGATTATTTGTCCGGGCAGCAAGCGCCGTAAACGGCGATACTCTGATAGATGTTTTCAGACTTGAATGAAAAATTGATTGTAATCAATGAATTAATGCAGGAAATTTGCAATTCTGCCCTCATATCCGGTAGCAGACATGCATTGCAAAAGGCCATATTGCGGCCGTGTATAGCAGGCATGTTGACCGGCAGGTTTTCGATCCTCAAGACGAAAAGGATATGATTATGACTGTTACCAATAAGGTTGCGTTAGTTACCGGTGCGGCTCAGGGCATTGGCCGCGGCATTGCGTTGCGTCTGGCAAAAGACGGTTTTGATCTGACACTGGTTGATCTGAAAGAAGACAAGCTTGAAGCGGTTGCCAAAGAGATTGAAGCGCTCGGGCGCAAGGCAACGACTTTTGCTGCCGATGTCAGCAAGCGCGATGATATTTACGCGGCCATTGAATATACCGAGAAAGAGCTCGGTGGTTTTGATGTGATTGTGAACAATGCCGGTATTGCGCAGGTTAAGCCGCTTTCCGAGGTCACACCGGAAGAAGTTGACCGGATATTTAAGATCAATATTGACGGTGTGCTCTGGGGTATTCAGGCGGCGGCGGCAAAATTCAAGCAGCGCGGCCAGAAGGGTAAAATCATCAATGCGTCGTCTATTGCCGGTCATGATGGTTTTGCGATGCTTGGCGTTTATTCCGCGACCAAATTTGCAGTACGTGCGCTGACACAGGCTGCGGCGAAGGAATATGCCAGTGCGGGCATTACCGTGAATGCTTATTGTCCGGGTATTGTCGGTACCGATATGTGGGTGGAAATTGACGAACGCTTTGCGGAAATTACCGGTGCACCGAAGGGCGAGACCTATAAGAAATTTGTTGAAGGGATTGCCCTTGGCCGTGCGCAAACACCGGATGATGTGGCGGCGCTGGTTTCTTTCCTTGCAGGGGCTGATTCTGATTATATTACCGGTCAGGCCATTCTGACTGACGGCGGTATTGTTTATCGCTAAGTGTTTCACTTTTTTTGGAAAAGAAAGCCCGCCGGAAATTCCAGCGGGCTTTTGTTTTTAGAGCATTTCACAGTCAAGTTGGATCAACTTGACGTCGGGATAATGCGACAAACTAAAAAATCTAGAGCGAGCACTGTGATCCAACATGAACGTAAACCGCTCTAGTCTACCAGAGCGCCATAATGCTGAATGGTTTTTGCTGCGGTTTGCGCTGCAAAACGGATGGCGACCTCGGCATCGCCGGTTTGTGCAAAATGACCTAAGAATGAGCCGTTGAAACTGTCGCCTGCGCCTGTGGTGTCAATAATCTGTGCGACAGGCGCTATTTTGACAGTAAAAGACTGGCCGTCAAAAAGAACTTCGATTTCATCCGCACCATTTTTGACGATGATCCGCTTCAGACCGTAGCTGCGATAGCGGCTGATTGTGTCCGCTGTCGTCAAGTCACCGAAACAGGCGACCTCATCATCAAAACTTGGCAGCACCAGATTACTGGCTTTCGCACCACGGATCAGTTGCGAGCGCATATGATCCTGATCCGGCCAGAGGCGCGGGCGGATATTGGGATCGAAGGCGATAATCTTATTCGTATCACGGAACTCTTGCAGAATGCTGAGCAGATTATCAGCACCGTCTCCCTCAAGGATTGCCAGTGTGATGCCGGAGAAAACAATAATATCAGAAGCTTCAATGGCCTGTCGCAATGCAGTTTTGTTGTCTGCCAGCAGACGCGCTGCAGATTGCGAGCGCCAATAGGAGAAACTACGCTCACCATTATTGAGATGCACCATATAGAGGCCGGGCATGCGCGATGCATGGCGCCCTATATAGTCGGTTCCGATCTGTTTTTGTGCCATGAATGCCAGCATGGCATCGGACATTGCATCCCGCCCGAGCAGAGTGAAATAGCTGACCTGCCAGTCAGTTGGCAGCGCCGCACGGGCATAATAAGCAGCATTGAAGGTGTCTCCGGCAAAGCCTTGCCGTAACAAGCCGCTGCCATCAGGGGCAAGCTCGATCATTGCCTCACCGATGGCGAGAAACTGTCCGCTCATGATTAACCTCAGACCAGCTTGCCACGGGCTGCAATCGGCCAGCTTTCAGTGACCATGCCGTTGCGCTGGATATAGAGGCTGTCAAACATATTGGTAACGACGCAGACATGGTTCGGAATGATCCGTACTTTGTCGCCGACTTTGAGGTTGATCGGCTTGTTGCTGACCAGACGGCCATGTTCTTCTGACAGCTGATCGATGCGGATATCATCGCGGCCGAGGACATGGCCATAACCACTCAATCCGAACAGGTCAGAAGTCAGCGTTTTGCTGCCGGCATCAATAATTGCGCGGTTGTCAGACGGCACGGACACAACAGTCGCCAATACAAAAAACGCACAATCATCGTAACTGCAAGCGCCGCGCTCAACGAGCGAGCGGTCATTGTAAATATAAGTGCCGGGACGATATTCCGTGACAACAGCTGCTTCTGCTGCGCTCATCATTGAGGGTGTGCCGCCGGAGGTAATGAGCGGAACTGTGATGCCGGATGCTTCGATTTTTTGTTTTGCCTGTTCCATGAAGTTTTCAACGGCAGCATGGGCATTTGCCGGCGGATAGGTCATCAGGCCGCCGAAATGCAGCCCTGCAGCATTATGAATGGCTTTGGCAAGTTCTGCTGCTGCTTCAGGCGTTGCTACACCGCAGCGGTCTGCGCCGGTATTGCATTCTACCAGCACCGTTAAAGGCTGTGCCTCATTGGCGAAAGCTTCGGACAGACCGTTAATCACAGTCATATTATCCGCAACCACACTTAGTTTTGTGCGGTGCGCGAGCGCTTTGAGCCGGTCAAGTTTTTCGCTGCCTAAAATATTATAGGTAATCAACAGGTCAGGGGAGAGACCATATTGTTTTTGCAAGCCGTCGAGCATGGCTTCTGCTTCAGAGATTTTCTGGCAGGTAATGCCGTCTGCGCCTGCTGCAAGCTGGGCATAGGCCAGCGCCGGTAATTTATGCGTTTTGATATGAGGACGTACCTTGAAACCATGCTGGTTCGCATAGGACTGAAAATTACGGATATTTCTTTCCGTTATATCCAGATCAACGACAATTGCCGGTGTGTTCAATTGGTCCGCAAGTTTTGGTTCCATTTTTCCTCACAAATTCCGCGACCCTGTTGACTTGCCTTTCAGACGTCAAAAAACGTACCGGTCAGGCTGGTCGCCCCCTTGACAAGTTATGCATACTGTATTGAGATACGTCAATCCGGTAAAATAGACCAATGTCCATTATTTTGGACAAAATGAAAAATCATACCGAGGAGGAGCTGCATCACCTGATGCAGGCAAACAATTGGGGGTTCAGAAAATGCAGGCAATGAAACTGGCACTGTTATTGGGTGCCGCGACAATCGCATTGACACCATCCGCTTTCGCGCAGCAAAAAGGCGGCGTACTGGATGTGGCAACTATTGGTGAGCCGCCGACACTGGACCCGATGGTCTCAACGGCTGATCTCGTCGGTATTGTCAGTCAGCATATGTTTGAGACGCTTTATACTTTCGATAAAGACTGGAAACCGGCGCCGCTTCTGGCTGCCAGCCTTCCGGAAATCTCTGCCGACGGAAAAACCTATCTGATTAAACTGCGTGAGGGCGTTAAATTCCACGACGGTACAGACATGACATCGGAAGATGTTGTGGCCTCCCTCAAGCGCTGGACGACACTGGCCTCGCGCGGCAAACAGGCAGCAACTTTGATTGAAGCCATTGAGCCGGTTGGCGATCACAGCATCAAAATCACGCTGAAGCAGCCTTATGCACCGCTGACCTCGCTGCTGGCTTTTAACAATTCCGCGGCCATTGTTTTGCCTGCTGAAAAACAGGCTGAACCGATGACTGAATTTGTCGGCACCGGCCCTTATCAGTTTAAAGAGCGTAAGCCGGATCAGTATATTCAGCTGGTGCGTTATGACGGTTATAAATCGCAGGAAGGCGAGCCGAGCGGTTATGCCGGTGGCCGCCAGCAAAATCTCGATGAAATCCGTTTTGTGCCGGTGCCGGATGCCAATACCCGCGTAGAAGCTGCGGTTTCCGGCCAGTATGGTTATGTGGATGCGCTGCCGGTTGAGGCTTTTGACCGTGTGTCCGGCTCGGCGTCTTCGGATGCCGTGATGCTCAAACCATTCGGCTGGCCGGTTTTCATTATGAATACTTCCAAAGGCATTGCTGCAAACCGTGATCTGCGTAAAGCTGTTCAGGTCGCATTGAATAATGAGGACATGCTGACTGCCGCCTATGGCAGCAAGGATTTCTTCAGCGCCGAGCCGTCACTTTATCCGTCTCAATTCATCTGGAGCACAGATGCGGGATCGGAAGGCAGCTATAATGTCGGTGATGCGGAAGCTGCAAAGGCGCTGCTTAAAACTGCGAATTATAACGGCGAGCCGCTGCGTATTCTCACCAGCCGTCAATATGAGTTCCATTATAAGATGGCACAGGTTGCCGCTGAATATCTGAAACTGGCCGGTTTCAATGTTGATATGCAGGTGGTGGATTGGGCAACGCTCACTCAGCGCCGTGCTGATCCGGCACTCTGGGATATTTACATCACGCATAGTCCGTTCCTGCCGGAACCGGCTCTGATTGATCCGCTTTCAGTGAGCGCACCGGGCAAGTGGAATACACCGGCGCGTGCCAAAGTGATGGATGCGTTTAATGCGGAGGCTGATCCGCAGAAGCGTGCGGCACTCTGGGCAGATGTGCAGAAAGTTGTGTTCGACGAAGTGCCGTTCATCAAGGTCGGCAACTTTAACAATCTGTCTGCCAAGTCCAAGAAACTGGATGGTGTAACGCCTGCACCATGGCCTTATTTCTGGAATGCTTCCGTTACGCAGTAAATAAAACAGGCCGCGCCAGCTTCGGAGGAGAGGCGGCGCGGCTTTAAGTTTTGGGTATTCCCGAATTGGGTGGAGACTGAATGCTACGCTATATCATACAGCGTCTGATCGGCATGATCGTGGTCATGTTTCTGGTTGTGACGATTGTTTTTGTGATCGTCCGCGTCACACCGGGCGATCCTGCAGCCGTCATGCTGGGGCCGGAAGCGACACAGGCTGATATTGAAGGACTGCGGGCTAAACTCGGTCTCGACCGCTCATTGCCGGTGCAATATGGCTATTACCTGCTGCAATTGCTGCGCGGTGATCTTGGCCAGTCGATCTTTCTCGGTCAGCCGGTTGCCCATGCTTTGGCGGAACGGGCAGAGCCGACCTTCTTTCTCACATTGTTCTCCATTCTGATTGCCAGTGCGATTGCATTGCCGGTCGGTATTTATGCCGCGGTTAAGCGAGGTTCATTTTTTGATCAGACCGCAACGGCGCTGGCGATGTTTGCCGCAAGTATTCCAAGCTTCTGGCTCGGCCTGCTGCTGATGCAGGTATTTGCCGTGCGCTACGGCTTGTTTCCGGTTTCCGGCTATGGCGGGCCGGATACGAGTTTCGGCGAACGAATGATGCATCTGGTGCTGCCGTCTTTCGCGCTGGGTATTGTGTCTTCTGCTCTCATCATGCGTTTTACCCGCGCCTCGATGCTGGATGTGCTGGGCGATGATTATGTGCGCACAGCCCGAGCCAAGGGGCTGAATGGCAGACGCGTGGTGATGAAACATGCGTTTAAAAATGCGCTGATCCCGATTTTGACAGTGATCGGCCTGACCGCAGCTGTACTGATTTCCGGTGCGGTGGTCACAGAGACGGTGTTTGGCTTGCCGGGGGTTGGCAATCTTGTTGTCTCGGCTGTGATGCGCCGTGATTATCCGGTTATTCAGGGGGCATTGCTGGTGATTGCCGCGCTCTATGTTCTGATAAATTTTGCCATTGATATGCTTTATCTGGCCGTCGATCCGAGGGTGCGTTACTGATGACCGGCTCCAGTGTAAAATCCTCAGAAACATGGTTGTTTATCCGTCGCCTGTTGCGCCGCCGTACCGTTGCATTCGGCCTGTTCGTCCTGATCGTTTTTGTGTTGCTAGCCGTTCTGGCACCACTGATTGCGCCTTATGCACCGGGTAAATTGTCGATCAGCAATCGTCTGACCGCACCGAATGGCACATGGTTTTTCGGCACCGATGAATTTGGCCGCGATGTATTTTCCCGCACACTTTATGCGGGGCAGTTGTCATTGGCAGTCGGCGCTGCGGTTGTCGTTCTGGCAAGCCTGATTGGTATCACACTCGGCTTGCTGGCCGGTTTTTTCCAGCGGCTGGATACACCGATTGCGCGTCTGATTGATGCGATGATGGCTTTTCCCGATATTCTGCTGGCGATTGCGCTGGTGGCAGCACTCGGGCCTTCGCTGACAACAGTGATTGTGGCGCTGTCGATTGTCTATGCACCGAGACTGGCGCGTGTGGTGCGTGCTTCAACACTCGTTATCCGCGAACTGCCTTATATTGAGGCATCGCGTGCGCTGGGCATTTCCACGCCGCATATTATGACCCGCCATGTGTTGCGCAACTTGCTGTCACCTATTCTGGTGCAGGGGACGTTTCTGTTTGCGCAGGCCATGCTTGCCGAAGCCGGTTTGTCCTTTTTGGGGCTTGGTGTCAGTCCGGAAATTCCGACATGGGGAACGATGATTGCCTCCGGCCGTCAATATGTCGGACAGGCAGACTGGATGACACTGTTCCCGGGTTTTGCCATCATTCTCGCCGTGCTGTCGTTGCAGATGGTGGGCGACGGATTGCGCGATCTTCTCGACCCGCGTTTGCGTAAAGATATGTGAGGGCATGATGAGCCATTTATCAGACAAACAGCCTGTGCTCCGCGTGCAAAATCTCACAACCTCTTTTCTTGGTGAGGATGGCTGGCGATCTGTTGTGAAAAATATCTCCTTCGATGTCGGCGCAGGGGAAACCGTGGCGCTGGTCGGGGAATCCGGATCTGGAAAAAGCGTTACATCACTATCGGTGATGCGGCTGTTGCAGCCGGATACCAGCCGGATTGAGGGGAATATTCTGCTTGCAGGTAAAGATATCTTGCAGTTGTCCGAGCAGGAAATGCAAAAAATACGCGGCAATGATGTCGCGATGATCTTTCAGGAGCCGATGACTTCGCTCAACCCGCTTTACACGGTAGGAGATCAGATTTGTGAAGCCCTGCTATGCCATCGCAATATGAGTAAGGCAGAGGCAAAGGCTGAAGCTCTGCGACTGATGGAAAAGGTTCGCATTCCGTCTGCCGCAAGCCGGTTCAATGAATATCCGCATCGTTTCTCCGGCGGTATGCGTCAGCGCGTGATGATCGCTATGGCGCTGGTTACCCGCCCGAAACTGCTGATTGCTGACGAGCCGACTACAGCGCTGGATGTAACCATTCAGGGGCAAATCCTCGACCTGATTAAAACCCTTCAGGAAGAGGAAGGCACTTCGGTATTGTTCATCACCCATGATATGGGCGTGGTTGCAGAAGTGGCTGATCGTACCGTGGTGATGTATCATGGTGATGCGGTGGAAACCGGTGATACGACCACGATTTTCCGCGACGCGAAGCATCCTTATACGCGGGCTTTGCTATCAGCCGTGCCTGCACTTGGTTCGATGACTGGACGTGTGCGCCCACTGCGTTTTCCGGTTGTTGATATCCGAACCGGCACGGCACTGCCGCCGGTGGAAGCTGCTGATACTGTGGCGCAGGACGTGCCGCCGGTTCTGGACGTAAAAGGGTTGACGACACGCTTTACCATTCACAGCGGATTATTCGGGAAGCTGGCAGGGCGGGTTCATGCGGTGGAGAATGTCTCTTTCTCCTTACAACCGGGGGAAACGCTGTCGCTGGTGGGCGAGTCCGGTTGCGGTAAGTCGACGACCGGCCGCTCGATCATGCGGCTGATAGAGCCGCAAAGCGGTTCCGTTATGGTCAACGGGCAGGATGTGATGGCCATGGCAGGGCATGAGCTGCAAGGTCTGCGCCGTACCATGCAGATGATTTTTCAGGATCCCTATGCCAGTCTCAATCCGCGTATGCGGGTAGGGGCGTCGATTGCGGAACCGTTTCTGGAGCATAAACTCGGTACAAAACATCAGGCGCGGGAACGTGTGGCTGATCTTCTGGAGCGTGTGGGGCTGAAAGCCGATATGGCGTCGCGCTTCCCGCATGAATTTTCCGGCGGACAGCGTCAGCGTATTTGTATTGCCCGCGCGTTAGCGCTTGATCCGAAACTTATCGTTGCCGATGAATCTGTCTCAGCGCTTGATGTGTCTATTAAGGCGCAGGTCATCAATCTGTTGCTCGATCTGCAATCCAGTCTCAATCTGTCTTTTCTGTTTATCTCGCACGATATGGCGGTTGTTGAGCGTCTCAGCCATCGTGTTGCGGTGATGTATCTGGGCGAGATTGTTGAGATCGGTCCGCGTGCCGCGGTGTTTGAAAATCCGCAACATCCTTATACGAAAAAGCTGATGGCAGCAGTGCCGGTGCCTGATCCTGCGCGACGCGGTATGCGGCGCGGGCAGATTGCTGATGAATTGCACAGTCCTGTCCGTGTGCCGGATTATGTACCGGTCGAGCGGCAGATGCGCGAAGTTTCAGAAGGGCATTTCATATTCCAATGATAGGTCCGGTGAAACAAGTCTGCTTCTTCCAGTCAGTGCTTGCCGCTGAGCGCCTGTGCGGCATCCTTCAGGCATTGCAGATAGAAAGCATGGTTCTTCAGCCCGTCATCGCGGGGGGCAACAAGGCACAGCGTTGCGGTCGCAATACCCTGCGCATCACGCATCGGTACGGCAAAACAATGGGTGAAATTATCGACTGTGCTGTTGAAAGTAAATTGACCGGTTCTGTCGGCTTCGCGTACCTGCGCGATAAATTCAGCCGGATCAAGCCAGCTGCCATTAGGCATCTGAAAGTCGGCAGCGGGAATGAAACTGGTAATTTCTTCATCGCTGAGATGAGCAACCAGAAGACGGCCGGAAGCTGTCCACGGAATAGGCACGGAATGGCCGACATCCGAGGAAATGCGGAACGGGCGTACGCCTTCTTTCATACGGGCAACGGTATATTTATTGCCGTCGAGCACGCAATATTGCGCTGTTTCACGGGTCTGTTCGGCAATGCGTTCCAGCGCGGCATCACAGGCGCGCATGAAGTCAAAATGATCTTCATAGGCCGCACCGAGAAAATAGAGTTTGCGTCCGAGAAACACACGACCGTCGCCGCCGGTAAATTCGAGAATACCATTGCGCAACAGCAGATTGACCAGCTCGTAAACCGAGGAACGCGGGGCACCGATTTGGGCGGCAATTTCATTGGGTTTCAGCGGTTCGCGCTTGTTGCGCAGAAAATCCAGTATCTCAAAGGCACGATCCAGACCGCGCGCACGTTTGCTGCTGTCTTCTTTGGGCGTGACCGGAGCGGTTGCGGTACTGTCTGACATGCTGCCTCCGATGAGCGCTATAATGTTATTGTGTCTGTTATATTGGATTTTATCATGCAGGCAAGCAGAAGTTTACAATCAGAAGTGACGATGACAGAAGGAAATACGGGTATGATTATGCGTTATCAAAAAGGCAGCCGGATGAGTCAGGCCGTGAGCTATGGCGGCATGGTGCATATTGCCGGTCAGGTGGCTGAAAACCGCAAGGCTTCTATTGAAGAGCAAACCCGTGATGTTTTGGGCAAGATCGATCAGCTTTTGCAACAGGCAGGCACTGACCGTTCCAAATTGCTGGCGGTGAATGTGTTTCTTCCGGCCATTGTTGATTTTGATGCGATGAATTCGGTCTATGATGCATGGATTGATCCGGAAAACCCGCCGGCGCGTGCCTGTGTGGAAGCGCGCCTTGCTGATCCAGACCTGCGGGTTGAAATGACAGCAGTTGCTGCCCTGTAATGCTCAATGAAGTGCCGGAGCCGGATATGACACAAACGCTCATTCGCAATGCCCGTATCATTGATGGCACCGGCGCGCCTTGGTATCGCGGTGATGTGTTGCTGAGCGGCGGGTTAATCCGGCAGATCGGCAGAGGTCTGAAAGCAGACGGTGATATGCAAATCATTGATGCGTATGAGCGTTATTTAAGCCCCGGTTTTATTGATGCTCATTGTCATGATGATCTGATCTTTCTGCGCGAGCGGGACAGGCCGGAAAAGGCGATGCAGGGCGTGACCAGTATTGTGGTCGGCAATTGCTCTTTCTCGCTTTATCCGGCAGCAGAACAGTCCCGCGAATATCTGCGTCAGCATTTCTCCGGCCTTCTCGGTGAAACGCGTTCCGATGAGATTTTTGATGATTTCTCTGGCTATCATCAGGCGCTGGAAGAAGAGGGGATTGCTCTCAATCTGATCTCACTTGTCGGCCATGCGGCTTTGCGGCTGGCAGTGATGGGGCATGACAGACGGCCTGCCACAGAGAGCGAGCTTGCAGCAATGTGCCGCTTGCTTGAAGTGCAAATGGCGCAGGGGGCGGCAGGTCTGTCTCTGGGGCTGGTTTATCCGCCAAGTGCTTTTGCTGAGATTGAAGAACTGGTAGCTTTGGGCAAAGTTGTAGCTGGTTTCGGCGGGGTGCTGGCCGCGCATATCCGCTCCTATGAAGCAGGCCTGATGCAGGCGACCGAAGAATTCGGTGAGGCGGTGCGCCTGTCCGGTGCAGCCGGATTGCTGTCACATCTGCAATCGGCGGGACGGCCGAACTGGGGCAATGTACCGGCGGTGATTGACTATCTGGAAAGCCTGCGATCTGACGGTGTGGATATCAGCTTTGATATGTATCCCTATCCGGCAGGCAGTACATGGATATTACAGCTTCTGCCAGCGGCAGTGATGGATGGTGGTTTGCCGGCTTTGAAAGCGCGCCTGCAGGATATGCCATGGCGGCAGAAACTGGCGCATTGGGTGGAACATGGCGGAGATGATTATCACGGCCAGAGCAAAATTTCGCTGATAGGTTGGGAGAATGTACGGCTTTCAGCAATCGGCATTGAGGCGCTGAAACATCTGGAAGGGCAGACCATGCGTGAAGCTGCCTTTACGCTTGGTACCACGCCTTTCGATCTGCTGGTGCGCTTTGTTGAAGAGGATGACGGGCAGACAGGGATTATTCTTTTTCAGCTTGATGAGGATGATCTTTATGCGGCCTGTTGTAACCGGTTGTTTATGGCGGGGTCTGACGGTTTGCCGCGTCCGGGCTCCAAGCCGCATCCGCGTGCTTTCGGGACTTTCCCACGCATTGCCGGACCTTTGCGGCGGGAGAAAAAATGGTTCCCGCTTGAAGATGCAGTGCGCCGGATGACGTCGGTTGCTGCACAGCGTTTTTCTCTGCATGACCGTGGCCTGTTGCGCCCCGCAATGGCTGCTGATCTGGTGTTGTTTGAAGATGCGATTACCGACCACGCGACATTTGAAAATTCCACACAGATGCCGTCTGGTATCAGCCATGTTTTTGTCAACGGACAGGCGGTGATTGCAGCAGGCAAACCGACCGGTAACAGAGCCGGAAAAGTGTTGCGCCGCTGATTGTTCCCGTTCTGATGACGTATGAGTCTGTCTTGTTGTGACGTTCATAAAATCTTAAGGCGGTATTTACCGGAAAACGATATTAATCTTGCTAATATCAGTAATATTTGAAGCAGGATAATGTCATGAACGGGCAGACCGGTGATCAGCGGTGTCATATCCGCGATCTTATGCCAGCGATTGCATTGCTGGTTCTGTTGCTTGGCGGGATTGCCGTGGCTTTTCTCAAGCCAACCGGCAAGGATGACCAATATATCGTTATGGTCGCTCCCTGGCGCACATTGAACTCTGTTATCAGCTCCATTCAGGCCGCTGAGGGCGCGATTATTTCTATCAATGCTTCATCCAGCCTGATTACAGTTTATTCCGAAAATAAAGATTTCCCAAACAGGCTTTACAGTGCCGGTGAGTGGCTGGTTTTTGAACCACTGCTGCCTGGTGGTTGTTATGCCATTCAGGAACGGACGACAGCCGCATGATCCTAGAACTTGACGACCTTCGCAGCCGGTTTGGCCGGTTTTTGGTGATTTTATTCTGGCTGCATGTCCCGCTTCTGGCGCTGGTTGCTTATGTCACCGGTCATTCGCCGGTCGGTGCAGCTTTGGCCGGCGTGGTGCTGGCCGGTGCCTATCATATGTCATGGTTGCGCTCAGGCATTGCTCCGGTAACGCGCTATATTTCCGGCGTTGCCCTGATGGGGCAGCCCGCATTGCTGCTATATTTTATGAGCGGTCAGCTCTGGCAAATGGATATGCATATGTATTTCTTTGCTATGCTGGCGCTCACGGTTGCGTGGTGTGACAAGCGTGCAGTGCTTTTTGCTGCCGCTGCGGTAGCTCTGCATCATTTAACGCTGGATTATCTGATGCCTGCAGCAGTGTTTCCTGAAGGCGGGGATATCAAGCGCGTTCTGCTTCATGCGGTGATTGTTGCGTTTCAGGCTGCAGTGCTGGTGTGGTTCGGCGATATGCTTGTCGATTGCTTCAACCGCATTAATGCCATGCGCGATGAAATCATTGCCAAGAATGCGGCTCTGGAACAGCGCACCCTTGAAGCGGAAGCTGCAAGCAAATCGAAGAGCATGTTCCTCGCCAATATGAGCCATGAAATCCGCACGCCGATGAATGCCATTCTGGGCTTTTGCCATCTGGTGTTGCGCACGGATCTGGATCTGCGTCAAAAAGAATATGTCTCGAAAATCAGCAATGCCAGTACGGCTCTGCTGCGGCTGATCAATGATATTCTCGACTTCTCCAAGAATGAGGCAGGCAAGCTTTCTCTCGAGACACGTCCGTTCAATTTACGCTCTTCTTTGCAGAGCCAGCTTAATCTGGCGGCAATTAATGCGGAGAATAAGGGCGTCAGCATTGAGACTGTAATTCAGAATGATGTGCCTGCAGTTCTGGTCGGCGATGAATTGCGCCTGAATCAAGTGCTGCTCAATCTCGTCAGCAATGCGGTGAAGTTCAGCGAAAAAGGGACTGTCACAGTCACGGTTGATGCTGAAGAGCAGCAGGATGCAGGTGTTAAACTACGCATATCGGTGCGTGATCAGGGGATCGGTATGGCACCGGAACAGCAAGCTTTGCTGTTTAATTCTTTCACGCAGGCCGACAGTTCCATGACGCGCCGCTTTGGTGGTACCGGACTTGGACTTGTTATCAGCAAACAAATTGTTGAGCAGATGGGCGGCACAATCGGCGTGGAAAGCATGCCGGGTGTGGGCAGTACTTTTACCTTTACCGTCAATATGGCAATCGGTGAAATGCAGACTGAGCCGGAGCGCATCGCTTCGGCAGAGATTGCAGGTTTGCGTGTACTTGTGGCTGACGATAATCCGGCCTCGCGCGAGATTTTCCATGATGTCTTTAATTCATGGGGCTTGAATATTGATCTCGTTGCATCCGGTGAGGAAGTCCTGGGCGCGCTTGAAGGAGCATGCAAAGCCGGCCAGCCTTATGATCTGGTGGTTCTGGACTGGAAAATGCCCGGCATGGACGGTCTGCAAACAGTACAGGCGCTTCATCGTAATGAGAATCTTTCGCCGCTGCCTTATGTGGTGATGGTGACGGCCTATGGTAATGAGGACTTCCGTGCTGAAACCGAGCGTTCGGGTATTGCTGCCTTCCTGACCAAGCCGATTGTCCCGAATGTGCTTTTTGACACGATTACCGGCTTGTTTGCCCGTGAAACAGCGGCGGATGCGCCGCATGCGGAAATCGGTCAGACTATTCCGATGGTGGCGGAACAACTGCGTGGTCTGAAGGTTCTGCTGGCTGAAGATAGTATGATCAACCGTGAGATCGCGGTTGAGCTGCTGCAGGATGCCGGATTGGTGGTTGATGTTGCTGAAAACGGCCGTATCGCCTGCGATCTCGTTCTTCAGGATCCGCTGCCCTATGACGGCATTTTGATGGATATCCAGATGCCGGAAATGGACGGTATTGAAGCCACTTTGCAGATCCGTAAAAAATGGTCTGCGGAGCAATTGCCGATTATTGCCATGACTGCGCATGCCTATGAGGAAGAGCGGCAGAAATGTTTTGCTGCGGGTATGGACGACCATGTGGCCAAACCGGTTGATCCGTTCCTGCTGGTTCGCACACTTGATCGTTGGTTGAAGCCGCGCAGCAAAGAAGCTGCGCATCCGGTCGCAGAGTCTGCTCCGGTCGCAGTGAAGCCTGTAAGGGATTTGCCGGAAAGCTTGCCGCCGTTTGATCTTACAAAAGCGCTGGCGCGTATGAACGGTAAAACATCACTATTGCGTAAGCTGATTATCGATTTCGGACAGAGATTTGCTGCAACACCGGAAGAGCTCAACGAGCTGATCGGTCGCGGTGCATTGGATGATGCGCGGCGCAGCGCCCATACGCTGAAAGGTGTGGCGGGATCGCTGGAACTGGCAGAGGTTTATGAACAGTCTGCCAAGACTGAAGCTGCATTGGCACAAGGTGATGTGGTTGCGGCTAATATATTGATTGCTGAATTGGAGCAGGTGCTGAAACCGGCAATAAAAGCGGCTAAGAGTCTTGTAACTACAACAGAAGATGATAATAAACCGGTTCCGGCAGGACAAGCTGATCCGGTCAATATTCAGGCGGAGATTCTGGTTTTCCGCGGGCTTCTGGAACGCAGAAGTCTGAAGGCACGCAGCAGTTTTGAAAAATTGGCGATTACGCTCGGTATGACACCTGACACTCTGCAGGCTCATCCGGTGAAGATCGCTCTCGACAATCTTGACTATAATCGCGCCCTCACATTGCTGGATGCTGAATTTGCTGATGTTTTGCAAGCTTCACCGGACACTGAGCGTATCGGAGAATAATTATGACAGACCGCGCGGTCATCCTCATTGTGGATGATGAAATCTCAAATATTGAGATTATGAGTGCAGTACTCGAGGACGATTATGAAGTATGTTTTGCGACTTCAGGCGAGGAAGCATTAAAAGTTGCACAGACGGTGTTGCCGGACCTTATTCTGCTCGATGTGCTGATGCCGGGTATTGACGGATATGAAGTTTGCCAGCGTCTGAAAAAAGATCGCATGCTTGCGGATATTCCGGTGATTTTTACAACCGGCCTGAATGATCAGGATGCGGAAGTACGCGGATTATCTGCCGGTGCGATCGATTATGTGACCAAGCCTATTCAGCCGGTTATTTTGCTGGCGCGTGTGGCCAATCATGTTGAATTGAAACGTCTGCGCGATCAGCTGGCGCAAATGGCTGTGACAGATGCTTTGACCGGTTTAAGCAACCGCCGTCATCTGGAGCAGACATTGGCGACGGAAACCACGAAACTGGCCCGCACAGGCGACTGGCTGTCGGTTATCATGGTCGATATCGACTTCTTCAAATTGTTCAACGACACATTTGGTCATCCGGCCGGTGATCGTTGTCTGGCGATGGTTGCAGCGGCTCTTACGCGCGCGGTACATCTGGCAACAGATGTGACAGCACGTTATGGCGGTGAGGAATTTGTCTGTGTCTTGCCGGGGCGGGATCATGATGCGGCAGTATTGGTGGCCAAAGAAATACAGGAACAGGTCAGTTCTTTAAGAATTCCGCATCCGGGTTCAACGGTTTCCACTTGTGTCACGGTCAGTATCGGCGTTGCTTCGGCGTGTTGTCTGCCGGAAATGTCTGCATCGCAGTGGATGGCACATGCTGATCGCCAGCTCTATCTGAGTAAACGTGCCGGCCGGAATGAAATTTTCAGTACTGTTTTCAATGCGCAGGAAATCGGTCTGATTTCTGAATAATCCGGGATCATTGCTCTATGACCGGCAAATTCAGGTATTTTGCCGGTCAGCGATCTCACACAGATGCAACTGAAGCTTATGCGTCTGTATTTTCTCAAAAATATGCGGCGCCGGTGCTTTGTCGGTGATAATAGCATCGACAATATTCAGTGCGCCGAGTTTAACAAGTGCGCGTTTGCCGAATTTGCTGCTGTCGACAGCCAGCAATTTGTGTCTGGATTGGTCGAGCGCTTTGGACACGGCCGCTACTTCTGTCCGGTCATCATCACACAAGTCACCGTCATCATCGATGCCGCTGACAGAAATCACTGCATAGTCGAATTTGAAACGGTTGATGAAATCGGGTGTGTCTTCCTGAAAAATGCCGCCATCTACGGCGCGGACAAAACCACCCGGAATTGCCAGCGCGAAATCGGAATTCTCGCTGATGAGTGATGCTACACGCAGACTATAGGTGACAATGCGCAAGCCCTGCCTGTTTTTTATCAGCGCAGCGGCAATGGCCTCGCAGGTTGTGCCTGTATCAATGAAAATCGTTGTGTTGTCGGGAATGTAATCGGCTACAAATGCGGCAATCGCCTGTTTTTCTGCGGCCTGATCCAGACGTCTCTGACGATAGGTTCCGGCATCCATCGGAGCTGCGATCGTCGCGCCGCCATGGATACGGCGAACTTTGCCTGTGGTTTCCAGCGCCATGATATCGCGGCGTGCAGTTTGCATCGTCACCGAGCAGAGATGCGCAATTTCTTCCAGCGAAATATAATGATTTTGCTCGAGATATTGCAGCAGAAACGCCTGACGGTTGTCTTTTTTGTTGCCGCCGGTTGATGCCGAATTGTCAAATCGCATAGCGCCCCCTGTACTCCACGTATGTCGGACAAAAAAAATTATGCGTCAAGAAAATGATTTTTGACAATCATCCGGATTGTATAAAAACTGACATATGACTCGTCTAATGTAAGAAAAGTGACATTTTATGTCTCAAATCTTATTATCAGGATGATATGATGAAACAGCAGCGGTCAGGCGCAAGGCATAAGCGTAAATTAACGGCAGGGGTGGCGAGTGCAATATTGCTGGCCGCGCTGAATACAAATGCACAGGCAGAACCAGCAAAAACACAGAATTTTTCTCTGACCGTGATGGGTTTTAACATCTGGAATAACGGTCTTGATTCCAAAATGTGGGATGCTGAAGCAAAAAAGAATGGCCAGTTGATTTATAATAAGGCCATGCAGGATTTGCTGCGTGGCGTAGCGCCTGATGTGCTGGTTATGCCGGAGCTTTACAACAATAGCGACAGGCCGTTTGGCGATACGACGGTTGTTAAAGCCCATGTGAAAAATACTCTGGATCTGCTGAATGAAAAAGCAGACAAGCTGGGTGCATTTGAAAAAATCAAAGATCATGGTTCCCGTGAAGGCGAAGGCATGGTCTTTACAAGCGGTGAAACGGAATATCTGGCGGCGAATACGGTTGTCGTGAAGCCGGGTAATGGTTTCCCTGATACGGTTATCGCCGGTCGCCATTTCAATTATGCAGACACATCGGCTGGTCGTATCGCTCAGGCAAAAGATGCTAACAAACTGGCACAATCTGCCCTGGCGCCGACAATATTGCTCGGCGATCTGAATGCCGGTGATGTATCGGAACGAGGCCTGCTGAGTGTGGATGCGCAACTGCGTCTGATAAAAAAAGCCGCTGGTAACGCATTTTATAAAACGCTGGCTTATGAATATCTTGAGCGGGCGGATGCAACAAAATGGCGTGCAATCATTCAAGCCGAACACCCAAATGCCAATATTGACAATTTGTCATGGGAGCAGTGGGGCAATGCACTGGACAAAGCCTATCAGGCTCAAAAAGATATAGGCTTTGCCGGAGAGGCCTATCCGGTAGACAATAATCTTCCGGTGACGATGAATATTCTGAAACAACAATATCAGCTGATTCAGCTTGAGCGGAACCGTGAACAGTTCAAACCAAGTGAAGTTGGTGATGAACGTGCGACCTGGACCAGTGACGGTGAAGAATCTACCAATACATGGCCGAGCTGGGATCGTGTGAATATTGATCATATTCTGGTTTCCCGACCTTTCGCCAAATGGGTTGAGATTGTTGATAATGGTCAATGGTCCGGCACACTTTCCAAACCGTCATTGCTGCCAAATGGTAATTCGCTGTCGGATCACGATCCGGTCGCACAGGAGCTGCGCTGGGTAGGGCCAAAGCTTGAGACTTATAAAGACGGAGATGTTGAGAAAAGCCGTCTGATCTGGGGCGCCGGTGCATCCGGTTTTGAAGCCAAAGGCAAAGAGTTTTTCCTGACCCGTAATAATAACCGTAATGATGTTTATCTTGGACAGGTCGCGGATGAAAACGGCAAACCGATCTTGAAGGATCTGACGCAGGAAGAAAAACAAACACTGCTCAATTGCCAGACAACGGATGCACGCTTTGCGCAGGCTGTAAGAGATTACTGTATTGATAATCACGATTTCATTGGCGAAACCTCGGTTTCCGATGGCGGAACGGTGATTGTTTTTGAAGATGCGGCGCTGGGTAGTGCATCAGCAAATTTACGCTTAAATGGTGGTGGTCTGCGCGTGGCTGGTCTGGCAATGAACAGTCTTGAGCGCAAAATCGTGCTGGACGGTAATGGCTGGATTGATGTGACTGAGGCCGCCAATAATCTGAAAGTTAATCAGGAGATCAGCGGCAGCGGTGCTCTCATCAAACGCGGCGAGGGCGTGCTGACACTGAATGCTGCCAATAGCTACAGCGGCGGCACATCAGTAGAGCGCGGCGGGTTGATTGTCGGTGATGCAGATCATACGGATGCTTCAGTGAGCGGTATGATTAAAGTCAGCAATGGTGCATTTCTTGCGGGTTCAGGAACGCTCGGCGGTATTCATATTGCTGCGGATGCTGTTCTGGCCCCGGGTAACTCTATCGGCACGCTGAAAACTTCCGGCGATCTGGTGATGGAGGCAGGCTCTCTTTATCATGCGGAAATCAATCCGGATGGTACATCTGATCTCGTTCAGGCTTCCGGTACTGCAACAATCGACGGTGCCCGCGTTTATGTCGATAAGGCGGGAGGCTCTTATATACCGGGCAGTCGTTATACCATTCTCACAGCGGATGGCGGTGTGAACGGTACTTTCGCTGACCTTAGCCAGAATATGCCATTCATTAATCTCGGTCTGATTTATGATCCGAAGGCGGTCTATCTGGATGTGCTGCGCAATCAGGTTGCGTTTGACGATATCGGCGAAACGGCTAATCAGCGTTCTGTCGCAGCCGCTGTTGAATCTCTGGCAAGTGGCAATGCTGTTTATGATGCGGTGCTCGGGCTGGAAAGCAAAAAACAGGCTTTGGCTGCTTTTGATCTGCTGACAGGTGAGATACATGCATCCGCTAAAACGGCTTTGATGAATACGAGTAGCGATCTGCGTAATGCAACTCATGATCGTCTTCGTTCCGCTTTCGGGGATACACATGCACAGAAGGGCGCACAGGTTGTTTCAGCCAAAGATGCGCCTGCTGCTTTGTGGATGCAGAGCTTCGGCACATGGGCTGAGAATTCTGCAAGCGGCAATACAGCAAAACTCAGCCAGACAACGGGTGGTGTCTTTGCCGGTTATGATGCAGAAATTGCAGAGAATGCACGCCTTGGTGCATTGGCCGGTTACAGCCGCACCAGTTTTGATGTTGATGACCGTGCCTCATCCGGTGAGAGTGATAATTATCATCTCGGCATCTACGGCGGTTCGCAATGGGGCAATACTGCTCTGAGCGCTGGTCTTGCCTATAGCTGGCACTCGGTAGATATCAGCCGTTCAGTCCGTTTTGCTGATTTCTCGGATAAACTCGCAGCTGATTATAATGCAGGCACGGTTCAGGCTTTCGGTGAACTCAGCCATAAGCTGCAAACCGGTAATGCGGTCTTCGAGCCTTTCGCCAATCTTGCCTATGTTGCTGTGAAGACGGATAGTTTTACCGAAACCGGCGGACAGGCTGCTCTGACCGTTGACGGTGACAGAATGAGCACCGTGTTCACAACGCTCGGTATTCGCGAAGCAACAGAGATGATGTTTGGTAATATCAAAGCCGAGCTGAATGGTACGCTTGGCTGGCAGCATGCATTTGCTGATATTGATCCAGCCAGTCGCGCATCTTTTGCAACGGGTTCTGCATTCGATATTTCAGGTGTTCCTGTGGCAGAGGATACCGCGCTGGTTCAGGCAGGTTTTGATATTAAGGCCAGTGAACAGGCAACTTTCGGTATCAGCTATCGCGGTCAGTTCGGATCAGGCTTTCAGAGTAATTCTGTGAATGCCAAACTTGGCATCAAATTCTGATCCATCATATATTTTGTAAAAGAAAACTGCCGGCTTCCGTCACGGAGGCCGGCAGTTTTATTCTTTGTGTTTGTTTCGCCGGAAGATCAGGCGGCCGGTTTTAATGCGACAGCAGGAAAATCTACCGGTACATCCAGCGCGACATTGATATAATTGGTGAAGAGATTGAGAGCGACATGAGCAATAATCTCCACAATAGCCTCATCGTCAAAACCTGCGGCTTTCAGCACCGCAATATCATTTGCTGTCACTGCGGCACGGTCGCGGGTGATTTTGAGGGCAAAGCTCAGAGCAGCTTGTGTCCGCGGGTCTGAGGATTGTCCGGTCTGGGCAGCCGCCATATCGGCAGCTGATGCGCCGGCCTTGCGTCCGAGCGCTGTATGGGCGGCAAGGCAATATGCACAATTATTGGCATTGGCAATTGCAACAGCGATTTCCTCGCCCAGACGCGCACCGAGTTTGCCGGTACTAAGAGCGCCGAACGATCCCCACATGCTTTGCAGTGCGGCTGGTGAATTGGCAACAGCCTTGAACATGTTCGGGACAGTGCCGAAAGCACCGTTAATCTGATCAAGCACCGGTTTGACAGAACCGCTGGCAGACGCTGGATCAATGAGATGAATATGTGCCATAATAGATAATCCTTCTCTGTAGCTTGGAGTTGGGTCAATGAACGGTCCGGTGATGGCAGTCACCGGGCCGTTTTCAGTTCCGGCTTATGAGCCGTGAACAACGGTGTCCGGCATTTTTTGTGTGCCGGAGATATTTCTTTCAGGGTTTTGGGTGAATGCTGCCCAGTTCACATCCTGAGCAGTCTGGTCTGCGGCTTCATGTTCTCCGCAATCCAGTCGGAGATCCGTACCGGCAATATCTGCGCCGATAAATGTGCAATGATGCGGGTGCGATGATCCGGGATGAATATTCGGACGGAAATGACGGCAGGAAACACACATGCGCTGCAGCGGAATAGCGCCGGCTTGCTGTAATTCACGGATGAGTCTGATTTGTGTGGCGAGTAATTCGCTTTGTACCGAAGCAGGTAAGCTCGTTAGCGCCTCGGAAAAGCGTGATGAACTCTCTTCTATCGCAGCATTGACGGCATGACCTTCAGGGGTCGCGCATATGATGCTTGCCCGTGCATCAGAGGTGTCAGCGGTGCGGATCAGTAGTTTTTTCCGGACAAGGGCGTTTACCGTCTCCGTGATACTGGCACCGGAAACGGCAAGTTGCGCAGCAATATTTTTTGAGCGCATACCGTCGGGCCGCGTCACAAGTAAAGCTAGAACCTGTGCCTGAGCCGGGTTCAGCCCTTCGGCTGCTGCTGCTGCCCATAGTTCAGCTCGCAGAACGATAGCAAGGCGATCAAAGCCTGTCCGTAGGTGCCGGAGTGTTGTTGATATCTGACTCATGTAAATATTAAGTAGGAGTCCTAATTAAATGTCAAGCACTCAATACCGACTGCGGATGACGAACAGGCCAGTTCTGGCTTTAAGTTCTCAATCTTGTCAGAGAGAGTGTATTAAATTGCAGAACTTGTAAGACGTGACAGCGCGCCTAAGGCGTGGCATAGGAGGGCGCACAATCACAAGGCCTCCTGTTTCATGATCCGCATTGACAATATCAGTAAGTCCAATAGCCATCGCATTCTGTTTATTGAAGCGTCTGCCGCTTTGAACCGTGGCGAAAAAATCGGCCTTGTCGGGCCGAATGGTGCCGGTAAAACAACGCTTTTCCGTATGATCACCGGTGAAGAACAGCCGGATGAGGGACAGGTTACGGTCGAGAAAGGCGTGACGATCGGCTATTTTGATCAGAATGTCGGGGAAATGGGCGGGCGTACGGCCGTTGCGGAAGTGATGGATGGTGCTGGCCCTGTCAGTATCGTAGCTGCAGAATTGCGTGAACTCGAAGCTGCAATGTGTGATCCGGATCGTATGGACGAGATGGATACAATCATTGAGCGCTATGGCGAAGTTCAGGCGCGCTATGAGGAACTCGACGGTTACGGTCTTGATGGTCGTGCGCGTGAAGTGCTTGCAGGTTTGAGCTTCTCTCAGGAAATGATGGACGGCGATGTCGGCAATCTGTCCGGTGGCTGGAAAATGCGCGTGGCCTTGGCGCGCATTCTGCTGATGCGCCCCGATGTGATGCTGCTTGATGAACCTTCCAACCATCTTGATCTTGAAAGCCTGATCTGGCTTGAGAATTTTCTCAAAACCTATGACGGCGCTTTGCTGATGACGTCGCATGACCGCGAATTCATGAACCGTATTGTCTCCAAGATTATTGAAATCGACGGCGGTAATCTCACGACCTATTCCGGCGACTATGTTTTTTACGAAGGCCAGCGTGCTCTGAATGAAAAACATCAGCAGGCACAGTTCGAGCGCCAACAGGCAATGCTTGCCAAAGAAATCAAATTTATTGAACGCTTCAAAGCGCGCGCATCCCATGCCTCACAGGTACAGAGCCGCGTGAAGAAGCTGGAAAAGATTGATCGCGTAGAACCGCCGCGCCGTCGTCAAACTGTGGCTTTTGAATTTGCAACGCCGCCGCGCTCCGGTGAAGATGTCGTTAATCTCAAAGGTGTCCATAAAGCCTATGGCAGCCGCACAATCTATGACGGGCTGGATTTTATGATCCGTCGTCGTGAGCGCTGGTGCATTATGGGTGTAAATGGTGCGGGTAAATCGACTTTGCTCAAACTGGTGACCGGTACGACTGATGCCGATCAGGGCAATGTTTCACTCGGTGCCAGCGTTAAGCTCGGTTACTTCGCTCAGCATGCCATGGATATTCTGGAAGGCGACAGCACGATTCTGGAATGGCTGGAGCAGCGTTTTCCAAAAGCAGGGCAGGCACCTCTGCGGGCTCTTGCCGGTTGCTTCGGTTTTTCCGGTGACGATATCGAAAAGAAATGCCGTGTGTTGTCCGGTGGTGAAAAAGCGCGTCTGGTCATGGCGGCTATGTTGTTTGATCCGCCGAACTTCCTTGTTCTGGACGAACCAACCAACCACCTTGATCTCGATACTAAAGAAATGCTGATTAAAGCACTGGCTGCCTATGAAGGCACAATGCTGTTTGTTTCGCATGACAGACATTTTCTGTCAGCGCTTTCAAATCGCGTTCTGGAACTGACGCCGGATGGTATTCATCAATATAGCGGCGGTTATACGGAATATGTGGAAAGCACGGGACAGGAAGCACCGGGGCTGCATAGCTAAAATGAATACGCCTCCCGAACTGGTCTTCGGGAGGCGTCTTTATAATAAGGTATATGTTTAGCGGCGCTGCAACTTTTCAAAGCGCTTAATCAGGCGATCCCGTTTCAGCCGGGAGAGACGCTGAATCCAGAAGATACCGTTCATCTGGTCAATCTCGTGTTGATGGCAGACAGCAAGCAGTCCTTCGGACTCTTCTATATGTTCTTTGCCGTCCAGATCCTGATAGCGGATATGGACGGCTGCGTGGCGTTCAACCTCATCCACAACACCAGGCATAGAGACACTGCCCTCTTGATGACGGATCATATTTTCAGAAGCCCAGATGATTTCGGGATTGATGTAGATTTTCACGCCTGCATCGGGCGAAAGCTCCAGAACTGTAATGCGTTTCGCTACGCCGATATGAGATGCAGTGATTCCGATGCCCGGTGCTGCGCGCATAGTGCCCAGAAGATCATCGGTGAGTTCACGCAAAGACGCATCAAATTGCGTGACAGGTTCTGCAATCTCGCGCAGACGCGAATCCGGATAGATAATAATAGGGCGAATAGTCATAACGGGGCTTTGTCTCGCTGAGTCTGAGCTATGTATATAAAGTCTCGAGCTCTCATTACCGTAAAAGCGAAATTTTGGACAGTTCTGCTGCGACTCGTAAAAACCTGCCTGGTTATTCCCGCCTGATTCCGCTCGTTTTGGTTTGAAATCGGTATTTGATTCTGAATTTATGAGTCGAAACAAGGGTTTGTGGGTGTGATTTGATATATTTGGCTTTGTTTTTGGGGTGATTTGGGGAGGTTTTGGGTGTTGGAGTAGTGTGGTGAGGGGATAAAGCGGGG
>NZ_VZPG01000006.1 GCF_008801715.1 Pseudochrobactrum saccharolyticum | reverse complement strand
GAGCGGCTGCACCCGATCCCATTCCGAACTCGGCCGTGAAACGCTCCAGCGCCGATGGTACTTTGTCTTAAGACACGGGAGAGTAGGTCGCTGCCAGGTCTGCAAAAGGCACAGAAATAAAACATCTCACAGTCAATAAAACCAATACTTCCAATACCGGCTCATAAATTACCCTGGCGCGGGGTGGAGCAGCCCGGTAGCTCGTCAGGCTCATAACCTGAAGGCCGCAGGTTCAAATCCTGCCCCCGCAACCAAACTTCCCTCAAAACAATTAAAACCACGATGCAGACGCCATTCCCATAGGCGTGTCAATGCATCTTGATGCAGCCCGTTCAAGCTAAAATCGATAATCAATCGATTTCTATACGCTCTCACCTCATCACGCTCATAACCGGAAGGGGGGGAGGATAAGCAAGTGATTAAGTATCGATTGCACGACGAACGGTTCAAATCCTGCCCCCGAAACCAAACAAACAGCCCGCTCTTTGAACGGGATTTTTTTGTAACGGGTCGTAGATTTTAAGCCTAGTCAGGGGTCGCAAGGAGGCAAAGCCGACAAAGCGGGAGACAAAACTACAAATCCTGCAAACAAAACAAAATCTTCAAAAAACATCCGAAATTCAATAGCTCTGCTATCAAGAAAAACTCCAAGAGCAGACCGTACCAGCCTAAAGTCGATAGACAAGCGACTGAGTGGGAAAGCTATAAACATTACTCACGCTGTCAGAGTAAGCGTTCCTGAAAAAGACTGCCTTCCAGACGCAATAGTGCTTCTTTCTTATCAAGGCCACCGCTAAAGCCTGTTAGTTTGCCGTTGGCACCGATGACGCGGTGGCAGGGAACAACAATCGAAATCGGATTAATCGCATTCACGCGGCCAAAAGCACGCGCAGAGCCGCGATGACCGGCACGTTCTGCAAGTTCACCATAGGTGACGACTGTACCATAAGGCACTTTTGCAAGCTCCTGCCATGCTGCCTTCAGAAAAGGCGTGCCAAGCGGTGCTAGTGTAAGATCAAAATGACGTCTCTCCTTTGCGAAATACTGGTGTATCTGTTCAGCGACATGGCGCACAGCCGCATCATCGTGCTGTGTAACAGGGATTTGTGCATTGGCCGGATGAACGCGGCTGTCATTCTCAAAATCAAGGCGCATAACCGCGCCCTGATCATTCACAATAACGGTCAGCTCACCAATAGGCGTCGGAATACAACCTGAATAAAAACATACCGGCATGAGCATTGTTCCGCTTGAGTATTTTGAATGCATAAAGCGGTGACAATCTACCACTTTATGCTTGATGCTGCAGGACCAGCAAGCGAAGGAAACAAAGGTAAAACCTCTTCTGCCGCTATAAGCACGTTAATGCCATCTATTTACGTGTCGTGCTCTTCTTCGCAATGTCACTGGTTTACGGTAACTTACATCACATGGCATTGGTATTGCGTGTCCGAGAAAGGTCTATGCAGAAGTATGTTGTTTGGAGTTTAATAATTTAGAAGTTATGATTATTTATAATTTCAGCTGTAACAAGCAGTAGGACTTTTTATGCCGAGCCAGCTTCAGAAAGAAATCAAGCGTTTAAAGCAAGAGTTGGCTGAAAAAGAGAAGCTGATAAAAGAGCAAGCTCAAACATTTTCACACTACAAAAAGATATATGGTCAGTCTTCTATCGTTGCACAAATAGGTATTTGGGAGTGCGCATTACCTACTGAGGAGTTGACTTGGTCTGATTATACCTATGATCTGTTTGAATTGCCGAGAGGAACTCGACTTGATAGGTCTCATACTTTGGCTTGTTATACTGAAGCCTCTCGTGCGGAGCTTGTGAAGCGACGTTCAGATGCAATTGCTGCGCGTAGCGGTTTTACATTGGAAGCTGAAATAATAACTTTTGGCGGTAAGAGCCGCTGGATACGTATTACGGCATCAATTGAGTGTCAGAACGACATACCTGTTCGGATTTTTGGCATGAAACAAGATATTACTGATCAAAAACTGTCATTTGATCATATGATGTATCTTGCGGAATATGATCAGATGACTGGTTTAGCGAACAAAAGCCAATTCCTTCTGAAACTATCATCTGCCATTCAAGGCGATCAAGTAGCTAGCGGACATGGATATCTGTTGTTAATCGACTTGGATGGTTTCAAGCCGATCAATGATGAATATGGCCACATTGCAGGTGATGAATGTCTGAAAGAAATAAGTAATCGACTAAAATCGATTAATCACTCTTATAAAGAGATATTCAGAATTGGTGGTGATGAGTTTGCCATTATCACTACTGAAATTCAGGACATAAAAGCTGTTCAAAAATTTGCACAGCGCATTATTGATTGTTTGAGCGAGCCGTTCATATTCGAGAAGCAATTACTGAAGCTCGGAGCGTCAATTGGCATCGCAAGAATAGTTGGTGATTCAGTACCGGACGTCTTTGTTAATGCAGATACGGCTTTATATGCGGCTAAAGCAGCAGGAAAAGCCACTTATCGTTGTTATAACCCGAATATGGGAAGTTGTGCAGTGCGGATTTCAGTGTGATCTTCTTCGCGTGGTAAGTGTGACTTTTAGCTGCAAATGTTCTGTAGGTGGTGTAAATCAACCCACTGAAAATGAAATTATCTTTAAATAATTAATTGATCAAATAAGATAAACTGGCGGAGAGGGTGGGAGAAGTTTCCACTTTTGTCCAGCTTAAGAATATCAATAGGTTGCGACTAAGCCCTCCTTGGCATCATAGTGATACTGTACCAGGTTTATGTACCAGTGCACTATTAATTGCTGGGCCTGTGAAAATTTCATCGTCTTGTCAGAGTCAAATAGACTTAAAGAACCATTATTTCCTCACTAGAGGTTTTGTAGTCATGATTTTTTGAGGCGGAGGCTTCGCGCCTTGTTTGAGACGCCTGTAAGCGAAGCGATAGTATTAAAAGCTAGGGGTACTGAGCCGGCACAGTTTTGGGAAATAGAGAGTTGGGATCATTTCAGGCGCGCCCCTAAGCATCCTAGAACCTTCTCGCCCCTAATATCCAGCCAAAAAGGTAAGATTGTGCATCTGCCAGATGGCTGCCTTGTGACGTTCTCATGGATGTAATGCCGGCGATCCGGACCATGGATAGCTGCTCTGTCTTCGCAGGCTCGGAGCAAAATTAATGACGAAAATGCTATCAAGCAGGATCGTTGATCTTGATAAGATATTTCAATCCTTCAAGTGTTAGCCAAGGCCTTGATGCGTGGAGCATTCTATGGCAGTTCGCGCAGACCAGAGCCAAGTCCTCCAGCCTGTTCGCACGCGCTTCAGTCAACTCGTGAAGAGGGAGGAGATGATGCACTTCGATGAAGCCGCGTCCGTGATCGCCATATGTTTCTTCGAAATCGAAGTTGCATATCTCGCATGCAATCGTTCCACCTCTCGCGATTATGCTGGCAATTTTTTTTGACCGCAGTTTGGCATTGCGCTCCCGATATCTATGTACACGCGTTAGCACCCGTCCTTCGCTCGCCTCTGCGCCTTCGTCAACGTTGTCCTTGAGGTTATCGAATACACATGCGAGCGTTACGATTGCGTGAGCGGTTTCCGAGAGCCGATTGGGATCGCTTGCGAAGTCGTCCCAGACTTCTTTATCACCGCGAGCCCCCCTCGATAGACCACTCCTGCCGGTCGCGACGAACGACGGGTCTATGGCCTGAAAGTTTCCCAATTTCATCAGGACGGCGTTTCGGTTTCGATAGTTGTCGTTGGAGTCAGCCGTTCTGCCGGCGATTGAACGGAGAAGGCGAGAGACTTCGTCGACTGCCGCTTGTGGTGGGAGCTTTCCTTCGTTACGCATATACAGATCGAGAGCTATGATGAGCTCATCTCGCGACCAAGGAGGATTGCGCGCCATGTCAGTGGCAACCCTTGTGCTGGACAGTGACATTCGCCATTAGCGCACGATCGTCATGAGAAGGCACGTAGGCTCGGCTACGAGGCATCGGCGCGTCCTACGGTATTCAGGTGCAATTTTATGGATTTCGCGATTGCGCGCCCGAGAAGAACTGGAACCGCGTTTCCTATCAATCGGCCCAGTTTCTTGAACTGGACTGCTTCTCCCTCTGGGACGAAACGGTACTTAGTCGGAAACGATTGAAGAATGGCTCCCTCTCTCAACGAGATGGCGCGGTTCTGCTCAGGGTGACCGAAACGTCCATTACCGAACCCGAAGAACTGCGTCGTCATTGTGGGCGAAGGCTCGTCCCAATTCATGCGACCGTAAACGGAGACGTAGGTTTTTCCGGCTTGCGTCTTATGACAAGGCGCTACCAGTTCTTCGTCCCAATCCTTCCAGCTACCACCGGGCTTGGCGGCGCGGATACGCTTAAGGTTTAACGGCGAGAGGCGGCTGGTGCGGTGGAGCGGGTCGAACTCGTCGATGCCGCCGGCTTCTAACTCACGTAGTTTGCCGATCGCCTTCCTGACAGTTACGTATTTCTTCTTGGAGTGCGTCGGCGGTTCCAGAGCGATTGGCGCATGACGCGATGCGAGCAGTACAAGCCTATGGCGGTGCTGTGGCACTCCGTAGTCGGGAGCATAAGCGACCGTCGCGGTCACCTTGTATCCGGCGCGACGTATTTTGCTCACGAAGCGCTCAAATACTGCACCGTCTTGGAAATCCAACAACCGAGGAACGTTCTCCATGGAAACGACGTCCGGCTTGCTGTCGACGATCAGTTGAGCAAAGTTCTCAAGCAATTTCCAGTCGGGGTTGTCCCATCGTTGTGCGTAGCTCGAAAAAGGCTGGCAGGGTGCACACCCCACGAGTATCCTGGGACCTTCGCCCCACAGAGCGACGAGATCAGCAGCGGTGACGGTCGAGACGTCTTGGCAGAGGAACTTAGCACCGTTGTTCGCCTCGTAAGCGAATTTACAAGCGGGATCTAGGTCTATACCAGCTACGACCTTCATACCTTCTAAGTAGAACCCATGAGAAAGGCCGCCGGCGCCACAGAACAAATCCACAACAGTAGCGTTTTGACAGCCTATAACCGTTGATTTAGTGGCGCTTGCCGTAATCTCTGGCGCGCCCATCGATTTTTGGACTTTATTCATGCGCTCAATACTTATCTCGACTTCGCCTGATTATCCAAGATTATTCGTTGGCTGATGAAGCACTAATACTACTTACGATTGACTTTGGCACCTGGATGGGGCTCGAATATCCACAAATATGTGGTGTTTGTCAGTTGATTTGCGAGACCCAGAGATAGCTAATGGCGAAGATGATCCCAAATGAGCCGGTCGCCGGCACACCGATGTCCGAAAGAGTCGTACATACGGCATTATCACGGCTTGATGACAATTGGATCGTAATCCATTCCGTAAGATGGCAATCGCTGAGAAACGGCCGCCCAGGTGACGGCGAAGCGGATTTCATTCTGATACATCCAAAGCGCGGCATTCTCATCGTAGAAGTTAAAGGCGGTGACATTAATGTTATCGACGGTGAATGGAGCAGCACTAATAGCAAAACCGGCGAGGTCTCAAAGATCAAAAACCCTTTCGACCAGGCGACAGACTCGAAATACGCCTTGCTGGAATACCTCAAATATCACGGCTTGCCGACAAATAGAATATCCCTGGCCCACGCCGTTTCGTTCCCTCGCAGAACTATTGATCCGCAGATTTATCTCGGACCGGCCGCTCCGGCCTCCATTGTCTGGGACCGTCCCGAGTTGGGCGATCCCGTCGCGATGGTCGAGCGCACCTGCAAGCATTGGGCGATGAGCGCGACCATAACGAACGAAGAGATCAAGAAGCTGGTGCAACTTCTTGCGCCGACGACTTCCATTCGTAGGCGACTGGTTGATCGTATCGACGACATACATCAACAATTACTTAGATTGACGGACGAACAGATACAAGACTTCACTTTCCTGAGAAGCTTTAGGCGTGCTCTGGTAACGGGCGGTGCGGGTACGGGAAAAACGGTTCTCGCCGTCGCGCGCGCGCGCCAACTAGCAGCTGACGGTTTTAATCCGTTGCTCGTCTGCTACAACGAGCGGCTTGGGGACCTTCTAGCGAAAGAGATCAGCGACGATCCACGTATTTGGGCCGGTACGTTTCATTCGCTATGCATCCGAATGGCGAAGGAGAGGGGTAAAGCGCTGCCGAAGCAGAGGTCTGAAGAATGGTGGAAGGAAGACGCGCCCAAACTGCTGATTGATGTGATGTCTGAGGCTGGAGGTCGTTTCGGGTCAGTCGTCATTGATGAGGGACAGGACTTTCCCTCGGGCTGGTTCACTGCGCTCGAGCTCGCGGTTGCCGAGGCCGTCGATCCGCCATTCTACGTCTTCGCCGACGCCCATCAACAACTCTATCTTGACAACTGGACCAGCCCTTCGGACATGCCTCCGGCACTGCCATTGACCGTCAACTGCAGAAGCACCACCGCGATCGCCTCCTGCGCTGCGCGCGTATTCGGCGAGGAGGCGATAGGGCGTGGTACCGATGGCCCCCCACCACAGTTCAGAGACATTAACAACCGTCGCGAGATGTTGAGAGGTATACAGCGATTGACTGAGACGTTGATTGAAAAAGAAGCCGTTGATGCAAACGATATCGTCGTGCTCTCGGATGACACTGACATTTTGGAAGGGCTCTCGCATATTGCAGCGGGAGAAGTGCCCTTTGTGAGGGAGGGCGTCGGCGTGCGCATGGAGACGATCCGCCGCTTCAAGGGATTGGAGGCGGGTGTGGTTGTTCTAGCACTCTCCGAGCGGACATCATCAAAGATCGCTGCCGCGATGGCGTATACGGGCATGAGCCGAGCTCGCTCGGCCCTATACGTCTTCGGCTCTCGGGTTGTCCGCGACCGTGTCAGCTGGTTGGGCTAACGTCGCAGACCAAGAAAACCGGCTGGGCCCGCGAGGACGGATCGATCCAATCTTGTGTTAAACAGCCTGCACGACGGCTCGCCAAGATGTAGACATGCCACGCACGCTCCTCCGGACTTCGAGCAACCCGGATCAAGAGCGCAGCGATGTTCTCCGTCGACGAGTTCATTTAGCAGTAGGTTGAGGTCGTTCTCGAAGAGCGCTTGAAGTCCCCCAAGCACAAAGTCCCCGCGCGTGGCCGCATAGACAAAGAAACCGAGATGCAACGGGACCAACAGTTCCGAAAGCGCGTGCAACTCAATGCCTGCGTGAACAGCCGCCAGTCGTATGAGTCGATGCGAGTATGAGTGTACCAATGTGACGACGTCGCGATATATGCTGTCGGTAAAGTCATCAACCGCTGAAATTCTGCCCAGGATGTCGAGTCGCGCTTCCTTCGCGGATGAATGTGCGGCTTTAAGACTATGACCGCGTTTACGAAGCCATTCGGCTACAAGAATGGGATCAAGACCGACGAACATTGCCTCGGTCTCGCTTATATCCCCGTAAATCTCGTAAGCACCGCGTTTGCGATCGTAGTAGTGTATTAATTCGGATGCACCGGCTTCGCTCGGGCCGCGGGTATAACCAAAATGCCCCGAAAGGATCGGAAACTTTTCTATAAGTTCCACGCGTTCTAAACCGGCATTGTAAAGCGCTTCCGGGTACTGGACGTCGTAGCGGTGTCTTAGCGCAGAAAGCGGGTCTGTTCCAATGATGAGTTCGTTGAATGTACTGCGGCTTTCTGAAACTCCGAGGGCGATCTTCATTGCCTCTTCTTCGCTTCTTGCCTTCACTTCGCCGATCAGACCGGAAGGTCCGGGACCGCTGGCCACTCCGTCTGCCGAAGCTGCAATGGAGAGCATCTTTTCAATCGTTTGGGGATCAAGACCACTAGCAGCGAGTTGCCTGCGCAATCCGTCTGTCGTCGGCTTTCCATCCAGCATGCTCTTGCCGGGCATCCCGTCGAGTAGCCATTCCAGGGCCCGTGGTCCCCCGCCGGCGTCTTCCAGTGATCGCAGTGTTTCCAGCGACGGAGGATTGACGACCACGACACTCCGCGGCGTGAAGACGGCCGCAGCACGATGGACGTTGATTTGCATCCTGTCGCCGTTGCTGGCTCTAGTGTAACGAAAACTGCCTAACTTTTTACTGCAGTCGGGACAGTCGAACGTCACCTCGTTTCCCGTGGCAGTTCCGGGCAAATGTATCCGGCTCGCACCGTGTGTTTGGCAACGGGCTATGTTAGGTTCTTTTATTTCTCCCGTGGACTCTGAATAGGCGACGAACTGTAACTGACCGCGCCGCCTTGGGGCTCCACATTTGCAACCACCTTCTGGTTGGTCGTGAATTCTATAGCAGTTGCCGCAGTACCATATTTCCGGGAAGGGCTTCAGATGGACACCGCGGTCACGGTTGATCAGTTTTAAGACGACCGACGTATTCCTTTTGTTCATATCGGCGAAATAACCGCCATCTTTACCCGCGACGGCCCACGGTCCTGAAAGCCGGCGGAGTTCAGTCTTTAGTGAGCGCTCATCAATGTTCGAGCGCGTTTCGGCATTTGACCAATCGACAACCTTCCAGATGCCGCCTTGGACATCGACGGTCTGTTGTGGAAGGTATCCGAACTGTATCTGTGAAAGGCTGCGTTTTATCTTGCTCATCGTCTATCCAGAAAAACCGGTATTTGTTCTTCGACGTCTCTGAGGGAAATCATAGGCTTGCCGGCGGCATCAGTTCCGCTCTTGATGTCAGGGTGAGACTTGACGATGTTCCGCTCGAAACGATCGAACCATCGCTCCAAATCTTGAGCCAACTTCGCGTCTTCCGCAGGGTCAATACCTAGATAATTCATTACCGCCTCGCGCTCTTGTGTAATCACCAGATCGCCGCTTCTGATCAAGGATCGGAGCGCGGAGACGGTGTACAACGACTTGCCAGCGTTGGGTTCGTGAATGGCAAGAATACGGGCGAGTTGGAGCCCTGGGATAGTTCTTTCCAACACTCTTCGGCTCTTCCTTGTAATTGGGATTGGCTCAATGAAGCGGTCGCCATGCTTCACGAACTTGTCGAACGAGCGGAATACACCGGCGTCTCGCTCACGACCGATCTTGTGTATTACGAACACGATACCAGGATGACGTCGACCGACGCGTGCTGTAGCCTGGATGAACTCTGCGCTTCCTAAGGGAAGACCAGCCATGACCATAACATTCAGTCGGTCGATATCGACCCCGTGCGACATCATTGAGGAAGCAGTAATGAGGTGAATGCGCTCCTCAGGATTGGCCTCAGGCTTCTCCAATCTTTCCAGGATCGCCGCCACGTCCCGGAAATCCGTGCGTCCGGTGAGAATGGCGTGGTTGAGCCGTTTGCCGTCCGCTGGCCTTATCTGACCACTCGTGATTGAACGCTGTATGGCATCCAGGTCCCTCAGCGTGTTTCCATAGACCACTTGTGTTCCGTAAAGCCTCAGCAGGTCTAACGCTTTCGTTTCTGAGACGCCGATCGTCGCACAAACTTCTGCCGGATCAGATAGAAGAGATCGGACCGCATTCTGCAACTCGGTCGCCATACGATCAATCACGAATTCAATCGTGAGTCCTCTAGGCGCGATCGCGATGTATCTCCGCATCAATTCGTCCGAAGACGATGTCCAGAACCCTTCTTCTGTGCTAGGTCCCTGCTGCGGAAATACGCGTCCTTCGCGTCGATACAGGACGTCAACTTGCGTCTCGTAACCCTCCAATGTAGCGGATGACGCCAGTATCTTCGGCCTGCATCCGCACAACTCCTCCTGTAGCCCATCAAAGAGCGCTTCATAGTGTGCGTCAACTGCTCCGAGACTGTCTCGAAGTAGATGTAGTTCGTCTTGAAGGCGATACGAGGGACCGAAATATTGAGATGGCATCGGCAATGGATCTGCTGTCTGCCGGCAACCCGGCACGAAACAGCCATGAGGACGCAGGCTTCGAGGAGCATACGTGAACCCATGTCCTGGACGTCTGCAGAGCCCTATCGGCGGACCGGCCAGTCCACGCATGGCACCCTGCATCCCGATGCCTGCCGCCTTGTCGAGCGTGCCGACTACAATCGTCGGGAGGAACCGATAGATTTCTTCGTCAACGACGTGGAAGGGTAGAGCCTTTTCAGGCCAATAACATTTATCGTTTTCGCACACGTGATCCAAGCGCCAAAGATCACGGTCGAACTCCATCTTAATATCGCGGGAGCCGCAGAACGGACATTTTTGCAAACGCTTGAACGCTGCCCACGTCTTTTCGTCGGCGTTTTCAACATCAATGTCGTTTTCGAAGCGAGGTTCGACCGGAATTCGGTTCGGCGTTGCAGAGTCACCGACCAGGAAGCCGCATGCGAAAGAAGTTCCGCCAATATTTTCTGTTCGGCGAACCAATTCCGCCGCGGCCATCGCATCGGCGAAACGCTGTAACTGCTGCAGCGACAGCATGCGAAGAGGAAATCGTGTCCAAGCCGTGATGCCGTGGCTCTTTCCTCGCATCCGGTCGAATAGAACTGCGGTGATGAGAAGCCCCAAATAGGTTTCTGTCTTTCCCCCACCCGTCGCAAACCAGACGATGTCAACGATTGCCGACTCTTCCTTGGGTTCGACGATGCAGGCGAGGTTCGCCAAGATGAACCCAACCTGGAAAGGCCTCCAGGAATTGTAACCCCTACCTTGCGAAGCTCTTTCCATGGCACGGTTCATGAGTCTGAAAGATCTCAGCAGATCGGCGTTGGCGCTAAGATGAAACAGTCCTTTTTTGATCCGATCAAATTCGACGTCGAACTTCGTCGCCTCCTTTCTTGCTTCATTCCTCATCTCGGCGGACCACCCATTCGCCGCGGCGCGAGCATCAAGCGACGTGGACGACCAGATATCGTCTCCCCATTGGCGCAAGGCATCTAACAACGCCGAGAGATCGGGAAATGGATCACGCTCCAGATCTGCGAACTTCAACGGTGGAAGGCCTGCTCCCCAATAGTCCGGTCTTGCTTTTTCTACTCCTATCGTATCGGTCGTTGTGAATGTTCCGTCTTCCGCGACCACCCCGCAATTCACTCCGTATGCAGATACTTCCCTGTCGTAGCGGAACGAGTCGGGTAAGGCTTCCAGAAGGTAGGGTTTCGTTTCTATCCCGTTCAAGGATAACGAAACCTCGTAAAGGCGAGTATCGGTGAAGAACTGGTGTTTGCGCGGGGATGTGTTGACGATCTCGAACAACAACTCGGGCACACCGCTCGGACCGGGAGTAACCTCGACTCGCATTTCTGCTGACAAACCTTCTGTTCCAGTCGCCGCATGGATCGCGTCGGTAAGAATTTTGCAACCAAATGACTGCTGGTAACGATCCTGCACAGCCAGGGGAAACGTCTCGTCTATTTCGTCCGATTTGATCCAGTCTGGTCCTTGCGGGATCCATACTCGCAGACGTACCCGTGCAGTACACGACCACGGGGCGACTGAGGTCGGTAGGAGACGAATACCTATCGCACACGGTTCCATCCGACCGATACGCTCAGCGGACGAGCCCTCATTGACTTGTTCCTCGGGAGCGAGCCGTCCCAACCAAAAGCGACCGGCCGGATCGTTTGCCGAAGCCATAATCTCGTCGCCACGTCCGGCGATAAGGAGTCGGCGCTCCAGCCATTGCGTGAATTTTACACAGTCATCGGTGGTTGCGAGTTCCTGCACTGTCACTTTCTAGTCCTCCAGTGCCCGCATATATCTGAGAGCTTTACGGTAGAGTTTCTTCAAAGCTTTATCTTCGATCTGACGGATGCGCTCGCGCGTTACGCCGATTTCGTTTCCGAGTTCCTGGAGCGTGCGGCCGGATCGCGTCGTGAGGCCGAAACGGCGATCCAGGATCATCTGCTCGCGAGGAGAGAGTTCCTCAATCAATTGCTTCAGGAGCTTGTTACGAGACCAGATTTCAGTGAGGTCCTCCGGTGTCGGGGCATCACTAGGAATAATATCGCGGAGGTGAATGTCGTCTTCGTCGCCTAAAGGAGCGTCGAGCGAAGTTGTCCGAAATAGTGATAATCTTTGAAGATACGCGACCTTCTCGCGAGGCATGTCTAATGCGTCACACAGCTCGCCCAGGGTCGGCCCGCGATTGTTCTCCATGGTCAAGCGACGCGTGTGACGACGAACCCTTCGGATCTGCTCAAGACGATGGACTGGCATTCGGATCAGATTGCTATCGTTGTCGTTCGCTCTCGAAATGGATTGCCTAATCCACCATGTAGCATAGGTCGCGAACTTTAGACCGAGTTCCGGATCAAATCCCTCAATGGCTCTCATCAAGCCAATTGTGCCGTTCTGGATATGATCGGGAAATTCTATCGCCTTGCTCCCAAACTTGCGGGCGACGCTAAAGACCAAGCGCAGGTTGGCGACGACCATTTTGGCGCGAGCCTTCTCGCCTTCGGCGATTAATTTACCGAGATCATCTGCGTAGTGACCTGCCTGCTCCTCATGTTGGGCGACGATGCCTATCTGTACAGCTCGTCCGAAACGAACTTCTTCTTCTCGAGTGAGAAGCTTGGCTCTGAAGTAACCAACTACGAAGTCATCTCCAGATCGGCGCGCATCCTCCGGCGATAAGGTGACGATCTCTTCATCGTCGTCGAGCCCTTCAAGCACGACCCCGTGCGCGCGGAGTTGCTGTAGAACTTCGACTATTTCATCGGCTTCCAGCTTGCGGCGATGAACGACCCTTTCGAATTGAGATCTGTCGAGCGTTTGGTCCTGCCGCCGCCAATCGGCGAGAAGCGCGTTCAGGGCTTTTTCAATTCTCGCTTCGGAAGCGAATTGAGAGTTCTCTTGTTCGGAAACAGCGGCGCTAGAAGCTATCTCTAATTTATCGTCCTCGCCGTAGATCGCCAGCGCATCGCGCACGGGGTCTTTTCCTCCAAGCTTCTCTTTCAGCAGCATATCGCTTTGGAAGACGGACATCTTCGTACTATGCACTTCGCTCCCCCCATAATTCGGTTTCCACATTAGGCTGAGAGGCAACGTCAATGCAATTAACAAATGTTCGTAAGTCAGCACATTGACGAATATGGTTCAGTCAAAAATTATGCTGGGTTGGAAGTCGGTTTTGACTTCCAATCGGCAAGATATAGCCTTGTAACCTTGCTGGCCACATTTTCATCAGTGTTAACGCAAGTTGATGATCGGCCATAGAGCCCGTTTCGGTTGTTCTAAGCTGACGTTAATTAATTTGATGATTGCAATGTAGAGAAACTTATCTCGCAACCACAGCTTTGTTTAGAGATTGAAAGCTTTTGAGCGTTGCGCTATGTGCGATTTGATTATTAGTCAAATAAGTAGGCTAATTATAAATCGTGATAATAGATAGTTATCCAAGTTGGAATGCGTCGCCGCTTGGCATGTTGATGCGAATGTCACAGAATGGCACTCATGCTGTATCGACTCAGAATTTTACCTTACCTCATTATCGTTTGCATGATCCCAAGTGTGGCTATAGCCGAACTACTTCAGATTGATGGACCAAAAGGCCCGCTGGTTGGCGAACTGATCAATGTTGCTAATGCTCACAACATAGTCGTGATAATTCCCGGCTCAGGTCCAACTGACCGCGACGGGAACTCGCCGCAGATGGGCTTGCAGCCGAATATGTATAAGTTGTTAGCTGAGGGTTTAGAGAAGGCTGGCATATCTTCATTGCGTATCGACAAGCGCGGTTTTTACGGGAGCCAAGCTGCGATTGATGATCCGAATGATGTGACAATCGAAGCTTACGCCGATGATGCTTTAAAATGGATTGATCGTGCTTCTCAGATATCGCCCTGTGTTTGGATCGCAGGACACTCTGAAGGGGGCCTTGTTGCGCTGGTCGCCGCTAAAACTAACCCGACAAACCTATGCGGCTTAATTCTTTTGGCGGCATCTGGTCGTCCAATCGGGCAATTGTTAATTGAGCAGTTTCACGCCAATCCCGCGAACGCCTCTTTGATTTCGGATGTCGAGATAATCGTGAGTCAACTTGAGGCGGGGCGTACAGTTGATGCGCAGTCTATTCCAACAGTTTTGCAGCCGCTGTTTTCAGCAGGGCTTCAAAGATACATGATTGATCTTTTTTCGTACGACCCGGTTGAGATTGCTTCTCATTGGAAGGGGCCTGTACTGGTCGTTCAAGGAACTGGTGACATACAGGTTAAGCAGGCAGATGCTGATCGTCTTACCGCCGCTATGCCGCAGGCTGTGCTCAAAAGCCTTAACAATGCGACCCACGTCCTTAAGGAAGGCATCGAGGCCCAGCCATTTATCACATACACCGACCCGACATTACCTTTGCATTCAGAGCTAATGCCAACCATTGTAGGTTTCTTAAACAAAAGCCGAGCTGCAGAATGACGAACCGGCTTCTAGAAACAAACGCTTGCAAAGCTTCAGTCCACGGCTGATCCAGTCCTGTGGAACGGGCGCTTTGTAAGTCCCATCCACATTCGTAGCGATAAATGGTCGGGGATCGGGATAACCACCGATGCTTAGAGCTGGGCCGTTTAATCCATACTCAGGGCCATCGGGCTTATACTGAATGATGACCATGGGACGTCCCGTAGGATCATGGCGGAGGCACTTTATCGTCGCTTCGTTGAACCGGAAATAAGGCCAAGTTGCACCATACTGGCTGGCTGTTACATGGAGGCTATTCGCATCATTGCTTGCATATTCTTGAGCACCTGCCGGGCGCAACTGCGCTAAAAGGCTGATTAGAAATATCAACCCAAAGCCACAAAGCCAAAGTACAAAAATCTTCTTGTAGCTCCAGCGGGCGGGCTTTTTCGTCTTCTCATCCATCTGGAAAGCACACCTTTCTAAAAAGTCATATCGACTTCACTCGGCGCTCAAGACGTTGCAGGTGCTGATTTGCACGATCGCTGAAACAGTCTCATTGTTAGTTCCACCAAAGCCATTCTTGGCTCGGTATTGCATGCGAACGCGCAGATTATCGGTTCCATCGTCACGGTACTTGGTCTGGATGTGCTCGAAGCTTGAGGGATCGCGCAAACGCTCTTTCACATAGTCGACCAAGTTCGGCACTGATGCATGGTAATATTCAAAGCATTTTTTGATGTACTGTTCACGGGCCGTTAGAGGCGTCTCTAAGGACTTGCCGTAAAACCACAAAATCACCAACACGATAAATATTCCGTAGAACCATGACAAATAGTCGGGCTTCTTGTTCGGCTTCCCTTGTGTGCTTTCCGCCATCTTCGTTCTTCCTACGGCTTAACCTTGATCATCCTGATCGTGCCCGGTGCTTGCGGTCTTTCGACCTCTTTGAAGCCGTAGTTTGGAGCGATTATAAGCGTGTTGGGCGCGATGAAGCCAAAGCAAGCGTCGAGGGGATGAGTGTCCGTGGCATTGATTGTCACAAGGCCACAATAAAGCGTCCGACCCTTCGCATCGCGGCGGTCACCGATAAACCTACGTCCTGCCGAAAACACATACTGGTTCCACGCATGATCGCGCACCACGGTTGCTCTGGTGAACTCAATCGCGTCATACCCTGACGAGGACGGCTGGATTGGGTTGATCGATACGCAGGCTGACAACGACAGCGCTGCCACTGCAATCGCTAGACTGGGCATTGCCTTTTTGACCCCGCCCTTAGCAGTTGTGATTTTGTTGAAACCAGTTTTTTCCGTCATGAAATGCCCCACACATTGCCCGTTATAGACCGGCCCCGACTCAAGAATATGAGTTCCAGTCTTGTTTAATTCCGTAACTCATTTGCAGTAAGTTGCAAGTGTTTTACCGATTTTATGAATTTTGCAATTAATTGCACTGCTGCATTCTCAATCTCACGCCTAGACCATTTGTAATGGAGTGGCGCATGGATGATCTGCGAAAGAGATTTGGGCAATTGCTGGCGGTTCATCGGCGCAGAGCCGGATTGACCCAGAGCCAGCTTGCCGAAGCAGCCGACATCAGCGTCGATATGGTCACAAAGATTGAGACCGGCACTTCAGGTGCTCGTTTTCCAGTGATTGAGAAACTCGCTCGCGCACTGAATGCAGACCCGGCGGAATTCTTTACACCAGACCTACCCACGAAAGGGCGAGACAATCCCGCTCTGATGGAAATGAAGGTGATGCTTTCAGGGCTGGATGAGAAAGACCTGCTGTGGGTGAAGTCGATCATCGACGCGGCACTAAATCAGAAGAAATAGCCAGCGCAGCTATTACCTATAGCAGCCGCGATATTGCAGCATCGGTGAATAAGTCCGTATCGCGAATGTAACGTGCTAGGCTGCTCTCGGTGCGATGCCCTGTTGTTTGTTTGATCTTGTATGTTGATGCCCCGGCCTGTGCTGCTGATGTGGCAAAGCCCGCGCGAAGGGAATGGCCTGAGAACGGTTCGGGATCATAACCTGCATCCGCAATCCGAGTTTTGACAACAAGGCTGACTGCTTCGCCCGACACGCGCCGATCAAGCATGTGACCGTGCTTGTTGACGCAGACGAAAACGGAGCCGGATGATCGCCCTACCAAATCCAGCCAGTCCTTGAGCGCCGCAACAGGGCAGTGCTTTGTTCTGCCTAATGGCACGGCAATCATGCGGCCATGCCCTTCCTGATCCGTTTTGGATCGACGTAGGTTTACCATCATGCCGCGGGGTATGAATTCGATATCATCTACATCAAGCGAAGCCAGCTCTGATCGGCGCATGGCTGTCGCAAAGCCCAACAGCAATAGAGCACGATCCCGGACATCTTTCGGGCGCTGGTCACCTAGCTTATCAAGCATGGCAAAAAGATCATCACGCAGAATAGCCGCTGCCTGCCTTTGCTTGGTTCCCAAAGCGCGACGAATGCCGCGCAAAGTAGATTTCACAAGCTCAGTCTTGCAAGGATCATCATAGCCCCGTGAGCGGTGGGCTTTTACCAAAGACGCGAGCCGCCTTTCTATGGTTGCCACCGCATAATGCCCGGCCATCTCAGCGATGTATGATGCGATGTCAGCAGATCTAGCCGGGAGAGTTCGTCCCGTAGCTTCAAAATGCGCCAGATCAGCTTTGTAGCTGCGTTTCGTGCTTTCCGAGAGGGAATGGGAGAGGAAATCCTGGACATTGCTCGGCAGTGCTGAATGCCCGAAATCACGATTGCAATTAATTGCACGGATTTCTGTCGAGTGTTGATCGTTGCAATTAATTGCAAAATCATCCGCAGACCGATCAGAATTAACAACGTCATGCAAGATTGGCTGGTCACGCTCCATGTGATGCGACCTTGCTTTTTGAGTTTTTCTTGCTGCCCTCTAACACTCGTTCGGAACGAAGTTCGTTCAAATGCCCGATATTGGCGCTGACCGCTTCAACAAGCTCTTCAATGCCCTCAATCGGAAAGCCAGCGTGAAGAAAGTCAGCCTCACGCCCAAGACGTTCAAGATCAGCTGATCCCTGCCATATGAAATGGGGACGAACTGGAATGGCATCGACATAGAAAGCCGCCATTGCTGCGGCATCACGAGCGCGGAAATCAGGTGTCCATTTGCTTAGCACATTGGCGACTTGCGCATTCTCAGCCGCCAGCCGACCGATTGCAGCTTTACCTGCGTATGTGTGCTTATCGTAAGCGTAAGCTGGAACGCCGCGAATTGCGGGTGATGGCAGAACAGCAAAGTCGTTAACTCGTGGAGCGGATGAATTGTCGGGTGAATGCGCTGCCATCCACAACACGGGTAACATGATCGCTATGGGATGGCGGGTTCGCTCACAAGCATAAGCCACATCGAACAGAAACTCTTCCGGTACTCCCGCCTGCGCAAAGTCCGACATCAATGCTGACAGGTTACCAGTGCCGACCCTGCTTTCATCTGACCAGTTCAAACCTGATGCAAACCATGCAGCAAGGGCGCGGGTTACAATCGGCTGGGACGGGTCAACAGAAAGCGCGATACGTTCGTCTATCGTCTGCCGACCGACCAGACAGTGTTCCTTTTCGAAGCGCGTATGTGAATAGGTTGCTGAGACGAGGTAATCAGAGCAACGGCATTTGGGGGTAAGGGCGAGTGTTTCGATCAACCGGGCCAATGTCCCGATCACATCGCCTTTCGGCTGCCCACGGGTCATTTTGGCGATTTGAACAGCTAGTGAAAGTGCCGAGGGTGATGCGATGCCAATATCCTCAACCGTGATCAGCAACAATCGAGACCAGATTGCCGCCCCACGCAACTGATGCAGTCGCAAACCAGCGGCAACTGCTAACTCGATGTCGCTACGGCGTATGGCCTTTTGCAATAGGCTGGAACAGACCCACGGATCGAGTCCACTAACAACATCCCATGCGCTCTCGCTGTAAATCCTGGCTTCCGCAGCATGGGGGCTGTGTACGTTTATTGTCATCACCAATTTCCTTGAGTTTAAGTTCAAGGAAAACGTTAGCTTTGAGCGTGCTAAAGCCAATGAATATTACGGTTTTTTGAGAAGAAAGGCGAAACTGACTAATGTCCAAAATGCCATGTGTTCCATTGCGACTTCTGTGTCTCAAAGAATGTCCAAATCTAAGCTCGGGACACTTGTCTGTATTGATGCAAGCAGTGTTAAGCCAACGACCACAGGTATACGTATCCTGATCTGTTCACTAACCCTTTTCGCTCTTTATTAAAGGCGAACCCACGTCGGGTGAGACCTCTGATGGCTCGAATTACATCGTGGTTTTCGAACTCTCCCTCACGACCGCATGATCGCTTTGCGAGCTCGCTTGTCGTCAAACTTGAATTCTGTTGCAGTGCTTCAAGGACTAGCCGCTGGATGCGCCCCTGAGGTTTTGCCATGACTTCAATTTCAGATTGCTTCGACACTCGTTCTAGTCTTTCTCATTCGTCCCGAAACACGCAAGAGCGGTTCAGGAATAGTCTACGAATTTAATTTAACGTAGAAAGCATCTGAGCAGACGGTTGTCATCTGACTACCGCGGAGATGGTGCATTTGGTGGTGCGTTCGTTGAGAGTAGTGGGAGGGGGAAAGCAGTGGCATGACCATCTCGGTTTAGGGTCACTCCAGCTTGCTAGAGCACGCTGTTCAGTTTGTCATTATACAAACAAATGCACATTAACTCTATTTCCCTCACGCCCGCGTTAAACGATAAGCTAAGCTTCTCCGGAGAGGATACGGTAGTATCCAATACTACTTACTTTTCCGAAGAAATGAAGCCCTAGGCCATATCTGTATCCAGCGAAGCGCAGATGCCGATCCTCTTTTCTCTATAATGAGCGTTACTTTTTCTTCTCCTGTGTTAAAAATTATAGAGATAAGAGGTATCTCTCTCTATTTATATCACAAGAGAAAAAAGAAACGCTCATATCAGTGAAAAATCAGCAGCGTCGGCCTGTTTGGCCATCATAAATAGCTCAAATGCAGTGTCCGAGAACCGCAAAATAGTGGGTAGATGAGGGTACTTGAATTGCATCTTCTTCGTATCCAAGCCGTCAATCTGTTCATCAATAACGGCGCAATCTACTCCTGCCATGAAGTCCGGCCAGTTCTTGAGCACAGTGCGGAGAATTTCATTCTGATAGCCTTCCGGCCAAGTCTGAGCTAGACCGACAAGACAACCGAAATCTTTAGGGGTTTCATTGCGGCCTAAGATAGACCGCCAAGTCTTTGCCATGCGTTTGGCGGTAATGCGCGGCGTTTCGACCTGCTCCCCTGTGCGCACAAGAGTGACAGGCTCTTTATTAATCGTAACAGTATCACGAACGAATGGTGGTTTGCTGATATATCGCCGTAATGTAGCTTTGCTGATCCCCAAGGCATCACAATAGGCCTTCTGAGATAAGCAAGCCCAGAGAGCGTTGTCGAAACTGTACGGAACATTATCGATCTCATTTGCAACGAACGCGATGAGCTGTTCTTTGGTAGAGGTATTCTGTTTGGTCATTTTTTATCTATTAGATATTCGTTAGCTACTGTTAAGACTATCGCCAATGCGGTTCGGCCCTCAGTGAATGAATGACTTATCTCTGATTAGACTTTATTTAAGAGATCGTCGATTGAGCCATAGCTTATCTTGATGATCCCCTCGCGTAGCCGCTTCAGACTCGCCTTTGTTCCGTAGCGAGCGTGGCTGTCACCCGGCTTGTCGGCATGGCCTGTTAATTGCCGACTGACGTCATCCGCTACTTCTGCTTCACGTAGAGCATCAGTAAAATTGTGGCGGAAACTGTGGAATGCTGTTTTGTCGGTGTGAACAGTAATTTTGCGACTGTAGCGACCCCACCATTTTGAGAAGTTTGCTGAGTAATACCCCGTCTTACTCGGTTTGATGTCATCAAATAGTCGTTGTCGGTTGGCTTTTTCTCGGGCTGCGGCGTAGGTTAATAGTCCAAGCGAAATAAGTATGGGGTGAACAGGAACGCGTCGAATTGACTGAGCGGTCTTCACTGTCTTTTGCTTGTCACCATCTAAGGACACGTTGAAGTACGGTACACCATCCTCAGACTTAAGGTCAGTCAAACGTAACTGAACGATTTCACCGAGTCGCATTCCCGTGTACAGGGCAACGATTGGTATCCAGAAGTAGTCATCCCGTTCAGTCATAGTCCCCGGAATGTAGCGACGACTGAAAGATTTGGATCCTGCGTAAAGCGGTGATGAAAATATTTTTAAAAGCTCATCTTTAGAATATGGATCGCGCTCTTCAATTTCGGCTTCCTTCATTCCCCCGACAAGTTTAATACCTTTACCCGGCATTTGTGCCAGCTTCTCTTCGTCTACAGCCCACTTGAAGAAAGTGCGGATCATCGTAAAATACTTTTCACGAGTCTTGAATGCTAGCTTGGAACCGTCAGCATTATCAGTGATGATCTTTTTCAGGCTTTGACCCGATACAACATATGTCTTAAATGCGTTGGCTGGCATGCTCATCAGCACGTCGCGCACTTTACGTATGTCATCCGCTTTGACGCTTGATAGTGGACGGTCAGCGCCAATCACGTCGCTTGCTAGTAAGAGGCAGCGCTTGTAATCAGCTTTTGTTTTAGGCACCCATACCGTATCCTTCAAAGCCATGAAACTTTCAATAGCTGTTCTAATGCTCAGATCATGATCGGTTGCTATGTCTCCGTCTTCAGGAAGTGCACCGGGCCCTATGCCTCTAAATACGCTATCGTCCGGCGCCCCATTATACGTGCCCCCTGATAGCTCCTGAACAAGGTATTCATTCTGGAGTATCATGGCTCTGGCCACGAGGCGTCTTATATATGTGAGCGCATCGTCTGCTGGGCCTTCATTACCTGTCTTTTCCAACAGTGCTCGTGCGTCTAATTCTACTGAGTCATCGTAGCGATGTTTTTTCATCATAGATTTTAGGGCGCTTATGCGTTCAAGTGAGCCTTGGATCTCAAAATTGAGGTCCACATCAACGTCGCTCGGAAGGTCGAGGCAGAGCTCTAGTGCTTTCGTAAGGCGCTCTTGAAAATATGCTTGAGCGACGGAATGAATACGATCAAGCGGTATCTGTGCCATGTTGTTTACTCCGAAGAACCAATCGAAAGCGCTACTCAGTGATCTGCACCGGATATTCGCTAGCATGCGATCTGTCGTTTGCAAGGAGAACTTGAGTTCAGCACGCGAGAAAGCTGGTCGCCACTTGATCGGGATAGCGGCACGAAAATAGAAAGTGTCGCTTCGCTTCTGGAGCCGATGCGAATTCTTACGAGTCATAGAACCCCACTGTACCAGTAGAATGTACCAGTGCCGTGGAAGACAAAATCGACCTGCGATAATCCTTAGGGTTTCCAGTGAGTTAACTGGAATATGGCGGAGAGGGTGGGATTCGAACCCACGATGGAGTTGCCCCCACGCCGCATTTCGAGTGCGGGGTCTAGTAAAAACTAAACCATTTTCAATGCGTTACGCATAAAAATTATTGTTTGTATTGTGATTGTTGATCCGAAGCGGGGTGGATATACAAAACAGCGTTGTGGACGCATTGTGCCGGAGGAGTGTCCTCCGGCACAATAATCAAATTGCTGCACTTTATTCCAAATTAATACGTATCGTTTTTAATAGGAGCTCATAAGAGAGTTCTTCATCCAGAGGAGAGAAAAACAACATTGACTAAAGAATAAGAGTTTCGTTCTGTGAATCCTCTGCCTCAAGCTCGGCTAGAGCAGCCTTACCTTCATGAAAGGTAATCACAGTATCAGGAATGCCAATTAATAATAAAGGGCATGGGTTGCCTACGCCACGGTGTAAGCGATCATCTAATTTGCGCCAATGAGTGGTTGCTTCTCCGAATTTGTCAGAAACAAATTGCCCAACAAATGCTTCTCTAAAGGTAAATGGATTTGTAAGCCTATTAATCCTGGTTTCAATTGCTTTTCTTTGTCTAGAAGTTGGTTCATAACCCCATTCTCGAATGTCTTCAAATGATTGAATTTGGCGTTCATCTAAAAACCGACGAACTAAGGTTCTCATCCCTTCGTGAAGTGATTTTCCTCTTGTGATTATAATGCCGACGGAGATTGCACCATCTGCATGAAGTCTTTTGAAGTTTTCGAGATCGCGGTCAAAGAATGGGTCTTTGTTGTTCCACTCAATCTCTAACGCAACTCGGTCACCATTTTCAAACGTGCGCACATGATCGACTTCGTGTGATTGGCTTTCACGCGGAACCCCGTTTATACGCCGCTCTACAGTAAACTCTGTTTTTGGCCAACCTATTCCATTTAGTGCATTACGTAATCGTTGGGTTCCTTTTGCTTCACCACCTCCGCCGGCAATTATTTCTTCGATTGGTATTGTGGTATTTAATAATGCACTTTCAAGTTCACTAACTACTTCGGGAAAATCTATCTGAAGAATAGCTTGAGCATGAGACTGAAATTCGATCTGGAAACCGCGTTCCCGCAAAGCTTCAAACATTACAATATGTTCCCCGATTTTATGTGTATTGGTTCGAAATAAGCCTAGCAATAAAACTCGGGTTTAGGCTACCTTAAATTTGTATTCTCTATGTGTTATGCGAGTTGTAATGGGAAATTATTTTATAATTATTGTATCTCGAACGATAACGGGGGCGTGGTGAAAATTGTAACTTACCATTCGCATCTAAATGGCTTAGAGTTCTTGGAAGCAAGGAAACCGCTACTTCTTAATGAAATACAAAATGTGGTTGCTTCAATTGATGCAGCATCCTGCAGAACTAAAATCTCCAAAGAGCAAAGAAAGCTATCACAAAAACTTTATTCACCTAAAGATTTGAACAAAGCCTTTGAGCTAGGATTTTATAAGAATGATTGGAAGCCAGTTGTAACTCATTATTGGGTTTGTGAGGATGCTCGAACAAATCGTAGAGTAATGGATTTAACGGCTACCGAGCAGAAAAGAGAAATTATTCAGTCGGGATTTACGCCGTATAGATCAAAAAACCAAACGGACTTTGTTAAAGAAAGAGTGGCTGTAGAGGTTCAGCTGGGTAAGTATGCGTTTATTGCATATGATTTATTTGTAAAGCATATGGCTTTTTATGTTGCTGATCAGATTGATGTGGGTATTGAGATAATCCCAATGAAATGCTTACAGGAAAAAATGTCGTCCGGCCCCGGATATTATGAGGCCGAACTTTATAATCTTATTCGAGAGGGGCGGGGGGTGCCACCTGTGCCACTCGTTTTATTTGGAATTGCGCCTGATAATTAGGCTGCAACACGTTCTGTATTATGCCATGGAAGATTATTAAACCAATCTGCGATAAATAATCCACTCAATATCCGAGTAGCATTTTTTTCAATTTTCTTTTGCCCGGGTAAATTCCCATCTTTTGTATTTTCGCTTGCTATCATTAGAACGTAAGCTGTTATTTGCTCTTCTTGATGAGCGTCATTATGAAGTTGTGTGATTTTTTCGTAAAGATAGTCTGCTAGCTCACCTAAGATGTCTACAACTTCATACGGACCGAGACCAGCATTGCGATGAGACCAACTAGCTTGAACTCCTGCAGGAGATGTCGTCCAAAGTTCTTTTTGAGCCTGTTCAAATCTCGGCTGAAGATTCTGTATAATATGTTTGATTAAAGGGGATGCGCGGAGTTCTTTTTCAAGGCTGCCATCGAGCGTTACTTCGTGAATATCTTTCGATGGACCGAAATAGAAGCGAACTTTCCAGTTTACGTTACCGGTCTGAAATTCGTTTGACAAATCAAACCTCATACCACTTTTAAATCGTAGATATGGTAATGCAGCACGAAAGCTTCTTGTTGTAGGGTAAGTTTTACCTTCCTTATCAAGCGGTGTAACTTTGGATAGCTTTAGTGGTAGTTCGAGTGAAATTCCTGCGTCGTGAAAATTCTTTAGATTTTCAAGTGCAGTCTTCTTAGCAGCCTGTGCCAGTAAATAGGTAAATGTTGGTGGGATAGCGTTGCCTACCATTTTGGCTTTTTCTGCAAACGATCTACCAAAGAATTGATATGTAATCGGAAATCCCTGTAGACTGGCTCTTTCGCGAATTGTTAGGCGGCGAAATGATCCAGGAATTTTAGGATTTTCAATTACAATGCTTTCTCTAGATACGCGCGTGCAGGTAGCTGTAACGGTTCTTGCTCTTTGGTTTAAATTATCCGGAAAGGCCATATTGTTATATACTGGATGGAATGTTTTGGCCTCCCGATTCATTCTTAGCTCTTCCGCGTTCAAGGCTACTTCTTCTTGAGTTTCAGTAACTTGGATTGCTGGAAGTATTACTCCCCAGTGAGGGTCGGCCACATTGTCGATAGCTTTAAAAGCATTAACAACATCACCTAAGGTTCGGGATGGTAGCTTATTTGCATAGCTTTTAAGTAGATCAAATGGAATGTTGCCTGCAATGCAACGCTTACGCGCCTGTGCGGTCCCATAATCTGAAAAATCAATGACCTCAATCTCGGGTTTTAAAGCTTTAAAACGATACAAAGGATGATCAGGGTTCAAAAAACCCTGATGTAAAACATCAGCCACCCTAGGCACATTTTCGAGCGCCCAGTATTGAGGGCGTAAATACTCTACAATCTCGAGAAACTTGACTAAATCCTTCATACCTTCTGCTACATTGCCTTTTCCCCCACGGTTTGCGTAAGAGAATTCAGTGCATGGTGGGCTACCGACAACAATATCGATGTCTTTTGGCAAATCCTCAATTTTTAAGTTTCGGATATTAATTGGTGTGAGATTGCCGTTGTGGTTTCCATTGTGTGTATCAATAGCAGGTTGCCACCATTCATATGATGCAACTACATCTATACCGGCCAATTTCAGACCTAGACTCCATCCGCCAATTCCAGAATAAAGGTCTATTGCTCTCACGAAATTTCCATCCTGCTCATTTATCAATAAATTTCACTAAAAACATAGGCTACGCTTTTGAGAAAAACAAGATCCCCAAAGCGAGATATACCCTAGTATGTGGTTTATAACTCGTATGTATAGAAAGAGGGGGGAATAGATATAGAAAAATGGTTGAAAAATACGCATCGTTCTAACTTAGGGCGCTTCAACTCGTTTTTTAAAAAAGCATATGGGATGCGGATAAGATTTCATAGGAATCGACTACTGTGGATAGCCATTTTCTCTCTATGTTTGATTGATAGTGCAACGGTTGCCACATGAATGATTGGGGTGCCTGAGTTGGTGTAAACAAATGATCGTAATGATCATGTTGCAGTAATTATCTGTAATACTCAGATAGCGTCTGAGGATTTAGAGCCGGATTACGTGCTCCAAATACACAAAATCAGATTATGAACCAGATAAGATTTCACAGGCTTTAATTGTGGCAGCCATTTCAGTTCTGAAATGTGGTCTTGGCTCAGCTCCAAATAGAACAATATTTAGTTCCGGTAGATCATCAGCTGATGGAATGTCTATCGTGATTGACATCCCATCATACCAAGATCGGCCAATGCCTGCGGCCGTGCTGCCAACATCCATTGAGATATCAAGACCTTCCCCAATATTTGCCGCTAATACGCTTCCGGTGAAGGCGGAAAACGCGCCGACAGATTTCACTTCGCCTTTTGTGCTGAAGCTTTTCGTGAGCGATTTCCAAGGGTTTAAATCTTTGGGTATGTAAAGATGGAGAACTTGTAGTTTTTTGTCGTTGCACGACAGCGAGACACGTGGTCGTTCTGTTATTGTGCGTTCTGTCAGGTTTTGGTCGACCAGTTCACTGCGGAAGATCACTCTGAGTGCGTCAATCGTCGTTTCTGCCGTCGGCCCTTCAAGAAATAGCGGGATGTTTACTTGTTCGGCGTTTGAAGCGTTCATGGTGCCGAGAGTAATAGCAATGGCTGTAAATGCGGACGAAACGAGCTTCATTTGTGCGACATTCATGATGTTTGGCTGCACAAAAGGGAACCCTTCCGCAATAACTGACCCGATTATTTCGCCCTCACAGTAACCTGCTGATTTCCTTTGGCGGGTCTCCTGCGGTCAACAGAAAACCCCGCCCGCACAAAAAGGTTCCTTTTAGTCAATGGCTTAGTGCCTATGATAGCTGTTGACCCGTCAAGTAAATGTGCTTGTAGTGGGCTATAGGTGAGGGCAGTCAGATTGTGGAAAATAGGTTATTGTCGAGTATCGACCAGCGATCAAAATCTTGATCTTCAAATGGCTGCATTGGAACGTGCTGAGTGCACTGAGATTTTTAGCGATCACGGTATTTCTGGTGCTGGATTTGAACGGCCGGGGCTTAATCAAGCGCTTCGTTCTTTACGCGACGGGGATATGCTGGTTGTCTGGCGACTTGATCGGCTCGGGCGCTCATTGGTGGATCTGATCACATTGATCAATGATCTCGCCGCGAAGAGAATTGAATTTCATTCTTTGACCGAGGCAATAGATACTTCAACGTCCGGCGGTCGGCTTACCTTTCATATTATGGGGGCTATGGCTGAATTTGAACGTGCAATCATCAGCGAGCGCACTAAAGCAGGCATGAGAGTTGCGCGTGCGAGAGGTAGCAGGATCGGCCGAAAACCTTCATTGACTGCAGATGATAGAATTGCTGCGCGTATAGCGATTGAAGAACATGGTCGGACAGTTTCGGCCGTTGCGGCGGACTATAATGTCCATCCTCGCAGCCTTATCCGGATACTCAAGCAAGATGCCACGGTTGGATGAGCTTTCACTGCGCTCTGGTTGACTCATAGCGAGTCATGGGCAGCGGTTGATGGTCGTAACGATTTCCCGCTTTACTTCGAATTCGTCGTTCGCCTGCGGCGTTGCCTGAGTATTATGCGTTATGATGCTGACCGTTCCATATATTTGAATCTCACAATGTTAATCTGGTTAGTAAACCCGCACAGAGCGTCTTTATGTAATGGCGAAGAAGATAGATATCTTTCAAAGCCAATGATGTTGTTTTCATTGACTGCGCTAACAATCGAAATCTTCTAATGCTTTGGCAATTTCTGTATGGAGATCATTCGTGGTTGGCTCTGATTTCTGGCGCCATTTTTTCTGACGTTCTCTATTTTTTTGTTTGATATGGTCGGCTTTCTCTTCCTCAGACATCACGCTTAGATCCGTCCAGGATCGCACTGTTTCAGCCGTAACGCCACGATAAATCCTTTGACGTTCTTTATGAGTTCTTTTTCTATGACTCTCGTGTGTCTCGCCAAACTGAAACGGGGCTAGTTTATGTTTCTTATAAGGACGAACGGTTTTGCCTTCGACTGCTTTTTCTAGGCGATAACGTCTCCTCGCCTCTGCTGCTGATGCGGCCGCAATAAGGTTGGGCTGTCTTTCAATATCTACCGCAAGCTTTTGTTGCCATTTTTGGATCGTTTTGCGTAAAGCGGACTGGGGATTGAATAAGGTATTAGCATTTGAGTCTGATGACGTGGGTTCTGGAGAGGGGAGATTCCTCATATCAGTTTTTTGCTTGTTCATTTCCGCAATCTTTCTATTTCTTATGCTTGGGTTATAGCGAAAATGGTTGCCGGAATGCCCGTTTTAAGAGCGTAACGTTTTGTGACGTTTCTCCCTATATATATAACTTATAAATATTCGTAATAATAATATTAGTAATAAGTAAAAGACAGAAATATCTTAAAGCGTGACGGGTCTCTCCGGTTCAGATATGTCCTCATACCTCGCCGCTGGCGCGGCTCGTCTGCGCGCCCTTCGGGCTTACGGCCGCCTTCGGCGTCCACTGGTTATTTTTTGTTTGCCGGAAGATTGGATAAAATTACAAATCCCATGAAACACGCTCCAGCCAACCGGTTAAGTGTTTCGGGTGTCTTCTATTTGACTCGAGGATTCTCGCAGGCGCGCTCCGTGGTATTCTTTGCTGCATTATGCTGCCGGATAGTTGACGCTCGCCAGTGAGCTTCTATGCCTTTGCTCCAGTATGGGAGGTTTCAGTCACAAAGATGTGGTGAAGCCAGAAGGCATCCCCATCACTAGGCTTGTATTTCTCTAGGACTTCGACTGCTGCGGCAGCATTAATCCGGCAGATGGTTTGAAGTGCGGTGCGATGAATGAGGAGGTTGCGTTTTACCAGAGCAGAGAAAAGATAACGGCGGCGCGTCTCTGACAATCGTCCAGATCATGCAAACTATTTCGATTGAGGTTTATCCAGCGTCATCCGGTGATAAAATTAATATCCGGAAGATGGTGACAGAATGCAGCTTATAGGCTGATTTGCTGGTGCCTGATAATCAGTTGCGAATATGTTTTCGCTACTGTGTCACAAGGGTTTTGAGCGATGACATTTGCGGTGGTCAGACTATTATATTGGTAGATGTATCTACAATTCGGATTGCTATCGGGTGCATGGCTCTTTTGCTGATGGTAGACAGGTAATGCTCAGGTGCCAATGTTGACAGATTTCCAAAAACAGCAAAATCAGCTGAAAAACGTAAACTTTTGTCAACATTCGTCAACATACGTCAACAAAAACGGGTGTTTTTGACAGCATTTGAGTTGCTCTGGCTGCGGAATGTAAACAAAATTGAGCGTTTTCCGATCGCTATGTTGTCACTTTTTGAATCTTATTGTTGTAGTGACAACATTATGTTTCTACTTCCGGATGCATTTACCCAAGGCGGCCAACCAGCGCATCGGCACTCAAGTGTGTGTATCGCTTCAGCATTGATAGCTCTTTATGTCCGGAGATCGTGCTGACTTCCATCACGTTTAGACCTAGCTCAAAGAAACGGCTGACGGCTTCGTGGCGCAAATCGTGAAACTTAAGATCAATGATGCCGGAGCGTTTGATGACTCGTTTCCATGTTTGATCAAAAGCAGAGATCGTCATCCCGAATGGCATATATTGATCTACACTGTCATTGTGATGAAGTGACATAAGTGCTTCGTATGCACGGGATGATAATGGAACTTCCCGGCTTGTTCCGTTTTTTGTTAGGGCTAATGAGATCACCCGGCGGTTATGTGAAATGTCGCTCCATTTGAGTCCCAGAAGCTCACCACGACGCATCCCGGTCTCGATGGCTACTATCACCAGCGCACGGAAGCATGCAACCCTACCGTCGTCACAGGCGGCTAATAAGCGCTGTTCTTCTGATGGAGTAAGGCGACGTGATCTTGCATTGTTAATGGTTGGTCGACGGATCATCTTCACGACGTTCTGGGCGAGAGGATAACCCCAATCACGCATGGCTACATCCAAGACATGGCTGAGAATGGCAAGCTCACGAACGGCTGTAGCGGGTTTGACTGTCCGGAGACGTTCATCGCGAAATAAAGCAATATCTTGTTGAGACAAGCCTATGAGTGTCCGATAAGCGAGATCATGACGTTGAAGCACGCCGAGGCGCTGTATCTCTTGAGTAGCACCACGCTTCGATGGTGATACTTCTTCAGCGTATCGCTTCATCAACGCGCCGAGCGTAGTGCTTTCAAGAATGCGCGTATCTGGTGCGGCGCCGAACTTATCGACCTGACTTTCCAGCTCACGCGCCCATTTCTCAGCGTCTTTTTTGGTATCGAAAGATTTGCAGCGGGGTTTCATGCCGCGGCGGCGCACTTGTGCTTGCCAGCGTCCTCTGAGTTTGCGAATTGTCGCCATTGCATGATCTCCAGGTGATACTGAAGATCATGCGTAGGATGCCCCGGATGGGGAGCCAAGGATTATCCCGGCACAATTATGGCGCGAGCTTCGACGAGGCCAATCCATCTCGTTTTTGACGCCATGGCACGATGAATAAGACGATGACAGCAAGCACATAGCAAAGCTAAGTCAGATAGCTTTGTTTTGCGTTCACCGACTTCAGAGAGGGGTATCAGGTGGTGAGCTTCAAATATAGACTCTTGGAGAGGCTCATCCAGGTCAGGCCGTGCCAGGTCACAAATCTCGCACCGTAACCCTGAGCGGCGACGGTCTTCTAACAGCATCTTTCGAATTTTTGGGTTCCGCTCTCGCCTGATATGTAGGGCGGTCAAGAGCCTTCCTTCAGGAAGCTCTTGTTCGATTTCCGGTAACTGCTCTGATCCGTTAATTATGATCCCGGACTTAATAGCATCGGCAATTAGTCTAACTTCTTCTGGGCGCTGCCCGAATTCAGCCCATATCTGGCGGTCCATATTGGAGACATTACCAAGACCTTTTCCAGTGGCCACCTGGCGAATATTCATAAGTTTGAAGCCAACCCCATCAGGATTTCGAAACGTGGGCTGCTTTGCGGCTTCGGCATGATAAGGTAGTGAACGAAGCAATTTGGAAAGTTCGGATATGCTTTCTGATTTCGTAGATGGAACTATACCATCGAACTGTAAATACAGATCCAAGGCGAGAATGGTCTCATCACGCGTCCAATTAGGATTTCCATGTCCTTGTGTTCTAGCCAACTTATTTTGTTCCTCCATCATATTTAAGAAAAATGAAGCCTATACAGTATTGAGTATCTGTTTTTGCATCCAATGATTTGCAGCTTGGTTTTATTTCCACGTCTGTTGACTTGTGCTTGCCAGCGCTTTGTGAGCTACTGGATTACTGCTTACATTGCACTTTATTTTTTATTTGTCCTAAAATCATGTATGGCTTCAAATATTACCTGCTTGGGCAAATTCGGACCTTCTAGCTATAATATCTACTGCTAGTTTCTGATTCTAAATGGAGAACATTAGGTAAATGCTAGAATTTCTCACATCTAATCAAATGACGTTGATATCTATCATCGTGATGATCATCCTGGCGATAATAGGGTGGACTTTTTTTTCGCAACGTAGCGGAAAGAGCATCAGACAAAATCAGAAAGGTAACGGCATCCAATCGGGGCGAGATACCAAGATCAATTTAAAAGACAGATGATGATAGTTCAGAGACAGAAAGTAGAATCCGGTGGATTGTCGATCCAAAGCGGTCGAGACACGATTATCACGACCTTGATTCCAGATGAACTTGAAAAGCTGATAAATATTCTTGCCGAAAAGCAGAATGAAACGTCGAAATTCATTTCAGAACTTGCGGTTGTATTGATGACTGATGAGAGCCGCCTCAAAGCTAAGCGCAGTTACGATGTTTACTTGCACAAAGCTGAATCTGACATGAAACCTGAAAGAACGAATAGTTTTTCAGAGTTTGCGAGCCGCGTTTTGCCTTTTCTTTTGGACAATGAGTATGTTTTTAATGAATGTGGCCCACATTCTAAAACCGCAGCCGAAACCCCCTTCTCTAATGCTTATCTAACATGGATCGCTCGTAAAATGGATACTATCCTCCCAAACAATCGCGCGATACTGGCACTAATTAAAGGTATTAGGTTTGAAGTGACAGCAGATCAGAGAGCGGCGATGTTGGCGTTTGAGGCTCATGCAAGAGCCTTCGAGCAGCATCAGTTCACTCGCCTCGATCATTATCCAACATTCCCTGGCAGCTTCTCCGATCTTATTAAAAGGAACAATAACATTGCCGAACGGTTCAAACGATATTGGCGTAAGGTATTCTCAGATCGCTTATTTTTGTGAGTTTCTTGATGGTCATCCTGCCGTAGATGGCTATACGAGGCGCGATGATATTGTGTTCGATGTTCAATTAAAAAATATGAACGCAATCACAATCCTTATTTGTAACGAATACACATGTTCACTTGCTCGAGTAATAGAGTTTGTTGCTCGTTTTGGACCATTGCATATAATAACGGTAGGCGGAAATTGGAATTCTTATACAACTGACGCAAAAGAGTTTTGTCTAGAGGCCGAGCTTGGACTCTATTCTGGAAGGGAGCTTTACCGTGCGCTGTTCCGACGTGAATACTGGAGTTTTCATTTTACTGACAAGGATGGTAATCCAGTTTACGGAGAATAATGAATGTTGCATTCATTCGGTCTATGGCTTCGGAAGCTTCTTTCGACAAGAAAAGTATAATGATATTGACCTTCTCTTTGTGCTGTCAGATCAAGGTCAGGACATTCTGACTGCGTGCAACAAAATAAATAAGTTTTGCTCTTGTTTGGATGAGCGTTTTCAGGAGACAATACATCCACTAATCCTTACCGTTTCGGAGATGCTATCTCGACCGCTGCGAAATATGGAACAGCTCAGCTTTATCTCAGGTAAAGCTTCACTACTTTGACTGTTATAGGAAAGGCCTGCAAGCTCAACCCGAGTGAAAGCATCAAGGCGCGATGTTAGGACAGCTGTAATATGCCGACATGAGGCTGTCCTGACTACAGTGTGCGCCTCACAAGTGGCGCTGTGATTTGCTGTCCTTATACTAGTGCAGATGAAAGTTTGAATTCACAACCAAGATTTTATCTAATTATTTGATTTAATAGAAATAACTGGCGGAGAGGGTGGGATTCGAACCCACGATGGAGTTGCCCCCACGCCGCATTTCGAGTGCGGTACTTTCAACCACTCAGCCACCTCTCCGCTGTGTCATCATATGAAAGTTTCAGACTAAACAATCTGTTTTCATATCAAATCATGCGATTTGCTGAATGTGTGTCGCGCTCATAACGCGGACAGCGGATTTAGACAAGTCCTAATCGTTCCGAACCCACCATAATTTCGCAGATAATGTGCTTTATGGTCTGAAAAACCTTGACGCGGCGGTGTTTTTGCCACTATATGCGGCCACGTCGCAGGAGGATGAGAATCCCCTTTGACTTTTGTTGTGTGTTTATCAGACCTTAAACTGATGTTTTTGCTAAGATAAATAATCAAACTGTCACGACTGACAAGAAGACGGTCCCTGCCTTGCGGGAGAGCCGGAAACGAACGACCCGAAAGGAAAACAAATGTTCGCAGTCATTAAGACAGGTGGTAAGCAGTATCGCGTTGCCGCCAATGATGTGCTTAAAGTTGAAAAAGTTGCCGGTGAAGCCGGTGATGTTGTAGAATTTGCAGAAGTTCTGATCGTTGGCGAAGGTGAAAACGCCACTGTTGGTGCTCCGCGCGTTGAAGGTGCTGTTGTAACTGCGGAAGTAGTTGAACAGGGCCGTGCGAAAAAAGTTATCGCGTTCAAGAAGCGTCGCCGTCAGAACTCCAAGCGTACACGCGGTCATCGTCAGGAACTGACGACAATCCGCATTTCGGAAATCCTCACCGGTGGCGCCAAGCCATCCGCTAAAGCTAAGGCCGCGCCGAAAAAGGCTGCGCCAAAAGCTGAAGCTGCTGAGTAATCAACGAATTAAAGGAGAATACCGATGGCACATAAGAAAGCTGGCGGTTCATCGCGTAACGGTCGCGATTCAGAGTCGAAACGCCTTGGCGTGAAAAAATTCGGTAGCGAAGCTGTTATCGCAGGCAACATCATTGTTCGCCAGCGCGGTACCCAGTGGCATCCGGGTGCAAATGTCGGCATGGGTAAAGATCATACCCTGTTCGCAAAGGCTGACGGCGTTGTGTCTTTCAAGACAAAAGCAAACGGCCGAACCTTTGTATCCGTGAACCCGATGGCTGAAGCTGCGGAGTAACCGGTGCTCCATTCATATACCGGTGTTCCTGTTGAACCCGATATATGAAGCCGCTTTACGGACAAAATATTGAAGGGGAGACGGGAAACCGTCTCCCCTTTTATTTTTCCCGGAGGATGGCCGGCAGGCCTGAAAGCAACAATGACAAAATTGCAGAGCGGAACAGAATTAAGAAGCGAAAGCAGACAGGCTGCACTGGCCACCGATGATGATCTCAGAGGTGCGGGGTTGACAGGAGCCTATGGTGCGAAAGTGACTTTGCGGGATTCCCCCGTACAGCTCACAGAGCGTCTTGTGCTGCGCCCGCCGCATGAAGAAGATATTGATGCGATCGCTGCATTGGCAAACAATATTAATGTGGCGCGTATGCTGGCACGGTTGCCTTATCCATATTCGCGCGAACATGCGGTTGATTTTATCAAGCTTGCAGCGTCCGGTGCGATCGGGCAATTTGTTTATGCGATTACACTTGCCGATACGGGCGAGTTTATTGGCAGCATCACTTTGCACGATCATAAATATGGCCCTGGCTATGAGATCGGCTATTGGCTGGGTGAGCCTTACTGGGGCAAAGGCTATGCCACAGAAGCAACGACGGCTTTGATCGATTTGTCGTTCCGTGAATTGTCGCTGGAGCAGATTTATATCAGTGCGCAAAGCCGCAATGAAGGCTCAAAGCGAGTAATTGAAAAATGCGGTTTCAGACATACCGGCTCTGCCATTGGCCACTCTGTTGTTGACGGAGATGTGCCGGTGGAGTGCTATATCATGACCCGTCAGCAATGGCTGGAATTGCGTGGTGCAGGGCAATAATGCTCTGTACTGCGACATAAGGATAAAAGCCGCTGTTCACTTTGTTGTCTCTGCACTGAAACTATAGTTTGCAACTGCAGCGGGCGGCGGTTTTCAAGTCCGGTTTTTTGCTGTATTGGCTCAGTTTAAATATCTCAGTTAAAATTGCGGTCGCATATATCTGCAATTTATTACCTCTTAATATCGGACTATCCGACAGCCGGCCTGTGCCGGAAAAGGCAAGCACATGAAGTTCCTCGACCAGACAAAAATTTATATCCGCTCCGGAAATGGCGGTGCTGGCGCGGTTTCGTTCCGTCGCGAAAAATTTCTGGAATTCGGCGGTCCTGACGGCGGTGACGGCGGTCGCGGCGGTGACGTCTGGGCTGTGGTCGTGGATGGTCTGAATACACTGATCGACTATCGCTATCAGCAGCATTTCCGGGCGAAAACCGGTATGCACGGTATGGGCCGTAACATGACCGGCGGTAAAGGCGATGACGTAATTCTGAAAGTGCCGGTCGGCACGCAGATTTTTGAAGAAGACAATGAAACGCTGATCTGCGATCTGACCACTGTCGGACAGCGCTACCGTCTTGCCAAAGGCGGCAATGGCGGTTTCGGTAACCTGCATTTCAAAACCTCGACCAATCAGGCGCCGCGTCGTGCCAATCCGGGTCTGGAAGGTATTGAGCGCACTTTGTGGTTGCGCCTGAAACTGATTGCGGATGCGGGTCTCGTTGGTCTGCCAAATGCCGGTAAATCGACTTTCCTTGCCAGTGTGACCGCTGCCAAGCCGAAGATCGCTGACTATCCTTTCACTACGCTGCATCCGAATCTTGGTGTTGCTCGTGTGGATGCGCGTGAATTTGTGATCGCGGATATTCCGGGGCTGATCGAAGGTGCAAGTGAAGGCATTGGTCTCGGTGACCGTTTCCTCGGCCATGTGGAGCGCACCCGTGTGCTGCTGCATCTGGTTTCGGCACAGGAAGAAGATGTGGCCAAAGCCTATAAGGTGATCCGCGGCGAGCTGGAAGCTTATGGTCATGGCCTTACCGATAAGATCGAGATTGTCGCATTGTCACAGGCCGATACGCTTGATCCCGATGCGCGCAAAGACAAAATGAAGGCGTTGAAAAAAGCGTGTGGTCGTGAACCGTTGTTGCTGTCGGCTGTGAGCCGTGAAGGTATTGAGACAACATTGCGTGAACTGGCACGTATTATTGATCAGAGCCGTGCGGAAGAGGCGGATCAGGAAGCTGCGAAAGCGGACGGTAAAGCCAAGTCGGATTACAAAGGTAAGTGAGCAGATCATGACGATCGGGGCGCTGAAGAATTATCGTCGTATTGTTATCAAAATCGGCTCGGCGCTTCTGGTTGATCGTGCTCAGGGGCTGAAGCAGAACTGGCTGACAAGTCTTGCTGCCGATATTGCGGCTTTGCAGGCGCAAGGTGTGGAAGTGCTGGTTGTGTCTTCCGGTGCTGTTGCATTGGGGCGCACGGTTCTGGGACTACCTTCGGGCACTCTGAAACTTGAGGAAAGTCAGGCATCAGCAGCAGCAGGGCAGATTGCATTGGCGAAAGCCTATGCTGATGTGCTGGGTGCCCATCAGATTATGGCAGGGCAGGTGCTGCTCACATTGTCTGATACGGAAGAGCGCCGCCGCTATCTCAATGCCCGCGCAACGATTGAAACGCTGCTGAAACTCAAGGCCGTGCCGGTTATCAATGAGAATGATACGGTAGCGACCAACGAAATCCGTTATGGCGACAATGACCGCTTAGCTGCCCGTGTTGCCACAATGATCGGCGCTGATCTGCTCATTCTGTTGTCTGATATTGACGGCCTTTATACCGCGCCGCCGCATAAAGATCCGAATGCGCAGTTTTTGCCGGTCGTGGAAGCGATTACGCCGGATATTGAAGCTATGGCCGGTGCTGCCGCATCTGAATTGTCACGTGGTGGTATGAAGACCAAGCTGGATGCCGGTAAGATTGCCAATGCGGCCGGAACTGCGATGATTATCACCTCCGGTACGCGGATGAACCCGCTGGCGGCGATTGATCGCGGTGAGCGGTCAACCCTGTTCAAAGCCTCCGATGCGCCGGTCAATGCATGGAAAATCTGGATTTCCGGTCATCTCGATGCCGCAGGGCAATTGGTGATTGATGATGGTGCTTTGAAAGCGCTGAAATCAGGTAAGTCTCTTTTGCCTGCCGGTGTGCGGGAAGTCCGCGGTGATTTCCAGCGCGGCGATACGGTTTCCATTCTCAACTTGGAAGGCCGTGAGGTTGCTCGCGGTCTGGCCGGTTATGATGCTGCCGATGCCGTGAAGATTGCTGGCCATAAGAGCGGTGAGATTGAGGAAATTCTCGGCTATTTCGCGCGTTCTTCGATGGTGCACCGCAATGATCTGGTGATCCGTGGCAGCCGTGCGCAAGGTGCTGCGAGCGCTGAGGGGGAAATGTGCAATGCAGGATAAGCAGGACACTCTGGCAGTTGCTGAAATGATGGCAGAGCTTGGCCGCAAAGCGCGTGCTGCGGCTGGCCCGCTGGCGATTGCCAGTGCCGAGCGCAAACATGCAGCTTTGATTGCTATGGCCGATGCCTTACTGCGTCGCAAAGACCTGATCCTCAATGCCAATGTGCTGGATGTCGCCGCAGCGGAAGCTGCCGACACTGCTGCGTCTTTCATTGACCGACTGAAACTGGATGAAACACGTATCCGTGCAATGGCCGATGGTATTCGCGCGATTGCAGCCCTGAGAGATCCGGTCGGTGAAGTGATGACCGAATGGGATCGCCCGAATGGTCTGCATATTGAACGCGTGCGCACGCCGCTTGGCGTGATCGGCGTGATTTATGAAAGCCGTCCGAATGTGACAGCTGATGCCGGTGCGCTCTGCCTGAAAGCCGGTAATGCGGTGATCCTGCGTGGTGGTTCGGATTCCGCGCATTCGTCGCGTGAAATTCATGCCGCATTGGCTGAAGGCTTGAAGGCCGCAGGTCTGCCGGAAGCTGCTATTCAGATGGTGCCGGTGACAGACCGCGCTGCAGTCGGTGAAATGCTCAAAGGTCTGCACGGTGCGATTGATGTGATTGTGCCGCGTGGCGGTAAAAGCCTTGTTGCCCGCGTGCAGGAAGAGGCGCGGGTGCCGGTTTTCGCGCATCTCGAAGGCCTGTGCCATGTTTATATTGATGCCAGCGCTGATCTGGAAATGGCAAAGAAGATCGTTCTTAATGCCAAAATGCGCCGCACTGGTATTTGTGGCGCAGCAGAGACTTTGCTGGTTGACCGCAAAGTGGCTGAGACGCATCTGGTGCCGGTACTGGATGAACTGGCAAAAGCCGGTTGCGTGATCCGCGGGGATGTTGATGTTTGCGCACTTTACACGCAAGCCGAACCGGCGACAGCGGAAGACTGGTCAACGGAATATCTGGATGCGATCATTTCCGTGGCGCTGGTTGACGGAATTGATGGTGCGCTGACGCATATCAACCGCTATTCATCTCATCATACAGAGGCTGTGATTGCTGAAGATACTGCGGTTGTTGAGCGGTTCTTTAACGAGATTGATTCAGCCATTTTGCTGCATAATGCTTCAACGCAGTTTGCCGATGGTGGTGAGTTTGGCATGGGCGCGGAAATCGGTATCGCGACAGGTAAAATGCATGCGCGCGGGCCGGTTGGTGTGGAACAGCTCACTTCGTTTAAATATCGCGTGCGCGGTAACGGACAGACACGGGTTTAAACACACGCATGTCCAAACCAGTGAAAGATCAGTCAGACAAGACCGCAGTGCCGCAAGCGTTTCAGGATGTTGCAAAAAAATATCTGCACATGCCTGTTGCACCGGCTGGCGCTAAAATCGGTCTGTTCGGCGGTTCTTTCAATCCGCCTCATGCAGGCCATGTTCTGGTGGCAGAATTGGCACTGGAACGGCTGGGGCTGGATCAGGTCTGGTGGGTGGTGACACCCGGCAATCCGCTGAAAGATGTGAGTGAACTGGCACCGCTGTCCAAGCGCATTGCGCTGAGTGAAGAGCTTATCACTGGAAAGCGTATTCATGTGACAGCATTTGAAGCCAGTTATCAGGTGCGCTATACGGCAGATACGCTGGCGCTGGTGCGTAAACACAATCCGGACAAGCATCTGGTCTGGATTATGGGCGCGGATAATCTGATGAATTTCCATCACTGGCAGGAATGGGATGAGATTGCCCGTACCTATCCGATTGCTGTCATCAACCGGCCGGGTTCGAATATGGCGGCGGAAGATTCCGTGATGGCGCAGCAGTTTGAGGCGGCACGCCTGCCTGAAACAGAGGCTGCAAAACTTGCAACACAGACGGCTCCGGCATGGGTTTTTATCCACGGGCCGCAGTCTGATCTTTCATCCACGCAATTGCGCCGGCAAGAGATGAGAGAATAAGACGCAAAATCAGCAGGTTATTTTTCCTGTCAAATTTCCATGAGCCCGTGTCTTGAAACAGACACAGGACTCTGCCACTTTTATAGTTACACGGGGAGTAGTTGCCGTGTGGCGTTGTTCTTTACGGAAAGGTACTCATTGAGAACAGCAATTGAAAAGAAGGGTGTTACCACGCCTTCACCAGCTGAGGTCAGCGGCGAAGCCACTGTGTCTCATGCTTTAGAGGTTCTGCTTGCAAGCCTTGATGACTCCAAGGCAGAAGATATCATTTCCATTGATCTGCGCGGTAAATCCGCTTTGGGCGATTATATGGTGATCGCTTCCGGTCGCTCCCAGCGCCATGTCGGTGCTGTGGCCGATCATATGCTGCGTGCGCTGAAAGAAATCGGTGTGCGTGATGTTCAGATCGAAGGTCTTGAAGCAGCAGACTGGGTTCTGGTCGATACGGGTGATATCATCATCCACATTTTCCATCCGGAAGTCCGTGAGTTCTATAATATCGAAAAAATCTGGCTCACACCGGAAGCGGATGAATTTAATCCGCGTAAAAAGTCAGTGCATTAATTTGCACGATGATTTGTAAGATCAGGCATGCCGGATTGTGACGGCATGCTGCTTAAACTGCCTGACATGCTATGGCAGGCAGAGGTTTTTTGATTATGCGTGTTACAGTTTTTGCGGTTGGAAAAATGAAAGCCGGTCCCGAACGGGAACTGGCCGAGCGTTATTTTGACCGTTTTGCCAAGTCCGGAACGGCCTTGGGATTTGAGTTTACCGGCGTCAGTGAGATTACCGAAAGTAGGGGCGGCAATGCGGATCAGCGCAAGGCCGATGAAGCTGCACGTGTTTATGAAGCACTGGATAATGGCGCAGCGCTGATCCTGCTGGATGAGCGCGGCAAAGAGCTTGGTTCTGAAGCCTTTGCCGAACAAATGGGTAAAATCCGTGATGGCGGCAAAAGACAGTTGATTTTAGCGATCGGCGGGCCGGACGGTCATGATCCGCAATTGCGGGCGCGGGCAGATCTGGTGTTGGCGATGGGCAAGATGACTTGGCCGCATCAGCTGGCACGTATTCTGATTGCCGAGCAATTATACCGTGCGGTGACTATTCTTTCCGGCCATCCCTATCATCGGGTGTAATTTGAGCGTATCCCGAAAAATGTGAAGCGGTTTCTGGATAAGATACGCGTAATCACAAATAAATAGAGCATTTACAGACGGATTTTGACACGGATAATCTTTGTTATAGATTCACCGCTATAACTGAGTGATCGCAACGGATCAGTATTCGAATTTTGATGAATAATAGCAGCATTTCCTTCCGGCTTTTTAAGATGAGCCGCATTTGTGCCGGACAGGCCAGATGCGTGTTTTCTGCCGGTTTGTTGCTGCTGTTGCCGGTTCCGGCTCTTGCGCAGGAGGCAGCACCATCCGCTCCGCCGCCGGTGCCGCTGGAAGAACAGCATCAAAAAGTCTCGGGCAGTCTGGATGCTATCAACAGCGAGATTGCGCTTTCCAAAGAAAAGCTGCAGCAGCTGGAAACAAGCGTTTCAGAACTGAAAAAAGATCAGGCAACCATTACTGCTGCATTGATCCAGTCTGCCAAGACAGACAAGAAACTCTCGGAAGATATTGAGGCTGCGGGGCAGAAACTGACTGCGCTCAGCGAGCAGGAAGACGGTATCCGGCTATCCTTGCGTTCCCGCCGTAAAGTTCTGGCGGAAGTGCTGGCAGCTTTGCAGCGTATGGGACTGAACCCGCCGCCTGCCATTCTCGTGCGCCCTGATGATGCGCTGTCCTCTGTGCGTTCTGCTGTACTGCTCGGTGCGGTGGTGCCGGAAATGCGGGCGCAGACGCTGGAACTGATGGCTGATCTGAAAGAGATGCAGCGCTTGCAGGCTTCGATCAAAGATGAGCAGGAGCGGCTGATTGCCAGCCGCACTGCGCAACTTGAAGAGCGCCAGAAACAGGAACTGCTGCTGGAAGAAAAGCAAAAGCTTTACAGCCAGTCTGAAGAAGAATTGCAGACTGAACGTGCTCATGCCGCAGAACTGGCGAAAAAAGCAACCAGCCTGAAAGATCTGATTGCCTCACTGCAGGAGCGGATGGATAAAGTCCGCACGGCGGCGGATGCCGCACGCGATGCCGAGCAGCAGCGGCTGGCAGACGGGCAGGAGCGCGCAGCACAGTCCGGCGAGAATTCGCTGGTGTCCCGTGCGAATTTTGCATCTCTGCGCGGACAGCTTGTGCTACCGGCCAGCGGTAAGATCGTACAAAAATTCGGTCAGAAAGATGATTTTGGCCGCCCGCGTGCAGGAGAAATGCTGCAAACGCCGCAAAACGCCACGATTACGTCACCTTCTGATGGCGTTGTACTTTATGCGGGGCCCTTTCGTTCCTACGGACAACTCTTAATCCTTGATGTTGGCAGCGGATATCATATCGTGATGGCAGGATTAAGCAGAATCAATGTTGCGCAGGGCCGGTTTGTGCTGGCGGGTGAGCCGGTCGGAACCATGGGAGATAAGCTTTTAACCAGTGTTGCTTCACTGGGGAGTGGTAATTCTTCACCGATGCTTTACATAGAATTTCGAAAAGATGGGAAATCCGTCGATCCGACCCCGTGGTGGACCGACAGGCATTCCGGAAGGACACAAGATGATACGTAAACTGTCGCTTCTTTTCGCAGGTGCCTTGATGGGGGCTTCGGCGATGGTTGCTGTGCAGGGGGCTCCGGCTTCAAGTGCAAATGCTGCCAGTAATGATACCTATAAAGAACTCGCAATTTTCGGCGATATTTTTGAACGTGTGCGCCAGCAATATGTGACGCCGCCGGAAGATAAGAAGCTGATAGAAACCGCCATCAACGGTATGCTGACCTCGCTTGATCCGCATTCCTCTTATCTCAACCCTGAAGCAGCGCAGGATATGCGCGTGCAGACAAAGGGTGAGTTCGGCGGTCTTGGTATTGAAGTGACGATGGAAAATGATCTGGTTAAGGTCATTGCACCGATTGATGATACACCGGCATCGAAAGCCGGCGTTCTCGCCGGTGACCTGATCACGCAGATCAATGGCGCGGAAGTGCGCGGCTTGTCGCTGAATGATGCTGTCGACAAGATGCGCGGGCCGGTTGATGAGGCGATTGAACTGACCCTGATCCGTCAGGGAGCAGACAAGCCGATCAAACTGTCGATCAAACGCGCGATCATCAAGGTCAAAGCTGTCCGCTACCGCGTTGAGAATGATGTCGGTTATCTGCGTGTGATTTCCTTCACCGAGAAAACCTCTGACGATCTGACAAAAGCGATCAAGGATATTCAGTCACAGATTCCTGAGAACAAGCTCAAAGGCTATGTGCTCGATCTGCGTCTCAATCCGGGTGGTCTGCTCGATCAGGCTGTGTCTGTATCGGATGCGTTCCTTGACAAGGGCGAGGTTGTTTCAACCCGTGGCCGTGACCCGCAGGATGTTACCCGTTTTGATGCCCGCGCAGGCGATCTGACCAAAGGCAAACCTGTTATCGTTCTGATCAATGGCGGCTCGGCCAGTGCGTCTGAAATTGTGGCCGGTGCATTGCAGGATCACCGCCGTGCAACGGTTCTGGGGACACAGTCCTTCGGTAAGGGTTCTGTGCAGACCATCATTCCGCTTGGTGAAAACGGCTCGCTGCGTCTGACGACAGCGCTCTATTACACCCCATCGGGCAAGTCGATTCAGGGTAAGGGCATTACACCGGATATCAAGGTGGAACAGCCGCTGCCGGATGAGCTGAAAGGCCGTGATGTAACGACCAAAGGTGAGGCCGGACTGAAAGGCCATATCAAGGGTGCTGAGGAAGATGACAGTGGTTCAGGTTCTTCGGCCTATGTGCCGCTGGAGCCAAAGGACGACATTCAGCTGGGCGAAGCTCTGAAGCTGCTGCGCGGTGAAATGGCCAATGCGGCATTCCCGCCGGATCCTAAGAAAGATCTGCCAAAGCCTGATAAACAATAAGCTTGTACACTTCAGAAAAACGCGGGGCAGTCCCCGCGTTTTTTGTCTCTGGTGATAAATAAACGGAATGAAAAACATGACTGAAAAGCGTGACCCCGCATCGCTGCCTTATCGCCCCTGTGTGGGCATTATGGTTTTGAACAGCGAAGGCAAAGTCTGGGCAGGACGCCGCATCATTGAGCCGAATGGTGAGATGGAAGGTGCAACGCAGCTTTGGCAGATGCCGCAGGGTGGTATTGATGCCGGTGAAAATCCGGCAACGGCATCGCTGCGCGAGCTCTATGAAGAAACAGGTATGCGCAGCGTCAGCCTTTTGGCCGAAGCGCCGAACTGGATCAATTATGACCTGCCGGAACATCTGATCGGTATTGCCTTAAATGGCAAATATCGCGGCCAGACACAGCGCTGGTTTGCTTATCGTTTTGAGGGCGACGAAAGCGAGATTGCAATCAACCCGCCACCGGGCGGACATGATGCTGAATTTGATATGTGGGCATGGAAACCGATGATGGAGCTGCCGGAACTGATCGTTCCGTTCAAGCGCCCTGTTTATGACGAAGTCATTCAGGCTTTCAGGCATCTGGTCTGAGGTTTTATCACTTACAAAAACGCCGCTCTTTTGGATGCCTATCTTGTCCGACAGAGCGGCGTTTTTTATGCCGGATCGTAGCGCATATTATTTGCCGGAGCGTCGAGCCGGAATTCCAGCCCCTGCGATAAATAATGCAGCTCGGCAGAGCCGCCGAGACTTGCAGCAAGGGTACGCTCAATCAGTCGCGAGCCGAAACCGCGCCGCGCAGGTTTCTCCACTCGCGGGCCATTCTTTTCTATCCAGTAGAACCGGAAGCGGCCATTTTCCACACGCCAGTTGATCTCGATATGTCCGTCAGGTGTTGAGAGTGCACCATATTTGACGGCATTGGTGCCAAGCTCATGCAGAGCCATGACCATGGATAAAGCCTGCCGTGACCCAAGCGTAACGGGAATGCCGCTGATATTTATGCGTTTTTCACCGGTTCCGGCATGAACGGACAGGCTGTTGGTGACAATATCCGCAAGTTCGGCACTGACAGATTTTGCCCCTTGGGTCAACACGTCCTGTGCTTTGCTCAGCGCCATAATACGGGCTTCGAAGGCGGCTCTTGCATCTTCCGCGCTGGTCGTACTGCGCAATGTCTGATTGGCAATGCCCTGAATAACTGCAAGAATATTCTTACTACGATGGGCCAGTTCTGCGGTCAGCATAGCCTGTTGTTCTTCTGCATGTTTGCGGTTTGTAATATCCTGTACGATACCGCGCATACGCACCACAGAACCCTGATCGTCGCTGATGAGTTCCGTTGACAGCGCAACCCAGCGTTGTTCATTATTATCCAGCCGGTGAATAAGATATTCGCTATAGCCGGAACGGGGCAATGCCAGAGAACCGGATTTTGCCGTATCGGTTTTATGCTCGTCACAATTGCGCGGCGACATCAGCTTTTCAAAAAGCTCAATCGTAATATTGGTGTCCGGCGCAATGCCGTAAATCTGCCGGATCTGGTTGGTGACGGTGATGGTGCGGCTGATCAGATTTATATCGAATGCCCCGATCCCGCCGGCCTCCTGAGAAAGACGAAGCATTTCTTCCTGTTCGCGCAAGCGTTCCTGCTGCTCGCGAACGAATGTGCGGTCCATGAGAATTTTGAGAAAACCCTGCATATGGCCGTCCTGATCGTAGAGCGGCAAAAGCTGGCCGCTTGCCCAGAACCGGCTGCCATCCTTGCGCATATGCCAGCGCTCCACTGCATCCTGCCTGTGATGCAAGGCGCTGACACGGCGCATTTCCGGTACATTTTTCTCACGCTCTTCCGGTGTGAACAGGATATCGACTGAAGATTTCAGCACTTCCTCTTCTGTCCAGCCGAATAATCTGCGCGCACCTGCATTCCAGCTGGTGACCTGACCGCTCAGTGTTGTGGTGATAATCGCATAGTCCAGCGCATTATCGATAATAAGCTGGTTCAGCTGCTCTTTGTGTTGCTGCCGGTGATGGCGCGCCTGCATTTCCATATGCGAACCGGCAATCTGTGCCAGCCTGCGAAGGTCCTTGAGTTGCTCGGCAGATAAATGGCGCGGCTTTTTATCGAGTATCAGCATCGTGCCGAAAATGGTGCCGTCATGGCCGGCCAGTTTTATTCCGGCATAAAAACGGTAAGGCGAGGTTCCGGTTACAAACGGTTCACCGGCAAAGAGCGGCGTTGTGCTTGCATCGCTGACGATAAAAATATCATCGGCGAGCAATGTCTGGCGGCAAAAATTATGTCCGGGAGGAGGGGCGTTCAGCGTCAGGCCGTAAACGGCTTTAAAAATCTGCTGCTCTTGGGAAATGAGATTGATAGCCGCGACCGGTGCGTCGCAGAGTCTGGCAGTCAGCGCAACCAGATTATCAAGAACAGGATCATTTTGTCCGTTCATGATTGTAAAGCGCGGTAAAACAGCCTGAAATAATGAAGATGCTTCGGACAATCCGAAAAGATTACTGACTGAGGTATCCCATCTGGCTTCCACCTGCGTATCCCCCATGCGAGCTTGTACTTTAGCAAATGTATAAATTTACACGATTTTAACAAGCGGAATATTTGAAGGTCAGTATCTCTGATTTTGAGGATGAAAATAAGGCGTTTCTTAAAATAGTGTTAATTTGCAAAACCGGGCTTTGTATTGTCTGTTTATGTCTGTGCCTTGTGTTTATGAAAAACCGGCTCCTGATTTTACCAGCACTGCTCTGATCCTGTTATATTTATTGATTTTATTATGCAGCCATGTGGTCTTTAATGCGTTATCCTGATGATGCGACCGGTCATTGTTGTCGGAATAATGAGCGGAATGCAGTAAATTCTGAAACAGGCAGCAATTAATATCGGAGATAATAATGGGTGCAGAAAGTTTACTGGTCTTTCTTATTGTAGGTCTGGTCGCCGGCTGGCTCGCGGGTCAGGTCGTGCGCGGTGGTGGTTTCGGTTTGCTCGGAAATCTCGTCGTTGGTGTGATCGGCGCGTTTCTGGCGGGCTGGTTGTTGCCGCGTCTTGGTTTCGCGATTGGCGGCGGTGTCATTGCCGCGATTGTGAATGCATTTATCGGTGCTGTTATCTTGCTGGTCATACTGAGACTTGTAAAACGAGCGTGATCTTTTAAAATTCATTATTACAGCCTGCCGGAACAGAAACCGGCGGGCTTTCATTTGTCCTGACGCTTGTTTTAGTGAGTTGTGATGACGCCTCCCGCCCGTTTGCTGACCGGTCTGGTTCTCACTGCCGTTGCCGGTTTTGTTGATGCGCTCGCTTTCATTGAGCTGGGCGGTTATTTTGCCTCTTTCATGAGCGGGAATACAACGCAGCTCGGGTTGGCAATGAGCGGGCCCGATGGTCGCGCGCTGCAATTGCTGCGCGGACAAAGCCTGTTTATGCCGCTGTTGCTGATCGGGCTGTTTTTCACTGGGGCATTTCTTGCGTCTTTTATCAGTGCCCGTGAGCAGCACTGGTATTCAGCACGGGTTATGCTGCTGGTTATCACCCTTCTCTTAATCACCATGCTGCTTGGTCAGATCCAAGGACTGGCATCAATGCCGGTCATTTTGCTGGCGGCGGCAATGGGTGCGCAAAATGCTGTGTTTAAACCGCATGGGGCAGCACGGCTTGGTACAACTTTTGTGACCGGAACGATTTTTAACGCCGCGAATGATCTGGCGCATAGTTTACGCGGACAGGCTCCGCGTTACCGCTGGCTGCAGCATATTTATGTGTGGCTTTCACTGGTCTTTGGTGCAGCCTGCGGGGCTGTCTTATATACCGGCACGGGTATCTGGTCGCTTTTACTGCCCGTCGTGGTTCTGACCCTGATGCTGGTCTTTTACCGGCTCAAAGAGAAGTGAGGATCGCGCCTAAATAAATAAATGGCGCTCCTGCTCCACCAGACCGGAAATGTAACCAGCAACAATATGGATGCGGCGCAAGGTGCGGGCTGTTTCATGATAGGACAGCCAGTAGGAGCGCTTGATACGTTTATGGGGCAATATTTCGGTCAGATCGGAATATTCGCGGGCAATGAAACCGTGTAAAATACCGATGCCGGCTGCGGCTTTGACAGCTTCAACCTGTCCCAAAGCACTCGAAACCTCAAAGGCAGGCTGCCAGTCGCGGCTGATTTCCCGTGCATAATCCAGTGTCGGCGTGGCAACCAGATCCTCCACATAGCCGATCAGCCGGTGATGATTTAAATCCTCAACAGTGTGCGGTGTGCCGTAACGTTCAAGGTAGTCTTTGTGCGCATAAAGGCCGAGATTGTAGCCGGTGAGTTTACGGGCAATCAGTCTGCCGGTCTCCGGTCGCTCGACACTGATGGCAATATCAACTTCACGGCGTGAGAGTGAGAAAGAGCGGGGAACGGGCACGAGCTGAATGGTCAGATCGGGATAGAGTGCTGAGAAACGCGCCAGTCTGGGGCTGAGAAAATTCACGCCGAAGCCGTCCGGTGCGCCGATCCTGATTGTACCGGCCACAGTAATATCCGCATTGGCCAGATGGGCATGGGCGCTGAGCATTTCTGCTTCCATTTTTTCTGCGGAGAGCAGAAACTCTTCACCGGCCTGCGTGAGTTCCGAGCCATTGGTGCGCCTGTTGAGCAATGTGGTTTTCAGGCTGCTTTCAAGTGCGGTGAGTCTGCGTGAGACTGTTGTGTGGTTAAGGCCGAGCTTCTTGGCCGCGCCGAGAATTTGTCCGGAGCGGGCAACAGCCAGAAATATGCGAATATCATCCCAGTTCATGACTTAAGCTTATATATATTTTTGCACAACGGATACGCTTTTCACCTACTTGAAAACTATTTTTTGCAGGGTGATGATGGAACAGAGATTTTAAATTTGGGAGAGAGTTGTGATGAGACAGGTCGGGCATTTTATCGGCGGCAAGCATGTGGCAGGCGCAAGCGGCCGGACGACTGAATTTTATCAGCCTATGGATGGTGTGGTGCTGGGGCAGGTTGCTCTGGCGACCAAAGACGAAGTGCGTGCAGCGGTTGAAAATGCCAAGGCGGCGCAGCCTGGCTGGGCTGCAACCAACCCGCAGCGCCGTGCGCGTATTTTGCGCAAATTTCTGGAACTGGTTGAGGCTGAATATGACAGCCTTGCGGAATTGCTGGCGCGTGAACACGGTAAAACCATTCCTGATGCCAAGGGTGATATTCAGCGCGGTCTGGAAGTGATCGAATTCTGCCTTGGTGCGCCGCATCTGCTGAAAGGTGAATTTACAGATGCTGCCGGTACCGGCATTGATGTCTATTCCATGCGCCAGCCGCTCGGTGTTGTGGCCGGTATCACGCCATTCAACTTTCCGGCGATGATCCCGCTGTGGAAGGCTGGCCCTGCGATTGCTTGCGGCAATGCCTTTATTCTCAAACCTTCCGAGCGTGATCCGGGCGTGCCGATGCGTTTTGCGGAATTGTTTATGGAAGCCGGTCTGCCAGCCGGTATTTTCAACGTGGTCAATGGCGATAAAGATGCGGTTGATGCGCTGCTAGATGATCCGGATGTCAAGGCAATCGGCTTTGTCGGCTCCACACCGATTGCGCAATATATTTATGCCCGCGGCTGCGCTAATGGTAAGCGTGTTCAGTGTTTTGGCGGTGCCAAAAACCACATGATCATTATGCCGGATGCGGATATGGATCAGACGGTTGATGCGCTGATCGGTGCCGGTTACGGTTCTGCCGGTGAGCGTTGTATGGCGATCTCGGTTGCTATTCCCGTCGGTCACAACACCGCCGAGCGTCTGATGGATAAGCTCATCCCGCGTGTCGAAGCGCTGAAGGTTGGCCCGTCAACGGATGTGTCTGCCGATTACGGCCCGCTGGTGACAAAACAGGCTCTGGATCGTGTACGCGGTTATGTTGATCTCGGCGTGGAAGAAGGTGCCAAGCTGGTTGTTGATGGCCGCAATTTCAAAATGCAGGGCTATGAAAATGGCTTTTATCTCGGCGGCTGCCTGTTCGATCATGTGACCAGAGATATGCGCATTTACAAGGAAGAGATTTTCGGCCCTGTGCTCAGCGTTGTCCGTGCCAAGACTTATGAAGAAGCACTTTCCCTGCCGAATGACCATGAATATGGCAATGGTGTCGCGATCTTCACCCGCGATGGTGATGCCGCCCGCGACTTTGCCTCCCGTGTTCAGGTTGGCATGGTTGGTGTGAATGTGCCGATCCCGGTACCGATTGCCTATTACACATTCGGCGGCTGGAAAGGCTCCGGTTTCGGTGATCTCAACCAGCACGGCCCTGATGCTTTCCGCTTCTACACCAAGACCAAAACCGTGACCTCACGCTGGCCGTCGGGTGTTAAGGATGGTGCAGAGTTCGTCATTCCGACCATGAGCTAACACCCGACTTTTACTTGTTTGCATGTCCTCACCACTTCGTGGCTGCGGGCATGCGACGGGGTGTCAAGGATGGAGCTGAGTTTGTCATTCCGACCATGAGCTAACACCCGACTTTTACTTGTTTGCATGTCCTCACCACTTCGTGGCAGCGGGCATGCGGCAGGGTGTTAAGGATGGTGCAGAGTTCGTCATTCCGACCATGAGCTAACACCCGACTTTTACTTGTTTGCATGTCCTCACCACTTCGTGGCTGCGGGCATGCGACGGGGTGTCAAGGATGGAGCTGAGTTTGTCATTCCGACCATGAGCTAACACCCGACTTTTATCTGTTTGCATGTCCTCACCACTTCGTGGCTGCGGGCATGCGGCAGGTGTTAAGGATGGTTCAGAGTTTGTCATTCCGACAATGAGTTGATATTTCGGCTCTGGCGGGCTGCAAATGGCACTTTGCTCCACTTGCATTTTGAGTTTTTCATTAGCCCTAATCAGGGCTAATGAGGGCTCACATATTTTAGTACGCTCCGCTCCGGTTTTCGCAAAGCACCACTTTCGCCACGCCATAACCAAAATATTGGCAGCGTCTCATTCTGAAACCCCGTTTGCAAAAACGGGGTTTTTATTATGCATGCAAGGTCACAATTGGTGGATTTTCCTGACAAAACCGCCAGTGAACAAAGCCCGTTGCTCCGTGCCATTGATAAACAACCTGCGGTGACCGGACTTCTTCCTGTCGCCAACGGGTGTTTTCTGACATTCGGAGTTGTGCATCATGTATCTGGAATGTTTTCGCGTTATGGAGAATGCGCCGCAGATTATTTCCGGTCGTGCCGAGCGTGACTGGATGGATGGTTTTCACATCCGGTTTCCCTATCGCTGCCTGCCATTGACCATGGCCAATACGACAGGTTGGGAAATTTTGTGCCCGACAGATATCCGGATTTGCTGGAATGGCGGTAAGGATAAGACCGATGTCACTATATCTTGCCGCGATCGTGAATTTTCACATTTTGTGGAATCGCATTTCAGCCACGGCGTTGTGACTTTTCATACCGGTTATCTGTTCCGCACACCGCCGCAATGCGCATTGCTGGCAGGTGGTGCGCCCAACCATGTTAAGGATGGTATTCAGCCTCTGACCGGTCTTGTTGAGACAGACTGGCTGCCTTTTCCCTTTACCATGAACTGGATCATGACACGGCCGGGCATTGTGCGTTTTAAAAAAGGGGAGCCGTTCTGTTTTTTTCAACTGACGGAGCATCATAAAATGGATGCGGTCAAGCCGGTGATCCGCAGGATCGAGGACGCACCGGTTTTGCAGCAGGAATATGAAACATGGTCAAAGGTGCGGCGCGAATTTAATCAGAATCTTATGAATGGTGATGTGCAGACTGTTAAACAGGCATGGCAAAAATTTTATTTCAAAGGCGAAAAGCCGGATTCTGATGGTGAGGGGCAGGCGGAAGGGCATGTGAATAAACGACGTTTACATATGCCGGAAATCGCAGATCAGTCATCTGTTGAGATGCCGGCAGAGAGTGTGACTGACGCCTGAAAGACAGATTATCGTCTTTGCAGCCCTGTTTCTTATAAAATTGACTTTACTATAGAATCCGGCGGGGGTTCTATAGCGACATATTTATATTCATGCCGGATATCTTCCATGACCGTTTCTGCGCCGACAAGCACCAATGCCGTAATCGTTATTTCCAGCCATGTGGTGCGGGGCTCTATCGGTAACAGAGCGGCTGTTTTTGCGCTGGAGCGGCTTGGCTATCCGGTTTGGGCTGTGCCGACCGTTATTCTGCCATGGCATCCGGGGCACGGGCCTGCGGGGCGGATTATTCCTGATGCCGCGCAGTTTTCTTCCTTGATCGGTGATCTTGAACGCGCGCCATGGCTGGGTGAGGTGAGTGCTGTACTGACCGGTTTTATGAGCAATGCTGCGCAGGTTGAAGCCGTCGCGCATCTCATAGCTGCCATGAAAGCCAAAAATCCGAACCTGCAATATATTTGCGATCCTGTGATCGGGGATATGAAGGGGCTTTATGTGGCGGAAAGCACAGCCATTGCCATTCGTGATCTGTTGCTGCCGCTGGCCGATATCGCCACACCGAACCGTTATGAGCTGGGCTGGCTGACGGGAACGGAACCGGCTGACAATCAGCAATTGATGGAAGCCGCTTTGCGTGCAGGGCCGGAGACCATGCTGGTCACTTCAGCCTTTGCTCTGATGCGCGATAGTATCAGTAATGTTCTGGTGACACGCACGCAGGCTTTAATGGCTGAGCACCGGATTGTTCACGGACCCGGTAATGGTATGGGCGATCTGACCTCGGCTTTGTTCCTTGCCCGTAAGATGAGCGGCATGAATGAAGAAAAATCATTGCAGCTGACCACAGCTGCCGTGTTTGAAATTCTTGCCCGCGCAGCGAAACGCGGTGCGGATGAACTGATGCTGGAGGCCGATGCAGCGAGTCTGGAGCGGCCGATGGCCATGGTGCAGTTGCGCCGTCTGGTTCATCCAAATCACGGCCAGGTCGCGGGATGAGCGCCTTAGAGGCGCTCTTTTTGCATTGTGGGGCATCAAAGCTTGAAATTTTTTGTAGATAAAATTTTTTTTGATAGATTGTTTGATGCGATCAAAAAGAGCGGAAAATAGTCTGATTTTGGATGAAAACAGGTTGTTTTTGCCGGTTTGAGCCGAAAAATGCAGGGTAAATTGAGCAAGGCAATTTCTGCCCGATGTCTGTGCTGTGTGAAATTCTGACTAATCTTTGATTGATCTTGGCAAAATATGGGTTTATCGAAAAATCATGGTAGATCTTCCAGACACACTCCTCGCCGGTTACCGCAACTTCATGGCATCGGATTTTGCCGATGAAAGAATGCGCTATAAGGAACTCGCAGATCAGGGGCAGACACCGGAAACGATGGTCATTGCCTGCTGTGATTCCCGCGCAGCGCCGGAAATCATTTTCAATACCCGTCCGGGTGAAATCTTTGTTTTGCGCAATGTCGCGAATCTCATCCCGCCCTATGAGCCGGATGGTGAATATCATGCTGCTTCTGCAGCACTGGAATTCGCTGTGCAGAGCCTCAAGGTCAAGCATATTGTTGTACTTGGGCACGGGCGATGCGGTGGCATTAAAGCGGCGCTAGATACGGATAGCAGCCCGCTGTCTCCGGGTGACTTTATCGGCAAATGGATGAGCCTGCTGGCACCGGCTGCAGAGAATGTCACATCCAACACGCTGATGACACAGACAGAGCGGCAGACTGCGCTTGAGCGTATTTCAATCCGCTTCTCGCTGAATAATCTGCGCAGTTTCCCATGTGTTGATATTCTGGAGAAGAAGGGTCGTCTCTCCCTGCATGGTGCATGGTTCGATATTTCGACCGGTGAATTGTGGGTGATGGATTCGCAGACCGGCGATTTTATTCGTCCGGATACGGATGAAATGCCGGTGCAGCCTGAAAGTAATGAAACACCTGCTGCCTGAACCTGAATTCAGATAATAAAAAAACCGGCTTTTCAGCCGGTTTTTTGTTGTCTTTAAGTGACGATTATTTACCGTCGATTGCCTGACCCATAATGGCAATAGCCTGCTGGTAAACGGTTGCAGCGTTCCAGCCCTGAATTGCCACATAGTTTGGCTGACCCTGCTGGTAGCCTGCACCGGCACGCCAGCCGTGAGCTTTCAGGAAGTTGGCGGTCGAAGCCAGTGCATCGGCACGGGAGCCAACCATGTCGATATGGCCGTTGCCGTCACCGTCTGCACCAAATTTAATGACGCTGGATGGCAGGAACTGTGTCTGGCCGATTTCACCATGCATTGCGCCAACAGCATTCGGGCTGAGATCACCGCGCTGAATCAGCTGCAGAGCTGCATAAAGTTCATTGGTGAAGAATTCCGAGCGGCGGCAGTCATAGGCCAGTGTTGCAACAGCTGAAAGCGTGTGCTGTTTGCCAAGATAATTGCCAAAGCCGGTTTCCATGCCCCAGATGGCCAGCAACGGGCCGGCAGGAACGCCGTAGCGCTGTTCAATCTTGGCGAACAGGGCTGCATTCTGCTTTTTCAGGGTTTTACCACGATTGATGATTGTGGTTGAACCGCGCTTCTTCATGAAGTCGTCGAGCGACAGCTTGAAGCTTTTCTGGTTGCGGTCAGCATTAATGGTTGCTGTTGCGTATTTTACATTGTCCAGAGCGGACAATGCATTGCCTTTGATGCCGCGCGCTGCTGCTTCCTGTTTGAAGCCCTGCACCCATGCCGGAAAGCCAGCGCCGGTATTGCCGCACTGGGCTGCCTGTGCAACGCCGGAAACGGCCAGCACAGCGATTGATCCGCCGATTACACGAATTGCCAACTGGCGGAGAGAAGATTTGATAGTCTTTGACTGCATGAAGCTGCCTCGTTAGAACTTTGCTCGGATGCTTTATAGATTTATATGGTTAACAGGGTTTTACAGAAAATATAATTCCGGCCTGTATATATATGAATGACGGCGATGTCTGTTGAATGTGGTCTGAATGAGGCGCACTGTTTTTGTACAGTTCCGTTTGAGCCTGACCGCGTTTTTTAGGTCACAGTTTAAAATGGGCGGAAGCATTTTATATTTAATCACGCGTCTGATGATTGCTTCCTCTGTAAAGGACGCAGCAAAAGCTTGACTCATAAACTGCAGATCATGTAAAGAACGCGCGATAATTCCGCTATGAGTATATGTTCTCAGGCAGCCGACCGGGACCCGTATGGTATAAAGAGATCCCGGAGGTCAACATCCGACAGCGCAGAGCGCCCTCGGGTGCTGTTTTGCTTTGGATGCAGCTCCGGTTTATAAACCGTCTGTCATATATGATTTCGGGATGAACCTGCACTCAGATCCGGCACATGACCGGTCTGAACAGAGATTGGGAAATTTGGATGTTTGAATCACTTCAGGAGCGTCTTGGCTCTATTCTGAACGGTCTGACCGGACGCGGGGCTCTCTCCGAGTCCGATGTTGCAGGCGCGTTGCGAGAAGTGCGCCGTGCGCTGATTGAAGCGGATGTGTCGCTGGAAGTGGTTCGCTCATTTACTGACCGCGTACGTGAAAAAGCGGTTGGGGCGGAAATTCTGAAAAGCATCAAGCCTGGTCAGATGGTCGTTAAGATCGTCCATGACGAACTGGTGGAAATGCTCGGCACCGAAGGTGTGTCCATTGATCTGAATGCACCGGCACCGGTTGTGATCATGATGGTCGGTTTGCAGGGGTCGGGTAAAACCACCACCACCGGTAAGCTTGCCAAGCGCCTGACTGATCGCCAGAAGAAAAAAGTTCTGATGGCCTCGCTGGATACACGCCGTCCTGCCGCGCAGGAACAGCTGCGCCAGCTCGGAACGCAGGTCAGCGTTGATACATTGCCGATTATCGCCGGTCAGTCACCGGTAGAGATTGCCGCGCGCGCCGTACAGGCTGCCAAGCTCGGCGGGCATGATGTGGTGATCCTCGATACTGCGGGTCGTACGCATATTGACGAACCGCTGATGGTGGAAATGGCGGATATCCGCAAAGCCGCCAATCCGCATGAAATTCTGCTGGTTGCCGACAGCCTGACCGGTCAGGACGCTGTTAATCTGGCGCGTAACTTTGATGAGCGCGTTGGTATTACCGGTATCGTGCTGACCCGTATGGACGGTGACGGTCGCGGCGGTGCGGCGCTTTCGATGCGTGCGGTTACCGGCAAGCCGATTAAAGCGATTGCCACCGGCGAAAAAATGGATGCGCTGGAGGAGTTCTATCCGAAGCGTATTGCAGACCGTATTCTCGGCATGGGTGACATTGTTTCGCTCGTCGAAAAAGCGGCTGAAACCATTGATGCTGAAAAAGCAGCGGCAATGGCCAAGAAAATGCAGGCCGGCAAGTTCGATCTCAATGATCTGGCCGAGCAGCTCAAGCAGATGAAGAAGCTGGGCGGTATGGGCGGTATCATGGGTATGATGCCGGGCATGGCTGGCATGAAAGACAAGGCAGCAGCTGCCGGTCTTGATGACAAGCTGTTTGACCGCCAGCTCGCAATTATCGGTTCTATGACCAAGGCTGAACGCGCCAATCCGGATTTGCTGAAGCATAGCCGCAAGCAGCGTATTGCCAAAGGTTCGGGCAGCAATGCTGCTGACATTAACAAGCTTCTGAAAATGCATCGCCAGATGGCTGACATGATGAAAGTCATGGGCAAAGGCAAAGGCGGCATGATGAAACAGATGATGGGCGGCCTTGCCGGTAAAATGGGACTTGGTGGTCTCGGCGGTATGGGCGGCCTCGGGGGCGGAATGCCGGATCTGTCTAAAATGGACCCGAAACAGCTGGAAGCTCTGCAGAAACAGGCTGAAGCAGCCGGTTTTGGTAAGAGCGGCGGTATGCCGGGTCTCGGTGGTGGCCAAGGGATGGGATTGCCTGGCCTTGGCGGTCCGAAACTTCCTGGTCTTGGCGGCGGTCTGCCTGGCCTGCCTAAGAAGAAGTGAGCACGATGAGCGAACAACAGACAATTCCTGCCGAACTGCTCGCTTTGCGTGCATCTATCGATAATATTGATGCGGCGCTGATCCATATGCTTGCCGAGCGTTTTCGCTGCACAAAAGCTGTCGGTGTTCTGAAAGCCGAGCGCGGTCTGGCCGCTGCTGATCCGGCGCGTGAAAAACGACAAGTGGAACGTCTGCGTAACCTTGCGCAGGACGCCAGTCTCGACCCTGATTTTGCTGAGAAATTCCTGAACTTCATCGTGAAGGAAGTGATCCGGCATCATGAGCATACCGCCGCAAACCATACCGGACAGTGATGTTCGTTTTGCGGTGTAAAATACCATTGCGATCGTTTTAACGGTCGTATTTCAGAAATTGTTACTGTTTAAGTGACACGACATAAACTTTAAGGAAAACACTATGTCCCTGAAAATCCGTCTGGCACGCGCCGGCTCCAAGAAGCGCCCTTACTACCACATCGTTGTTGCAGACGTTCGCGCACCACGCGACGGCCGTTTCATCGAAAAGCTGGGTTCATGGAATGCAACCCTTGCTAACAAAGAAGAGCGCGTTGTTGTTAATGCAGAACGCATTCAGTATTGGATCGGTCACGGCGCACAGCCAACAGACCGCGTTCTGCGCTTCCTCGATCAGGCTGGTATTGCTAAGCGTGAAGCCGGCAACAACCCAACCAAAGGCGTACCAGGCAAAAAAGCTCAGGAACGTCTGGCAATGGCTAAGCAGGCTGAAGAAGAAGCCGCTGCAAAGGCTGCAGAAGCCGCTGAAGCAGCAGCTGCTGCCGCTGCTGCGCCTGCTGAAGAAGCTCCGGCTGCAGAGTAATTCTGAGCAAAGCATTTCCAGCAAAAGTGGGTACCGCCTTCGCGGGGAAATCAGTTCACAGGACTGATTTCTTTTCCCGCTTCGATGCGTAGGATAATGCGCTAAATAAAAATAGAGTTTTTGCGGGTTAATATCCGTGATTAAAAATACCGTGCCTCTGTAAAGCGGCACGGTATTTTTTTGTCTTAAAAGACCGGTTTGAAAAGCTGCGCATTATTTGTATTTTTCATATTTATTAAGTGTGTATTTTCAAATGGGATTTTGCGGTTTATTTATAACAAATGATCTGCGCGAAACTTGTGCAAGATGAGGAGATATCCATGACCGGTCAGACTTCTGCTGTAACAACAGTTCCGCTGAAAATGCGCTCGCTGCTTACACTTGTTTTATTGATGTTCATGCCACTTCTGGCAGCATGCGGCTTCAACACTATTCCGACCAATGAGGAAAAAGCAAAGGCGGCATGGAGCGAGGTACTGAACCAGTATCAGCGCCGTACCGATCTTATTCCTAATCTGGTGGAAACCGTTAAAGGATATGCTGCCCATGAGCAGGAAACGCTGACTGCGGTGATTGAAGCCCGTTCCAAGGCAACGCAGACACAGATTTCTCCGGAAATGCTGAATAATCCGGAATTGTTCAAACAGTTTCAGGATAATCAGGCCAATCTGAGCAGTGCTCTGTCCCGTCTGATGGTTGTGGTTGAGAAATATCCTGATCTGAAAGCCAATCAGAACTTCCTCGCGCTGCAATCGCAGCTGGAAGGCACGGAAAACCGTATTGCTGTGGCACGTCGCGATTATATTGAAGCGGTACGCGTTTATAATACCGGCCTGAAGACCATGCCGACCATGTTGTGGAAGACATTGTGGTTCTGGAACAATGAACCGATGCCGACTTTCACCATTGATCCGGCCTCGCAGGCTGCTCCTAAAGTACAGTTCAACTGATGACAGCGGGCAGGAGAAATCCTGCCCGTTCAACTTTTGCTGGCAATTTAGGAGAATGGTATGATTTCTGCCCGTCTCGCCGGTCTGCGTATCATTCCGGAACAAGCTGCTTTCCGGTTTGCACTGAAAATGTTTCTGGCGGTGCTGCTGCTGGCATTCGCAAATCTGGCCTATGCGCAAAGCACGGATAAACCGGCCATTGCTTTAACCGATCGTGTGGTTGATGCGGCGGGGGTGCTGTCCTTTGCGCAGGAGCAGGAGCTGATTAACAAACTCAGTGCCTATGAAAAAGAGTCATCCGATCAGATTGTGGTGGCAACGGTTCCAAGCCTCAATGGTATGGATATTGAGACCTATGCTAACCGGCTCTATCGTGCATGGGGTATTGGCCAGAAGAGCGAAAATAACGGTATTTTGCTGCTGGTAGCGCCCAATGAACGCAAAGTGCGTATTGAGGTCGGCTATGGTCTGGAGGGCACGGTAACGGATGCTCTCTCGGCAATCATTATCCAGAATGCGATCATTCCTGAATTCCGCAATGGCGATTATGGTACCGGCATTACCAAAGGTACCGATGATATTTTGCAGGTTCTGCGCGGAGAAGGGGCAGAATTACAGGCGCGCGCAAAACGCAATCAAAAAGAGGCCGCAGACCAGACGGACTGGATTGAAGTCATTTTTCTGATTTTCTGGATCAGTATTTTCTTCGGCGGTTTTGGTTTTACTTTGCTGGCTCCGGTTTTTGGCAGAAAAATCGGCCCCGGCCGATATGAATGGCTGGGTGTGACGATTGCACTGGGCGGCGGCGGTGGTTCTTCAGGGCGCGGCGGCTATGGAGGTGGTTTCGGTGGTGGCTTTGGCGGCGGTTCATCCGGCGGTGGCGGCTTCTCCGGTGGCGGTGGTTCATCGGGCGGCGGCGGCGCATCGGGCAGCTGGTAAAGGGGCAGGGCTATGACACATTCTCAGCGTAACCATATTTCTCAGGAAGACCGTCAGCGTATTGCCTCTGCCATTCGCGATGCGGAAGCGCAAACGGGGGGCGAAATTTATGCAGTGCTCGCGCAGCGCAGCGATGATTATTTTTATGTGGCGGGTTTTATTGCCTGTTGTGGTATGATCGTCACTGCAGTGATTGCTGCTTTTGTGGCGCATTATTACTGGTTTGATCTGTCACTGCCGAAATTCGCACTGGCTATTCTGGCGGCCTTCATATGTCTGGTCGCGCTTTTGGCTTTTGTACCTGCATTGCGCATGGTGCTGGTTCCGCATCGGGTGCGCTACCGGCGGGCACATTTGAATGCCTTGCAACAATTTATCGCCCGTAATGTGCATCTGACCAATAAACGCACGGGTATCCTGTTATTCGTCTCCCTCGCTGAACGCTATGCGGAAGTGGTGGCTGATGCGGGAATTAATGAGCGGGTCGATCAGCAGGAGTGGAATGCGATTGTTGCCACGCTCAGCCGCCATGCAGCACAGGGAAGTGTTGCGGAAGGGTTTGTTGAGTCGATTGCCAAAGCCGGCAACCTGCTGGCGCAGCATTTTCCTAAAGAGGACGGCGACAAAAACGAGCTGGAAGACCATCTGGTGGAACTATAAGAATTTTATCCACCGCTGATTTTTATTTTTGCAGCGGGTTTATGATTTTTAAGAACGATTTAATTTCACTTTTGCTTGTTTGCGGGTGAAAAAATCGAAAAAAACGGTTCTTTTGTCACAATTTGCTTGTTATTTGAGAGAAAGAGCAGGCCGAAGGTAATTTAGGCAGAGGCGGTCTGTATAATGAGGAGTTTTACAGTGAGTGCCGATACAGACCATACCGCTCAGACCAAATTCGTTGTCGATTATCAGAATATCTCTGAGCCTGTAGCTTCTCAGTTCGCTAAGCTGTTGTTTGAATGGGCGCCGGCGGAAGATATTGCCGCCTATGATGCCGGTGATATGGAAGAAGCTGCAAAGCTCGCTTTGAAAGCTCTTGGTTCCTATCAGGCCGATAAGCCAGTCATCAGCGTCGATAATGACAGTATTCTGCGCCGTCGCGGTCGTCCGCTGACAGTTGTAACTCTGATCAACCGCAATATGCCGTTTCTGCTCGATTCGACGATGGCGGAAATTCTCGAGCGCTCCGGCATGATCTATATGGTTGTGCATCCGGTACTCAATGTTGCCTTTAATGGCAGCAGCTATGAAGTTCATGGCGAAGCAACCTCCGGTAAATCTGTTGCAGGAACGGAACAGGTCAGTGTTATTCAGCTGCATCTGCCGCAACTGGATGAAAGCGCAAGAACAGCTCTGGAACAGGCGCTCGGAATGGTGCTGGGGCAGGTTTATGCTGCTGTCAGTGACTGGAAACCGATGCTGGCGCGTCTTGATGAGGTGATTGCCTCTTACAGCGCTGTCAAAGGTCTGCCGGAAACAGCGGAAGGCCGTGAAGCTATTGCGCTGCTCAAATGGCTGCGCGATGGTAATTTTACATTTCTGGGTATGCGTGAATTTCGTTACGATGCGGCTCAGGGTACGCTCATTCAGGCTGATGCACCATCGCTGGGTATTCTGCGTGATGAAGCTGTCCGCGTATTGCGTCAGGGGCAGGATAATGCTTCGATCGCACAGGAATTGCAGGACTTCCTCAAAGGTTCTGAAAGCCTGCTGATTACCAAAGGCAACAGCCGCTCGCTCGTCCATCGCCGCGAATATATCGACTATATCGGTATCAAACTGTTTGATGCAGACGGTAAAGTAACCGGCGAAATGCGTCTGGTCGGATTGTTCACTTCGACGGCCTATACATCTTTCCTGAGCACGATTCCTTATCTGCGCGGTAAAGCGGAAGCAGTAATCGGTCGTCTGGGCTTCAATGCTGCTGACCATTCCGGCAAGGCTCTGGTGCGAGTGCTGGAAGATTATCCGCGTGATGACATGTTCCAGATTGATCTGGATGCCCTGACCGATCATGCTGAACTGATCGTGGCATTGGATGAGCGTCCGCGTGTGCGTGTGCTGCCGCGTATTGACCGTTTCAGCCGTTTTGTCAGTGTGCTGGTCTATCTGCCGCGCGACCGCTATGACTCGGTGGTGCGTGAAGCAATCAGCAATTATCTGATGGATGTTTATCACGGGGAATCCGTGGAGTTCCATCCGGTTTTCCTTGATAAAGGCGTGACCCGCGTTCAGTTCATCATCCGCCGCCATGACGGCAGCGTGAGCGAAATGGCACGTGAGGCTCTGGAAAAGCAGATCCGCACTTTCGTTCGCACATGGGAAGATGGTGTGCGTGATGCGGCAGAGGAAAGCTCGCAGACTTTCGCCCCGCGTGTGATCAGTCTGGCTTCCGGTTTTCCGGAATCCTATCGCGAGACCTTTAACGAATCCGAAGCGCTTGTTGATGCCGTACGTATTGAGGCGCTGACTGAAGAAAATCCGCTTTATGTTGATTTTTATCGTTATGACACACAGGAACCGCAGGCGGCTTTCCTGAAACTCTATCATTTCGGTGAAGCTCTGGCTTTGTCACAGCGCGTGCCGCTGCTGGAGAATATGGGTTTTCGTGTCATCAGCGAGCAGACCTTCGCTCTTCCGGTGCAGACGGCTACCGGTGGCAAGAACATGGTGCATGTCCATGATATGCTGATTGTCAGCGCATCGGACAAAGCCGTTGATCTCAGCGATGACGGTGATCTGCTGGATGATGTGTTCCGCACTGTATGGAGCGGACAGGCGGATAATGACGGTTATAACGGCCTTGCACAGAGCGGACGTCTGACAGCACGCCAGATTATGATCCTGCGTATGTATGGCCGTTATCTGCAGCAGGCTGGTATTACTTATTCGCAGGACTTTATTGCTGCAGCACTCAATCGTTATCCGGATATTGCCGCGCATCTCTATACATTGTTTGACCTGCGCTTTAATCCGGTGCTGGCAAAACAGGCGGATACAGAAGCGAAAGAACGCGCTGTTGTTGAAGCCATTGAAACCGCTTTGCAGGCTGTACCAAGCATTGATGATGACCAGATTTTGCGTCGTTACCGCAATCTGATTGAAGCTTCTCTGCGCACCAATGCCTATATGCATGACAAGGACGCTAATGCGCCGGTGACACTGGCGATCAAACTTAACCCGCGTGCTGTGGACGGCCTGCCGGAACCACGCCCTTACCGCGAAATCTTCGTCTACGGGCCGGAAGTGGAAGGTGTTCACCTGCGCTTTGGCGCTGTGGCGCGTGGCGGCTTGCGCTGGTCTGACCGTGCGCAGGATTACCGCACAGAAGTGCTGGGTCTGGTGAAGGCACAGCAGGTAAAGAATGCGGTGATTGTGCCGGGTGGTGCGAAGGGCGGCTTCTATCCGAAGCGTCTGCCGGTTGGCGGTGATCGCAATGCGGTGTTTGAAGCAGGGCGTGCTGCTTACATTACTTTCATTTCAACCATGGTTTCGATCACCGATAATATTATCGAAGGCAAGATCGTGCCGCCGGTCGATGTTATCCGTCAGGACAGTGATGATCCGTATTTCGTGGTTGCGGCGGATAAGGGCACAGCAACTTTCTCTGATACGGCCAATGCGATCAGTCAGGCACAGCATTTCTGGCTGGATGATGCTTTTGCTTCCGGTGGTTCAGCCGGTTATGACCATAAGAAAATGGCCATTACCGCCCGTGGCGCATGGGAGGCAGTGAAGCGTCATTTCCGCGAAATGGATATTGATATCCAGACCACGCCATTCACTGTTGCCGGTGTGGGCGATATGTCCGGTGACGTATTCGGTAACGGCATGTTGCTGTCGCCGAAAATCAAACTGGTAGCTGCATTTGACCATCGCGACATCTTTATTGATCCGATGCCGGATACCGATATCGGTTTTGCGGAACGTCAGCGTCTGTTCAACGTGCCGCGCTCCAGCTGGCAGGATTATGACCGCTCCAAAATCTCTGCCGGTGGTGGTGTATTCAGCCGCTCGCAGAAGGTGATTACGCTTTCTGAAGCGGCAGCCGAGGCCATTGGTCTGGGCAAACTGACCGCAAGCCCGAATGAAGTGATCGGTGCGATCCTGCGTGCGCAGGTTGATCTGCTGTGGTTCGGTGGTATCGGCACCTATATCCGTGCGAACGAAGAAAGTGATGCACAGGTCGGTGACCGTGCCAATGATGCGATCCGTATTACCGGTCGTGAGGTTCGAGCCAAAGTGATCGGTGAGGGCGCTAATCTGGGTGCCACCCAGCGCGGCCGTATCGAATACAGCCTCAATGGCGGTCGTTGTAATACCGATGCGATTGACAATTCGGCCGGCGTGAATTCGTCGGACGTTGAGGTCAATATCAAGATTGCTCTGACACCAAGCCTGCAGGATGGCCGTCTGACCCGTGAAGCACGCGACGTGCTGCTGGCACAGATGACTGATGAAGTGGCAGCACTGGTGCTGCATAATAATTATGAGCAACCGCTGGCTCTGTCGCTGGTTGAAAAACGCGGTGCATCCGAACTGCCATATCTGATGCGGATGATGTCGTCTCTGGAACGCCGCAAACTGCTGGATCGCAAGGTGGAATATCTGCCGGATGATCAGGTGCTCGCAGACCGCCAGAAACGCGGAGAGGCGCTGACCCGTCCTGAACTGGCCGTGCTTCTGGCCTATGGCAAAATGGTACTGTCCGATGATCTGATCGCCAGCAATCTGCCGGATGATACCTATCTGCATTCGCGCCTGTTCGGCTATTTCCCGCAGGAAATGCAGGAGCGATTTGCCAAGGATATTACCCATCACCGTCTGCATCGCGAAATCATTGCAACGCTCCTGTCCAATGATGCGATTAATCGTTGCGGGCCAACATTTATCAGTCGTCTGAATGATCTGACAGCTGAGGCACCGGCAGAAATTCTGCGGTCTTATGTAGCTGTGGCTGATGGTTTTGAAACCGAGCAGCTCTATCAGGCGATTAATGCGCTGGATAATAAGATTCCGGGCAAAGTGCAGAATGAATTCTACGCGCTGGTTGGGGAAATGTTGTTCTCAACCACCGCATGGGTGCTGCGCAATAACCGTTTTGATGCGACTTTGAGTGAAATGGTCAGCGCGGTGAAGCGGACACGCATGGCGCTGGAGCCGAAGCTCGAAGAGCTGATGCCTGATTTCATTGCGGATCTGATTACCGCAGATACAGCAAAATATATCGCCAAAGGTGCCGGTGAAGCGCTGGCGCGCAAACTTGCCCGACTACAGTCGGCTAAGCTGATGGCGGATATCGCGCTGATTGCCTATCAGGGCAAGGCAGAGCTGATGACCGCTGCGACGGCTTATTTCAAAATTGTTGATGCGTTCCGCATCGCCAATATTGAAAAGGCTGCGTCTGCGGTGCCGGTGACAGATTATTATGATGGTCTGGCATTGTCGCGTGCGACAGACACGATCACACAGGCAACCCGTGCTGTGACGATGGAAGCGCTCACCAAATTCAAAGGTGAGGCTGATCCGGTACAGAGCTGGCTGACCCGTGATGCCGAGCGGATTGACGGTGTGCGTCAGCGCATGATTGCACTGACAGAAGGCGGAGATCTGAGTGTTTCCCGTCTGGCCGTGGCAGCCGGTTTCATGGCGGATCTTGCGGGCTGATCATCGCTTGATTAACGACATAACAGAAAGGGCTGGTGTTAAACCGGCCCTTTTGTTTTAAATAGCCGAAATGATGAATTGGGGGCAGTGATTTGAGCATCACACATCCGTCTGCAGAACGACCGACGCATGACAGCGTATGGAATAAGGGCATCTGGGGTTGGATGTTTTTCGACTGGGCGGCTCAGCCGTTTTTTACCGTCGTAACCACTTTCATTTTTGGCCCTTATTTTATCTCGCGTATGTCGGCTGATCCGGTGGCAGGACAGGCGGCATGGGGCTACGGCGTGGCTTTTGCGGGCATCGTCATCGCAATTTTGTCTCCGGCGCTGGGCTCAATTGCTGATAAAACCGGTGCAAGAAAACCGTGGATCGGTTTCTTTGCTGTCATCAAAATCATCAGCCTGACTTTGCTGTGGTTCGCGGAACCGGGATCAAGCTATGTCTGGGTTCTGCTGGCCTTCATCTGCGCTTCTGTTGCCGCAGAATTCTCCATTGTTTTCAACGATTCCATGATGCCGAGGCTGATTCCAGCCTCGCATATCGGGCGGGTGTCGAATTTTGCATGGGGGCTGGGTTATCTCGCCGGAATGATCGTGCTGATCTTTGTCGTCACCTGTCTGGCAGCCTCGCCGGAAACAGGAAAAACGCTGATCGGCATTGAACCACTCTGGCATCTAGATGCACTGAAAGGTGAGGATGCCCGTATCACGGGGCCGATTGCAGCGCTGTGGTATCTGATTTTCATTCTGCCGATGTTTATCTTCACGCCGGATCAGGAAAAGGGCATGGGGCTGAAAGCCGCCATTGGCGAAGGTCTGGCAGAGCTGAAAGAAACGCTGCATGAAGTGCGCAAAAAGGCGGCTCTGTTCCGTTTTCTGATCGCGCGGATGATCTATCAGGATGGCGTCAATGCATTGCTGGCGCTGGGCGGCGGTTTTGCTGCGGCGATGTTTGGTTGGTCAATCACCGAGATTGGTCTGTTCGGTATTATCCTCAATGTCGTGGCGATTTTCGGCTGCTGGTTTGCCAGCTATGTGGATAGCTGGTTCGGCTCCAAATGGGTGGTGGTGATATCGCTGGTGCTGTTGCTGATTGCCACATTGGGCATTGTTTCTACAGGGCCGGACTACACGCTTTATGGTCTGGTACATTTTCCGCCCGACAGTAATACAGGTCTGTTTTCCTCCGGTGGAGAAAAAGCCTATCTGGCTTTCGGGATGCTGATCGGCATTGCTTTCGGGCCGGTGCAGGCGTCTTCCCGCTCGTGGTTTGCCCGCAGTGTCGAGCCCCATGAGGCAGGACGCTATTTCGGTATTTATGCACTGGCCGGACGCGCAACCAGTTTTCTGGCACCGTTTCTGGTGGCGAGCATGACAGCAGCCAGCGGCTCACCGCGCCTTGGTATTGCGGTACTGGTTCTGTTTTTTGTGGCCGGACTATATCTGGCGGTCAGAACGCCTTATCCGGCAAAATCAGAATAATAAAAAAGGCGGCTGAAAAGCCGCCTTTTTTATTTGAGTATGCCTGTTAGTGGCGGAAGTGGCGCATGCCGGTAAAGACCATGGCAATGCCTGCTGCATCAGCCGCTGCAATCACTTCATCATCACGCATAGAACCACCCGGCTGGATAACAGCTGTGGCACCGGCTTCAACTGCCGAGATCAGGCCATCAGCAAACGGGAAGAAAGCATCGGAAGCAACAACTGAGCCTTTGGTAAGCGGCTCGCCGCCAGCTACTGCTGCTGCATCTTCTGCCTTGCGCGCTGCAATACGGGAAGAGTCAATGCGGCTCATCTGGCCTGCGCCGACACCAACAGTTGCGCCGTCTTTAACATAGACAATCGCATTGGACTTAACGTGTTTGGCAACACGGAAAGCAAATTTCAGGTCAATCATTTCCTGTTCGGTTGGTGCGCGCTTGGTAACGACTTTAAGGTCGAGATCATCAACATTGCCATTGTCACGGTTCTGGATCAGCAGGCCGCCGGCAACGGTTTTAGCGGCAATGCCCGGTGCGCGGACATCCGGCAGACCGCCGGTTACCAGCAGACGCAGGTTCTTCTTGGCGGCAACAATTGCCTGTGCTTCCGGTGTTGCATCCGGTGCGATAATCACTTCAGTGAAAATCTTGACGATTTCCTCAGCAGCTTCCGCATCCAGTGTACGGTTGAGAGCGACAATGCCGCCGAAAGCCGAAACTGTATCGCAGGCATAGGCCTTGAGATAAGCGTCTTTCAGCGATGTACCTTCAGCTACACCGCACGGATTGGCGTGCTTGATGATTGCAACGGCTGCGACCTTCGCCGGATCAAATTCTGCCACCAGTTCATAGGCCGCATCTGTATCATTGATGTTGTTGTAGGACAGCTGCTTGCCCTGAAGCTGGGTGGCGGTGGCCACACCGGCGCGGGTTTCACCGGTCAGATAGAAACCGGCCTGCTGATGCGGGTTTTCACCATAACGCATCACGGAATGCAGTTTACCGGCGAGTGCACGGTGCAGTGGTGCTTCTTCCTTTGTGGTTTCAGCAAACCAGCCGGAAATTGCGGCATCATAAGCAGCGGTACGGGCAAAAGCCTTACCGGCCATGCGCTGACGAAAAGCATAAGGCAGGGAACCGTTACCGGTTTCCAGTTCAGCAACAACGCTGTCATAATCGTTAGGATCGGTGACGATGGTCACATAGGCATGGTTTTTGGCGGAAGCGCGGATCATCGCAGGGCCGCCGATGTCGATATTTTCAACGGTGGTGTCGTAGTCACCGCCCTGATAGCGCACTTCTTCAAACGGATAGAGATTGATTACTACCAGATCGATGCCGGTAATATTGTGGGCTTCCATCGCCGCAACATGTTCTGGATCATTACGCACAGCGAGCAGACCGCCGTGAACGCCCGGGTGCAATGTCTTGACGCGGCCATCCATGATCTCAGGGAAATTGGTAATTTCCGAAACGTCGCGCACCGGAATACCCGCTGCTGCGATGGATTTGGCGGTACCGCCGGTGGACAGAAGCTCAACGCCCTTTGCGTGCAAAGCGCGGGCAAAGTCTACCAGACCGGTTTTATCCGATACGGAAAGCAGTGCGCGGCGCACAGGGAAAAGATCAGGAGCGGGAATATGTTTGGAGCTGACAGCCATGACGGTCTCTTTGTGCTTTATGTCGGGACAATGCGTCTGGACGGATCTGATTACCCGTCGCATACATCAATCCGGTAAAGTGGGACAAAGGCGGCGTATCACAGGCGCGCGAGGAATCCTAGATTTTTATGACATTCATACATACTGACCAAGGCCGGTGCGGGTAAAGCGCCAGCTGACGTGGTCACTCGCTGTCGCAGAGAAGGTCAGCACGATCTGGCGCGAGCGCACAGGCCCACGGAAACCGGCGAAGAAGATGGAATCTTCAAGCTGCGGCATGACATCGGCACAGGAAAATGCCCAGCTGTCATCGTGATCGGCGGTCAGATGCACCACACCGTCTTCATCCATGCGGATATAGACCTGCGGATGAATATGAAAGCGCACTGTCACCAGATCGGATTGCTGTTTGTTTTTACCGCTGCGCGTGGTTTTCAGATGCGACTTGATAAAGCGGTCAACACCTTCAATCAGACTGCCATTATGAGAGAGCACAACCTGACGCTCATGGGTATAGCCGAACAGCCGCACATAACCGTCATGACTGGCAACAAAACCCTGTTCGCCCATACCTTCCAGTCGTTGACGTCTGACACTGGTCGGGCCTGCAATAATTGGTGTGCCGAGAACGCTGGAAATGCTGGAATTGAGGCTGAAACGGCACGAAGACGTGTCGTTGATCGTTGCCGTGGAATGGGCCGCTGTGGTGCGGCCAAGCGGCCGGAATTCCGGCGGGCCGTAACGGTCGATACCGGAATTGACAATGTAACGCTGGCGACCGGAGGACATTTCAAATGCCAGACAACCGGCATGGGCATCGCGTGATGCGGTGACCGGTGGCGGCAGACCCGTATCGGCAATGATTGTGGTCGAGCCCATATGCAGGCGCTCATAGCCGGAATGCGGTGCATGAGTGAGCGGCGCGCCATCCGTTTCATCATGGCGCAACACGGAAATCAGACGCTCCGGCAAGGTAGGTCCCACGCCATTGAACAATGCCAGACTGCCATCCTGATGACGGAAGAAACGCAAGGCTGGCAGCATACGCTCAACGGTTTCAATCAGAGCTTTGGGCGGCGATTCATTGCCGTTGCTATAGGTCTGGCGCAGTGGCAGCAGATCGGCCAGCAATTCCAGAATAGCAGCAGGATTGCGCGAAATATGGCCGCCATCGGCCAGTATCTGCCGGTTCAGCTCATATTCAAGATGGCGGCGTGCCGAACGCGCCATGGATTGCGAGACCGGCAGTGCAAGACTGGCAAAAGCCAGCGCAATACGTGCGCGTAATTTATCTTCACCATCATCCATCACACCGGTCATGGTGCGCAAATAGCGTACCTGCATCGCCAGCGAGCGCATGAATTTGCGATAGGTGGCGAGATCGGAGGTGGCAAGAATGATGTTGGAATGCTGGAGCCATGCGATAATGCGCTGCGCGGTAATTTCCGGCGACCAGGCAATGCCTTCAATGCGCTTGCCATGCATACGGATCCAGTCTTCGACCAGAGCGCGGGCATTGACCATAGCCAGTTCGGTTCCGGCGGCGCGCATATTGCGAAGCCAGCCAAAGGAATGCAGCGAGGCTTCCCATGCATCTGTCGGTGGTTCAATGGCAAAAGGGGAGATGCCGCCGGTTTCCACCAGACGACCGGCCAGCGCATAGCGGCCGTGATAAAATTCCTGTGCCAGCTGCGGATCAGCAACGCGCAAATCCGGCGGAGCAATCAGCACGCGTTCCGGTGTAAAGCCGGAAAAACGCCAGCGAAACATCGGCCCGCGCCGCACACGTCTGCTGAAACGTCGCCAGCCTTGGGCAACGGCCAGTGTCCACAGATGCGGGGTTTCGCTCAGCGCGACATTCACGGCAGGGTACTCCTTAGAGCGTATCGGTACGGACAAATCCGGCGGCGATATGCTTCGTTATTCATGCGCTATGATCTATCATTCCACGGCAATAGTGAACTCTTTGTTAACCAAGAGCTGCGGAATGATGTGGATCGGCATGTTTTTTTAAGAAACAGATAAGTTATTGGCTGGTTTTCAGGCCGGACGACGGAAGCGCGCAGCAAAGAAACCGTCAAGACCGGCCATTTTCGGCTCATCATGAGGCAAATCAGCAGGCGTTGAACGCAGGAAGCCCTGATCTGTAATCAGCTGTTCCATTCCCTTCAGTTCTTGCACCTTGAATGGTTCGGATTTCAGCACGCCTTCTGCAAGAATAGCCTGCGCCATATCTTCACCTTCCTCGCGGTTAAGCGAGCAATTGGAGAAGACAATAATGCCGTCCGGTTTGACCAGAGAAATGGCATGACGAAGAAGTTTGGCCTGTACCTGTGCCAGCCGGACAATATCATCCGGTGTTTTTGTCCAGAGTACATCCGGATGGCGGCGCACTGTACCGGTGGATGAGCAAGGCGCATCCAGCAGAATGGCGTCAAACAACTCGTCTGTCTGATAATCGAGAATATTGGTCGCGATCAGTTCCGCTTCCAGTTGCAGACGGTCGAGATTGCTTTTCAGACGCTTGAGGCGGTTCTTATTGATATCGAATGCGGTGACTTTAGCTCCGGCCATAATCAGCTGAGCAGTTTTGCCGCCGGGTGCGGCGCAAAGATCGGCAACGCGTTTGCCTTTGATATCACCGAGCAAAGTTGCAGGCAGGCTTGCTGCCGCATCCTGCACCCACCATTCGCCTTCTGCAAAACCTTCCAGCGAGGTGAGGGCGCCCTCAAAGGAACCGAGACGCACGGAGCCGTTTGGCAGCAGCGTGCCGCCGAGTTTTTCAGCCCATTCTGCCGGGTTGCTTTTAACCGTCAGATCAATGGATGGTTCATAGGCCTGCATCGCCAGAATGGCTTCTGCCTGTTTCTTGCCATAGGTTTTAGTCAGGCCTTCAATATACCATTCAGGGCCGTTCGGAATTTTCAGCTCGATAGCGCGTTCTTTATTGCGGGTGAGGCGGCGCAGCACGGCATTGACGAGGCTGGCATATTTGCGGTTGCGCGGATCGATATTGGCGGAAGTCACAGCCAGATCAACGGCTGCATGATCCGGTACGTCGAGATAGAGGATCTGTGCCGCACCGACATGGAGCAATTGCTGCAAGGCAGTCGCATTGGCAGGCAGCGGACGGTCGAGCAGCTTGCACAAGGCTGTTTCAATGGTGTTGCGATTGCGCAAGGCGGTGCCGAGAATAGCGCGCACAAGTGAACGGTCGCGGTCATCCAGTTCCATATATTGCGGGTGACCGTGATGCGCATCCGTGAGGCCGTCCAGCGATGTGTTCTTGGCAACCACGGCATTGAGCAGTTTGGCAGCGCATTGGCGCACATTCAGACCCGGATGCTCTGCTTCAAGCTTTGCGCGATATTCGGCCTCGGACTGACCAAGATTATGATCCTGATTTTGACTCTGCTTATCAAACGGCTTTTTATCTGAGCGAAAGCCGGTGCGTTTTGCGGCAGGGTTTTTATCGTTCAAGACCACGGTCCTTTATAGGGTTTTTCCGGCTCATCATCCGGTGATGAACCACTCTGCGGCGTTTGCCCCCACGGATTATTCCGTGACGGTGTACTGCGCGGGCGGTTCTGTGATTGGCTATTTGTCGGGCTATATGCACCAGACTGACGGTTCTGAAAACCATTATCTGTATTATCATAGACAGAATTAATGCCCATTTCCTGCGCAATGCCCTCCAGAGCGGCAATACGGTTTGCCGTATCAGGGTGGGTGGAGAACAGATTATCCGCGCCGCGGCCGCTCAAAGGATTGATAATAAACATATGCGCGGTTGCCGGATTATGCTCCGCCTCTTCATTGACAGTTTCATGGGCGCCGCGCGCAATCTTGTTCAAAGCCGAGGCCAGCCAGAGCGGGTTGCCGCAGATTTCCGCGCCGCGCCGGTCAGCGGCATATTCACGGGTACGGCTGACAGCCATCTGCACAATCATCGCCGCAAAAGGCGCAACAATCATCGCGATGATTGTGCCGATCATGCTCAGAGCATTGTTGTTTTCACGATTGCCGCCAAAGAACATAGCGAAATTGCCGAGCATGGAAATCGCACCGGCAAGCGTCGCGGTGATCGTCATGGTCAGCGTGTCGCGGTTTTGCACATGCGCAAGTTCATGCGCCATCACGGCAGCAACTTCCTGCTTGTTCAGACGCTGCAACAGGCCGGTTGTGGCAGCAACGGCTGCATTTTCCGGATTGCGGCCGGTGGCAAAAGCATTGGGCTGATCTTCGTTGATGACATAGATTCTAGGTGTTGGCAGACCGGCGCGATCCGACAATTCACGGACGATGCGGTAATATTCCGGTGCAGTATTTTCATCCGCCTCCTGCGCATTATACATACGCAGCACCATCTTGTCGGAATTCCAGTAGCTGAAGAAGTTCATGGCAACAGCTATCACCAGAGCAATCATCATGCCGCCTGAGCCGCCGATCAGATAACCGATACTCATAAACATGGCTGTCATGAAGGCAATCAGCATGGCAGTACGCATCATGTTCATTCAGTATCTCCGTTCCGGTTCGTCAATAAGGTCATTTTCATGTGATGATAAAATGGGGCTTGCAGACTATATCTTCAATAAGACAAGGGCTATGATAGCACTGCTAAAACTTAATTTGATATATGTTGCAGACGGACAGGATAAAACCCATGGATAATGAAACACCATCAGCGAATAATGTGGTTTCATTGGCAGATTATCAAAAATCGGATGCCCCTGCACCACGCAAAAAATTTGAAGACCTGCCACCTGCCGCCCAGCGTGCTTTGCTGGAGGCTGAAGAGCGCCGCGCCGCAGAACAGCAGGCAGAAGCGGCAAAAGAAATCGGTGGTCGCGGTGGTAAAGATCCGGCGCGCTATGGTGATTGGGAAATCAAAGGCCGGACAATTGATTTTTAAAGACGGATTTTTCCTTTTCTATGATTCACGTGAAATGGTGGGGAGGCGGGCATAATAGATGTCCCATTCATCCTCGCCGGTTTTGTGAAAGCCGTGTTTTTCATAAAATCGTGCAGCATCGCTTTTTTGTAAGACACTGAGCTTTATAATTTTCTTTGCCTGTTCAGCTTCGGTAATCAGTTGCGCTAAAACAAAGCTCCCTAAGCGAATTCCCTGAAATTCCGGCGCTATATAAAAATGCTCCAGAAGCCAGTCGTCTTTGTCAGGCCCCAGCGCAACACATCCGGCGAACTGGTTGCCGATCAGGATTAAGCGTGTGTGCTGCGGGCGGAAGCTGTTCTGAAAACGTTCAAACGCTCGCTGCGGGTCAAAACGGCCGATCCGTTCAAGGCTTTCCCGCATGGTGAGCAGGCGCAGCTCCAATAATCTGCTGAAATCTTCTGAACATGCGGGGCTGAAGTGAAAATGCATGATCCGGCCTCATTTGACTGCAAAGCGGTATGATTATTGCCAGAGCATTGCTATCAGGAAAACAGGTATTTCAAATACGGGTTTGACAGATGAAAATTGCGGTTACCGGTGCTGGCGGGTTTATCGGGCGCAGACTTGTCATGCATCTGCGTGAACAGGCGCATGAAGTACGGATTATTGCGCGGCATGAGCTGAGTGAGCCTGATTTTTCCGGTATAGAATGTGTCATCCATTGTGCAGGCATTGCGCACAGAAGCGGAAGCAATGCTGCCGACCCCGCAGAGATGGACGCGGTTAATCACCGGCTGGTTTTGGCTTTGGCTGAACAGGCACGCATGGCGGGAGTGAAGCGCTTCATCTTTGTTTCGACAATTAATGTGGTTGCGGGGCATCCGTCACCGCTGACAACAGATTTGTCCTATCGCCCGCTGTCTGATTACGGGCATGCAAAAGCACTGGCGGAACAAGGGCTTTTGAAAATGCAGGAGCTTGAAATCGGTATTGCGCGTCCTGCGCTGGTTTATGGTGCCGATGCCCCCGGTAATTTGCGCCTGTTATTGAAGCTTTGCGACAGTGCTGTGCCTTTGCCCTTTGGCTGTGCCAATAATCAGCGCAGTTTTGTTTCTTGTAATAATGTGGTGCGGGCACTGGAATTTATGGCTCTGGCCGGTCAGTCACAAATTGACCGCCGGATTTTCCATCTGGCTGATCCGGTTTTGCTGTCGACAAAACAGCTTGTCACAAGGTTGCGGCAGACAATGGGCAAAGCGAACAGAATGGTGCCTGTGCCACGCCCGCTGATGAAAGCAGGGCTGACACTCTTGGGCAAAAAAGCCATGTATGAGCAGCTTTTTGAAGATCTGATTATTGATGGCAGTGATCTGAAGGCAGCTGGTTTTATCTATCATGACGGCCAGCCGGATATGACCGCAATGGCCGATGCCTATATAAATAAAAAGGCCGGTTGAACCGGCCTTTTATTCTGTCACTTACGGTTCTGACGCTTTTCGATCAGATCATCCACCACTGCCGGATCGGCCAGAGTTGATGTATCGCCGAGTGCACCAAAATCATCTTCCGCAATTTTACGTAAGATTCGGCGCATGATCTTGCCCGAACGGGTCTTTGGCAGACCCGGTGCAAATTGGATCATATCCGGTGTTGCAATCGGTCCGATTTCACTGCGCACATGCTTGGTCAGTTCTTTGCGCAGCGCATCTTCATCATGCTCTGCTTCGCCGGTCATCAGCGTGACATAGCAATAGATGCCCTGACCCTTGATCGGATGCGGATAGCCGACAACGGCAGCTTCCGATACCGAGTGGTGCGAAACCAGTGCCGATTCAATTTCCGCAGTGCCGAGACGGTGGCCGGAAATATTCAGCACGTCATCGACGCGACCGGTAATCCAGTAATAGCCGTCTTCATCACGGCGGCAGCCGTCACCGGTGAAATATTTGCCCTTATAGGTGGTGAAGTAAGCCTCAATGAAGCGGCGGTGATCACCATAGAGTGTACGCATCTGACCCGGCCATGAATCGGTGATGCAGAGATTGCCGTCAGCCGCGCCTTCGATCACAGCACCTTCCGCGTCCACCAGCTGTGGCTTGATGCCAAAAAACGGACGGGTTGCCGAGCCCGGTTTCAGATCGGTTGCACCCGGCAGCGGGGTAATCAGAATACCGCCGGTTTCAGTCTGCCACCATGTATCAACAATCGGGCAGGTCTGATCGCCGACCACATTATAATACCATTCCCATGCTTCCGGATTGATCGGCTCACCGACCGAGCCGAGCAGACGCAGGGATTTGCGGGAATTGCGAGTCACGAATTCATCACCGGCACCCATCAGAGCGCGGATTGCTGTTGGTGCGGTATAGAAAATATTGACCTGATGCTTGTCGACCACTTCCCAGAAGCGTCCCTGATCAGGGAAGTTCGGCACGCCTTCAAACATCAGCGTGGTGGCGCCATTGGCGAGCGGACCGTAGACAATATAGGAGTGACCGGTGACCCAGCCCACATCCGCAGTACACCAGTAAATATCGCCTTCATGATAATCGAAGACATATTCATGGGTCATCGAGGCATAAACGAGGTAGCCGCCGGTGGTGTGCAGCACGCCTTTTGGTTTGCCGGTCGAGCCGGATGTATAAAGGATGAAGAGCGGGTCTTCAGCTTTCATTGGTTCCGGTTCGCAAACCGCATCGACGCTTGCAACTTCCTGATGATACCAGAGATCGCGGCCGCGACCCCAGTTGATCTTGCCGCCGGTACGGCGCACAACCAGAACCTTGTTTACAAACACATATTGTTTAGCGGCGATATCAATCGCGGTATCGGTATTTTCTTTCAGCGGAATAGGTTTGCCGCCGCGGATACCTTCATCTGAGGTGATGACGAATGTGGATTCACAGTCAATAATACGACCGGCCAGCGCCTCCGGTGAGAAGCCTGCAAAGACGATGGAATGCACTGCGCCGATACGCGCGCAGGCCAGCATGGCATAGGCGGCTTCCGGAATCATCGGCAGATAGATGGTAACGCGGTCGCCTTTGCGAACGCCGTGTTTTTTCATCACATTGGCAAGGCGGCAGACATTTTCATGCAGCTCGCGATAGGTGATTTTCTTGTCGATATAAGGGTTGTCGCCTTCCCAGATAATAGCGGTCTGATCTCCGCGCTTTTCCAAGTGACGGTCAATACAGTTATAAGAGACATTAGTGACGCCGTCTTCATACCAGCGGATGGAGACGTTATCTTCGAAAGACGTATCTTTCACCTTGGTATAAGGTGTGAACCAGTCAATACGTTTGCCGTGTTTGCCCCAGAATGCGTCAGGGTCGCTGATGCTTTCATTGTACCATGAAAGATAGGTGTCATTGTCGATCAGCGCGCGCGCTTTCGCCTCCGGCAAAATCGGATATTTCTTCTCGGACATAGTTCCTCCTCGCGCCGGCGGCCCTCCTTGCCGGCACATTGCATAAAAAACCGCACCATTGTTAATGCGTGCGGTTCGCATCGTAAATCAGGCAAAAAGTCTGATCTGCTCCCGTATTGGTGTCGGGGTGCCTCATAGCGTTCCCTCATAGGGTTCAATGACGGCGTAATCCCTCCGGCACAATTGTCGGAATTGCGCCGGAGTTTATAATTGTTACAGGGTGAAGCAAGACAATTATTTGCGACAAGTTGTTGTACTGTAAGATTACAGTGAAAAACTGCTCAGCTTGAAAAGAAGATTTGGTCAGGCCTTTGTTAAAGGCGGACGGCTGCCGAAAATTGCTGAACCGACACGCACATAAGTCGCGCCGAAAGCAATGGCGGTCTCGAAGTCACCGGACATACCCATTGATAATTCAGAGACGCCTGCTTCAGCCGCCAGCTTGCGTAGCAGGGCAAAATGCGGGCCCGGATTTTCATCAACCGGCGGAATGCACATCAGACCGGCAATCTCCAACCCGTGCACATCACGGCAACGGGCAACAAAGGCAACAGCTTCACGCGGATCAATACCCGCTTTTTGCTCTTCACTGCCAGTATTAATCTGAACGAATAATTTGACAGCGCGGTTCTGCTTCCTGATTTCTCCGGCAAGACTTGCGGCAATCTTTTCGCGGTCAACAGTCTGGATTACATCGAATAAAGCCACAGCGTCTGCCGCTTTGTTGGATTGCAGCGGGCCTATCAGATGCAGCTCGACGCCTGAGAATTTCTCACGCAGTTGCGGCCATTTTGCTTCTGCTTCCTGAACACGGTTTTCACCGAAAATACGTTGTCCCGCTTCCAGTGCAGGTGTGATTTCTGCGGCATCAAAGGTCTTGGAAACCGCAACCAACTGCACCGAACCTGCTGTCCGCTGCGCTTCATGTTCACTTTGCGCAATGGCCGTGCAAACTGCTTTGAGATTGTCAGCAAGGGTGCTGGCGGGTGCATTCATGGTATAAATCTCCTTTTTCTGCCGCTTCACTATGGGAGAAGGTTGACGCTTTGGCCAATCCATGATGAAGGTCGCACTACATATTCCATTCTCTTTGCATGAGTAAATACAGCCATGGTAACTGAACGGGCAACCGAACGATATAATCCGCGCGTAAGCGAAGCCCATTGGCAGAAGATCTGGGAAGAAAACAAGATCTTCGAAACGTCCAATGATGATCCACGCGAAAAATATTACGTGCTGGAAATGTTTCCTTATCCGTCCGGCCGCATTCACATCGGCCATGTGCGCAATTACGCAATGGGCGACGTGATTGCCCGCTATAAGCGCGCGCGCGGTTTTAATGTTCTTCATCCGATGGGGTGGGACGCCTTCGGTATGCCTGCAGAAAATGCGGCGATGCAGAACAAGGTTCATCCGAAAGAATGGACCTATCAGAATATTGCGACCATGAAGCGTCAGCTCAAAACCATGGGTCTGTCGCTGGACTGGTCTCGTGAATTTGCGACCTGTGATGTGGATTATTACCACCGTCAGCAGATGCTGTTCCTTGATATGTTTGAAAAAGGTCTGGTGACCCGCAAAACATCCAAGGTCAACTGGGATCCGGTCGATAATACGGTTCTGGCCAATGAGCAGGTTGTTGACGGCCGTGGCTGGCGCTCCGGTGCGCTGGTTGAACAGCGTGAGCTGACCCAGTGGTTCTTCAAGATTACTGATTTCAGTGAAGAACTGCTTGCCGGTTTGGATACGCTTGACCAGTGGCCGGACAAAGTACGTCTGATGCAGAAGAACTGGATCGGTAAATCGGAAGGCCTGCAGCTGCGTTTTGCGCTTGCTGAACGCGAAGGCGATATTGAGGTTTATACAACCCGTCCGGATACGCTGTTCGGTGCGTCTTTTGTGGCGATTGCTGCCGATCATCCGCTGGCGAAACAGTTGGCGGAAAGCAATGAAGGTCTGGCTGCTTTTGCTGCTGAATGCCGTCAACATGGCACATCTGTTGCGACACTCGAAACCATTGAGAAAAAAGGTTTCGACACTGGTTTGCGCGTTCAGCATCCGTTTGATCCTTCATGGACATTGCCGGTCTATGTCGCCAATTTCGTGCTGATGGAATATGGTACAGGCGCGGTCTTCGGTTGCCCTGCGCACGATCAGCGCGATCTGGATTTCGCCAATAAGTATAAGCTGACCGTTACACCGGTTGTTCTGCCTGCCGGTGCCGATGCGGCAAGCTTCACAATCACCGATACGGCCTATAGCGACGAAGGTACGCTGATTAATTCGCGTTTCCTCGACGGCATGACACCGGAAGCTGCGTTTAATGAAGTTGCAGATCGTCTGGAAAAGACTGATCTCTATGGCAAGCCGCAGGCGTTCCGCAAAACACAATATCGTCTGCGTGACTGGGGTATTTCCCGTCAGCGTTATTGGGGCTGCCCGATTCCGATGATTCATTGCGAAACTTGCGGAACTGTTCCTGTACCGCGCAATGACCTGCCGGTGCAGCTGCCGGATGATGTTACTTTTGACCGTCCTGGCAATCCGCTCGACCGTCATGATGGCTGGCGCCATATTAACTGCCCGAAATGCGGCAGCAAAGCCCGCCGTGAAACCGATACGATGGATACATTTGTTGATTCATCCTGGTATTTTGCGCGCTTCACTGCGCCTTGGGAAAATGAACCGACTGACCGCAAGGCTGCTGATGAATGGTTGCCGGTCGATCAGTATATCGGTGGTGTGGAACATGCGATTCTGCATCTGCTCTATTCGCGCTTCTTCACCCGCGCCATGAAAGTGGCCGGTCATCTGGAAGTGGAAGAGCCGTTCAAGGGTCTGTTCACGCAAGGCATGGTGGTTCACGAAACCTATAAGCATAATGGTCAGTGGGTATCGCCGCTGGAAATCCGTATCGAAGACAAAAACGGTGTTCGTTCGGCAACCATGCTGGATTCCGGTGAAACGGTAGAAATCGGCTCGATTGAAAAAATGTCGAAGTCGAAGAAGAACGTTGTCGATCCGGATGATATTATTTCGTCTTACGGTGCGGATACCGCGCGCTGGTTCACTCTGTCGGATAGTCCGCCGGAGCGTGATATCGTGTGGACAGAAGCCGGTGCGGAAGGTGCGCATCGCTTTGTGCAGCGCGTCTGGCGTCTGATTTCTGAAGCCGGTGATAACCTGAAAGGTGTTGCTCCGAAAGCTGCCTATGAAGGCGATGCCGCACAGATTTCCAAGGCTGCCCATAAGACTGTAAAAGCCGTCGGCGACGATATTGAGAAAATCGTTTTCAACCGTGCGATTGCCCGTCTTTATGAGCTGCTGAATGTGCTGAGCACACCTTTGCAGGCTGTTGCTGCCGGTAAAGCCGATGACGTAACCAAAGCTGCCACCCGTGAAGCGACCGATATGTTCATCAGCATGATTGCACCGATGATGCCGCATCTGGCTGAACAGTGTAATGCGGTTCTGGGCGCGACGGACTTGGTTGCCACCCGTGGCTGGCCGGTGATTGATGAAGCATTGCTCGTTGAAAATGACATTACGCTGCCGGTACAGATTAACGGTAAGAAGCGTGGTGACATTACAATTGCGCGTGATGCGGATCAGGCAACAGTGCAAGCAGCGGTTTTGGCTCTTGACTTTGTTCAGGCTGCGTTGAACGGTAGTCAGCCTAAAAAGCTCGTTGTTGTACCGCAGAGGATTGTGAATGTCGTTGTCTGATCATCACACTAAAGACAAATATCCGATCCGCAAAAAGCGGCTGGCAGTGCTGACAGGTCTCGTCCTGTCAGCGTTTGTTGCCGGTTGTACGGTGCAGCCGCTTTATTCATCAAGTGGCAGTGCCGGTGTCGGTGGTGTGCCTTCCAGTGTTAAAACCAAACTGGCATCTATCAAGGTGGATGATGTGGATTCCATTCCGGCGCAGGCGGTGCGTAACCGTCTGATCTTCGGCCTGTCCGGCGGGGCAGGGGAACCGTCGCAGCCGGCTTATCATCTGGCGCTTGGTTTCTCGACTTCTACGGAATCAGCAGTGGCTGTGGATGTCGGGGATAAAACTGAAGGTCGTGCTTCTGCCGGTACAGTGCGTGTGCGCTCCAATTATGTGCTGCGCGATAAGGATGGCAAGGTTGTAGCCAAAGGGCGTCGTCAGGTTATCGCATCCTATGACCGTCCGCGTCAGGAATTTGCGAACCTGCGTGCCCATCGTGATGCCCAGCAGCGTGCGGCCGAAGAGCTGGCGCAGTATCTTGTACTGTCTCTAGCTCAGGATATGCAGAAGCTCCCATAGCACCTGATCCAAAACCGCCAGACTGGGCTGCAAATGGCAATTTCCTGCGCTCCGGTACTCATATACCTCAAAGTACATTCCGTTCCGGTGCTCAAAAATCACCATTTTCGCCACAGCCTGACAATTTTTGACCGAGGTTCTATATCCGTGTTTCGTGAATACAAAAAAAGCCCGCTGAAAAGCGGGCTTTTTTATTCATGCGATGATTGCCTGATTAAGCAATCGACTGACCGGTTTTTGCCCAGTCTGCCAGAAATGCTTCCAGACCCTTGTCTGTCAGCGGATGTTTGACGAGGGCTTTCAGTGTGGCAGGCGGTGCAGTGATGACGTCCGCGCCGATCAGTGCAGCTTCCTTAACGTGATTGACGGTACGCACGGAAGCAGCAAGAATCTGGGTTTCAAAACCGTAATTGTCATAGATCGTGCGAATTTCACCGATCAGATCCATGCCATTCAGACCGATATCATCGAGACGGCCGATGAAAGGCGAAATATAGGTCGCACCGGCTTTGGCTGCGAGCAGCGCCTGATTGGCCGAGAAGCACAGGGTCAGGTTGGTTTCATGACCATCAGAGGTCAGAGCCTTACAGGCCTTCAGACCATCCAGCGTAACCGGCAGTTTGATGCAGATATTGTCGGCGATTTTCGCCAGCACTGCTGCTTCTTTCATCATGCCTGCATAGTCAGTTGCGGTGACTTCTGCGGAAACAGGACCGTTGACGATCGAGCAGATTTCCTTGGTCACATCAATGATGTTGCCACCGGATTTCAGGATCAGCGATGGATTGGTGGTAACGCCGTCAACCAGTCCCAGATCGTTGAGTTCACGGATGTCTTTGACATCGGCGGTATCCACAAAGAATTTCATTTCAGCTTATCCTCCGTTATGGGCTTGCTGTACAGACGGTATTATATCCGACAAAGATAGGATTGTTTAACGCATATTTCCATAAACCGAAACTGCCTTTGGTGAATAACAGCGCATCTCATCAAGAATTGAATATAAGCAGTGTTTGCGGTTAAGTGCAGTTATGAAAAATACCGGTGAAAACAGCATGCCGGAACTGATCGGGATAATTTTTTGAACGGGAAAACAGAGATTAAGACGCGTCGTGTTGTTCCGGTTCTTGTGCCGATGCCAGCGGAACGTCCCTATAGTTATCTGGTTCCTGAGGAAATGGACGTTCAGGCCGGTTCAATTGTGCGCGTGCCGCTGGGCCCGCGTGAAGTAGCCGGTATTGTCACCGATGATGCGAGCGATCAGGTCGATCCTAAAAAGCTGAAATCCATTCTGCATGTTTTTGACTGCCCGCCGGTGAGCCGCGATATGCTGCGCTTCATCCGCTGGACGGCGGATTACACACTATCACCGCCCGGTATGGTGGCAAAAATGGTGCTGCGTGCACCGGCCGCTTTCGATCCTGAACCGTTCATTCCGGGCTTGCGCTATATTGGCGGCAAAGCTGAGCGGCTGACAGCAGCGCGTGAAAAAGTGCTGGAGGTTGCCAATAATGGTCTGAGCTGGACGAAGTCCGGCCTTGCCCATGCAGCCGGTGTTTCCGGCAGCGTGGTTGAAGGGCTGAAAGCACAGGGGCTGTTCGAAGAGGTGATGATCCCGCCGCCGCCGGTGGTCGGTGAACCTGATCCGTTTTACGGGCAGGCGGAGCTGTCCGAGGGTCAGCAGGCTGCAGCACAATGTCTTGTCGAAGCGGTGGAAGAGCAAGCCTATTCGGTCTCGCTGCTGCATGGTGTGACCGGTTCCGGTAAGACAGAAGTCTATTTTGAGGCCGTGGCGCGCGCTGTCGAGTTGGGCAAACAGGTTCTGATCCTGCTGCCGGAAATTGCGCTGACCCAGCAGTTTCTCGACCGTTTTGAAAGCCGTTTTGGCACGCGTCCTGCAGAATGGCATTCTGATCTGGCACCACGCCAGCGGGAGCGCGTCTGGCGGCAGATTGCGGAGGGTACGGTCAAAGTGGTCGCCGGAGCGCGCTCGGCTTTGTTTTTGCCCTTTGCCAATCCCGGTCTGATTATTGTCGATGAAGAACATGATCCTGCCTATAAGCAGGAAGACCGCGTGTTTTATAACGCCCGCGATATGGCGGTGGTGCGCGGTTCTATCGGCAAGTTCCCTGTTATTCTGGCCTCGGCAACACCGTCGATTGAAAGTCTGGTCAATGCCAATCAGGGGCGCTATCGCTATGTGCCGCTGCAGGGGCGTTATGCCGATGCGGCATTGCCGGATCTGAAACCGGTTGATATGCGCCGTTCGCCACCAGTGGCAGGACGGTTTTTGTCGCCTGCTTTGACAGAAGCTGTCGGGCAGGTTTTGCAACGCAAAGAACAGGCTTTGCTGTTTCTCAACCGGCGCGGTTATGCGCCGCTGACTTTGTGTCGCGTCTGCGGGCACCGTTTTCAATGTCCTGATTGTTCAAGCTGGCTGGTGGAACATCGCTTCCGTGGTCAGCTGATGTGCCATCAATGCGGCTATCACGAGAAAAGTCCTGAAGCCTGTCCGTCCTGCGGGGCGCTGGATCATCTGGTGGCTTGCGGTCCCGGTGTGGAGCGTATTGCCGAGGAAACTGCTGCAACCTTTCCGGATGCGCGGATTATCGTGCTTTCATCCGATATGCTTGGCGGGGTGACACGGCTGCGCATGGAGATGGAGGCGATTGCCAAAGGGGAGGCGGATATTGTGATCGGCACCCAGCTGGTCGCCAAAGGCCACAACTTTCCGCTGATTACATTGGTGGGGGTTATTGATGCCGATCTCGGTCTGGCCAATGGTGATCCGCGTGCCGCAGAGCGCACATTTCAGTTGCTTAATCAGGTGACAGGTCGTGCAGGTCGTACAGGGCGTAAAAGTGTTGGTCTGATTCAGACCTATCAGCCTGATCATCCGGTATTGAAAGCGATTATTGCCGGTGATGCGCATGCTTTTTATGAACGGGAAATTGAAGAGCGTCAGCGCGGGATGCTTCCGCCTTTCGGGCGGTTGGCGGCGCTGATTATTTCGGCTGACAGCAGGGCAGAAGCGGAGAGCCATGCCCGTGCATTGCGACGTGCTGCGCCGAGAGATAGCGAGATTGAAGTGCTGGGGCCTGCCGAAGCGCCTTTGGCAGTGATTCGCGGGCGGCATCGCTTCCGGTTGCTGGTGCAGGGATCGAAACGTTCTGATCTGCAGTCCTATTTGCGGGCATTGCTGCAGGCAGCGCCAAAAGCGCGCGGTTCCTTACGGGTGCAGGTGGATATCGATCCGCAAAGCTTCCTGTAATCTGCGGATTTCAGAAGTTCTGATAAGACCGCTGTCATACCGTATGCTGATAATTTTGCTTTCCATGGCCACAGGTCAGGAATATAGCTCGTTAAATTAGTTATATTCGGTGTTGTCAGAGAGAGCGGCAGGTACTCCATCAGGCGTAAAAACTTGCTCTGACGAACAAACAACGACGGTTTTAAGAGGTGTAACGTGGCGTTTTATCTACCTTCAAGTCAGGGTGAATGGCTGGCATGGACTGTGGGCGTTATCACGTTGCTTTTTGGTTTGATCCTGATGTTTGCACCGGGAATTTCGCTGAAAATTCTGCGTCTCAACGCGCCTGATCTACGTGCCAATGCTCTTTCATCGGTACGGGCGACAATTGCAGGGCCTTATATCGGCCTTGGCGTGGCCTGCCTGTTATTCGCGCAACCGTTTTTATGGATGGCGTTGGGTTGCGTCTGGGGCTTTGTGCTTTTCGGCCGTCTGATTTCGATGATGTCGGATAAGGCTAACAGTTTTTATAACTGGATTGCCGTTGTGGTCGAGCTGATGCTGGCCGCAGGTCCGTTGCTCTTTGCTTTCGGCTTTGTTGCCTGACTTTTGAAACAGGCCGCGCTTCAGCAGAATCTGTCAGACAGAGGCTGAAGCGGGAATCAGTTGCGGCTGAATTATGCTCCAAAGAAAAATCGTATGATGTGAGCATAATTTTGCCGGAATTCTGCAAATGGTTAGCGAAATGCCTGTTTGGATAATCCGGCATTTTCTTCGCGGTAAAATCATCCTGCATATTCAATTAAGCTATTGTTATATTTGAATAATTATAAGCAGTGCTGATTTTTGCAGCCTGCAGTGCTTATGAACTTTAGCTCATGAAACTTGTCCGCAGCATCAAAATAGCACTGTAAAGCGCATGAAACGGCGGGATTCGCGTGTTGCGAGTCCTGATTGTCTATGCTAGACGGCTTTCGAATTTCAATGCAGTCAGGCGGGTCGTCCGCAGGGCACAGATGGTGGTGCAAATCGGCACTTCATCGGGGGGTATTGAAAAACATCAATAAAATCGCTGTTTTTGTGCATGGATAAACTATGCGTTAAAAGCGGGATTTCAACCAAGAGAGATGGTTATTCGTGACAGGATCGTCTTCGCTCATTTCCGGTGTTGCTCAGCGCTATGCTGGATCCCTGTTTGATCTGGCGCTTGAGTCTAAATCCGTTGCTCAGGTGGAGAAAGATCTTGGCCGCATCGAGGCTATGATCGGTGAAAGCGAAGAACTTCGCCGCCTGATCCACAGCCCGGTCTTCTCTGCTGAAGATCAGCTCCATGCAATTGCCGCAGTTGCAGACAAAGCCGGTATCACCGGTCTGGTCGGCAATTTCCTGCGTGTTGTTGCTGGTAATCGCCGGCTTTTCGTATTGCCGGACATGATCAAAGCTTTTTATCTGATCGCCGCTGAAAGCCGCGGTGAAGTTGCAGCTGATGTGACTTCTGCCCGCGAATTGACGCAGGCGCAGCAAAATGAATTGAAGGCGACGCTGAAGAGTGTGGCCGGCAAGGACGTGACAATCAATGTCACTGTCGATCCGTCGATTCTTGGCGGTCTCATTGTGAAGCTGGGATCGCGTCAGATTGACACTTCCCTTCGCACTAAACTTTCTTCTCTTAAGCTTGCACTGAAAGAGGTCGGCTGATGGACATCCGCGCTGCGGAAATTTCCGCAATTCTGAAAGAGCAAATCAAGAATTTTGGCCAGGAGGCAGAAGTCTCCGAAGTTGGTCAGGTTCTTTCCGTTGGTGACGGTATCGCCCGTGTATACGGTCTGGACAATGTTCAGGCCGGTGAAATGGTCGAATTTCCGGGTGGCATCCGCGGTATGGCGCTCAACCTTGAAAGCGACAACGTTGGTGTTGTTATTTTCGGTTCTGACCGTGACATTAAAGAAGGCGATACCGTTAAACGTACCGGCGCCATCGTTGACGTTCCAGTCGGTCCTGGCCTGCTCGGCCGCGTTGTTGATGCTCTTGGTAACCCGATCGACGGCAAAGGCCCGATCGTTGCAACCGAGCGTCGCCGCGTAGACGTTAAAGCTCCTGGTATCATTCCGCGTAAATCGGTTCACGAACCGATGTCAACCGGTCTGAAAGCCATTGACGCTCTTATCCCTGTTGGTCGTGGTCAGCGCGAGCTGGTTATCGGTGACCGTCAGACCGGTAAGACCGCAATCATTCTCGACACCTTCCTGAATCAGAAGCCGATCCATGATAACGGCCCTGACAAAGACAAGCTGTTCTGCATCTACGTTGCGATCGGCCAGAAGCGTTCGACCGTTGCCCAGTTCGTTAAAGTGCTCGAAGAGCGCGGCGCACTGGAATATTCGGTTGTTATCGCTGCGACTGCTTCCGATGCTGCGCCTCTGCAGTATCTGGCGCCGTTCACAGGCTGTGCAATCGGTGAATATTTCCGCGATAACAGCCAGCACGCTCTGATCGGTTATGATGACCTTTCCAAGCAGGCTGTTGCTTATCGTCAGATGTCCCTGCTGCTGCGTCGTCCTCCGGGTCGTGAAGCTTATCCAGGTGACGTATTCTATCTTCACTCCCGTCTTCTCGAGCGTTCAGCTAAGCTGAATGACGAACTCGGTGCAGGTTCTCTGACCGCTCTGCCGGTTATTGAAACTCAGGGCGGTGACGTTTCCGCGTTTATTCCGACCAACGTGATTTCGATCACAGACGGTCAGATCTTCCTTGAAACCAACCTGTTCCACCAGGGTATCCGCCCTGCTGTTAACGTTGGTCTGTCGGTTTCCCGCGTGGGTTCTGCCGCTCAGATTAAAGCGATGAAACAGGTTGCCGGTTCGATTAAGGGTGAGCTCGCTCAGTATCGTGAAATGGCTGCGTTTGCGCAGTTCGGTTCCGATCTGGATGCTGCAACCCAGCGTCTTCTGAACCGCGGTGCGCGTCTGACTGAACTGCTCAAGCAGCCACAGTTCTCGCCGCTGAAAACCGAAGAACAGGTTGCTGTGATTTTCGCCGGTGTTAACGGTTATCTCGATAAGCTGGCTGTTAATCAGGTTGGCAAATTTGAAGCCGGTCTTCTGGCATCGCTGCGCAACGAGCACAAAGATGTGCTGGATGCGATCCGCGATCAGAAGGCAATCAGCGACGAAATCAAGGGCAAACTCAAGGCAGCTATCGACGCTTTCGCCAAGAACTTTGCTTGATTAACTCTGACGGGATGAACGGATGCCTTCACTAAAGGATCTGAGAAACCGTATCGCCTCGGTTAAGGCGACGCAGAAAATTACCAAGGCGATGCAAATGGTCGCCGCGGCTAAGCTGCGTCGTGCCCAGGAAGCAGCCGAAGCGGCACGGCCGTATTCTCAGCGGATGAGTGCAGTTCTGGCCAATATTGCCCAGAATGTAAGCGGTGATGATGCACCGAAACTGATGGCGGGTACCGGTAAAGACGATGTGCATCTGCTCATCGTCGCTACTGCGGAACGTGGTCTGTGCGGTGGTTTCAACTCGCAGATCGCACGTCTCGCCCGTGAACATGCCCGCCAGTTGCTGGCAAAGGGTAAGACAGTAAAAATCATTACTGTCGGCAAAAAAGGTGCGGACATTCTGCGTCGTGACTTTAGCGGTCAGATCATCGATCACGTTGATCTGCGCGAAGTTAAGCAGCTTGGTTTCGCCAATGCCGACCAGATCGGTCGCAAACTGATCGCGCTTTTCAACAAGGGCGAATTTGATGTTGCGACACTGTTCTACTCGCAGTTCAAGTCGGTGATTAATCAGGTTCCGACTGCTCAGCAGCTTATTCCGGCATCTGCCAATGGCGGGGCTGGTGATGCTGGGGAAGCGGTTTCTACTGGTGGTGCGATCTATGAATATGAGCCGGATGCGGCTGCTATTCTTGACGATCTTCTGCCGCGCAACATCTCTGTCCAGATTTTCAGCGCTCTGCTTGAAAATGTGGCCGGTGAAATGGGCGCAAAAATGAGCGCGATGGATAACGCAACGCGTAATGCGGGCGATATGATCAACAAGCTGTCGATCACATATAACCGTCAGCGTCAGGCTCAGATCACCACAGAACTGATTGAAATTATTGCGGGCGCGGAAGCGCTCTAATCGGAAGGTAAGGATCGATGGCTAAAGCAGCGACACCGAAAACTACCAAGACCACGGCAAAGGCTAAGTCCGGCGAGGCTGCATCTGGTGCAGTCGGCCGTATCAAGCAGGTCATCGGCGCTGTCGTCGACGTCCAGTTTGATGATCATCTGCCTCTGATCCTGAACGCGCTGGAAACCGACAACCTCGGTAACCGTCTCGTTCTGGAAGTTGCTCAGCATCTTGGCGAAAATACAGTACGTACCATTGCTATGGACTCGACCGAAGGTCTGGTTCGCGGTCAGGAAGTACGTGATACCGGCGATGCGATCCGCGTTCCGGTAGGACCTGAAACACTCGGCCGTATCATGAACGTAATCGGTGAACCAGTTGATGAAGCTGGTCCGATCGTGACTGCTGCGACCCGCGGTATTCACCAGCCGGCTCCTGAATATATCGAACAGTCACCTGAATCCGAGATTCTGGTAACCGGTATTAAGGTTGTGGATCTTCTCGCCCCTTACGCTAAAGGTGGTAAGATTGGTCTGTTCGGTGGTGCGGGCGTTGGTAAAACCGTTCTCATCATGGAACTTATCAACAACGTGGCTAAAGCCCACGGTGGTTACTCGGTATTCGCCGGTGTTGGTGAGCGTACCCGTGAAGGTAACGATCTCTATCACGAAATGATCGAATCCGGCGTTAACAAGCTGGGTGGCGGCGAAGGCTCGAAAGCAGCTCTCGTTTACGGTCAGATGAACGAGCCGCCAGGTGCGCGTGCCCGTGTTGCTCTCTCCGGTCTGACGATCGCTGAAAGCTTCCGTGATGATGGTCAGGACGTGTTGTTCTTCGTGGATAACATTTTCCGCTTCACACAGGCTGGTTCGGAAGTGTCCGCGCTTCTCGGCCGTATTCCTTCCGCTGTGGGCTATCAGCCTACGCTGGCTACGGATATGGGCGCGATGCAGGAACGCATCACCACCACAACCAAAGGCTCGATCACTTCGGTGCAGGCAATTTACGTTCCTGCGGATGACTTGACTGACCCTGCGCCTGCGACTTCCTTTGCGCACTTGGATGCGACAACGGTTCTTAACCGTTCGATCGCTGAAAAGGGTATTTATCCTGCGGTTGATCCGCTTGACTCAACATCCCGTATGCTTGACCCGATGATCGTTGGTGAAGAGCATTACGAGACTGCCCGTCAGGTTCAGTCAATTCTGCAGCGCTACAAGTCGCTTCAGGACATCATCGCCATCCTTGGTATGGACGAATTGTCTGAAGAAGATAAGCTGACAGTGACCCGTGCCCGTAAGATCGAGCGCTTCCTGTCCCAGCCGTTCTTCGTGGCTGAAATCTTCACCGGTTCGCCAGGTAAGCTGGTTGATCTTCAGGATACAATCAAAGGCTTTAAAGGCCTTTGCGCAGGCGATTACGATCACCTGCCTGAAGCAGCTTTCTACATGGTCGGTTCGATTGAAGAAGCGATTGAAAAAGCACAGAAGCTGGCACAGGCCGCTTAATGTGATTGGTCAGGCAGGCTTTGGTCTGCCTGACCGTTCTTACAACAGGTGTGTCTCTTCAGACCCTCTTGTAAAACAGTTAAAACTGACAGCGTTGTTTCGATACGCTGACCTATAGAATTCAACGCCGGAACACTGTTTCAGAGCAGCTTGTTCAGGAAATTTGAGTGAGAATCATGGCTGGAACCTTCAAATTCGAACTGGTATCACCGGAACGCCTGTTGCTCTCTGCTGAAGTGAGTGAAGTGGTCATTCCCGGTAGCGAAGGCTATCTGACAGTTCTGGCCGGTCATGCTCCTTTGATGACCACCATTATTCCCGGTAAAGTAACAGTCAAAACTGCTGACGGTAAGAGCGATGCTTATATCGTTTTCGGCGGCTTCACTGACATTACACCGGAAGGCTGCTCATTGCTGGCAGAATCCGCACTTCATATTGATGAAGTTAAGCGTGAAGATATTGCTGCCCGCATCGAACATGCACGTCAACTGATTGATGATGCTGCTTCACCGGAGCATCGCACTGCTGCAGAATTGTTCCTGCATCAACTGACAACTCTTGAAGGCGCTATTCTGCCTGCATAATGCAGGGCGTTTGCAGCCTTTTGATTATAAAAAACCGCGATAAATTTATCGCGGTTTTTTTTGTATCTAAATAGATTTACAAAATCAGTTCTGTTCAATCGATACGCCTTGCTCACCGATTTTCAATTCGACACCTTTGGGTTTGGATTCCTGCTGATAGGTGTAAATCGAAAAGCCGATAATAATTACAATGAGCGCTCCGAGCAGAATATATAATCCGTTTTTATTCATAAGACCTCAGATATGCGGTGTTGTTCAGTGATCCCCGTGTATTACAGGGATCACTTCTGTCTTGCTGAAAGCTACGATCTTAACGGCGGGCTAACAGAGCCAGCACCAGACCGATACCGGCGACAAGCGCTGCGGTTGCCAAAGGATTTTCTTTGGCTGTTTCGGTCACGACCTGTGCCTGATGTCTGACTTCTCTTGCTGCAACGCGGCCGCGTTTACGGAGATTTTCATAGGTTTCGGATGCATTTTCGCGGGCATCATCGTAAAATGCAGAACCTTGCTCGGAGAGTTTCTTGGTCACCGAAGCCAGTTCGCTTTTCAGTTCCGCAATCTGGTCTTCAAATGTCTTTTCTGCATCATTACGCAATTTGGAAGCCATAGTGATCTCCTTGTGTGATGGCCATAAACCGGAGACGGGTATCTTCCGGTTCAGAAAACTATTCAAAGAGATAACGATGCAGTGCGAAATAAGTTCCTGTATTTAATAAATTACCTGTTTGAATGGCCGAATAGGAGGAACTTAGTCCTGCTGCAAGCGGGTGGAGCAGGGGTCAATCACCACTCCGCCCTTAAAGCTGTTGGTTAGCATCCCGCTGACTTCCACATGATCTCCGGCTTTCAATGCACTATTGTCATATTCAAGACAGATGACTTGTAGTCTCTGGTTCGGGCAAAGCTCTGTTACGGCAATCGGATTGGCCTCATGTACAGCTTTGACTTTTGCCTGCAGAGTAATTTCCGGCCATTGTTCGGATGTTTTGTCCCATTCGGCTGCAAGGGTGCCAATGGTCTTGCAGCTGGTCACAACCGGTCCCTGATAATCACTCTCAGCTGTTTGCGTAAAACCGGTACTGCTGAACATGAATAGCAGGCAAGGTGCTGTTAATAATTTGAATGAAAAATGCGAATTAAAAACAAACATATAGCCGATAAGCCTTTCGGAGATGAAACAGGCTTATCGGCAGCAATTACGGCACTTATGGGGTGAGTGTACGCAGATAGGCGATGAGCTGTTTTGCGCTTTCAATGGCGGCTGCTTCATCGCGGGAGACAATTGCGTCAATCATCTGCGTATGGGCGGTTGAAGAATCCTGCAGGCTGTTGTCACGGCGCAGGCGGAACCAGAAGCGGCGGCTGTGGCTTTGCAGAGGCGCGGCCAGACGTGTGGCGTAGCTGTTGAGTGAGGCGCTGCCAAGAACTTCATCAAACGCTTTATCGGCGTCCAGAAACAGTGGGATATCCTGCGTTGTGGCGGCTTGCTTCATCATGATCGCAGCTTCGCGCAGTTTCTCATGCTCATAAGCACCGGAATAACGCGCTGCATCGCGGCAAAGAATTTGTTCGACACCTTCGCGGGCATCCAGAACCTTGGTGAAATCCTTAGGGTCAAGGGCCGTAATCGCAATACCCGAGCGCGGCCGCACTTCCATAAGGCCTTCCCATGCCAGCCGCTGAATAGCTTCGCGCACCGGTGTTCTGCCCATGCCGGTGAGCTCGATCAGGACACGTTCATTGGTAACACTTCCCGGTTGCAGCTGCAGTGTAACAATATGGCGTTCGAGCAGCCGGTAAGCCTGATCCGAGAGGCTGAGTGCGGTTACGGTCTGCTGGTCGTCGGAATAGTCTGGCTGCCCTGACATAAAGGCTTTATCCTTGTTCTTGATAGCAGTTCTGCTGCCGACAGAATTTGCGGCAAGCTGTGCTCTGCTTTTAGTTTTTGCGAAGCCGATATCGCTGAAGCGCAATATGCAGGATGTATAAATTTCAATGATATTTTTCTGAGAGATACTACAAGAAGCCGGTTTTCTCAATATGAGTGCCGGTCGTCCTGGCTGGGCGATTGTTTATAAGTCTGCATTATCCCGTGCAGAATTTAATTGACGCGCATTCTGAATTTAGATATATCAGAAATATATCAATTGGGAGAGTGATTATGTGGTCAGGTATTTTTCCGGCAGTCACAACAAAATTTACTGAAAATGATGCTCTGGATCATAAAGAAATGGAGCGTTGCTTTGGTCTGCAGATTGATGCGGGCGTTGACGGTTTTGTTGTCGGCGGCTCACTGGGTGAAGGCCCGATGCTGTCGGGAGAGGAAAAGCTGGAAGTTTTCAAAACCGCCCGTGCGGTTGCCGGCAAACGTCCGGTGCTGATGACCGTTTTCGAGGCCGGTACACGTGAAGGTGCTGCTGCTGCCAAAGCTGCTGCGAAAGCCGGTGCAGACGGCCTGATGGTTGTGCCAAGCCCGATCTATTTCACCAATCCTCAGGAAACTGTCACTACGCTGAAAGCCATGGCTGCTGCCGGTGGTCTGCCGGTGATGATCTATTCCAACCGCATGGCCTATCGTGTGGATGTGACCGGTGAATGCCTTGAAGAACTGGCAAAGGACGATCTGTTTGTTGCGATCAAGGAATCCTCGGATGATATTCGTCGCACAATCGATATCGTCAATCAGTTCGGCGATCGTTTTGATCTTTTCACCGGTGTAGACAATCTGGCTTTTGAAGCACTGACAACCGGTGCAATCGGCTGGGTTGCCGGTGTTGTGACTTCGCTGCCGCGTGAAACGGTGGTTCTGTATCAGCTTATCAAACAGAAGCGTTATGATGAAGCGCTGCCGCTTTATCGCTGGATGCGTCCGCTGCTTGATCTCGATGTTTCAACCTATCTGGTGCAGAATCTCAAGCTGATTGAAGTTCATGCTATTCAGTCGAATGATCGTGTTCGTCTGCCGCGCCAGCCGCTGAGCGGAGAGCGCCGCGCACAGGTTGAAAAGATTGTAAAACAGGCTCTGGCGACACGGCCTGAACTGCCAAAAATCTGATGATCTGAACCCCGGTTAATTCAAAAATAATCGGGGTTTTTTCATAGCAAGAATGTATTTTACGGCGTAAGGTCTGCACCAGCTGAAATAACAATAAGTGTAGCAGGCAGGAGGGCACATGGCGTCGGTCAATAGCGTCAATGTGGATGGGAAGCAGAATAATTCTGAAGTAATTATAATCGGGGCAGGTATTGTCGGTATCGCTGCAGCAGCTGTGCTGAGTGAGGCTGGGCATTCTGTGCTGGTTGTGGATCGCACCGGTATTTGTGAGGAGACAAGTTCCGGTAATGCGGCGGCACTGGCATTTTCTGAAGTCTTGCCGCTCGCTTCCAAAGGTGTGATGAAAAAAGTGCCGGGCTGGCTGATGGATCCGCTGGGGCCCTTCGCTATCCGTCCGTCTTACTTGTTGAAATTGCTGCCATGGCTTTATCGCTTCTGGCGTGCCAGCAGCCCTTCGGCTCTGCGCAACAGTACTGTTGTGCAAGGGCAGATGATGCAGCTTGCCGAACGCGAAATGCTGGCATTGGCTGAACGTGCCGGTGTGACGGACATGATCCATCATGAAGGCAATCTTGAGCTTTATGAAAGTGAAGCTGAACTGCAGGCGGCTATGCCGGGCTGGGAAGCCAAAAAACAGGCGGGCATTGATTATACTGTGGTGCGCGGCGCTGAACTGGCAGCCTTGCAACCGGGATTATCACCGCGTTTTGTGGTTGGCTGTTTTGTTCCGAAATGGAAGAATGTCTCCGATCCGAAACTTTATGGTAAAGCTTTGTGGGCTTATGCAGAGAAACTCGGCAGTCGCTATCAGCAGGGTATTGTTACCAAAATCGCGCATATGCAGGGCGGAGCTGAAGTCACGCTGGCTGACGGCAGTAAGCTGCAGTGCAAAAAACTCATTGTTGCCGCAGGGGCTTGGTCACATCATCTGAGTGCTCAGCTGGGCGATGCGGTACCGCTGGAAACAGAACGCGGATATAATACGACACTGCCGGTCGGAGCCTATGACATCCGCCGTCAGCTGACATTCCCCGGCCATGCCTTTGTGATTACGCCGCTGACGACCGGCGTGCGCGTGGGCGGTGCGGTCGAACTCGGCGGGCTGACATTGCCGCCGAATTATGCGCGTTCAGAAGCTATGCTGAAAAAAGCAAAACAGTTCCTGCCGCAAATGAATATTGAGGGCGGACGGCAATGGATGGGCTATCGTCCTTCAACGCCGGATACGCTGCCGGTCATCGGTTATTCATCGGCTTCCAAAGATATTGTCTATGCTTTTGGCCATGGACATCTGGGGCTGACACAATCGGCGGCAACAGCACGGCTGGTAACGCAGCTGCTTAATCACGAAACAACCGCACTGCCTGTCAGTGCTTTCAGTCCGAAACGTTTTTGAGAAACATCATGGCAAAACATTCCTTCTTCTGTGTTGATGGTCATACCTGCGGCAATCCCGTCCGGCTTGTTGCCGGCGGGGGACCGAACCTGCATGGCTCAACCATGATGGAAAAGCGGGCGCATTTTCTGGCCGAATATGACTGGATCCGTACAGGGTTGATGTTTGAGCCGCGCGGTCATGACATGATGTCCGGCTCGATCCTGTATCCGCCGACACGGGAAGACTGCGATGTGGCTGTGCTGTTTATTGAAACATCGGGCTGCCTGCCAATGTGCGGACATGGCACGATCGGTACCGTGACTATGGCGATTGAGCAGGGACTGATCACGCCGAAAGTACCGGGCAAGATCAATCTGGATACACCGGCTGGTAAAGTCGCAATCGAATATGAGCAGAACGGCCAGTATGTGGAGAGCGTGCGGCTGACAAATGTGCCGGCATTTCTCTACGCAGAAGGTCTGGAAGTGGAATGTCCTGATCTCGGCATGCTGAAAGTTGATGTCAGTTATGGCGGAAATTTCTATGCAATTGTTGAGGCGCAACAAAATTACACGGATCTTGCCGATTATTCGGTACTGGATCTGATCGGCTGGAGCCCTGTTTTACGTCAGCGACTCAATGAGTTGTATAAATTTCAGCATCCGGAACTGGCTGATATCAACCGCCTCAGCCATATTTTGTGGACAGGAAAACCGACGAAACCGGAAGCTCATGCACGAAATGCCGTTTTTTACGGGGAAAAAGCGATTGATCGTTCACCATGTGGCACCGGCACCTCGGCGCGTATGGCGCAGCTGGCGGCACGCGGAGAGCTGAAGGCAGGCGACGATTTTGTTCACGAATCTGTGATCGGGTCACTGTTCCACGGACGTGTGGAGGCAGAGGTACAAGTTGCTGATAAGAAAGCGATAATTCCGTCAGTTGCCGGCTGGGCGCGCATGACCGGATATAATACGATTTTTATTGATGACCGCGATCCGTTCGCGCACGGATTTGTAGTTCGTTAAAGACGTCGCAAACGGAACATTGTTCAATCTTTGAAACAATGCAGAAGGGCGATTGACCGGCATTAAATTATGAGTAATCTTAAATTTCAGGAGCAGAGCAGGGGGAATATAATACTATATTACTAGTCGTTATTTCTATAGTTTCTGTGTATGCGAGCTATCCGGTTTGGCGCATGTTCAGCCAAAGACAGAGGGAAGCTTGTCTGACTACGCAGAAACTATCGGGGGAGAATTTTGCCTGAAATGCTGAAATGAATAATGCCGGTCTGTCCTTAGGGACATGCGGCGGATCTATAAATGCTGGGCGGTACCAAGGCGGATTTTGCCTGCCGGATTGTGCAGTAGGAGTAAACGATCTGAAATATAAGGGAAGAGCCTGTTAAAGGTGACAATAATTCAGATCATAAAAGGGTGACTTTGCAATGGAATATTTTATCCAGCAAGTGATCAACGGGCTCACGCTCGGATCGATCTATGGATTGATCGCCATCGGCTATACCATGGTTTATGGTATTATCGGCATGATCAATTTTTCTCACGGTGATGTTTTTATGCTCGGCGCCTTTATGGCGCTTATTGTTTTTTTATTGCTGACAACATTTGTTGGTGCAGTACCTGTCGTACTTGCAATCCTGCTGATGATGATTGTCGCTATGATCCTGACCAGTATGTGGAGCTGGACCATTGAGCGGGTCGCCTACCGGCCATTGCGCGGGTCTTTCCGGCTTGCACCGCTGATTACAGCAATTGGTATGTCCATTGCGCTGTCCAACTTCGTGCAGGTAACACAGGGTCCGCGTAACAAGCCGATCCCTTCGCTGATTAATGACTCTTATTCATTATTCGGTACCAGTGTTATCATCTCGCTGAAACAGATCGTTATCATTGCAGTTACCATCGTTCTGCTCACAATCTTCTGGTATATTGTTAACCGTACATCCTTGGGGCGCGCCCAGCGTGCCTGCGAACAGGATCGTAAAATGGCATCGCTGCTCGGTATCAATGTTGACCGCACGATTTCTCTGACCTTCGTTATGGGCGCCGCACTGGCCGCCGTGGCCGGTACGCTTTATCTCACATTCTACGGGGTTATCTCGTTTACAGACGGCTTTATTCCGGGTGTGAAAGCGTTCACCGCAGCGGTTCTCGGTGGCATCGGCTCGCTTCCGGGCGCTGTGATCGGTGGCTTGCTGATCGGTCTGATCGAGGCGCTCTGGTCTGCCTATTTCTCGATTGATTATAAAGATGTTGCTGCGTTCTCGATCCTTGCGATTGTGCTGATCTTTATGCCTTCCGGCATTCTCGGCCGTCCAGAAGTTGAAAAGGTGTAACATGACCAATACTTTTCAAACTTCTCCGGCGGGTGCACCGAAGGCTGAACCGTCAGATTTTGCAGCCGGTATCCGCGAAGGTATCATTGCAGCCATTCTGGCATTCGGCCTGTTCGTACTGATCGTCGGTTTCAAAACCGAGCAGAATATCAATAATGAGCTGGTGCTGGTTCAGCGCTGGGGGCTGTTGTTTACCCTTGTAGCTCTGGCAGGTATCGGCCGTTTTCTGCACCGCGCATTTCTTGTGCCTTATATGGCAAAGCGCGGGAAATCCGAAAAACAGGTTGTTGCCAGCGGTGATGTTTCGTTTTTCCGTAAGAATTTTTCGAAACTGGCAATCCTGTTCCTGTTTATCTATCCGGTGCTGATTGTTCTGACACTCGGTTTTCAGGGCTCCCTGAAATGGGTTGATAATTTCGGTGTGCAGATCCTCATCTATATCATGCTGGCATGGGGGCTGAATATTGTTGTCGGTCTCGCCGGTCTGCTGGATTTGGGTTATGTGGCCTTCTATGCGGTCGGTGCTTATTCCTACGCATTGCTGTCTTCCTATTTCGGACTGTCTTTCTGGACGCTGCTGCCGGTTGCCGGTATTCTCGCAGCTTTCTGGGGCATTATTCTCGGCTTCCCTGTGCTGCGTCTGCGGGGGGACTATCTTGCGATCGTTACACTGGCGTTCGGTGAAATCATCAGACTTGTGCTGATAAACTGGACGGCGGTCACCAAGGGTACTTATGGTGTGTCGGGCATTGCCAAGGCCACCTTCTTCGGTATTCCGTTCAAAGCCGGTCCTGATGGTTTTGCTGCCACTTTCGGCCTGCAATTTTCCGCAGCCCATTATAAAATTTTCCTCTATTACGTCATTCTGCTGCTGGCGCTTTTGACCGCATGGGTCACAATCCGTCTGCGTCGTATGCCGATCGGCCGTGCATGGGAAGCACTGCGTGAGGATGAAATTGCCTGCCGTGCGCTGGGTATCAATACGACAACAACCAAGCTGACCGCCTTTGCAACCGGCGCGATGTTTGGCGGCTTTGCCGGTGCCTTTTTCGGCGCGCGTCAGGGCTTTGTCAGCCCGGAATCCTTCATCTTCCTCGAATCTGCGGTTATTCTTGCTATCGTGGTTCTTGGCGGTATGGGATCGCTGATCGGTATTGCGATTGCTGCAATCGTGATGATCGGCGGTACAGAAATCCTGCGCGAACTTTCATTCCTGAAAGCCGTGTTCGGCCAAAGCTTTACGCCGGAACTCTATCGTATGCTGATTTTCGGTCTGGCTATGGTTGTGGTGATGGTCTGGAAACCGCGGGGTTTTGTCGGTCATCGTGAACCAAGCGCCTTCCTGAATGAGCGTAAGCTGGTGTCCGGTTCCTTTACCAAGGAAGGTCACGGTTGATGGCGGGGATAAATACTATGGCAAATTCTGAACTTGCTGAAAAAAGACAAAACGCCGATACCATTCTGAAAGTCGAGCATCTTTCCATGCGTTTCGGCGGTCTGGTGGCAATTAATGATCTGAGCTTTGAAGCCAAACGCGGCGAGATCACTGCGGTGATCGGGCCGAACGGCGCGGGTAAAACCACCGTGTTTAACTGCCTGACCGGTTTCTACAAGCCGACCGGCGGCATGGTGACAATGCAGCATAAAAACGGCGATAAGTTCCTGCTGGAACGGATGCCGGATTTTGTGATTACCAAAAAAGCCAAGGTTGCCCGTACCTTCCAGAATATCCGCCTTTTCACAGGTCTGACGGTTCTGGAAAATCTTCTGGTTGCACAGCATAATCCGCTGATGGTGTCATCCGGCTTTACCTTTCTGGGGCTGCTCGGATTTCCCGGCTATAAAAAGGCAGCGAAAGACGCGATTGAAAAAGCGCGTATCTGGCTTGAGAAGATCAATCTGATCCATCGTGCTGATGATCCGGCAGGTGATCTTCCTTATGGCGATCAGCGCCGTCTGGAAATTGCCCGTGCTATGTGCACCGATCCGGAAATGCTGTGTCTTGATGAGCCGGCTGCCGGTCTGAATCCGCGTGAATCTGCGGAGCTTAACAAGCTTTTGCTGGATATTCGTGCAGAGACAGGCACGTCCATTCTGCTGATCGAACATGATATGTCGGTGGTTATGGAAATTTCCGATCATGTGATCGTGCTTGAATATGGCACGAAAATCTCTGACGGCGCTCCGAGCTTTGTGCAGAATGACCCTAAAGTTATCGCCGCCTATCTTGGTGTTGATGATGATGAGGTAACCGATCTGATTGAAGGCTCCGGCGGTGACGTCGGGGAAGTCGATCAGCTGGTCACGCAGCTTGCAGATGTTGATCCTGCGGATGAGGTTGCTGCACCGGAGCATCTGGCCGGTGGTCTGGATGCCCCGCGTGGCGGTATTGCTGATAATCTGACCCTGATTAAAGGGATCGGCAGTGTTAACGAGACCAAGCTCAATGCCCATGGTATCTATCATTTCGATCAGATTGCCGCGTGGACAGAAGCTGAAATCAAACAGGCTGAGATGTATCTGAGCTTTGACGGCCGTATTGCCCGTGAAGACTGGGTAGGGCAGGCACGTCAGCTGGCCAGCGGCGGAAAAACGGAATTCTCATCCCGCGTGGAAGCCGGCAAAGTACCGTCCAGCCATGAGACATCCGAAGAGACAGATTCGACGAAGAAAACTGAGGGGGGTAAATGATGCAGGCTCAGAACCCGCTTCTGGTTATCGATAAGGTTGAAACCTATTACGGCAATATTTGCGCGCTGAAAGGTGTTGATGTCACGGTTAAATCCGGCGAAATCGTCACGCTGATCGGTGCAAACGGTGCCGGAAAATCAACTCTGATGATGACGATTTTCGGTACACCGCGTGCCCGCACCGGACGCATTCTTTTTGAGGGCAAAGATATTACCTCTATGCCGCCTCACGAGATTGCAAAACTGCGTATTGCGCAGTCTCCGGAAGGACGTCGTATTTTCCCGCGCATGAGCGTGATGGAAAATCTGCAAATGGGTGCCAGTCTCGATAATCAAAAATACTTTGATGAAGATGTGAAACTGATGTTTGATCTGTTTCCGCGTCTTAAAGAGCGTATCAATCAGCGCGGTGGTACTCTGTCGGGCGGTGAGCAGCAGATGCTGGCGATTGCCCGTGCATTGATGGCGCGGCCAAAATTGCTGATGCTGGATGAGCCGTCACTTGGTCTGGCGCCACTGATCGTCAAACAGATTTTTGAGGCGATTAAAGAGCTGAACCGCACTACCGGACTGACTGTGTTTCTGGTGGAGCAGAATGCTTTCGGTGCGCTGAAACTTGCCCATCGCGGTTATGTGATGGTCAATGGTGTGATTACTATGAGCGGCAGCGGGCAGGAGCTTCTGGCAAATCCGGAAGTCCGCGCAGCCTATCTGGAAGGCGGACGTCATTGATGGGAAAGCCGGACAAACAAATTGTCCGGCACTCTTCATAATGTTCAGCTTTAGACGAATTAACGCAGTTTCTGACAAGCCGGGGCGCTCAAAAATCAGCCTCACTTCCGGAAACTGCACCAGCCGGAAATTTCGTTCAGAAATCCGGTGAATTGGGGAGAATTATTGATGCAAGGCATTCTCTATGAAGAGCCGTCATTCTGGCTGTTTTTGTTGATTACCTGCATTCTCGGCGGTTGGGCCGCATGGATGACAGGGCGGGCCTGCGCACAAACATGGCGCCCATATGCAATGTTTGTGCTCTATCTCCTGCCTTTGACAGCGATGGTTCGTTTTATTCATTTTGCAATGTTTGAAGGAACATTGCTGTCGCTGCATTACTATCTGGTCGATTTTGTTGTGTTGCTGGTGATTGGCACGCTTGGCTATCGTTTCACAAAGGTGAAGCAGATGGTGCGTCAATATAACTGGCTCTATGAACAGACTTCACCATTTTCCTATAAGTCGAAATAACAGGCGATTTAAGGGAACCAAGAAACAACATCCCTGAGCTGATTATTGACTTTGGGGGTGTTTGAAATTGCAATATTCCGCTTTGCGGGAACGAAGTGAGTATTGTGATACGCCGGTGTAACACTCCGGTATGAACTGCCCGGGAAACCGGTTTCTGCTTAATGATTGTAATAAAAATAACCGGCCGATCATCGGTATTGCACCGCAAAACTTTGATCTCCGTATTTAATAAAACAAGGAAACTGATCTGCGGCAGACGGTTTCCGGCATAATCATTGTAATGGGAGCAGTTAATATGAAAAAATCTTTATTCTACAGCGTAGCAGTGTCGGCTCTCGTGGCTTTCAGCGGCTCGGCTTTTGCGGATGTTCTGGTGGGTATCGGCGCACCGCTGACCGGACCGAACGCGGTTTATGGTCTCCAGATTCAAAAAGGAGCCGAGGCTGCAGCAGAAGTCATCAATGCTGAAGGTGGCCTGAACGGAGAGAAAATCGTTTTCACCCTTGGTGATGACGTTTCCGATCCGAAACAGGGCATTTCGGTTGCCAACAAGTTTGCCGCTGACGGTGTTAAATTCGTTATCGGACACTTTAACTCCGGCGTAACAATTCCGGCTTCGGAAGTGTATCAGGAAAACGGCATTCTGGAGATTTCACCAGGTGCGACCAACCCTGTTTATACTGATCGCGGTATGTGGAACACATTCCGTACCTGCGGCCGCGATGACCAGCAGGGTATTGTTGCAGGTCAGTATATTGCTGAAAAGTTCAAAGACGCCAAAGTGGCTGTTGTTCACGACAAGACACCTTACGGACAGGGTCTGGCTGATGAAACCAAGAAAGCACTCAATGCAGCAGGTATGAAAGAAACCCTGTATGAAGGTGTGAATATTGGCGAGAAGGACTTCTCGGCACTGATCGCAAAAATGAAGCAGGAAGGCATTACCGTTATTTATTGGGGCGGTATGCACGCGGAAGCTGGTCTGATTATTCGTCAGCTCGGCGATCAGGGTCTGAAAGCGCAGTTCATTTCCGGTGACGGTATCGTCTCCAATGAGCTGGCTTCCATTGCCGGTAATGCGGTTGAAGGAACTCTGAATACTTTCGGTCCTGATCCGCGCAACAATCCGGCCAATGCTGATCTGGTGAAGAAGTTCCGCGATGCCGGTTTCGAGCCTGAAGCTTATACACTTTACTCCTATGCCGCGATGCAGTCGCTGGCCGGTGCAGCGAAAGCTGCAGGCAGCAATGATCCGGAAACAGTTGCGAAAGCACTGAAGTCCGGTACATTCAAGACTGTGCTCGGAGATATCTCTTTCGATGAGAAAGGCGATCCGAAGCTGCCGGGCTATGTCATGTATAAGTGGGAAAAAGGCGCTGACGGTAAGTTCACTTACATTCAGCAGTAAACCTGTCTTTGAAAATCAGCGGGGCCGGCTCAGTCCGGCCCCGTTTGATTGAAAGCTGTATTGCAGACAGCGGAGACAGTTTTTTGTTTCAGAACAGTTCCGTGTGAAACCGGTTTTCATAGAGGAGCTGTCGAAAAAAATTCTGCCGGATGTCTCATTCCGACAGAAAAATGCCGGTGTTCCGGCGACCTCAAAACCTGCTTTTTGTCAGTTTTTGAGCATATTCACGGGAGTAGGAAATATGAAGAAGTCTCTGTTCTGCGGTGTTGCACTGTCTGCAATGCTGGCCTTTAGCGGTTCATCATGGGCCGATATTCTGGTCGGTGTTGGTGCACCTCTGACGGGCGGTGGTGCCGCATATGGCGCACAGATTAAAAACGGTGTGGAAGCAGCTGTTGAAGTTGTGAATGCAGAAGGCGGTCTGAACGGCGAAAAGATCGTTCTTGTTTATGGCGATGATGTTTCTGATCCCAAGCAGGGCATGTCCGTTGCCAATAAATTTGCTGCCGATGGTGTGCAATTTGTCATCGGTCACTTTAATTCGGGCGTAAGCATTCCGGCTTCGGAAGTTTATGCCGAAAACGGTATTCTTGCGATTGCACCGGGCACAACCAATCCGGTTTATACCGATCGTGGTCTCTGGAATACATTCCGTACCTGCCGCCGCGATGACAATCAGGGTATCGCTGCCGCCAAATATATCGTCGATAATTTCAAAGACGGTAAAATCGCAATTGTTCATGATAAAACCCCTTATGGTCAGGGACTTGCGGACGCCACCAAGAACGCGATGAATGAACTGGGTCTGAAAGAGACAGTTTATGAAGGCGTGAATGTCGGTGAAAAAGATTATTCTGCGCTGATCGCCAAGCTGAAGCGTGACGGCGTTACTGTTATTTACTGGGGTGGTTTGCATCCGGAAGCCGGTCTGATTATCCGTCAGATGGGCGATCAGGATCTGAAGGCGCAGTTCATTTCCGGTGACGGTATTGTGTCCAACGAACTGGCTTCGATTGCCGGTGATGCGGTTGCCGGTGTGCTGAACACTTTCGGCCCTGATCCGCGTGAAGATCCGGCCAATGCCGAACTGATCAAGAAATTCCGCGATGCCGGATTTGAGCCGGAAGCCTATACTTTCTATTCCTATGCGGCAGTGCAGTCTCTGGCTGCGGCGGCAAAGGCTGCCGGTACCAATGATCCTATGACTGTTGCGACAGCCATGAAGGAAAAAGGTCCGTTCAAGACGGTTCTCGGCGAAATTTCCTATGATGAAAAGGGCGATCCGAATCTTTCGCCTTATGTCATGTTTGAATGGCGCAAAGGCGACGACGGAAAATATAATTATTTCCAGAAAAAATAATTCCTGAAATCAGGGAATTATTTCAGAATTAGAATAGTATTCTCTTTCTTGAAAAGAGGTCTAATACTTTGGAATAATTGGCTCAGCAATGCCCGGCACTTGTGTCGGGCATTGTTGTTTTAAGACGTATTTTCGCTGTTCTTTCACAAAAAAAACGATCAGTATGCAGGCGGAATTTTGCCGGTCACGGGAACGACCGGCATGTGTCAGAATAGAGCATAATTCCTTAAACTTGGATCAGTTTAAGGTGAAATTATGCTCTAATTTTAAAGTGTTAGAGCGACCTTTGTGTGCCAAGTCTGGCACACGGCGCTCTAGTTTTGCAGTGAGGGAGACCTGCTTTGCCTATCCATAAAATTCTTGTCGCAAACCGCTCTGAAATTGCTATCCGCGTATTCCGCGCTGCAAATGAGCTGGGCATGAAAACCGTGGCGATCTGGGCAGAGGAAGATAAACTTGCATTGCATCGCTTCAAAGCGGATGAGAGCTATCAGGTCGGACGCGGCCCGCATCTGCAGCGTGATTTGGGGCCGATTGAAAGCTATCTCTCAATTGAGGAAGTGATCCGCGTTGCCAAACTCTCGGGTGCTGATGCCATTCATCCGGGCTATGGTCTGCTGTCAGAGAGCCCTGAATTTGCTGATGCCTGCGCTGAGAACGGCATTATTTTCATTGGCCCGAAAGGCGATACGATGCGCCGCCTTGGCAATAAAGTTGCGGCGCGCAATCTGGCGGTTGAGGTCGGCGTGCCGGTGGTGCCTGCTAGTGACCCTCTGCCGGAGGATATGGATGAGGTGCGCAAAATTGCTGACAGCATCGGCTATCCGCTGATGCTCAAAGCCTCATGGGGCGGTGGCGGGCGCGGTATGCGCGCTATTCGCGAGGCCAAGGATCTGGCGCGTGAGGTGACAGAAGCCAAGCGCGAGGCCAAAGCCGCTTTCGGCAAGGATGAGGTCTATCTCGAAAAACTCATTGAACATGCACGCCATGTGGAAGTGCAGATTCTCGGCGATACCCATGGCAATGCCGTGCATCTGTTTGAACGTGATTGTTCCGTGCAGCGGCGTAACCAGAAAGTGGTGGAGCGTGCACCGGCGCCTTACCTCAATGATGGGCAACGTCAGGAACTGGCCGATTATGCGCTGAAGATCGCCCGCGCCACCCATTATATCGGGGCGGGGACGGTCGAGTTCCTGATGGATGTGACATCAGGGAAATTTTATTTCATCGAGGTCAATCCGCGCATTCAGGTGGAGCATACGGTGACGGAAGAAGTCACCGGCATTGATATTGTCAAAGCGCAAATCCGTATTCTGGAAGGCGCAGCTATCGGCTCGCCGGAATCCGGTGTGCCGGAGCAGAGCAAGATTGTTCTGCGCGGCCATGCATTGCAATGCCGTATCACGACAGAAGATCCGGAGCAGAATTTCATCCCGGATTATGGGCGGATTACGGCTTATCGCGGAGCGACCGGTTTCGGCATTCGTCTGGATGGCGGCACCGCCTATTCCGGTGCTTTCATCACCCGCTATTATGACCCGTTGCTGGAGAAGGTAACGGCATGGGCATCGACACCGGAAGAGGTGATCCTGCGTATGCATCGTGCGCTGCGGGAGTTTCGTATCCGCGGTGTGTCGACCAATCTAACCTTTCTCGAAGCGATTATTACGCATCCGAAATTCCGCAGTAACGAATATACTACGCGATTTATTGATACGACGCCGGAATTGTTCGAGCATGTGAAACGACAGGATCGCGCGACTAAGCTTCTGACCTATATTGCTGATGTTACGGTCAATGGTCATCCGGAAACCAAAGGCCGTGCCTTGCCGGACATGAATGCGGCCGCACCGAAAGTGCCTTATGTGCCTGATGGGGATATTCAGCACGGCACCCGTCAAAAACTGGCAGAGTTGGGCCCGCAGAAATTTGCGCAATGGATGCGTGAGCAAAAGCGGGTGCTGGTGACCGATACGACCATGCGTGACGGGCATCAGTCGCTGCTGGCCACACGTATGCGTACCTATGATATTGCGCAGATTGCCGAGACCTATGCGCGCCTGCTGCCGAACCTGTTTTCTCTGGAATGCTGGGGCGGTGCGACTTTCGATGTTTCCATGCGCTTTTTGACAGAAGATCCGTGGGAACGGCTGAGCAAGGTGCGTGATGGCGCACCGAACCTGCTGCTGCAAATGCTGCTGCGTGGTGCCAATGGCGTAGGTTATAAGAGCTATCCCGATAATGTGGTGACGCAATTTGTGCGTGAAGCAGCGCGTGGCGGCATTGATCTGTTCCGCGTGTTTGACAGCCTTAACTGGGTTGAGAATATGCGCGTGTCGATGGATGCCGTGCTGGAAGAGGGCAAGCTCTGCGAGGCAGCGATCTGTTATACCAGCGATTTGATGAATGCAGCGCGCCCGCAATATGATCTCAATTATTATCTGAAGCTGGCGCGTGAGGTTGAAAAGGCCGGAGCGCATATCATCGCCATTAAAGACATGGCAGGGCTGCTGAAGCCGCAATCGGCACGCAAACTCTTCACGGCCTTGCGGCAGGAAACCGATCTGCCGATCCATTTCCATACCCATGATACATCCGGCATTGCGGCAGCAACGGTACTGGCGGCTGTGGAGAGCGGTGTGGATGTTGTTGATGCGGCGATGGATGCCTTGTCTGGCAATACCTCACAGCCATGCCTCGGCTCGATTGTTGAAGCACTCGCAGGCAGTGAGCGCGATCCGCAGCTTGATCCGGCTTCGATCCGCCGGATTTCCTTCTATTGGGAGGCGGCACGCAATCAATATGCAGCTTTTGAGAGTGACCTGAAAGGCCCTGCCTCGGAAGTTTACCTGCATGAAATGCCGGGCGGACAATTCACCAATCTGAAGGAACAGGCACGCTCATTGGGGCTGGAGAGCCGCTGGCATGAGGTGGCGCAGGCTTATGCTGATGTGAACCTGATGTTCGGCGATATTGTTAAAGTCACGCCGTCTTCCAAAGTGGTCGGCGATATGGCGCTGATGATGGTCAGTCAGGATCTGACAACGACTGATGTGACCAATCCTGCCAAGGATATTGCCTTCCCGGATTCCGTGGTGTCGATGATGCGCGGTGATCTCGGACAGCCGCCCGCAGGCTGGCCGAAGGATTTGCAGGCCAAAGTGCTGAAGGGTGAGAAGCCGTTTACAGAACGACCGGGGGCGTTGCTGCAACCGGCTGATCTGGAAGCAGAGCGCAAAGAGATTGAAACCAAGCTGGAGCGCAAAATCAGCGATCAGGAATTTGCGTCCTATCTGATGTATCCGAAAGTCTTCACCGATTTTGCTGGCGCACAGACCCTTTACGGGCCGACAAGTGTGCTGCCGACGCCGGTCTATTTCTACGGGCTGGCACAGGAGCAGGAAGTCTTTGTTGAGATTGAGCGCGGCAAGACACTGGTTATCCGCAATCAGGCGGTGGGCGATGTTGACGATCAGGGCATGGTCACGGTGTTCTTTGAACTGAATGGTCAGCCGCGCCGTATCAAAGTGCCGGATCGCACACGCGGTGCCGCCAAAGGCGCCCGCCGTAAAGCCGAGCTGAACAATGAGACCCATATTGGCGCGCCGATGCCCGGCATTGTTTCAACCGTTGCAGTGGCCAGCGGGCAGAGTGTGAAAGCCGGAGATGTCTTGCTGTCGATTGAGGCGATGAAGATGGAAACCGCCCTTCATGCCGAGCGGGACGGTGTGCTGGCAGAAGTGCTGGTACGCGCCGGTGATCAGATTGATGCCAAGGATCTGCTGATTATTTACGCATAAAATTCAGACCGGCAGAGTTTACATGCTCTGCCGGTTAATCCTGTTCGCTGAAACTGATCAGGCGCGCCAGTTCTACGGCATTGCGCGCACCCATTTTCTCCATAATATGGGCGCGATGCACTTCAACTGTGCGGATGGTGATCTCCAGCCTGTCGGCAATCTGCTTATTGAGCAGACCCTCCAATATCATCGACAAGACTTCATTCTCGCGCGGGGAAAGCTGGGTGCGTTTGCGCCGTAATTCATCGCGCTGACGGTCTGAGGCAGCACGCTCTTTTGCTTTGTGCAGGGCAGCCAGAACCCTGTCGACCAGATTATTGTCGTTGAAGGGCTTTTCGAGAAAATCCGCAGCCCCCTGTTTCAGACATTCCACGGCCAGCGGAATATCACCATGTCCGGTCAGAAAAATCACCGGCTGACGGGCATGAAGCTTGATGAGCTTGTCGAAAACCTCAAGACCGGACATGCCGTCCATCCGCATATCCAGCAGAATACAGCCCTGAAGATCAGGCGACCAGTTTTGCAGAAAATCCTCACCGGACGGCCATGTGACAACGCCCACACCACGGGAGCGAAACAGCCATGACAGGCTGTCGCGAATGGCTTCATCATCATCAACAATATGGACGGTCATTGCGCGATTTCCTGCGTGCTTAGCGGTAAAGAAAGACAGAAGCTGGCACCTTGCGTGTCAGGTGTTGCCAGCAGCCATAAGCGGCCTTTGTGCGATTCCAGAATGGAACGGCAGATCGGCAGCCCCATGCCCATGCCCTCCGATTTTGATGAGATGAAGGGCGTGAAAATCTCATTCTCCATGCCTTCCGGAATACCGTGCCCGTGATCGGTGATGGTGATAACGGCTTCATGCTCATCACTCTCAAGGCTGATATGTAATTTCTGCCGGTTACGCGGCAGGCCTATGGCTGCCTCGCGGGCATTGCGGATCAGGTTCAGCAGGACCTGCTGGATCAGCACCGCATCAGCCCGCACGGCTACCGGCATATCGGGCAGGCGCATGTCGATATGACCGCCGCCCTTGATAATATCGCTGCTGACAAAACTGGCAGCATCCTGCAAAATTTTGCGCAGGTCGTGCTGTTCCGGCGTTACGGAGCGCTTGCGTACAAAATCATGCACACGGTGGACAATTGTACCGGCGCGCTGTGCCTGATCGGAGAGTTTTTGCAAGGCTCCGGTCAGATCAACGGGCTGCACCGTGCCTGATTGCAGCAGATTGAGACTGCCGGTCGCATAGCTGGTAATGGCGGCCAGAGGCTGGTTCAACTCATGCGCCAGTGTGGAGGCCATTTCACCCATCGTAATCAGACGGGCATTATGCTGAAGTTTTTCAGCCTCCGTCTGGCGGGCCTCTTCCAGTTTCTTTTTCTCGGTCACATCAACAAGCGAACCCATCCAGCCGATATGGGTGCCATCCGCATCAATCAGCGGGGCTTCATAGACCTGAATATCAATCAGCTTGCCATCAGGCCGGATGAAACGTGTTTCAAATTCACGCGGGGCAATACCGGTACTGCGCATATCATTCTGCCGCTGGATGCCTTCCGACATGATTTCCGGTGCCCAATAGGGATGCGGCGGCATCATGCCGATCAGCTGTTTCTCCTCATAGCCGACCATGCGGCAGAATTCCGGATTCACATAGATAATGCGTCCGTCGCGGTCACGGGCACGCATGCCGATGGTCAGGGAGTTTTCCATCGCCTGCCGGAATGCATATTCGGTGCGCAAAGCGTGCTCAGCTGCGGCTCTGCGCCGGTTCTGGCGATAGGCCATCCAGAGATTGATAATCACCAGAATGGTCAGGCCGATAATGGCGGCGGAAATGACAATCGGGCCGATGGCGGCACGGCTCTGATAGGGCGTGACAGTGATATAGGTGCCGGTCAGCGGTGGATCAAAAGAAATCGTGTGACGCGCCTGATCGTTGGTCGGCATGATGCTGGATTTTGAGATCAGGGGATCGCCGCCGGAATCTGTGAGCGAGACCTGATATTTTCCTGCAACCCACCAGGGCACATTGCGCGAGAGCAGCCTGTCCAGTGAGATGATGACCCAGATTGTGCCTGCGGAACGGTTATTATTGTAAACCGGTGCCACCATATCGACCACCCAGCCTTCGCTCGTATGGCGGGGTGAGGAATAAACCGGCTTGCCGAACAGGCGGCTATGCTCGGCCAGTGCCGGCTTATAGTCGGCGATAACATTGAGACCGGGTGGTGCGCTTTCCAGCAATTGGCCGTCCGGCGTGAACCAGCTGATATCGATGAATTCCGAATGGATGGAAACCAGATGCTGAGCCTTGGTTCTGATCGTGTCTTTCTGCTGCGGATCGCGTTCGATATCTGCCCCGAGATCGCGTAATTCTGTCTCAAAGGTTTGCAGCTGAAAACGCAGATATTGCTCAACCCAAAGCGCGTCAGTTGTGAGTTTTTTCTCCGTTTCTGACTGGTTATCACGCGAGGTCATCCAAATCAGCGCAACGATCAGGGTCACAATCAGCAGGATCGCGAGCAGGGGAATAGCCAGCGTATAATCACGCACAGATGCGCGGAAGCCGGAGAGACTCTGGCTATTGTCTTGCGAATTTGCTGCTGTATGACGAAATTTCATGTGATCGTCTGAATATCCTCACTATGCTTTATAAGCATAACCTCTTGTCTGCACGAAGTTATGCCTGTGGTAAACCACAATAGAAATACTGTGGTATTCCACAATAGAATTGAGGCTCTACTCCTTTTAAGGATTTTATCTGATTTTTACTCCGTTTGGAGTCCGTGCCGGTTTATCCGCCGGAATGTTTTACTGACAGATGCAGGCTTGGGAGGGCCTCTCAATGAAATTTCTTACAACTGCCGGTCTTGCTGCAATTCTCGCTTTTGGTGTGAGCACAACTTCGCTTGCGCAGGCAATTACCATTAAATTCAGCCATGTTGTGGCACCTGATACACCAAAGGGCAAAGCCGCTGAGAAGTTCAAGGAACTCGCTGAATCCTACACCGAAGGTAAAGTGAAGGTCGAGGTCTATCCGAACTCGCAGCTTTACAAGGATAAAGAGGAGCTGGAAGCTCTGCAGCTTGGCGCTGTGCAGATGCTGGCACCGTCTCTGGCAAAATTCGGCCCGCTCGGCGTGCGTGAATTTGAAGTTTTCGATCTGCCGTTCATTATGAAAGACTATAATGATCTGCGCAAAATCACCGATGGTCCGGTTGGCCGTGCGCTGCTCGACAAGCTGGATGCCAAGGGCATCAAAGGTCTGGCCTATTGGGATAACGGCTTCAAAGTGATGTCGGCAAACAGCCAGCTGCATGTTCCGGATGATTTCCTTGGTCTGAAAATGCGTATTCAGTCTTCCAAAATTCTGGAAGCACAGATGAAGGCGCTGGGTGCCGTACCGCAGGTTCTGGCTTTCTCCGAAGTCTATCAGGCTTTGCAGACCGGTGTTGTGGACGGTACGGAAAATCCGCCGTCCAATATGTATACCCAGAAAATGCATGAAGTGCAGAAACATGCTACGGTCTCAAACCACGGCTATCTGGGCTATGCGGTGATCGTCAATAAGGCGTTCTGGGAAGGCTTGCCGGAAGATGTGCGCACCCAGCTTGATAAGGCCATGGCTGAATCAACTGCCTTTGCCAACGAAATCGCCCAGAAAGAAAATGACGATTCTCTGGCGGCAATGAAGGCGGCCGGTACGACCACATTCTACGAACTGACACCGGAAGAGCGTGAAGAATGGGTTGCAGCGCTCAAGCCTGTGCATACTGAAATGGCTGACCGCGTAGGCGCAGACCTGATTAAGCAGGTTTATGAAGCCGTCGGTATGAAAGAGTAATCCTCTCAAGCCCCGCTGCCGGAGTTTCTCCGATCGCAGCGGGCCTGCCTGCCCTGACGATGGTGCTTGGGGCAGGCACATTTTCCGAATTCTGTTTTCAATCACATTTGTGCGTATCGGCTGTTATCACGGCTGGTTTTTTGCGCTCATAATTAACAAGACGGAGCACCGAAAAGCGGTGCGCCCTCACATGAGGAGCATCCTATGGTGTTGCGTATCCTCGACCGCTTTGAAGAAATATTGCTGTCTTTTTTGATTGCAGCGGCCGTTGTGCTGATCTTTGTCGCGGTTGCTCACCGTTATTCTATCGGGCTGGTTGCCGATGTGCTGTCCTGGGCACGCGCCAATGATTATGCCGAATTGCAGGGCTATGCCCGCAGCTTTTATCGCTGGCTGGCATCAATCAATCTGACCTGGGCTCAGGAAGCCTGTATTTATCTGTTTGTATGGATGGCGAAATTCGGCGCGGCCTATGGCGTGCGTATTGGCATCCATGTCGGCGTTGATGTGCTGGTGGAGCGTATGTCACCGAAAAACCAGCGCCTGATGATTATTATCGCTTTTCTGGCCTGTATCCTGTTCACGGGTATCGTGGCGTGGATCGGCACGGATTTCGTCTGGCATATTTCCAAAACCGGCCAGATTTCCGCTGATCTCGAAATGCCGATGTGGATTGTTTATCTCGCCGTGCCGCTTGGCTCTGCCTTGATGTGCTTCCGCTTTATTCAGGCGCTGTGGCTCTATCTCACCACAGGCACTATCGCTCATCACGATCATGGTCATGTTGACGGGCTGGAAGATGCGGAGGCCGCACGATGACCGCTCTGATTATCTTCCTCATTCTGGCACTGTTGCTTGTGACAGGGATGCCGGTTTCCATTGCGCTGGGTCTGACGGTTTTCACCTTCCTGTTCGGGTTCACCTCGATCCCGATGGATTCAATTGCGCTGAAACTGTTCACCGGTATTGAAAAATTTGAGATCATGGCGATCCCGTTTTTCATCCTTGCCGGTAACTTTCTCACCCATGGCGGGGTAGCCAAGCGCATGATCCGCTTTGCCACCTCGATGGTCGGGCACTGGTATGGCGGTATGGGGCTGGCTGCGGTTGCCGCCTGTTCGCTGTTTGCTGCAATTTCCGGCTCGTCACCGGCAACGGTGATGGCGGTTGGTTCCATCCTGATACCGGCAATGGTCAAGCAGGGTTATCCGCCGCAATTTGGTACCGGCGTTATCGCGACCTCCGGCGGGTTGGGCATTCTCATTCCGCCGTCGATTGTGATGGTGATGTATGCGGTGGCCACCTCCGGCATGGTGGTAACCGGCCCTGACGGTGCGCCGGTCATGTCGGCCTCAATCGGCACATTGTTTATGGCGGGTGTTGTTCCGGGGCTGATGCTGGCGGCAATGCTTGGCAGCACAACCATCTGGCGCGCATGGAAGAACGGCTATCCGCGGATGCAGAAAGCCAGCTGGCGTGAGCGCTGGGAAGCTTTCCGCTCCTCCGTCTGGGGGCTGATGCTGATCGTCATCATTATGGGCGGTATTTATGGCGGTATTTTCACACCGACTGAAGCTGCTGCGGTTTCTGCCGTCTATGCTTTTGTGATTGCAGTCTTTGTCTATAAGGACATTAAACTGCGCGATGTGCCGAAAGTGCTGCTGTCTTCGGCGGCGATGAGCGCGATGCTGCTCTATATCATTACCAATGCGGTGATGTTTGCCTTCATCCTGACCTCGGAACAAATTCCGCAGCAGATGAGTGCATGGATCGTGGAGCAGGGCTTTGGCATGATCGGCTTCCTGCTGATGGTCAATATTATTTTGCTGCTGATCGGCATGGTGATGGAGCCTTCTGCTGTGGTGCTGATTATGGCGCCGATCCTGTTCCCGATTGCCGTGAAACTCGGTGTTGATCCGGTGCATTTCGGGGTGATGATGGTGGTGAATATGGAGATCGGTCTGTGTACACCGCCGGTGGGGCTCAATCTCTATGTGGCCTCATCCATATCGAAAATGGGGCTCACGGCCGTGACCAAATCGACATTGCCTTGGATTATCACAACGCTGATCTTCCTCGGGCTGGTTACTTATGTGCCGCAGATCACGCTCTGGCTGCCACATACGCTGGGCATGAAATAAAGGCTTTAATAATCAGACAAAAGGCGGCTTCGGCCGCCTTTTTCTTTGGCTGCAACAGCTGACAGGCTTGTGACGGTTAGGTGATTTCTTTTGTCATAAAAATCGACTAAACAGAGGCTCAGGAGCAATTCTCGCTTTTCGGGATACGCTTTAAATAATGTTCTGAACCTGATGGAGCGGTTTTGTGAGCGGAGATGCAGGGATCAGTACAGTGCAGCCTGCTGTCATAGACAGTGGTGCGCGTTATTACCGCTGGGCAGTGGCGGGTGCATTTTTTTCCAACGGCTTTGTCACCGGCAGCTGGGCTTTGCATATTCCGCTGATGATGAGCCGGTTGGGCGTTTCTGAAGGTGTCTTCGGATTGCTCATTCTGGTTTTCGGTCTTGGCGCTCTGGCGGCCATGGGACTGTGCGGCCCGTTGCTGGCGCGCTATGGCTCGGATCGCGTGACCAAAAGCTTCGCCGTCGGCGTGGCGTTCTGGCTGATTGTCGTCGCTCTCACCAATAATCTTTATCTGGCTGTGCCGGTGCTGTTTATGCTGGGCGCGGTCTTCGGCGGTATGGATGTGGCGATGAATGCCAATGCCGTTGCGGTGGAGAAAACGCTCGGCCGTGCGCTGATGTCTTCCTCTCACGGTTTCTGGAGCCTTGGCGGTTTTGCCGGCAGTGCGCTTGGCAGCTTTTATCTGCACTATCAGGGCGCATTCAGCCATGCGGTTCTGGTGAGCGTGATTGCCGGTATCATCATGCTGATAACTTTGCCGCGACTGGTTATGGATCGTCAGCAGCAGACCAGCGAGAAAATCCGCTTCCGCCTGCCTAATCAGCCGGTGATCTATCTGATCGGTATGATGGCGCTGTTTGCAATGGTGCCGGAAGGTGCGGTGCTGGACTGGGCAGCGGTCTATATTCAGCAGGCCTTTTCCGCAGATCTGACTACAGCCGGTTATGGCTATGCGGCTTTTTCTGCCACAATGGCGCTGGTTCGTTTTCTCGGCGACGGCGTGCGTAATCGCTTCGGTGCCGTGCGGACATTCCGCGTGTCGATCATTATTGCCGCAGCGGGCTTGTTTGTCAGCGGTTTTGCACCACATGCGTGGATAGCAATTCTGGCGTTTGCCGTTGCCGGACTTGGTGTGGCCAATATTGTGCCGATCATTTTCTCGGCGGCAGGCAATCAGAGCGGCATCCATGCGGGCACGGCGTTAAGTCTTGTCACATTGATGGGCTATTCAGGCATTCTGGTTGCACCGTCCCTGATCGGTTATATCGGCGGGTATATCGGTTTTGGTCCTGTCTATATGGTGCTGGCGCTGATGCTGGTGGTGGTGTTTATGCTTTCATCGCTCGCAAGTGCCGCAGATCAGAAAAGAGAATAGAAGTTTTGAACGACCTGCTGTAAGACTGTCACAATTGCGGTTCAAAAGCTGTTCCGTCACGGTTATGGAACAGCATTGAACCGAGATGTTCCCGTATCACTGTAAGATTGCCCACTTTAAGATTGTATAATTATGGCTTCTGATAATCTGCACTATTATGCCCATCCCTTTGCCCGCCGCACATCTGTCGGGGTCAATGTCGGCGGCGTGATTGTTGGCGGTGATGCGCCGGTAGTTGTGCAATCCATGACCAATACGGATACGGCGGATATTGACGGCACAGTTGCGCAGGTGGCTGCCCTGCATCATGCGGGTTCCGAGCTGGTACGTATTACCGTTGACCGTGATGAATCTGCTGCCGCGGTGCCGAAAATTCGTGAACGCCTTGAGCGACTCGGTCTCAATGTTCCGCTGATCGGTGATTTTCATTATATCGGCCATAAGCTGCTATCAGACCATCCGGCCTGTGCGGAAGCGCTGGCGAAGTACCGCATCAATCCGGGCAATGTCGGTTTCAAAGACAAAAAAGACAAGCAGTTTGCCGAAATTATCGAAATGGCAATCCGCTATGATAAGCCGGTGCGTATCGGTGTAAACTGGGGCTCGCTGGATCAGGAATTGCTGACCACGCTGATGGATCGCAATCAGGCTGCCGGTGCACCAATGACCGCGCAGGAAGTGATGCGCGAGGCAATTATCCAGTCTGCACTGATCTCTGCTGATCTGGCTGAGGAAATCGGCCTGCCGCGCGACAAAATCATTCTTTCCGCCAAAGTCAGTCAGGTACAGGATCTGATTGCTGTTTATGCGGAACTGGCCAAACGCTGCGATCATGCGCTGCATCTGGGACTGACCGAAGCCGGTATGGGCACCAAAGGCATTGTGGCGTCTTCCGCCGCGATGGGCATTCTTCTGCAGCAGGGCATCGGCGATACAATCCGTATCTCCCTGACACCGGAGCCGAATGGCGACCGTACCCGAGAGGTACAGGTTTCGCAGGAATTGCTGCAGGTGATGGGTTTCCGTCAGTTTATCCCGATTGTAGCGGCGTGTCCGGGTTGCGGCCGCACCACCTCAACGGTGTTTCAGGAACTTGCGCAAACCATTCAGAATGATATCCGCACCAATATGCCGATCTGGCGTGAGAAATATCCGGGCGTTGAAGGCCTGTCTGTTGCGGTGATGGGCTGTATCGTGAACGGTCCAGGTGAATCCAAACATGCGGATATCGGCATTTCTCTGCCGGGAACCGGTGAGACACCATCCGCACCGGTTTTCGTAGATGGCAAGAAAGTCGCCACATTACGCGGTCCGGCAATCGCTGAAGATTTCCAGAAGATGGTGGCCGAATATATCGAAAACCGTTACGGGCTCGGTGCGAAAAAGCCGGAAGCCGCAGAATAAGAATAATAAAAAAGCTCTCATAAAATATGAGAGCTTTTTTATTGCGATTTTTATTGAATTTAGTTCTGACGCAGAGCGATAAAATGCGCGGCTTCTTTCAGAACCTGTGCTTTTTCTCCGAAAGGTGTCAGCAGGTCTTCTGCCTGCGCGACCAGACCGGCCAGCTGTTTCTTTGTCCAGTCAATGCCATGCAGTGAAACAAGGGTCGCTTTGCCTGCGGCAGCATCTTTGCCGGTGGCTTTGCCCATGGTTGCTGCATCGGCGGTTACATCCAGCAGATCATCGGCAAGCTGGAAAGCCAGACCAATGGCCGAGCCGAATTCAGCAAGGCGCTCACGCTCTTCTGTGTTTGCATTGCCGATAATTGCACCCGCTTCACAGGCGAAACGGATCAGCGCGCCGGTTTTCATCGCTTGCAGGGTAATAATGTCTGCTTCATCAGGACTGGCGGTTTCAGCCATCAGATCAAGCGCCTGACCGCCGACCATGCCGCCGACACCGGAGGCGCGCGATAAAGCCAGCACCAGATCAAGACGGGTTTTCACCGGCAGTTCTGTGGCATCATCAGCGATGATATCGAAAGCATAAGTGAGAAGGCCATCACCAGCGAGTATCGCTGCCGCTTCATCATAGGCTTTGTGAACGGTTGGCTGGCCGCGACGCATATCATCATCATCCATGGCAGGCAGATCATCATGAACCAGTGAGTAGCAATGGATACATTCCAGCGCTGCGGCAATGCGCAATGCAGCTTGGGGATCAGCATCATAGAGACGGGCGGTTTCCGTGACCAGAAACGGGCGCAGGCGCTTGCCGCCATTCAGCGCACCATGACGGATTGCGGCCATCAGGCGCGGCGGACGGATAACCTCGCCGAGACGCGGGCGCTCATCCAGAAGTGAGACCATCAGTTGCTCAACGGAAGCGGCATGAAGTGCCAGCCGCTGCCCGAAACCGGAAATGTCATGATCGTTTTTCATGGACAAGGGCATGAACCATTCGCCTGTAATAATCAACTCCTGTCCGGTCGGCTCAATATGAAATTTCTGTATCAGAGGTGATGCAGAAAAGCCGCGAAATGATTTTTACCAACAAAAAATGCCTGAAAACTGATATGTCTTGCAGCACCGGCTTTTCAATCGGCTGAAATTATGCAGTAACGATATGGCAAGTAACGGAGACACTGCGGGCACAATGACAAAATTTGTCATGTATAAGGAGGACGGAGATAAAGGGGACGGTCATCATGAAACCGCAGCTCCGAAAACCGTCGCCAGCTTTGTGGCGGATCCGGTGAGCGTGCGGCCGTGGTATTGGCTGAAGCGCTTTTTGCTGTTGCTGGCAATTGCGCCTTTCGCTCTGCTTTTTCTCTACAAGCTGCCCTTTGTGCATCCGGTCTCAACCCTGATGATCAAGGATCTGGTGACGCTGAAAGGCTATGAGCGCCAATGGGTGCCGCTGGAGGATATTGCGCCGGTGCTGGTCAATTCGGTGATGATGTCTGAAGACGGGCAGTTTTGCAGCCATTATGGCATTGACTGGAATCAGCTGAAACTGGTGCTGGGCAGTGACGGTGAGCCAAGTCGCGGCGCCTCGACAATCCCGATGCAGACGGTGAAAAATCTGTTTCTCTGGAACGGGCGCTCTTATGTGCGCAAGGCACTGGAATTCCCGCTGGCGCAGGCCGCTTCATTGATTCTTTCCAAGCGCCGGATGATGGAGATTTATCTCAATATCGTGGAGTGGGGTGACGGGATTTATGGTGTTGAAGCCGCTGCCCAGCATTATTTCAAGCGTCCTGCATCCAAATTAACGGCGCGGCAGGCTGCCTATCTCGCAGTCACGCTGCCGAATCCGATTCTCCGCGATGCGTCCAAGCCAAGCCGCGGTATGGTGCGGATTTCCCGTATTATTGAGCGCAGAGCCCAAAACAGCGGCGCTTATGTCGGCTGCGTGCAATAAAATCAGCAAAATTTGAGCAAAAGCGTGAAATCTTTTGTCCTTTAGCCGTGAATGATGCTATAGGGCAGCGACTGAAATACATTTCTGAGCAGGTTTTTAAGCCGGTAAATCGGGATTTGCATAAAAAAAATGCGAGTCCTGCTGGTCAAAAGACGTTTGAGCGTGTATAGGCAGCAAAACTTTCCGGAACAATGTCCGATGTGACAGCCTCGCTATGAGGCACCGGACATTCGATTGACTAATCACTGGAGCAGAATCAATGGCTGTACCTAAACGAAAAACTTCCCCTTCGAAGCGCGGCATGCGTCGTTCGGCTGATGCGCTGAAGGCTCCGACATATGTTGAAGACAAGAACTCCGGCGAACTGCGTCGCCCGCACCATATCGACCTGAAAAGCGGTATGTATCGCGGCCGTCAGGTTCTGGAGCCAAAGGAAGCGTAATTTCGCTTTTTCTTGGAGCTTTTAAAAAAAGACCGGCTTTTCAGCCGGTCTTTTTTTGTTTGCAATTTGCCTGTCTATTCCGCCAGCGCATCACCTGTGCAGCGAGGACCGGTTGTTTCTGGCGTATTTTGCGCAAAAGCACGGCAATCTGCCTGTTGTGCAGCACGGGGTTATGCGAAAAATTCAAAACCTTGATCGTAATTAGTACCAGCATCATTTGTAACTGACGTTATACTGAGGAAAAGCCGGTTCTGCGTATATGCGGAAAACAGGCATTATTGGGATGTGAGGAAGTTATCTGTCATGAGCAAAGAAACAACAGTCGTTATTGCCAGCGCTGCGCGTACTCCTGTCGGTTCATTCAACGGGGCTTTCGCCAATGTGCCTGCCCATGAGCTGGGTGCAACAGCAATCAAGGCTGCGCTGGAGCGTGCCGGTGTTGCTGCGGCTGATGTTGATGAAGTGATTTTCGGACAGGTGCTGACAGCAGGGCAGGGGCAGAATCCGGTGCGTCAGGCTGCAATCGCTGCCGGTTGCCCGATTGAGACAACGGGTTTTGCCGTTAACCAGCTTTGCGGCTCCGGCCTGCGCTCTGTAGCGCTGGGCTTGCAGCAGATTGCCAATGGCGATGCCTCGGTGATTGTTGCCGGTGGTCAGGAATCCATGTCCATGGCTCCGCATTGCGCACATCTGCGCTCCGGTACCAAAATGGGCGACATGACCATGATCGATACCATGATGAAAGATGGTCTGACGGACGCTTTCCACGGTTATCCTATGGGTGTAACAGCCGAGAATATTGCTGATCGCTGGCAGCTGACCCGTGAGGATCAGGACAATTTCGCTCTTGCTTCCCAGAACAAGGCCGAGGCAGCGCAGGTTGCCGGTCGTTTTAAGGATGAGATCGTGCCTGTCACTATCAAAACCCGTAAGGGTGAGGTGGTTGTGAGTGAGGATGAATATATCCGCCACGGCACCACGATTGAGGCTTTGCAGAAGCTGCGCCCGGCTTTTGCCAAGGAAGGTACGGTTACCGCCGGTAATGCTTCCGGTATCAATGATGGTGCGGCCGCAACAGTGCTGATGAGTGAAGCGGAAGCGGAGCGTCGCGGTATCAAACCATTGGCACGCATCACCTCCTGGGCAACGGCAGGTGTTGATCCGGCAGTGATGGGCACAGGACCTATTCCGGCCTCACGCAAAGCGCTGGAAAAAGCCGGCTGGACAGTGAAAGATCTGGATCTGGTTGAAGCCAATGAGGCTTTTGCGGCGCAGGCTTGCTGTGTAACCCGCGAGCTGGGACTTGATCCGGCTATCGTCAATGTGAATGGCGGTGCTATTGCTATCGGTCATCCGATCGGCGCTTCCGGTGCCCGTGTTCTGACCACATTGCTTTATGAAATGCAGCGCCGCGATGCCAAGAAAGGTCTGGCGACCCTGTGTATCGGCGGCGGCATGGGTGTTGCGCTCTGTGTTGAGCGCGACTGAGCGCGTTTGCCGATAAGTTAACAAGACCCATTGTTACGGAAATCGAAGCCCCGAAGGAAATTAACCTTTTCGGAGCTTTTTGTTGTTGCGAATTTGTGTTTCACCAAGGTCTAATACTATATGTGGTGTGCATTGATCTTTTTGACGCTGTATTTTGTGAAAACGAAACGGGAACTTTGATTCATCAGCGATTCGTCGCCGATTCGTTCAGGGTTTGGCCGAAAGCTTAATGAAAACATGTTGTTTTGCTGAAACATTGCGCATTCCGGTAAGGTATTTTTAATCTTTATTAATGCTGTGCGAGTTTTTAAATTGGTATTATGTGCATATTACCACATCGCTATGTGCGATCGGCGGTAAAAGTTAATTTCTCTGTTTTTTACCGCGCTGTTCCTGTGCTGCTGAATCTGTATATTGTGTCTCTGTTTATAGAAAACACAGAATGTTGTTTTGAACAAAATGAGAACTCGTGAAAACCATTGATTCGTAGCCTCTTTGTTCTTCTCGTGTTCTTTTCATTAAAATACAGGGTTATTGCGGGCGTTTTAGTGGATTCTAACGCCTGAAATGCACGTAAAATTCTGACAAGATCGGGTTTTTGTGAAGAGCTGACATGGTTTCCTGTCATTTTCTGAAGTTTTGATACAAAAGAAGTCATAAAGGTGCCGTTGTTACCCTTTTAGTCAGAGACAGATAATGCTACCTGCTTTGCTCAATCTGTACTGGCTGACGGCAGGCAGACAGAAAAAATGGGGTTTGCCGGATCGGGTTGGCTATATTGCAAAATATGGCACTGACCTGCGGGGCGGATTTCATGTGTAACGACTTCATGAGACGGGGAATAATCAATTCCGCATGAATGACCAGAAGAACTCATTGACGCCTCCGCTTGGGGCGGCGTCTCTGCATCAGGGAACAGCACCGCTTATTGTGAGTGGGCGCGATGTAACCGCTGTGCTCGGGCCTACCAATACCGGTAAGACTCATCTGGCGCTGGAGCGTATGCTCGCCCATGAGAGCGGGATCATTGGTCTGCCGCTGCGCCTGCTGGCGCGTGAAGTCTATAATAAGCTGGTTACCAAAGTCGGCCCTGAAAAAGTGGCGCTGGTCACCGGTGAAGAAAAAATCATTCCGGCCGGTGCGAAATATTCCGTATGTACCGTTGAGGCTCTGCCGCGCCAGACCAATGCCGCTTTCGTTGCCATTGATGAAATACAGCTGGCTGCCGATTTGGAACGCGGCCATATTTTCACAGACCGTCTTTTACATTTGCGCGGCCGGCAGGAAACCCTGCTGCTGGGCGCGGCAACCATGCGGCCTATTCTCGAAAAGCTGCTGCGCGGTATCAATATTATTACCCGTCCGCGTTTGTCGCATCTGGCCTATGCAGGTTCGAAAAAGATTACCCGCCTGCCGCGTCGCAGTGCCATTGTCGCTTTCTCTGCCGATGAGGTCTATGCGATTGCCGAGCTGATCCGCCGTCAGCGCGGTGGTGCAGCCGTAGTGATGGGCGCTTTGAGCCCGCGCACCCGCAATGCGCAAGTGGAGCTTTATCAATCCGGCGATGTGGATTTTCTGGTTGCGACCGATGCGATCGGCATGGGACTTAATCTTGATGTTGACCATGTGGCCTTTGCGCAAGCGCGTAAATTTGACGGATTTCAGTATCGTGATCTGAACCCCGGCGAGCTCGGGCAGATTGCCGGTCGTGCGGGTCGTCACCTGCGCGATGGTACATTCGGTGTCACCGGACAGGTTGATCCGTTTGATAAAGATCTTGTCGAGCGGATAGAATCGCATAATTTCGACGCGGTTAAAGTGTTGCAATGGCGCACGGCTCAGTTTGATTTTTCATCTGTTCGCGCATTGAAGCACTCATTAGACCGTTCAGCGCCTTTGGAAGGGTTGACACGGGCGCTACCTGCGGTTGACATGCAGGCGCTTGAAAATCTGGCGCGTGATGAAGACATTATGCGGCTTGCGGATACGCCCAAGCGTGTGGAAATTTTGTGGGATGCCTGTGCGCTTCCCGACTATAGAAGGATTGCGCCGGCACAACATGCCGATATTATTGCCGCAATCTATAAGGATATCATCCGCAAAGGTTTTGTGGATGAAGACTATATGAGCGAGCAGGTGCATCGGTCCGACAGGACTGACGGTGAGATCGACACTCTATCTCATCGTATTGCACAAATTCGCACATGGACTTTTGTGTCGCATCGGCCGGGCTGGCTGGCAGATCCGGCACATTGGCAAGAAAAGACGCGCGAAATTGAGGACAGATTGTCTGACGCGCTGCATGAACGGTTGACGAAACGCTTTGTAGACCGCAGGACAAGCGTGCTTATGAAGCGCCTGAGAGAGAATGCCATGCTAGAAGCAGAAATTAGCCCGACAGGGGATGTACTTGTCGAAGACCACAATGTCGGGCAGTTGGAAGGATTCCGATTTACCGCCGACGTCAAGGCCGAAGGGCCGGACGCGAAAGCGGTAAAGGGGGCTGCACAAAAAGCGCTGGCCGCTGAATATGACCGTCGTGCAGAGCGCTTCTCTGCTGCGGCCAATGGCGATTTTGCCCTTGGCTCGGATGGCATTCTGCGCTGGGTCGGCGCTCCGGTTGCAACTCTGGTTGCCGGTGACAGCGTGATGCGTCCGCGCAGCGTTCTGCTGGCTGACGAGCAGCTGACAGGTGCTTCCCGTGAGAAAGTACAGAGCCGTATTGACCGCTTTGTCGCCCATCATATTGAGACAGTTCTCAAGCCATTGCATGATCTGACCGAGGCTGATGCCCTGACCGGCATGACCCGTGGTCTGGCTTTCCGTTTGGTTGAGAGCTTCGGCGTGATCCAGCGTCGCGACATTGCTGAGGAAATCCGTGGTCTCGATCAGGATTCCCGCGCAGCTCTGCGTCGTTTCGGCGTACGCTTTGGTGCCTATCATGTATTTATCCCTGCTTTGCTGAAACCGGCACCTGCGGGTCTGATGACACTGCTCTGGGCGCTGAGCAATGACGGCCGTGAACGTGCCGGTTACGGTGATGTTGTTCATGTTCTGGCCGCAGGCCGTACCTCGGTTGTTGTTGATCCGGCTTTCGATCCGGTTTTCTACACACTGGCCGGCTACCGCGTTCTTGGCCGCCGCGCTGTGCGTTTCGACATTCTGGAGCGTCTGGCCGATCTGATCCGTCCGGCTCTGGCCTGGCGTCCGGGCGCAGGTCTGCGCGCCGAAGGTGCCTATGATGGTGCTCGTTTCATGGTAACGCCGTCGATGATGTCTATTCTTGGTGCGACACCGGAAGACATGGAAGAAGTGCTGAAAAGCCTCGGCTACCGTCATGAAGCGATGGAAGCACCGGCTGTTGCTGCCAAGCTTGCAGAACTTGATGCTTTTGCTGAAGCCGATGCTGCCAAGCAGACCGGCGAAGCTGTAACAGAAGCTGCCGCTGAAACTGAAGAACAGCCGGAAGCTGTGGCAGAAACCGTGAATACGGAAGAAGCTGAAGCACCGGTTGCAGAAGCGGCTGAGACTGCTGATGCTGTTGCTGAAGAACCAGTGAAAATGGTTCTGCTGTGGCGTCCGGGTCGTCACGACAACCGTGGCCGCGAGCAGGGTAAGGGACGCGAGCAGAATCGCAACCGTCCGCAGGGCAATCGCCGTGCGCCTGCTAAAGACGGCGCACCGGCTGATGCAGCTAAAGACAATGCGGGTGATAATCAGAACCGTGAAGGTCGCAGCAAGCGGTTTGAAAAAGCCGCACGTGTTGACTTCGGTAACGGTGAGCAGAAATCCGGCCGTAATGAACATCACGGCAAGCCGCGTCATGGCAAACGGGATCATGCTCAGGATCAGAAACGCGTTGAGCGCAATGAGCGTCCGGTGCAGATTGATCCTGATTCACCATTCGCCAAGCTGCTTGCTCTGAAAGAGCAGCTGAAGAAATAAGCGCATGAATACGGGTGCTTTAAAACAGCGCATTGATAAATGGTTGTTTTTCACCCGTGTCGTTAAATCACGCTCGCTCGCGGCAAAGCTTGCTGCCGGCGGGCGTGTTCGTATTAACCGCGATAAAATAGATCAGGCATCTCACGGAATTAAAATCGGAGATGTAGTGACGGTCACGCTGGATCGCCGCATATTGATTTATAAAGTGCGCGAGCTTGGAGAGCGTCGCGGCTCTTTTCCCGAAGCGCAATTGCTCTATGAAGATCTGACACCGCCAGCTGAAAAGACGGAAGAGCAGATGGCTGCGGCTGGTGAAAAACGGGATGCCGGTTCCGGCCGTCCGACAAAACGCGACCGCAGGGCAACGGAACGACTGAAACAAGGTGGTTCCGGTTTTGATGAGTTCTGAACTGCTTGATCGGGCTGATGTGAGTCGCATTCAGAGCATAATTCCGCAGGCTGACCGGTGTTTTCAGAAGCTGAACTATGCTTGAGATGCTGAGTCGGGTCTGACCATTCTTTCAAATCTTCGTGTTGGCTTATTTTCTGTCCGGAATGAAGAATGATGCGGCGGAAGGATTGTGCTTTGTTAAAAGCCAGCGGGGACGCAGTTTTTCAGAAATTACGGTGATAAAGAATGTGGTTCTTTTTTGCGGCGGAGCGTCGCGGCTGAGGGAAAACCCTCTTGCAAGCTGCGGCTAAAGCCTTTACCTGACAGACAGGTTTTCTGCCGTATTTCATATAGCGCAGTTGCTGAAAAACGGCATTCCGGTTTCGCAGGCCGGATGGCAGGAGCAGTCAGTTATCCTGACACCTGCCGGATGTTATGCCAAATGATATGATTGTAATTTTGGCCGCAGATTATGTGTGGCAGTTCAAAGCTCTGGGAGTTCGACAATGACTTATGTCGTGACCGATAACTGCATTCGTTGCAAATATACGGATTGCGTGGAGGTCTGCCCTGTCGATTGTTTCTATGAAGGCGAGAATATGCTCGTCATCAATCCTGATGAGTGTATTGACTGCGGCGTATGTGAGCCGGAATGTCCTGCTGAAGCAATCCGTCCGGATACGGAACCGGGTCTTGATAAATGGATTGAGCTGAATTCTGAATATTCAGCGAAGTGGCCAAATCTCACCGTGAAAAAAGACCAGATGCCTGAAGCCGCTGAAATGGATGGCGTCGCTAATAAGCTTGAACAGTTCTTCTCGGCAGAGCCTGGCGAAGGCGATTGATTCTCCGCTGATATGCCGGGATAACCACAGGATCAACCCTGTCAATTAACGGTTTATTAACACAAATCGCCCGGTCGGGCGGCTTGTGACGGCATTTTGTTGATTCTGCCGGTTTTTTGTGTTACTGTCCACGATAATGTCGATGAGCAGGCGTCATTTCGTGGCGGCTACAGGTATTCACTGAAAGGCTGATATAAATTACAGGCTGAAATAGTGCCGGGGCAAGTTTGTTTTTAAATTTTGCTCCCACCGTTTATCCTGTGATTTTTTTTGCTTAAGTTTTGCCTCAGCATCCCTTTTACATTCTGTTTCGGCACTTGTTTTAATCAGCTGTTATGCCCGTCCCGTTTCCCGCGGGGTTGGTCGCAGGACTGATTGTATCACCGCGTGTAAACCGGCGCTCCAGGTGCCGGACACTACAGGGAGTATTGAAGCGTATGTCATCCCAGCAGAAGAAGGCCGCCGTCCGTCAGGGTTTTAAGACGGGTGAGTCGATTGTGTATCCGTCGCATGGTGTGGGACAGATCGTTGCAATCGAAGAGCAGGAAGTTGCAGGCATGAAGCTTGAGCTTTTTGTTATTGATTTCGATAAAGATAAGATGCGCCTTAAAGTGCCGGTGGCTAAAGCGGCTACCATTGGTATGCGTAAATTGTCAGAAGGTGATTTCGTAGAACGCGCCTTGAAAGTCTTGCAGGGTCGTGCCCGTATCAAGCGCACCATGTGGTCGCGCCGGGCTCAGGAATATGATGCAAAAATCAATTCCGGTGATCTGATTTCCATTGCAGAAGTCGTGCGTGATCTTTTCCGTGCAGAAAACCAGCCGGAACAGTCTTATTCCGAGCGTCAGCTTTATGAAGCAGCTCTGGATCGTATGGCGCGTGAAGTTGCAGCCGTAAACAAGCTGTCTGATACAGAATCTGTACGCCTCATTGAAGCTAATCTGGCTAAAGGACCGAAACGCGGTGCGAAGACTGATGAAGCTGAAGTTGAGGATGATGAAGCCGAAGCTGCATAATTTTACGCAATTCAGGCTGAAACATAGTCCTTTATAACAATAACGCCGTTCTGTTCACTCAGAGCGGCGTTATTGTTTTATGTATATTTTCGCTACGTAGTAATGATTGCACAGCATGTATCTGCTCTGAAGCATGTGCTGGAGCACAAAAAGTGTTTTTCAAGCTCTCTGTTCAAAAAAATCATAAAATTAGCAGAAGATGAAGGAACCGGCCTTCCATTGATGCGTTTAACTCCTAGCGGATAACGTGATCCTCATAAGCAGGTTGCGTTGATATTTTCGTTATGGAGATTGAAATGAAGCCTGTAGCGTCCTCCTCCACCGAAGTTACGAAACGTACCGTCTCTTTTGTATCCTCCAGAAATCTTATTCGCAGTGCTATGTCCGCGCCTTATCTTGAACGGGAACAGGAACAGGAACTTGTTCAGCGCTGGAAAGAGCAGGGCGATCAGCATGCGCTGGATGAAATTACCTCATCTCATATGCGGCTGGTGATTTCCACCGCCGGACGTTTCCGCAAATTTGATCTGCCGATGGCCGATCTCATACAGGAAGGGACAGTGGGGCTTATGGAGGCTGCTTTCCGCTTTGAACCGGAGCGGGAGGTGCGTTTTTCCACCTATGCGATCTGGTGGATCAGAGCATCGATACAGGACTATATTCTGCGCAATTGGTCGATTGTTCGTGGTGGTACAAGTTCAACGCAGAAAGCTTTGTTTTTCAATTTGCGTCGCTTGCGTGCCAAACTGGTGCAGAGCAATGAAACCCTGTCGAAGCGCGAATTATATACCCGCATTTCCGATCAGCTCGGCGTGTCTGAAAAAGATGTGGAACTGATGGATTCCAGATTATCCGGCCCCGACAGTTCTTTAAGTATGACTGTTTCGCCGGATGACAGCAGCAGCGCGGAAAAGATTGATTTTCTGGTCGATGATCACCCGCTGCAGGATGAAATTGTTGAGAATATGATCGACAGCGAGCGACGTGTCAGCTGGCTGAAACAGGCATTATCCGTGCTGAATGACCGTGAATTGCGCATTATCCGCGAGCGTCGTTTGAAAGATGATGCCGTAACTCTGGAAATGCTGGGAGAGAAACTCGGTATTTCTAAGGAGCGTGTCCGCCAGATTGAAAACCGTGCTTTGGAAAAACTGCGGGCTGCGTTGCTTTCCCAGAATGGCATTGCAGCCTATCACGCCTAAGCACGACCAATGTGCCTATAAAAAAGCCCGCTTTAAAGCGGGCTTTCTCGTTTCAGGTTGAAGGTGTCGTCAGATGCCTGTCAGGCCGTCCATACCGATATAGGCAATGCGCAGCATATTGGTGTTGCCAGGGGTTCTGAGCGGCACACCGACAGTGATAATCACACGATCGCCCGGTTTGGCGAACTCTTCCCGATGGGCAATATGACAGGCGCGGTTGACCACGTCATCCAGATCACGCGCATCCTCTGTTACCACGCAATGCAGCCCCCAGACGATCGACAGACGACGTGCTGTCTCAACGACCGGCGACAGGGCAATAATCGGCGTCAGCGGGCGCTCACGCGACGCTCTGAGGCCTGTGGTGCCCGATGAAGTATAGCAGATGATCGCCGAGAGGTTCAGCGTGGTAGCAATCTGGCGGGCTGCCAGCGATACCGCATCCGCACCGGTGGCTTCCGGTTCGGAACGCTGATTATTGACGATGGACGGATAATTCGGATCACGTTCCACTTTCTCGGCAATCCGCGCCATGGTCGCAACCGCTTCCACCGGATAATCACCGGCGGCGGATTCCGCAGACAGCATCACCGCATCGGCACCGTCAAACACAGCAGTGGCCACATCGGAGACTTCCGCACGGGTTGGCACCGGAGCTGTAATCATGGATTCCAGCATCTGGGTGGCAACGACGACCGGCTTACCGGCTTTGCGGCAGGCGCGGACGATTTGCTTCTGAATGCCCGGAACGCTTTCCAGCGGCATTTCCACACCGAGATCACCACGGGCAACCATCAGCGCATCCGACAATTCGATGATTTCATCGAGACGGGTAACTGCCTGTGGTTTTTCAATCTTGGACATCAGTGCCACACGACCACGGGCAATCTTGCGGACTTCCGCGAGATCTTCCGGCCGCTGAATGAAGGACAGGGCTACCCAGTCAATATCTTCAAGCAGTACGGCATCAAGATCACGGCGGTCTTTTTCTGTCAGCGCACCGACCGGCAATGTCGTATCCGGCAGGCTTACGCCTTTGCGGTCAGAAATTTTGGTGCCGGAGATTACTTTACAACGGATAGACTTACCGTCGGTCGCTTCAGCCTGCAAAGCTAAACGACCATCATCAATCAACAGACGGTCACCGGCCTGCACGGCTTGCAGAATTTCCGGATGCGGCAGGAAAACACGATTTTCATCGCCCAGTGTCTCATCATCATCAAGCGTGAAAATCTGACCCGGTGTGAGTTCGACTTTGCCGTCTTTAAATTTGCCGACACGTAGTTTCGGGCCCTGCAAATCTGCGAGAATACCGATCGGGCGTCCGAGTTTGCGCTCTACATTGCGGATGCGGCGCACCAGCTCACGCATCAAATCGTGATCGGCATGGCTCATATTGATGCGGAAGACATCGGCACCGGCCGCGAATAATTTCTCAATAACCGCTTCATCCGAAGATGCGGGCCCAAGTGTTGCGAGGATCTTTACCTTACGCGCACGTCTCATTGGTGATTGGTTCCTGTTACTGTGGCATTGCCGGCCGGTGCATCATCAGTCAGCTGCACCATCCAGCTTGATTGTTCGCCCGTATCATATTCCTGAAAACCGGAGCGCTGATAACCGCGGGCAAAACAGTCATTCACGCCGTTAATTTTGAATTCGTTTTCAGCCACACACATATTGACCTTGCCGTCCCAGCGGCCGCCGCCTTCTGAATCCTCAGCATAAACATAGTAATAGCGGGAGGTCAGCGGGCCTTCGATCAGGGTCTTGCAGCTTGAACCGTTAATGTGCCACCAGCCTTCCGTGATCCATCCGCTCTTGGCACGATAGCCGATTGCGACACCGACAAGATTTTGCGTCGAATTACAAACGCGAAAATCGGCACGGGCTTCAGGTGCGGAAAAGATAACAGAAATCAATGTGACCGAAACAAAAGCCAGACAATAGAACAAGGTAGAATGAAGACGCATCCGCCAGAACCTTTCAGCGCACGGTACTGCTTAAATATGACAGCAAGGTGTAACAGCCTGACCATTACCACCGGACTGCATCTTTTGTTCGGCTCTGTTTCGGGCAGAAACAAATGATACAGCACTGTAAACAACCGGGTTGCGGCACCGTATCTGCTTCACCATGAAAATGCGATGCCGTAAAGCCGCATAATTCACGCAAGTTGCAGGCAGACTCAAGAGCCTGAGGTCAGTTTTCCGCTGTAAATCAGAACTAATTGCAAAATAGCCTGTCTTGCCGGTCAAGCCGCTATCGGCAACCTTTGTAATCATCTCCGGCAGATAGTGACGGATCACAGTCTGAAAAATACCTCCTGTTTTGCGAATTCAGTGGTTTTCAGTTGTCACAATTGTAATCAAATCGATTTAATTGCTGTTTTGTCTATAGCCCACACTCCGACCGGATACTAGAGCGTATCGCGTTTAATTATATCCGCTGCGTGTGCTCTATCTTTTTGTTTTTACGTCTATCCATTTGAACCAGGCATGCTCTGGCCTATCTTGCAAAATGGAGCGCCGGTCACAAATGGCTCGCAATTCCTTGCAATCCATTTATATGTTGATCATCCAATCCATAGCCGGAAACGAGATGACAGGTTTTTCCCCTTTTGAGACCATTGACGGTGATTTTGAGCAAGGTCTGCTGCTGATTGCCGATCATGCCAGCCGTGCAGTGCCTGAGGACTATGGTACGCTTGGGCTGGAGCCGCGTGTTTTTGAGCGCCATATCGCCTATGATATCGGCGTTGAGATGCTGACCAGAGCGCTGGCAGAAAAGCTGAACAGTCCGGCGGTGCTTGGCGGTTTTTCACGGCTGCTGATTGATCCGAACCGCGGTGAGGATGATCCGACGCTGATTATGCAGCTGTCTGACGGTGCTGTTATTCCGGCCAATTATCCGATGCATGAAGAAGAGCGGGAAAACCGGCTGAACCGCTTTTACCGCCCTTATCACAATGCGGTTGATGCAGCTTGCAACAAGATGCTGCAAACCTGTGGCCGCGCCCCTTTTGTCGTCTCTGTTCATTCCTATACGCCGGTCTGGAAAACCATACCGCGCCCGTGGCAGGTTGCATTGCTCTGGGATAAAGATGACCGGGCGATAACACCGCTTTTGTCGATGTTACGTGAAGACGGCACATTATCTGTCGGCGATAATGAGCCCTATGACGGCGCTCTGCGGAATGACACATTGTTTCGCCATTGTACCGCTAAAGGCTATGCCAATGTGCTGATTGAAGTGCGGCAGGATCTGATCGCAACACCGGAAGGTGTGCAGGTTTGGGCTGAGCGTCTTGCGCCGATGCTGGCACATATCAATATGATGGATGGTATTCACGATATCCGCCATTATGGTTCACGCACCGGTTCCGTTGAATGGATTTGAGCTGCGAAAGGAAATTGCATGACAAATATTACAGGTAATCAGCGTCTGGCCTATGAAGCGGCCGCTTTTCGCAAGCTGGTTGAGCATTTGCGCAACCGCACCGATGTTCAGAATATCGATATGATGAACCTGACCGGCTTTTGTCGCAACTGCCTGTCCAACTGGTTTCAGGAAGCGGCCAATGCTGATGGCAATGCGCTGACCAAAGACGAAGCACGCGCCGAGATTTACGGCATGCCTTATGATGAATGGCGGGAAAAATATCAGACACCGGCCAGTCAGGCGCAGCAGGATGCTTTTTCCGCACGAAAACCAAGCCACTAATAAAGCTGCTTCAGAAAAAGCGGCTACCGGTTTTTTGCCCGAAGCAGCGACAGATAAAAAACAGAGTGGTTTTTCGCTCGAAAATTGAACCACTCTGTAGATTTTAACCAGTATCTTACCGCTTGGCGGCTAGTTTAAGTTCCAAGATTCTTAAATCCATTGCTTGACCATGCGCTGCATGTGAGGCAACCAAGACCACCTGTTTTAAGGCCTGCGACTCGCCCGGCGTTTCATATGGTCTTGTCTATAATCGGAGAATGATATTGAGCGACGATATTACCGGCGACAACGCCCAGTCCATTGCAGTCGGCCAGCTGCGTGCATTTATTGAACGTATTGAACGTCTGGAAGAAGAAAAGAAAACCATCTCTGACGATATCAAAGAGGTTTTCGCTGAGCTGAAAGGCTCCGGCTTTGACTCTAAAGCTGTACGCACCATCATCCGCCTGCGTAAGAAAGAAGCGCATGAGCGTCAGGAAGAAGAAGCGATGATCCAGCTTTATATGGACGCGCTCGGCATGAGCTGATTTCAGCAGTGCTGAAACAAAAAGGGGGCTTTCGCCCCCTTTTTTATTGCTAAAAATCAGTGTCAAACATCAAGCAGTTTCTCAAAACCACCATAGATCATACGCTTGCCGTCAAAAGGCATGGATTCACCCATCGCCTGCATGCGGGGATCTTCCATCATTTTTTTCCAGGTTGTATCGCGCACAGTTTTGTTCGGAAATTCAATCCAGCTGAACACAACAACTTCGCCGTCTTTGGCCTGCACGGAGCGGCGGAAATCCGTCAGCTTGCCATCCGGCACATCATCGCCCCAGCACTCAACAATGCGGGTGGCGCCAAATTCTTTAAAAATCACAGCCGCTTCAGCTGCATGTTTACGGTAGTCTTCTTTGCGGTTTTCCGGCACAGAAGCGACAAAACCCTCGACATATCCCATTTTCATTCTCCTCCTTGTGGGCAACTTTATTCTTGCGTTGACTTAATATGTTGATATCAACATAATTGTAAAATGTCAATGAATGTACCATTTTCGACCACACTGGAAGTCCGTGATACATGTCTGTGCCTGCACGCACAGCGCGCAGCCCGTGCTTTAGCCCGTTATTTTGACGATGCTTTGAGGCCCTTCGGACTGACAAACGGCCAGTTTTCTTTGCTGATGGCTTTAAACAGGCCTGAACCGCCATCCATCGCACCGGTTGCCCAATTGCTCGCTATGGATCGCACGACATTAACGGCCGCACTCAAGCCGCTTCAGAAAAAAGCACTGATAGAAATTATACCAGATGCAGCAGACCGGCGCAGCCGATTATTACTGCTGACACCCAAAGGTTCAGCTCTGCTGGCAGAAGCCGTGCCTGTCTGGCGGCAGACCCATGCAGAACTGGAAAATAACCTTCTGAACGGTAACGGTGATTTTTTGCGCTCAATGCTGCTCAGCCTTGGGAATATCACTCCGGCATGAAACACAAAGCTGTGTTATCAGAATAGTTTGTCGCGCTTTTTCTTTCCCTCCGCATCTTTTTGGTCATAATCCGCTTTGAACGAATAATGCATATCCTGCGGAGGAAACGGAATGCGCATGAAACAACTCGGACGGTCAGATTTACAGGTTTCACCTTTCTGCTTCGGCGGCAATGTGTTCGGCTGGACAGCCGATGAAACCACATCTTTTGCCTTACTCGACCGCCTGCTCGATGCCGACCTGACATTTATTGATACGGCCAATGTCTATTCCCGCTGGGTAGAGGGGCATAAGGGCGGTGAATCGGAAACCGTTATCGGCAACTGGCTCAAAAGCCGTGGCAGTCGTGACAAGATGATCATTGCCACCAAGGTTGGTGCCGATATGGGCGAAGGCTTTACCATGGCGCCTGCCCATATCCGTGAATGTGTTGACGCTTCGCTCAAGCGCCTGCAAACAGATTATATTGATCTTTACCAGTCGCATTATGATGATCCGAATACGCCGTTTGAGGATGTGCTCGGTACATTTCAGGATCTGATCAAAGCCGGTAAAGTCCGTGCAATCGGTGCATCCAATATTACCGGCGAGCGCCTGCAAAGCGCATTGGAAATCTCTGAGAAACATAATCTGCCGCGCTATAACTCATTGCAGCCGTTGTATAATCTCTATGATCGCAAGGATTATGAAACCACGCTGGAGCCGGTGGTGAGCGCCAATCAGGTTGGCGTTATTCCTTATTATACGCTGGCGGCCGGTTTCCTCACGGGGAAATATCGCAGCGAGAAAGATCTGGGCATTAGTCCGCGTGGCAACAGGGTCGGCACCAGCTATCTCAATGCACGCGGATTGAAGATTCTGGAAGCAATGGATCAGGTGGCAGAACGCTATAGCGTGACTGTGGCGCAAATTGCTGTTGCATGGATGATGGCTCAGCCGTCAATCACCGCGCCAATTGCCAGCGCCACCAAGATTGAGCAGCTGGAAGAGCTGATTAAAGCGACTCAGCTGACGCTCGATCAGGATGCATTGGATGTTCTGAACAAGGCCAGCGCATAAAACAAAAAAGCCTGCCTGAGTGATATTCAGGCAGGCTTTTATCAGAGCATTGTGAAGGACTGATTAGCCTTCAATCTCCTCACGCAGCATTTCCAGTTCAAGCCATTCTTCTTCATGGGCTTCATTTTCACTGCGTTTCTTTTCAATCTCAGCAGCGATCTTGGCAAACTGCGCAGGGTCTTTGGTATAGAGCGCCGGATCAGCCATTTTCGCCTCAAGTGCTGTAATTTCTGCACTCAGCTTTTCCATCTTCGCCGGCAGTGTTTCCAGCGCAAATTTCTGCTTATAGGACAGTTTGCGCTTTTCATCGCGTTTTGGTGCGGGGGCAGCTTCCGCCTTGTCACTACCTGCGGGTGCGGCAGATTTTACCTGACGGCGTGCCAGCGCTGTTTCTTTGCGCTGCGCCATCATATCCGCATAACCGCCGGCATATTGCAGCCAGCGCCCGTCACCTTCCGGTGCAATCACCGATGTTACCGTGCGGTCGAGAAAATCACGGTCATGGCTCACCAGAATAACGGTGCCTGCAAAACTGGATACCAGTTCCTGCAACAGATCCAGCGTTTCCATATCCAGATCATTGGTCGGCTCATCGAGGATCAGCAGGTTGGCCGGACGCGACAGAACCCGCGCCAGCATCAGACGAGCGCGCTCACCGCCGGATAATTCACGGATCGGCGTGCGTGCCTGTTCCGGCTGAAACAGAAAGTCTTTCATATAGGAGACAACATGGCGCTGCTCGCCATTGACCACCAGCGATTCACCGCGCCCGTCGGTCAGATAATGCGACAGGGTTTCATCGGGATTGAGCTCACGCTTCTGATCCAGCTCGGCAAAATCCAGATTAACACCGAGACGGATTGTGCCGGAATCCGGTTCAAGTTTACCGGTCAGCATCGACAGCAATGTGGTTTTGCCTGCACCGTTCGGCCCGACAAGGCCGATACGGTCACCGCGATTGACGCGGATGGAGAAATCCTTGACCAGTACACGCTCATCATAGGCTTTGCTGATCTTATCTGCTTCAATCACCAGCTTGCCGGATTCTTTCACATCGCTGGCCTGCAGCGTTGCCACGCCTTGCGCATGGCGATGGGTGCGGAATTCATGGCGCATTGTATGCAGCTCGCCAAGGCGGCGCATATTGCGCTTGCGGCGGGCAGTCACGCCATAGCGCAACCAATGTTCTTCCCGGACGATCTGACGGCCGAGCTTCTGATGATCGCGTTCTTCTTCTTCCAGAACTTTGTCGCGCCATTCTTCAAAATGCGCGAAGCCCTGTTCAATACGACGCGTCACACCGCGATCCAGCCAGATCGTGGCGCGGCTGACATTTTCCAGAAAACGACGGTCATGGGAAATCAGCACAATCGCCGAGCGGATCTGGCGCAGTTCCTGCTCCAGCCATTCAATCGTTGCGAGATCGAGATGGTTGGTCGGTTCATCCAGCAGCAGCACATCCGGCTGCGGTGCAATGACCCGTGCCAGCGCTGCACGACGTGCTTCACCGCCGGAAAGCTGCTCCGGTGTTTCATCGCCGGTCAGTCCCAGATTTTCCAGAAGATAGGCCACGCGATACGGATCATCAGTCGGGCCGAGACCTGCTTCCACATAATCACGCACATTGGAAAAACCATCCATATCCGGTGCCTGTGCCAGATAACGAATGGTTGCGGAAGGGTGACGGAAAACCTCGCCGCCGGTTGGTTCAACCATACCGGCTGCAATTTTCAACAGTGTGGATTTGCCGGAGCCGTTACGCCCGACCAACGCAATCCGTTCTCCCTCACTGATCGACAGGCCTGCATCTTCCAGCAGCGGTGTGCCACCAAAAGTCAGGCTGATCTGGTCAAGTCGGAGAAGAGGAGGAGCCATGGATAATTACGCTTTAAAAAGAGAGGCCGAAGATTGTTACTGCTCATTACTGCATATTGCTGCAAACAGGAACCCTTACTGCTAAATTCCTGGATCAATGCGCAGGCATAAAAAAACAGGCCGGAAACCGGCCTGTTTTTAAATTCAATTTTGTAACTATTAGTTACAAGGCGCTTCGTAAACGCGGCCGTAATTGTCGCGGTAGCGGCAATACTGAACGCCGTTACGGGTCTGTGCTGCACCGAGCAGCGTACCGGCAACCGCACCGATTGCAGCACCGGTCAGGGCGCCACGGCCGTTACCACCAATAGCGCCACCGGCAAGCGCGCCGAGTGCTGCGCCGCCCACACCGTAACCGGCGGTGCGCTGTTCGCCTGTTGTACAGGCAACAGTCGAAAACGCGAGCACTGCTGTTACTGCGATCATAGAAAGACGTGATTTCATCTAAAGTTACTCCCGTTGAGGCTACTCACTTGCCATAATCTCCTGCATTTTATAGCAAAAAAGAAGACGGCAACTATCAAAACAATTTACAGGTTTTTACGTTCAGTCACATCAGATTGAATCAATGGCAGGCGATGCGACTAAAATTGCCGCCCCTCCACCTAACGTCACTGTTAAGTTTTCTTTTACCCTATTTGAAAGCGTTAAAGAAGAGCCAAACGGTACAGTCACATTATCCAGCGGCCATTCGGCGCCGGAAATTGATAATCTGGTTAATGTCTCAAAGCCCAGAATACTGAATAATGTTTCTTCCGGCAGGTCAAAACCGGTTTTCCCGTAGATCAGCGGTGTTGCTTCCTCGTGGCCGCTGGAGAGAAATATTTTACGTCCTGTATGTGCCTGCGCTACCGCCATGCTGAGATGCAGAAATGTGTGGTCGGTGCGTTCACCGCCGAATGCACCGGCCAAAATCACTTCTGTTGCGCCGCGCTCATAGGCTTCATGCAATGCCAGTTCGCCATCGGTCATATTCTTTGCAACGGGAAAGACCTGCCGCTCAATGTGTCCATATTGTGCGGCCAGTGCCGTATCAGTGGAATCAAAGTCGCCGAGCCATAATTCCGGCACCACGCCAAGGCCGGCCGCATGGCGCATACCGCTGTCTGCCGCCAAAACGCGTGCACCGGAAATCTGCTTTTTCAGCCGCGAAGTGACGGTCAGATCACCGCCGAGAAGAATGAGAAATTTTGACATGGTGCTGCATATCACGCTGTTTCAAAGACCGGAAGTCTGGAGCGTGTCGCGTTTAATCGTACCCACTGCGCTCGCTCCGGATTTTTTAATTGTCGCATGTTCGCAGCAGCTCAAATGAAACCATTCGAGCTCGACATGCTCTAACAATCCTCTTGCTCCGTGACGCTGTTTTATCCTATTGTCCGCTCGCTCTAACGGGGTGCCTTCGGTTTCGGAGGCTGAGAGGCCGGTCTCCGGCTAACCCGCTGAACCTGATCCGGTTTGTACCGGCGGAGGGATTAGATGCTGTCCGGCTTCCGGCGCTCAATCCTTGGATCAATTCATAACCAGAGGAGAGCCCGCGCGGCTGTTATCTCATGTTTATCAGAAATCTACTTCTCACAACCGGTCTTCTGTCCGTTTTAAGCCTCGGCGCAAGTGCAGCACAGGCTCAGGACCTGACCATCTATACCTATGACAGTTTTACATCTGACTGGGGGCCGGGGCCGAAGGTTAAAGAGAATTTTGAAAAATCCTGCGGCTGCACCGTCAATTTTGTCGCTGTTGCCGATGGTGTGGCCTTGCTCAACCGCCTGAAGCTGGAAGGCAAATCCACCAAGGCCGATATTGTGCTGGGGCTTGATACCAATCTTATCAATGATGCCAAAGCCTCTGGCCTGTTTGCCCCGCACGGATTGAACGATGTGAAAAGCAATGTGCCTGATAATTTTCAGGACGAGGTTTTCCTGCCTTATGATTACAGTTATTTCGCTGTGATTTATGACAGTGAGAAGATGAAAAATCCGCCGAAATCCATGGCAGAACTGATTGACGGCGATGCTTCGCAGAAAATCATTCTGATGGATCCGCGCACATCCACGCCAGGTCTGGGCATGATGCTCTGGGTGAAAGACCTCTATGGCGACAAGGCTGGGGAACAGTGGCAGAAGCTCAGCAAACGCGTGCTGACAGTCACACCGGGCTGGTCTGAGGGCTATGGTCTGTTTACCAAAGGCGAGGCGCCGATGGTGCTGTCCTATACGACTTCTGCCGCCTATCACATGATCTCGGATAAAACCGAGCGCTATAAAGCAGTGACTTTTGAGGAAGGTAATTATCTCCAGATTGAACTGGCCGGCCAGACGATAAACGGTGCTAAAAACCCGCGTGCTGCAGAGTTTCTGAAATTCATGACCACAGCCGGTTTTCAGGATGTTATTCCGCAGACCAACTGGATGTATCCGGCCTATGACACATCTGCGCCGCTCGATGCGGCTTTTGATGCTCTGCCAAAACCGGATAAGAGCCTGCTGATTGCTTCTGAAACCGTTGCACAAAACCGCAAAGCATGGGTTGATGAGTGGCTGAAAGCCATGAGCCGCTAAGGTACAACTGTTTCTGAGCTCAACATGACTGCTTCCGCCGCGTCGTGCGGCGGGGCATTTACGGAGAATTATGCAGGCCTTCCGTTTCAAAACTGTCTCAGGCTTTATCGCGCTGATGCTGCTGCTGGTGCTGACCGGCGGGGCCTTGCTGTCGCTTGGCATTCAGGGGCTGCAATCCGATAGCGATGCACTTGCAGCTTTTGACAGTTATTTGTGGAATATTACGCGTTTTACGCTGCTGCAGGCGCTGCTGTCAGTTCTGCTTTCAGTGCTGTTTGCACTGCCGGTAGCCCGTGCACTCCATGCCAATACCGCATTTCGCGGCCGCAAATTACTGCTGCGCTTTTTCGCGGTACCTTTGACATTGCCATCACTGGTTGCTGTTTTCGGTATTACCAGTATTTACGGGCGCAATGGTTTTATCGCGCAGGGCAGTACGGCTTTGGGTCTGCCGCTGATACCGGATATTTACGGGCTGACCGGTATTTTGCTGGCGCATGTGTTTTTCAATATGCCGCTTGCAGTACGTTTGCTGCTGGCCAGTCTCGAATCCATTCCGCAAGATTACTGGAAACTCTCGGCGCAATTAGGCATGGGCAGCTTTGCCCGTTTCCGGCTGATCGAATGGCCGGTGATTGCCCGAAATCTGAGCGGTATTGCAGGGCTGATCTTCATGCTCTGCGCCAGTTCCTTCACCATCGTGCTGACCTTAGGCGGAGGCCCCCGCGCGACTACGCTGGAAGTTGCCATCTATCAGGCCTTGCATTTCGACTTTGATCTGGCGCGTGCTGTTGCCCTCACGCTCACCCAGTTGCTGCTGACTATTGGCGTGTTGTGCCTGCTGCGTCTGACCGGTAAGCCGACAGAAGAGGGGCTGTCGCTGGTCACGACCAACAGAGATTATATTCACCACGGCAGATGGTCGAAAATCTCATCAGGTATCATTATCCTCATTGCCACCTTGTTCATTGCTTTGCCGGTTCTGGGCATGGTTCTGTCCGGTCTGGGTTCTGATCTGTGGCGTTTGCTGAATGAAACCGTGGTGCAGCAGGCAATTATCACCTCGCTTTTGCTGGCTTTTGGCGCAGCCAGTCTTTGTGTCGTGTTGTCTCTTACGCTGGTCACCGCACGCGAATTTAGTGCTGCGCAAAATCTTAAATCGCCGCACCGGCTGCGCAGCTTTTTCACCACTGCCCTCGACAGTGGTTCCAGTCTGGTGCTGATTATTCCGCCGATTGTGATCGGTGCAGGCTGGTTCATATTGCTGCGCCAGTTCACCGATGTATTCACGCTCGCGCCCTTCATGGTCATTGCTGTGAATGGTGTCATGGCTATGCCTTTTGCGGTGCGCTTGCTGCGCCCTGCATGGGACAGTGCAGCGGCACAGAATAACCGGCTCTGCACGTCGCTCGGTATCAGCGGGCTCAACCGTCTGCGTCTGATCGACTGGCCGGTCATCCGCCGTCCGCTTATCCTGAGCTTTATCTTTGCTATGGCGCTGTCTATGGGCGATCTCGGCACGATTGCTCTTTTCGGCAGCGATGCGGTGCAGACCTTGCCTTATCTTCTGCTGCAGCGCATGGGCAGCTATCGTACCAGTGACGCGGCAGGCCTTGCGCTGATCCTTGCCGCTATCTGCTTTGCACTGATGCTTATCACTGATAAAACCGGCAGCCGGATCAATTCAGGCAAATCTACTGAGCGGAATGCCTCATGACACGACATAATGCTGCAATCACCCTTGATAATGTTCGTTTCTCCTATGGAGCGACAGACATGCTGTTCAACCTGCATTTAAAGGCCGGTGAAACCGGTGTGATTGTGGGGCCAAGCGGTTCCGGTAAATCGACACTGCTCAATCTGGTTGCCGGATTTGAAGCACCGTTATCCGGCCATATTCTGATCGGTGACGAGGAAATCAGCACTGAAGAGCCCGCCGGACGGCCGGTTACGATGGTGTTTCAGGAGAATAATCTGTTCGCGCATCTTGATGTGCGCGCCAATGTCAGCCTTGGCCGGTCACCTGCGCTGAAGCTGAGTGAAGCGGATCATCTTGCGGTGCAAAATGCCATTGACCGTGTGGAGCTGACCGGCAAAGAAAACCGCAAACCGGAAGCGCTTTCCGGTGGCGAGAGGCAGCGTGTTGCGATTGCCCGTGCATTGGTGCGTGACAAGCCTGTTTTGCTGCTGGACGAGGCTTTTGCTTCTCTCGGCCCCGCCTTGCGACAGCAAATGCTGGATCTGATCCGTGAATTGCAACAGGAAACCGGTATTACCATTCTGATGGTGACGCATACGCCGGAAGATGCACTGCGTTTCGATTCAACGTTGTTTTTTCTCAAAGACGGGCAAATCAGAGAGCAGGGTGATGCAGCCATGATGCTCTCGCCCTCCGGCCCTCAGCCCGTGCGTGACTATATGGGCACGTCAGAGCATAAAACATCCTGATTACAATATGATAATCAGATTATCATAGCGAATGACGTGATATTGACACAAAGCATGCGCAGTTAAATGCTCGTCTTGAGCCGCCGACTATGCGGCGGTTCAGGCGATCCGGAGCGGGTGCATTACGATCATTTAATGCGACCGGCTCTGGTTAAACAAAGAAGCAGCCTATATCTACTAATGATGCAATAGCTGACAATTTGTGAAATATCGCAAAAATCATTTCACTTCTATTCAGAAGAGCATTGTTTATATTGCGGGCAATTCGCTTGCAGACGAGCAGACAGAATCGCTGAACAGGCCGTGCAACCGGCACCGCCAAATCAGCTTTGAAGTAAACGGGGACACGACACTGGATATGCTTTTAAGGGCAGCACGGTTTTCCGCAGCGGAAAAGCCCTCTATTTCTCCAGTTTTCAAACGATCAGCCGCTATTGGTCTGGTCGCGCTTTTATCTGCCTGCCGTACTGTAGATTTCAGTGATCCCGATGTGATCGGCCCGTCGTCCAATCCCGTTACGGTTGCCAATGTCAGCAAGAATGACAAGCTGGCACAGCTTGGCGCGCAGCAGCATCCGCGTATTCTCGCCACCTATGGCGGGGAATATAAAGATGCCAAGCTTGAGCGCATGGTTGCAAAGATCGTCGGCAATCTCACAACGGTTTCTGACAATCCTGACCAGACATACCGCATTACAATTCTCAACAGCCCGAATATCAATGCTTTTGCGCTGCCCGGCGGTTATCTCTATGTGACCCGCGGCTTGCTGGCGCTTGCTAATGATTCATCCGAAGTGGCTGCTGTAATCGCCCACGAAATGGGGCATGTCACGGCCAATCATGGTATTCTGCGACAGGCAAAAGAAGCGGAATCGGTACTTGCCAAACGCGTTGCCTCCGAGGTGTTGCATGATGATGCGGCCGGTCGTGAGGCGGCAATCCGCAGCAAGCTGCGCCTTGCCCAGTTCTCGCGCAATCAGGAATTACAGGCTGATGCAATCGGCATTAAAATGATCGGCGCTGCGGGTTATGACCCGTTTGCCTCGGCACGCTTTCTGCAGTCGATGGAAGCCTATACGGGCTTCCGCTCTGTCTCCGGTGCGACCGATGCCAGCCTAGACTTTCTGGCCAGCCATCCGGCCACACCACAGCGCGTTGATCTGGCCATCGGCCATGCACGCCGCATCGGTGCACCGGGTGTCGGCACCACTGACCGTCCTTCATTCCTGAACGGTATTGACGGCCTGCTCTATGGTGACACGCCGCAGGAAGGTTTTGTGCGTGAGCGCACCTTTATTCACCCGAAACTCGGTGTGACTTTCAGTGTTCCGCAGGGCTTTACGATTGATAATTCAGCCAGTGCCGTTATGGCCAGCGGTCCGGGTGAACTGGCTATCCGTTTTGACGGTGCAGCACTGCCACAGGGCGGTGATCTTGCAGCCTATCTGCGCAGCGGCTGGGTGACAGGTCTTGATGAGCAGTCTGTGCAGACAACCACAATCAATGGTTTGCCTGCAGCCACTGCGCGTGCCAGTGCCGATAAATGGCAGTTTGAAATTGTTGTCATCGCTTCCGGCCAGAAAGTTTATCGCTTCCTCATCGCCGCGCCGAAAAACAGCAATGCTTTGAGCACGACGACACAAGCGACCACACAAAGCTTCCGCGTGCTGACACCAGCCGAGCAGGCTGCAGCGAAGCCTCTGCGCATCCGCGTGATCAGTGTGAAAGCCGGGGATACGCTTGGCTCACTGGCCAACCGGATGCAGGGAACTGATCGCAAGCTTGATCTCTTCCGCCTTCTGAATGCTCTGCCGAGCGGCGGTACGGTTTCTGCGGGCGACCGTGTGAAAATCATCAGCGAATAAGCTAAAAGCCCCGTAAGGGGCTTTTAGAGCGCCGTGTGCCAGACTTGGCACTACACATGGTCGCTCTAATTGCGGGTTCAGAGGGCGGTATCGCTGTCAGCTTCCGTGAGCTTCAGCATTTCATCCTGCGCTTCTTTCATCATCGGATAAACGCTCAAAGCTTGCTCATAAAGCCGGAGGGCACCTTTGCGGTTTCCGGTTTCGCGTAGCAAAGTTGCATAATTGATGAGAACATCAAAATTGCGCGGCTCTAAAATCATTGCCTGCCTGATGTCATTGAGGGCAGGAGCCAGCTCGTTGCGGCGCAGATGTAAACGGGCGCGCAATTGCCAGACTGTTGCATTGTCAGGGCGCTGCGCCATCACCTCATCAATATAATCCTGCGCTTCCGCATCGCGTGATTGATTGAGGGCTGTTTCTGCCCAGCGCAGCATCAGATCCAGACTATCGCTGCCGGTGCGCACAAAGCTCTGGCGCAGGCGGCTGGCTATGGCATGGGACTTCTCCGGTGTGGATGCTTTACGCAAATCCGTGAACAGTTGCTCCTGTTCTTTCCGGCGGGTTTCTGTGAGCGGTCCTGCCATTTCCACATCGGGATTTTTCGGTTTTTCTTTGGGTTTTGCCGCCGTGTTGTTGATTGGTGCCGGTTTCGGAGCTTCAGGTATGGTTACGGCAGGCGGCATGGGCTGCGGCTCTGTTTTGCCGGTAGCACTGATATCTTCTGCCGCAGCAAAGCCCGCAGCGCCCGTGATCATCAGGGCTGATATCAGAGAAACGGTGAGGGAGCTGCGTGTCTTGGTCATAGTGCTATCATAAAGTAGAAACCGGCTGATTAAAGGCATAAAAACAGCGCCGGTAAATTAATACCGGCGCTGTTAAAATTCTCTACAACTTACTGTCTGAAACAACTCTCAGAGCTGTCTCACTCAGCTCATTAACCCCAAGATTAACCTTGGCGGGCTTTAAAGCGAGGAGCAGTTTTGTTGATGATGTATACGCGGCCCTTACGACGAACCAGCTGGCAGTCACGATGACGGCCTTTGAGCGCTTTAAGCGAATTCTTGATCTTCATGTTACTCACCAATGTGTTTGGCCCGAATTGGGCATATTCCTGGAACGTGTCTCATTTCATTAGAAACGCTGCGCTCGTTCCAGCTCTTTGTTTCTATACATGCCTTGTTCCCAAAACCGTTTCCCGTATTTGGGAGCATGTTTCAGAGCGAGCCAAAGAGCACGTTTGAATGGTTGAGGTGAAATAGTCAATGAATGGGTCAATTGTCAACCATTGATGCGCACGGAACCCGCAAAACGGTGTTATTTTCCGTTTTTAATGCGTGTGACATGCCCCATTTTGCGTCCTTCACGTGCTTCGGCCTTGCCATAGAGATGCAGTACCGCATCCGATTCTGCCAGAATCGCCGGAACTTTGAGCACATCATCACCGATCAGGTTTTCCATAACGCAGTCACTGTGACGTCGCGGATCACCGAGCGGCAGGCCTGCCACGGCACGGATATGTTGCTCAAACTGCGAAACAGCACAGGCCGCTTCTGTCCAGTGACCGGAATTATGGACACGCGGTGCAAATTCATTGGCAACGACAGAACCGTCCGGCAGAACGAAAAATTCAAAGCCGAGCACACCAACATAATCCAGCGCATGAAGCAGCTTCTGTGCGGCCTCGGTGCAGGCGGCTGCGGTTTCAGAGCTGATTGATGCCGGTATGGTTGAGGTATCGAGAATGCCGTTCTTGTGAATATTTTCTGCAATGTCATAAAGGCGGACATTGCCTGCCTTGTCGCGTGCGGCAATGACAGAAACTTCACGGGTAAATTCCACAAAGCCCTCAAGAATTGCCGGAGCATTTTTAATGGCAGCAATGGCTTCCGCCGCAGCGTCATTATCGAGGCTGTTCAGGCGCACCTGACCTTTGCCGTCATAGCCGAAACGGCGGGTTTTCAGAATGCCGCGCTCGTTCAGCGCGCCAAGCGCTGCGACCAGATCCTGCACATCGTCAACCACACGCCATGGTGCGGTGGCAATGCCGCTCTCATTGAGAAACTGTTTCTCGGCAACGCGATCCTGCGAGATTTCCAGAGCCAGCGGTGGCGGGGAGACAATGTTTTTTGTTGCCAGAAACTGTGCGGCTTCTACCGGCACATTTTCAAACTCATAGGTGATAACATCGCAGGCTTCAGCCAGTTCCAGCAAGGCGGCGCGATCATCATAGGCAGCCACGATCTGACGATTGGCGACCTGTGCGGCAGGGCAGTCCGCCTGCGGTTCCAGAATAATGGTTTTGAAGCTCAGGCGCGCTGCCGCCATGGCCAGCATACGGCCAAGCTGACCGCCGCCGATAATTCCGATTGTTGATCCTGCTTGCAGCATGGCTCAGCCCTCATCTTTTGGTGCGGCAGCCACGGCATCGGTCTGGGCTTTGCGATAGGCATCCAGACGCTCTGCCAGCGGCTTGTCATGCAGTGCCAGAACCGCAGCGGCAAGCAGTGCGGCATTGGTGGCACCGGCATTGCCAATGGCTACTGTGCCGACAGGAATACCCGCAGGCATCTGGACGATGGAAAGCAGTGAGTCCTGACCCGACAGCGCTTTGGACTGTACCGGCACACCAAAGACCGGCAGCGGCGTCATGGATGCAACCATACCCGGCAGATGGGCGGCACCGCCTGCACCGGCGATAATCACATGAAAGCCCTGATCGCGTGCCGTTTTGGCAAATTCAACCATGCGATCCGGCGTGCGGTGCGCAGAAATAATACGGGCATCATAAGCAACCCCCAGCGTATCCAGTGCCTGCGCCGCATTGCGCATGGTTGGCCAGTCGGACTGGCTGCCCATAATGATGGCGACTTTCGGGGAAGTTGGTGTGTTATCTGCCATGAAATGTCCTGTCAGGTGCTGGATTTAAAAAATAAAAAATCGGTCAGGCTTCGTAAAAGTCTGCCGGTCTTTTATCTGCGGTGAGAATGTGAATTGATCGGGTCAGATTCAGATCTGAATTTAGACCCGAAGTCAGGCAATAATATCCGGAATGATTTTATCTTCCAGCTTGCTCAGCTGATCCTTGATCGCGAGTTTTTTCTTTTTCATGCGCTGAATGCTGAGCTGGTTACAGCCGGTCTGCATCATCGCATTAATGGCAAGATCAAAATCCGTGTGTTCCTGGCGCAACCGTGCAACGGAGAGGCGAATTTCGGCTTGTTCCTGATCGGCCATGGCATATTCCATCTGATCTTGTCTTCACAGCGAGAACAGAACCGCAGACATCTGCATTTATCGCTCACCAATATGGGTTGCGATTTTCACAGAAGCACCGCAGGTCAGTATAATCCGCCCTTTTTCAGCTTTGCCGTAGCACAAATTTGGCAAAGTTGAAATGTGCCAAATATGAATTCGACATTAATCAAATCTCATGCAAGACTGTCATTGTTTTGTCATAGTCTGGTTCGAGGCTGGGAACTGTCACAAGCAGGTTCCTGCAGACCGAACGGGTCTTGGAGCCTGATCCGCTGACAAAATGAGAGTGACGCGTAAATATAAAGGAGAAGCAATAATGGCACTTGAATCCCATCTTGCCTCACTGGAAAAGAAGCATGATGCACTGGAAAAGGAAATTTCCGACGCCGCAGCATTGCCAGCTACTGATACGCTGACGATCGCCGATCTTAAACGCAAAAAGCTGTATCTGAAGGAACAGATAGAAAAGCTTAGGACACAAGTCACCCGACATTAATTCCGCTAAACTGTAAAGCACAGTTTCAGACAGAACCGCCGGATGGGCAGGCTCTGAAAGATGAGGTGCAGGCCGGATATCAGGCCCGCACCGGATTTATTTTCTTATGCTGATGAGCGTGATTATCAGCGAAAGCAGTGCAAGTCCTGCTGCCGTCAGCAAGGTGACAGTAAAGGCAAATCCGACGGATTTTGCAGCTGCATGAACAAGCTCTTCCTGTCCCAGTGCGGTAACAAATATTGTGGCCATGACAGATGCGCCGGTCATCAGTCCCAGATTGCGCGACAGGCCCAGCAATCCGGACAAGATACCGCGCTGGTCTTCGGGCGCTGCAAGCATGATGGCTGTATTATTGGCGGCCAGAAACAGCTGAAAACACGGTGTCAGCATTATCAGCGATAAAATATATCCTGCAGTTCCGAACCTGACGGGCAGTAAGGCCATGCAGATGAGTGCAATGCTCATAACAGCCAGTCCGTAAGCCAGCGCGCGTCTTATACCAAACCGGTCTGTAATGCGCCCGGCAGGAATACCGGCTAGCGCCGCAACAACAGGACCAACAGCGACAACCAGTCCTGTTATTGCTTCCCCCAGCAGCAGACCGAATGACAAGAAGAATGGCCCGACCACCAGCATTGCCATCATCACTGAGCTGATGAGCAGGTTGGTTATCAGCGAGGCGCTGATAACAGGATTGCGCAAGAGTGACAGAGGCACCAGCGGTGAAGAAGACCGGCTTTCAACACACGCAAAAATTATCAGGGCAACCAGAACCGCCGGAATGGTGATAGTCATATCCCAGTTCAGTCCGTTTTTATTTCCGGTCGTTATCACTGCATAGAGAAACAGCACAATAGCCAGTAGGGTCGCGCCTGACAGATCCAGCGAGCGGCTGGTTTTATGATTTGGCGGTGATGCCGGTATCGCTTTGATAGCAGGAACCAGTAAGACAAAACCGGATATTGCCAGCAGGATAAAGGCGGAACGCCAGCCAAAGACAGCAATCAGGATGCCTCCGAGTGCAGGGCCGAGCGCGGTTCCGATTGCTGACATGGAACCGAGAAGCCCCATGGCGGAGCCTGTCTGTTCGCCGGAAACCATGCCTCTTATGATTGAGACCGGTAATGCCATGATAATGGCTCCGCCTATGCCCTGTATCGCTCTGGCGGCGATGAGCATTGTGAGATTTGGCGCTGCGGCGCAAAGCAGCGAACTGAGTGTAAAGATTATCAGGCCCGTCAGCAGGATAAAACGATGGCCGAACAGGTCGGCACAACGCCCCGCCAGCACAATCACTATTGTGACGGACAACAGGTAAATCAGCACAATCCACTGAACCGCAGACACAGGAGCATCCAGTGTTCTGCTGAGTGCCGGTAATGCGACAGCGGTGATGCTCACGGCCATGGAGGCAAGTAGCATGGAACCTGAAAGAACAAGGATTGCAAGGCGAGGAGAAGTATCAGAGAGGGCGAAACGCACAGCTGTTCCTCTTGTGGCTTGTTTGAGTTGCTGTTACATTGCCACTTCAAGTCAACTTGAGGTCAAGTATGAAACTTCTTGATATAGGTGTGCTGGCGGAGAAGAGCGGAGTGTCACCTTCCGCGCTCCGTTATTATGAGGAGATCGGGCTGATCGAATCCTTCAGCCGCCATGGTTTGCGCCGTCAATATGCACCGGAAGTGCTGCAGCAACTGGCTTTGATTTCGCTGGGGAAGATAGCGGGTTTTCCGCTGTCCGAGATGAAAGGCATGTTCGGCAAAGACGGCTCGGCTGATCTGCCGCGGCAGGCGCTGCATCAGCGGGCAGACCAGCTGGATTTGCAGGTCCGCCAGCTGACAACACTCAGCAAGGCCTTGCGGCATGTGGCTGAATGCCCTGCAGAAACCCATACGGAATGTCCAAAATTCCGCAGGCTAATGCAGGCAGCACTCCATGCCCGTAAATAGCTATATTGGGTATAAGAGCTAACGACCCGTGTGTCAGTTCTCTGATTTCGCCGGTTCCGGTACAGGGACGGATTTCTCTTCCTGTGCCGCCTCAGAGCGCGGATCAAGCAGCACACTTTCCTGTGTGGCAGGGCGTTCCGCAGCCATGCTCTGGAACTGCTCTTTCTCGGAAGGTAGCGGCGAGGCGCGTTTACGCGAGCGCAGAATAGCATAACCGGCAATGGCAATATGCGAGACCGCTGTCACCAGAAACAAGCCGGAAGGCCATAAATTATTCATCGCTTCCGCAGCAATCAGCGGGCCGAGCATGGTGCCGAAACCATAAAGCAGCAGCAAACCGCCGGAAACCTTGACGAAAGTCTCAGGTGTTGCGTGGTCATTGGCGTGGGCAACGGCAACCGGATAAATCGCATAAGCAAGCGAACCGTATAATGCGGTCATGACCAGAATTAGTGTGCCGTTGGTTGGTGCGATGGCAAAAATCAGAAAACCGATAAGAGCGGCAGAACCGGCAACGCTGGCCATGACATAGCGGCGATCGATACGGTCGGAAAAGCGTCCGACAGGGATTTGCATTAATGCACCGGCAGCAATGGTGAAGCTGACCATCAGTGCGATTGTGGTTTTATCAATACCGCTGAGCGAGCCGAAAACCGCACCGAGTGTACCCCATGCACCATTGGCAATACCAATCAGAATAACACTGACAAAGGCAACCGGTGAATTGGCATAAAGCTTTTTCAGATCAAGCTGCACTTCGGTCAGCGGGCGCGGCGAAGATGCTTTGGAAGCTGCGGTTGGCAGCAGCGCAAGGCAGAAGAAGATCGCGGCAATCATGAACAGCGAGCTGCCTTCGACATCGCCGGTAATCACCAGCATCTGGCCGGTCATGACGGCACCGTAGTTGACCATCATATAGAGGCCGAAAATTTTACCGCGTGTTTCATTGGTGGCTTTTTCATTCAGCCAGCTCTCAATCACCATGAAAATACCGGCCATCGCAAAACCGGTAATGGCGCGCAGAACCACCCAGATTGAAGCGTCAACCATCAGGCCGGTCAGCAAAACCACAATTGCCGCAGTGGATGCGAAAAAGCCGAAAGCACGCACATGTCCGGCACGGCGCACCAGACGCGGTGCAAAAATACAGCCAGCAACGAAACCGCCTGCCCATGTTGTACCGATCAGACCCAGAGCCGTAACCGAGAAGCCTTCCACATTTCCGCGCAGTGGCAATAAAAGACCATGCAGACCTGAACCGATCAGCAGAAAAGCGGTGCCGCAAAGCAGTGCGAAAATCTGGACATAGGAACGGAACACGCAGAATCCTTTATTCTATTGCAGGCTATTTTACAGTTTTCTGATCTTGAAACCTGTTCGCCTGAAACTGCAAGGTGAAATTGCCGCTTCGGACAGATTGAGTGTAACCATGCTGACCTATCACTTGGAAGAGTGCAAGGCTTTGTATTGATGAGATATTGTGTCAGGTAAAATAAAAAGAACCTCCGCCTGTTTGAGAGCAGAGGTTCTGAAACTGTGGTGTATCCGGAAATAGCAAAGGCTTACAGGCGAAACAGTGCCTCAGCAGCCGCGCGGCTGCGGTTTCTGTCATTGCGATCGGTTTCCAACCGGCGGATCTCCGCTTTAAGCAAGGCAATACGATTGTCGATTTCAGCCGCTGAAAGCAGGGTCACATCCTCACCGATATGGTGATTATAGGTTGTTGTCTCCTGCGCATTATCATCAAAGAACATGGCGTTTTCCTCACTTCCTGCTGCAGCCTGTCCACGGCAGCTTTCAATATGGTTCGCAATATTCGTGACCTGTTTGCCTTTAAATACAGGGCGGGCAGGCCACATAAGTTTTCAGCATCTCATAAACCTGCATCATTAGCGATATGATTTTTATAGATTGCATTTTTTCAGCATAATATGGCTAGTGGATTGAATTTGCCGTTTGAACTCCCGTCGACACAAATGTTGTTTCAAACGACAAATTCGAAAAATCCACTAGCATTATTTAGTTGCTAGTGGTCTTTTTGATTGCGACATTTGCTCTGCGCCTGTCACGAACGGGCGCAAATGTCGTAATCTGACCACTAGATCAGGGAAAACGCTTTGGGCGGATCAGAGAATTTAAGGAGCGGATATGACAACGGAACTTGCTTCCCAGATGATGGCAATTGCGATTGAACAGGCCGGTGCGCCATCGGTACTGAAACCAGTCAAACGTGCCGTGCCGCATCCGGGTAAAGGCGAAATTTTGATCCGTGTGAAAGCTGCCGGAGTGAACCGTCCTGATGTGTTGCAACGACAGGGGCATTATCCGCCGCCTGCCGGTGCTTCTGATTTGCCGGGGCTGGAAGTGGCCGGTGATGTGGTGGCTATTGGCACAGGCGTGCAGCGCTATAAGGTCGGCGATGCGGTGACTGCCCTTTTGGCAGGAGGCGGTTATGCTGAATATGCCGTGGTTTGTGAAGGCAATGCGCTGCCGCTGCCATCCGGTTATGGTTATGTGGAAGCGGCGGCTCTGCCGGAAACACTTTTTACCGTCTGGCACAATGTGGTGCAGCGCGGACAGTTGCAGGCCGGTGAGACATTGCTGATTCACGGCGGCAGTTCCGGTATCGGCACAACGGCAATTCAGCTTGGCAAAGCGCTGGGTGCCAAAGTGATTGTGACGGCCGGTTCTGCGGAGAAATGCTCTGCCTGTCTGAAGCTTGGGGCGGATGTTGCGATTAATTATCGTGAGCAGGATTTTGTCGAGCAGGTTAAAGCTACCACCAATAACAAGGGTGCAGATGTTATTCTTGATATGGTTGGCGGGGATTATGTTGACCGTAATTATGATGCGGCGGCGGTTGAAGGGCGCATTGTACAGATCGCCTTTCTCGGCGGTGCCAAGGCAAAAGCCAATTTTGCCAAGCTGATGACCAAGCGTCTGACCCATACCGGTTCGACCCTGCGTGCGCGTGATGTGGCTTTCAAAGCGCAGATTGCAGCGGAACTGGAATCAAAGGTCTGGCCGTTGCTCGCCAGCCGCACGATTTCTCCGGTGATGGATATGATTTATCCGCTAAAAGATGCATGGCGTGCCCATGAACGTATGGAAGAGGGTAATCATATCGGTAAAATCGTTCTTGATGTCGCATAACCACTGAGAATGCGCTGAATTCCTGTGCAGGGTTTTCTTGCTCATTGTGTAAAATTTGGTTATAGAGGGAACGAATTCCCGGAAATTGTGGTTTACCCCACGTCCCGCGCTACCGGAGCGGGCGAACGAGAGGATTATATCTTATGGCCACTCAGCTTCTTATGCCTAAGGCAACAGCCGTATGGCTTGTCGATAATACTGCTCTGTCTTTTGACCAGATTGCAACTTTCTGCAAACTGCATGTGCTTGAAGTGAAAGCGATTGCGGATGGTGAAGCTGCACAGGGTATCAAGGGTCTTGATCCGGTTATCACCGGCCAGCTTTCCCGTGAAGAAATCGCACGGGCTGAGAAAGACATTAATTACCGTCTGAAACTGTCCGAACCAAAAGTGCGTGTACCGGAAGCCAAACGTAAAGGCCCGCGTTATACGCCTTTGTCCAAGCGTCAGGATCGTCCGAATGCGATTCTCTGGCTGGTGCGTAACCATCCGGAACTGAAAGATGCCCAGATTTCCCGTCTGATCGGCACTACCAAATCGACCATCGAACAGATTCGCGACCGCACTCACTGGAACTCGGCTAACCTTCAGCCGATGGATCCGGTAACACTGGGTCTCTGCTCGCAGATTGATCTGGATATCGAAGTTGACCGCGCAGCCCGCAATCGTCCGATTGAGCCAGAATCCGGTGATACATTGCTGCCGGCATCGGCAACAGAAAATCTGGATTACAGCCGCAATGACGAATCGGAAGAGCTGGATGCGGATAAAGTCTTCGCCAAGCTTTCTTCGATGAAGAGCGCACCGGAAGACGAAGAAGACGATCTGTAAGATCTCTTTATATTTGTAGTTTTAAAAAGCCGCCGGATCATCTCCGGCGGCTTTTTTGTATCTGATAATTGTCAGGCCGCAGGTTTTGTTGCTTCGGAGCAGGTGCCGATGCCACGTTGATGAAGGCAGTCACGGATATCATCCAGTGTCTGCGGATCTTCAATCGTGGCAGGCATTTTCCATGGCTCGTGGTCAGCAATTTTTTGCATGGTTGAACGCAGAATTTTGCCGGAGCGGGTTTTGGGTAATTTGTTGACTGTCAGAACTGTGCGCAGCGCGGCAACAGGCCCGATCTGATCGCGTACCCGTTCCACACATTCTGCTTCAATCTCACTATGGGCTTGCGTCACACCGGCCTTGAGCACGATGAAGCCGCAGGGGATTTGCCCTTTGAGCTTATCGGCAATGCCGATTACCGCACATTCTGCGACCTGTGGGTGACCGGCAATCACCTCTTCCATCGAGCCGGTAGACAGGCGATGTCCCGCAACATTGATGATATCATCAGTACGGCTCATGATGAAAATATAGCCGTCTTCATCCATGTAACCGGCATCAGCGGATTTATAATAGCCTTCGAATTCATCAAGATAGGCTTCATGGAAGCGCTGGTCGGCCTGCCATAAAGTCGGCAGGCAACCGGGAGGCATCGGCAGTTTGATGACAATATTGCCGAGCTCACCGGTTTTCGCCGGATGGCCTGCATCATCCAGCACCTGCACATCATAGCCGGGCATTGGTACACAGGTGGAGCCGTGTTTGACCGGCAATATGCCAAGGCCGCGCGGATTGCCGGCAATCGGCCAGCCGGTTTCCGTTTGCCACCAATGGTCAATCACAGGGCGGTTGAGCATCTGCTCTGCCCATTCCAGCGTATTCGGGTCTGCACGCTCTCCGGCGAGATACAGTGCTTCAAGACTGGAGAGATCATATTGATGCAGCAGCTTGCCTTCGGGGTCTTCTCGCTTAATCGCGCGCAAAGCGGTTGGTGCAGTGAAAAGCACTTTCACCTTGTGCTCGGCAACCACGCGCCAGAATGTACCGGCATCGGGCGTGCCGACAGGTTTGCCTTCAAATAGCACTGTTGTGGCGCCGATCAGCAGCGGGGCATAGACAATATAGGAATGGCCGACCACCCAGCCGATATCGGAGGCTGTCCAGAAAATATCACCGGCATGAATGTCATAAAGCGCGCCCATCGACCAGGCGAGCGCAACCATATAGCCGCCATTATCGCGCACCACACCCTTGGGCTTACCAGTGGTACCGGAAGTGTAGAGAATATAGAGCGGATCGGTGGCGGCAACGGATGTACAAGGTACTTCACGTCCTGCTGCCTGCTCACAAAGCTCTGTAAAGTCGTGATCGCGGCCTGTGATGAGTTCGCATCGGCATTGTTCACGCTGATGGATCAGACAATGCTTTATCTGATGTTTGGCGCTGGCAATGGCTTTGTCGAGCAGCGGTTTGTAGCTGACTGTCTTATTGGCTTCCAGCCCGCAGGAACTGGCAATAATCAGGGCAGGGGTGGCATCATCAATACGTGCCGCCAGCTCATCGGCTGAGAAACCGCCAAAGACCACAGAATGAATTGCACCAAGGCGGGCACAGGCCATCATGGCAAATAATGCCTGCGGCACCATCGGCATATAAATCAGCACCCGATCGCCTTTTTGAATGTCGAAATCCTGCATCACGGCGCTGAGCCGCATCACCTGCTCCAGAGTCTCGCTATAGGTGAAACGAGCCTTCTGGCCGCTGACAGGACTGTCATAGAGAATAGCGGGAACATCACTGCGACCGGCCTCGATATGACGGTCGAGCATGTTGTAGCAGGTGTTGCATTCAGCGCCTGCAAACCACCGTCCGTAAGGGCCTTGTTCAGGGTCAAAGATTTTTGTCGCTGGTTTATACCAGTCGATAAGTGCGGATGCTTTACCCCAGAAAGTTTGGGGATCATTTTTCCATGCCTGATAAATTTCGGGATAAGCCGAAGTCATGTATTCCTCCCATTGCAATGCAAGCTGTGCTTGCACCTCTCAGGCGCAGAATAACTTTCACCGGATCTTTGTGCGGTTTTGAAAAATATAAACTACGCCATTCTCCTCAGCCGATATTAATCCACACTGTTAAAGTGACGTCCATTCGACTAAAGAGGGGGCAAGATACAAGTCAGGCCGCAATAATATTCAGAGGATGCGCAATGGCAAAGATTGCACCGGTTTTATTGCTGATCCTGATGGGATTGCATCTGCTGAAGCCATTGGGATTGCCGGGGCTGAAGCGGCGCAGTGACTTCTGGAAAATCGCCGTTGCGGCCATTGCGGTGATGATGATTACAGTTTTGCTGCAGGCTCATACCGGTTATTAAAAGGTCAGATATAAAAAAGCCCGCGTTAAACGCGGGCTTTTTCAATTCAAAAGAAATGCGGATTAAGCATTCTTTTCCTGTGCTTCAGTCCATGCGCCGGTCGCGGCAAGGCCGTTCATGCGGGCGCGGTGAGTGAAGGCAGCCTGTGCTGCAGGAACGTTTTCGTCTTTACCGCCCCATGCCTTGATGGCAGCAGCCTGCAGAGCGCGGCCATAGGAGAAGGTCAGGTTCCAAGGCATATCATAACCGGCATTCATTGCGGAGAGATGTGCAGTTGCTTCAACATCCGACTGACCGCCGGAGAGGAATGCAATACCAGGAACTGCGGAAGGAACATTGGCTTTCAGCACGCGAACTGTCAGTTCAGCAACCTGTTCAACAGAAGCCTTACGGGCGTTTTTACCGTCGATAACCATGTTTGGCTTGAGGATCATACCTTCAAGCTTAACGCGGGCATCATAGAGTTCGTTGAAAACGGTTTTCAGAACCAGATCGGTCACTTCATAGCAACGCTCAATCGAATGGTCGCCCGGTACGCCGTCCATCAGGATTTCCGGCTCAACGATCGGCACGATACCGGCTTCCTGACACAGAGCTGCATAGCGAGCCAGTGCCTGTGCATTCTGACGCACTGCGCCCCATGTTGGCAGAGTATCGGAGATTGCAATAACGCCGCGCCATTTGGCAAAACGTGCGCCGAGTTCGTAATATTCGTTCAGGCGTTCACGCAGGCCATCAAGACCTTCGGTGATGGTTTCGTCAGCAAAACCGGCCAGAGACTTGGCACCGGCATCAACCTTGATACCTGGGATAGAGCCGGTTGCTTTGATGAGGTCTGCAAGACGAGTGCCGTCACGGGCGCTCTGACGCAGGGTTTCATCATAGAGAATAACGCCGGAGATGTAGTTCTTCATCGCATCATCTGCGCGGAACAGCATTTCGCGGTAATCGCGGCGCGCATCTTCTGTCGAAGTCAGATTGATGCTGTCAAAGCGCTTCTTAATTGTACCGGAGCTTTCATCGGCGGCAAGAATGCCTTTGCCTTTTGCTACCATGGCAACTGCAATATCTTCGAGACGTTCGCTCATAAAAAACTCCGTGTTAAGAAGGGCGTTGGAAATTGGTACCCAGCCGATAGCAGATGTGCCGGATAAAACAAATACTGTGCCAAGCACTTGAACCGATTGAATTAATTTTAACCGATTAAGTTCGGACAAGTTTTCTTAAAACTGGTTAAAATTACCGGATAAGTTTATCTGCACAACAGACTTGTCAACAGCCGCCGGATTGCGTTTGATGCAGCCAGTCATAATCAACCGGTCAAGGGGGAGAGCGTGCTGAACGGACGCGTCAAGATTACAGGTCTGAAACATGCAGGCATTCGTTATTTTCTGGTCTCTGCAATAGCAGCCAGCCTGTTCAGCTTACCGGTTTTTGCATCCCAATCTGTTAATGCCGGTGGCCGCGCAGCGGTTGCTGAAAATCCGTTTAAAGTGCAGGAAATTGCCGAATTTAATACGCCGTGGGCGATTGCTTTTTTACCGGATCAGCGTCTGCTGGTAACGGAAAAAGCCGGACATATTTTTCTGACAGATAGGGCCGGTAAAAAGACCGAAGTCAGCAATGTGCCTGCCGTGTCTTTTGAAGGGCAGAATGGTCTGCTGGATATTGCTGTTTCACCGGATTTTACCTCTGACCGACTGGTCTATTTTACCTATGCGGAGCCGGAGCGCAGCGGCAAAGACGTTCTTAGCTCGCTTACTTTGGCACGGGCAAAATTGAGCGAAAAGGATGGCAAAGCTTCGCTCGATGACCTGACTGTGATGTGGCGACAGCTGCCGAAAAGCAAATGGGGGCAACCGGGCGGCATTATCGCTTTCTCACCGGACGGAAAATATCTGTATTTAAGCTCCGGTGACCGGATGAACCCGAAAACTGCGCAAGATCCGAAACTGGCTCTGGGTAAAGTGCTGCGTTTTAACCGCGACGGTTCTGTGCCGCAGGATAATCCGCGTGCCGATCTGGCAGGGCAGGATGAGGATAATGCACGGGCGCTGACATGGACAACCGGCCATCGCAATCCTTACGGACTGGCTTTTGCGCCTGATGGCAAATTATGGCTGCATGAAATGGGCCCCAAAGGCGGGGATGAGCTGAACCTGATTAAACAGGGCTTGAATTACGGCTGGCCGGTGGTGTCGAATGGCACGCAATATAGCGGTGAGCCGATCCCGCATCATGAGACAAGACCGGAATTTGAACCGCCGGTTGTCTATTGGACACCGGTGATTGCCCCTGCAGGGCTCGCTTTTTATGAAGGCGCATTGTTCAAAAACTGGAAAGGCTCTGCTCTGATCGGCGGCCTTGCTTCCATGGCTTTGATACGGGTTGAGTTTAAAGAGGATGGCAGTGCTGATGAAGCGGAGCGCTATGATATGGAAAACCGTATCCGCGATGTGGCGATTGCCAATGACGGTTCCGTCTATGTGATCGAAGATGATATTCCGGGGCGGTTACTACGCCTCACACCGAAATGAGTGAACATTAAAAAAAGCCCGCTGAAATCAGCGGGCTTTTTTGATTTTAGTGCTTTTTCAGCACGTCTACACCCGGAAGCGGTTTGCCTTCCATCCATTCAAGGAAAGCGCCGCCTGCGGTAGAGACATAGGAGAAATCATCGCTGACTTTGGCGTGGTTCAGCGCTGCAACAGTATCACCGCCGCCGGCAACAGAAACCAGCTTGCCCTGTTTCGTGCGTTCAGCCGCATGTTTGGCAGCGGATACGGTTGCCGCATCAAAAGGATGCAGTTCAAAAGCACCGAGCGGGCCGTTCCAGACCAGTGTGGAAGCATCGCTGATTGCCGCATTGATGCGGTCAACCGAGAGCGGGCCCACATCCAGCATCATGCCGTCATGCGGGATGGCATCCACACCATAATTCTGGTGCGGGGCATCCGCTGCAAAGTGCCATGCAACCACAGCATCAACCGGCAGAATAATCGCGCAATTGGCGCTATCCGCTTTTGCCATGATCGCACGGGCTGTATCGGCCAGATCATGTTCACAGAGCGATTTACCGACATTGTGGCCTTGTGCTGCAAGGAAAGTATTGGCCATACCACCGCCGATCACCAGAGCATCAACCTTTTCAACAAGGTTGGAAAGCAGGTCGATCTTGGTGGAAACTTTGGCACCGCCGACAATCGCGATCACCGGACGGGCTGGCTGGCCGAGACCTTTTTCCAATGCAGTCAGCTCGGCTTCCATGGTCAGACCGGCAAAAGCAGGCAGAACATGTGCCAGACCTTCGGTCGAGGCATGAGCGCGGTGCGCAGCCGAGAAAGCATCATTGACATAGATATCGCCATTGGCAGCGAGCGCTTTGACGAAATCGGCATCATTCTTTTCTTCGCCTTTGTGAAAACGGGTGTTTTCAAGCAGCAGAACATCGCCGTCCTTCATGGCGTTAACGGCTGCAGCAGCTGCATCGCCGATACAGTCTTTGGCGAAAGCAACATGATGCTTAACGGCATGTGCCAAAGCAGGCACGATCTGTTCCAGCGAGAATTCAGCCTTCACTTCGCCTTTCGGGCGACCGAAATGCGCAAGCAGAATGACTTTGGCGCCATGTTCACGCAAAGCATTGATGGTCGGAATGATACGGTCAATACGGGTGGTATCCGAGACTTTGCCGTCCTGCATAGGTACGTTCAGGTCAACGCGGACAAGCACGCGTTTTGAAGCAACATCTGCGTCTTTAAGAGTGCGGAAATTCATAAGAGGTCTCCGGTTTTTGCGGAATAAAAAAGCCGCGCGTCCAGTGAGGTCACGCGGCTTCGGCATATTTGGTCCGAGCAGATGCTTAGATCAGCTTGCCAAGCGCAACCGCAGTATCGCTCATGCGGTTTGAGAAGCCCCATTCATTGTCGTACCAGGTCAGGATACGCACCATGGTGCCGTCCATCACTTTGGTCTGATCCATATGGAATACGGATGAATGCGGGTTGTGGTTGAAGTCGATGGAAACCAGCGGCTCATCAGTAAAGCCGAGAATGCCTTTGAGGCGGCCATTAGCAGCTTCACGGATTGCATTGTTGATTTCTTCAACAGTTGTGGAGCGCTTTGCTTCAAATGTCAGGTCAACAACGGAAACATTCGGGGTTGGTACGCGGATTGCAACGCCGTCGAGCTTGCCTTTGAGTTCCGGCAGAACCAGACCAACAGCTTTAGCCGCACCGGTTGAAGTCGGGATCATCGACAGGGCAGCAGCGCGGGCACGATACAGATCCTTATGCATGGTATCCAGCGTCGGCTGGTCACCGGTATAGGAGTGGATCGTGGTCATGAAGCCTTTTTCAATGCCGATTGCGTCATTGAGAACCTGAGCCACCGGTGCAAGGCAGTTGGTGGTGCAGGAAGCGTTGGAAATGACCAGATGATCTTTGCTCAGCTTGTCATGGTTGACACCGTAAACAACTGTCAGGTCAGCATTGTCCGCAGGTGCGGAAACGATAACGCGCTTGGCACCGGCTTCCAGATGAGCAGCGGCTTTATCGCGGGTTGCGAAAATACCGGTGCATTCCAGAGCAATGTCCACGCCTTCAGCCGCCCATGGCAGTTCAGCAGGATTGCGCACAGCGTGAACTTTCATCGCGCCGCGGCCAACATTAATGGTGTCGCCTTTGACAGTCACTTCTGCCGGAAAACGGCCGTGAACGCTGTCATAGCGCAGCAGATGCGCATTGGTTTCAACCGGACCCAGATCGTTGATTGCTACAACTTCGATATCGGTACGACCCGATTCGATGATGGCGCGCAGGACGTTACGGCCGATACGACCAAAACCGTTAATAGCGACGCGAACTGCCATATTATGACTCCCGAAACTGTTCGATGTTTTTCAGTCTGCTTTTGCAGGCTGAGAGAGAAAAAGGAGTAATCAGGTCACCTGATTACTCCTGATAAATTAACCCAGCTTGGCTTCTGCTGCGGCAACCACAGCTTCTGCAGTGATGCCGAAATGCTTGTAGAGATCATTGATCGGGCCGGAAGCGCCGAAGCCCTTCATACCGATGAATGTGCCGTTTTCGCCGATGAAGCGTTCCCAGCCCATGGAAATTGCTGCTTCAACCGCAATACGTACCGGCGCATTGCCGATCAGTGCTTTCTGATAGGCTGCTGTCTGGTTTTCAAACAGCTCAAAGCAAGGAACGGAGACTACGCGGGTCGGAATACCTTTGGCTTCCAGCTGTGTGCGGGCATTGAGCGCGATTTCAACTTCGGAACCGGTGGCGAAGATGGTGACTTTTGCATCATCCGAAGCGGTTGCCAGTTCATAGGCACCATAGGCGCAGAGATTGTCATCATCGTGCTGGGTGCGCACAGTCGGCAGGTTCTGACGGGTCAAAGCCAGTGTCGACGGTGTTTTGGTTGAGTTCAGCGCAATCTGCCAGCATTCAGCAGTTTCAACCGCATCAGCCGGACGGAATACGAAATGGTTCGGAATAGCGCGCAATGCAGCCAGATGTTCAACCGGCTGGTGTGTCGGGCCGTCTTCACCAAGACCGATGGAATCGTGGGTCATGACATAAGCAACGCGGATGCCCATCAGTGAGGACAGACGCATGGCCGGACGCGCATAGTCGGAGAAGCAGAGGAAGGTGCCGGAATAAGGGATAACACCGCCATGCAGCGCCATACCGTTCATTGCAGCGGACATGCCGAGCTCACGGATACCGTAATGGACGAAACGGCCATGGTAATTATCCGGTGTAATCGGCTTGGTCTGCGAGGTCAGCGTGTTGTTGGAGCCGGTAAGGTCAGCGGAGCCGCCGATGGTTTCCGGTACAACGCCGTTGATAACTTCCAGAGCCATTTCCGAAGATTTACGGGTGGCAACCTTCGGCTTATCTTCCGAGAGCTTTTTCTTATAGTCGATGATCGCCTGATCGAAGGCGCTTGGCAGATCGCCGCGCATACGGCGTTCAAATTCTGCACGAACCGATGCGTCAGCGGCAGCAAAGCGCTTTTCCCATTCGATACGCTTCTTCGCGGAGTTCAGACCGGCCAGACGCCATGCATCAAGCACATCCTGCGGGACAACAAATGGCTCATATTCCCAGCCGAGTGCCTTGCGGGTGGCTGCAATTTCTTCAGCGCCGAGCGGCGAACCGTGAACCTTGCTGGTGCCAGCCTTGTGCGGCGAACCAAAACCGATGGTGGTTTTGCAGGCGATCATGGTTGGTTTGTCAGATGCTTTGGCGAATTCAATAGCCTTGGCAATTGCATCCTGATCGTGACCGTCAACTTTCAGCGTGTTCCAGCCGGAAGCTTCAAAGCGGGCGCACTGATTGGTGGAGTCGGACAGGGAGATCGGACCGTCGATGGAGATATTGTTGTCATCCCAGAGAACGATCAGACGGTTCAGCTTGAGGTGACCGGCCAGCGAAATCGCTTCCTGACTGATACCTTCCATCAGACAGCCGTCACCAACCAGAACATAAGTGTGGTGGTTGACAAGTGCATCACCGAATTCTGCGTTCAGAATACGTTCTGCCAGTGCCATGCCAACGCCGTTGGCAATACCCTGACCGAGCGGGCCGGTTGTGGTTTCAATACCGGCAGCATGGCCGAATTCCGGATGGCCTGCAGTGCGGTGACCGAGCTGACGGAAATTTTTGATTTCGTCGAGCGTGATGTCTTCATAGCCGGTCAGATACATCAGGGAGTATAGCAGCATTGAGCCATGGCCTGCGGACAGGACAAAACGGTCACGGTCAGGCCATGTGGTGTTCTGCGGATCATGGGACATGAAACGGGTGTAAAGCGTGGTCGCAATATCAGCTGCGCCCATCGGCAGGCCCGGATGGCCCGAATTGGCTTTTTCTACTGCGTCCACAGACAGGAAGCGGATTGCGTTGGCCATCTGGTTCTGTTTATCGGAATTACTCATGGTTTCGGCTGTCTTTCCTGTGGTGCCTGCAGAATGTGTAAAGAGCTGTTAGCCTCAGACATCGGCAGATTTGTGAGCATTAGGACATAACTTGCAGTAAAAAGATAAAAAGAGCTCTGCTGCAAGGGTTGGCGACACATAACATTTGCATGAAGAGAGTCAACAAAGCGCTGGCATTCTGCACGTATAACAGGGGATTTCAGGCCTGCATGCGACACAGTGTGCGCGCTTAAAACGGTTGAAGTTACAACAGCGCTTGTCAAACCCCGTTGTAAATATGGTGTATGAGTTAACGCCTTTGTGTGACATTTGTTGCTCCACAGCATTGTGCTTATTAAAGTGATGGCAAATCTGCCGCTTCCGGCATGACGATTCGGCCTTATTTTGAAAAGCCGTTATCGGCAAAGGGAAAGAATATGGCTTCAGAAATTACGCTCAGACAGGCGATTGAACAACTGGAAAAAGCAATGACAACTCTTGAGCAGGCTGTTGAATTACGGCTTGAAAAAGAGGGGGACTTTGTGGAAGCGGAAGAAGAAGTACAGCGTATGAATGCTGACCGCTCCAAACTGGCACAGGAACTTGATTTGTCTGAGGCTCGTGCCGAGCGGCTGGAGACAGCCAATCGTGAAGTCTCGCGGCGGCTGGTAACGGCTATGGAAACAATCCGCACGGTTCTCGATCGTTGAGGCTCTTGCCGGACAAAATTTAGCAGCTATTTATGTTCTATAGCTTGCACGGCAAAATAATAAAAAACGGCAGAACGGAGGTCCCATGGCTACAGTAACAGTGACAATCGATGGCAAAGCCTATCGTATGGCCTGTGACGAGGGTCAGGAAGAGCATCTCTCCGGTCTGGCTGACCGTTTTGACCAATATGTTATGCATCTCAAAGGCTCTTTCGGTGAAATCGGCGATCTGCGCCTGACCGTTATGGCCGGTATCATGGTGATGGACGAGCTGGCCGAATTGCAAAAACGCTTGCAGGGGCTGGAAAATGAAGCGGAAACGCTGCGTCGCTCCCGTGATGATGCTTTGTCCCGTGCCGATAAAAGCGACAGCGCTTTGACACAGGCAGTGGCACGTGCTGCCCATCAGATTGAAGGTCTGGCTAAAAAAATTGCACCACGCGGCAATTGATCGGGCAGTTCTGATTTATTGTGATGAGTTGAATAAAAAAATCTGTATCCGTGAGAATGCCCTCTGGTGCAGGGGCATTAGAATCCCTATAATAAATACAGGCGTACTGCTCTTCACGACAGAAGGTTTAACATCCCCGGGGCCTTATTGATCTCTAAGGGAACTGTCCCTGAGGAGGCTCGAGGGCTTCTTCATATGGTGCCCACCTACGTTGTAGGTTCCCGGGATCAATCGCTTCATCGGTCGCTGTGGTTCGCCGCTCTTTCCTTTTTCATATTTGCCTTTTTTCGCGTCTTTCTGTTTTAATCGGGAAGAGGCGTTTAGAGCATAATTCCTTAAACTTGGATCAGTTTAAGGTGAAATTATGCTCTAATTTTAAAGTGTTAGAGCGAGTTTTGTGTGCCAAGTATGGCACACGGCGCTCTAGGTGTGTGAAATGAAGGAAAATGAGCATGGCGGATGGTGATCTGAAAATGCAGAAGGCCGATTTGCGGAAATCTGTTCTGCAGGCACGCAATGCTCTCCCTGAAATTTTCCGTAACACTGCTTCTGAGACCATTGTTCAGAACTTTCTGAATGGCATAACTCTGCCTGAGAAGGCCTGTGTCTCCGGTTTCTGGCCGATCCGCTCGGAAATTGACCCGCGGCCGCTGATGCGGGTGCTTGAAGCGCGCGGCATGACACTTTGTGTGCCGGCGATTTTGGATAAGCAGACTATTGAATTCCGCACCTTATCATTTGGCGATACGCTGGTTGAGACGGGCTTTGGTACAATGGGGCCACCGGCCGATGCGCCGGTTGTTGATCCCGATATTATGCTGATTCCGCTGGCGGCATTTGACCGTGCAGGCAATCGGATCGGCTATGGTGCGGGCTATTATGACCGTGCAATTGCAGCTTTACACCATAAAAATAAGCATCCGCTGCTGATAGGTGTTGCGTTTGATGCCCAACGGGTAGATCACATAGCCCATGAGCCACATGATGTGGCATTGAATTATATTCTGACTGAAACCGGACTTATTGCGGCATCGCCAGTGTGATATTTGCGTGATATTTGCGGAAAATCCAAAAGCAGGTTTGAAGGATCTATGCGTTTTCTTTTCTTGGGTGATATGGTTGGCCGCTCTGGTCGCACAGCAGTTTTTGAAAAATTACCGGGTCTGATTTCTGATCTGAAACTGGATTTTGTCGTTGTAAACGGTGAAAATGCTGCCGGTGGTTTCGGAGTGACGGAAGAAATCTTCCATGAGACCATCCGTGCGGGTGCCGATGTCATGACCACCGGCAATCATGTCTGGGATCAGCGCGAGGCTCTGGATTTCTCCCGCCGCGAAGATCGCTTTTTGCGCCCTGCGAATTTTCCGAAAGGCACTGCCGGTAGAGGTTCCGGTCTCTATATTGCTAAGAACGGTGCACGTGTACTGGTCGCCAATATTATGGGGCGTGTTTTCATGCATCCTGATCTGGATGATCCGTTTAAGGCCGGTGAGGAAATTCTCGGAGCCTGCCCGCTTGGTGAACAGGCAGATGCGGTGATCTTTGATTTCCACGCGGAAGCCACCAGTGAAAAGCAATGTTTCGGCCATTTTGTCGATGGCCGCGCCAGTCTGGTTGTGGGAACACATACCCATGTCCCGACTGCTGACTGCCAGATTCTGACCAATGGTACGGCCTATATGTCTGATGCCGGTATGTGCGGTGATTATGATTCATCGCTGGGTATGGACAAAGAAGAGCCGCTCAACCGTTTTCTCTCCAAAGTGCCGAAGGGGCGCTTTGAGGCTGCCAGCGGCCCTGCAACCATCAGCGGTATCGGGGTTGAAATTTCTGACCGTACTGGTCTGGCAGAAAAGGCGGCGCCATTACGCATCGGACCGCGGCTTGAAGAAACTATTCCGTCTTTCTGGCGCTAAAGTATCGTTTTGCTGAATAAAATTATAAAACCCGCATATTTTACGGATATGCGGGTTTTTTGTTTGGCCGAACATGCGAAATATTTCAGACAGAAATAAAATGTTGGGCTTCTGTTTTATTGAAAAACAGGCATTCTTTTCCCATGTGCCTGTCTCGTGATTTCATGAGATTGTAAAATATCTGTGCGTGTTCAAGTCTTTATTGCCTGTATAGGCGGTTTATAACCGGAACATGGACTGAGTTTTGAACTGTTTTGTCATAAGTAAAATGACGCAGCTCACCTGTCTCTTTGGCTTTGCGCACTATCTGATGCAAAGCCGCATGGTATTTGCCGGATATGCTTACATTACAGATCTATCAATAATTCTTCGACGCAAAGGGCGCCTGAATGGAATTTTTCGCTGAGTATTTTGGTTTTTTGAACAGCCCTGCGGGATGGGCTGCCTTGGTCACATTGCTGGTCATGGAAATTGTTCTCGGCATTGATAATCTGATCTTTATCTCGATCCTCACCAATAAGCTGCCGCTGCATCAGCAGGCAAAAGCCCGAAAAATCGGTATTGGTGCTGCGCTGATCCTGCGTCTCGGACTGTTGTTCACAATTTCCATCATCGTACAGATGAAGGATCCGGTGATTGAGCTGTTCGGTAATCAGTTCTCATGGCGCGATATTATTCTGATTGCCGGTGGTCTGTTCCTTGTCTGGAAAGCGACCAAGGAAATTCATCACACGGTTGATCCTCATGACGGTGCCAAAGCCGGTGCAGGTAAAGTTGTGACATTGAGCATGGGGGCTGCAATTACACAGATCCTGTTGCTTGATCTGGTCTTCTCTGTCGACAGTATCATCACAGCGGTTGGTATGACCGATGAGATCGTGATCATGGTGATTGCTGTTGTCGGTGCTGTAACAGTGATGCTGCTTGCTGCTGACCCGCTGTCGCACTTTATCGGTAAGAACCCGACAATCGTTATGCTGGCGCTGGGCTTCCTGCTGATGATCGGTATGACCCTGATTGCCGATGGCTTCGGTTATCATGTGCCGAAAGGCTATATCTATGCTGCGATGGGCTTCTCGGCGCTGGTCGAAATCCTCAATATGCTGGCACGTCGCCGTAATAAGCCTGCTGAGTAAATCAGTATAAAATCCGCATATGAAAAAGCCCCGTTGCAATGATCTGCAACGGGGCTTTTATTTTTGCCGAAGCTCAAAAGCGATTAAGCGTCTTTACGGAAAGAAGCTTTCAGGATCGAAGCGCCGAGAGCGGATTTGATCAGTGCGCCGATCAGGAATGGTGTAACACCAACCAGTACAGCTTTTTCAACACCGACTGACAGGCTCAGCCATGCTGCGCCGAGAACCAGAGCCAGAATATTGGCGGTCAGGAAAGCGGCGAAAGCTTTTGGCAGGCTGCTGCCGTTCCAGCCGCGTTCAGCCAGATAGCCGGTGAGGGCTGCGATAACAGGGAATGCAAACAGGTAACCGGCTGTCGGGCCTGCAAAAGCGGCCAGAGTGCCGTTGCCACCGGCAAGAACAGGCATGCCCATTGCTGCTTCACCGAGCCATGCAAGCACAGTGAGTGCGCCAAGACGCCAGCCATAAAGTGCGCCGATCAGCGGAACAACCAGTGTCTGCAGGGTGATTGGAACCGGCAGCATAGGCACTGTGATCTGGGAGGTCAGTGCGAGAATCATGGTGCCGGAAATGACGGCAAATAATTTCATGGCCGCGCTGCGATTGTCGAGATTGAGCGGGCTGAAAGCCGGTTTGCGAACTGCATGTGCGAGAGACATGAAAAGCTCCTTATAGCATGATGTGTATTCAAATGATCTTATTTGACGGGCACGATCATGCAATAAACAAAAACTGAGAGCGGGTGCAGCGGGTAAAATGATATGCGACACACTCTGGTGAAATTATAGATAGTTTGCAATGTGCATCTATCGTAAAAATCATTAGGTCAATTTGCACGACTTGGCCAGACAGAATTGTCGTAAAATTGTTTATAGACGGGTCGTAAACAGAGCGGATTACAGCTATTCGGGCAAGGGCAGGTTTTAAAACTGCCCGCATCTGCTCTGAGAGTTATGAATTGATATATTTTATAGATAATTTATGCGGAATTGGTTTTATTTTAACCGACAATCGCAAAGGCATCGCGCACTTTGCCTGACGGGCTGGTTACCGGCTTGCGGCCAATCCACTGCACATGGCGGGTGAGAATATTGGCAGCCTGCTCCACATCGCCGTCCCGCAGGGCTGCAAGAATAGCCAGATGGTCGTGATCGGTACGGGCTTCCCATTCTGCGCGCCATGAGACGAACAGAAAGCGTGCGCTGGCATCATGCAGATCATCAATCGTTGCCAGCAGACGCGGCATGGCGCAAGGTGTAATCAGCAGACGGTGAAACTTGCGGTTGGCCGCTTCCCATGAACGCACATCACTGGAATTATCACCGGCATGGGTGGCTTCTTCCGCCTCATCCAGAATGGCGCGGGTCAGATGCGGTGCAGCATGGCGCAAGGCCAGCACTTCCAGTGCGGCGCGCATTTCCGCAACTTCGCGGATTTCTGCAAGCGAGAAAGAGGCAACACGCACACCACGGCGCGGCTCGGACACTGCAAGCCCCTGTGCTTCAAGACGACGAAAAGCTTCGCGCACCGGCACATGGCTGGTGCCGAATTCATCGGCAATATGATCCTGACGCAGTTTTGCCCCCGGTTCCAGTTCACCGGCGATGATACGCTGCGACAGAATCTTGCTGATCTGTGCGGCTATCGTGTCGTTTTTCTGTCGCGGTGCGGCTGGCTGTTCGGTCACGTCAATCTATATCCGGTTTAACGGGCAGTTTCAGAGCTTGCCCGTGGATAGAGCATTCTGGGATTCAAATAAAGGTACGGGCAAATAAAGGTTTGAGAATGAGTATAATGCCAGAGATGCGGCATAATATATTCACGTTATTGATAAGGCGCATATCAGAGCGTGTCCAGTTGCAGAGCTCGGAACCGGTGTAAAAAACTATCATCTGCAATGAAAAGACGATATTATCGCAGCCTGCAAAGAAGTGCGGTGTGGTGTGGCTGGACGTGGCACACCATTTTCCTTATAAAGCGCACATTCCGCAGGGATGAATGCGGATGCCTCGCTCTTGCTGCGCCGCATATTCAATCCCGTGCCCAAATTTTAGAACCTGAACAGGGGTGCTATGGCCGGCCATTCACAGTTTAAAAATATTATGCACCGCAAAGGCAGACAGGATGCCATGCGGTCGAAAATGTTCTCCAAGCTTGCACGCGAAATTACCGTTGCAGCCAAGCAGGGTCTGCCTGATCCGTCGATGAATGCGCGTCTGCGTCTGGCAATTCAGAACGCTAAAGCGCAGTCCATGCCAAAGGACAATATCGAGCGCGCGATCAAAAAAGCTGCCGGTGCCGATTCCGAGAACTATGATGAAGTACGCTACGAAGGCTACGGCCCGGGCGGTGTGGCTGTTATCGTTGAGGCGCTGACAGACAACCGCAACCGTACCGCATCCAATGTGCGTGCTGCTTTCACCAAATCCGGTGGTGCGCTGGGTGAAACCGGCTCCGTGGGCTTCATGTTCTCCCGCGTTGGCGAGATCGTCTATAAGCCTACTGCCGGCGATGCTGACACCGTTATGGAAGCAGGGATTGAGGCCGGTGCTGAAGACGTGCAGTCTGATGAAGAAGGCCATGTCATTATCTGTGCTTTTGAAGATCTCGGCGAAGTTTCCAAAGCGCTGGAAGCAGCACTTGGCGAAGCTGAATCCATCAAGGCAGTCTGGAAGCCGCAGACTTCGGCTCCGGTTGATGAAGAAAAGGCACAGTCCGTTCTGCGTCTGATTTCGACACTGGAAGATGATGATGATGTGCAGAATGTTTACGCCAATTTTGAAGTCAGCGAAGAAGTGCTGGCCAAGCTGAGCGTATAATTTAGCATCCTTGCTCAATATTAAAACCTCCGGCAGCTGACGTTGCCGGAGGTTTTGCTTTTTGTGCCATATAATCGTCCTGTTGACCTTGGCAGGTAAAATCGGGACACTAAATTGATAGAGCATATCTGAGACGGGCCGGAGCATTTCAGCGTCAGGTTGAATAGTTTGATGGCAATGAAATGCGACGACTCTAAGAATCGAGAGCGATTGCTGTGATTTAATCCGGGCGTAAATCGCTCTCGAGGCGGACACCGTTCCGCAATACGGAAACGGGAGAATGATCTATGCACAGACCGATTGCTGTTTTTGATGCAGGTATCGGCAGCTATGCTGTCGTTGCGGAAATCCGCAACCGCTTGCCGCATCAGGATATTATTTATTTTGCTGACCGTGCCAGTTTTCCTTATGGCGGCAAAAGCCGCGCTGAACTGATTCAGGTGATGCGCCGCACGATTGATTATCTCTCAAGCTTCAATCCTTGTGCGATTGTGATCGCTTCCAATGCGCCGTCGATTATGGTGCTGGAGGAACTTAGTCAGGATATTCATCTGCCGCTTTTCGGCGTCTATCCGCCTCTGCGGGAGGCATGGGGGTTATCCCATAGCGGACATGTCGGGATTATGGGTGTTCAGTCGCTGGTGGAAAGTCCGATGATCGGTGAATTCGTGGCTGAACACAGCGCCTATAGTGACCGTGTGGCGCTGATTAATGCCTCGCCGATGGTGGAGCTGGTAGAATCAGGTGCGTTTCTGTTTGCACCGGAGAAAACACAGACAGCGGTTGATGCATTTCTGGCGCAAGTTTTTGCTAAATATCCGGAGATTGATGTGCTGACTCTTTCCAGTACACATCTGCCATGGTTGCGCCGGTTTTTTGAAAATGCCCGTCCGCAGTGCCATTTTCTCGATCCTGCCAAAGATATGGTTTCAAGGATCGGTCAGGGCACTAAGGGGCAGGGGAAGATCCGCGCCTTGGTGACGGAAGATGAACGCTACGATCTGGCGACATTCCGGAAGATGCTCAGCGCGATTGGCGTTGATATTCCGCTGGAACCGGTGCGGCCCTATTAAAACCTGCTGCATTTCCAGCAAAAGTGGGAACCGGTTTTGCGTGAGGTAAATGCACAAAACAAAGAGACAGGTCATAAAAAAGCTCCGCATTGCGGAGCTTTTTTATTCTCATCAAGAAGCTGGGAATTAGATACCCAGATTGCCGAAGCGGTTCTTGAACTTGGTAACGCGGCCACCGCGATCCATCAGCTGCTGGTTGCCGCCGGTCCATGCCGGATGGCTCAAAGGATCGATATCGAGGTTCATCGTATCGCCTTCTTTACCCCAGGTGGAGCGTGTTGAATATTCGGTACCATCAGTCATAACAACTTTGATGGTGTGGTAATCCGGATGAATGTCTGCTTTCATAGTCAGCTTCCTGAAAGGTTTATGGCATTTAGCCACGCCCCGGCCATCACCGGAACTGCGGCAGATACGCCCACTTGTCTCATTGAAGCTGCAGACAATACGGCTACGGCTTCCAAAAGGGTTGGGGAGCCTATACATCAGGCAGCAGCTAATAACAAGGGCGCAATATAGCAAGCAAGCAGAATGACAGCGACGAATTTACAAAACAAAGCGGTTTCTGAGGCCGAGAGCGGTAAAAAGCCACGCCGGTCCTTAAAGCCGCTGGCGCGAATCTTTCCTTACGTCCGTCAATATCCCCGCTCTGTTGCCGGTGCGCTGGTTGCATTGGTCACTGCCGCAATGGCAACCTTGGTTCTGCCGGTGGCTGTGCGCAGCCTGCTGGATAACGGGTTGATATCGGCTTCGAGCAGTCTGGTTGATACGTCTTTTGCTGCCTTAATGGTTCTGGCTGCGGTGCTGGCTGTGGCCTCTGCTGCGCGCTATTATTTCGTGATCACGCTGGGGGAGCGCATTGTTGCTGACCTGCGGCGTGATGTTTTTGCCCATGTTACCCGCCTTTCGCCTGCTTTTTTTGATGAAGTGCAGTCCGGAGAGATCGTTTCCCGCCTGACAGCCGATACAACACAGGTGAAATCCGCTGTCGGTGCTACGGCTTCTATCGCCTTGCGCAATCTGATTCTGGTGATCGGTGCGGTGGTGATGATGGTAGTCACCAGTCCTAAATTATCGGCGCTTGTGCTGGCTGCTATTCCGCTCATCGTATTGCCGCTGGTGGCCTTTGGCCGCTCTGTCCGCCGCCGGTCACGCCGCGCGCAGGATGAGCTGGCGCTGGCGACTGCCTATGCGGGAGAAAAAATTGCCGCAGTGCGCACCGTACAGGCTTTTACCCATGAAGCACCGGCAATTGCACATTATACCGGCGCGGTTGATGGCGCTTATGATGCGGCACAGCAATCGATTCTCTCCCGCTCGATCCTGACGGCTTTTGCAATCTTTATCATTTTCGCCAGCGTTGTGGCGGTGCTTTGGTTCGGCTCGCATGATGTGATGAGCGGCCGGATGTCTGCGGGCACATTGGGGCAGTTTCTGATCTATGCAGTGGTGGCGGCAGGTTCGCTCGGTGCTTTGTCGGAGGTTTGGGCGGAACTGGCACAGGCTGCCGGTGCGGCGGAGCGGCTGGTGGAATTGCTGAATGAAGAATCAGCTGTCGCTTCACCGGCGCAACCGGTCAGACTTATCCGTGCTGAAGGCCGCGTTGAATTTTCTCATGTGGAATTTGCTTATCCAACACGACCAGAGCACCAAGCCCTTCATGATGTGAGCTTTGTGATTGAACCGGGCAAGACAGTTGCGATTGTCGGTGCCTCCGGTGCCGGTAAATCGACACTGATCGCCTTGCTGCTGCGTTATTATGATCCGCTACAGGGCAAAATCCTGCTGGATGGTAAGGATCTGCGGCAATTGTCGCTGGATGATCTGCGCGGTAATATTGCGTTGGTGCCGCAGGATGTGACGATTTTTGCTGCCAGTATTCGTGAAAATATCGCTTTCGGACGACCGGATGCCAGTAATGCGGAAATTGAAGCTGCAGCAAAGGCTGCGCAGGCGCATGAATTTATCATGGCGCTTGAAGGTGGCTATGATGCACCGGTTGGTGAGCGTGGCGTAATGCTCTCCGGTGGTCAGCGTCAGCGCATTGCTATTGCCCGCGCTTTGCTGCGGGATGCGCCGGTGCTGTTGCTTGATGAAGCGACTTCGGCACTGGATGCGCAGAGTGAAATGCTGGTGCAGAAAGCGCTGGAACATCTGATGCAGGGACGCACGACACTGGTGATTGCGCATCGTTTGGCGACCGTGCTGAAAGCGGATCATATTCTGGTTATGGATCAGGGGCGCATTGTTGAGCAGGGCACTCATACAAGCCTGAGCCAGTCCGGCGGGATTTATGCCCGCCTTGCCAGCCTGCAATTTCAGCAGGCGGTAAACTAAAAAAGCCTGCAGTTTCAGCAGGTGCATTGAAATAAAAAGCCCCGTTTTAAACGGGGCTTTTGGTTATCTCTCAGTGAGTTTCAACTCGATACGCCGGTTGCGGCTGCGGGCATCGGAGCTGTCGTCAGCTTCCAAAGGTTGGTACTCACCAAAACCTGCGGCTACCAGCCGGTTCGCCGGTACGCCATTGGCAATCAGGAATTTAACCACCGCCGTTGCACGCGCTGAGGAGAGTTCCCAGTTGTCGCGATAACGGCCCGTGCCGGATAGCGGCACATTATCCGTATGGCCGTCCACACGCAGCACCCAGTTGATATCGTCCGGTATTTCCTTATTCAGCTCTACCACCGCATCGGCCAGCTTTTTCATTTCGATCAGGCCTTGCGGATTGATATCTGCTGAGCCGGTCGGAAACAGCACTTCTGACTGGAAGACGAAGCGGTCGCCGACAATGCGGATATTTTCACGATCGGAGAGAATCTCGCGTAAGCGTCCGAAGAAGTCGGAACGGTAGCGGTTCAGTTCCTGTACCCGCTGGGCAAGTGCCACATTCAGCCTTTTCCCGAGATCAGCGATCTTGGTATTGGATTCACGATCGCGGGCTTCGGATGCATTGAGTGCGTCTTCCAGCGCACCGATCTGACGGCGCAGGGCTGCAATCTGCTGATTGAGCAATTCGACTTGCGACAAGGCTCGTGCGCTGACCTGTTTTTCAGCATCCAGCGTTGCAGATAATTCACCGGCACGCTGCTCTGCAGCTGCACCGGAGCCACCGGAAGCGAGCAGGCTTTGCAGGCGGGATTTTTCATTTTCCGCAGCGGTGAGCGAAGCCTGAAGGCCGGCCAGTGTATCTTCCAGATCCTGCCCCTTGCCGCGTTCCAGCGACAAAAGCTCGGTCAGTTCGCTGATCTGACTGTTGAGCCGGTTCAGTACAGAATCCTTGTTATTGACCTCTTGTGAGAGCAGAAACTGCATCAGCACAAAGACGGACAGCAGGAACATGATCGCCAGCAGCAATGTGGACAGCGCGTCCACAAAGCCCGGCCAATAATCAACATGGCGCTCACTGCGACGGTTACGGGATAAGGCCATCGGTTCCGCCTTATTGTTCGCGCTTGGTAGCGGAGAGGATGGTGTTCAGTTTCTCAACAGCCTGACGCAGAGCTTTCTGCTCTTCGGCCTGCCGTTCAACCCAGTCACTCATGCTTTGCTGGTCATGGCGCATGGTTTTCACCAATGCCTGCACACCGTCTGCCAGATTGGCCAGAGCAGCGGTTGTGCGCTGGCTGGTGCCGTTGCCGTCCTGCATCGTTTGCAGACGGTCGGAGAACAGCCGGATTTCTTCCAGTGTTGTATTGCCGTTTTCCGCATCAACGCGCAGGTCGGAATTCAGATCGGTGACCGAGGACAGCCAGTTTTCCAGTTCCGTATAGAAACGGTTCTGGGCGCGACCGGATTGCAGATCGAGAAAGCCGAGAATCAGCGAACCGGACAGACCGAACAGGGAGGACGAGAAAGCCGTACCCATGCCGCTGAGCGGTGCCTGCAATCCGCTCTTGAGCGAATCCAGCACCGTGCCGGTGTCATTGGATTTCGGATCAAGGGACTGAATGGTCTGACCGATGGAGCCGATAGTTTCCAGCAACCCCCAAAATGTACCGAGCAGGCCGAGAAATACCAGCAACCCGATCAGATAACGGGAAATATCGCGGCTTTCATCCAGACGGGTGGCAATGGAATCAAGAATAGAGCGCATGGATGTGGCGGATAGTGCCATAGACTGGCGGCGGCCGATCATCGCCCGCATTGGTGCCAGCAGCACCGGATCCGTCGCGCCGTCATCACCGTTGCGGAAGGAATTGACCCAGCGGATTTCCGGCACAAGGCGCAGAACCTGAATGAAAGCCAATATGATACCGACCAGCAATACACCGAGAATCAGGCCGTTGAGGCCGGGATTGGTGACGAAGAAGGTCTGGATCTGCCGTACCAGAACCAGAGCCAGAAAAGCGACAAGAGCGAGGAATATAATCATAATCATCATGACCTGCCGCGGGCTGGAAAGCCGGTTCGGGTCGTAATCTGTTCCCATGCTGATATCCCGCTGCGCCATAATATTCTCTCGCCTGAGCCTGATGTGTTTTGCTTCAGATGCTGTTCTGCATTGTCTGAAACCGCTTTGTGATACAGGACGCTACTGCAAAATTTTCAAAACTGAAACTTTTATTCCTGTCATATTTCCGACTGTGGCAAGCTATAGCATGTCGCGGAAAAGTGGACACCGGTTTTCCGATAACGACATGCGTAAAAATAAAGCGATAGAGCGAGCGCAGCGGATACAATTAAACGCGACACGCTCTAGAGCGGTGAAAACGGGAACAGGATATAAAAAAATCCCCCGCGCATCAGAGATGAACGGGGGATTGGTGATTTCAGCCTGATCGTTTTATCAGACCGGCTTTTTGATTGTCCGCAGCAGCTGGCCGTGAATGAGCTCATTACCGGCTACGATGTTTTTCTGCTCATACATGTCCTGCTGGCCGTTTTTGTCGGAGATAAAGCCACCGGCTTCACGTACCATCAGAATACCGGCTGCCATATCCCAAGGGGACAGCGGCTCATCCCAGTAGCCGTCAACGCGACCGGCAGCGACATAAGCGAGTTCTAGAGAAGCGGCGCCAAACGCACGCATACCGGCGGCTTCACCCATAACATTGCGCAGTTCGATGAGGTAGTGACCATGCTTGCCGCGACCCAGATGCGGCATACCATGGGTAATCACAGCATCGGAAAGCTTGGAGCGGGCTGCAACGCGCAGGCGGCGGTCGTTGAGGAATGCACCGCCACCACGCTCAGAGGTATAAAGTTCGTCCGTTGCAGGATTGTAGATCACACCGGCAACAACCTGTCCCTGACGCTCAAGAGCGATGGAAACGGCAAAGGTCGGAATACCGTGCAGGAAGTTGGTGGTGCCGTCGAGAGGATCAACGATCCAGCGGTGCTGGCTGTCAGCACCTTCAACCGCGCCGCGTTCTTCCATCAGAAAGCTATAATCAGGACGCGCACGGCGCAGTTCGCTGAAAATAATATCTTCGGCTTTTTTATCGGCCTGACTTACATAATCGCCCGGGCCTTTGAGCGAGACCTGCAGATTCTGTACTTCACCAAAATCACGCGCCAGTGAGCGTCCGGCCTTGATTGCGGCCTGAACCATAACGTTGAGAATTGCTGAGCGCGCCATATTTTTCGTCCTGTCAGTGCATAAGTCCGGTGCTGGCTGAAGTCTGCATCGCCGGCCGGTACAATTTATGCGTTCGTGTCAAAGAGAAAACCGCTAAGCCTCACCAAAGACGAGGGGCAGTTTTCATGTGTGGAAACCGGCTGGCACAGACGTTAAATGTGAGCAGCGTCTGTTCGCCGGATAATCTTTTATATGCATAAAGATCATGCATAAATAATATCTGAGCTAAAAGCGAGAGACTGTTTAGAGCATAGTCCGGCACGGCCGGATCAGATCGACGCAGCCCAATAATATGAGCACGCGCACATTCTCCGAAAAGTGCTTTCGTTTTCTGGATCTATTCACAAATGTCAATGTGCTTAACAGCTTTTTCATCCGCAAAGCATGCCTTGCGGATGAAACAATATTTAAATCCTGAAGAGTACAGGTGGTATTTTGAGCCGGATCAGGCGCGGGATACGTAGGTCAGTTCGTTGGTGTCAACGATAACGCGTTCGCCGGATTCAATGAAAGGCGGCACGAGAATACGGATGCCGTTTTCCAGAATTGCAGGCTTGTAGGAAGAAGCCGCTGTCTGGCCTTTAACAACCGGATCAGCTTCGGTGATTGCCAGTGTAACCTGATCCGGCAGACGAATGCCGATCGGGCGTTCTTCGTGCATTTCAACGGTGACCATCATGCCGTCCTGCAGGAATGCAGCGCGCTCACCAACAAAGTCTTTGTTCAGTTCGAGCTGTTCGTAGCTTTCGGTATCCATGAAAATCAGAGCTTCACCCTGTTCATAGAGGAAAGAGAAGTCTTTCTGCTCAAGACGGATGCGTTCAACAGTTTCAGCAGAACGGAAACGTTCATTCAGCTTGGTGCCGTCGATAAGGTTTTTCAGTTCAACCTGATTATAGGCGCCGCCTTTACCTGGTTTAACCGCGTTGCATTTAACTGCTGCCCACAGGCCGCCATTGTGCTCAATGACATTGCCGGGACGGATTTCGTTACCGTTGATCTTCATATTCGTTCAATCCGGAATTAGTGTGAAATTTTCTCTGATTTACCCTTTGAAATTCTGCGTCGCTTCGCGCAAAACCGGTGGCGGTTTGGCAAAAAATGCCGCAGGCGGTATCAGAGGGCTCTCAAGCCATATCAATCGGGGTTTTCAAGACCATAAATCTGCAATTTTAGCAAGTCTGATACGATGCTTTGCCGGACTTCGGGCTGCACTAGAGCATAATTTCTTAAACTTGAATCAGTTTCAGCGAAAATTATGCTCTCATTTAAAGTGTTAGAGCGCTGTGCGCCTGATCGGGCGCACAGCGCTCTATGTTAGTAAAAATGCAATTTTACCGGTCAGCGCAGATTGTTTGCACGGGCGATGGCCTGCTGAATTTCTTCATCTGTCAGACCGTCCATGAAAGAATCGAGGTCTTTGGCATTGAGTTTTGAGCGCCGCGCCAGAATATACCATGCCGCAGCCTCAACCGAATTACCGTCTGTGCCGATACCGTCACGATAAAGCCGTGCCACACGCGCCATGGCTGCAATATTGCCGCCGCGCGCTGCTGTCAGCATCCAACGGAAACCGGCATCATAATTGCGCTCGCCACCACGCCCTTCGACCAGCCATGTACCCAGATCAAGCTGTGCCGTGTCATAATTTTTGCGGGCGGCACGCAATAAATATTCCCGTGCCTGCGCATCATCGCGCTTGATTGTTGCGGTGCCATTGGCAAGCAGCTGACTGACAGCATATTCACCATCGGCCAGTCCGGCATCTGCCGCTTTCTGGAACCATGGTGCGGCTTCATCCAGCCCTTTGGCTCCGGGACGGCGCATCATCAGCATTTGCGCATAATTGAATTGCGCCATGGCATTGCCTGCTTCGGCCGCTTTTTGCATCAGCTCTTCAGCTTTTTTCGCGTCCTTGGTGACGTAGATGCCCTGAAGCAGCATGGCGGCGTAGCGGAACTGGGCTTCATGTTCGCCTTTTTCAGCGGCTAAGCCATACCAGTGCGCTGCTTGTTTCTGATCGGATTTGACGCCAAGGCCACGGGCATAGATTTCAGCCACCAGTGTTTGCGCAGCCGGATCACCGGCTTTGGCGCGTTCCATGCCAAGATTGAAGGCTGTCAGATAAAGACCGCGCTGAAATGCACCAAAGGCCGGATCGGCAATTTTGTCCCCGAACCGGTTCTCGTTAAAAGCGGGCATGGCATCGGTCGTTGCCGGTTGCTGAAGCATGTCAGACTTTTCAGTCTGATTTTTCGACCATGATCCGGCAAGTTCCGGAATAGTGAAGCCGGTTGAAACTGACGGTACATCCATAGATGCGCCGGTCGAATCTGCCGGTTTATCCGTCTCTGTTTTATCCGTTTTGGACTTGTCAGCTTTGGACTTGTCAGCTTCCGGCACTGTTTTCTCAGGTGCCGGTTTTGCGGCCTCTGCAGCCATGACAGTGGTTGCCGGCATAACCGTCGCTGCGGCAACCAACCAGAAAGCACAGGTGCTGTTGAACAAAACGGATTTTTTCAGCATGGTCTAACTCTGTTACTCTTCAGTCTCAGCCGCGCTCATCTCATCGAGCTGGCGGTTTGCATCGGCAATAACCTGTGCAGGATCTTCTGCAGAAAACACAGAGGTACCCAATGCGATAAATTCCGCATGTGTGGCAAAACAAGCCGCGAGATCATCCAGTTTTGCACCGGCCTGCAAAATAGCCGGAATCTCGACCATTGCCGCCCACCATTCAGCCAGTGAAAGATTGCGCGGATGGGCTTCCGGTTTGGTATCGGCACCGATTTTGCCGAAGAACATATAATCCGGCTGCAATTCACCGACTTCCAGTGCTGTGTGACGCTCTTTCACATTGCCGGTGCCGACGATCATTTTCGGCGTATAGCGCTCAACAGCATCTGCAATATCGGCCAGAGAGCCTTCAATATGCACGCCGTCTGCGCCGACACGACCGGCGGTGCGGGTATCGTTCAGAATGATGGCCGCAGCACCGGCAGCCTGAATTTTGCCAACGGCCAATGTTGCAAAAGCCTGAAAGGATGCCTCGTCGGTTTTCCCGTTGTCGAGAATGACGCTGGCAATGTCGCCTGCAGTCAGGGCTTTATCCAGCGTGGCAAGCAGCGTATCTGCCGTATGCTCTTCCGAAGAAGGAGAAGGGACAACCAGCACTAGACGCGGACGGTTTGCAGGAAATTTCATCAGATAAAGCCTCGTTGAGCGGGCGCCAATAGCCCATAAAAATGGCAAAGTTCGGGAATTGCACAGTGTAAAATATGCAATATACCGGTCATTATCTTCTGTTTAGAGCATATTTGCCAAAAGATAACGCGGTTTTTAAAGACAGGTGCAAAAACATCGGAGCGCTGTCCTTTTTCCCCGAATTTCCCTTCGATCTTGATGCTAACAACTTATTGTCATTGTCGTTTTGTTTAGTTCTGGAAAATAATGTGATGGGGGTAAGCGGTGGCTTAGCCGCTTTCGTGTCCCATTTGAGTCGTATTGTTGTATGCAGACAAAAACTGTCTGCAGGACATGTTTTCGCTTCTTGAGAGATGAAAACATTCAGGCAAGTCAGGCAAAAGGCAGGCTGGCAATGACAATACATAATGCAGGACAGATGGTGAAAATGCGCGATACGCGTCTTGATGTTTTCAGGGCGCTGGCATTGCTGACGATCTTCATCAACCATGTTCCGGGCACAATTTATGAGAAATTCACGCATCGCGAATTCGGTTTTTCCGATTCTGCGGAAGCTTTTGTGCTGATTTCCGGTCTGGCTGTTGCGCTTGCCTATAGTTCCAAATTTATTGAAGGCAATCGCCTGCTGCTGTCATTGAAAATGGCACGCCGGTCGATGACGCTTTATATGGCGCAGATGATGACAACGCTCATCACACTGGCGATTTTCGGTTTTACGGCCATTTATATGAAACGGCCGGAAATGCTGGAAATGATCAATATCAAGACTGTGATGGAACAGCCTGCACAGGCTTTTGTCGGTCTGGCGACGCTTGGCCATCAGCTCGGCTATAATAATATTCTGTCGCTCTATCTGGTACTGATGCTGTTTGCGCCGGTCATGCTTTATCTGTCGCGGATCAGTATTTCGTTGATGCTGACGATTTCCGGTTCGATCTGGTTTCTGTCCGGCTATTATCATATTGCGCCGGTGAATTATCCGACACAGGGCGTGTGGTTCCTTAATCCGTTGTCGTGGCAGTTTCTGTTCGCCATCGGTATTGGTGCGATGACCTATGTGAAGCAGGGCGGCCGCTTTGATCAGAACCGTCCGCTGATGATTGCGGCGATCGGTTATCTGGTTTTCTCCCTGCTGTGGCTGCGTGTCCCGCATCCGAACTGGGATATTTCCTTTGGCCTGCCTGCGGTGCTGACCGGTTTTGACAAGACCTATCTCTCGGCAACCCGTTTGTTGCATGTGCTGGCGCTTGCCTATGTGATTGCCGGTATCCCTGCGCTGTCGGAAAAAGCCCGTCTTGATATGAACCATCCGCTGGCCTTGCTGGGTAAACATTCGCTGCCGGTTTTTGTAGCCGGTACTATTCTGGCGATGGTTGGTCAGGCGCTGCGCCATGTCTATCCGGTGAGCCTGTCCTTTGACACCTTGCTGATTGCGGGCGGTATTATGGCTCAGTTTGCGCTGGTCTATTATCTGGAATGGCTGCCGCGCATAGGCTGGAAAGGCAAAGCAGTTTCGAAAAGCCCTGTGCCGGAAATCGCAAGATCCGCACGGGCGGCAGAAAGCCGGAAACCAGCTCCTATAGCTGTGAAGCCGCGTTCGGTTCCTGCTTCCTGAAAGTGATAGAAGCCGCATTAACCAAATATTAAAGTTAACAAAAGAATATAAGGCTATCCGGTTTTGCCGGATTCTTACCGAGTGGACTTGGTCCCTCTGTATGACGCCTCCCTGTTAAACTTCTGAGAGCCGCTTTTGCGGCTCTTTTTTTATTTCCGGACCTGCTTTGTTTATCCGCAACTGAGAGCCGCTTTGTGGATAAAGCACTTCTACGAAAATCTGCCGACTGGTGTTGCTAGTACCTGAAAATACGGGCGATTCTGCTTAACTATCTGAACAGGCTGACTTTATTCGCCTGGATGGCATTATTTTCTCTGGCAAGCACAAAATCACAATTCATCTTTCTTTAACCATATTATTGCGCGAGCGTGTATGAGCGTGCATTTTGCTTGGATAGGCCATAGCCAAACGGTTTTTTACGATCACGCTTTGTGATGCAAACGAGTGAAGTGCAGCCTGATTATAGGGGATTCGCCTGTTTGGCCGGTTATAAACCGGAGAAAATACGGTGCTCTTATGTGGTCGGAATGCTTGTCAAAAATTACAACTGCGTTTCAGTGAACTGCAGTTGCCAGTGAGCAGAACAAGATGATGGAACAGACACATCGCAGCGAAAACAGAGTGCCGGACAATATGATCCGTCTGTCGGAGCGTATGGTGTTTTCAGACAGTTTCAAACCGCTTTACAGTGAAGGTATGGCGCTGGTGGAAGAAGCCGCCGCTTATCTTGACGGTGAGGGGAAAGACGCTGCGCGTTCTCTGTCTCACAAGGCTGCAACACTTTATGCCGCTGAATCCATGCGTCTGACCTCGCGTCTGATGCATATTGCCTCCTGGCTTTTGCTGCTGCGTGCCAGCCGTTCCGGCGATATGCCGCGCGAAATGGTGGCAAAAGAGAAGGCAAAGGTCAGTCTGGAAACCCATTCTGCCGGTGAAAAGACCGCAGGCTGGAAAGAACTGCCGCAGGCTTTCCGCGATATGATTGCGCATTCGCTGCATCTTCAGGACCGCGTGCGTTGCATGGATGGTGACAGCTATCACCAGCCGATCCGTGAACTGGTTGAGTGCAAGGGTAATCCGGTTTCGGATCAGATCATTCTGTTGCGCACAGCATTTGGCAGTAATTGATCTGCCGGAGCATGTCGCGGAAAAGTGGGAACCGGTTTTCCGATAACGACATGCGTAAAACAAAAAGACAGAGCGGCGCAGTGGCTATGATTAAATACACACGCTCTGGCATCTTCTCCCGCCCTAAAAATGCGATGTTTCCATTTTGTTCACATTTTGATTGTTGAATGCACCTTACACAAGGTAAGGTCAGCATATGAAACAGGCGATTCGCATTATTGGTATTGATCCGGGCTTGCGCCGCACCGGCTGGGGCGTGATTGAGTCCATGGGTAATTCCCTGCATTTTATTGCAGCGGGAACAGTCACCTCTGATGACAAAATGGATCTTGCCTCGCGTTTATGCCAGCTGCATGAAGGATTGAGCGCTGTTCTGCATCAGATGATGCCGGATGAAGCGGCTGTTGAACATACATTCGTCAATAAAGATGCAGGTGCTACGCTGAAGCTGGGGCAGGCGCGCGGTATTGCGCTGCTGGTTCCGGCGCAGGCCGGATTGCGAGTGGCTGAATATGCGCCGAATGCGGTGAAAAAATCCGTTATTGGTGTCGGCCACGGTGAAAAACAGCAAATTCATATGATGGTCAAAGTGCTGATGCCGCGTGCGAGTTTTGATACCAGCGATGCGGCGGACGCGCTGGCGATTGCCATTTGTCATGCCCATAACCGGCATAGCCTGTATAATCTGGCGGAACTGAAGAAAAGCGGGAGGATTGCAGCGATATCATGATCGGGAAACTGAAAGGTGTTGTCGATGAAATTGCTGACGATCACGTCATTCTTGATGTGCATGGGGTCGGCTATGTGGCTTTCTGTTCTGCGCGCACGCTGGGCAATCTGCCTTCAGCGGGTGAAGCGGCTATTCTGCTGATTGAGACCTATGTGCGTGAAGATGTGCTGCGGCTTTACGGTTTCGGCACGGCATTGGAGCGTGAGTGGTTCCGGCTGTTGCAGAATGTACAGGGCGTTGGTGCCAAAGTGGCACTGGCAGTGCTGGGCACATTAACGCCGTCTGAACTCGCCAATGCCATTGCTTTGCGTGATATTGCTATGGTGTCCCGTGCGCCGGGTGTCGGCAAAAAAGTAGCCGAGCGCATCGTAACTGAGCTGAAGAATAAGGCGCCTGCATTTGCCGGTGATGCTGCGGCCAATATCGGGCTGAAGCAGGAAATCGGTGAGGGTGTTGCCTCCACAGCAGTGAGTGATGCGGTTTCTGCGCTGAGTAATCTCGGCTATTCACGCGATCAGGCTGCCAATGCGGTGGCCAGTGCCTTGCGCGAGGTCGGAGAAGATGCAGATTCTGCCAAGCTGATCCGGCTTGGATTGAAAGAACTGGCGCGATAAGAGCGTTGCTTGAGAAAATGAATGCGGGTGTAACTGATGAGTGATGAAGATCGTCTGATTTCTGCGCAAAAGCGCGGGGAGGATACGGACACGGCTTTGCGCCCGCAAAGCCTTGATGATTTTGTCGGTCAGGCGGCAGCGCGCGCTAATCTGAAAATTTTTATCGAAGCAGCCAAAACCCGTGGTGAAGCTCTGGATCATGTGTTGTTTGTCGGCCCTCCGGGCTTGGGCAAAACCACATTGGCGCAGATTATGTCCAAAGAACTCGGCGTTAATTTCCGCTCTACTTCAGGGCCGGTGATTGCCAAAGCCGGTGATCTGGCGGCATTGCTCACCAATCTTGAAGACCGCGATGTGCTGTTTATCGACGAAATTCATCGCCTCAGCCCTGCGGTGGAAGAAATTCTCTATCCGGCGATGGAAGATTATCAACTCGATCTGATTATCGGCGAGGGGCCTGCGGCACGCTCAGTCAAGATTGATCTGGCGAAATTCACGCTGGTGGCAGCGACAACCCGTCTCGGTCTTCTGACCACGCCTTTGCGCGACCGTTTCGGTATTCCGGTACGGCTGAATTTCTATACGGTTGATGAGCTGGAATATATTGTGCGCCGTGGTGCGCGGCTGATGCAGCTGAATATTTCTGATGATGGTGCACGCGAGATTGCCCGTCGTGCCCGCGGAACACCGCGTATTGCAGGGCGTTTGCTGCGTCGTGTCCGTGACTTTGCGCTGGTAGCAAAAGCAGACATTGTGGATGCGAAGATCGCCGATGAGGCGCTGATCCGCCTCGAGGTAGATAATATCGGACTTGATCAGCTGGATCGTCGCTATCTTAATATGATTGCACGCAATTTTGGCGGCGGACCTGTGGGGATTGAGACGATTGCCGCTGGTCTGTCTGAACCGCGTGATGCGATTGAAGATATTATTGAACCCTATCTGATCCAGCAGGGTTTTTTGCAACGCACACCGCGCGGTCGTGTGTTGACAGCACTTGCATGGCAGCATCTTGGGCTGACGGCACCGACAGATCTGGCTGCACGGCAGATTACCCTGTTTGAGGATGAAGCCTGATGCCGGATGTAACAGTTCCAGACGATTTAAGCGCAGCTGAATCTGAAGTGATTAATGGCACGTTGACACCGGAAGGGCACCGGTTGCTGGCGCGGGTCTATTATGCCGATACGGATTTTTCCGGCGTGGTTTATCATGCCCGTTATCTGGAGTTTCTGGAGCGCGGCCGCACCGATTTTCTGCGCCTGAAAGGTGTGCACCATACGCAATTGGAAGAGGGACAGCTTGGCGAGCCGATTGTCTGGATCGTGCGACGCATGGAGATTGATTTCCGTTTACCTGCCCGCATTGATGATATGCTGGTAATTGAGACTTGCGTGACCGAAGCTTCCGGTGCGCGGGTGACAATGCGCCAGCGCATTCAGCGCAAAAATGGTGAGCTGTTGATTGAAGCACAGGTCGAAGCGGCATTGATTAATAAGCAGGGTCGTCCGAAACGGATGCCCAAAGAGTGGAAAGCGCTGTTTACAGCTTAATTTTCGGCAGAGATTTTAATCATCAAGCCGGGACAATTGGGCGGGCATAATCCTGCGGCATTTCAAAAATCGGGTGTGATCGCGCAGGCAGTGCTGAATGTGGTGCTGGCTCACAAACCGGCACCGGAAAATCAGGCGCAGCACGTAAAATTGCCCGCAATAGTGCGAATCCTAACTTATCTTTAACCATAATAGTTCATCTTTAGTCCAAGACGGAGAGGTGAGGGCATGAATCTGCCTGTCGCCTTCCTTTCACCAAAATTAACCGTAAAAAGCAAAACAGCCGGTCATGCACAAGATTGTGTCCGGCACTATGCAGATACGGCGCAAAGCAATTCGGCGGGCCGTGCAGGCAAACAATGCATCCGGACCGCTTAAGGTAACAACAGATCGAAACGGTTACGCAGAAAACTGCGCGGTGAACCGTTTTGCTTTTGCCGCCCGGTGATGAGCCGGGCGTTTGGATTCGAGGACAGGTGACAAATGGAAACGCTACCCATTGCAGCACATACAGCTGATGTCAGTCTCTGGGGACTGTTCATGCAGGCCAACTGGGTTGTGAAACTGGTCATGCTGGGCTTGCTGGCTGCCTCAATCTGGACATGGGCGATTATCGTCGACAAGACACTGGCCTATCGCCGTGCAACAAGTGCGATTGAGCGTTTTGAGCAGGTCTTCTGGTCCGGCCAGTCTTTGGAAGAATTATACCGCAATCTCGGTGAACGCCGTACCACCGGCATGAGCGCCATTTTCATGGCAGCAATGCGCGAGTGGAAAAAGTCTTTCGAAAAAGGCGCCCGTTCCCCGATTGCGTTGCAGATGCGTATCGAAAAAGCGATGGATGTGGCCTTAGCGCGTGAAAACGACAAGCTGGAATCACGCCTCGGTTTTCTGGCCACCATTGGTACATCTGCACCATTTATCGGTCTGTTCGGTACCGTTGTCGGTATTATGACCTCGTTCATGGCGATTGCCGCTTCCAAAAATACCAGCCTTGCCGTTGTGGCACCGGGTATTGCGGAAGCATTGCTTGCAACGGCGATTGGTCTTCTGGCCGCTATCCCTGCGGTTATTGCCTATAACAAGCTGACCGCAGACTCGGCAAAAATCACCGCACGTATGGAAGGTTTTGCCGATGAGTTTTCGGCCATACTGTCGCGACAAATTGATGAGAAGCTGACGCCGCGCGGATAAATTATCCGGTTTGTGTGCGTCAGTCGTTTTAAATTCAGGCCGGATATCAGGTCAAAAGATTAAGGCCGGAAGGTTCCAGATATGGGTATGTCATTAGGAAGTCAGGGCGGAGCAGGCGGTCGTCGCAGACGCGGCAGCAAGAAGGCTCCGATGAGCGAAATCAACATCACACCTTTCGTGGACGTGATGCTGGTGCTGCTGATTATCTTCATGGTGTCCGCACCGCTGCTCACCTCCGGTGTGCCGATTGATCTGCCGGATACGCAGGCCAAGGCGCTGAATGCCGATACTCAGCCGATTACCGTGTCCGTGAATGACAAGGGGCAGGTCTATTTGCAGGAAACCGAGATCGACATTGCAGAAGTGGTGCCAAAACTCGAAGCTATCGCCAAAACCGGCTATGAAGAGCGCGTTTTTGTGCGCGGCGATAAAAATGCCGATTACGGTACTGTGATGAAAGTGATGTCACGTATTTCCGCTGCCGGTTTCAAGAATATCGGTCTGGTGACCCTCCAGGAGCAGGATAGCTGACGCCATCATGAAGGCAGGTCTGACTTCCTCAACACTCATCCATGTGGTCATTATCGGCTGGGGACTGTTCTCGTTCTCTTCGCCGAAGCCTTTTGACATGACTGATACTGAATCCTTCCCTGTCGATATTGTACCGATTGAAGATATTTCACAGGTACAGCAGGGCGATAAAAAAGCGCCGAAAGCGGAAAAAGCAGCACCAAAACCAACAACCAAGCCGAAAACGGTTGAGCAGGCGGAAAATGCCGGTGACAGCGAGCTTGATCTGAAAACACCGCCGATGCCGAATGAAAAACCGAAGCCGGTTGAAACCGCAGAAGCGGCCAAACCTGCGGAAAAACCGGCTGAAAAGCCGGAACCTGTACAGGAAAACAAGCCTGAACCAAAACCGGAGCCGGTTAAACCGCCTGAACCGGTGAAGCCGCCGGAGCCAAAAGTGGAGCCGAAGCCGGAACCAAAGGCTGAGGTGAAGCCGGATCCTGTTGCGGAAGCAATTGCGCAGCAGCCGGAACAGGCTGAAGAAGTCAAATTGCCGGATCGTGTTCCGGCGCCGGAAGCCAAACCGAAACCGCAACCAACGGAAACGGCCAAGGCTGAGGATAAGAAAAAAGACGAGAAGAAACCGGAAAAGCCAAGCACAACCGCGCAGAATACGTCGAAAGATAAAGATGCGAAGGCTGACGAGGTTGCCGTTCTTTTGAACCGTGAGAAATCTGCAGGTGGCGGAGCTAAACGCTCTACCGACAAGGAAGCCTTTGGTGCCAAGAAAACGACCGGCGGAGCCAAACTCAGCCAGACGGAAATGGATGCTCTGAAAGGTCAGATCAGTGACAAATGGAGCATTCCCTCGGGTGTGGCCGATGCCGCTGATTTGCGTATTACCGTTAAGATGCAGCTGAACGAAGACGGCTCGATTAACGGCTCGCCGGAAGTCACCTATACGGGCGGCGATTCTATCGTTGGCCGTGCGGCAGCAGACAGTGCGCGGCGTGCGGTGATGCGTGCAGCGCCTTACAATCTGCCACGGGATAAATATGAAACCTGGGCGACGGTCATCGTGAATTTTGACCCGAGCGAAATGTTCTAAACGAAATACGGACCGGCGCTGTGCAGCGCCGGTTTCAGGGGCTTTCTGTGAAGCTCTTCAATATCAAAGCATGTGAGACGTCTCACAGAACCAAATATGATCAGGACAAACGAGGTCCACGCCATCATGAAAACACTGTTTAAAACCTTATTTTCAGTTCTCGCTGTCGCTGCGGCAGTGAGCACGGCTGCAGTGCTGCCTGCACGCGCCGTTGTGGAAGTAAATATTAACAAGGGTAATGTTGACCCGCTGCCGATTGCTCTGACCGACTTCTTGTCCGGTGATGCGCTGGGTGCGGAAATTACCTCTATCATCGCTGCGGATCTTGAGCGTTCCGGCCTTTTTGCGCCGATCGACAAAAAAGCATTCATTGAAAAAATCAGCAATCCGGATGTGGCACCGCGTTTTGAAGACTGGAAAGTCATCAATGCGCAGGCACTGGTTACCGGCCGCGTGACCAAGCAGCCGGATGGCCGTCTGAAAGCTGAGTTCCGTCTGTGGGATACTTTTGCCGGACAGCAGCTTGCAGGCCAGCAATTTTTCACAACACCGGAAAACAAGCGTCGCGTTGCCCATATTATCGCCGATGCGATTTATGAGCGCCTGACGGGTGAAAAAGGCTATTTCGATACACGTATCGTGTTCGTTGATGAGTCCGGCAGTGCGCAGAAACGCGTCAAGCGTCTGGCTATCATGGATCAGGACGGCGCGAATGTGCGTTACCTGTCGAATGGTAAAGATCTGGTGCTGACACCGCGCTTCTCACCAAGCCGTCAGGAAATCACATATATGTCTTTTGCCGGTGACCGTCCGCGCGTTTATCTGCTGCAGCTGGAAACAGGACAGCAGGAACTGGTCGGTAATTTCCCGGGCATGACGATTGCACCACGCTTTTCTCCTGATGGTCAGAAAGTGGTGATGAGCCTGCTGCAGGATGATGGTAGCGCCAATATTTACACGATGGATCTGCGTTCGCGCACAACCACCCGTCTGACCAGCAGTCAGGCCATTGATACCTCGGCATCCTATTCGCCGGACGGTTCCAAGATCGTATTTGAATCCGATCGTGGCGGTCGCCAGCAGATTTATGTGATGGGTGCCGACGGCTCCAACCCGCAGCGCGTTTCTTTCGGTAACGGCAGCTATTCGACACCGGTCTGGTCACCGCGCGGCGATCTGATTGCCTTTACCAAGCAGTCCGGTGGTCAGTTCTCGATCGGCGTGATGAAAACCGATGGTTCGGGTGAGCGCCTGCTGACAAGCGGCTTCCATAATGAAGGCCCGACATGGGCACCGAACGGCCGTGTTCTGATGTTCTTCCGTGAAAGCGGCGGTACATCTCGTCTTTACACGATTGATCTGACCGGCCGCAATGAACGCCAGATCCAGACGCCGAATGCGGCTTCTGATCCGGCATGGTCGCCATTGCTGAATTAAGTTTGAGATAAGCTCTGTGTGCTGAATAGGACACAGAGCTTATTTTTGAGGGCTGATGCTTTAGTCAAATCAGGCTTTTGTGATAACAAGCCGTGTTTTTGCCGCATTGCTTTCTAGGTTGCCGATAAATGGTTCGCTTTGAAATCAGGGAAGAACCACTTGAAACTGTCTCTGTGAATGAGCCGAAAAACGGATTTTTGACGGAGAAATCTTGAGTTTTTATGCTGATTAAGTAACAATTAACCATGTTATTTGAACGGTTTTTAACCTCAATATGATTAATCATCTGGTTAGTCATACATCATGTAAACGCATTATTCTTAAGGAGTACGGGCCATGCGCCGTTCCCAGTCGATTGCCCGCAGCCCGTTTGCTGTTGCCCTTTTCCTGTCGCTTGCCGTAGCCGGTTGCGCCAACAAGAAAAACCTGCCGAACAATGCAGGTGATCTTGGTCTGAACGGTATGGGTGCCAATGGTGCTGTTGCCGGTTCCGCACAGGACTTCACCGTGAATGTCGGTGACCGCGTGTTCTTCGATCTCGACAGTTCCGTGATCCGCGCTGATGCACAGCAGACATTGTCTCGTCAGGCTCAGTGGCTGGCCCGCTATCCGAACTATTCGATCACTGTTGAAGGTCACTCGGATGAACGCGGTACACGCGAGTACAACCTAGCACTTGGCCAGCGTCGTGCTGCTGCTGCCCGTGATTATCTGGCTTCCCGCGGCGTGCCGGTTAACCGTATGCGCACCGTTTCCTACGGTAAGGAACGTCCGGTTGCAGTTTGCGACAATATTTCCTGCTGGTCGCAGAACCGCCGTGCAGTAACCGTTCTGAACGGTGCCGGCAGCTAATCTGCAGCTAAAAAGTCATTTTTCGCTGCTCGTAACAATTGCGCGATAAAAAAGACACAGACTTATGGGAAAAGCGGCCTCAGGGTCGCTTTTTTCAGTTTGAACATAAAAGCCAAAATTTGGCCGCACTCAATTGCACCATTTCAACTGAGATTATAAAGATTGAACCGGTCCATCTGAGAATGTGATGATGACCCTTGGAACAGAATTCGGGCGCATGAGGTATTGCGAATGAAGAAAGCGATGAAAAGACTGGCTCTGGCTGTCAGTTTGCTGCCGCTGCTGGCTATGGCAACAGGCGGAACAACAGCCTTTGCTCAGGCCAGTGATCAGCGGGTAATTCAGTTGCAGGAGCAGGTTCGTGACCTGACCGGCAAGCTTGAAGAAATGAACTTCCAGATTTTGCAGATGCAGGAGCAGATGCGTAAAATTCAGGAAGACAATGAATTCCGCTTTGAAGAGCTTGAAAAAAAGAAAAAGGCCGACGCCGGTTCTGATCAATCCACACAAACAGCGGCGGCAGATTCTGCCGCTGTATCCTCTGACGGTGCTTCAGCAGATAAAGAACCGCGCCAGACGGCTTCGGCGAGTGCGGATAATGACAACACCGCTCAGGATTCATCTGATTTTCAGCCTGCACAGGATGCCAATACAGATAATTCCGCCGCTTCCGTTGCTACTGGTCAGCAAACGCCGGTTACAGTCACATCGCAGGCTCCGCGTGCGCTCGGCTCTATCCGCTTTGATTCCAGTGGCAATGTAATCGGCGGCAGCCTGAGTGACGAACCGGCACAGCAGACAGTTTCCCTGCCGCAGACCGACAATCCCAACGAACTTTATAATGCCGCCTATCAGTTTATTCTTGCCGGTGATTACCGCTCGGCAGAAGTGGCATTTCGTGCGCATATCGACCGCTATCCGGCCGATCCGATGACATCAGATGCCCGTTACTGGCTGGGTGAAGCGCTGTACGGACAGGATCGTTTTGCGGAATCAGCTACGGTTTTCATCGACAATCAGCGGGATTTTCCTGATTCCAAACGCGGTGCGGAGAATATGCTGAAGCTCGGTATGGCTATGGCCAAGCTGAATGACCGTGAAGTTGCCTGTGCGACGCTGGCAAAAATCAGCAGTCGTTTCCCTTCAGCCGCTCCGGCAGTGCTGAAACGTGCGGATGAAGAGCGTAAACTGAACCGCTGCTCATAAATATGGCACAGGGGGCTGACGCCGGATGCAGGGCACGGATGTGAATGCTGCGAAGACGGCAATTTCAGACGGTGGCACCGCTACGCTAATGCCGGATTTTCTGCCGCGAATTTTTGCAGGCTTTGATAATGCGCTGGCGGGGCAGCATCCGTCGGTGATGATTGTTGCGGTTTCAGGCGGCAGCGACTCTCTGGCTTTGCTGCTAGTGGCCAGACTTTATTTACAACAAAGATTACCGGAATGCCGCTTGGTAGCGGTGACTGTCGATCACAAACTACGCGCGGAATCTGCTGATGAAGCGGCGGGTGTTGCTGAGTTTTGTAAGAATATCGGCATTGCGCATCAGATTTTGTGCTGGACAGGTGATAAGCCTGTGAGCGGTCTTGCGTCTGCTGCCCGTTCTGCACGCTATGATCTGCTGGTGCAGGCTGCATGCCAGCATAAGGCTGATATTATTCTGACAGGGCATACGGCTGACGATCAGGTCGAGACATATCTGATGCGTCGGGAAAGAGAAGGCTTGGCAGCTGGTCTTGCCGGAGCTGAGCGCGGGCTTGCCGCTATGGCTGTGCAAACTCTGTTGCAAACGAAGGTTCTGCTGTGCCGCCCGCTGCTGGATATCTGGCGGGATGAGCTGAGAGGTTTTTTATCAGCACATAATATCCGTTGGGTGGATGATCCGAGCAATGAGAATCCGGCCTATGAGCGCCCGCGCGTGAGGCAGGTTGCGAAAATGCTGGATAAGCCAACTTTGTTGCAGGCCATTGATGCCGCAGCAGTGCAAAGACGTGCAGATAATCACCGCGTGGCTGACTTGCTGAAACAGGAAAACAGCCAGATCAGGCTGCTTGCCGGTGACAGTTTGTTTTTACCTGCCGGATGGGGCGCATCAGATCGGGATATTATCCCGCTGACACTGGGTTATTTGCTGGCTGCTATCGGCGGGCAGGCTTTTTTACCGGCACTGCGGGATTGTGCTGAGCTTACCAACTGGCTTGATGAACCTTCAATACCGGCCAAACAAAGGAAAACCCTGCATCGCTGTGTGATTGAAAAATCCCGTCATGGGACGATTATCCGTCGTGAACGACGTAATTTGCCCGTAATTCCATTGCAGAGGGAAGAAGAGGCCTTGTGGGACGGGCGTTATCATATCCGCAATGAGGGAACAGAACTGCTTGTCATTGCTGCGCTGAGTGAAAAGCAGTTGTCTGCTTATTTGCAGCAGCACAAGATAGGTACAGGAGAGGGGAAACAGGGATATTTTGACCGCAACAGTTTGCTCGCTGCACCGGCTGTCTTTTGTGACGGGGTGGTGACCGGTTTTCCTGCATTGTCCGGTCTGGTTCCGCAAAGTTCTGAAGTTCGGATAAAACGCACTCTTGCCTGTTTTGACAGGGTGCTTTCCGGCCATGATTTTGAGGTCGCACAGGTTGTAAAAGGGCTTTTAACCATGCCTTTCAACCATAATTACAGGTAAATTCTGCAAAGAATGCAGAAGAATCACTTATGAAGCTGTACACCGCCTTGGCAAGGCCGTGCATCGAACCTATGTTAGGTTTGAATATTTTTCCGGAAAGCGCCAAAACGGCAGATGAGCCGGAAAGACGTTGGTAATCGATTGGACCCGAGATGAATCCAAATTATCGCAACTTCGCCCTCTGGGCGATCATTGCTCTCCTGCTGGTTGCATTATTCAACCTGTTTCAGAGTCCGGCGCAGCGCGCGTCGTCTCGTGAGATTCCTTATTCGCAATTTATTGAAGATGTATCGGGCGGACGGGTTAAATCCGTCACCATTACCGGCCCGCGCATCGTCGGTTCCTATGCTGATAATAATGCGACATTCCAGACCTATTCCCCTTCGGATGCCAGCCTGATCGGCCGCCTTGAAGAGAAAAATGTTGCGATTACCGCAAAGCCTGAAAGCGATGGCTCGGGATCGCTGTTCGGTATTCTTCTGTCATGGCTGCCTATGATCCTGATCCTCGGCGTGTGGATTTTCTTCATGCGTCAGATGCAGGGCGGTTCACGCGGCGCGATGGGCTTCGGTAAATCCAAGGCGAAACTTCTGACTGAGGCGCACGGCCGTGTGACCTTTCAGGATGTTGCCGGTGTTGACGAAGCCAAAGAAGATCTGGAAGAAATCGTTGAATTCCTGCGTGATCCGCAGAAGTTCCAGCGTCTCGGCGGTAAAATTCCGCGCGGTGTGCTGCTCGTAGGTCCTCCGGGAACCGGTAAAACTTTGCTGGCGCGCTCTGTTGCCGGTGAAGCCAATGTGCCGTTCTTTACAATTTCCGGTTCTGACTTTGTTGAAATGTTTGTTGGTGTCGGTGCAAGCCGTGTCCGCGATATGTTTGAACAGGCAAAAAAGAACTCTCCTTGCATTATCTTCATCGACGAAATCGATGCCGTCGGTCGTCACCGTGGTGCGGGCTTAGGCGGTGGTAATGATGAACGCGAACAGACGCTGAACCAGTTGCTGGTTGAGATGGATGGTTTCGAAGCCAATGAGAATATTATTCTGATTGCTGCAACCAACCGTCCTGACGTGCTTGATCCTGCGCTTCTCCGTCCGGGTCGTTTCGACCGTCAGGTTGTTGTGCCTAATCCGGATGTGAGCGGCCGTGAACAGATCCTCAAAGTGCATGTGCGTAATGTACCGCTGGCACCGAATGTGGATCTGAAAGTTCTGGCTCGCGGTACGCCTGGTTTCTCCGGCGCGGATCTGATGAACCTCGTCAATGAAGCTGCACTGATGACTGCACGCCGGAACAAGCGTCTGGTGACTATGCAGGAATTTGAAGACGCCAAAGACAAGATCATGATGGGTGCGGAACGCCGTTCTTCGGCGATGACGCAGGCAGAAAAAGAACTGACCGCCTATCATGAATCCGGTCATGCGATTGTGGCCATGAATGTGCCTGTGGCTGATCCGGTCCATAAAGCAACCATCATTCCGCGCGGTCGTGCGCTGGGTATGGTGATGCAGCTGCCGGAAGGCGACAAATATTCCATGAGCTATAAATGGATGGTGTCGCGCCTTGCAATCATGATGGGTGGCCGTATTGCCGAAGAACTGAAATTCGGTAAGGAAAACATCACATCCGGTGCGTCATCCGATATTGAACAGGCAACCAAGCTTGCCCGTGCAATGGTGACCCGCTGGGGCTTTTCTGAAAAGCTCGGTTATGTTGCCTATGGCGAAAATCAGGAAGAGGTTTTCCTCGGTCATTCCGTATCGCGTACGCAGAATGTTTCTGAAGCAACAGCTCAGCTGATTGATGCGGAAGTTCGTGAGCTGATTGACAATGCCTATGTTGAAGCGCGCCGTATTCTGACAGAAAAGCATGATGCATGGGTCGCCATTGCTGAAGGCCTGCTGGAATATGAAACCCTGAGCGGTGAAGAGATCAAACAACTGATCGCCGGTCAAAAGCCGAACCGCGATACAGGTGATGACTCATCCTCATCGCGCGGATCGGGCGTTCCTAAAGCCGGTGCATCGCGCAAGAAGCCTGATGCTGAGCCGGAAGCCGGACAGGATATGAAGCCTGAACCACAGGCATAAGACTTGTACCGGTAACGACTGTGTTAAATAAGAACCGGGCTTTTAAAGCCCGGTTTTTTTATTTCGTTGATCTGAACGGGCACGCTGTGTCATTCGGAGGCAGCAATTTAAATATCCTGAGCGGATCTGTTTACCAGATGATCAGTTTCATGGTCTGGATATTTGACAAGAGATATAAAATCGCTGCATTGCTAGTTTTAAGAGAAGCCTGTTTTCTGTTCTTTAGAATAAGGCAGGTATGGCACTGCGCAAAGAAAAGGCTTGAATATGTCCCGTAAATATTTTGGTACTGACGGCATTCGCGGTAAGGCTAATTCTTTTCCGATGACGCCGGATATCGCTATGCGGGTCGGTATGGCTGTAGGCTTGTCATTCCGCGATGGCGGACAGGGGCAGCGTGTGGTGATCGGCAAGGATACCCGCCGTTCGGGCTATATGCTGGAAAATGCGCTTGTTGCCGGTTTTACCTCCATGGGCATGGAAGTGTTTCTTCTGGGGCCGATCCCGACACCGGCTGTTGCCATGCTGTGCCGTTCATTGCGTGCAGATATTGGCGTGATGATCTCCGCCTCGCACAATCCTTATTATGATAATGGCATCAAGCTGTTTGGCCCTGACGGTTACAAATTGTCAGACGCGCTGGAATTGCAGATCGAAAAGCTGATTGATGATGACATGAGCGCGCATATGAGCAGCCATGGCGAAGTTGGTCGGGCGAAACGCGTTGACGGCGATATTTATCGTTATATTGAGTTTGCCAAACGTACCATGCCGCGTCATTTGTCGCTGAATGGTCTGCGCATTGTTGTCGATTGCGCCAATGGTGCAGCCTATAAAGTGGCACCGGCTGCTTTGTGGGAACTCGGTGCTGAAGTTATCACCATTAATAATACGCCGAATGGTACGAATATTAATGAGGATTGCGGTTCCACCCATCCGGAAGGCCTGATCCGTAAAGTTCATGAAACCCGCGCCGATGTTGGTATTGCCCTTGATGGTGATGCGGATCGTGTGCTGATGGTTGATGAAAACGGCACCATCATTGACGGCGATCAGCTGATGGCTGTGATTGCGGAAAGCTGGTCAAAGAGCGGACGTCTCGTTGGCGGCGGTATTGTTGCGACCATTATGTCCAATCTTGGTCTGGAGCGTTTCCTCGGCGATCAGGGGCTGACACTGGCGCGCACCAAAGTCGGTGACCGTTACGTTGTTGAACATATGCGTGAGAACGGTTTTAATGTTGGTGGCGAGCAGTCCGGCCATATTGTGCTGTCTGAATTCGGTACGACCGGCGATGGTTTGATCTCTGCGCTGCAAATTCTTGCTGTTATGCAGGAGCAGGAACGTCCGCTGAGCGAAGTTTGCCGTAAATTCCAACCCGTGCCGCAGATTCTTAAAAACATCCGTGTTGCCGGCGGAAAATTGCTTGAGAATAAAACAGTTATTCAGGCGATCGAAGAAGGCAAGAATGCTCTTGGCAGCACCGGCCGTGTTGTGATCCGCCCTTCAGGGACTGAACCTCTGATCCGTGTAATGGCTGAGGGTGACGACCATAAACTGGTTGAAACTGTCGTCGATGATATTATCACATCAATCAGAACAGCAGCAAAATAACGGGCTGATTTACGAATTTGTGCCTGTTTTCATATGCGGTACTCTGTATCGCTCATATATAAAACTGAATATTTTCAATAAAAAGAGGGGCATTAAATGCCCCTCTTTTTTATATGGTTACATGCGTAATTATTAATAAATATCGTGAATAAACAAGGTTAAGTAGCATTTAACCTTTCCGAATTATGGTGTGTCTGAGAATAGTCGTCCCGGTGCTACATGGCCGTGGAAATGCGATAGGACACGCTATGATGAACTTAAAGAATTTGCTTATCGCCGGTGTTGCAGGGCTGACAATGGCGGGCTCTGTTTCCTCGGTCTTTGCGGCGGATATCGTAGATATCCCTGAACCAATCATTCCTGAAGTTGTTGTTCCGCCTGCGCCTGTCGGCGGCTGGTATCTGCGTGGCGATATCGGTTATGCCGGTGCGAAATTCAAAGGTGCCAATTATGCAACGATTGACAAGGGATGTGGCAGCACCTGCTCGGGAACCAGCTTTGGTGAAAATTCACTGGATGGTAAACTGAAAGGTTCGTTCCTGCTCGGCGGTGGTGTCGGTTATCAGGTGACGGATTATTTCCGTACAGATCTGACCGTCGATTATCTGACCCGCGCGAAGTTCAGCGGTTCAACGAGCGGCGTCTGCACAGCCAATAATGCTTATGCCGATTGCGTATCTAACGACACAGCAAAAATGTCGGCGCTTTCCATTCTGGCCAATGCCTATATTGATCTGGGTAATTTCAACGGTTTCACACCTTATGTCGGTGCCGGTATCGGTGGTACGCGTATCAAATGGGGCGATCTGACCAATACGATTGATCCTGGTTTTGATCAGTCCGGTTCTACAGTTCATTCCGGTTCTGCAAGCTGGCGTTTTACCTGGGCTTTGATGGCCGGTCTCTCCTATGACCTGACCCAGAGCCTGAAGCTGGATGCCGGTTATCGTTTCCGCCGCATTGAAGGTGGTGAAATGTTCGGTGCAACAAAAGATATCGGCCGCGGTTTTGATCGCAGCTTTGATATTCACGATGTCCGCGTTGGTCTGCGTTACCAGTTTGGCGGGTACAGCCGTCCGGTCGCTTATAATGATGTGACAACACCGGTCTATAAGTAAGTGAATTTGTGCTGCGCCTTAAAAGGTCAGCACAGTCCGCACAGATTTCCATTTAGTATTTCAGTCTCATGTGAGACTGAAAACAGAATTACAGGATGCAGATGATGAACAAATCTTCATTCACATCATTGCACAAGGCAGTGATTGCAGTATTCGCATTATCCGCTGCAAGCGGACTGGCTCAAGCTGCCGATCTCGATCAGGTGCTCTATGCAACTCCTGTCGAGCAGGACGTTTATAAGCCCGTTGAAATCGGCTCCGGCTGGTATCTGCGCGGTGATATTGCCTATGTGCCGTCTGACAATGTTAAAGCGCGCCTGAAAGGCTATAACCTGCTGGGCGAAGGACGCGGCGATACGAAAGCGACTGCTGCTTATAGCGGTGGTGTCGGCTATCAGTTTACCGATAATATTCGCGGTGACGTAACTGTCGGTTATCGCAAGATGACTGTCAGCCGTGAGCCGGTTGAAGCCGGTATCTGGGATGTGATGGCAAATGCCTATTATGATATCGGTAATTTCTCAGGCGTAACACCTTATGTCGGTGCCGGTCTTGGTATGGCGAAAGTCGATTACAAAGTACACGGACCAGTTGGTGAATACATTAATGGCCGTGATACGACGCGTCTGCAATGGGCGCTGATGGCCGGTGCGGCAATCGATGTGACCGAGAATGTCAAACTTGATTTCGGCTACCGCTATGCACGTATATCATCCGGCGATGCCGGAAATATCGGGCCATTGACGATTACGGATAATAGTTTGGAATCGCATCAGATTCGTGCAGGTCTGCGTATGACAACCTGGTGAGCAGGTTAAAATCTCTGCTATTATTGAAATGCCGCGTTTCCATAAACGCGGCATTTTTTGTTTAGCAGGCGGCGAGCTGTGCCAGATGTGTGTTCATATCTGTTGCTTCACCTGCGGCATTGATCGTGTCGAAATAATCATGCCAACCGGTAGCCGCAATCGCTTCCAGCAAAGCTGTAACGGCTGCTTTGTCACTGAATTTCCAGATGGCGAAAAACTGCTGCTGTGCCGGATGGAGTTGAGACGAATCGGTTTGACCGAAGGCCAGCGGTTCAATGCCAAGTTCAGACAGGCCGCCCATGCCTGACCCTATTGTGGCGAAAAACGCCTGACGTTGCTCGGGTGACAGGGTAAGCCATGCCGCTTTAGGGCTGTATAATTCTGCAAGATAATGGGTCATATCAGTCTCATTTACGGGGAGGATTATTTGTTGAGTGTCCGCAAAGCGCGTTTGCAGATGCGGGCGGTAGAAGGTGATGCGCTTTCCTGAAGCCAACGGTCGCAAAGGGCGCGTACCCAGTCCGGTGTGGTTTTGGAGGCATCATTGAGCCAGTTGGCGACAGAATCCTGCACATAAATTTCCGGATCACTGCGCAGTGCTTCAAGGATAGGGAGTGCCAGTTCCGGCTGGGTTTTCAGCAGGTTGAAATGGGCGCACCATACGCCACGTGGACGGACAGCCTCGCAGGCATAACGCCGGATTTTATAGGACGGATCATTCGTCCAAGGCTGCAACAGGCTGAAACTCAGTTCCGGTTGCGCGATCAGATCATTGCGCAGTGCCAGCCATGCCCATTCCCGCACGCCAAAATGATGATCATCGGCAAGCGGGCGGATCAGTTCCAGTTTTTCTTGCAGGGAAAGCTGCTGTTGCTGGGCGATGAAATAACAGGCCCAGCCGCGAATTGTATCTGATTGATATGTATTCAGGTCACGCAGACTGATTATATCGTGGCTGTGCAGTAATTGTGCTGCCAGTGCCATACGGGCGGTGATACCAGCCGAAGTGCCGCTTAACTGCTGATGCAGCTCTGCGGGTACTTCCGGAAAAACAGTCTGCATCAGCAGTGCAAAATCAATGGCAAGGCATTCCGTCAGTACGGTGGTTTCTGCTGTGCCGCTATTCAGCTCGGCCAGCCGTTCCGGTGTGATGTCGCTCATGCGGCGGACAGATTTAACGGGTGCTTTGGTCATGGTCTGCCGGCTCCTGTGCCGCTGTCCAGATTTTACCCAGTAAGGTACTGAGCATTTGTTTCTCTTGTTCATTCAGCGGAGCCATCAGAGAGGCAATCCATTGTGAATGATCGCTCACCAGCGATGTTGCGGTCTGTTTTCCCTTGTCCGTCAGTGTCACGATAATAGAGCGGCGGTCTGTCTGGCTGTGATTGCGAATGAGAAAACCATCGTGTTCCAGCCCGTCGAGCAGGCCGGTTAAAGTGGCGCGGGTGATTCCGGCACGCTCTGCCAAAAGATGGGGCGCCAGACCTTCCGACTCTTGCTGCAACAAAAACAGAATCACAAAACGGCTCTCGGAGAGCTGATAAGGGGCGAGGCGTTGTGCGCAGCTCAGATCAATCATTTTGGCAGTACTGAGCAGCTCAAAACACAGGCGCATATTCTGATAATGGCTGTTTTCCGGTGTTTCCGCACCCAAAAGGGCGTGATGTTTCATTTCTAGAATATCCATACGGCTACATATAGTATGGTGCCTAATTACATGTCAAGTTAATGCGAATGATGTAATTTTGTCGCAGATGATAAATTCAGTGGCGGTTTTGTTTCTGAGCCACTTGCGCAGGATGCGGCTTTTATATAGCTTCGTCAGTGGGCCACTTCTCCCCAACGGGAAGCGTGCTATCTGAAAGGGTAGATACAAAATGACGACTTTTCCAAAGCCAGACATCCGTCCGGCTAATGCACAATTTTCTTCAGGTCCTTGCACCAAGCGTCCAGGCTGGACATTGGAAGCGCTCACAGATGCACCGCTCGGCCGGTCGCACCGCGCTAAACTTGGCAAGACAAAGCTCAAAGCAGCGATTGACCTGACCCGTGAAATTCTTGCAATTCCAGCAGATTACCGCATCGGCATTGTACCGGCATCGGATACCGGTGCGATGGAAATGGCTTTGTGGTCACTGCTTGGTGAGCGCGGCGTTGATATGGTCGCGTGGGAAAGCTTCGGTGCCGGTTGGGTCACCGATGTTGTAAAACAGCTTCAACTCAAAGATGTCCGCACATTTGATGCGCCTTATGGTGAAATCGTTGATTTCGCTAAAGTGGATTTCGACCGTGATGTGGTTTTCACATGGAACGGTACGACTTCCGGCGTTCGTGTGCCGAATGCAGATTTCATTCCGGCAGATCGCAAAGGTCTGACCATTTGTGATGCTACTTCTTCTGCTTTTGCGCAGGATATGGATTACAGCAAACTCGATGTCGTTACTTTCTCATGGCAGAAAGTGCTCGGCGGTGAGGGCGCGCATGGTATGCTGATCCTTTCCCCGCGCGCAGTAGAGCGTCTTGAAAGCTATAAGCCTCAATGGCCGCTGCCGAAAATCTTCCGCATGACCAAAGGCGGCAAGCTGATTGAAGGTATCTTCACCGGCGAAACCATCAACACACCTTCGATGCTCTGCGTTGAAGATTATCTGGACGCGCTGCAATGGGCGCAGTCGATCGGTGGTCTTCAGGGTCTGATGGCGCGTGCGAATAAGAATTTTGCCGTGCTCAATGATTTTGTTGAAAAGAGCGACTGGCTTGCCAATCTGGCTGTTGTGCCGGAAACGCGCTCCAATACCTCTGTTTGCCTGTCGATTAAAGATGCACAGGTTGCAGCTTTGCCGGCAGATGCTCAGGCTGCTTTTGCCAAAGCGATTGTGGCTCTGCTGGAAAAAGAAGGCGTTGCCTTTGATATCGGTGCCTATCGTGATGCACCGTCGGGGCTGCGTATCTGGACCGGTGCAACGGTTGAAACATCAGACCTGCAGGCATTGCTGCCATGGCTTGACTGGGCTTTCCAGACGCAAAAAGCGCAGCTTTCCTAAGATCATTCATACGGCCGCAAGGCTATGAGCATTGTTAGAGCGTGATGTCTTTAGCTGAATAGTTATCCCGCTCTAATCTTTTGATTATGCATGATCTTATCCGAAAACCGGTTTCCACTTTTCGGGGTCATGCTGAGTACCCGCTGCAACTGTGTTGGGACGGTTGCGGCACACCACCCTTATTTTCTGCTATCACACAATTACGGAGGCCGTTATGGCACCTCGCGTTCTCGTTTCGGATAAATTGTCGCCAACCGCAGTGCAGATCTTCAAAGATCGCGGCGTTGAAGTGGATTATTTGCCGGATCTCGGAAAAGACAAAGAAAAACTGCTCGAAGTTATCGGCCAATATGATGGTCTGGCGATCCGTTCCGCTACCAAAGTGACCGATAAGCTGATTGCAGCAGCAAAGAATCTAAAAGTGGTTGGCCGCGCCGGTATTGGTGTGGATAATGTGGATATTCCTGCTGCCTCACGCCGCGGTATCATCGTGATGAATACGCCTTTTGGTAATTCGATCACCACTGCGGAACATGCGATTGCGCTGATGTTTGCTGTTGCCCGCCAATTGCCGGAAGCTGACCAGTCAACCCGCGCCGGTAAGTGGGAAAAGAACCGCTTCATGGGTGTGGAAATTACCGGCAAGACGCTCGCTGTCATCGGTTGCGGTAATATCGGTTCGATTGTTGCGACCCGTGCCATTGGCCTCAAAATGCATGTGGTGGCTTTCGATCCGTTCCTCTCCGAAGGTCGTGCGGAAGAGCTGGGCGTTGAGAAGGTCGAACTGGACGATCTGCTGGCACGCGCTGATTTCATCAGCCTGCATACGCCGATGACTGATAAGACCCGCAATATCATCAATGCTGAAAACATCGCCAAGATGAAAGACGGCGTGCGCATCATCAATTGTGCCCGTGGTGGTCTGATTGTTGAAGCTGATCTGGTTGCAGCCCTGAAATCGGGCAAAGTCGCCGGTGCCGGTATTGACGTATTTGAAGTTGAACCGGCAACAGAATCCGAATTGTTTAATTTGCCGAATGTGGTTTGCACCCCGCATCTTGGTGCTTCGACCTCGGAAGCGCAGGAAAATGTGGCGTTGCAGGTTGCCGAGCAGATGGCTGACTATCTGATCAAAGGTGCTGTGACCAATGCGATCAACATGCCGTCGATCACTGCGGAAGAAGCACCGCGCCTGAAGCCGTTTGTAAAACTGGCTGAAGTTCTGGGTGCCTTTATCGGTCAGGTGACGGATGAACCTATTCAGGAAGTGGAAATCCTGTTTGACGGTTCCACCGCGGCCATGAATACCCGTGCGCTGATGAGTGCTGCGCTGGCCGGTCTGATCCGTCCGCAGGTTTCTGATGTGAATATGGTATCGGCACCGGTAATGGTGAAAGAACGCGGTATTATCGTATCAGAAGTGAAGCGCGATAAATCCGGTGTGTTCGACGGTTACATCAAGATCACTGTGCGCACGACAACCCGCACCCGTTCGATTGCCGGCACCTGCTTCTCCGATGGTAAGCCGCGCTTCATCCAGATTAAGGGTATTAATCTGGATGCGGAAGTTGGTCAGCACATGCTTTATACGACCAATAATGACACGCCGGGCATGATCGGCTGGCTGGGTACAGTTTGCGGTAATCACGGCGTGAATATTGCAAATTTCTCGCTTGGTCGTGAGCGCATGGGCGGCGATGCGATTGCGCTTCTCTATCTGGATGAGCGTATTCCGGATGCGGTTCTTGATGTGTTGCGTGCCAATGAAGCCATTGTGCAGGCACGTCCGCTGGTCTTTGATATTGCTGCGGATTGATTAAGGCATTAAGCCTGAATATCTAAAATGAATAGGCATCCCGGAAAGCGTTTTGTGCTTTTCGGGATGTGCTTTATCAACTGACGGGAAATTGACGAGTCATTCCGTCATATGAATAAAGGCAATGATTATGTCTGAGAATAAAGCGCCGCTGACTGCTGCCTGGCGGCTGATGCAGCCATCCGACTTGTCGGAAGTGCATGATATGAGCTGCATAGTGCATCCGGATTTTCCTGAGGATCCGGCGATTTTTGCTGACCGGCTGAGTGTCTTTGCTGCCGGTGCTTTTGTGTTGCAGGGCGACAAACAATTGCTCGGTTATAGTTTCAGCCATCCGTGGATGCGTTTTTCCGCACCGGCGCTGAACACGCTTTTACATCAGGTGCCGGAAGGCGCAGACAGTTTCTATATGCATGATGTGGCATTGCTGCCGCAGGCACGTGCATTCGGTGCCGCACGCAAGCTGGTGACACTGCTCGTGGAAACGGCCGAAGCGCATGGTTTCGACTCACTGTCGCTGGTGGCCGTGAACGGATCGCAGCCCTATTGGGAAAAACAGGGATTCTCCGTGCAGGATGTGCCGCATTTGCAGAAAAAACTGCTCAGTTACTCTGAAGATGCCCGTTTCATGATGCGCAATCTGGCAAAATAAGCCAGTTTTTGCAGGAAGAGGTACGATTTCCGGCAATCGGGAGTCGCACTTTTTGTTGTGACGCTGTATAGAAGCTCACGTTCTGTAAAAAATCCGGGCTTGCATAAGCACGCGTTTTAGAAAGAGCGGGCCTAAAGCGGCATGTGTCACAGGCTCGATTCAAATTCCAAACAAGCTGTACATTCTGTACTGAGGAGTTTTCTTCATGGCTAATGTGATCGTCGTCGGCTCGCAATGGGGCGACGAAGGTAAAGGTAAGATCGTTGACTGGTTGTCGGAACGCGCTGATGTAATCGTGCGTTATCAGGGCGGCCACAATGCCGGTCATACTCTGGTGATTGACGGTGTAAGCTACAAGCTGGCACTGCTTCCTTCCGGCCTCGTACGCGGCAAACTTTCCGTTATTGGTAACGGCGTTGTCGTCGACCCGCATCATTTCGTGACAGAAGTTGAAAAGCTGCGCGCGCAGGGTGTTGAAGTAACCCCTGAAGTTCTGCGCATTGCTGAAAATGCTCCTCTGATCCTGTCTCTGCACCGTGAGCTGGACGCGATCCGTGAAGACGGTTCTGCCGGTCTGAAAATCGGTACTACCAAGCGCGGTATCGGCCCTGCATACGAAGATAAGGTTGGCCGTCGTGCCATCCGTGTGATCGATCTGGCTGAGCCTGAAAGCCTGCGTCCGAAAATTGAACGCCTGCTGACCCACCACAATGCGCTGCGTCGCGGTATGGGACTTGCCGAAATTTCCGTCGACAGCATCCATAATGAACTGACAGAAGTTGCTGACAAGATCCTGCCTTATGTGGATCAGGTCTGGAAGATTCTGGACGACAAGCGCAAAGCCGGTGCCCGTATTCTGTTTGAAGGTGCGCAGGGTGCGCTGCTCGATAACGACCACGGTACCTATCCGTTTGTAACTTCGTCCAATACTGTTGCCGGTCAGGCAGCGGCCGGTTCGGGTCTTGGCCCGACAGCAATCGGTTATGTGCTCGGTATTACCAAGGCTTACACCACCCGCGTTGGTGAAGGTCCGTTCCCGTGCGAACTGGATGATGCAATCGGTGAACATCTCTCGACCGTTGGTCGTGAAGTTGGCGTTAACACCGGTCGCTCCCGCCGTTGCGGCTGGTTTGATGCGGTTCTGGTTAAGCAGACTGTGCGCACCTCCGGTATTACCGGTATTGCACTGACCAAGCTGGACGTTCTTGACGGTCTGGATGAAATCAAGGTTTGCGTGGCTTACGAGCTGGACGGCAAACGCATTGATTATCTGCCAGCCTCTATGGATGCACAGGCACGCGTCAAGCCGATCTACGAAACGCTGGAAGGCTGGAAAGATACAACTGCCGGTGCCCGTTCATGGAATGAGCTGCCAGCACAGGCTGTGAAATATGTTCGCTATATTGAAGAGCTGATCGGTACGCCGGTTTCCATGCTCTCGACCAGCCCTGAGCGTGACGATACAATTCTGGTAACAGATCCGTTTCAGGACTAAAATTTCTGAAATTATGTGATTTGAAAAAGGCGGGATTTTGATCCCGCCTTTTTTGCTTTTTATGCCCCTTGATTGCGCAAGCGGAGTGCTCCATGTTGATCAGGGGACGATTTCAGGGTGATGGGGGACTTTTTAACGGTATTTTATCGTTTATGTTCGTCTGTAAGGTGTTGAATTACACAGTAAACTTTGCATTCGTTAAGACTTATGTTTAATAAAACATTCAGATTTCATCTGATTTTCTCATGAATAGGCTGATATGGCGCTGTGCAAAAGCGCTTGGAGAGGCAGATTCAGTCGCCAGTAACGGATTTGGAAGAGTATGGCAGATTTTGCAGCGGTACTGAAAAAGACAATTGATGCTCAGGAAAATCCTGATCAGGCGCTTCGTCAGCGTGTCTATGCGAAGGCCCGCTCCACGATCGAGCAGAAGCTGACGGCTGCAAATGCGCCGGACGCGGTTGCCCAGCGTCAGCGCCAGATGCTCGAAGCGGCGATTGAGGAAGTTGAAACCGATTACCGTGCTGCCGAGCGCGCTGCTGAAGAAGCTGCACAGCCGGAGCAGGCGACGGATCCGCTGGAAGATTTTCTGAAGGCGGTTCAGGAAGCCGGTGTTGCTGATGAGCAAAATACGGAACCTTCTGTCTTGCCGGATGATCCGCATGACAGCACATTGCATGGCAATACGCAGGATGACTGGCAGAATGACCGTGATGACACATCCGGTTTTGCAGAACGCTCCTCTTATAATGATTATGATGAAGAACCGCGCAGCCGCAGCTCCAAAAGGCTGATTGCCGGACTGATTGCAGTTCTGCTGCTTGGCGGTGCCGGTTATGCAGGCTGGACCTATCAGGATCAGATTAAGGATTATGTTTCTTCGCTCACAGCCGGTTCAACGGATAGCGGTGAGGGCACAGATGCAGGCGAAGATAGCGGTGATGAACCGGACACCGGAACAACAACACCGCCGGAAACAACACCACCTGCAACGAATAATGACAGTGGCGGTAATGCTGATAGCAACACAACACCGGCACAGACCAAGCCTGAAGGTGAGCAGAAACTGACCCAGCGTTTGCTGCCGGATGGCAGTGAAGTGGATGCAGGGACTTCTGGTGATAAGCCGACAGTCGGTGAGGGAACCTCCAATGCACCGGTGACAGGGACTGCTCCGGCGACCAATGGTCAGCCTGCGGCTAACACGAATACACAGGCGCAGACTATTCCGGTCGGACAGCCGGCTTTCTTCTATGAAGAACAGCGCGGCGGTGAAACATCGGCTGCAATCAAGGGTAATGTTGTCTGGTCAGTGGTGCAGGATTCACCGGGCGAAGGTGTGCCGGATGAACCGGCAATCCGTGCCGATGTCAGCTATCCGGACAGAAAGATCAATCTGCGCATGACCTTGCGCCGCAATGCGGATCAGTCAATTCCTGCAAGTCATCTGATCGAGATGATCTATACAGTGCCGGATGATTTCGACGGCGGCGTGATTGAGAATGTGCAGCGCGTGACCTTCAAGGATTCCGAACAGGCGGCAGGTAATCCGCTGGCAGCTATTCCGATGAAAATCGCGGATAACTTCTTCCTTGTGGCGCTGAATGATGCCCGTACGGCTGTTGATATGAACCTTTCGCTGATGCGCCGTCAGCAATGGATTGATATTCCGATCACCTATCGTAATGGTCGCCGTGCGCTGATCAGCATCGAAAAAGGTGTGCCGGGTGATAAGGTCTTTGATGAAGTGCTGAAAAGCTGGGGCAACACAGCACCGGCAGCCAACTGATAAGAATAAACAGGGCAAGAGCGTGTGAAATAAATGAAACGCGCTATGCTTTGGTTTTAAGTGTTAGAGCATTTCACCGCCAAGTTGGATCAACTTGACGCTCGTGATAATACGACCAAATAAAGAATCTAGAGCGAGCGCTATGATCCAATCTGGACGTAAACCGCTCTAGAGTGACCTTTGTGCGCCTAATCTGGCGTACTGCGCTCCAATAAAAAAACCGCCTTGTGCTTTGTACAGGGCGGTTTTGTTTTATTCCGGATGCTAAACGGGATATCCGCTTTTATGCAGCTTCCGCAGAGGCCATGACAGCCTCCTGTACTTTTTCAAAAGCGCGGACTTCAATCTGACGGACACGCTCACGGCTGATACCGAATTCGGTCGACAAATCTTCAAGCGTAACCGGTTCCTCTGCCAGACGACGGGCTTCAAAAATCCGGCGTTCGCGGTCATTGAGCTTGGACATTGCTGATTCAAGCATGGTGCGGCGGCTGTTCAGTTCGTCTTCGTCAATCAGAACCTGTTCCTGAGAGGCGCTGTCATCCACCAGCCAGTCCTGCCATTCACCGCTTTCACCTTCCGAAGCGCGGATTGGGGCATTCAGCGATGCGTCACCGCTCATGCGGCGGTTCATGGATACGACTTCTTCCTCAGAAACGCTCAGGCGGTGAGCAATTTCTTTCACCTGTTCAGGGTTCAGATCGCCGTCATCCAGTGCCTGAATCTTATTCTTAGCCTTACGCAGGTTAAAGAACAGGCGCTTCTGGTTTGCGGTGGTGCCCATTTTGACAAGGCTCCACGACCGCAGCACATATTCCTGAATCGAGGCTTTGATCCACCACATGGCATAGGTAGCGAGGCGGAAGCCGCGTTCCGGTTCAAAACGTTTGACAGCCTGCATCAGGCCGACATTGCCTTCAGAGATCACTTCACCGATCGGCAGGCCGTAGCCGCGATAGCCCATGGCAATCTTGGCCACAAGACGCAGGTGACTGGTAACAAGCTTATGGGCTGCTTCCGGATCAGCATGCTCGCTATAGCGTTTTGCAAGCATATATTCTTCCTGAGGCTGAAGCATCGGGAAGCGGCGGATTTCATCGAGATATCGTGTCAGACCACCATCACCTGCGGTGATAGCCGGTAAAGTTGCACGGGCCATATAGCACCCTCCTTTTTGTGACAGGTTCCCATTGAGGCGAACCCGCGTCTGTATGATAACCATTTCAGACAGTTCGTCGCATAAAGTGAGTATATAGGAAGAATTTAGGCGAAAACACGGTCAAAGTGACAAAACACGAGAATTTTATCAAAATGACTACAGAATTAAATTTTAGAAGCGTGTTTTAATTAACATATTGAAAATCAATAATATTATTGTGACGGAATGTCTGTAGGGAAAAAACAACCGGGAGCAAACATGCTGCCGCTCCCGATTGTTACAATTATTTAATATGGCGAACCGGTTTTAATCCGCTTTAAGACCGCCATGGCGGAAGGCTTCGAGCAGAATCTGCATATCTTCCGGCATGTCAGCCGTGAATTCCATAAATTCACCGGTCATCGGATGTTCAAAAGCCAGCAACCGTGCATGCAGTGCCTGACGATGGAAATTCTGTACGGTTGTTTTCAGTTCGTCAGTCAGACGGTTGGCCTTGGTTTTATAAGCGCCGCCATATTCACTATCGCCGATCAGCGGATGGCCGATATGCGCCATATGCACACGGATCTGATGGGTGCGTCCGGTTTCAAGGCGGCACTCTACGAGGGAAGCGAGTGCTGTGGCATCGCTGTTCTCACCGAAACGCTCTTCAATTGTATAATGGGTAATGGCGTAGCGTGCATCTTCACGGTCTTCACGTACCACCGCCTGTTTGGTGCGATCACGATGTGAACGGCCGAGATGGGCATCAATCGTACCGGCAGGGCGCTCAGGCATACCCCAAACTAAGGCCATATAGGCGCGTTCCAGCATTCCGTTACGACCGTGATCGGCAAATTGTGCGCTTAAGTTCTGATGCGCCTTGTCATGTTTGGCGACAACCAGCACGCCGGATGTGTCTTTATCCAGCCGGTGAACAATGCCCGGACGTTTGACGCCGCCGATACCGGAGAGGCTGTCACCGCAATGATGTATCAAAGCGTTAACCAAAGTTCCGGTCCAGTTGCCATTTCCCGGGTGTACAACCAGTCCGGCAGGCTTGTTGACCACAATTATGTCATTATCTTCATAAAGGAGATCAAGCGGAATGTCTTCCGGCTGTGGTTCAGCGGGTTCGGCTTCCGGAATGTGCAGTACAATCGTTGAACCTTCGCGCAATTTGTGCTTAGGCTCACTCACAGTCCGGTTGTCTACCTGTACATGGCCGGCACTTATGAGTGATTGGATGCGATTTCGTGAAAGATCAGGCGTGAGTTGAGAAGCAAGCCACTGATCCAGCCGCTTCCCTGCGGCATCTGCGTCGGCAATTAGCTCTTTCAATCGTCTCTTCCCTTCGTTATCACGCCTCGCGATATCAGTAATCGGAGACCTTAATGCAGGACCACTATTATCAAGAGCACCCGGAACAGCAGCAATATGCTGCTCAGACGTATCAGGAGCCTCAACTCGATCCGGCTATGGAACGTGTGCGTCGTAAAATGGTTCGCCTGCTGATTATATCAATCGCCATTATGGTGATAGGTCTTATGGCGGTGCTGGCTGCGGTTGTCTATAAAATCAACAAGGCACCCGATACAGCAGAAACTGAAACAGCTCAATTGGATATTCCGGGACAGGCTCCGAAAACAGACGCGCAGGCGCAGAATGCAGAAGGCAAAGCTGCCGAGCCGCTGCCAATGGTTGAATCCCAGCTGGAACTGGCTCCGGGGACACGTCTCCTGTCACAGAGCCTCTCGGGCAATCTTGTATCGCTTGAGACCCTGCTGCCGGATGGCGGTACCGAGATCATGATTTATGACTATCGCCAGTCGCGCTTTGTCGGACGTATGCGCCTCGGCAATCTCGAATAGATTTCTGTTTTGACAGATCAGCTCCGCACCGGACAGTACCGGTGCGGAGCTTTTTGTTGTCTGCAAATTTCCGCTGGGCATATATTGGACATATATAAGTGCGGGATAAACTATTGCACAATAACAGTCTGGCCGGATCAGGGCTTTGCCTGACCGGCATTCATTTATAAGTTGCACATCAGAGATTCTTCATTCCTGTTGGTTTGACGAGAGTTCCAAGTTTTGTAAAAGTGACATCTGAAATCGTCACGGTTCAGTTCCGCTGATGGTGCAGACATAGTATGCGTGTTTCACCCGCAATTGCGCTTGGCGCTGTGTTTAAGGCACAGTGTCGGGTTCTATGGGGATTTTAATAATGAAAAATGATTATGAAAAACAGCTTCGTGATGCGGGTGTACGGATCACGCGCCCCAGACGGGTTATTCTGGATATTCTGTCCCAGACGGACGGACATCCGGATGCGCTGGAAATTTTCAAGCGTGCTGTTGAAGTGGATAACAGTATTTCATTATCGACTGTCTACCGGACCATGAAATTGCTGGAAGAGCAGGGGGCTATTCACCGTCATGCTTTTGACGGCGGGCCGTCGCGTTTCGAGCAGGCAGGCAATCAGCATCACGACCATCTCATTGATATGGAAACCGGTGATGTGATCGAGTTTCACTCTGAAATGATTGAGAAATTACAAGAAGAAATCGCCCGATCGCTGGGTTATGAAATTATCCATCACCGTTTTGAACTCTATGGCCGCAAGCTGAAGAAATAAATTCCGGCGTGTTTCAGAATTTATTTTTAAATAATGCAGTTTCGTGTGAAACTTATTGCCTGGATGGGCGTTATGAACCTTGTGAAAGGCTGACTTTCCGCCCCCTCACAAGTTCGGCCTTTCACCGACCGCGGGCACGCCCCCTAATCCCCGGTCCGCGCGCTCACGGAGCTGTTGTTCCGGAGCGCGCTATTTTTTTATGCCATCCAAGAGAATTTAAAGTAGAGCGACCTTTGTGCGCCCAACGGGGCTCTAGAGCATTTTACAGTCAAGTTGGATCAACTTGACGACCGTGATAATGCGACCAAATAAATAATCTGGAGCGAGTGCTATGATCCAATCCGGACGTAAACCGCTCTAGGCGCTCTGATGCAGCAGATTTAATATTGCGCAATGGCTCAGCAGCGGGATATTTCCGGCGAGCTTAAAAATCGAAATTCCGGTGGGGAATGCGCAGATAATATTCTACGCTCTTATCCTCAATCCTGTAGCAGGCCGTACCGCTGACGGCCTGAGGAACGATCCGCAGCAAAACCGCGCTGCCGAAACGGGATGTTTCATAGGATTTTATTTTAAGGTCTGACACTTCATCATGCATGTGGTTTTCGGTAGCTAATATATCCGGCGGACGGCCGGACAGATCGTTTTCCGTTGCAGGACTTGTTTCCTTCCAGTGAATAATCAGATCCATCTCGCCTTCACCGTCCGGCTCCAGCTCCGCTGAAATCGTCAGACTGCCATTTTCACAGGCCAGTGCGCCATAAGAGGCGGAGTTGACAATCAATTCGTGGAAAGCAAGGCCGACATGCAGTGCTGCTCCGGGGAAAAGATAAACATCTTTGCCGGTAATCGTCAGGCGCGGATCTTTGGGATGGATGTATTTTTCCAGCTGTGAATGCAGCAATTCCCGAAAGGCTGCGCCATGCCAGTTGGAATCCGTTACCAGATCCTGCGAATTGGACAGGGAATAGAGACGGCCGCGGAATTTTTGCAAGAACTGATCCACCGAGCCGGAGAACCGTGCTGTCTGCATGGCGATACTCTGAATAATGGCCAGCAGATTTTTTGAGCGGTGGCTGACTTCGCGCAACAATATTTTGAGAACCTGCTCGCGGTGTTTCAACTCGCTTATTTCAACGGCAGTCGTGACGATGCCGATAGTTTCGCCGCTTTCATCCTTGTCGGAATCGATGAAGAATTCATACCAGCGGGGATTTTTCTTGTCGGGGAACGAAATTTCCAGACGCTGGGCATCGCCGGTCGCAAGCAGCTGGCTTTTGGCAGTTGTCAGTCTGGCCGCAATATCTTTGGGCATCAGGTCACTTTCACCGATGCCCGTGCGCCATGGCAAAAGCCAGAACTCCGGCAGATTTTCTACCCAAGTGTAATTCATATCCGTGGTTTGATAAAAAACCGAAACATTGCTGTTTCTTATGGCTCGCAACATAGAGCGTAACCGGATCTGAGCGGCACTGCTATATCCTGAAACGGGCGAAGTAGGAGCCATAGTCTGCGCTTTCTGTGCTTAAAACCGGCATAAGCTGCGGTACAGTATTGCTCCGCACAAGACAGGTTCGGGACGCGTCGCGGGCGTCCCGTTCAGATGTTTTCGGATCGTATTGCTTTGCAGCATTTATGCTTTCCTTATGATGCTGGCGATCAGTGACAGCAACAGTAAGCCGAGGAAAATAAAGAACAGAATTTGCGCTATGCCTGTTGATGCACCGGCAATACCACCAAAACCCAAAGCACCGGCGATAATGGCGATAATCAGAAAAACTACAGCATAATATAACATGTCAACCTCCTCTTGCAGGCAGGTAAAGAATTGCCCGCTTTATGGAATGACCGGATTTTTGAAGGTCATTGCATGTTAAAATAACGCCCGTTGCGGGTTTTGGTTCCGGCTAAAGCATTTTCAGCTCAAATCCCTGTTCAATTTGCCAATTATGATGCTCTTGCCAGCGAACCTTCTTCAAAAAACAGCGCCTGACTGATAAGCGCCTTCACCATATCCGGATTGAACGGTTTGGTAACGAGGAAGGTCGGTTCCGAGCGTTCTCCTGTCAGAAGACGTTCCGGGAACGCGGTAATGAAGATAACCGGAATTGTATCACTTTTGAGAATATCATTGACCGCATCGATGCCTGAACTGCCGTCTGCAAGCTGAATATCCGCCAGAACCATCGACGGTTTTTCTGCCTTATAAAGTGTCAGCGCTTCCTGATGGGTGCGGGCGATGCCCACAACTTCATGTCCCAGCGTCTCCACCATCTGTTCAATATCCATGGCAATCAGCGGCTCATCTTCGATAATCAGAATGCGGGTGGCAACGTGGCGGGAAATCTGCTCCGAGGCTTCCGTCAGCAGAGCTGAAAAACCGGCTTCGTCTTCCTGCATGATCTCTGCGGCTTCTTTTTCATTAAAGCCTTCAACGGAAACCAGAAGAAAAGCCTGACGCGAACGTGGAGTCAGCATTGCCAGATTATTTGCGGCCCGTTTTTCCCATGCATGCTGAGAGTCGGTTTCCGGAATTTCGACAGAAGTACGGTCGAAAATACTGGAATAAAGACGATAGAGCGCTATCTTATCGGATGAGGCCTCAGGAAATACAGAAATATCATCGATCAGAGTTTCGAGAATTGCTGCAACATATGCATCTCCGGCTGACTGAGAGCCGGTCACGGCGCGCGAGAAACGGCGCAGATATGGCAAATGTGGTGCAATACGCGTGGACAATGACATTGAATGCTCCATTTATATGGGCTGATAGGATTACAGCCTGTTTATGGTTCTAACGGCTGACTATAAAAATTGTTCCTGTGTTTGGGAACTAATTATTCACGCCCGCATTATGACTTGGATACAGCGTCTCAATCGGGCAGGGTTTTAGTGCTTGAAACAGGGCCGCACCAAGGCCGCATCAAGATCACATCAGAGCCGCAGCTGAGCTCTGGTGGCATTAACCGGAATACGACTGAGATGACCAACACTAAGAAACCGCTTCAGGATCAAGACAACGCTATGACCTCATTTTCGCGCGATTTTTCCGCGCAAGGCAGCTCGCAGGCCGGCAGTTTGAATAAAGGCGATGAACTGGGACCCAATTCCGAGATCGGTTCCAAATTGCGTGCTCTTTATTCCAGTATTCAGGATGAAACGATTCCTGACCGTTTTCTTGATCTTTTGGAGAAACTGGATCAGGCTGAACGTAAATCTGCTTCTCATTCAAGGAATTGACAGGAATGGCGGAGGAGAGAGACGAATTCAAGCGGCTGATGCTTGCGGCCCTGCCGGGCTTGCGGGCTTTCGCGGTATCTTTATCAGGTCAGCAGGATAAGGCTGATGATCTGGTGCAGGATACGATTATGAAAGCGTGGGGCAAGCGCGACAGTTTCGAAATGGGCACCAATATCAAAGCCTGGCTGTTTACGATTTTGCGTAATGAGTTTTACAGCCAGATGCGTAAGCGCGGCCGTGAGATACAGGATACGGACGGGTTGTATACGGAGCGGCTGGCCGTTCATCCGTCTCAATACGGATCGCTGGATTTGCAGGATTTTCGCAAGGCTCTGAACGAATTGCCGGATGATCAGCGTGAAGCCATTATTCTGATCGGCGCTTCCGGCTTTTCCTATGAAGAAGCTGCGGAAATCTGTGAATGTGCTGTCGGCACAATCAAGAGCCGTGTCAGCCGTGCGCGTGTCCGGCTGCAGGAATTGCTCGATGTTAAAGGTAATTCTGATTACGGCCCCGATGATACGTCGTCCCAAGTGACGATGCGCTCTTTCTAAACGGTTTTTGCGATCATCAGAGTGTGACCGAATGATTAGCTGTCATCCGGAGCGGAGATTTATTTGAAGATTATTGCTGTTCTCAACAGTCAAAGCGGCACTTTGCGGACGATGGATATTGATGCGTTTATTGATGACGCATGTGCTGCTTTTGCTGCCGAGGGGCACGAACTGTCCTGTGTGCTGACAGATGGTGATAATATTCTTGCCGCTTTGGAAAAAGCCGCACAAAATCATGATTATGATGTGCTGCTGGCCGGTGGCGGTGACGGCACGATTTCTGCGGCAGCTGCACTGGCCTGGCAGAATGATAAAATTCTGGGCGTGTTGCCAGCTGGTACGATGAACCTCTTCGCCCGCTCACTGAATATTCCGCAAAATGTTACTGAGGCCATTCACGCACTGGCAAAGGCTGGTGCTGAAAATGTTGATATCGGTACCTGTAACGGCCAGTCCTTTGTGCATCAGGTGGCGATAGGTCTCCATCCGATGCTGGTCAGATATCGTGAAAAATACAGCTATGCCTCGCGTTTGGGGAAAATTCTGGCGAATTTCCGCGCTATGGGGCAGCTGATTACCCATGTACCGCGCGTGAAAGCGGTTGCGGATATTGACGGGCGCGCAGTCAAAGGGGTGTATTCTGCCCTTGCCGTGTCGAACAATCCTTACGGAGACAGTGTGCTGCCCGTTGCACCGGATGTGCAGACAGGACATCTCGGTTTTTATCTGGCAAAGCCTCTTCCCGTCAGCGGTATGCTTAAGCTGTTCTGGGATATTGCGCGCGGACAGTGGCGCAGTAATCTGGCGATTGAGGAAGACCATGCCCGTTCAGTTCAGCTGACAATCCTCAATCATAAAGCGCATCAGTATATGTCTGTTGACGGTGAATTACTGCCATTACCGGCCGAGCTGGATATTCGTATTCATCCGGCGGCATTGCGCGTGCTGGTGCCGCAGAGTGAGAACTGACTGGTCAGAATTGGCGAGCGCATGAAAACACCGCACAAATCGCTTTGTGCGGTGTTGTTTATAGCCGGAGCAATCAGAGTGTGACGCGTTTAATTGTATCCACTGCGCTCGCTCTGTCTCCTTGTGTCGCGCATGTCGTTATCGGAAAACCGGTGCCCATTTTTCCGCGACATGGTCTGGCAGAAATGCTCTAAAGCGTTGCTGCTCCGGTCTCATCCGAACTGACACCGAGTGTTTCCAGTGCAAGTTCAATTTCCCGCAGGTCCTTGTTCAGCCCGTCATCAGGGTCCATGCCGCCTTCTGTTGCGGCGCGCTGAAGATCGCGCGCATCTTCCTGAAGTTTCAGAATAGCAGCAGATTTATCCAGATTGGTGAGGGACATATCTGCGAGGATCTCATTAAGCTGTGCTTTTGTTGAACTGGTCATTAATGGTCTCCTTAGGGTTTGGCTTTGCGGACTGAACTCCTTGACCCGAACATTGCGGCCCTAACACTGCGGCCCTAAAACTGCGAAGGGAGAGGGGGCGGAACTTATCCGCCCTGATCCTGCTTTTTATTGCCGGATTTTTTGTCCCGCGACAGCAATGTCACTGCAATCAGTCCTGCAAGCGGTACTGCTAAAGTTAAAAGCGGTTTTTTGAGCAAGGTCGGCACGGCGGCAACCGCTGCTGCTGTGAGCGCTGCATTGGTGTCAATCGCAGCGCGTCTTTCTTCTAGACGGCGTTTCTCGGCCTTATCCATCACGCGGTTGACGATATAGGCAAGGATCGCCAGCACCACACAGCCAGTTGTGATCATCAGAGCTGCGATAATCAGACCGTATTTCATCATGAGAATGAAAAAGACTGCGAGGAGCAGAAAGAACGCACCTGTGAGCAGCGCCACGGCCATAATCGCATAGAGAATGGCACTGCGTTTGGCGCGCTGCGTTGCGGCCTGCACTTCGCTGCCGATAATGGCTGAAATGACCGGTGTGAACAATTTCAGCATATCAGCGCCGTGTCAGAGCTGCGAAAAGATAACCGAACGCGGCTGCCAGAGCGATCGATGTGACCGGACGTTCCTGAACATAATCGGTGACCTGTTGCTCAAGGGAGCAGGCACTGTCCTTCAGAGAACTCAGAGCATCTTCGCCCTGTTCATAAATATCCTGATAGGCATCGGATGCATCTTGTCTGGCCTGATTGATTTTTCGTGAGCCCATTTCTGTCAGTGTTGCGGCAATCGATGCAATATCTTCTTTAAGCTGGGCAATCTGTGCCTGCAATTCTGCTGTGCTGTCGTCCTGAATGTCATTTACGATTTTGGTATCACGAGCCATGGATGCCTCCGGAAGCTGAAATTTCAAATGACTGAGCAATTTCATTTTCTTTGAGACTGCTCAGTCATATTGTCTGGGTTCAGAAATATAACGTGGCTTTAACGTAATGGTTCCGTGCATTCATCGCCAGAGAGCAGTTGCCGGTCAGGATGATATTCAGCTGCCAAGGTTAATTGCCACAGTTTCCAAATTCAGACCATGCGGAAGCAGACAGGCATATGCCGGGCATAGCCTGTATTGGAAACCTGAGAGAAAGTGCAGGAGTGTCAGGCAATCATAAGAATGAGAGCTGCAATCAGAATACAACCGGCTGTCACATAAAAACCGGTACGTAAGACCGCGTTTTCCTGTTGTTCCGGTTCATAAGATCCCGCCATTGCGGTACGGGCGGCAGTTTCAATGGTTTGCATGTCTTTGTGCAACATCTACTGTCTCCGGAGCATGATGATATTGGTGTCAGTCAATAACGGTATGCACTGCATTATGCGGCTTTAATGCGTCAGGTTTATGATTGTTCCTTGTCAGGATCTTAATATTTCCCTGATTATCGGGTTTGCGCTCAAACTTGTTTCAAATTGTCATATTATGGTTTTGCCGTTATAGTGCCCTCATAATCTGGAGCTGCGACTCACCGGAGCTGCATTGCGGATGTGAGAAATCCTTGCGACAGTGATGAAATTCGTAAAACATCCGTTTGTTTTGGTGAATAACTTCCGCTTTCCGGTCAAATAGCAGCAGAATGACGGGTTTTTTTAAAACATGACTTGCGAAGTCATGTTTGATGGTTGTATTGCATAACCCGAAAAAGGCAGTTGCTGGTTGATGCAGCACATCCGCATACATGCGGAGCAGGTTGATCCTGTACAGGCTGGAAATAATACAGGCCGGCTGTCCCTGATAATGAAATGCAGTGAGGTCGTCGCGGTGGTTAAGACAGTGTCCAAGGCAGCAATATCATTCAAGACAGGATTGTCAGCTTTCATTCTTTCCGCATTTCTTGCGGGCGGTAATGTGCTGACACTTTCAGCGCCGGTTATGGCGCAGGAAGCGCAGCCACAGCAGACTGCCCCACAAACCTCTCCGGCAACACAATCTGCGCCTCAGGCAGCGCCATCTGCTCCTGCTGCAGCGCCTGTAGCGCCAGCGGCACAGGCACCGACGTCCGCTCCGGCCACATCTTCTCCTGTCAATGAGCCTGCTGCCTCGCAGCCAGCCACAGGCACTGCTGCTCCGGCAGCAACAAATCCGGCTCCGGTCAATCCCGCAGCTCAATCCTCTCAGTCCGCGCCGTCTGCCGTAACGCCTGCGCAAACAGAACCTGCCGGTCAGCCGGTCAGTATTGCACCGGAAGTCGGTCAGTCTCAGGTTGCCGCACCGGTTCGTACTGCTGATAACGGCTTGCAGATTCCGCATGATCTTTCCCCTTGGGGTATGTTCATGGCTGCTGACTGGGTTGTTAAAGCCGTTATGATCGGTCTGGCGATTGCATCATTGGCCACATGGACAGTCTGGCTTGCCAAGACACTGGAAATTACCGGTGCCCGCAGCCGTGCACGCCGCGCCTTGAAAGAAGTATCTCATGCGGACAATCTGGCCTCTGCAGTGCAGGCACTGGATAAAACCCGTGGTCCCGGTGCGCATCTTGTCCGTGCGGCACAGGAAGAAGTAACACAATCTGCATCTGCTGCCGCCTATGTCGGCGGGGAAGGCCTGAAAGAACGCGTTGCTTCCCGTCTCAGCCGTATTGAAGCCGGTGCAGGACGCCGTCTTGCCAAAGGTACCGGTATTCTCGCAACAATTGGTTCTGTTGCACCATTTGTCGGTTTGTTCGGTACTGTATGGGGGATTATGAATTCCTTTATCGGTATTTCCGAAGCGCAGACCACCAATCTGGCTGTTGTGGCACCGGGTATTGCCGAGGCGCTTCTGGCAACAGCTATCGGTCTTGTTGCCGCTATTCCAGCAGTGATTATTTATAATATGTTTGCCCGCTCGGTGACCGCCTACCGCCATCTGCTGGCCGATGTGAGTGCCGGTGTTGAGCGTCTTGTCAGCCGTGATCTGGATATGCGTGCAGCCCGTGACATTGTGCAGAAACAGGCAGCCCGTCAGAATGCGGCTCAGACTGTTCCGGTCACGAAAGCAGCGGAGTAAAGAATATGGGCAGCCGTTTGCGTGAAGATGCCGGTGATGACCTGCAGGAAAGCCATGAAATCAACGTAACGCCGTTTATCGACGTGATGCTGGTGCTTCTGATTATCTTCATGGTGGCAGCGCCTCTGGCAACCGTTGATATTAATGTTGATCTGCCTGCGGCAAGTGCTACGCCGCAGCCACGCCCTGACAAGCCGGTTTATCTGACGCTGAAGGAAGATCTGAGCCTTAGCCTTGGTAATGACGCGGTAAATCGTGATTTGCTGGCGCCGACACTGGATCGTCTGGCGGCAGGCAATAAAGACACGCGTATTTTCCTCCGTGCAGACAAGACTGTCGGCTATGGCGAGCTGATGAATGTTATGAACCTGCTGCGTGAGGCCGGTTATCTCAAAATCGCGCTGGTCGGTCTGGAAACGCTTGGTGCGGGTGATGCAACCGGTGCGCCTGCAGCGGGATCACCGGCAGGTCAGCCTGAAGCTCAAAGCTCGGGTCAGACTTCGGGCCAGAATGCAGGAGAGTGAGACGTGAAGGAATTACCGATCGATCATCCGCCGGTTCGGGGTATGAAAAACGGTTCCGCAGTTGAACCGTCATCCGGTCTCTGGAAAGATATGGTGCGCTGGCTGGGTGCCGGTGCCGCCGTGCTGATGGCGCATGCAGCCGGTGCTTATGCTCTACATGCATCAGTACCGGAAATGGTGCCGGATGGTGAGCCGCCTGCAGCGATTATGATGGAGCTTGATCCGGTTCCTCAGGCACCGGAAGTGGAAGAAGATTCCATTGCCCCTTCTGCCGAGGCTTCTCAGAATCCCGATGAAGCTGAAATCGAACCGGAAAAACCGGTTGAACAGGTTGAAGAAGTAACGCCTGAAGAACCTGTTGAAGAGCCTCAGGAAGTGGCTGAAGCTGAGCCGGTAGAAGAAGAAGTTCCGGAAATCATTGAAGCGCCTAAGCCTGAAGTGGTTCTGCCGAAGGTTGTTGAAAAACCTAAGGTCGAAAAGAAAGAACCAAAGCAGGAAAAGCCTAAAGAAAAGCCGAAACCTAAAGAAAAAGCCAAGAAAACTCAGAAAGCTGAGCAGACACAGGCCGCTTCCGCACCGCAGATCAATGCGAAGAATTCTTCCCGCGTTGCGGCTAATGCCAATCGCCAGAGCTCGGCATCTGCCGGTGTCAGTTCGGCAAAATGGCAGTCGAAAGTGCAGGCACATCTTGAGCGTAAGAAACGCACAGCACAGCGCAAGCTTGGACGCGGCGATAAAGGTATTGTGCAGATTGCTTTTGTGATTGATGCAGGGGGCAATGTATTGTCTGCCCGTATTTCGGGGACATCGGGCAATCCGCAAGTGGACCAGGCTGCTTTGACAGCTGTGAAAGCGGCTTCACCGGTTCCGGCACCGCCACCGGCAATGGCAGCTGCACGGATTCCGTTTCAAGTGCCTTTCAAATTCAACTGATATAACAGCATAAAAAAGCCCCGCATGAGTTTCATGCGGGGCTTTTTTATTTTCAGCTTTACAGCACTCTTATTTATGGCCGGTTGAGCCAAAACCACCGGCACCGCGTTCGGTTTCGCCGACTTCTGAGCGTTCTTCTATTTCAACCTGCACAACAGGAGAAATCACCGCCTGCGCAATGCGCATGCCGCGCTCGATGCGGAAATCATCATCACCGAGATTGATCAGCAGGACTTTGACTTCGCCGCGGTAATCGCTGTCGATGGTGCCCGGAGTGTTCAGGCAGGTGATGCCATGTTTGAAAGCCAGACCGGAGCGCGGACGGATTTGCGCTTCATAACCTTCTTCCAGTTCAAAAATCAGGCCGGTCGGCACAAGTGTACGGCGACCCGGCAGCAGCACGATCTGGCGGTCTTCCGGTACGGCAGCACGCAGATCAACACCAGCAGAACCTGATGTTTCATAGGCCGGCAGATCAAGGCCTGCAGCATGTTCAAGACGGACAATTCCGAGCTTCGGGCGGCTGGATGATGAAGGGGAATTGGCAGACATGATAAACCCTTTTCAGCAATATATGATTTAAAATGAGCACTAAACATATTGAGGCCCTTTTTGAAAGAGCCGTATGCTTTTTTCAAAAATAATTAGAGCGGTTCCGGTTAACATTGCATCGGTAGAACCGCTCTAACTCTTTGTTTTACGCGTATCTTATTCGATAACCGCTTCGCACTTTTTGGGATACGCTTTAGGGGCTCTTTTCTTATGGTGTGTAACCGAAAAGCGGGATTTCCGTGCTGTCCTTAATTTCTTCCATTACGAAGGACGCAGAGACATCTGATAGCGGCACACGGGTGATGAGTTTCTGATAGAGCCGGTCATAGGCTTTCATATCTTCAATGCGGGCACGGATAATATAATCAAGATCCCCGCTCATGCGATAAACGCCGACAACCTCTGTCAGCGATGTGACTGCCGCGCGAAATTGTTCCAGCCATTTCGGATCATGATTGCTGGTTCTGATCAGCATGAAAACGGTGAGGCCAAGGCCGAGCTTGTCGGCATCCACGATTGCAACACGGCCTTTGAGAATGCCGTCATCTTCCAGCCGTTTCAGCCGCCGCCAGCATGCATTGCGCGACAGGTGGATACGGGCGGAAAGCGCGTCTACCGATAGAGTGGCATCTTTCTGTAATTCCTGAAGGATGCGGCGGTCTGTTTCGTCTATATTATGTGCCATATAGGGATAATTGTCCCAAAGATTTATATTATCAAGGATTTTTTGAGACAAAATATGCGTTTGGCGGTGTTAGTATTTTAAATCAGAAACCTATCTTGCTGATTTTAAAATTGATAACGGGGAAACTCATGCAAACCAAAATTTCACGTCTGTTTACGGAACATCCGGCATCCGTCAACGAAACCTATTTTGAACATATGGCTTTTGCGGGCAAATTTTCATTCAAGCTTTTTGCTGCCGCTTTTGCAGCTCTGATCCATGCAATTTTGCCATTTTTATTCGACAAAACAGCCAGCACTATTGTCGCGAAGCTTTATGCCAAAACGCATAAGCGCGCGGCTGAATAGTGAATTGTTAACTATAGTGGCGGAAGATCACTGTTGTAACCGGCTATAAATAACGGCAGGTTCCTATCTTTCGCTCACTTGTCAGAGTGTGTTTTCATGTGCCGCTGGGCTGCGTATTTCGGATCTGATCTGTATCTTGAAGATATTATCACTTCGCCTTGTCATTCGCTGATTGCGCAAAGCCATCATGCGACTGAGGCGAAAACCGCGACCAATGGCGATGGCTTTGGCGTGGCGTGGTACGGCACGCGCGAGGAGCCGGGATTATACCGCGATCTTCTGCCTGCATGGTCTGACCAGAATTTGCGCAGTCTTGCGCGCCAGATTAATTCGCGCCTGTTTCTGGCGCATGTGCGTGCTTCCACCGGTGGTGAAACCAGCCGTGCAAATTGCCATCCGTTCGTGTTTCAGCGCTGGAGCTTTATGCATAATGGTCAGATCGGCAGTTTTGACCGTTTGCGCCGTCCGCTGGAGAGTTTGCTGCCGGATGCGCTTTACAGCCATAAATCGGGTTCGACCGATTCAGAACTCTTCTTCCTGCTGATGCTGCATTTCGGGCTGGATGATGATCCGCTCCGTGCTCTGACGCGCACTGTCGAGACAATTTATGAGGCTGCGGAAAGTGCAAAAGTGCCGCCTTTTATCCGTCTGACAGCAGCATTCTCAGATGGTCATTCACTGTTTGCAGTACGCTATGCCAGCGATACTTATGCACCAACGCTTTACACCGCCAAAATGGCATCCTCTACGGGAATATGTGTTGTTTCTGAGCCGCTGGACGGTGTTGCAGAAAACTGGATGGCGGTGCCGCGCAATAGTTTTGTGACCATTAACAAGCCCAATCATATCTGCATTGAGCCGTTTATGGACGAGCAGTCTGTAGTGAAGCCTGCCGCAACGCTTGCTGTTGTGGCAGGCTAATTTTTATCAGGCATTACCGATAAGAATACCGGCTGCGAGCACCAGTGCACCACCGAGTACGACCTGAAAGGCTGCACGCATGAACGGTGTTTCCATGAAGCGGTTCTGGATATAGGCAATCGCCCAGAGCTCGACAAAGACGACGAATACCGCAATGCCGGTTGCAGTCCAGAAGTCGGTAATCAGATAGGGCAGGGCATGACCGAGGCCGCCGACAGTGGTCATAATACCGCTGGCAAGGCCACGTTTGACCGGCGAGCCACGGCCTGAAAGTTTGCCGTCATCATGGGCAGCTTCTGTGAAGCCCATGGAAATACCGGCACCGACGGAAGCAGACAAACCAACGAGAAATGTTTGCCATGTATCCTGCGTGGCAAAGGCCGCGGCAAAAATCGGTGCCAGCGTGGAAACCGAACCATCCATCAGACCTGCGAGGCCTGGCTGGATATAGGTCAGGATCAGTTGTTTGCGCTCACCGGCACGTTCTTCATCCTGCACATTATCCGGCGTCAGTTTTTCTTCCAGATGATGGGCGCGTTGCTCATGATGTTTTTCTTCCAGCGCCAGATCACCGAGCAATTTACGCGTGGCAGCATCGGAAACACGCATGGCTGCCTGTTCGTAAAAACGTGCAGCCTGCTCCTCCATCTGTGCCGCCATATTGCGTACTTTATCGATGCCGAGCGGGCGCACCAGCCAGTCGGGCTTGCGTTCATAATAACCGCGCACATGCTCGCGGCGGATCAGCGGAATGGTTTCGCCGAAGCGCTGGCGATGCAGTTCAATCAGACGTGCACGGTGATTGTGCTCTTCCTCGGCCATCGCCTCAAAAATTTTCGCCGATTGTGGGTAAGCCTCACGCAATCCGTCCGCATAGCTGAGATAGATGCGGGCATCATCCTCTTCGGAGGAAATGGCAAGTGCCAGCATTTCCTGTTCGGAGAGACTTTCAAAAGACCGGCGTGACGGCGAGAAAAGGGAGGAGAACATGGAAGTTCCTTTTTAGAATTGTTCTAAATTTAATAGTTTGGAATAATTCTAAAATCAAGCTCCTTTTGCAGAGCTTGACCAGATTAGTGCGTGTTCAGAGAATGCGTTGCATCAGTACCAGATCAAGCCAGCGGTCGAATTTTCGGCCGACCTGCGGCAGAAGACCGGTTTGTGTAAAGCCGTGTTTTTCATGCAGACGAAGAGAAGCAGTATTCTGCGCTTCAATAGCGCCAAGAAGGACATGGATATTATTGCCCGCTGCATGTTCCAGCAAGGCGCGCATTAGTCTGTCACCGGCACCTTTGCCGCGCGCATGACCGGCAATATAAATCGAGAGTTCTGCCGTATGTTTATAACATTCAAAAGCACGAAAAGCGCCGTAGCTGGCATAGCCGAGCAGCTCGTCCCCCTCTGTCAGCACCAGTACCGGAAAACCCGCGTTTTGGCGCGATGTCAGCCATTCCGCACGGTTTTGTAAATTGACCTTCTGGCTGATGAAAACGGCCGTCGTATTGGTAATCGCATCATTATAAATATCAAGGATTGCGGGCAGGTGGGTGGTGTCAGCGTGCTGTATGGTCAGCATGATCGGCCTCAAAGCATTTCCAGCAAAAGTGTGAAGCGGTTTTGCGTAGGATAATGCGCAAAAACAAAAATAAAAGTGGCGGACAAGAAGATCTTGTCCGCCACTTTTATGCCGCTTGTGAAAAGCGTCAAGAATTTATTTTTGGGCAGCTTTGAACTGCAAACGACGGGCATGGAGAACCGGCTCGGTATAGCCGTTTGGCTGCTCGCGGCCTTTAAAGACCAGCTCACAGGCTGCCTGAAAAGCGATAGAGCCATCAAAATCCGCAGCCATCGGCTGATAGGCTTCATCACCGGCATTCTGCGCATCTACCACGGCGGCCATGCGCTTCATAGTTTCCAAGACCTGTGCTTCGCTGACAATGCCATGATGCAGCCAGTTGGCGATATGCTGTGCCGAGATACGCAAGGTTGCACGGTCTTCCATCAGGCCGACATTGTTGATGTCCGGCACTTTGGAGCAGCCAACGCCCTGATCGATCCAGCGCACAACATAACCAAGAATGCCCTGTGCATTATTGTCGATTTCTGCCTGCACATCTGAAGGTGCCCAATTGGTGTCACGGGCAACAGGAATGGTCAGAATGTCTTCAAGCTTGGCTTTTGTGCGGGACTTGAGCTGGTTCTGCACAGCTGCCACATCAATCTTGTGATAATGCGTGGCATGTAATGTTGCTGCTGTCGGGGACGGCACCCATGCGGTATTGGCTCCGGCTTTCGGATGGGCGATCTTCTGCTCCAGCATCGCCGCCATCAGATCCGGCATCGCCCACATGCCCTTGCCGATCTGTGCATGGCCGGTCAGACCACAGGCGAGGCCGGTATCCACATTCCAGTTTTCGTAAGCTGCAATCCATGCCGCCTGTTTCATCTCGCCTTTGCGGATAACAGGTCCTGCTTCCATAGAAGTATGGATTTCATCGCCGGTACGGTCGAGGAAGCCGGTATTGATGAAGAAGACCCGTTCTTTGGCAGCACGGATGGCTTCTTTGAGATTCACCGTCATGCGGCGCTCTTCATCCATGATACCCATTTTCAGCGTATTCGGCTTAAGACCTGCCAATGCTTCAGCGCGAGCGAAGATTTCTGCGGCAAAGGCGACTTCTTCCGGCCCGTGCATTTTCGGCTTCACAATATAGACCGAACCGGTGCGGGAATTGAGATGCGTGCCTTTGAGTTTGCCGTCCTGCGTACCGATATCGTGGAGCGCAATCACTGCGGTGAAAGCTGCATCAAGAATGCCTTCCGGAATTTCATTGCCTTCGCTGTCGAGAATGGCAGGATTGGTCATTAGATGACCGACATTGCGGATCAGCAACAGTGAGCGGCCAGGCAAAGTGAGGGTGGAGCCATCCGGTGCGGTATAGCTACGGTCGGCATTGAGCTTGCGGGTGATGGTTTTACCGCCCTTGTCAAAGCTCTCCGACAAAGTGCCTTTGAACAGGCCGAGAATGTTGCGATAGGCCAGAACCTTATCGGCAGCATCAACTGCTGCAACGGAATCTTCACAGTCCTGAATGGTGCTGAGAGCAGATTCCAGTGTGATATCGACAATATGTGCCGGATCGGTCTTGCCGATGACATGAGCGGCATCGCAGCGGATCTCGATATGCAGCCCGTTATTCTTCAGAAGCACGAGGGAAGGGGCAGATGCATCGCCCTGATAGCCTGCAAAGCCTTGGGTATTTTTCAGGGATGCAGTTTTGCCGTTACCGAGTGTGAGAACAAGCTGGCCATTGGCGACAGAGAAACCGGTGACCTCATCCCAGCGGCCATCGCTCAGCGGGGTGGCTTCATCAAGAAATGCTTTTGCCCATGCAATAACTTTTGCGCCGCGCACAGGATTATAGGCTTTGCGTTTTTCCGCGCCATTGTCTTCGCTGATAGCATCTGTGCCGTAAAGCGCATCATAGAGCGAACCCCAGCGCGCATTGGCAGCATTGAGCGCATAACGGGCATTCATGACAGGTACAACAAGCTGCGGACCTGCAAGGCTGGTAATCTCACTGTCTACATTGGCAGTGGTGACCTGAAAATCTTCACCTTCCGGCAGGAGATAGCCGATTTCGCGTAAATAAGCCTGATAGTCCGCCATCGCGTAATTGCGGTTGGCTTTGTACCATGCGTCGAGTTTAGCCTGAATATCATCACGCTTGGCAAGCAGGGCTTTATTGCGGGGCGCCAGCTCTTTGACCATGCCGGCAAGGCCGCTCCAGAAGGCATCTGCCGCAATGCCGGTTTCCGGCAAGACTTCTCTTGTCAGGAAATTGCTCAGTTCCTGATCAACCTGCAGACCTGCATGTTCAATACGACCACTCATCACTCGCTCCCTGTCTGATCTCTGTGCTAACCAGCTTGTCCTGCGCAGCTTAGTCTGAACGGGCGGCAATGGACAAGCACGGTTACGGCTTTGTTTTGTCAAAGCTGTCAATGCATGTTTACATAATTGTCTACAATATTCAAAGCCGATAATGCGTATAATCAAACACTGTTTACGCTGTCTGGTCTGAATTCCTTATCAAAGCACGGAATTTTGAAAGCCGAGGGCTGATTTTGTTACAGGATTATCCATCGGCAGCATGAATAGAAATTGACTGATAAACAGTCTGGCTTCACAATACTGACATGTCCTGCTTACATATTATGACCGGTAAAAGCATTCGTTTTTCACGTATCATTCTGTCAGGTACATTGAAGAGTGAAGCGCCTCAAAAAATATAGCTGGCAGAGACGGAATGGAATGCAAGCAGGGTAAACCGCGTGTTTGCTCTGTCTCTTTGAAGCCGCGTTTTGCAATCGCATGAACCGCAGTGTTGCAAGATGCACAAAGGAGGTGTTTCTTGAACATTGCCGCATTTGCCGGCAAATTGCCGGCACTGGTTCTGAACGCGGATTTTCGTCCGCTCAGCTATTATCCTTTATCCCTCTGGTCGTGGCAGGACGCGATCAAAGCTGTTTTTCTTGAGCGCGTAAATATTGTTGCGGAATATGATGCGGAAGTCAGCTCTCCGACTTTTTCCATGCGGCTGCCAAGTGTTATTAGTCTTAAAACCTATGTAGCTCCGCCGACCTATCCGGCGTTTACACGATTCAATCTGTTTCTGCGGGATCGTTTTGAGTGCCAGTATTGCGGCGCGCATCATGAACTGACATTTGACCATGTTATACCGCGTTGCAGCGGCGGCGAAACAACCTGGGAAAATGTGGTCGCTGCCTGTTCTCCGTGTAATTTGCGCAAGGGTGGCATGATGCCTGCCAAAGCGCAAATGTGGCCGCGACAAAAACCCTATATGCCGAGTGTTTTTGATCTGCATAAAAACGGCAGGCGGTTTCCGCCGAACCATTTGCATGAAAGCTGGATGGATTATTTATACTGGGATGTGGAACTGGAGCCGTAAAGATACAGCTCCGGTTTTTTAGATCACGCTTTACGGGTTTTGAGCGATGCGCCGTAAAAGGCAATGATGGCGAGGATCAGCGAAGCAACACCATTCCATCCGGCAAAGGAAATACCGAGGAAGCGTCCGGCGGCAACATCGCAGGCGGCCGGTTTAACCGCATTGAGATCACCAAGCAGATTGCCTGCGCTGGTGGTGATGGATACTGCACCGGTTGCGCAATCAGCAGGACCTGCCCAGAATTTCCATTCCACACCCGAATGATAAATCGAAAGAATCAGGCCATAGGTCATCAGCAATCCGGCGATCAGCAGGAAAAGACGGGTCAGTTTTTCCGACTTTCCAAGCGCTGCCAGCAATGCACTGAGAAGCATCAGCGGTACGCCGATATAATAGGGAATGCGCTCTTCAAGGCATAATTTGCACGGCAGATAACCGCCAATATATTGAAACGCCAGTGCGGAGCCCACGACACCGGCCATGCTCACCGCAAGGAATGCTGAAATAAGCGTATGTTGCGAACGGGTTGTCTGAGCAGTACCGGTTGAAGACACAGGAAAATCCTTGTTGCAAAAATCAGTTTAAACCCAGCTCAGCCATGACCTTATGGCATAAACATGGCTGCCTGATGCTTTTTAGGCGTGAAGATATTTGACGACCATAAATAACAGAATCAGGATGACAGCAACCGTGGCCGCGATCAATCCGAGACGCTTTTCAATGAAGTTGCGGATCGGTTCGCCAAAGCGCTGCAACAGCCATGCCAGCAATATGAACCGTGCGCCCCGGGTGATAATAGCTGACAGGATAAACAGCCAGATATTGACGCCTGCGGCACCGGAGAGAATGGTTACAACTTTCATCGGCGGCAGATGAGACAGGCCGGAAGTGATGAGCAGCAGCAGAATCATATCGGCGCTGGTGCTGCCGCGCATGGCTTCGAATGTATCGAGCTTGCCGTAAAAATGCAGAACCGGCTTGGCGACGGTTTCATAGGCATAATGGCCGATATACCAGCCAAGAATACCGCCGAGCACGGACATGACCGTGGCAATCAGTGCGTAATGCCAGACTTTTTTCGGGCGGGCGATACCCATCGGTACGAACAGGACATCTGCGGGAATCAGAAAGACCGAGCTTTCGAGAAAAGCGATGACGGCCAGCCATGCAGCTGCGGATTTGCGCGCTGCAAGGGAAATGGTCCAGTCGTAGAGTTTGCGCAGCATGATGGCCTCTGTCGGTTCTCAGCAATTATGATGGTACGGCCAAAGCCATGCGGAATTTTGATGCTGTGTGTAAAACGAAAAACTTCGCAGGGCAATGTGTGCCGGAATTCGTTATGAATGGTTTTACAATCCGTGAGCAAAGGCTGAATTTTCTGCGCGGATGAATTTTGTTGAAATAATTTGAAACAAACAGGTTTTGCAGTTGACGGGAAGGTGGTTCTCACTATATTTCGGCGCACCAGTGCAGCGCTTTGAGTATGAAGTGCCTGCGAATGTGCGGGTGTGGTGGAACTGGTAGACGCGCCGGACTCAAAATCCGGTTCCGAAAGGAGTGTCGGTTCGATTCCGACCACCCGCACCACTTTTCCCTGACAAAATTTCGCCGTAACGTTCCTTCACTTTTTTACCGTTAAACCTGAGTAAAATTTACCTAATATCTCTTGAAAGATATGCGGACATATTTTACCGAAATAGAATATTCTCTAGGGCGGAAATTGCAGTGAAAGCCTATTTGATTAATCTGGATCGTTGTCCTGAACGCTTGGTGCGCATGCAGGAGCAATTTGCCAAAGCGTCAGTTCCTTTTGAACGTGTCGCGGCTGTGGATGGCAAAAATCTCAGCGATCAGGAGTTGGCGTCCATCATTCGCATACCGTCCTGGAAAGAGCCTCTGACAAGAACAGAAATCGGTTGTTTTTTGAGCCACCGGAAATGTCTGGAGCTCATAGCGCAGGGTGAAGATCGTTTCGCAGCAATTTTTGAAGATGATGTAACCCTGTCGAAAGACACGCGGCAGTTTTTTGAATCCACAGACTGGATTCCGGACAATGCCGAGCTGATTAAAATTGAAACTCAGGGCAAAAAAGTTCTGACTGACAAGCCGGTTGTGACAATTGCCGGTCGCTATACAGTGGCACAATTGCGCAGCCAGCATATTCTTGCTGCCGGCTATATTGTTTCCCGTGATTGTGCGAGAAAATTACTGTGCCGTATGAATGATGCGGCCTCGCCGATCGATCATCTCCTCTTTACGCCATCCTGTGGTTTCTTCCCGCAAATGACGGTTTATCAGGTCAGTCCTGCAATTTGCATGCAAGCGGGGCTGGAAAGCACATTGAGTCCTGAGCGGTCCTCGCAATATTGCCCGCCGGCCAAAATGCAAAGGCTGAAACGTGAAGTGAAGCGAGTGTTTGTCCGTGGTAAAACCGGTTTATGGGGACTTTACATCAATTGTTTCACAAAGAAGCGCTGGGGACGCGTTCCGGGCGCCCGTGACTGATTTTCTCAACTTTCGAGCTTTTCGCTTAAGAAATCGAGAAATACCCGCACCTTGGGTGCCAGATACTGACGAGACGGATAAAAGGCGTAAATGCCGGTTGTCATCTGCTGCCAGTCGTCCAGTGCTGTAACCAGTCTGCCTTCAGCAAGATCATTTTGTACATAGCTGAGCGGGATCAGGCTCAGGCCAAAACCGGCGCATAAAGCATCGCGTACTGCAAAGCTGGATGAAACAATATAGCGTCCGGTCACCGGTATGCGCTCTGTTCGTTCTCCTTTGCGGAATTCCCATTCATGGACATGTCCGGACAGGCTGTAGCGGATACAGTTGTGGTGACGCAGATCCGCTGGTTCCTTAGGCTTACCGTGCTTTTCGAAATAAGAAGGCGAAGCGCAAACCACATGATGGAGTGTGGACAGGCGTCTGCTTATGAGGCTGGAATTTTTCAAACTGTCGCTGCCTTTGACGGCGATATCATAACCTTCCCTGACAATATCAATCTGCCGGTCATCAAGGTTCAGTTCCAGTGTGATCTCAGGATAGCGCTCTAAAAATTCCGGTATGAACCGGGACAGACTGACAATCGTCATGGTCAGCGGTGCCGTCACGCGCAGCAGGCCGGATGGCTGATTATTATGTGGTGTCAGCGAGCGGTCGGCTTCTTCAAGCTGTTCGATGATCGGGGCAATCTGCTCATAATAGATCGTGCCGGCTTCTGTCAGGCTCATGCGTCGCGTGGTGCGGTTGAATAGCCGGACTTTCAGATGGGATTCAAGCTCACCGATGCTTTTTCCGACCGCTGCCGCAGTCAGACCGCTTGCGCGTGCAGTTTCGGCAAAACTGCCCAGTTCAGCGGTTTTGCGGAAGAGACGTAATGCGCTGAGCTGATCCATATCTTGCCTGTAATCAAAATATTCAAAACTTTTAGTTGGTAATATAATCGCAAAACAAGAAATTATCATCTCCAATAATTGTAATTATGGTGCGCTGTACCGGCATATGAGAACTTATGGAGACTGTATATGACATCGACACGCACGGATTTGCTGCTGACAGCATTGGCACCGGCGATCTGGGGCAGTACCTATATTGTCACCACGCAAATGCTGCCTGCCGGTTATCCGATGACAGTCGCGATGCTGCGTGCTCTGCCTGCAGGGCTGGTACTCTTGTTGCTTGTCCGCCAATTGCCGCAGGGTATCTGGTGGCTGCGTGTGTTTATCCTTGGTGCGCTGAATTTTTCATTCTTCTGGGCAATGTTGTTTGTCGCTGCCTATCGCTTGCCCGGTGGTGTTGCAGCCACCGTGGGGGCTGTGCAGCCGCTGATAGTCGTGTTTCTGGCGCGTATGGTACTGGGAACAAGATTGCGCATTGTTGCGGTTGCTGCTGCTCTGGCAGGGATTGTCGGTGTGGCATTGCTGGTGCTGAAGCCTGACAGTGCTCTGGATCAGACAGGGATCATTGCGGCGCTGGCCGGTGCATTTTCGATGGCTGCGGGCACGGTTCTGAGCCGCTACTGGCAGCCGCCGGTCTCTCCGCTCACCTTTACCGCATGGCAGTTGACGGCCGGTGGTTTGTTGCTGGTACCGGTGGCCTTGTCGCTGGAACCGGCTTTGCCGGTACTGACACTGACAAACTGGCTCGGACTGATTTATCTCGGCCTGATCGGCGGTGCTGTCACCTATCTTTTGTGGTTTCGCGGATTGGCACGGCTGGAATCATCTGTCGCTGCTTCACTCGGTTTTTTAAGCCCGCTGACCGCTGTGATCCTTGGCTGGGGGCTGCTGGGGCAGCAGCTGAACTTGTTGCAAATCACAGGTATGGCGATTGTGCTGTTCAGCGTCTGGCTCGGGCAGCGTGTACAGACGCGTAAAATTTGACGTTTAGCGTTTCAGCCGTTTTTGCAGGCGGGATTTGATGTGGCGTAATGCTGAGCGCAGGCGGTCATAGCGGTTGAGCTGGCGGGCTATTTTATACACGCTCTGCTGGCTTTGGGCGCTCAGGCCAAGAATGATCGTGCCGAAACTCTCGCGCTCATGAAACAGGCGCGACATAACCGGATGATCGGGAATGGCGCAGGAATCGGTGATGCGCAATGCCGGATTTTCGAGATGGTTTTTCAATACTTCAATCATCAGCAACACACCGGGGGAGTAGGCGCGCAGAGCTTCGTCATAGGCGGTTTTCCACGTCCATGCCTGATCCCCCTGCACAAAGACCACAAGGCTGGCAATGAGCCTGTCATCCAGTGTCAGGGTGTGAATGCGTACCAGATCACGCTCGGTCAAGGCGCGGACAGTTTTACGGGCAAAATCCGCATCAGCCTGTTTGCTCAGAAAAGCCGTGCCGCGTGTGCCTTTCCAGCCCGCAGCTTCCAGTGACAGAAAGTCATTGAATGCATTTTTGATCGCCGTTTTACCTGTAATAATGCGGTACTCCAGACTGCCTGTTTCGGACAGTCTGCGCCACAGGCGGCGATATTCACGACGATGATTTTTGCCGATTGCATTGGTTAGATAGGTTTCTGCATCACTGCCATTAGACAAAACCGGACGCTCTTCCTGTCGCGTAATGTGAAAAGGCAGATTTTTGCGCTGTGCCAGTTCTTTGATCGCAATTGCAACAGGGGCTTCGAGATTGATATCCGGCAGAATGAGCGTATCCGGTAACCCGCGCTCCGGTTGCTGTAATACAGCCAGCGCAGTTTCCAGAGTGTGTGTCGGATTGCCTGCAGCGATTAATGGTGTGCCTTGCGTGGCATAGATATTGCTCCAGCCGCAAAGTGACTTTTTAAAACCAAGTCCGGCACGGGTTATCTGAAAGGGCATCAGAAATGCGGTTTCAGGACCATCGGTAAGGAGTAATGCGCAATCATCGGATGCGAAATGCGCAAGTGCTGGATGCAAAAAATCCGGATGATTGAAAATATTTGCTTCTGCAACAGATGGGATCTGCAAATTTTTCAGATGCTCAAGAGCTTCAGCTTTCTGCAAGATTTGCATCATGATTAATCTCCGGCACGGCGGGCTGAAGGGGCAAACACAAACATTGTGATACCCAGACGTTTATAAACCACAAAGGAGAGGGTGGCTGCTTCTGTGGCCATAGCGCAGACCGTGGCAATTGCTGCGCCACTCAAGCCCAGAAGCGGGATCAGGGTAATGTTCAGCGCGATATTGACGATCAGTGCCAGCGCATAGAGCAGCGCGCAGATATTCTGATTGCCGGACATGGAGAGCAGGCTTTCGCAAGGGCCGACACTGGCACGCGCAATCACCCCGAAAATCAGGATGAACAGCAGCGGATAGCCTTTGGTGAATTCATGGCCGAACAATGCCAGCAAAGGCCAGCCGGCGGCCAGCAACAGAATACCGAGCAATAAAGACGGCCAGAATGTCCAGCGGGCGGAGTTGCGGGCGAAATCGTTGAAGGCCTGTCTGTCGCCGCCATGCAGCAGCTGGGAATAGCGCTGTGCCACACTGGATTTGACGGCAAAATAGACGAAATGTGCCAGTGCCAGCACTTTGGTGACCGCAAAATACAGCGCTACACTGTCCGGTTCCATCATGCGGCCGACCATCAGCACATCAATATTGATGAGCAGGAAGAAGAAACCTTCAATGAGGAATATCGGCAGGGATACCCGTATCCATTCCCGTAAATGATAGGTTCCCGCACCTTTTGGCAGAACTGTTGCAATGCGTTTGCGCAGGAATAGTTGTTGGCTGATGACGGTCAGCGCAGTGCCGGAAAAGGCTGCGATAAGTGCTGTGGTGGCTTGTGGCTGCCATCCTGTCAGCAGCAGCAAGATGAAGATCAGCAACATCATCAGCGGGCGGAGAATATAGCCGGGGCTGAGTGCTGCCAGAATCCAGCCCTGTGAGCGTGCTGTGCCGTCATAAATATTGCCGAGCGCAATCGCCGGAATACAAAGAATGCCGATAAGGAAAGCAGGCCAGTAATAGGGCGCAAATTGCGCACTCAGACTATTGAGAAGAACAATTGCAATCAGGGTAATGATGCTTGCGCTGATGAGCGCGAAAACGGGGCCGGTGCGCAGAATACCGCGTGCATCATCTGTTTGATTTTTCTGCAAATATTGCGGAACATAGCGGATAATCGTGGTGTGGAACCCGAAACAGGCGAGGTCGCCGAGAATAAGCGTAACCGTCCAGACAAGGACATAAATACCGAATTCAAAACTGCCCATCAGACGGGCCAGCACAACCTGACTGAGTAGTGCCAGAGCCGCACCGGCAATACGAATTGCAAAAGCAATCAGCGAAGAGCGTTTGGCCTGAGCCTGCTCATCCTCACCGGAGAACAAGCCGTCTACCCGCTGCAAAAAAGGACGCAACTGTTCTGCCCGTTTTGCAGGCAGGAATCTTTCAGCCAGTGATGTGATCTGAAATTTTGCAGGCAATGCGTCTCTCGGAAAAACTTTGATATGCAGCTGTTGTTGCACAGAATAGTTTAAAAGTCAGTCTATGTGCTTACCACAAAAGAAAACACCGCCTGCGAAGACAGACGGTGTTTTTATTCAGTGGTCTTATCGTTTAAACGAATGCGCCGTGGCAATGTTTGAACTTCTTGCCGGAGCCGCAAGGGCAGGCTTCGTTACGGGCAACACGACCCCATGTCGACGGATCAGCCGGATCACGGTCTGTCGGATCAACAAAGCGGTCGCTGTCTGCCAGACGCGGGCCTTCAGAACCTTCGCCGAAATCATCTTCACCTGTGGTGCCGTCAATATGGTGGCCATGCATTTCAGGCAGTTCCGGCTGCGGTTCTTCACGCATGATTTCCACACGCATCAGCTGCGATGTCACAACTTCACGCAGGTTGGACAGCATGGCCTGAAACAGTTCAAAACCTTCGGTCTTATATTCGTTCAAAGGATCGCGCTGGGCATAGCCGCGGAAACCGACAACGGAACGCAGATGGTCAAGATTGACCAGATGCTCGCGCCACAGATTGTCCAGAGACTGCAGGATAACGGATTTCTGCACATAGGCCATGATCTGCGGGCCGAAGCGCTCTGCACGGTCCGCAGCAGCCTTATCCGCAGCTTCCTTGATACGCTCTTCGATCTGCTCTTCAGCAATACCTTCTTCTGCCGCCCATGCATCCACCGGCAGGTCGAGATTGAGGACTTTGAGTACCTCTTCCTTCAACTCCGGCACACGCCATTGTTCGGCATAGGCATTTTCAGGAATATGGGCACGCACCATATCCTCGATCACTTCATGGCGCATTTCATCGACCGTTTCGGTCAGATCTTCTGCATCCATCATTTCCAGACGCTGTTCGAAGATCACCTTACGCTGATCATTCATCACATCATCATATTTGAGCAGGTTTTTGCGGATTTCAAAGTTGCGGGCTTCGACTTTTTTCTGAGCCTTTTCCAGCGCTTTGTTGATCCATGGATGCACAATGGCTTCGTCTTCTTTAAGACCGAGCTTCTGCAGCATGCTGTCCATACGGTCAGAGCCGAAAATGCGCATCAGATCGTCCTGCAGGGACAGGAAGAATTTCGACTTGCCCGGATCGCCCTGACGGCCGGAACGGCCACGCAGCTGGTTGTCGATACGACGGCTTTCGTGACGCTCTGTCGCCAGAACATAAAGACCGCCGGCAGCCAGTGCCTGTTCTTTCTTCTGAGCGATATCCGCTTTGATTTCCTGAATCTTGGCATCGCGCTCAGGACCGGCAGGTACATCCGCCAGTTCCACCTTCACGCGCATTTCCAGATTGCCGCCGAGCTGAATATCGGTACCGCGACCGGCCATATTGGTCGCAATGGTGATCGCGCCCGGAACACCGGCCTGTGCAACAATATAGGCTTCCTGCTCGTGATAACGGGCATTCAGAACCTGAATATTCTTCACTCCGTCTTTTTTCAGACGTTCAGCCAGAATTTCGGATTTTTCGATGGAAGTTGTACCAACCAGAACCGGCTGGCCTTTTTCGTGGGATTCACGAATATCGCGGATGATGGCTTTATATTTTTCATCAACCGTACGGTAAACTTCATCATCGGCATCAATACGGGCAACCGGCAGATTGGTCGGGATGGTTGCAACATCAAGGCCGTAAATATTGCCGAATTCTTCCGCTTCCGTTGCCGCTGTACCGGTCATACCGGCCAGTTTTTTATACATACGGAAATAGTTCTGGAAGGTGATCGAAGCCAGTGTCTGGTTTTCCGGCTGAATCGTTACTTTTTCTTTGGCTTCCAGTGCCTGATGCAGGCCTTCGGAATAACGGCGGCCCGGCATCATACGACCGGTAAATTCGTCGATGATGACCAGTTCGTCATTACGGACGATATAGTCCTTGTCGAGCTGGAACAGCTTATGGGCGCGCAGGGCGTTGTTGAGGTGGTGAACAACAGCCACATTCTCAACATCGTAAAGGCTTTCGCCCTTCAGGTGGCCTGCAGCTTCCAGCAGTCTTTCGATCTTTTCTGTACCGACTTCGGTGAAGATCGCAGTCTTCTGCTTCTCGTCAACTTCGTAATCTTCCGCTTGCAACTGCGGAATGAAAGTGTCGATCAGTGAATAGAAGTCTGAGCGGTCTTCCAGCGGGCCGGAAATAATCAGCGGGGTACGGGCTTCGTCGATCAGGATCGAATCAACTTCGTCGACGATGGCGTAGTTATGTTCGCGCTGCACCATCTGGGCGCGCTCATATTTCATATTATCACGCAGATAATCGAAGCCGAGTTCGTTATTGGTTGCGTAGGTAATATCGCAGGCATAGGCCTCGCGACGCTGATCGTCATCAAGGCCGTGAGCAATCACGCCGACAGTCAGACCGAGGAAGTTGTAAAGCACACCCATGGTCTGCGCATCGCGGGTGGCGAGATAGTCGTTGACTGTCACGACATGCACGCCTTTACCTTCAAGCGCATTGAGGTAAACCGGCAGGGTTGCCATCAGGGTTTTACCTTCACCGGTGCGCATTTCCGCGATGGAGCGGTCATGCAGCACCATGCCGCCGATCAGCTGCACATCAAACGGGCGCATACCAAGTGTGCGTTTCGCCGCTTCACGCACCGTGGCGAAAGCATGAGGCAGAATGTTATCCAGTGTTTTGCCGCTGCTAAGCTGGGCACGGAATTCATCGGTCTTAGCCTGAAGCTCAGCATCGCTTAAGCCTTCATATTGTTTCTCAAGCGCGGTAATTTCTGCTGCGCGAGGACGAAGGCCTTTGATGCGACGCTCATTGGATGAGCCGAAAATCATACGGGCGAGACCGCCAAAGCTGACCATCGCTGGTCCTTTCTTAAATCTTCAGCCAAGTGTGTCGCCGCCTGCGCGGCGCTCTGTCATCGGCTTTATTTGTTTATGCGAGACTTATGGCAAGAAAACACGCTGTCGAAAAGACATTTCGCGCAATTTCTCTCTGGCAGCTCTCTGGACGCAAAGCCGATGGACAGATAAGAGGGGAGTGCGGCGATGTCAATGATTTGACAACAGTCATAGTCCCGAGCAATGCGATTATATGCGCATAACAAAAGGGACTATTACTGCTGAAATATATATATTGTGCAGAAAATTGCCATATCGCCTAAAAACTATTCTGCTTTATCCGAATGAGAGCGAAGCAGCAAAATTCTGCCTTATTCTTGGGACGGTACTTCGTCCCCGAAGGAGAAATCACTGATGACCCGTACCCGTAAAGTCCTGATTCAGCTTGCAGCCGGTCTGCTTTTGACCACTGCTGCAGGCTCTGCCTATGCGCAAGGCACCGCTGCAAAGACTGAAACTGCAGCAAAACCGGCTGAAAAAGCCGATCCGAACAAAGTGCTTGCCACTGTAAACGGCGTTAAGCTGACACAGGGCGAAGTTGATCAGGCTTCGAGCGATCTGGATCCGCAGTTCTCCCGTTTGCCGGATGATCAGCGCCGTCTTGCTGCACTGGCTGCTCTGGTTGATATCAAAGTTCTGGCCGCTGCCGCGAAAACTGAAAAACTCGACGACAGTGCAGATTTCAAACAGCGCATCGAGTTTCTGAAAGACCGCGCGCTGCATAATGAATATTTCCAGACTGCAATCGTAGACAAGATCTCCGATGCAGATGTACGTGCCCGTTATGACAAGGAAATCGCGGCAATGCCTGCGAAGAACGAAGTTCGTGCGCGTCATATTCTCGTAAAAACTGAAGACGAAGCCAAAGCAATCATTAAGAAGCTTGAAGGCGGTGCCAAGTTTGAAGATCTGGCAAAAGAAAGCTCAACCGATGGTTCTGCCGCACAGGGCGGTGATCTGGGCTATTTCGGCGAAGGCATGATGGTGCCTGAATTCGAAAAAGCTGCCTTTGCACTGGAAGTCGGCAGCTATACCAAAGAGCCTGTGAAGTCGCAGTTCGGCTATCACATCATCAAGCTGGAAGATAAGCGCCAGCAGCAGCCGCCTGCATTTGATGAAGTGAAAGATCAGGTTCGCTCGATCGTCATTCGTGAAAAATATATCGAAATGGTCAAGAAGCTGCGTGACGGTTCGAAAATCACTTATGAAGACGAAGCTGTTGCCAAAGCGATGAAAGAAGCTGCCGACGCACAGGATGCAGCTGCGAAAGCCGCTCAATAAGCTTACATTTTGCTTTGATGTGATTGCCAATCTGGTAAGTTTAAGGCGAATTTTGATAAAAATGATCACCTGCGCTGATTATTTCGGGCAGGTGATTGCATTTTATGCCTATCCGTCATTTATTGGCCTCAACCTGAGGTGAAATGGCGGGTGATTTGATGTGCCGACAGCATCTGAAAGGCACTCAGGATACGAGCTGTTTTATTTCGGTTAAAATTCATTGGTATTTAGCCGCATGACCATGACGCAAAACTATTTTCAGTTTTGTCGGTAATGCTTTTATTCTCGAGGCACGCATGTCTTCTTCTGTTTCTCCGCTTGCACCAAAACATTATCCTGCCATGCCGGTGATTACCGGTGTGCGAATGGCAACTGCCGAAGCGGGGATTAAATATAAAAACCGAACAGACGTGCTGATGATGGTTTTTGATAAGCCTGCTTCTGTTGCCGGTGTTTTCACCCGCTCCAAATGCCCGTCTGCGCCGGTGGATTTTTGCCGCGAGAGCCTGAAACACGGAACAGCCAAAGCGGTGATCGTCAATTCCGGTAATGCCAATGCCTTTACCGGTAAAAAAGGTCGTGAAACAACGACAGCCACAGCCAAAGCTGCCTGTGAGGCGCTGGGCTGTGAAGCGCATGAAATCTTTCTCGCTTCAACCGGTGTGATCGGCGAGCCGCTGGATGCCGGCAAATTTTCGCATCTCTTCGGTGATATGAATGCGCGTGCCGATAATAATGGCTGGCTGGAAGCGGCCAAAGCGATCATGACCACCGATACTTATCCGAAAGTGGCAACGGAAACCGTGCTGCTTGGCGGTGTGCCGGTGACGATTAATGGCATCGCCAAAGGTGCCGGTATGATTGCGCCGGATATGGCGACCATGTTGTCTTTTGTGGTGACAGATGCGCCGATTGCCTCTGATGTCTTGCAGGGCCTGTTGTCCAAAGCGGTGGATTCCAGTTTCAATGCGGTGACTGTGGACAGCGATACTTCCACGTCTGACACGCTGATGCTGTTTGCGACCGGCACAGCCGCCGAACGCGGCGCTGTTGTTGTAACATCAGCTGATGATGACCGTCTGGCAGAATTTGACCGCGCTTTGCGTAAGCTTCTGAAAAATCTGGCTTTGCAGGTTGTGCGCGATGGCGAAGGCGCACGCAAAATGCTGGAAATCACCGTGAAAGGTGCGGTGTCTGATGTGTCTGCCAAGCGTATTGGTCTGTCAATTGCCAATTCGCCATTGGTGAAGACAGCGGCTGCCGGTGAAGATGCCAATTGGGGACGCGTGGTGATGGCTGTTGGTAAGGCGGGTGAACCGGCTGACCGTGATCGTCTCGCCATCAGCTTTGGTAATATCCGCGTGGCGGTCGATGGTGAACGCGATCCTGATTATTCGGAAGCTGCGGCTTCTGCCTATATGAAGGGTGAGGATATTCTCATCACGGTTGAGCTTGGTATGGGCGAGGGCACAGCCACGGTCTGGACTTGCGATCTGACCAAGGAATATGTGGCCATTAACGGTGATTACCGGTCGTGATGTCTGAAATTCGTCAGTTTGAAGAGCTTGGTTTTCATGCATGGCCCGCTTTGCAGGTCACGCATTTCGGGGACTGGGCTGTTCAACTGACACCTTACTATCCGTCAAAACGCGGCAATTCGGTTAATCTGCTGAACCCGACTGATGATGCGGATCTGGCGCAGCGGGCCGAGGCCTGTGAAGCGCTGTTTACAGCGCAGGGCAAACAGCCGGTTTTCCGGCTGACACCGCTGGCACCGCCCGCATTGGCCGATTATCTGGTAAAGCGCGGCTATACGGCCACGGGCGCATCATCAGTGATGGCCTGTGATTTGCGTGATAACGCAGCGTTGAAGACCCCGCAGCCGCGTCTGCCGTTACGGCTTGTGCAGTTTCGTGACGGGCAGGAGATCGGCTATAGCCGGATTTCCGGTGCGTTTCACGACCGTCCTGAGCCGCTGGTGGAGGGACTGGCGGAAGTTCTGCGTTCAATCAAGCCGCAGAAATATGTCATTGCCGGTTTTGCCGGAGCTGAACCTGCGGCAACACTGCTTTGTGTGAGTGAGAACGGCTATACCGGTCTGCTGGATTTGTGTATTGGTGAGGCGTTCAGACGGCGTGGTTTTGCAAAAGCACTGGTTCTGAATGAGATGGCGCAGGCCTTATCCCGCGGCGATCATTTTTTCTGGTTGCAAGTGGAAAGCGCGAATGCAGCAGCGCGTGCTTTGTATCAGGGGTTAGGCTTCACCACTGTCTATGATTATATTTATTATTGCAGATAGGTAGTATTTGATGACTGAGGGCAAAAAGATTGTGCTGGTGGCAGCCTGTGCGCTGATTGATACGGACGGCCGTATTTTGCTGGCACAGCGCCCTGAGGGCAAAAATTTGGCCGGTCTTTGGGAGTTTCCGGGCGGTAAAGTTGAAAGCGGTGAAACACCGGAAGATGCGCTGATCCGCGAATTGCAGGAAGAGCTGGGCATTATCACCAAACATGCCTGCCTCGCGCCGCTGACTTTTGCCAGCTATTCTTACGATAAATTTCATTTGCTGATGCCGCTTTATATCTGCCGGCGCTATGAGGGCATTGCCCGCTCGATGGAAGGGCAGGCGCTGAAATGGGTCAAACCAAAAGACCTCCGCTCCTATCCGATGCCGCCTGCCGATGAGCCGCTGATCCCTTTCCTGATGGATCTCCTGTAATCCTCCAGCGCATCCTTGATAATTGCCGGTTATTTTTAGTCGTAAGACGGGTTTTTACGATTTTGTTAAGGGATGATTCACTGACATGCCGCATGGTGGGATCATCGCGCCGGAGTATGACGATGAGCAGCAATCGCAGTCAGTATCAGTCAGAATTTCTGACAGACTTTTTTAAAGATGATGAAGAGACAAAATCGGGCTTTATGCCTGTTGCCAAAAGCGGCTTTGTCCGTTGCATTTTGCTGTTCGGTTCCGCAATTCTCGCATTGACGCTGGTCATCGTGCCGGTGCTGAGCCAGAAAGCCAATAAGCAAACCGCGCAATCGCTGTTTCCTGCCGGTGTGGATATGATGTCCACCGGTTCTATTCAGCGCGGCAATACTGACAAAGCCTATATTGAGCGCAAAAGCCTGCTGCAATCCTCACCGGAAGCAGTTTGCGTGATTGCCCGTGACGGCTCACAGCAGGGCGACTGCTGATCTTTCTTGTTACTTTTTCGGTTCTTTTTCCGTAGCAAGCAGGGCTTCAGCCAGTGAAGCCTTGGCCGATCCCGGTTTCAACGGCTGCTGCTGCGAGGCATGGGGTGCCCAGCCGGACATCCAGATGAATGAGAATGTTGCGCGGATGCGCCCGTCGGGATCGCTGAAGCGCTCGGCATAAATCTCCGCAGCCCGCATGAACAGACGACGGCCAACCGGTTTGCGCGAACGGCCGGTGAGAATATTGGCCATACCCATGGCGCGGATATCGGCCATCAACGCAAACATATTGTCATAGCGCACAGTGACATTCTCAATATCCGTCACCGGTAGCGCAAAACCGGCACGCTGCAACAGGGCACCACCATCACGCACATCGGCAAAAGGTGCCACACGCGGGCTGACGCCGCCGGTCAGTTCAGACTCGGCCTGCAACAGCGATTCACGCAGCTCTCCGAGTGTGCCGGCACCCGCCATGCAACCGAGAAACAATCCGTCAGGCTTCAGCGCCTGTTTGATTTGCATCATCAGTCCCGGCGTGTCATTGGTAAACTGTAATGATAGCAGTGAGATAATCAGATCAGCACTTTGTGGTTCCAGCGGCAGATATTCCGTGCTGTCTTTTGACTGATAGTCAATGCTTTCAATCACTTCTGCCTTGCCGGACTGTTGCAAAGATAAAGCAGCAGACGGCGTATAGGGATTGACGATTACAGCACGGGAAAACTGACGCTCAACCGTTGAAAGCCTGTCTTCCAGATCCTGCACCGTGCGCTCCAGCAGAAAATCCGCACCACTTACATTGCGCTGTATCGCCCGTTTCAGGCGCTGTTGCAGCAATGCGCTGTCGAAAATAGTGTTTGGTGTGGTTTCTGTTGCTGGCATTTCTCGTATCCCGATATTTCTCTGGACTACACCGGTGCATCTGGCATGGTGATGTAAATGCGTTCAATCGGGGGCGAATGCAATGGGGGAATTGCCGCTTTCTCATGAAACTGTTGTGAGAGAGACAGGTTTTCAGCGCTTGCTGCAAAATATACAAGCCTGTTTAAAAACGCTGCCGGACAGGATTTTTCCGGCACTTTGCGAGGGTTGCGACAGCCCCGTTTCACAGGCCGGCACTTTATGCGGGGCTTGCTGGAATGAGATGCGCTTTCTGGAAGCGCCATTGTGTCCGGTGATGGGTACGCCCTTTACACATGATTTTGGCGAGCATTTTCTCTCAGTCGAGGCAATTGCCGATCAGCCGCCTTTCCGGCGCTTGCGTTCTGTCGCCTGTCACGATGGTTCAGCCCGTCATGCCGGTATTTCGCTGAAATATTATGACCGGCTTGATCTCGCCCCCTGGATGGCACGCTGGATGCAGCGGGCGGGGCATGAATTGCTTGAGGGATGTGATGTGATTATTCCGGTGCCGCTGCATCGTAAGCGCTTGTGGAAGCGCCGTTATAATCAGGCAGCAGAACTGGCGCGGGTTTTGGCGAAGCTCAGTGGCAAAAATTATGAGGCTGCAGCCTTGCAGCGTATCAAGGATACACGGCAGCAGGCGGAGCTGAGCCAGTCCGAGCGGTTGCGTAATGTGGCAGGTGCATTTCAGGTGCCTGAGGCAGGGCGAAGCAGCGTGCAGGGGCGCACTGTGTTGCTGATTGATGATGTTTATACGACCGGTGCGACAGTCAAAGCGGCCTGCCGTGCTTTGCTGAAAGCAGGAGCGGCAGAGGTGGATGTGCTGACGTTCGGCAGGGTTTTACCGGACATACAGAAATAATACCCGCGACAACAAACCGGCAGCAAATGCTTGGATGATTGTGCAGGCATGGTTATATAGAGTTGAAACTCTGGAGACTCTTGAAATGAATGTTGAAATTTATACCCGTGACGGCTGTGGTTACTGCGCACGTGCAAAACAATTGCTGAATGAACGTGCGCCTGGCTACACGGAATTTAATGCGAGTGTTGATCCGAAATATCGCGAAGAAATGATGACCCGCTCCGGCGGTACAACATTTCCGCAGATTTTTATCGGTGATGTGCATGTCGGCGGTTGTGACGATCTTCATGCGCTGGATCGTGCAGGCAAGCTGGTTACTCTGCTGGAAACCGGTAAAGCAGACTAATCTATAAGGCATAAAGGGGAGAATAATGTCGATGGTTAAAGTTGCAGCAGTGCAGATGCGTTCAGATGGCGATATGTCCGCCAATATTGAAGCCCTCAGCCGTATGGTCGGAGAGGCTGCCGCCCAAGGTGCGCAATATGTGCAGACGCCTGAAAATACCGGCATTATTCAGAATGACCGTGCGCTTTACCGTGCCAGCCTTCATGCGGAGCAGGATGATCCTGTGGTGCGTGAAGCCTCGGTTCTGGCAAAGCGGCACGGCATTCATCTCCATATCGGTTCCACGCCGATTAAACTTGAGAGCGGGCTGATCGCCAACCGTGCTTTTGTTTTTGCGCCGGATGGCTCAAAAATCACCACTTATGACAAGATCCATATGTTTGATGTGGATCTGGATAATGGTGAGAGCTGGCGTGAATCCGATACGATTTCGGCAGGGGATCGCGCAGTAGTAGCGGAACTGCCATTTATGAAACTCGGACTGGCAATCTGCTATGATATCCGCTTTCCGCAACTGTTTCAGGCGCAGGCCAATGCCGGTGCCAATGTGATTTCCGCGCCTGCTGCTTTCACCCGTCAGACCGGTGAGGCGCATTGGCATATCTTGCAGCGGGCGCGTGCCATTGAAAATGGTGCCTTCCTGATTTCTGCTGCGCAGGGCGGTCTGCATAACGGCAATCGCCAGACCTATGGTCATACAATTATTGTTTCGCCATGGGGGAAAGTTCTGGCGGAAGCCGATCACGATAATCCGGCGGTGATCTATGCGGATATTGATGTGGCGGACAGCGCTGCTGCCCGTAATAAAATCCCGAATTTGAAAAATGCGCGGGAATTCAAACTGGAAACCATTGTCGCGGAAGGTGAAACGATCAAGGCATGATGCGGTTTTCTCTGCACTGTGACCAGTCCCATGAATTTGAGGGCTGGTTTCGTAATAATGAGGATTTCGACAACCAGACCGCACGCGGTCTGGTGCAATGCCCTGTTTGTCACTCACCTAATGTGAATAAGGCGCTGATGGCACCGTCCGTCACCACCGGTCGCACCAAAGAGAAAATTGCAGCGACCATGGGTGAAGCCCAGCGCAAATTGCTGGATGAGATGCGTGAGATCAGCCGCAAGGTGAAAGAGAATGCCGATTATGTCGGCGATCGTTTTGCCGAGGAAGCGCGTAAAATTCACCATGGTGAAACGGAAGAGCGCGGCATTTACGGTGAGGCAACGAAGGAAGAAATCACATCGCTCGTTGAGGATGGTGTGGAAATTCTGCCGTTGCCGGTGTTGCCTGAGGATTATAATTGAACCGTGCCGGTTCAATGGCTGAAGACTAGAGCGGTTTACGTTCAAGTTGGATCACAGTGCTCGCTCTAGATTCTTTAGTGGTCGCATTGTCATGCCATTCAAGTTGTATCAACTTGAATGTGAAATGCTCTATAACTGATCCGTATAAACGGATCAGTTTTTCCAAGCATAATTTAGCGGCGCTGCGCCAGAACCATATAATTCACGTCGAGATCGCGTGAGCGGCTCCATGTATCATTGAGCGGATTATAGCTCACGCCGGTTTTTTCCAGCACAGTCAGACCGGCAGCCTGCAATGGTTTTTCCAGCTCTTCGGGACGCACCAGTTTTTCATATTGATGGGTGCCTTTCGGCAGCCAGCGCAGCACATATTCTGCGCCGATAATCGCCAGACCCCATGCTTTGAGTGTGCGGTTGATGGTGGCAACAAACATCAGTCCCTGCGGCTTGACCATTTTCGCTGTCGCCGACATGAACAGATCAACGTCGGAAACATGCTCAACTACTTCCATATTCAGCACGATATCGAATTGTTCACCGGCATCGGCCAGATCTTCTGCTGTGGTGGCACGATAATCGATTTCAATGCCCATTTCCGCAGCATGGATTTTTGCGACTTCAATATTGGTGGTTGAGGCATCGGCACCGATAACTGTCGCGCCAAGGCGTGCCATCGGTTCGCAGAGCAGACCGCCGCCGCAACCAATATCCAGAATGCGCAGGCCTTCCAGCGGTCTTGCCGCCAGCGGATCACGGTTGAAATGCTTGCAGATCTGTTCTTTCAGATATTCCAGACGGGTCGGGTTGAATTTATGGAGCGGGCGGAATTTGCCCTGCGGGTTCCACCATTCGCTGGCAATGCGCGAAAAATGCGCAACTTCAGCGGGATCAATCGTGGTACGGCCGGATACGGATTCCGGTGGCTGTTGTGAGCCAGTATCTGTCTGTCTGGACGTGTCGGACATAGCTTTCTCCATTTCCTACCAATGGACTTGTCTGTTCATTGATGAAAGTCAAGTATCTTTTCGCCTGTTGCGCTTGCGAAGTGGTCATAATTTCGGTATGTCAGCATCACTTACCTGTCAGGAGTACCTCTCAGTACGATGGCAGGTTCCGTTGGTTCTCATTTTCATTTAGGATATGTCGACATAATGGCGCGCATTGTGATGAAATTCGGCGGTACTTCTGTGGCCGATCTTGAACGGATCCGGAATGTGGCGCGTCACGTTAAACGTGAAGTCGATTCCGGCAATGAAGTGGCAGTTGTGGTTTCGGCTATGGCCGGTAAAACCAATGAGCTGGTTGCCTGGACGCGTGAAGCATCACCGATGCATGATGCCCGTGAATATGATGCGATTGTTGCATCGGGCGAGCAGGTAACGGCCGGTCTTCTGGCGATTGTGCTGCAGTCTATGGGCGTGAATGCACGTTCATGGCAAGGCTGGCAGATCCCGATCAAAACCGACATGACGCATGGTGCGGCACGTATTACGGATATTGACGGTTCTTTCCTGATTAAGCGCTTTGGCGAAGGTCAGGTTGCGGTGATTGCCGGTTTCCAGGGTATCAGCCCGGATAATCGTATTTCGACGCTCGGTCGCGGTGGTTCCGATACTTCGGCTGTTGCCGTTGCGGCAGCGGTTAAAGCTGATCGCTGTGATATTTATACGGATGTGGATGGTGTTTATACGACCGATCCGCGCGTAGAGCCTAAAGCCCGCCGTATGGCCAAGATTTCTTTTGAAGAGATGCTGGAAATGGCATCCCTTGGCGCTAAAGTGCTGCAGGTTCGCTCCGTAGAACTGGCCATGGTGCATAAAGTGCGTACATTTGTACGTTCAAGTTTTGAAGATCCGCATGCGCCGGGCATGGGTGATCCGCTCAACCCTCCCGGAACACTGATTTGCGATGAGGATGAAATCGTGGAACAACAGGTTGTAACTGGTATTGCTTTCGCCCGAGATGAAGCTCAGATCTCATTGCGCCGCGTGGCCGACCGCCCGGGTGTATCTGCGGCGATTTTTGTCCCGTTGGCTGAAGAACATATCAATGTTGATATGATTGTTCAGAATGTTTCCGAAGACGGTTCAAAAACCGACATGACCTTCACCGTTCCTTCCGGTGATATGGATAAGGCTGTGCATGCGCTGGATAAGGTAAAGGCTGAAATCGGCTGTGACTCCATCCAGTCGGAAACCGGTCTGGCAAAAATTTCGGTGATCGGCACCGGTATGCGTTCTCACGCAGGTGTTGCAGCGACTGCATTTAAGGCGCTGGCTGAAAAAGGCATCAATATTCGCGCAATCACGACCTCCGAGATTAAAATCTCGATCCTGATTGACAGCGCATATACAGAACTGGCGGTACGAACCCTGCATTCTGTTTACGGGCTGGATAAGCACTAACAGCTGCGTGAGTTATAAAGTTTCAGAAAGGCAGTGCTTCGCGGCGCTGCCTTTTTTTCTGCCTTATTCTCTTCATTTCTGTTGGGCGGCAACATTATACCAGGCCGTGTTGCGTTTAATCACATTCATGGCGTTCGCTCTATCTCTTTGTTTTTACGCATGTCACTATCGGAAAACCGGTACTCACTTTTCCGCGACATGCTATTATCTTTTCAGGGGTAAACGGAAATACAGGGTTTAGCTATGCAGTCATTGCATAGCTGGCGAGCAAGAATAAGAGCAGAGCGATCCGGTTCTGGTCAGGTGCAGGCAGCGGGGCGAATAAAATCATTTTTGTTGATGGAGAGGCTTTAATCGGTTTATGCCCCATTTTAGACACGTAAACTGCAATAAGAGCACAATGAATAATAAGATTTGATAATTGTACTCTGGACGATTGTGAGAAAAATGCTCACAAGCAAACCAAACTGAGCTATGCACACAGCGGTGTGATTCGTGATCGGACTGGTCTTGTAGTATCAGGATGAAACAATGCCTGACCGGCCGATCGGAAAAGCGGTAAAAGCCGACGAGTAACCACATACATTGTGTATTGTGGTTTGAGATTGGCATGAGGCATATGGAGGAGCATTGAGACCCTATGCGTGAGCTGACAGCCGGACCCCGGATTTTGCTCAAGCGTCTTCGCGCTTTAATGGCGGAAGCGCTCGAACCGCAGGAACGTCTTGACCGTATCGTGCGCGAAATCGCGCAAAATATGGTGGCGGAGGTCTGTTCATTCTATGTGCTCCGATCTGATGAAATTCTAGAGCTCTATGCGACCGAAGGTCTGAATCCGCAGGCCGTGCATCTGGCGCAGCTGCGTCTGGGGCAGGGGCTTGTCGGTACGATTGCCGCAACCGCTCGCCCGCTCAATCTGACTGATGCGCAAAGCCATCCGGCTTTCACTTATCTGCCAGAAACCGGCGAAGAAATTTATAACTCCTTCCTCGGTGTGCCGGTATTGCGCGCAGGCCGGACGATGGGCGTGCTGGTTGTGCAGAACCGCACCAAACGGGCTTATCGCGAAGATGAGCTGGAAGCTTTGGAAACAACCGCCATGGTGCTGGCGGAAATGGTTGCCGCAGGCAATCTCACCCGCCTTGCGCGTCCCGGTGTGGAACTGACTAACGGGCGTTCTGTCAGCTTCAACGGTCATGCCTATAATGATGGCGTAGGCCTCGGGCATGTGCTGCTGCATGAACCGCGCATTGTTGTGACCAATCTCTTTAATGAAGATATTGAGCATGAGATCACCCGCCTTGATGAGGCGATGGGGTCTTTGCGTCTCTCGATTGACGATATGTTATCGCGCCGCGATGTGGCGGTAGAGGGTGAGCATCGGGATGTGCTTGAAGCCTACCGGATGTTTGCCCATGACCGTGGTTGGATGCGCCGCCTTGAGGAAGCTATCCGCAATGGCCTGACCGCAGAAGCAGCGGTTGAAAAGGTGCAGAGCGATACGCGCGCACGGATGATGCATCTGAGCGATCCTTATATGCGTGAGCGTCTCAGTGATTTTGACGATCTTGCCAATCGTCTGATGCGGCAGCTGATGGGGTATGACCCGAAAACCGCTGCGGAAATGATGGCGAAGGATTCAATCATCGTTGCCCGTTCCATGGGGGCTGCGGAACTGCTGGATTATCCGCGCGAACGTGTGCGCGGTCTGGTGCTGGAAGACGGTGCAACGACAAGCCATGTGGTGATTGTCGCGCGTGCTATGGGTATTCCGGTGGTCGGGCAGGCTAAAGGCGTGGTTGCACTGGCTGAAAATAATGATGCGATCATAATTGACGGCGAGGATGGCCGTGTTCATCTGCGGCCGCAGTCTGATGTTGAAGCAGCCTATGCGGAGAAAGTCCGTTTCCGCGCTAAAAGACAGGCGCTTTATCGTGAGTTGCGCGATAAGCCGACGATTACCAAAGATGGTCAGCCGGTTTCCTTGCTGATGAATGGCGGTCTGATTGTTGATCTGCCACAGCTGAAGGAATCCGGTGCGGATGGTGTCGGCCTGTTCCGCACGGAACTGCAATTCATGGTGGCTTCCACTTTCCCGCGTTCAGGACAGCAGGAAAAGCTCTATCGCGCAGTGCTGGAAGCGGCGGGTGATAAGCCGGTAACCTTCCGCACATTGGATATCGGCGGTGATAAGGTGCTGCCTTATTTCCGCTCCAACGCCCATGAAGAAAATCCGGCGATGGGGTGGCGGGCGATCCGCCTTGCTCTGGACCGGCCAGGTCTGATGCGTACGCAGTTGCGCGCGCTGCTGAAAGCTGCGGGCGGTCGTGAATTGCGCATTATGTTGCCGATGGTGACAGAAGTGGCAGAGGTGAAAGCGACCCGCGAGATTATCGAACGGGAAGTCAATTACCTGACCCGTTTTGATTATCAGCCGCCGAGCAGCCTGAAAGTAGGGGCGATGATCGAGGTGCCGTCACTGTTGTGGCAGCTGGATGAGCTAATGCGCGAAGTGGATTTCGCCTCGGTAGGGTCGAATGATCTGTTCCAGTTCATTATGGCGGTTGACCGTGGCAATGCGCAGATTGCGGATCGTTTTGACCAGTTGTCTCCGGCATTTTTGCGGGTGTTGCAGCAGATTGCCGAAGCGGGCAAGCGCCACAATAAACCGGTGACACTCTGCGGTGAAATGGCGGGTAAGCCATTAACGGCGATGATGCTGGTGGGGCTGGGCTTCCGCTCGATCTCAATGTCTGCAGCGGCAATCGGACCGGTGAAAAATATGCTGTTGTCGCTTGATGCGGCGCAACTGAATACGGTTCTGAGCGACCTCGTGCAGAGACCCGATGCCAACGGATCAATCCGCGAGCATCTGGTTCGTTTTGCAACTGTACAGGGCATTCCTCTGTAACAGACCACTAAAAGCGCTGACATTTGTGCAGAAAATTTCGCAATCAGGCATTTCCGTTTGATTGCGAAATGCTTTATGGGTGCCCTCATCAAGCTGAAAACTGAATTTCAGAGATATAATTATATTATCAGGATTATCGCATGGTCGCGCTTCCGCAAGACAGAATGGATCAGTTGTTAAAGCATTTTGTCATGCTTGAAGCGCAGATGGCGAATAATCCTTCGCCGGAAACCTATGTCAAACTGGCGTCGGAATATTCCGAGCTGCAAGATGTGGCGCTGAAAATCCGTGAATTGCAGGCTGCCCGTCAGGAGCTGAGCGATCTGGTTTCCATGCGTGATGATACGTCAGGCGATGCAGAAATGCGCGCTTTGGCTGAAATGGAAATTCCGGATACGGAAGAAAAAGTCGAGGCGCTGGAAGCCGAAGTCCAGATTTTGCTGCTGCCGAAAGATGCGGCGGATGAGAAAAACGCTATTCTGGAAATTCGTGCCGGTACCGGCGGTTCCGAGGCGGCCTTGTTTGGCGGCGATCTCTTCCGCATGTATGAGCGTTATGCAGCGGATAAAGGCTGGCGTGTGGAAGTTGTCTCTGCCAGTGAAGGTGATGCCGGTGGTTTTAAGGAAATCATTGCGACAATTTCCGGTAAGGGTGTGTTTTCCAAGATGAAATTTGAATCCGGTGTGCATCGCGTGCAGCGCGTGCCGGAAACAGAAGCCAGCGGACGTATTCATACCTCGGCGGCAACGGTGGCTGTACTGCCGGAAGCGGAAGATATTGATATTGAAATCCGCAATGAAGATATTCGTATTGATACGATGCGCGCGTCCGGTGCCGGTGGTCAGCACGTCAATACCACGGACTCGGCCGTACGTATCACCCATATTCCGACCGGGATTATGGTGGTGCAGGCAGAAAAATCGCAGCACCAGAACCGTGCGCGTGCGATGCAGATTTTGCGTGCCCGTCTTTATGACATGGAACGCCAGCGTGCGGAAAGTGAGCGTTCGGAAGCGCGGCGCAGCCAGGTTGGCTCCGGCGATCGTTCAGAGCGCATCCGTACCTATAATTTTCCGCAAGGCCGTGTGACGGATCACCGGATTAATCTCACACTCTACAAGCTTGACCGCGTGATGATGGGCGAGCTTGATGAGTTGGTGGATGCATTGATTTCGGATCACCAGACCGCATTGCTGGCGGAATTGGGTGATAATTGATCGCCGTTATGACTGAACCGAAAACTACAAATAACACGCTTGGTCAGCTTTTAGCCCATGTGCGGCTTGAGTTGCGACAGGCAGAAATTGATGGTGCCGAGCTGGATGCACGCCTGCTGGTGCAGCATTTTACCGGTGCATCGCTGACAGATTTTGTGATCCGTTCGGATGCAGTAGTTGCGCCGGATGTGACGGAGCAAGTGCTGGGTGCAATGCAGCGCAGGCTGGCCGGTGAGCCGGTACACCGAATCATCGGTGAGCGCGAATTTTATGGTCTGAGCTTTAAATTAAATGCCGATACGCTTGAGCCGCGCCCTGATACAGAGGCGTTGATCGGGCTGGTATTGCCGTTTCTCGAACAGAGAAGCTCGGAAAAGGGCTTCGTTGATCTTCTGGATATGGGCACCGGTACGGGGGCAATTGCGATTACCCTGTTGCATGAAATAAAGACCGTGCGCGGTGTTGCTGTTGATATTGCTGAAGGCGCCCTGCAAGCGGCACGGATCAATGCAAAATTGGCGGGTGTTTCATCACGTCTGGCTGTTCTGAAAAGTGACTGGTTTGGTGCTGTTCGCGGAAAATATGACCTGATTGTCTCGAATCCGCCCTATATTCCGGCAAAAACAGTGCTTGAACTGGACAAGGAAGTTAAAGATTACGATCCGCGCCGTGCTCTGGACGGCGGAGAAGACGGATTAAATTTTTATCGTGCTCTTGCAAAGCACAGTGGCGCCTACCTACATGATAATGGTATAGTTGCTGTGGAAATCGGGGCAGGACAGGCGGATGATACGGAGGCAATTTTTGCACAATATTCATTCCGTCTGACAAGCGTAGCCGAAGATTTGGCCGGTCATAAACGGGCATTGTCATTTCAGCGTTGACTTTAATGTTTAATATGCCCAAAAAAGACTTGGAATTTACGGCAAACACGTCTAATTTCCTGTCACCGCTACTGCATCGCATGTCCTGTAGGATGGATGAAAGATGCGGTAACAATTCGGACTAATGCGTAATCTCATTTTTAAACCGGCAGCGATTTAAAGAATTATGCATTGGTATGTCGGACAGGGTTGTCAGCCTGAAATTATATGTTTGAATTTGTATCTTTATAAAACCGTGTCATGCGACGCGAAATTATGAGTGATTCAGACATTTTGATCAGCAGCTGTCCGGTGGTTTTTCAACCGACCTCCTTTGCGGAGTTGCTGACACGGCAGCACAAAACTTAAATTAAAATTATACGCTGAAAGTGCGGGGCGCGCTTTCTGTTATTGTAGTTATGAAGTCGCTCAGCCCTTTCAGCTGAAATGATTTCTTCGCCCCTAATCTGAAAAGAGATGAGTATGAGGCCAGGACAGCAGAACAGGCGCATGCGTGGACGGGGGAATAATAACCGTAAGGGCCCTAATCCTCTTTCCCGTAATTACGAAAGTAACGGACCTGATGTAAAAATCAGGGGTAATGCGCAGCATATTGCCGAAAAATATATGACTTTGGCCCGTGATGCGCAGGCGACCGGCGACCGGGTGATTGCAGAAAATTATTTGCAGCACGCTGAACATTACAATCGCATTATTCTGGCGGCACAGGCACAAAATCCTGCGCCGGTGCAGCGCGATGAAGCTTTTGATGATGACTTTGATGATGAAGAAGGTATGGAGCAGGGTCATTCCGGCCAGTCCGTATCGCATCAGGAAGTCTATGATGGCAGCGGCCCGCAGCCTGTGATCGAAGGCACGCCTGCTGAAGTCATGTATGGCGAAGAAAATTCCCGTTCTTCCAACCGTAATAACCGTCAGCAGAATAATCGTCAGGATCGCGGCGACCGTAATGATCGCAATGATCGTAACGACCGTAACAATGACCGTCAGGGTCGCATGCAGCGTCCGCGCCGTCATCAGCGTCCGGAATATGGTGCAGATCAGGGACAGGAAGCGCCGGTTGCAGCCGCACAGGTGCCTTTTGATCAGTCTGCTGAACAGCCGGTTGTCACGTCAAACTTTGCTGAACCGGTTGTGACTGAAGTTGTGGAAGCGCCTGTTACCCGCCGTCGTCCGCGTGCCGCTGCGCCTGTTATGCAGGACGGTGATGATGCACCGGCAGTTGAAGCGAAGAAGGATGTTGTTGCTGAAGCAACCGGTGCGGATGAAGCACCGGCACCGCGCACCCGCCGTGTTCTGCGCCCGCGCCGCACGACAAGCCGTGCAGCGAAGGCTGATGGTGAAAATCAGGATCAGGATACCGCTTTTGCTGAAACAGAATAATCTGTTTGCATAAGAGAGAATAAAAACCGGCAGGGAAATCTGCCGGTTTTTTTATGTGCGGGGGGCATGACTGCGGCTTTGCATAACTACGGGCGGGGCTTAACCCCTGTTGTGATAATAATTTTTCACCTTCATGCTTTCAGCCCTTGCAGGGAGAGGACTATCGCCCCATATCCCTTGTGACAGGATGCCGGAGCAATTTATTCCATGCATTTCCAGTGAAACTGGTTCTGATTTTTGCCAGAATATTTTGTCCCGTTTATCTAAATCTGCTGAATAATGGTTCCTGCCTTTAAGGGGGAGCCGTCACCCATGATCTGCCGGTGCCTTGAAGGGCTGGCGGGCGAAAAGGAGACACTATGAATATTGAAAAATACAGCGAGCGCGTACAGGGTTTTCTCCAGTCAGCGCAAAGCTTTGCATTGAATTCTGATAACCAGCAATTTGCCCCTGAACATCTGCTGAAAGTTTTGGTGGATGATGAAGAAGGTCTGGCTTCCGGCCTGATCGAACGGGCAGGCGGTCGCCTTGCTGATCTTAAGCTCGGATTACAGAGTGCCTTGGCTGCGCTGCCGAAAGTAACCGGCGGTAGCGGACAGCTATATCTGTCGCCTGCACTTGCAAAAATCCTGACCACTGCGGAAGAACTGGCCACCAAAGCCGGTGACAGCTATGTCACGGTTGAGCGTTTGCTCACCGCTTTCACACTGGAAAAAAGCGCAAAAACCTATGAAATTCTGACACATGCCGGTGTCACAGCCAAAGCTTTGAATGAGGTGATTAATCAGATGCGTAAAGGCCGGACTGCCGATAGTGCTTCTGCCGAAGCCAATTTCGAAGCGCTGAAAAAATATGCCCGTGACCTGACCGAGGATGCGCGTTCCGGTAAGCTTGATCCGGTGATTGGCCGTGATGAAGAAATCCGCCGTACCATTCAGGTTCTGTCGCGTCGTACCAAGAATAATCCGGTGCTGATCGGTGAACCGGGCGTGGGTAAAACCGCGATTGCTGAAGGTTTGGCACTGCGTATCGTCAATGGTGATGTGCCGGAATCGCTGAAAGACAAGCGGTTGATGGCGCTGGATATGGGCGCACTGATTGCCGGTGCGAAATATCGCGGTGAATTTGAAGAACGCCTGAAAGCTGTGCTGACGGAAGTTGAAGCGGCGGCAGGCGAAATCATCCTGTTCATCGACGAAATGCACACTCTGGTCGGTGCCGGTAAATCGGACGGCGCGATGGATGCGTCTAATCTGCTGAAGCCTGCGCTTGCCCGTGGTGAGCTGCATTGTGTTGGCGCAACCACATTGGAAGAATACCGCAAATATGTTGAAAAAGATGCGGCGCTTGCCCGTCGTTTTCAGCCGGTATTTGTCAATGAGCCAACCATTGAAGATACGATCTCGATCCTGCGCGGTCTGAAGGAAAAATACGAGCAGCACCACAAAGTGCGTATCTCGGATTCTGCTCTGGTATCAGCCGCAAGCTTGTCGAACCGCTACATCACGGATCGTTTTCTGCCGGATAAGGCAATTGACCTTGTGGATGAAGCGGCTGCGCGTTTGCGTATGCAGGTGGATTCCAAGCCGGAAGAGCTGGACGAGATGGATCGCCGTGTCATGCAGCTGAAGATTGAGCGTGAAGCGCTCAAGCTGGAAACGGATACGGCTTCGAAAGACCGGTTGCAGCGTCTTGAAAAAGAACTGACCGATCTGGAAGAGGAATCCGCTGAGCTGACTGCCAAATGGCAGGCAGAAAAGCAGAAACTCGGCCATGCGGCAGATCTGAAAAAGCAGCTTGAAGATGCGCGTAATGCTTTGGCGACTGCCCAGCGGAATGGTGAATTCCAGAAAGCCGGTGAACTGGCCTATGGTACGATCCCGCAGCTGGAAAAACAGCTGAGCGATGCGGAAGCACAGGAAAATACCGGCACAATGCTGGAAGAAACTGTATCGCCGGATCATATTGCGCAGATCATTTCCCGCTGGACCGGTATTCCGGTTGACCGGATGCTGGAAGGCGAACGGGAAAAATTGTTGCGGATGGAAGACGAACTCGGCAAGCGGGTGATCGGTCAGGGTGAAGCAGTGCAGGCGGTCTCGCGTGCGGTGCGTCGTGCCCGTGCCGGTCTGCAGGATCCGAACCGTCCGATCGGCTCGTTCATCTTCTTAGGACCAACCGGTGTTGGTAAAACAGAACTGACCAAAGCTTTGGCCACATTCCTGTTTTCCGATGAAACAGCCATGGTGCGGATTGATATGTCCGAATTCATGGAAAAACACTCGGTTGCCCGTCTGATCGGTGCCCCTCCGGGCTATGTCGGTTATGAGGAAGGCGGTGTGCTGACAGAAGCTGTGCGTCGTCGTCCGTATCAGGTGATCCTGTTCGACGAGATTGAAAAGGCACATCCGGATGTCTTCAACGTGCTGTTGCAGGTGCTGGATGATGGTCGTCTGACCGATGGTCAGGGGCGTACGGTGGATTTCCGCAATACGCTGATTATCATGACCTCCAATCTCGGTGCGGAATATCTTGTTGCACTGAATGAAGATCAGGATGTGGATAGCGTACGTGAAGAAGTTATGGGCGTTGTCCGTGCATCTTTCCGTCCGGAATTTCTCAACCGCGTGGATGAGATTATTCTGTTCCATCGCCTGCGCCGCTCCGAAATGGGTGCGATTGTCGATATTCAGCTGGCAAGGTTGCAGAACCTGCTGAGTGACCGCAAGATCACGCTGGATGTTGAGGATGATGCCCGTAACTGGCTGGCCGATAAGGGCTATGATCCTGCTTATGGTGCCCGCCCGCTGAAACGGGTGATCCAGAAACAGGTACAGGACCCGCTCGCCGAGAAAATTCTTGGCGGCGATATCCTCGATGGTTCGGTTGTGGATATTTCGGCCGGATCAGACCGGCTGGTTTTCCAGCCCAAGCCGAAACACTGAGCTTCAGGGGGACAATACACCCTGATTGAGTGAAGAGATGGCAAGCGGCATCACTGAATGTGGTGCCGCTTTTTCATGGCGCTTTGGCTTTATTGAATTGTCGCATGCTCGCGGACGCTCAATGAGTCCATTGAGCTGCGTCATGCTTTATAAAAAATATCTGTTGCGGATTGTCTTCTTCATATGCAGTTAAGTTATTAACCATAAAAATGGCCTGATCTGTGACTAAGGCATTTCAGGTCAGGCGACTGGCTGAAGAAACAAGATTTGCGCTTTAAAGGGTGTGGTATGCATAAAATGCGGGGAATTCTACGGAAGACTTATCTCGGACTGTCGGTGACAGCGCTGACGGGTCTGACAGCGGCGACCGCTTATGCGTCCCCTTTTGATATTGGTGGTTCTGCTTCCGGTGAGGAGCGTCCCGTGTTGATGGCACAGCTTTATGATCCGGGTGAAGTTATTTATCAGGATAATAAAGTACGGGTCTATATTGATGCTTCAGGGCGTCAGGTGACCATGGATAATAGCGGCAAGATTTTGCGTATTCAGGAACAGCCGGGCGGCTATCCGCAACAGCCTCCGCAGCAACCGGATTCTAATGATAACTGGACATTGAACGGACCGGTCGGCGGCGGAGTGCCTTATGACGGCTTTGCCAATGTGCCGGATGATGCCGGCACGGATTATTTTCCGGCAGCACCACGAGGCAATACGGGTGTGAATAATGCAGCAGTTGACCGTTCTGCTTTGCCGGATGTCGGTGCTGCACCGTCACCGGATGATAATGATTTCAAACCGGCGATTGAAGATCCTTACGGACAATATCCGAACACGTCTTCCGGCATGTCCGGTTCACAGACACCGCCAGTTGTGATGCCGAAAGGTCAGGGTGCGAAAGCTAAATTTGCAGCCTATCAGATCATGCTGGATCGTGCCGGTACATCACCGGGCGTGATCGACGGCAAAGCGGGCAGCAATGTTGACAAGGCGGCGGCGTCCTATCTGGAAGTAACAGGTCTGAGCATTAATCCGGCAGATGAAACGCAGGTCAATGCCCAGCTCGAAGCCACAGGCGGCCCTGCTTTCACAGAATATACGATTACCAATGAGGATATCGGGCGCTTTTATCTGGCTTCTGTCCCCAATGATTACAGCGAGAAGGCAAAGCTGCCGGAAATGGCCTATGTCTCGCCGCGTGAAATGCTGGCTGAAAAATTCCACATTGATGAAAATTATCTTCAGGAAATCAATCCGGGGATCAGTTTCCGCCAGCCCGGTGAAGTGATCCGTGTGCCTAATCTGGGCAAGCAGAAGCGTGCGCCTATTGCCAAAATTATTGCGGATAAGGCGCGCAAACAAGTGCGCGGCTATGATGCAAACGGCAAACTGGTTGTGGCTTACCCGTCGACAATCGGCTCGGCAGATAATCCTTCGCCTTCAGGCATTGTGACGGTTGAGCGTATCGCGACCAATCCGAATTACACCTATAATCCGAAGATTAATTTTAAACAGGGTAATAATGACAAGGTGCTGATTGTGCCGCCGGGGCCAAACGGGCCGGTGGGCACTGTGTGGATTGCACTGTCAAAGCCGACTTATGGTATTCACGGCACCCCTGATCCGTCCCGTATCGGTAAAACAGCCAGTCACGGTTGTATACGCCTTGCCAACTGGGATGCGGAAGAACTGGTCAAGCTTGTAAAACCCGGAGTGACCGTGGAGTTTACGGAATAAGAAATAAAAAAGCGGCCTGAACGGCCGCTTTTTTATTCTATAAAATTATCAGCTTTTTGCCTGAGATGTATTGGCAACCTTGGCAGGGGCATCTCCCTTACCATCCAGCAGCTGATCAATACGGTTACGTTCACGCGTAAAGACTTCCAGCTGTTTTCCACCCAGAGACTGACTTTGCGGCATACGGATACGCATCGGATCAACTTTTGCGCCATTCACAATCACTTCATAGTGCAAATGCGGGCCGGTCGATAGACCGGTTGAACCGACATAACCGATCAGCTGCCCCTGACGAACGCGGGCGCCAGGTGTAATGCCGGAAGCAATCGCGTTCTGGTGGTTGTAACTGGTCTGATAGCCGTTGCCGTGACGAATAATGGTCTGATTGCCGTAACCATTGGCCCAACCGGCTTTTTCAACAACACCATTACCGGCAGCAAGAATCGGGGAGCCGCGCGGTGCGCGCCAGTCGACACCTGTATGCATGCGGACATAACCGAGGATAGGATGGCGTCGTCCGCCGAATGGCGAACCGAAGACACCGTTCGGAACCGGTTTACGGATCAGGAATTGCTGGGCACTGCGGCCATTCTCATCATAAAATTCCACGCTGCCTTCCGGCGACTGGTAGCGGTAGAATTTTTTGGTCGTGCCGCCCATATTGGCGCTGACATAGAGCAGCTGAGATTCTTCATTCGCACTTTCGGAATCTTCCGGCAGGGAGAAGAATGCTTCAATCGCATCGGAGCGGGTGATCTTGGATTGCAGATCGACATCATTCGCCAGCATTTTTATCAGCTGCCGTGCCATATCATTGGTCATGCCATAGGCAAGAGCTGCTTTATAAACGGCATCATAAACAGATGGCAGCTCACCGCGGATTGTCGGCGGCGGTGCATTATCATCAAATGCAGTTTGCAGAAGCGGGGTCATTTCCGGTTCATCAGACGGAACATATTGGTTTTGGTCATCAAGAGCGACCGTAACAATATGGGTTGTTCCGTTATAGAGTGTCACACGGACAATATGATCTTCTTCTTCAGAAGAGGTCACGCCCACACGCAATACGCTGCCAGCCTTCAGGCGCGGCGAATTCATCAACTTGCTCAGGGCTTCAGCAATATTATCCGCATCTTCCCCCTCATAGCCGCTCTTATTCAGAGCATCGATGATTTTCGAATCCGAACGGAAAGGAATAATATCTTCGGAGAAGCCGGTATTGGTTTCACCATCGAGAAGGCGGTTGCTGACGCTGACATTCTCCTGCGTGATACGCACGCCAAGCGGTTGTGTCAGGGTATAAGGGGAATCGCCGCTATTACCAAAGCGGAGCGGATCGACATAATGAAGAGACGCGATCTGCACATCGCCGTCAGTCAGCAGCTGACCGGTGCTGCGGACGACTTTTTCAACTTCGTCGCTGGTAAGATCTGATGCTGAATCATAATTTCCGGCATTAACCGGAAAATCGATCGTACGCAGACTGATTTCACTTTCAACCTTCGCGCCGTAAATTTGTCCGGTACTCGCAGCCTGCACCTGTTGTTTAGCGCCGTCAGAGAAAACAGCCATAGCATCAAATGCCGGATATTGGCGGCTTGCCGGATGATCGGCGGCCAAAGCCATACGGACATATTCAAAAGGTTTGGTACGGATAACCTCGCGCTCGCCAACTTTCTGCATGGTTGAAACTTCCATGCGGCGGCGGTCGCGGCTTTTTTGTTTGGTGACAGTTGCAATAACGCGGTTGCCCTTGGTGCTGTCCTGAGCATCCGATTTCGCCGGCATTTCTTCTTTTGTAACAAGCTCCGGAGGCGTCGCTAATTGCTGACGTCCGTCGAGTGCTGCAAAGAGTGCAACACCAATGAGTAATGAAGCTGTAATGCCGGTCAGAAAAGTACCGGCCAGCCATCGCGCAGAAACTTCACGCCGATCCGGTGGTCCGCGACGCCCGTCCGTGATGAGCGGCGGCTCATCTCCGGGGTCGCTGGAGTTGGTCACGATCTGCTGATTCATGCCGCGCAGTACCATTCCTTATTATATATTGCGCACCGCAGGCTGCGGAAAAATCTGCGTAATATTGAATTACCTCAGGTGAGGAGCAAAGTTTTGCCTGTGCATACCGGTCAAGTCAATGAGAAGACGGCAAACAATCGGGATATGTGGAATCATTCCACGATTATTCGCCTTATTTAAACCGGAGCACTGAACCTATTTCATTTCAGATGTGTGCGTACGACCGGAATGGGGCGTGTTTATGATCGCTACATTATTAGGCTGTGAAAAGCACTATATATAATGAGCATCAATGGTCTCATGAAAAACACTGTTTTGGACATGGATTCGGGTGTGAGGTGAATGATTCCGCGTTTTGATTCTGAATTTATGAGTCGAAACAAGGGTTTGTGGGTGTGATTTGATATATTTGGCTTTGTTTTTGGGGTGATTTGGGGAGGTTTTGGGTGTTGGAGTAGTGTGGTGAGGGGATAAAGCGGGGTGATGGGCGCTGTTTTTCGATTTTTGTTATAAAAATTCCATAAAAGGTGTTTTGTCGTGTTGACAGTTTGGATTGGTGGGGTCTATATAGCGACACAACGAGGGCGGCGGCGCTGCTAGCGGCAGAGAGCTTCGCCCCTGATATTGGTTGACTGAGGAATTGGTTAGCTGGTTAAAGCACTGAAAAGATTGAGAGATTGATT
>NZ_VZPG01000005.1 GCF_008801715.1 Pseudochrobactrum saccharolyticum | reverse complement strand
GGCTGACTTCGCTCCCGGGCCTCACAGGCTTGTACTAACTTTGACGCGGGGTGGAGCAGCCCGGTAGCTCGTCAGGCTCATAACCTGAAGGCCGCAGGTTCAAATCCTGCCCCCGCAACCAAACAAACAGCCCGCTCTTTGAGCGGGATTTTTTTTGGTAACGGGTCGTAGATTTTAAGCCTAGTCAGGGGCCCGCAAGGAGGCAAAGCCGACAAAGCGGGATACAAAACCACAAATCCTGCAAACAAAAAACCAATCCCGAAACAAGATCTCATAAATCCCCCAAGCTCCGGCAGAAATGCGCGGGGCTTTTTTGTGTTTAAAACATACGAATGAGAAAAGAGGGGGAGGGGAAAGTGAGCTTAGAAATTCACTTTTAATGATTATAAGCATTGCTATGGTTCTGGGCAGTCGGATCAATTTTTAGTATTAAAATGATATTGTGATGGTTCTATAAGAATGCGGAGTGCCTGAATGATTAAACTATTGTGTGCCGGTGTTCTTGTAAGCCTGATATTGCCGTTGGAAATGGCATCAGCTCAAACTTTTCGTGTCTGTCACGGTTATGATTGTTATTACCGAACCAAAGTGACGCTAAGTTCAAAGGATGAGAGCCGCATCCGTAATCTGTTACAAAAGGCTACTCGTAGCGCAAATGACGAGAGAAAAGCGTTGCGGATGGCTGTCGCAATATTTGAAGAGCGCAGCACAGCAATTATCAGTGTTCGTGACAAACCAAAAATGCAGTTCGGTAAAGCCCGTATTAAAGGCCAAATGGATTGTGTTGATGAATCGATCAACACGGATAATTTCCTACGTTATTTGGAAACACGCGGTTGGTTAAAGCATCATACTGTTTCTAAACGAATGACGCGTGGTTCATTCATTGATGGCCGTTACCCGCATTGGACTGCGGTAATCAAAGATATGTCGGGTCAAAGCTGGGCTGTCGATTCCTGGTATGAGGCAGGTGGCGGAATGCCTGATATTATGCCGCTTCAGGAGTGGAAACGCCGTGGATATGGCGGCGAGCGTTAATCCCGCAGACATAAGAAGCACTGTAACCGGATACAGACAGCTAATGTGCAGAGATCATACAGATTTCTGCAATTCATTCCTTGCCATTGATAAAGACACTTATATTCTATGTGTGAATGAGTGACATATGGGGAATGAAATGACTCCGGAAGAAATTTTTGTATCGCCGCAATGGGTGAAAGACCGTCAGAAATCAGGCGGTCTGAAAATCGTTGACGGTTCTTGGTATATGCCGGCGACAAAGCGCATCTGCGGTGAGGAATTTGAGCAGGTTCATATTCCGGGCGCAGTCTTTTTCGATCAGGATAAGATCGTCGATCCGAGCTCTTCTTTCCCGCATACTGTTCCTTCACCGGAAGTCTTCGCGGAAGCTGTAGGCAAGCTGGGGATCAGCGTTGATGATGAGATCGTCATCTATGAAACCGGTGATTTGTTTGCCGCGCCCCGCGTCTGGTGGCTGTTTCATATTATGGGCGTGCAAAAACTGCATATTCTGCGCGGTGGTATTGCTGCATGGCAGGCTGAGCGTTTTGAAACGGAGAGTGGTAAAGCCATATCTGAGCCTGTTGCATTCAAACCGGTCTATGCCGGTGAAAAGGTTGTTTTCATTGAAGAAATGGTGCTGATTGCCAAACATGCAAAAGCACATATTACGGATGCCCGTTCGGCCGAACGATTTACCGGTGCCGTACCAGAGCCGCGTGCGAATGTCCGTTCCGGCTCTATTCCCGGTTCTGTCAATGTGCCTTACGGATCGCTCGTAGAAGACGGTGCTTTCAAAGCGCTTGATACAATGAAGGTTATTTTTGAAGCACAGGGTGTGAAGAAGGATAAGCCGGTTGTAACAACCTGCGGCTCAGGTGTGACAGCCGCTGTGTTGTTTCTTGCGCTCAATTTGCTGGGTTATGAAAATGTCCGTCTGTATGACGGTTCATGGACAGAATGGGGCACAGTGACCTGAGCGGTTTTTCTGCGTAAATGCCAGTTAATGGTATAATTTTCTTTGGATTTACACCATAGAAAACTGTTGTTCTTGTAATTGGCTATGTTTTGGAACGTAAATATCGTGAATGCATGAAGTCATTGATCTGAATCAATGAGAAACATTCCTGACAGTCTCAGATGGAGGTGAAGAGACGACTCAGGAGTTCAACATGAAGCTTGTTAAAACACTGGTCCTATGTGGTCTGGGCTTGTTTGGCGCAAGCTATGCTATCGCAGTCACATCGCACCATTGGTACGCACCAAAACAGGAAGCTGACGTTAATATTCAGGATCCGGCACTGATTAAGCAAGGTGAATATCTTGCCCGTGCCGGTGACTGTATTGCTTGTCACACTGCACCCGGCGGCAAGGAATTTGCCGGCGGTCTGGGTATGCAGACACCGCTCGGCACGATTTATTCCACCAATATTACGCCGGATAAGAAAACCGGTATCGGCAATTACAGTTACGGCGATTTCGAGCGTGCTGTACGTCGTGGCGTGCGACCTGATGGCGTGGCACTCTATCCGGCTATGCCTTATGTTTCCTATGTCGTTGTAAAAGATGACGATATCAAAGCGCTTTATGCATATTTCATGTCGCGCGTGGAAAAGGTTGAGCAGGAAAATCAGGCTTCCACTTTGCCTTGGCCGATGAACATGCGCTGGCCGCTGGCCTATTGGCAGCTCGCTTTTGCGCAGCCGCGTGAATTTACTTCGGCAACCGGTATGGATGCGATGATTGATCGTGGTGCCTATCTGGTTGAAGGTTTGGCCCATTGCGGCGCTTGCCATACACCGCGTGGTATCGGCTATCAGGAAACTGCGCTTAGCAATGACAAGAAGGGCAATTACCTGTCCGGCTCTGTTCTTGAAGGCTGGTATGCGAAGAACCTGCGTGATGAAGGCACAGGTCTTTCCACTTGGGCTGAAGCGGAAATTACCGACTTCCTGAAAACCGGCCGTAATGATCGCACCGCCGCCTTTGGTGGTATGGCCGATGTGGTTGCCCATAGCACCCAATATCTGACGGATGACGATCTGACATCGATTGCCCGCTATCTGAAGAGCCTGCCTGCGCGTGACAGTCATCCGCAGCAATGGACACCGAAGCAAGATGTGACAACTGCAGCTCTGCGTGCCGGTGATTTCTCCGCTCCGGGTGCCGTTGGTTATGTGGATAATTGTGCGGCCTGTCACCGTCTGGATGGTCGTGGTGCGGAACGGGTTTTCCCTGCGCTTGCCGGTAATTCGATCGTTTTTGCGGAAGATCCGAGCTCACTGATCCAGCTGACACTGGATGGTGCTGCAATGGCTGATACGCCGCATGATCCGATGGTGTTCAAGATGCCGGGCTTTGCCCATCTCACCAACAAGGAAATCGCGGATATTCTGAACTTTATCCGTAACGGCTGGGGCAATCACGGCTCACATATCAAGGACAGCGATATTGCCCGCATGCGGCATCTGATTGAGCACAAGCCTGTGCATTATGTTCCGGAGGCAAAATAATGAGTAAGCAATTCTGGATCGGTACAGCTGCAGCCCTTGTCGTAACAATCGCAGCTGCAGGCGCAGGCTGGACATTTCTGGTGAAGCCGTCGCGTGTTGATGCACCGCCGCTGCCGACCTATGATGTGGTGGATGCAGAAGGCAAAGTCGTTGGCAAATATACGATCCCGAGCGATGATCTGATTGCCAAAGAACCGGATGCGGAAGCCATTATGTATGGCAAGCGCCTGCTCAATGAAACAGCCCGTTTACTGCCGGAAAATGTCGGTGCGGGACTGAATTGTAACTCCTGCCATCTGGCACAGGGTAAGCTGGATAAAGGCGCGCCTTATATTAACTCCTATAATTTTTATCCGCGGGTGATGCCGCGTGCGGGTAAGGAAGTTAATCTGGTGATGCGTATCAATGGCTGCTTCCAGCGTTCGATGAATGGTAAGCCGCTTGATCCGAAGTCCGAGGAAATGGGCGCTATGATTGCCTATATGAAATGGCTCGGTCAGGGCTTGCCGAAAGAGCATATGGTGAAAGTGTCCGGTGCCGGAAAAATTGATGAGTCACTGGTGCCTGATCCTGTCAAAGGCAAGGCGATCTATGCAACCCAATGCGCCGTTTGTCATGGCAATGACGGTGAAGGCAAAAAAGATCAGTTCGGTGATTATGTCTTCCCGCCGCTTTGGGGTGATGACAGCTTTAACATTGGTGCGGGTATGGCGCGTACCTATAAGGCAGCGGCATTTGTCAAATATAATATGCCGGTCAGCGTCCATCAGGACGGTATGCTCGGGCAGGGTGGCGTGCTGACCGATCAGGAAGCGGTTGATGTGTCTGAATATTTCACACATATGCCGCGTCCGGATTTTGCCGGTAAGGTCAATGACTGGCCGAATGGCAAAAAGCCGAAAGATGCCCGCTATTAATCGCGTGTGGTGCGTGATGGAAAAACCGGCAGCAAGAAATTGCTGCCGGTTTTTTGTTCTTGCTTGCTGGATATTTAGGTGACAAACAGATTTCTCATTCTGAACCGCTGCTTTGTTATGCGGAAAATATAAAATTTTGAGGTCCCGTGAATAAGCTGCTGCGAATTATTCTGATTGTTGTGATTGCTGCAATCGCTGTTGCCGGACAGCGTTGGTATAGTTATGTGACCAATACTACAGATCCGTTTGATGAGGTTGGGATTGATCTGCAATCCTATATGCCTGCACCGATCCGCCATTGGGGTTGCATGCAGCTGAAAAAGAATTTCGGCACGAAAACTTTGCCGCCTTATGGTTGTCAGTCACCGGATAACAGCGCAAGCTGGATTGAGGGATAAGTCCTTCAGCAAGATACAAAAAAGACGCGGACAGGTTTTATTGTCCGCGCCTTTTTGTTGTTATGCCGGATCAGCGCCAGCTGAGGAAATAATGTTCAACCCTGCCGATCATCCAGCTGGTAATCAGCCCCATGACGGAGAGGACAGTAACACCGGCAAACAAGCGCTCCAGATCATAGAGCGAACCGGCTTCCAGAATATAGGCGCCGACGCCATATTGCGCACCGAGCATTTCGGCAGCAACCAGCAGAATAATGGCGATGGCGATGGAAACACGTAAGCCTGACAGAATGCCGGGCAGGGCACCGGGCAACACGATCTTGCGGATGATTGACCACCAGCGCAGATTAAAACTTTGCCCCATGCGGATCAGGCTGCGATCCACATTATCAACTGCACCATAGGTTGCCACGACGGTCGGAGTGAAAGTACCGAATGCAATCAGCGCATATTTTGACATTTCATCAATGCCGAACCAGATCACAAACAGCGGCAGCAATGCAATTTTAGGGATCGGGAAAATAGCGGCGACAAGCGGTACCAGACCGGCACGGACATAGGAGAACAGTCCGATCATTGTGCCAAGCAGCACACCGGCGAAAATCCCCATCAATGCGCCGACAATCAGTCGTTGCAATGACGGCAACAAATGTTGCCACAGCAGGCCGGTATCATAGAGCTGATAGAAGGTGCCCAGCACCGCAGAAGGGCGCGGCAAGGTCAGATTAGAAATAAAACCTGTGCGGGTGCCGATTTCAGCCAGTGCAATCAGGGCAATAAACAGCAAAGGCGCTATGAAACGTACTTTTACCGGTGCAAAACCACCGCCGCGAAAGGGTACAGGACGGGTGATGATTGTCTGGTTATCTGATGGTTTTGTCATTTCAGCAGCTCCTGATCCGCAGCCATCGCTTCATCGCGCATAAGCGCCCATAGTTCCTGCTGCTTGGCATCCAGTACAGGGTCTGCGAGATGGCGCTGATCGAGAGGCGTGTCGATTGTCACTACCTGATTGATCCGCCCCGGACGGCGGGACAGCACCACAATTTTATGGCCGAGGCGCACGGCTTCAGCCAGATTATGGGTAACATAGACAGCGGTGAAAGGCTGGCGCGTCCAGAGCGATACCAGATCGTCCATCAGCAGTTCCCGTGTCTGGCTGTCGAGCGCTGAGAGCGGCTCATCCATCAGCATGACATCAGGGCGCACAGCCAGCGCGCGGGCAATAGCAACGCGCTGTTTCATGCCGCCGGAGAGCTGTTTGGGATAGGCATCGGCAAAATCCGAGAGACGGGTGCGGGCCAGCACATCACTGATGATTGCATCCATCTCTTTGGCGGATAATTTGTGATCTTCCAGTACCAGCCGGATATTACCGGCAACAGTGCGCCAAGGCAGCAATGCAAAATGCTGGAAAACATAGGTCAGCGGATTGAGAGAGGACGGCGAAGGTTCCCCGACTTGCAGAACCTGACCGGATGTCGGCTGTTCAAGACCGCCGATAAAACGGAGCAAAGTGGATTTGCCGCAACCGGAAGGGCCGATCAGACAGACGATCTGCCCCTGATTGATTTCAAGCGTGATATCACGCAAAACTTCGACCTTGCCGTAATGGTGGCCTACATTTTTTAACAGCAAATCCATGCAGTTTTTACTTCTTCTTGTCAGGGCGGCATAAGAGATTTGCGGGCCCTGATATTTCGCGGAGGGGAGCCGGTTGAACAAAAGAACCGGCTCAGAATAGAAAATCAGATGGTTTTGACGTAGCTGGTGTCAAACAGCATTTCAGGGGTGATGGTGTCTTTTACCATCTTCTCGTCTTTGAACCAGTTGAGCTGTTCAGTGACAGAGGCAAGAGACAGGGCAAGACCTTTGTTGATACGCATTGCGCCATTGACCAGATTGGTTTTTGCCTGTTCAAACGGCAAATCCATTTCCACATATTTATGGGCGATCATGGCAATCGCATCGACTTCTTCCGCAGAAGCGGTTTTGTCGACCAGAGCCGCATTATAATCATCAATGGCTTTGGAATAAGCGCGGATGAATGCTTCGGTTTTCGCGCGTTCTTCCGCAGCATTTTTGGTGGAAGTGAAAACAGTTGTCACCTGATAATCCGGCGCAACATCAGAGACCAGACCGATCTGCTTGGCCGCACCTTCCGCAATCATCTTCTTGGCAATACTTGGCTGAATAGCCCATGCATCAATCTGGCCGGAAGTCAGAGCGCCGACAACAGCGCCGACCTTCTGCAACGGGCGCAGGGTGATTTCAGACAGCGGAATATTGTTAGCCTTGGCAATTTTGTAAGCCATGAAATGGAAGGACGAACCGGCGGTAGTAATGCCGAAGCTCTTGCCTGCCAGATGCTTAGGCTCGGTGAGGCCGGCTTCATAGGCTTTGTTTGAAGCAAGAATGATCTGGCCAGCGAGGCCTTTTTCTTCCTGCAGAGAACCGCCGATGACTTTTACCGCATGTTTCTCGGCGAGATTGATCAGACCGCCGCTCATGGCTGTCACACCGTAATCGACATCACCACCGGCAATGGCTACGGCCATTGGCTGTGCGGCTTCAAAATATTTGAATTCCATATCGAGGTTTTCGGCTTTGAAATAGCCGCGTTCCTGCGCGATGAAGCTTGGTGCCTGACTGGCAAGGCGGATAATACCGAGCACGGCTTTAACCTGTGTGTTTTCCGCTCTGGCACTTAAAGAAAAAGGAGCACCCAGCACAGTCATGGCACCGGCTGCGCTGAGCCCTGCGAGAGTCTGACGGCGGGAGAGCTGGAATTTCTGCATCTGTATATCCTTACCAAAAGCGGTCAGGTGTATTGTTATAAGCGACAATATCCGATGATCCGCTGTCCGTGCCCGACGCTTTATTACGCAAAGACATGGAATTTTTTGCAATGATTTCGTGCGTTCTTGTAGAGCAAATTCATCGGGATTTGAAGTTAAAAGCAGTCAGATAGCTGTTTGTTCCTCGTAATTGTGAACGGAAACAGCGATTTTAATTGTTGTCCGGCATAAAAATTTTGAATGAGCTTTGTGGTGCAGGGACAGGCATAACAGATCTGTGAAAGCAGAGTCGTTGCATGTGCTTCTCACCTATGAGCGTGCAAAATGCTGTTTGTTAATATTAAACTGACATTTCTTATCGTGCTGCCCTGTTCGTGAAAATGTTGTTTGGTCACAAGGCAGACTCTGCGATACAAGATTATGTGAGGCGGGCTTTTGCTGGCAAGTCCGGATTTTTCCGGTTGCTATTGCCGCCTATGTCAGCGGGAGCGTTATCGTGTGCGGATTAGCAGGCTATGTCGGGCAGATAAAAACAGATCAGGCGCCGGAGATTTTACTGCGCCGCATGGCAGATGCCGTTGCTCATCGCGGCCCAGACGAGCAGGGCGCTGTTGTTCTGAATGGGGCAGGTCTGGCGCATAAGCGTTTGTCCATTGTCGGGATCAGCGACGGCCAGCAACCGATGACAATGGCCGATCAGCGCTACGTGCTGGTCTTCAACGGTCAGATCTTTAATCATGCAGAACTGCGCCGTGATCTGGAAGCACAGGGCGCACAGTTTCGCACCCATAGCGATACGGAAGTGATCCTGCATCTTTATGCCCGTTATGGCACGGATTGCCTGCGCTTTATGAACGGTGATTTTGCCTTTGCTTTATGGGATGTGCAGTTAAAGCGCATGTTCATTGCCCGCGACCGGCTGGGTGTGCGTCCGCTTTTCTATACCCAAACGGACGGGGTGTTATATTTCGCTTCGGAGATCAAGGCATTGCTGCGCGTGCCGTCAGTACAGGCGGAGCTTGATCCGGTTGCGCTGGATCAGATTTTTACGCTCTGGGCACCGGTTGCGCCGCGTACAGCCTTCCGCAATATCTATGAGCTTGAACCGGCGCATATGATGATCTGTGACGAAAACGGCATGAAAATGCAGCGTTACTGGACGCTGGATTATCCGGATCGGGATGATGCTGCCGTCATTCATGATGCGGATGCTGCCGCAGAAGAACTGGAAGCTTTGCTGCTGGATGCCACAAATCTGCGTATTCAGGCAGATGTGCCTGTCGGCACATATCTTTCCGGCGGGTTGGATTCATCATTGATTGCTGCTTTTGCGCAGCCCTTGACAAAAGGTGAATTGCATAGTTTTTCCGTGGGCTTCGAGCAGGCGGATTATGACGAAAGCCGCTATCAGAAAATGGTGGCGCAGGCATTGCATACGCATCATCATTCAATCTCCATTGCGGAAGATGATATTGCCGCTATTTTTCCCGATGTTATTCAGGCTGCCGAAGTGCCGCTGGTACGCACCGCACCGGCACCGCTTTATCGTCTTGCACAATTGGTGCGGGAAAGCGGTATGAAGGCGGTCTTGACCGGTGAAGGCGCGGATGAGGTCTTTGCCGGCTATGATATTTTCCGCGAGGCAAAAGTCCGTCGTTTTTGCGCGCGGCAACCGCAATCGCAAATCAGGCCGCAATTGTTTCGCAAGCTTTATCCTTATTTGCCCGGCTTAAAAGCACAGACACCGGAAACTCTGGCTGCGTTTTTCGGTATTCACGGTACTGATCTGGCGGATCCGCTTTATTCGCACCGGCCGCGTTTTAAGGCGACAAGTGCCGCCAAATTATTTTTCTCCGGCGATCTGAAAGGGGAACTCGGCGATTATGATGCGGGTGAGGAGCTGGCTTCCAAACTGCCGGAGCGGTTCGGGCACTGGCATGAGCTGCATCAGGCACAATATCTGGAGTGTCGTTTTCTGCTGCCATCCTATATTCTCTCCAGTCAGGGAGATCGTATGGCTATGGCGCATGGTGTGGAAACGCGCTTTCCGTTTCTGGATTATCGTCTGTCTGAATTTGCAACAAGGCTGCATCCGTCGCTGAAGCTGCATGGACTGACCGAGAAATATCTGCTGCGCCGCGTTGCAAAACAGCGTGTTCCGGCGGAAGTTTTACAGCGGCAGAAACAGCCTTATCGTGCGCCGGACAGTCATTCTTTCACCGGTAAGGGTGAGAAGGAATATGTCCGTGACCTGATGAGTGAAAACCGCATTGAGGAGAGCGGCTATTTTAACGCTAAAGCCGTGTCTAAATTATACAATAAGAATAAAGAACAAGGTCTGACTGGCTTCCGTGACAATACAGCCTATGTCGGTGTGCTTTCTACACAAATATGGCTGAAAAAATTTACAGCTTTACTGAGCTAGTTCGGAAAATTTAAGAATCTTATAGACTTTACTGTCAAAGTTATGTGTTAAGACAGCGAATAAAGTATAGTATTTTACGGACTTCATTAGAGTATTCTCAGATTGTTGCTGCGGCAGCTCTGGGAGTGTCAGAAATGATCGAAACAGGATAAGAGCATGAGTGATACAATCAAAGACCGCTTACGTGCGTTCATTATTGAAAATTTTCTTTTCGGCGACACGGATTATGCGCTGGAAGATGATGCATCGCTGATCGATAATGATGTGATGGATTCCACAGGCGTGCTGGAACTGATTGCTTTTATTGATGAGGCCTTCGGGATCAAAATGGCGGATGCAGATATTGTTCCGGCTAATCTCGACAGCCTGTCCAAAATCACTGCCTATGTAACTGCCCGCAAAGCTGCCTGATAGCAAGCAATCTGTCCGATGATGCGTATCGAGAACCATCTTAAATTCCATGCACACAATACCGGCCACAAGACTGTGCTGGTAACCGGACAGGTACGTCTTTCCTATGCGGAATTTAATGCCAAAGCCGAGGCTTTGGCGCATAGTCTGCGGGCGCAGAATGTACAGCGCGGGGATCGCGTTGTCATTTTCATGGATAATTGCTGGCAGGCAGCGGTATCGGTTTTTGCTATTCTGAAGGCCGGCGCGGTTTTCACACTGGTGAACCCGTCAACCAAAGCAGATAAGCTCGGATATATTCTGAACGACTGCACGCCCTCTGCTTTGCTGACACAGGCTAAATTATTGCCGGTTGTTGATGAGGCTGAGGCTTTTGCTGCAATACCGGCTTTGATTGCCGTTAAAGGCCCAAGCCGCTCCAAGCGTCCGCATCTGCTCTTTGAGACGGCAGTTGAGCTGCAGGAAAATCAGGCTGAAATTATCAGCTCTGGCATTGATATTGATCTGGCCATGCTGATTTATACATCCGGCTCAACGGGGCGCCCCAAAGGTGTGATGATGACACATCGCAATATTGAGGCGGCGGCGACCTCTCTGACAGGGCTGCTGAAAAATACAGCTGATGATATTATCCTCTCTGTATTGCCGCTGTCTTTCAATTACGGGCTGTATCAGTTGCTGATGACAGTGAAGCTCGGCGCAACGCTGGTGCTGGAAAAGTCCTTTGCCTTTCCGCAGGCGGTGTTTGATGTGATGCGCGCGGAGAAGGTAACCGGATTTCCTATCGTACCGACAATGTCTGCGATTATGATGCAGATGCGTGATCTGACATCCGGTTTTCTGCCCGATCTGCGTTATGTTACCAACACTGCCGCACAATTGCCGGTGCCGCATATCGAGTTTCTGCAACGCGTTGTGCCGGATGCAGAAATTTATTCCATGTATGGCATGACAGAATGCAAACGCTGCACATGGTTGCCGCCGCATATGATCAGCGAGAAGCCGGAATCGGTGGGTATCGCACTGCCGAATAGCGAAGTTTATCTGATCGATGAACAAGGCGGACCGGTGCCTGTGGGTGAAGCCGGTGAAATGGTGATACGCGGGCCGAATGTGATGCAGGGCTACTGGAACAATCCCGAGGCCAGTGCTGCGGTGCTGAGAAGCGGGCACAATCCGTGGGAAAAGGTTCTGCATACCGGTGATCTGCTGCGTATGGATGCAGACGGATATTATTATTTCGTCGGACGCAAGGATGACATCATCAAATCGCGCGGAGAAAAAGTACCGCCGAAAGAGGTAGAGACTGTGCTTTACACGCATCCCGCTATTCGGGAAGCTGTTGTAGCCGGTGTGCCTGATACAATGCTGGGGCAGGCGATCACCGCGATGGTGACCACCGCAGATGCAGAACTGACTGATAAGGAGATTATCCGGTTCTGCCGTCAGCATCTGGAAGATTATATGGTTCCGGTTTTTGTTCTGGTTACAGATGAATTGCCGCGAACCGATACAGGTAAAGTCAGCCGTCGTCTTGCGGCGGAAATATTGGCCAAACAATACAGGCAGTTTCAGGATGAATAAGATTCAAGAATTTTCTGCACAGACGATGGTGATTGATGCGGAAGCTGAGGTGGAGAAAATCACCGCTGCCTTGCGTCGTCAGCTGCGCGGTCTGCGCCGCCGTGGTCTGGTTGTCGGTATTTCCGGCGGGATCGATTCCAGCGTGAGTACAGCATTGGCTGTGCGCGCTGTAGGTGCGGATAAAGTCTTCGGTATTTTTATGCCGGAAAATGATTCCGACCCGCTGTCACTGGCGCTGGGGCAAAAGCTTGCAGGCACCTTTGGCGTGCAGACAGTGATTGAGGATATCGGCCCTGCCTTGGCCGCTATGGGCTGCTATCGCCGCCGCGATGATTTTATCCGCTCGGTTGTGCCTGCTTACGGAGAGGGCTGGGCGTCGAAGCTGGTGATCAACAATGCTTCTGAAAATGGCGGCTATAATATTTCCTCGCTGGTGGTGCAGTCACCGGATGGTCTGCAGGAAAAAATCCGCCTGACACCGGAAGCCTATTTAGGCATCGTTGCTGCTACCAATATGAAGCAGCGCACCCGCAAGCAGTTTGAATATTATCACGCGGATCGCCTGAATTTTGCGGTTGTCGGCACGCCGAACCGGCTGGAATATGATCAGGGTTTCTTCGTGAAGAATGGTGACGGTGCGGCGGATGTGAAGCCGATTGCCCATCTCTATAAGACGCAGGTCTATCAGCTTGCCGATTATCTGGGTGTGCCAGCGGAAATCCGTCAGCGTCCGCCGACAACGGATACTTTCTCGCTGGCGCAGACACAGGAGGAGTTCTACTTCTCCCTGCCATATAATCTGATGGATCTTTGCCTCTATGCGCTCAATCACAATATCAGCGCGGCAGATACTGCAAAAGCCACCAATCTGGGTGAAGATCAGGTGCAGCATGTCTGGGCGGATATTGCGGCTAAACGCAAAACCACCAAGGCGCTGCATGAGCCACCGCTCTTGGTTGAGCCGGTTAAGGACTTCCTGTCATAATGAGAAAGCCGCCTTTTGAGGCGGCTTTTTTATCGGTGTTTAAAGCGGATTGGCATAGAGCCTGTTCCAGAATTCTCCGGCAAGGCCGTTCAGTAAGGCTTTTCCTTCAACAAAAGGCGGCAATAAAGCCGGATCCTGCGCCCAGACCATTGTTGAACATAAATGAGTGAAAGCAATGCGTTTCCCGAGCATCGCTTCCATCAAATCCGGTTGTGTGCGTCCGCGAATGGCGACAGCGCCGTTGGAGGCTGCATGGTGGATCAGCGTATCAATCATCTGGCTTGCTGCTTTCGGGTCACTGAAGAATTCCAGCACACGCGCTGTTTTGCCAGACTCTAAGTGATAGAGAAAAAGGCCGAGATTTTTGCCGGATTTAGTACCTGCTTTGACCATATAGGCCTTGCCATATTCAGGCTTTTGCACGGCATCTTCCAGACGGTTCAGCAATTGCTCCGTATTCCATTGCGGCCGGCAGGAAAAGCTTTGCGCGTAATGCTGGTAGAGCTCAGCAAATTCTGTTGCATCAATATCCGTGCAGGTCAGTTGCTGAGCCGTTGGCCAGTCCGATGGTGTGGCTGACCAGCGCAGGCTTTTACCATGCATGGCATTGCGTTTGCGATCATCAAATTTGCGGGCGAAGGGTTGCAGCATTGCGAGAGGTTTGAGCTTGCTGCCTGCGATTTCTGTCATGAAGCTGAGCGGGCGAATAATCCGCAACCAGTCAAGGCTGTAATTGGTGAGCTGAACCGCATCCAGTTTTTTCCAGATCGCTGCTGCAACCTCACTGGCTGTTTCGGTTATCATCAGATCATAACCGTCCTTTTGCAGGCTGCGCATCAGTTTGACACCACCCAGAGGATTATGCTGATGATCCTCAACCATCAATGTGCTGACAATGGCGGTGCGCAGTGTTTTATTGGTCGCCTCACAAAAATAATCAAAATAATTCACGCCGAGAAAGCCGCTGACATTGCCGTTTTTATCGAGCAGAACTTTGGAGGCTGGCACCGTCTCTCCGGCAAAACGGATATAAAGCCGCTGAAGATAGGCGATCAGTTCAGCAGACGGTTCCTTGTCGCTTTTCCGGAATATTTTTTGAAAAAGCTTAGCGACTACCGGTATATCCGCTTCTGCTAAGGATCGGATTTCAGTCATGGTCAGTTTATCCCGTCGTTAGAGTCTGACATTCTGCACATTCATCTGCGCATTATACCTGCTCTGCTTCCCGCTTCTGCTGCTGACAGCTGTCGCTTGGCTCTTGATTGATAATCATACTATGCGGGAGAAACCCTTTAAAATCTTTTACTTAAATGTTGGGACTGTCCCGCAGAAAATTGTGATGAAGATAAACTTGACTCTTTTTATCAAGTTTATTATTCCCGAGGCATAAGAGCCAAACTTACTCTTTCAATTGCTGCTTTTCAAAACTTGTCATGATTATGCATGGCAGGACAGACGACGTCTGCCTGCCAAAGGGGGTACTATGTCTGTTGTCAGGCACTGTCTGCGCGCATCTTTCGCCGGTACGATTTTGAGCCTTACGGGTTTGAGCATTGCCGGTCTCGGGATTTTTACAGGTATGGCTGCGGCACAGCAGCGGGAAACAACCACACAGGATGCGGCAAAAGATAAAGCTGCAGGGAGTGCCACACAGCTGCAAACAATTACAGTCACCGGTGGTCTGAACGGGCCATTTGCTCAGGGTGACGGAATATATCGCACACCCGCACCAGTCAGTTCTGTAAGCAGTGATGCGCTGCAGCAGCGTTTTGGCGGCGATCCGCAAGCGGCATTGCGCTCGACACCCGGTGTATTCACCCGTCAGCAATCCAGTCAGCCCGGCATTGAGGTGAATATTCGCGGGATGAGCGGTTTCGGCCGTGTGAATGCTATGATTGATGGTGTGCCGCAGACATTCCGCAATGTGGCAGGCCATGCTTCATCCGGCGGTACCTTGCTCTATGTGCAGCCGGAACTGCTCGGCGGCATTGATGTGAGCAAAGGTGCCGTAGGAGGCGCCGCCGGTATGGGGACTCTGAGCGGCGCCGCAAATTTCCGTACGCTTGACTTTGACGATATTGTTTTGCCGAGGCGTGATGTCGGCGTGCTGACACGCTGGAAAGCCGGAACCAACGGGTTCCGCGGCTCGGGTATGCTGGCAGGTGCCGCACGTGCCAATCTGAACAATGATAAATCCAGCAATGTCAGTATTCTCGGTGCTTTTGCACGTACATCTTACGGTACATTTAAAAATGGTGACGGCGTTTATGTGGATGGCGGGCGCGATGCCACCAACCGTCCGGGTGGCGGGCTGATCAAATTTGAAATTGCACCATCCTCCGAGCATAATCTCAAACTTGGTGCGCGCTGGTATGAAAACCGGTTTACCTATGCCAATTACGAGCAGGATCTGAAGAACGCGTCATACACTGCCAATTATGCCTATACGCCGGATGATAATGACTGGATCGATCTGAAGGTGAATGCCTATTATAACCGCACCAATATGGATTATGCGGCGACCGGCGGCAGCTATCGCGGACGCAAAACCGATAATCGCGGCTATGGTTTTGACATTTCCAATACCAGCAAAACAATGCTGAATGATGATGTACAGCTCAAGCTGTTTTATGGCGGGTCTTTCGGCGGTGATGAATATCTCATCAACAGCTATCGCGGTGCCAACCCTCCCGGCACTTTAAAGAAATCCAGCGGTTTTACCGATGCAACTTTGTCGTGGAATATTTTCACGCTGACCGGCGGTCTGCGTTACGATCACTGGAATGTTGAAGGCTATCAGCCGGCTTATGCGGCAGGCACAGGGGATTGTCCTGCTGGCGGACTTGTCTGCGGTAACAAGGATATTGAGCGCAGCAGCGGCAAATGGTTGCCGAAAGTCTCTCTGACCGCGCAGCCTTATGACGGGCTGGAGCTTTATGCGACCTATGCCCATACTTTCCGCCCGCCGACAGTGCAGGAAATGTTCTTCTCGCTGATCCCGATCGGTGCAGGGCTCGGCAGTGGTATTGCCAATAATCTCAATCTTGAGCCGGAATATAGCAAAGGCTGGGATATCGGGGTGAATTTCACAGAAGACGGTTTACTGCGCAGCGATGACAAGTTCCGCCTCAAAACCGGCTTCTTCCACAATTCCATAGAGAATTTCGTCGTCAATGATTTTGTTCATGTGCCTAATCGCGGCCCGACAGCAATGTGGATCAACCGTCCGGGCATTACCAAAATGTATGGCTGGGAGATTGAAGGCAGTTACGATCTCGGCTTTTTCTATACCAATGTCTCTTATACCAAAGCCAAGACCGATCAGCCGATTGGTGAGGGTGCCGGTGCGGGGAATGGTGATGCCTTCATGATACCGGATCAGTATGGCACGCTTGATGCAGGTTTCCGTCTGTTTGACGAGAAGCTGACTTTGGGTGCGCAGGCACGTTATTTCGGCAAAAGCAGCTATGCCGGATTTGGTACAGATTTTGGCCAAAAATTCGCGCTGCCAAGCTATATTCTCTATGATCTCTACGGTTCTTATAAGCTGAAGGAAAATGCGGAATTGTTCTTCTCGGTTGAGAATGTGGCCAATAAGAATTACCGCGTTGCTGTGTCGGGGCCATTGGGTGAGAATGAATATTCAGGAAAAGGCCGCAGCTTTATATTCGGTGCCAGTGCCAAATTCTGAGCTTTGCCAGATACTCTGATTACAAAAACCGCCGGACAAGTTCCGGCGGTTTTTTATTGTTTGAAGAAAAAATTTCACAGTTGCGTCAAAATAGCCAGTACGTCTTTTTTCAATGTTGCCTATGGTACGGGCATAAGGTTCGCTGGCAGCTTGCACATTGATTTTACAGGCTGTTTGAATTTTTCAGTGTGATTATTACACCGAACCATGCATGATGGAGCATCTGCTTCGGATAGGAAATTCTGCGGTGTCGCAAAGTGTATCCCCTTTAGCCCCGTTTAAACATAAAGCTTTTCGCTCTTTATGGACTGCAACGCTTGCTTCCAATCTTGGCGGGCTGATCCAGACAGTCGGTGCAGGCTGGATGATGACGACCATCGCGCAATCCTCCAATATGGTGGCGCTGGTACAGGCCTCCACCACTTTGCCGGTGATGTTTTTCTCGCTGTTTGCCGGTGCGCTGGCCGATAATTTTGACCGCCGCCGTATCATGCTGATTGCCCAGTTTATGATGTTGCTGGTGTCGCTGATGCTGGCGATTTTCGGCTATATGGGCTGGCTTACGCCATGGCTCTTACTGAGTTTTACATTCCTGATCGGCTGCGGCGGCGCCTTGCATAATCCGTCATGGCAGGCCTCGATGGGCGATATCGTGCCACGCTCTGATCTGCCGGGAGCGGTGGCACTCAACAGCATGAGCTTTAATGCCATGCGTAGTATCGGCCCTGCGATCGGTGGTTTTATCGTGGCCGTTGCCGGTGCTGCTTTTGCCTTTATCATCAATGCTGTCAGCTATATTCCATTGATTGTTGCGCTGCTGCGCTGGAAGCCGCAGGTGACACAATCCACGCTGCCGCGTGAGACCTTTGGTCGTGCCGTTTCCGCCGGTCTTCGTTATGTTTCCATGTCGCCGAACCTGATCAAGGTGATGTTTCGCGGCTTTCTTTTCGGCTTGTCAGCCATTGTTGTGCTGGCTTTGCTGCCGCTGGTCGCCCGTGATCTGGTGCAGGGAACGGCGCTGACCTATGGTATTATGCTCGGCGCATTCGGCCTTGGTGCGATTGCCGGTGCATTCACCTCCGGTGAGTTGCGCGACAAATTCGCCAATGAAACCATTGTGCGCGGTGCATTCATAGCTTTTGGTATCAGCGTCTATCTGCTGTCTTACAGTCATTCGGTTATTTTAAGCTGCCTGTTATTGCTGCCTGCCGGTGCGTCATGGGTTCTGGCTTTGTCGCTGTTCAATGTGACAGTGCAATTGTCTACGCCACGCTGGGTGGTGGGACGAGCTCTGGCGCTTTATCAAACTGCTACTTTTGGCGGCATGGCCGCTGGTAGCTGGCTCTGGGGTTCAGTGGCTGATGGTTACGGCCCTGAAACGGCTTTAAGCGTTGCAGCCTTCACGCTGGTTGGCGGAGCGCTGGTCGGACTGGTGTTCAAATTGCCGGAATTCGACAAGCTCAATCTTGATCCACTCAATTCTTTTTCCGAGCCGCAATTGCGTCTGGATATCCGCCCGCGCAGTGGTCCGATTATGGTGATGGTGGATTATCATATCGAACATCATAATGTTCATGCCTTTCTGGAGGCGATGGCCGCGCGTCGCCGTATCCGCATTCGTGACGGTGCACAGCAATGGGCATTGCTACGTGATCTGGAAAATCCGGATATCTGGACAGAGACTTATCATGTGCCGACATGGGTAGAATATGTCCGCCATAATCAACGCCGTACCTATGCGGATGCTGCGGTATCTGAGAAATTACTGTCGCTGCATAAAGGGCCGGAAAAACCGCGCGTTCATCGTATGATCGAACGCCAGACTGTGCCTTTGCATGATGATATGCCGCTGAAACCGCATGTTGAAATCACCTGATTGGGACGCCAGTCGAAAATTTAAAAACGCCGGTCTGATCGTCAGACCGGCGTTTTTTATTGTCACCACTGTGTTGGCCGGAATGAAATATTTTATGGCACCATGACAGAATGACGCCAGCATGATAAAACTATACTAATTATCTCATATTTTAACGCCGATAACAGGCGTATAGTTTATGAGGCAGACTATGCAGATTGATATTCAGGACTTTCCGCTGGTACGGATGGATTATTCCGGTGCTGGTCATCAGAGTATTGAAGAGACATTGCAGATTTTTGAGCAATGCCTGCAACGCAAACAAGGTTTTGTCTTTCTTGGCTGGGCTGCGGATTTTGACAAGGATCCGAACGAGAATGTGGCAGACCGGCGCGCCGTTTCTCTATGGATGAAACAGCATAAAGCCGAATTACGCGACTATGTGAAGGCGATGTATTATGTCGAACCAAGTGCAGTGAAGCGCTTAGCGGCGAAAGCTTTTGCAGTCATTTACGGCAAGTTCTGGGGGCATCCGATGATTGTCACGGAGAGCCGCGATGAGGCTGTAAGACAGGACTATGAACTTTTAGGATTATCATCAGAGTAACGGTGATTTTATGTTTTTCACGACAGATTTTCCTGATTATGCTTTGCCGGATCAGATCAACCGTCCCGTGGTGGTCATGGGCTTATCGATGGTTGTTGATGGCTGGGAGTTTCCGCGCCATTCCCATCGCAAAGCGCAGCTTTTATTCAGCGCCAGTGGTGTGGTGACAGTTGAAACGGATAGCGGCGTCTGGGTTGTGCCGCCGCAATGCGCTGTATGGATACCGGGCGGGCTATTTCATAAAGCCAGAAGCTCCGGCGAGGCACGCGGTTTCGGTCTGTTTGTTGCACCGGACGTCGTTGACGGTTTGCCGGAGACATGTTGCAGTGTTTCCGTCTCGCCTTTGCTGCAAAGCCTGCTGGAAAAAGCTGCGGGTTTTGATCCCTGCTATGATGAAGATGGTGCAGAGGGCAGGCTCATCACTGTGTTGCTGGATGAATTGGTGGCTGCGCCATTGGAGCAATTACATCTGCCGATACCGGCAGACAGCCGTTTGCGCAAGCTGACCGATATTTTGCTGGATGATCCGGCAAGCCACGCGACCTTGGAAGAATGGGCACATCGTATCGGCATGAGTGAACGTAGTCTGAGCCGGTTGTTCAGTCATGAAACGGGCATGAGTGTCGGGCGCTGGCGGCGGCAATTGCATGTGATAACCGGTGTGCAATTATTGACACAGGGGCGGTCTATTCAATCCGTTGCATTTGATCTGGGTTATGAAAGCGCAGGCGCATTTGTGACAATGTTTCGTAAAGCTGTCGGCACACCGCCGGGGCGCTTTCTGGCCGAGCGACGCTCATCATGGAACCTGTTTCGCGGCGCAGCTATACATTAATTACGTCCAGAAATAGCGGATCAGGTGGAAGAACACCGGCGCGGCGAAAACCAGACTATCGGCGCGATCCATCATGCCGCCATGGCCTTCAATCATATGTCCCCAGTCTTTTACGCCGCGGTCACGTTTAATCGCTGAAGCGACAAGGCCGCCGAAGAAACCCATGATACAGGCAATGGCTGCAAGGCCGCCTGCCTGTAGCGGGGAAAAAGGTGTGAGCCATGACAGCGCTGCACCAAGCAAAGATGCGCTGGCCACGCCGCCGATCAGGCCTTCCCATGTTTTGGACGGGGAGACTTTCGGCGAGATACGGTGTTTGCCGAATAATTTGCCGAAGATGAATTGCAACACGTCGCAGCCCTGCACCACGGCGATCAGAAAGGCAATCAGCAGCATTTGCCGGCCTTCAAAACCTTCAATATGCAATGTCGCGAGAGCAGGCACATGGCTGATGCAATAGACCGAGAGCATAATGCCCCATTGCTGCTCGGAAATACGCTCGAGAAACCGGCTGGTATTGCCCCAGAGTGCTGTCAGAACCGACATGGCCAGAAACACATAAACGGGAATGAAAATGGAATAGAGCCCGTACCATTCTACCCAGACCAGATAATATTGCACCGGAATGACAATGAGGAAGGCACCGAGCAGCAGCCAGTGATCGCTGCGATGCGTATGGGTGAGAGTTACATATTCCCGAAGCGCTGCGAAAGAGACCAGTCCGAACAGAATAACCACACCGGTTTTGCCAAACAGAAAAGCGATGCTGATCGCGGCAATCATAATCCACCACGCACGGATACGTGCATTGATATTGCTGAGCGCGGAAGGCAATGGCTTGGCACTGCGCCAGCTGATTAATGCGGCAGCAAGGCTTGCGACTGATAACAGCACAACCAGTCCGATCAGCAGAAGATTGGTTTCTTCAGTCACGATGTTCTCCGTCGGAATGGGGGCTGAGTGTCAGCAAGGCATGTTGTGCACGGTGCAGAAAGTTTTTGCGCTCTTCATCCGGTTGCAATTGCAGCGGCGCACCGAAAATTACGCGGCATAATAGCGGTACCGGCAGAAATGTGCCTTTCGGCAAAACGCGGGACATATTCTCAATCCAGCAGGGCACCAGTTCCACATCCGGCCGCGCTTTGGCCAGATGATAGAGACCGGCGCGAAAACGCAGCAGCGGATCGTCTGTCATATTGCGGGTGCCTTCAGGGAAAAAGATCAGCGACTGGCCGCTGTCAATCGCGCGCAGCATCACGAGTAACGGGTCTTCACTGCGCTCAATCCAGTTGCGCTCCACCAGCACTGTGCCGAGCAGCCGCGTGGCAATGAAGCGGCGCAGGCGGTTGCTGTTCCAGTAATCAGCACCGGCAACGGCACGGGTTCTTGCGCGTTCGCCTAAAGGTAACGATGAGGACAGCAGAATGAAGTCGCCATGGCTGGTGTGATTGGCGAAATAAATGCGCTGTTTGCGGGACGGGACTGTGCCGCTCCAGATCGGACGCACGCCGGTAATGGCGCGGGAGAAAAAAGCCAGAACCATGCCGGAGAAAATCTGTAATACTGAATGCGAGTCCGGATCGGCCATGAAGAACAGTCGTTTTTATTTTGCTTCACATTAAATTCAGCAAGTAACAGAATAAAAGCACTTTCCGCAATCATTTCTTATTTGTGTGAATTACGCTGTTTTATTGATGATCCGGATAAAGACGCACCGGCCTGCCGGTTTTGCGGATCAGCTCTTCAGCCTGCTGACTGTCCGCAGCATGCCCGCTTTCGACCAGCCAGCGGGCAATGAGATTGGCACTGCGCTGATAGCCTAAGGCACAACAGATCAGTGTCGGGCGCGGCGCATTATGCATTGCCGTGACTGCGGCCTGCATGGTTGCAGGCTCCGGCTTTGCGAGATCCATCAGCGGAAAAGCCTGCCAGCGGGTGTTGATATTGCGTGGTGCGATACACTCCGCAGTCATATCAATGATGCAGGCATAATTTTGTGCTTCTGATCGTTTCGGGAAACGACCGAGATAGAGACCTTCAGTAATTTTGACCGCTGCCGGTTCGCGCCATGTCCATGCGATACGGTTGAGCCTGAAAAAAATTCGCAAAGGTAAAAAGAGCCAAAAGGAATCGAGGCTGACAGAGCCGTCAGGACGCTTTTGAAAGATTTTTGCGCCGCTGCCGCTATAGCCAAAGCTCAGCATCAGCAAGGCCAATGCAGGCCAGAGCAGGAGCAGAATTGCCGGATGCCCGCCGGTGAATGTGAGTGCAAGTAGCGCAAGACCGGCAGCGCCATAAATACGCATGAATTTGCGGGATTTGGGATCACGGGTGAAACGGTAATTCTGCCAGGGTGCATCACCTTCACGGGGAAACAGCCACAGTGCAAACAGGCCGAGCAAAGCACCGGCCGGAACGTCAATAAAATGATGCTGCCACGTGGTGAGGACAGACAGGCCGATCAGCAGACACCAGCCATGCCAGATCATACGCCACGGTGCGGGTAGTCTGTCACGCAGATGATCCCAGATGATAATTGCCAGTGCGATATGTAGCGAAGGTGCCTGATTGAACGGCTGATCGAAATTGCCGAGCATGGTGAACAGCCAGTTGGAAAGGCCGGTTGTGATTGGTTTTTCCCATGTGATGGTCAGCGGAAAAGCGATGAAACAGACAAAGGCAATGCATTGCGCCGTGAGATAGCGGCCGATCAGCCGGTTTTGCTCTTGTTTGCTGGTGCTGACCAAAACCGCGACAGCGTAGAACAGGTTGAGCGACCAATAGGGGATGATCGTCCAGCCCCAGAACGGGATTTGCTGTTCCCAGTCAAAGACAATCTCCGGCACTGCAACACTCTGCGATGCTAGCCAGTTCGCCAGCCCGTAAGTGGCATAAAATAGTGGGGCAAGCAGGAGCAAACACAGCACGCCCCGCTTTATCAATGCCGGATCTGTTTTATGCACTTCGGATTTAAGCTGCATTATTGCTCAATACGTTGCGCCAGTGACACGGTGAAAATGCCCCATTGGTCGATGCGCTGTTCAATCTTGCGGAAACCTGCGGCTTCCACCAGCTGATCCATTTCATTCTGCGTGCGGCGGCGCATCACCCATGCCTGTCCACCACGATGGGAGGTGAGCGCACGGGCAATCATTTCCAGCTGCGGATGCCAAGGCTGATTGGTGTAGATCAGATAACCACCACTCTGAACTGCTTGTGCCAGCCCTTCCAGTGATTGCGCGATCTGGTCATTATCAGCGAAGAGTTCATAAAGACCGGAAACAATAGCGAGATTTGGCGCTGTCTCCGCGTCTGTGCCAAGAGCAGCGAGCACTTTCGTATCAAAAGCATCACCTTCATGGAACTCGGCTTTGCCTGAGAGATTGCGCTCCGCAATCAGTTGACGACCGGCCAGCACATTGATCGGTGAGTAATCCTGCAAGCGCACCGAGGCGATTTCATCATCCTTGGTGGTGAGTGCATCCAGCACATAGCGTCCGTGACCGGCGGCGATATCGAGAATACGCGCCGGTTTCCCGTCATCCTGCAAACGGGTGACAGCCTGCCGGATCAGTTCTTCCAGATGGGTTTTACGCTGGCGGATACCGCGCCAGCCAATGGCGTTGAGGAAGGTTTTATCGGTATAGCGGCCACCCCAGCCTAAACCCTTCACCTCATTGCGATAAACATAATCGAGCGTGGAACCGGAATCGAAACCGGTGCGGATACCGGTTTTCAGCCCTTCCGAGAACAATCCGCCGATACGGATAGAAGCACGGGTCATGCCCCAATAAACCCCGCGTGGGCTGGTAATGGACAGAGGGGTAGCCAGACGGTCAGCTTCATCACGGGTAAAGCCCTGAATATGCGCATCAAGTAGTGAGCTTTGTTGCGGAGCCTTGGCAAACTGCTGCTCAATGAAAGGCCGGATTTTGGCAAAAGCCAGTGCGCGGTCACGCTCGCCCAGCGTGTCGTGATAGAAACCTTTCAGCACATGGCGCTCTTTAATTGGACCCGCGAGATTTTCGTAGAAACGATGTTGCGGCGTATCGCGAACCACCCAGTCACGACCGGAAATCAGTACCTGTGTCGGTGTGGTAATCGCACGGGCATCGCGGACTATGCGCTCTGCATTCTCATAGAGTTCTAGCAGAATATTGGAGGCAATCGGGCGGGTAATCAGCGGGTCATTTTCAAAGGATGCAATGCGCTCTTTATCATGAGTGAGAAAGCGGGCTTTGACATAGGAATTGACGAAGAATGTGCCTTTGAGCTTCTGCCAGAGCCAGATGCCTTCTTTGGCCAGCGGCACATAAAGTTTAACGTCAAAAGCCGGTGCAGCCAGCACCATGGCGCGGATCGGCGGTGCATAATCATGCACCCATGTAGCACCGATAACCGCGCCGACACTTTGTGCAATCAGCGCCATATCCTGTAAGGCGAAACCGTCTGTCTCGGTGATATGGCGGGCAAAGCAGTCAAGGTCGCGCACCGTGGTTGCAAAGGAAGGCGAATAGCCGCGCTGCCCTTGGGTAAGGCCGTGACCGCGGGCATCCCATGCATAAAAGCTATAATTATCCAGTCCGAGTTCTTCGACAATATGCGCGACACGGCCGCTATGTTCATGCCCGCGATGCAGCAGAATGATGGCGCCTTCCGGCTTTTCACTTAAAGCAGGCCAGTAGCGGAAAAAGATTTCCTGCCGGTCATGGCTGATAAAATGCCGCTCAGTGCAATCGCGTTTTACCGAAGTCATAGGCCTGTCTTTCATATGGCGATACATAAATATAGATGTTGTTTTGCTATTTATTGTAAGTCTTTTAGACTAAACGATGTTTAATAAAAGTGATTTTGCAAAGAGTTATACCGTGTCTGTTTATCAGCTTAAGAGCCGTTTTCAGGATTTATTACGTCCGCTGGTCAGCCGATTGGCACAATGGGGTGTGACCGCCAATCAGGTGACTGTTGCGGCGATGCTGATCTCTGTGGCAGTCGGTTCATGGTTGGTGATTGCTGAAAACAAAATATGGTTCTGGCTCATCCCCGTGTGGCTGTTCATCCGTATGGCGATGAATGCGATCGACGGGATGCTGGCGCGCGAATTTAACCAGCAAAGTGCTTTGGGAGCTTATCTCAACGAGTTGGGTGATCTTGTCTCGGATATTGCGCTGTTTACGCCGTTTTTGTGGATCGCACCGTTTCAGCCGCATTGGATGGGGCTGATTATTGTGCTGGCTTTGCTCACCGAATTTGCCGGATTGCTGGGCTTGCGTATCGGTGCATCACGACGCTATGACGGGCCGATGGGCAAGAGTGACCGCGCCTTGTTGTTCGGTATCCTCGGTGGCTGGCTGGCCGTTGACGGTTTTCTGCCGCAATGGATGGTCTGGTTGCAGCCGCTGCTGATCGCCCTGTTAATGTGGACGATTTTCAACCGTATTCGCAGAGGCTTAGCAGAGGCAGCAAAGGGCTGAGATTGCTCAGCTCTGTTTTTCACGCCAGTCACGCAGTCGGTTAATGGCAGTCTCCAGCGTGTCGAGTTTTTTGGCAAAGCAAAAACGCACATGGCTGGTGATATTGCGCTCTGAATAGAAAGAAGACACCGGTACCGGTGTGACACCGGCTTCACGGGTGAGGCGCTGGCTGAAGGCCAGATCATCACCATCCTTATCGAGATCGCTGATATCGGCAACCGCGAAATAAGTGGCAGGCGCAGAGGCGATATTAAAACCTGCCTCGCGCAAACCGGCATCGAGATAATCACGACGCTTGGCCAGTTCTTCCCGCAGACCGGTGAAATAACTGTCCGGCAGATTGAGGCCGACCGCTACAGCTGCTTGCAGAGCAGGTGGTGTGGTGAAGGTCATATATTGATGGACGCGGGAGATCACTTTCAGCAATTGCGCATCAGCGATGATATAGCCAACCTTCCAGCCGGTGAGCGAAAAGCTTTTGCCTGCCGAACCGATCCGTACCACACGGTCGCGGATTTCCGGCAGTGAAAACAGCGAGATATGTTTATTGTCATCAAAGGTCAGATGTTCATAAACTTCATCGGCAATGATGAAGAGATTATGTTTCACGGCCAGTTCCGCGATGAAATTCAGTTCCTCGCGGGTAAAAACCTTGCCGATCGGGTTCATCGGATTATTCACAACGATCATGCGCGTGCGCGGGGTAATCGCATCGCTCAGGGCTTGCAAAGGTAATTCCCAATGGGGCGGCGCAAGACGCACCGGCACAACCATACCACCGGCACGGCGGATCACCGGACTATAGGAATCATAGGCCGGTTCCAGCACAATCACTTCATCGCCGGAATTCATCAGCGCGAAGAAACTATCGGCCAGCGCTTCCGTCGCACCGGAAGTTACCAAAATTTCTGTTTCCCAATCGGGATCAATATTGAAAAACCGGCGGGCATTGTCAGCCACAGCTTTGCGCAGGGCAGGAAGACCAAGCATTGGCGGATATTGATGGGAACCGTTGTGCAGAGCATCTGTTGCAGCGGCAATCAGTTCCTGCGGCTCAAGCCCTTCCGGAAAACCCTGTCCGAGATTAATGGCACCGGTTTCTGCGGCCAGTCTCGACATGATTTCAAAAACAGATATGCCGGATGCTGCGAAAACCGGATTGACCATGATAATCCTCTTTGGTTCGAATTTGCCGTACTATAGAGTTCTGTTTTTAAACAGGAAAGCAGGCAAGTGCAGGAAAAACGACGCTGTTTGGTATTGCTTGCTCGGCGATGTCGTTTCTTGAGAATATTATCCTGATACTGCAATGTTCATGTGCATAGATTACGCTGTCGCAGTGTTGCAACGCGTTCTTCAACGGCACTGACGATTGATTGCACAAATTCTGCGCCAAGTGCACCGCGGCGGATATCTTCCGGCTGCCAGACATTCACATAATAAGGGATGGAATGGCGGATCGGGCGGATCAGCAGATTTTGCCCTTCAAAGGCCAGTGCGCTCAAAGGATTGATAACGGATATGCCAATACCTGCTGTTACCAGAGAACCGATAGAGGACGCGGTGGTTGCCTCAATCATAAGTTTACGGCTGATACCGGCATTGCTGAACCACTGATCGACCTGACGGCGATAATAATCCTCATCAGAGTAATAAATAAAGTTATGACCGGAGAATTGCTCAATATCGAGACTGTCATAATCCGCCAGCGGATGACCGGCAGGCATGATGCACAGAAGATCACCGGTATAAAGCTCGCGTGTTGCCGAGGCGCTGAGCGTAATATTACCTTCTACCATGCCGACATCAAAGAATTTGCTCAGCAGGTCGCGGGTGAGGGCGCTTTCTTCCAGCGAATGAATTTTCACAGATGCTTGCGGATGTTCGTTGAGAAACAGTTTGGTGGCCTGCGGAATAATCGCATGGGCATAGGCGGGCAGGCAGGCGACAGATACGCGTTGTAAATTATCGCCGCGAATAGCGCGTGCAGTACGGGCAATTTCTTCAATACTGACAAAGGAGCGCTGCACAATCACGTTGAGCGCGGCAGCTTGTTGTGTGGGTTTTAGCCGTCGGTTATCACGGTGAAATAGCGTAAAGCCGAGTGTTGCTTCCAGATCTTTCAGCTCGCGGCTGATGGTTGGCTGCGAGGAGCCGAGATGATCTGCCGTTTCAGTAACATTAAGGGTGTGCATCAGCGACTGAAAAATTTCCAGTTGGCGGTGTGTCAGACGCATAAAATCTCCCCTTTGGCAGCAAGACCTTTCCAGTATTAAGCATATCGAAAATGAATAATAAAGAGATTATTATGAATTTGACCGCAGATGGATGTCTGATAGCTTGATGGTAGTAATGATGAAGCGGTGTGTCTTGTGAGACTCTCCGCTTCGAGTGTTTGAGGGTAGAATGACCACTGAGTTCTCACGTCCGCATGTTGCGCATTTCGGCTATAAAAACGGGGCTTTAAGCGTTGAAAACGTTGCTGTCTCTGCAATTGCAGAAAAATACGGCACGCCGTTTTATGTCTATTCGGCTGCTGCTGTACGTGAACGTGTTGCCAGATTGCGCGCTGCGCTGAGCGGACTCAATGTGCAGATCTGCTATGCGGTGAAAGCCAATAACAACCTGTCGCTGTTGTCTTTGCTGGTTGGTGAAGGCTGCGGTATGGATATTGTTTCCGGCGGTGAGATGCACCGTGCATTGGCGGCCGGTTCGCCTGCGGATAAAATCGTATTCTCCGGCGTTGGCAAAACCGATGAAGAAATTGCAGCAGCACTCAATGCCGGTGTGCATCAGCTGAATATTGAATCCATCGAAGAGCTGGATGCGATTTCCCGCGTTGCCCGCCAGCTTGGCAAAGTGGCAACTGTGGTTCTGCGCATTAATCCTGATGTGGATGCACTGACCCATCCGAAAATCACCACCGGCACCAGCAAGAACAAATTCGGTATTGCCTATGCTGATGCTTTGAATACCTATGCGGCCGCCTCTGCCCGCGAAGAAATCAATGTGGTTGGTATTGCCGTTCACATCGGTTCGCAGATTACCGATGTCACGCCATATCGTCAGACTTTTGAACGCTTGGCACAGCTGACAGCCGCAATCCGCGCCAAAGGCCTAAATATTTCCCGTCTTGATCTCGGCGGTGGCCTCGGCGTTTCCTATGACGGTTCTGCCGGCATTGATGTCGATGCCTATGCACAGACAATCCGAGATACGCTTGGTGATATTGATTGCGAACTGACTATGGAGCCGGGTCGTTTCATCATTGCCGAAGCCGGTGCGCTGGTGACCAAAGTGCTTTATGGCAAAAATCAGGGCAATGCCAAATTCTCCATCGTTGATGCAGCGATGAATGATCTGATGCGTCCGGCACTTTACGATGCCGTGCATCCGGTCTGGCCGGTGCGTGAACCGGCAGCAGATGCGGAAACCCTGCCGGTCAATCTGGTTGGCCCTGTTTGCGAAAGCTCGGATACATTCGGCGAGTTTGATCGTTTGCCTGCGCTGGAGCGTGGCGATCTGGTGATGCTTGGTGTTGCCGGTGCCTATGGTGCAACAATGTCTTCAACCTATAATGCGCGTCCGCTTATTCAGGAAGTGCTGGTTGAGGGTGATACATTCAGACTGGTTCGCCGTCAGTGGACGGTAGAAGATGCACTTATGCTGGAACGCGATCTTTGATCGCGTAAGGAGACAAGAGGTACGGGATCTATAGGATCCGGTCAGTACAAGGGAACGGTTGGGAGGCCGTTTCCTGAGGCTGCTGCTAAAGTAGCCCGAAGAGGAGGGGAAATATGAGGCCATATTCCGAAGCGGCGCGGGGAGATGCCGCTGGGATTTTTTTCATCAAAACCCACGGGCTGGGGAATGATTTTGTGCTGGTTGACGGTCGGGAAAAGCCTTTCCGGCCGCAGGCAGCAATGATTGCCCAGATTTGTGATCGTCATCGCGGTGTTGGCGGTGACCAGTTGCTGGTGCTGGAAGCTCCACAAAGTGCCTGCGCTGATGTGCGGATGCGCATCTATAATGTGGATGGCATGGAGGCTCCGGCCTGTTTTAATGCCAGCCGTTGTGCCGCTTTTCTCTGGATGCAGGAAGCAGGCAAAAATTCCGTAATTTTAGAAACGCTCGGCGGGTTGCTCGAAGCCCGTATGGCAGAGGCTGAAAACGGGCAGCCACGTATCAGCCTGTATCTGGCGCCAGCTGTTACAGATTGGCAGGCTATTCCGCTGGCAGGGCCGCTTGCGAACCATGACGGACGTCTGAACCACGGTACGTTGTCCGAGCCTTTTGCCGTCAGTATGGGCAATCCGCATCTTGTTTATTTCGTGTCGGATTTTGATGCTGTAGATGTGCCGGTTGAGGCCGCTGTGGTGCAAAATAGCACTTATCTGCCGGAGCAGGCCAATATTGGTGTGGCTGAACTGCTGTCGTCTGAAGGTGACGAGGCGCGACTGAAATTAGTGGTTTATGAACGTCCCGGTATTCTCACGGAAGCTTGCGGCAGCGGTGCCTGTGCGGCGGCAGTTGCGGCGGTACGCAGCGGACGCACAAATCAGAAAAAATTCCGTGTTTTAATGCCGGGCGGGGCTTTACAGGTCGAGTTATGTGCTGATGATACAATTATCCTGACAGGGGATGTTGCTGTCGCATTTTATGGATTTCTGCCTGACGAAGCATAAACAGAATTCAATAAGGATAACGCATAATCGCCCGCTAGAGGCAGCGTTATAGAGGGGAAATAATGACTTTTATATCAGTTGAGCATGTCAGCAAGACCTATCCTGCGACCAGCAACGGCAAAGCTCACCGTGCATTAGGCGATGTCTCTTTTTCCGTAGAGAAGGGGGAGGTTCTGGTCATTATCGGTCCTTCCGGTTCCGGTAAAAGCACTTTGCTGCGCACACTCAATGCACTGGAAGCCATCGACAGCGGCACGATCACCGTCAATAATCTGGCAATTTCCGATCCTAAGACTGATCTCAATCATGCCCGTTCTGAAATCGGCATGGTGTTTCAGCATTTCAATCTGTTTCAGCATAAAACAGCGCTGGAAAATGTGGTTCTGCCACAGACTGTGGTGCTGAAACGCTCCAAGGCGGAGGCGCTGAAAATCGCACAGGATATGCTGGCGCGTGTGGGGATTGCGGAACGTGCAGGACATTATCCGAGCCAGCTTTCCGGTGGTCAGCAGCAGCGCGTGGCCATTGCCCGTGCTTTGGCGATGAACCCGAAAGTGATGCTGTTCGATGAGGCAACCTCGGCGCTCGATCCTGAAATGGTTGGCGGCATTCTCGATCTGATGAAAGAACTGGCAAAATCCGGCATGACCATGGTGGTTGTCACCCATGAAATGGGTTTTGCCCGTGAGGTGGCTGATCGTGTGATCTTCATGGATGAAGGGCAGATTGTTGAAACCGGAACGCCGGATGTGCTGTTTTCCAAGCCGGTTCATCAGCGCACACAGCATTTTCTCGAACAGGTGCTTTAAAGGGAGGGGGCAGACGTGGGAGACGTCTGTTGAAAGTTACGGAAATGAATGCCCGTAAATAAGGGTAAATCCATATAATAGTGAGGAGAACATTATGAAATTTCTGAAAAAAATCGCTCTGTCGATCGGAATGCTGGCGGGTGTGGCCGCTATGTCTGTCGGTGCTGCAAGCACCGCCAAAGCAGATATTATGGAAGAAATTCTGAAACGCGGTGAGCTGCGTGTTGCCGTGCAAACGCAGGGCGCGCCGGTCAGCTTCATCAATAAAGATGGCAAGCAAACCGGTCTGGCTGTAGAACTTGCCCGTATGATGGGTGAGGATCTCGGCGTTAAAGTCGTGTTTCAGGATTATGACTGGAAAGGTCTTATTCCGGCATTGCTGGCAGGCAAAGTGGATATGATTGCCGCCGACATGACACCAACCCCGCAGCGTGCGGCTCAGTTGCTGTTCTCCCGTCCGATGTTCTACGAAGAAACCGTTGCGGTGGTGAAAAATGATTCACCGCTGGCCAAATGGGAAGACCTTAATCAGGAAGGTCTGAATATCGGCTCGACACAGGCCAGTTCATACAGTGAAGCCATCAAAAAGTTCATGCCAAAGGCAACGCTTAAAGAGTTCACCGGTGGTACTGCTGCCGTGGCACAGGCATTGTCTGCCGGTCGTATTGATGCAACCGTTTCCGATCTTGGCAACGTCACCAATTTCGTCAATGAATTCGGTAATCTGAAAATTCTTGACGGCATTATCGTCAAAAACCCGCTGGCCTTTGCCGTGCGCCCTGATGAAGCGCATCTGAAGTTCTGGCTCGACAATTATGTTGAACTGATCACCTCCGACAAGCGTCTCGACCAGATGGTCAATTACTGGTGGAACACCACCGAGTGGGAAAAAGACCACAAGTAACAGAAGCCATCTCCTGCCTGCCATTCGGGCGGGCAGGAGCCTTACTGTTTTAAATATTTTGCGCCGCGGCAGACTGTCTGCCTGCGTGAAATATCCGGGACCGGATAATGTCATCATTCATTCTTGATTATTTCAATTACCGCATCGTTGCGCAGTATCTCGACCGCTTTGCAGAAGGTCTGGGCAATACGCTGATTGCAACCGGTGTGAGTTTTGCGCTGTCTTTTGTGCTCGGCACGATCATGGCTGTTATCATGTTTACGCAGTGGAAAGTGCTGCGCAATCTGATACAGGCTTATGTCACATTCATCCGTTCGACCCCGCTGCTGGTGCAGATTTATCTGGTCTATTTCGGTCTGCCGGTTCTGCTGCCGTTTACTGCCAAATGGCCGGAAATGTGGCTTGGCATAGCCGCGCTGGTTATTAACTGTACGCCTTATATGTCCGAGATCATCCGCACCGGTATCGGTTCAGTCCCGCGCGGACAGGTTGAAGCTGCCAAAGCTGTGGGCATGAGTTACGGACAGCGGCTGATCCATATTGTATTGCCGCAGGCTTTTGCCAATGTGATCCCGCCTGTGCTCGGCCAGACGGCCGTGCTGATTAAAGATACATCGCTGTTGTCGCTGATTACGGTGTTCGAATTCACCAGTGCGGGGCTGCTACTCAACAGTGAGCGCGTGCGCCCGAATGAGAGCTTCCTGACAATCGCTGCCGGATATCTCGCTATCTATTGTGTGATGCTGTTCCTTTCGCATCATGTGAAAAAGAAGCTGGCAGGTCCTGCCTGGGCTGCGAAAGGCTGATATGATGTTTGAATATTATTGGAAGCTTACAGTCTCGGTGATGCCATTCCTTTGGCAGGGGTTCAAAGAGACTTTTACGGTTTCGCTGGTCGCAATTCTGGCGGGATCAATCATCGGGACTGTGATCGGGATTATACGCAGTTATCGCATTCCTGTTTTGACACAGCTCTTTGGCGGTTATGTGCATATTTTGCGCGGCACACCCTTTCTGGTGCAGCTCTATGTGTTCTATTTCGTGCTGCCGAATACAGGGATTGAATGGCTGAGCTGGGATTCCACCACAGCGGCTTTTGTGGCGCTGTCGCTCTATACATCCTGCTATGTGGCTGAAATTGTGTGCAGTGCGATTGATGCGGTGCCGCGCGGCCAGTGGGAGGCTGCAACTGCGGTCGGTATGAGCCAGTTGCAGAAATTGTGGCATGTGATTTTGCCTCAGGCGCTAAAACTGACCATTGCGCCGATGAGCAGTGTCTATGTGATTATCATCAAGAGCACGGCTATTCTCTCGGTGATCGGGATTGCCGAACTGACCCGTCAGGGCGAAGTGTCGATGTTGCGCTTCCCGCGCGATGTGTTGTTTATCTATGGTCTGATTGCGCTGGTTTATTTCGTCTATTGTTATCCGATCCTCAAATTTTCCAAATGGGCGGAGAACAAGATCAGCGGTTCACAGCGTCTGTCGTTAGATTAGAGCGCCGTGTGCCAGACTTGGCACACAAAGGTCGCTCTAACACTTTAAAGTTAGAGCATAATTTTACCTTAAACTGATCCAAGTTTAAGGAATTATGCTCTAAAAATAAGAAAGCGCAGCATGTGAGTGCTGCGCTTTTTATCTATGCATTGCGGGCGATTTGCAGACTTTGAATGCCTTGTTTGGAAATGCGATAAGCACTGCCGTTAAACGAGGCGATCAGCCGTTTGGCGCGCAGTTTTTTGAAGGTTTGTAAATCTGTACCGTCAAGAAACCAGCCCTCGCGGGAGATGAAATCGACATCAATAATTTTGCCATTGTCATCTTTTTCCGGTTCGATACGGCCGCCTTTGGCCAACATATCGAGAATACGGCGTTCAAAACGTGAAATATTCATGGCTGTCTCCGTTGTTGGAAACGGACGAACAGCCCACAGAAACCGCCAACACATGGCAGCATGATCTGAGTCATCATGGGAATTGTCCTGATAAGGAGAAAAAGTCGGGCGCAAGCCGTTGGAGCCTGTGTGTGACAGGCGGCTCTGCATAAGCAGAGGATCAACGATGAAGGATGCTGCGCATAAATCTCCTTAAGACGACTGCCTGAAATATAATGCAAAAATGTAATAAAAACAAGTATGACTATGATGTGCAGGTAAGGCGATTGCTGATCGCAAAAATGCATGAGGCCAGATGATAATAGCGCTTGTTTTCGCTCAACAGGACGTATTCATTCAGGCACAGAAATTTCATTATAAAAGCACGGCACAATGACACAGAAAACACTATTCCGGCCGATCATCGGCGTGACACTCGACAGCGAAGAGGGCGGCGGATTTTCGGATTCTCCATGGTATGCAATCCGCCAGAATTATCTGTCCTGCCTTGAAGAGGCGGGCGCTGCGCCGGTTGCCTTGCCGCATCTCACAGAACTGGCTGAAACCTATCTGAATATGATTGACGGGCTGGTTGTAACCGGCGGTGCTTTTGATGTGCCGCCTGCAATGTTTGGCGAAGAAGCGCGTACGGACACAATCCGTCTGAAACCGGCGCGGACAGAATTTGAAGCGGCGGTTCTGCGCGGTGCGCTGGAGCGCGATATGCCGGTGCTGGGGATTTGCGGCGGCCATCAGCTGCTGGCTGTTATTGCCGGCGGTACGCTGGTGCAGCATATTCCGGATGAAGTCTCGGGCGCATTGGAACATTCTGTTTCGAAAGATACAGAAAATGCCGGTGGCAAGGAACGCGCAGGGCACAGTATCGCAATTAAAGAAGACAGCCTGCTGGCGAAATTGGTTGGCACAACCGGCCAGCATGTCAACAGCTCGCATCATCAGTCGGTGCGTACAGTTAAAGCGCCGATGCGTGTGACAGCTACGGCTGAAGACGGTATTATTGAAGCGATTGAGCACACGGAAAAGAGCTTTGCCATCGGTGTGCAATGGCATCCGGAATATAAACAGATGGAAGGTGATGTGCATCTGCTGGCAGCATTTTGCGCTGCTGCCGAAGCCTATCATAATCGCTGAGCGGTTTTCGCTTATAACGGCCTGTGCTCAATTGTGCTGGCCGTTTTACTTGTCTTTCATACCAAGATCGCGGGCGGCAAGATCCAGCATTTTATTGGAACTGTTGCGCGCCCGTTCTTTATCGCGCAGCCGTATGGCTTCAATCAGTTCCAGATGTTCGGAAATGGCCTCATCGCGGCTCGCAACTGCATCATTGGATGTGTAAAGCGTATAGCGCAATGCGGCTTCAATAATGCCGCAAAGCTGGCGAAAGACCTGATTATGGCTTGCCCGCAACAGAGCGATGTGGAAGTCGACATCGCCCTGCGTGAAGGCTTCAATATCGCTGCCCGCCTCATTCATCTTGTTCCATGCTATTTCCAGCGCCGCAATATCCATGGCGGATGCGCGCTGGGTTGCCAGTTCGGCAGCGACCGGTTCAATCGCGCGGCGGGCTTCCAGAACGCAGAGCAATAAATCCAGATCGACGATGCGCGGCCCCAACCAGTCCAACACCTGCTGATCCAGCAGATTCCAGTCGTCCTGTTCGCACACAACTGTGCCGATACGCGGCTTACCGCGCACCAGCCCTTTGGACTCCAGTGTTTTTATCGTTTCGCGGATGACCGTGCGGCTGACGCCATATTCTTCACACAGATCATTTTCGCGGGGCAGCATTGAGCCCGGCTTGAAGCGGCCATTGAGAATGTCAGCGGCGAGCGTCGCAGTGATGCTTTTTTGTACCCTTGGCCGCGTTGTACGGGAAGGGGCATGCAGGCTCTGCTCAGACATTTCGGTCACGGCTTTTCTTTCGTTTTAATCCGGCCATCCGGTTGTTCAGTTTCCGGCTTTAATGCAGGCTCTGATCATAGTCATAGGGTTTGACAGACGGAAACCGCAAGGCACTCAGTTGTTTAATTATGTATAATGAACAATTTTAAATCATCATACAAGAATTATTGACTGGTATGATGATTTGTTTTAGCGTGACCGGCGATGGAGGACATCAGCGTCATGACAAGGCTGTGGGAGCTTGAGATGACGTGCAATCTTTGGGAGGAAAGATATGCGCTTTTTAAAAACGGCTGCTTTAGCCGGAATGATGGCCGGTGTGGTTTTCACGGCTGTTGCAGGACCATCTGCAGCCTATGCGGCGGATGTGAAAATCGGCTTTGTTGTAAAGCAGCCGGAAGAACCGTGGTTTCAGGATGAGTGGAAATTTGCCGATGTAGCGGCAAAGGAAAAAGGTTTCACTCTGGTCAAAATCGGTGCGGAAGACGGTGAGAAGGTGCAGTCTGCACTGGATAATCTGGCTGCACAGGGCGCTACCGGTGTGATCATCTGTACACCGGATGTGAAGCTCGGGCCGGGTATCGTCGCCAAGGCCGAGGCCAATGGTCTGAAATTGATGACTGTCGATGACCGTCTTGTCGGTGCGGATGGCAAGCCGCTGGAAGATGTGGCGCATATGGGGATTTCCGCCACCAAAATCGGTGAGGAAGTTGGCCGCGCCATCAGCGAAGAAGTCAAAAAACGTGGCTGGGACTGGAAGAATGTCGGTGCAATCCGTGTTTCCTATGACCAGTTACCGACTGCCGTTGACCGTGTTGAAGGCGCGCTTTCGGTTATGAAAGAAAACGGATTGCCGGAAACCAATATTTTTGCGGCACCACAGGCAAAAACCGATACTGAGGCCGCGCTGAATGCATCCACTGTTGTTCTCAACAAGAATGCGGATATCAAATATTGGGTTGCTGTTGGCCTCAATGATGAGTCCGTGCTTGGTGCGGTACGCGCAACGGAAAGCGTTGGCATTCCGTCAGAGAATGTTGTGGCGGTTGGTATCGGCGGTGCAGAATCTGCGATTAATGAGTTTAAAAAGCCTAGCCCGACCGGTTTCTACGGCACTGTAATCATCTCGCCAAAGCGTCATGGTTACGAAACAGCGATGAATATGTATGCATGGCTGGCGGATGGAAAAGAGCCTGAAAAGCTCATTCTGACATCCGGTCAGCTAGCCTTGCGCGATAATTACGCGGAAGTCCGCAAGGAACTCGGCATCGAGTAATCCTGCACGGGCCGGAGCATACAGCGTTCCGGCCCCCATTTCTCAGAAATTATTGTTCAAGTGGTGCAACCACTGCTGAGAGACAGGTGCGGCATGGCTGACTTTCTGACCTTTAAAAATATTTCAAAATTCTATCCCGGTGTTAAGGCGCTGACAGATGTGTCTTTCAGTGTTGCTCAAGGGGCTGTCCACGGGTTGATGGGAGAAAACGGGGCGGGTAAATCCACGCTCATCCGTGTTCTTTCCGGTGATCAGCAGGCGAATAGCGGTGAGATCATTATTGACGGTGTGGTGCAGAAATATGCATCCGTGCGCGATGCTTTTCATGCCGGTGTGATCGTTATCCATCAGGAACTGCAATTGGTGCCGGAACTGAGTGTTGCGGAAAATCTGTGGCTCGGGCGCTTTCCTGCCAAAGCGGGAATTATCAGTTTTAAAGCACTGGTCAGTGCTGTCGGCGAAAAACTGCGGGTGATCGGCATTGATATCGACCCTGCCACCAAGGTTGCACAGCTTTCGATCGGTGAGCGGCAGATGGTTGAAATCGCCAAAGCTGTGATGCTGGATGCGCGTATCATCGCGCTCGACGAGCCGACGTCATCCCTGTCATCTCGGGAGAGCGAAATCCTGTTTCGTCTGATCGGCCGTCTGAAGGCTGAGGGCAAGATCATTCTTTATATCTCGCATCGTCTGGATGAGATATTCCAGCTTTGCGATAGTCTGACTGTGTTGCGTGACGGCAAACTGGCCGCTCATCATCCGAGTCTTGAGAATGTTACCCGCGACCAGATTATCTCTGAAATGGTAGGGCGGGAGATCAATAATATCTGGGGTTGGCGCGGTCGCGATATTCGCCAGAATATATTGCTGAAGGTTGAAAATCTCAGCGGCAGTAAATTACCGGAGCCTGTGAATTTTGAGGTGCGTGCCGGTGAAATCTTAGGATTTTTCGGTCTGATCGGTGCCGGACGTTCCGAGATGAGCCGCCTGATTTATGGTGCCGATCAACGACGCGCCGGTGCGGTGTATGTTGATGGTAAGGTTGTGAAGGCTGATGATCCGCGCAGTTCCATCCGTGCAGGTATCGTCCTTTGTCCTGAAGACCGTAAATTTGACGGTATTGTTCAGGGGCGTTCGATTGAAGAGAATATCGCTATTTCTGCCCGCAGACATTTTTCCCCGTTTGGCTTGATCCGCCCGAAAAAAGAGGCGGAACTGGCTGAAACCTATATCGGAAAATTACGGGTACGTACGCCGTCGCGCAAACAGAATATTGTCAATCTCTCCGGCGGCAACCAGCAGAAGGTTATTCTCGGCCGCTGGCTGGCCGAGCAGAATATCAAGGTACTGATTATTGACGAGCCTACGCGCGGTATTGATGTGGGCGCCAAGGCAGAGATTTATGAAATTCTCTATCAGCTTGCTGAAAGCGGTATGGCGATTGTGGTGATCTCCAGCGAACTGCCCGAAGTCATGGGCATCTCAGACCGGATTATGGTGATGTGCGAAGGGCGGATTGCCGCCGGATTTGATCGTGCTGATTTTAATGACCGCGCCATTCTCACGGCGGCACTACCGGATAAGACCGTCGCTGAAACGGCAGCCGGATCATTACAAAAGGTATCCTGAACGATGGTTTCAATTAAAAAAATTCTGCTTGGTGAACAAGGGCTTGTGGTGATTTTTCTGCTGGCCTTTGCAGTGGTGGCGCTGACAGTCCCGAATTTTCTGACCGAGCGTAACATGCTCGGGCTTCTGCAATCGGTGGTAACCATCGGCATTGTTGCCTGCACGATGATGTTCTGTCTTGCATCGCGCGATTTCGATCTTTCTGTCGGTTCTACTGTCGCCTTTACCGGCATGATTGCGGTGATGGCTTCCAATGCCACCGGCTCCATTTTTCTCGGATTGCTGGCCGCTTTGGCAGGCGGTTTTATCGTCGGGCTGTTCAATGGTGTTGTGATTGCGAAATTTCGTATCAATGCGCTGATTACCACGCTGGCGACAATGCAGATTGTGCGCGGATTGGCGCTGATCTCCAGTGATGGCCGTGCGGTTGGTATTAATGATCCGTCTTTCTATCAGCTGGCACTGTCAAAATTTTTAGGCATTCCGACGCCGATCTGGGTGATGGGACTGCTGTTTGTCATTTTCGGATTTGTGCTCAACCGCACAGTCTTCGGTAAGAATACGCTGGCAATCGGCGGTAATCCCGAAGCATCGCGCCTAGCCGGTGTGAATGTGGATTCCATGCGTATCTGGATTTTTGCCCTGCAGGGGCTGGTCTGCGGTATTGCCGGTATTTTGCTGGCATCGCGTATCACATCCGGTCAGCCGAATGCGGCAACAGGGCTTGAATTATCTGTCATCTCGGCTTGTGTTCTCGGTGGTGTTTCTCTGGCTGGCGGTCGTGCTGCAATGCTGGGCGTGATTGTTGGCGTGCTGATTATGGGGATTGCCGAAAATGTCATGAACCTGCTGAATATTCAGGCATTTTACCAATATGTTGTGCGCGGCTGCATTCTTCTCATTGCTGTGCTGCTGGATAATCTGCGCTCAAACATGATCGGGTTCAGAGGGTAAACACTGATGAATGACGCTGTTTACGCATTGGTCGATTGGGGAACGAGCAGTTTTCGCCTCTGGACTACAGATGCACAGGGGCATGTACTGGGTGAAAGCCGCAGTGATGAAGGTATGATGCATTGCGCTGCAACGGGTTTTGCACCGGTGCTGGAAAAGCATTTGCATAAGCTGGAAGCAGGACCGGATCTGCCGGTTATAATCTGCGGTATGGCCGGTGCACGGCAAGGCTGGGCAGAGGCACCTTATATCAGCCTGCCTGCTACGCTTGATGGTCTGGCAGATTATGCGCTCAAATTAGAAAACCAGACACGCGATATCCGTATTTTGCCCGGACTTGCGCAGCGTGATGCATCCGCAGCCAATGTAATGCGCGGTGAGGAAACCCAGCTTGCGGGTATTGCCACATCGATGCCTGATGGTCTGATCTGTATGCCTGGCACGCATAGTAAGTGGACGAGACTGGAAAACGGTGTTGTGACGCAGTTCGCGACTTTCATGACCGGTGAGTTTTTTGCAGTACTGTCTCAACATTCCATTCTCAGACATGCGATGGATACGGATGTGGCTTTTGATGAAAACACACCTGCTTTTCTCCGTGCTGTTGAAAAGACATGCGCGGAACCGGCACGGATGGCCGAGGATGTTTTTGGTATCCGTGCAGCACAATTGCTTGGTTTTGAAGAGCAGTCTGAGGGCGCAGCGCATCTTTCCGGTCTGCTGATCGGCGCAGAGGCGGGCAGGGCAAAACAGCTTTATGGCGCGGGTACAATCGGGCTGGTGGCTTCGGGAAAACTCGGCCGGTTGTATCAGGTCGCTCTGGAGAAAAACGGTTTCAGCATCACTCTGCTGGATGGCGAGATTGCAGTCCGGCAGGGGTTATTTGTGGCGGCAGCCAGAGTGTGGCCGGTAACATATCATGCGTGATGGAGAGGGAAGCACAATGTCATCTGTCATCTGGCCGAATTTGAAACGCTCACTGGTGGCGATCATTCGTGGTATCCGCAATGATGAGGTTGAGCCGGTGCTTGAAGCTCTGATTACAGAAGGGTTCGAGATTATTGAGATTCCGCTGAACTCACCGGAGCCGTGGGTTTCGATTGAACGCGCGGTGAGGTTATTTGGTGACAAAGTGCTGATCGGTGCCGGAACCGTGCTGACAACGGAAGATGCGCAGCGGCTGGCAGATATTGGCGGGCGGATTATGGTGAGCCCGAATACGGATGCCGATGTTATCCGCCACGCAACGTCCTGCGGGCTGATTACCATGCCTGGTTGTTATACGGCGAGTGAGGCTCTGCTGGCGATCCGCAGTGGCGCTTCCGCATTGAAATTTTTTCCTGCCGATTCCCTTGGTCCTTCAGGCATTGCGGCGATTAAAACCATTCTGCCGAAAGACACGGTTGTCGGGGCTGTCGGTGGTGTTTCCGATCAGAATTTCGGAGATTATGCCCGCGTGGGTGTGCGGACTTTTGGCATAGGCTCCAGCCTTTACAGATCGGGGGATAGTGCGGAAACCGTGCAGGCAAAAGCCCGTCTGACAATCACAGCCTATGATGAGGTGTTTGGTGGTGCGCATGGCTGAGATATTTGTACCCGCTGCGTTGAATGCACCTTTGTGTAAGCTGGGTGAGGGGCCGGTCTATGACCCGCATGCAGATACGGCATGGTGGTTTGATATTCTGCAATCTAAACTCTGCGAATATCAGTTTCAAAACGGTGTGAGCAGGCAACATGATCTGCCTTTTGCCGCCAGTGCCCTTGCGCGGGTGGATGAGTATCGCCAGCTCCTTTTCACAGAGCGCGGCCTGTATCTGCGCGATGTGGCAACGGGCGACCTGTCTCTGCATTGTGAAATCGAAGCGGATAACCGACTGACCCGCTCCAATGATGCGCGAGTGCACCCATCAGGGGCATTCTGGCTTGGCACAATGGGCTGGCAGGCTGAGCAGGGTGCAGGTGCAATCTATTGGTATTTCAAAGGTGAATTGCGCAAGCTTTACGATGATATCACGATCAGCAATGCGATTTGTTTTTCACCGGATGGCACGGTTGGATATTTTGCCGATACAGCTTTACGTCAAGTGATGCGTGTGCCGCTTGACCCTGGGAATGGTTTGCCGGTCGGGGAGCCGAAACTGTTCCTCAATGATTTTCCCGCAGGCAATCCCGATGGTGCGGTTGTGGATGCGGACGGTAATTTCTGGGTTGCCCTCTGGGGTGGCTCGCAGATTGCCGGATATGCACCGGATGGCAGTTTTCTGCGTTCAATTGCTCTGCCGGTTTCTCAGCCGAGCTGTCCTGCTTTTATCGGCAAAACTGCCAGCCAGATGCTGGTGACATCCGCATGGGTCGGGTTGGATGACACAGCGCGGCAGCAAAAGCCGGCGGGGGCGATATTCATCATGGATCTGCCGTTTCAGGGCAGGTTTGAACCCGATGTCAAAATCATCTGACCGGAGGCTGCCATGAGCATCATCACGTTGAAAAACCAACAATTTGAAGCGCATATTGCTAGCCAGGGCGGCACGGTACATGGCTTGTGGTGGCACAATCAGGGGCGGATTATTCCTCTGCTGCGTGAAGCAAAACATGCCGATGCGGCACCGGTTGAAACAGGTGGTTTTCCGCTTATTCCGTTCGGCAACCGTATTCCGCAAAATCACTTCAGTTTTGAGGGGCGGGACTATCATTTTCAGGCGAATACAGATGATGATCCGCTCTATATTCATGGTGAAAGCTGGCACGGTCTCTGGCAAATTGCAGAACAGACTGATGACAGGCTTGTACTGCGCTTTACCCATGACAAAGCCGATGCTGCTTTTATCTACGAAGCGGAACAGAGTTTTACGCTGGATGAAACCGGCTTCAGCCTCTCCATGCGTGTGACAAATAAAGGAGATAAAGCCATGCCGTTCGGCCTTGGCTGGCATCCTTATTTTCATCTGACTGAGCAAACGCAGCTACAGCTCAACGCTCAGAAAATGTGGACGCAAGGTGCGGGTTATTTACCGGAAAACCGCGTCAATATTCCCGATGATCTGAATTTCAGCAGCATGAAAAAAATCCCCGATCATTGGGTGAATAACGGGTTTGAGGGCTGGGACGGCACTGCGACACTTGTCTGGCCGGAACAGAATACAGCTCTGACCATGAGTGCCGACCCGTTATTTGACCGGTTTTTTCTCTATGCGCCGCATGGTGTGCCGGAGTTACAATCCCGCTCGGATTATTTTTGTCTGGAGCCGATGTCTCATATGGCGGGCGATCATTGCCGTGACGGTTATGGTGGTCTGAAAATATTGCAACCGTCTGAAAGCCTGTCGGGAATAATTCGTTTGCAGCCTGAGCACATTAAAAAATCAGGTCTATAAAAGGGTAACAGAATGAAAATCACCAAGCTCACGACCTATATTGTGCCGCCGCGCTGGCTGTTTGTGAAAGTGGAAACCGATGAGGGTATTTCTGGCTGGGGAGAGCCGATTGTTGAAGGCCGTGCGCTGACAGTTGAAGCGGCGGTGCATGAGCTGTCTGATTATCTGATCGGCAAAGATCCGTTTCTGATCGAAGACCATTGGAATGTCATGTATCGCGGTGGGTTTTATCGTGGTGGTGCTGTGCATATGAGTGCCATTGCCGGTATTGATCAGGCACTGTGGGATATTAAAGGCAAGGCACTGAATGTGCCGGTGCATCAGTTGCTGGGCGGACAATGCCGCGACCGGATTAAAGTCTATTCATGGATCGGTGGTGACCGCCCGTCTGACGTGGCACGCAATGCGAAAGAAATGGTGGAGCGCGGTTTTACAGCATTGAAGCTCAATGGAGCGGAAGAGCTGCAGATCATTGACAGCTATGCCAAGATTGATGCGATTGTCGAGACGATCGGCACCGTGCGTGATGCGGTTGGTCCGCATGTCGGGATTGGGGCGGATTTTCATGGCCGTGTGCATCGCCCGATGGCGAAAGTGCTGGCCAAAGCGCTCGATCCGTTCCGGCTGATGTTTATTGAAGAGCCGGTTTTATCCGAGAATTATGAAGCGCTGAAAGAGATCGCCAATCATACGTCCACGCCGATTGCTCTGGGGGAGCGTCTTTATTCCCGCTGGGATTTCAAGAATATTCTCTCCGGCGGTTATGTGGATATTATTCAGCCTGATCTGTCCCATGCGGGCGGGATTACCGAATGCCGTAAGATTGCATCGATGGCTGAAGCCTATGATATTGCACTGGCGCCGCATTGCCCGCTGGGGCCGATTGCTCTGGCTGCCTGCCTGCAGATTGATGCGGTGAGTTATAATGCCTTCATTCAGGAGCAGAGCCTGAATATCCATTATAATCAGGATAATGATATTCTGGATTACATCACCAATCGTGAAGTGTTTGATTACAAGGACGGCTTTGTGGCTATTCCGCAGGGGCCGGGTCTGGGTGTCGATGTTGATGAAGCCTATGTGATTGAACGGGCTAAAACCGGCCATCGCTGGCGTAATCCGGTGTGGCGTCACGAAGATGGCAGTTTCGCTGAATGGTAATGCGGGCGTTCGAAAAGGATAAATATCATGGCTGATCGTCTGATCGGAAAACGCATTGTTGTAACCGGCGCAGCACAGGGGATCGGCCTTGCGATTGCGCAATGTTTTGGCCGCGAGGGCGCGGCGCTGTTCCTGATTGATACGGACGGGGCATTGCTGGAAAAAGAAGTGCTGGCTTTGCGGGAAAGCGGCGTTACGGTGAGCTTTGCTCAGGCGGATATCTCCGACGCCAAAGCGATTGAAAATGCTTTTCTGCAGGCTGATGCGGAAATCGGGCAGATTAATGCACTGGTTAATAATGCGGGGATCAATGTCTTCAGCAAACCGCTGGAAATGGATGATGAAGCATGGAACCGTTGCTTCGATGTTAATCTGAAAGGCGCGTGGAATTGTTGTAAGGCTGTGCTGCCGCGTTTGATTGAGCAGGGTGGCGGTGCTATTCTCAATATTGCTTCCACCCATTCTTTCACGATTATCCCGCACACATTTCCTTATCCGCTGGCGAAACATGCTTTGCTCGGCATGACCAAATCGCTGGGGCTGGAATATGCGCCGCAGCAGATACGGGTGAATGCCATTGCACCGGGCTATGTGCTGACGCAGAAGAATGTCGATTATTGGAACAGTTTTCCTGCCCCAGAGGCAGCAAAAGCTGAAACCATGCGGTTGCATCCGGGCGGGCGCATTGCCAGCACGCAGGAAATCGCGATGGCCGCTGTGTTTATGATTTCAGATGAGTGTCCGTTTATGACCGCAACCTGCCTGACAATCGACGGCGGTTTAAGTGTTTTGCAACACGCGGTCTAATAGTGCGTAAGAGTGGGAGATCAGTCCGCCGGACTGATCTCCTGTTTTTGTAAGAAAGCTGTGCCGCCTGCAGCCTGCACAGCCAGACTGCCGGACTGGATACCGGCATTGAGTGCCGTTTGCGCATCTGCGCCGGAAAGCCATGCATTGATGAAACCGGCATTGAAGGCATCACCGGCACCGGTGGTATCAATAACCGGCACATTTTCAGCTTTTGCATGGAGATTATGCTCATGTGAGCGCAGCCATGCACCTTCCGCACCGCCTTTCAGCACAACAACGGGAAAGGTTTCCGCGAGTTTATCGAGAGCGTCTTGCGGATCTTCAAAACCCGTAATCGCTAGTGCTTCTTCTTTATTCGGCAGGAAGATATCAATACCTGCGCAAGCCGTAAGCAGAGCCGGATCATAGATCAGGGTCTCATCCCAGCTTGGATCGAGCGAGACTGTGAGGCCGTGTGCCTTGGCACGGCGCACAAGATCAGGAATCTCATGCAGCGTTGCATATTCCGCAATATGCAAATGACCAGCCTGTGGCCAGGTGAGCGCGGCATCCAATGTTGCAGGCAGTGCAGTGCCTGCACGCCGCGACAGGAAAGCACGGTCATTGCCGATGACGCTGGCAACAGTCACCTGAGGGCCGGCATCTGCCGAGCGCTCCAGAAATTGCAGATCAATGCCTGCGGCTTCCAGCTCCGGTGCCAGACCGGCAGACAGAGCATCCAGACCGAGCCGCGCCACAAGCGCGGTTGTGCGGCCGGTATGCGCCAGATGCGCGGCGGTGATATAGGCACCGCCACCGGCTGCCATTTTCAGATTATCGGCAAAGACTTCACGTCCCGGTTCCGGCAAAGCTGCCAGACCGGTAAAAATCAGATCGCAGTAAATCCGCCCGATGCTGAGAACGGCCGGATGCTGATTGTCTTTCAAACTCATAGACGTCCCAGACTTTTCTCTGTCGCCTTGTCAAACAGATAGAGACTGCCACTGGCTGCGCGTGCAGTCAGCGTGCTGCCGGTGGCCGGAATGAATTTGCCCGATGCAGTAGCGATTACTGCGGTGCCCTGTACATCAATATGCACCAGTGTTTCAGGCCCCAGCGGTTCAGCCGCAGTGACGGTGCCGGTCAGTTCAATGCCTGCCGGTGCGGAGGCGTCATCGCCGGTGACAACCACCAGATCATGCGGACGGATGCCGACCAGAACATCGCCGTCCGTTGCGAATTCTACGCTTTTGCCGTTTTTATGGCCTGAGATCAGGTTCATCGACGGGCTGCCGATAAAGCGGGCGGTGAATACATCAACCGGATTTTCATAAAGCTCGGTCGGTGTGCCGGTCTGCAGAATATTTCCGTCGCGCATTACCACAATACGGTCAGCCATAGTCATGGCCTCGACCTGATCGTGGGTCACATAAACGGTTGTGGTCTTGAGACGCTGGTGCAGACGCTTGATCTCAATACGCATCTGGGCGCGAAGCTGCGCATCCAGATTGGACAGAGGCTCATCAAACAGGAAGGCAGACGGATTGCGCACCATCGCACGGCCAATGGCAACGCGCTGACGTTGGCCACCGGAGAGCGCAGCAGGGCGGCGATCCAGATATGGCTCAAGTCCGAGAATTTTTGCAGTTTCTTCAATACGGGCATTCTTATCCGCATTGGAGATTTTGGAGGTATAGAGACCGAAGCCGATATTCTGGCGCACAGTCATATGCGGATAGATCGCATAATTCTGGAACACCATAGCAATATTGCGCTGTTTCGGGTCACGTTCATTGACGACTTCATCGCCGATTTTCAGCGCGCCGCCGGAAATGTCTTCCAGACCGGCAATCATGCGTAGCGTCGTGGATTTGCCGCAGCCGGAAGGCCCGACGAAAACCACAAATTCGCCGTCGGCAATTTGCAGGTCAATGCCGCGCACGGCCTCAACCTTGCCATAGCGTTTAACCAGCTTGTTCAGTTCGATCGTTGCCATCAGCGTTTCTCCACCAAGGCCTGAAATTTATCATTGAGCTCGCGTGCGGCTTTGGCCTCGTCTGCGGCTTGTGTGTCTGCAAGGCTTGCAAAAGCTCTGGCCTGATCGCGGTATGCTGTCAGTGCCTGTGCCATCGGCTCAGGGGCAGGGCCGCCGAAACGGTCACGCACGGCGATGAAATGCTCCGGCGAAACCAGTTCTTCAAACTTTGTGCGGTCGAAAGACGGTTCTCTGCCTGCTGCATGTTTGAAGGCTTCCAGAAACGGCTCATAGCCGTCTTGTGCCAGCCCACCACCTTTGACAACAACGGCTTTGGCTACGGTTGCTGCAATCTCATGCGCCTGACGGAAGGACAGACCTTCAATACGCACCAGTGAATCAGCCAGTTCGGTAATAGTGATGCAGGAACGGCGGATATTGTCGGCAACACGTGCCGGATCAATACGGATGGCCTGCACAAAGGCTGCCAGCAGATCGAGAACGCGACCAGCAGAAGCAAAGGCTTCATAGCCCATCTGTTGTGTTTCGCCTTCACTGTCATTCATATCGGTGAAAGGCGTATTATGGATCACATCCAGCACAGTGCGGGCGCGACCCATAGTCTGGCTTGCCAGATGCCGCATATGCTCAATCGGTACCGGATTGCGCTTCTGCGGCATGATTGAAGAGATTTGCACAAAAGCATTCGGCACATAGATCTGGCCAACCTCGAAGCTCGTCCAGAACTGGAAGTCCTGAATGAGACGGCCGAGATGGATAAACATCAGCTCAATCGCGGAATAGGTTGAGGTGATGTAATCCGAAGCGGCAATACAGCTGTAAGAATTGCGTAAAGGCGCGGCAAAGCCCAACAGGTCAGCCACGCGTGCGCGGTCGATGGGAAAACCTGAGGTGGTGATGGCTGCCGCGCCCATAGGTGACAGGTTGACGATTTCACGCGCTGTTGCAAAACGCTGCATATCGCGGATCAGCACTTCAATCGCTGCGGACAGATAATGGCCGAAGGTTGAAGGCTGTGCAGGTTGACCATGCGTATAGGCCACAATCAGCGTTGCCTGCTCGCGGTTTGCAGTTTCAATCATCGCATTAAGCAGATGACGGGACTTGGCCAGCAGAACATCAATATGTTCTTTGAGGCCGAGTTTGAACAGCGTGTGGTCGATATCATTACGTGAACGTGCAGTGTGCAGGCGACCGGCAATATCCGCACCGAGACGGGACTTCAGTTCTTTTTCAATCAGGAAGAAGAAGTCCTCAACTTCACCGGTATAGGTGAGGGATGCCGGATCAATATCACGGTCGATCTGTTCCAGCGCACCGGCAATTGCCGATGCCTGTTTTTCGTCGAGAATGCCGGTTTCCGTCAGCATGACCAGATGGGCGCGGTCAATACGGCGGAAACTTTCGACATGATGGGTTTTAGCGCCGTCAAAAAGCGGTTTCAGCACGGTCTCCTTGTAGACCGGATCAGGGAAAACGCTTTTATCGGCAAGGCGCGGATCGTTTACAGACATTATAGTATCCTTATCCCTTCAGGCCGGCCAGCATGACGCCGCGCACGATATAGCGCTGCAGCAACAGGAACACGAGCAGGGTTGGCAGGGTGGCGATAGCGGCGCCGGTCATAATCATTTCCCACTGGATCGATTGCTCGACCGCGAAACTCGAAAGCCCGACAGGCAATGTGTAGAGTTCCTTGCTGGTCGTGACGATCAGCGGCCAGAAGAAGGCTGTCCAGTTACCGAGGAAGGTGAAGATTGCCAGAGCCGACAGTGCCGGTGTGACCAGCGGCATGGCCACTTTCCACCAGATCTGGAATTCGTTCAGACCATCCACACGCGCAGCTTCGAGGAAGTCATTCGGCACGCCTTCAAAGAACTGCTTCATCAGGAAGGTACCAAAAGCCGTCATCATGCCCGGGAACATGATGCCCCAATAGCTGTCGAGCCAGCCGAGTTTGCTGGACATCAGATACCACGGGATCACCAGCATTTCGGTCGGGATCATCAGCGTTGACAGAATGGCGAGGAAGATGAAGTGGCGGCCACGGAACTGGAATTTTGCCAATGTGTAGCCGACAAGACTGTCGAAAAACACATTGGATAATGTGACGACAACCGCGACGAACATCGAGTTGAAGAACCAGCGCAGGAAGCGGCCGTCTGCCAGAATGGTGACATAGTTCTGTACTGTCGGTTCAGCCGGTATCAGACGCAGATCATAGACCTGACTGGCGGTTTTGAACGAGGTGGAGAACATATAGGCCAGTGGCGTGACCATGATGATGCCGCCGATAAACAGCAGTGTCCATGTGAGGACGCGGCCTGGCCGGATATTTGCAAACGGGAGTGCCGGTGTTTTGGTTTCAGCGGTCATTTCTTTTCCCTCAAGATCCACAGCTGCAACAGCGAGACAACCAGCAGAATGGAGAACAGCACGACTGTCTGCGCAGCGGCATAGCCCATGGCGTAAGACGAGAAGGCGGTTTGATAGATCATCAGCACCAGTGGCTTGGTGGAGCCAAGCGGACCGCCCGGATCATAGGTGGTCATATTATAGACCTGATCGAAAATGCGCAGGAAACCGATGGACGAGAAGACGACCAGAAACACGGTTGTCGGTTTCAGCAGCGGAATGGTGATTTTGCGCAGGATTGCCCATTCACCCAGGCCGTCAATGCGGGCAGCTTCGTAATAGGTGTTGGGAATAGCGCGCAGACCCGCCATGAAAATGATGATCTGAAAACCGAGGCCTGCCCAGATGGATGTTGCCATAATGGAATAGAGCGCCTGATCGACAGACCGCAAAAATGTCTGCTGGGGCAGGCCGATGGTATTGAGCATATTATTGATCACGCCGATCGGAGCCGGCTGATAGAACCAGCGCCAGACCCAGCCCATTGCCGCGGCAGTGGTGAGAAACGGCAGGAAATAAAGGCCACGGATCAGCCCGTGCATGAAGCGCACGCGATCAAGATAATAAGCGATCACAAAAGCCAGAAACAGGCTGACCGGCGTGCCGATAAGCAAGTAAGTGAATGTATTTTTGAACACTTTCCAGAATTGCGGATCAGCGAACAGCTTTTCATAATTCGCAAGGCCGATAAATTTCGGCGGTTTCATCAGATCCCAGTTGGTCAGCGACAGCCAGAAGGCTTCAACCGTGGGATAAAACCGGATGACCGTGTAAAACAGAATAGGCAGGGCGAGAAAGCTCCACACCCAGATGAGCCGCCTTGTGCGCATGGGCAGGCGGTTCCAGAAAGTATCACCGGAGCGGGCAGCCGTCACAGTCATGGTTCAAAATACCTTATGGTACGGAAGCATATCCGGCAAAATGCGATGCGGTTTTGCGGGACTATGCGTCAAACAAATTTGGGGAATATAGCCGGAGGTTCAGCACATACCGGAAATATTCTGGCGGAGAGCCGGAACTCATCCGCAGTTTCATGCAGTCTGAAGATGATGAAACGATATTCCGGTGTGCCGCCGATTGATGACAGCGGCACACCGTCTTTTCAGAGATTACTGCGCATCATCGATGATGGTCTGTTCTGCTTTTGCAGCTTCAGCCAGCGACTCTTTCACAGGCTGTTTTTCCAGAACCACACGGTTCACCATATCCATAGCGGTCTGACGCTGGGCTGCTTCATCCACAAACATGGTGGTGTGCGCATAGTCCAGACCTCTGAGGAACGGGCCGTAGATCGGGTCTGCCAGATTGGCTTCAGTCTGGGCAACCGCACGACGTGCAGGTAGTTCACCAACTTCCTTGAGCCAGATTTCCATCGCTTCCGGCGAGGAGATGTAGTTCAGGAATTTCTTGGCAGCTTCCAGTTTTTCGCCTTTTGCATTGGCACCGATACCATTTGCAAAATAGCTGGCATAGTTGGAACGCACACCTTCAGCATTGGCTGGCAGTTCGGTAACGCCCCATTCAAAATCCTTGATGGTGCGGAATGCGCCGAGGCGGAAAGTACCGTCAACAGTCATGGCAGCCATGCCTGCACGGAACGCAGCCTGACCTTCATCCATGAATTTCAACTCGCCGACTTTTTTCTCTGTCTGCAGGTCGGTGTAGAATTTCAGAGCCTTTTCACCGGCTTCGGAATCATAGGTAACTTTGCGGTCATTATCGGTGTAAGGTGCGCCGCCATACTGGCGGATCAGCACTTCACGCCACCAATGGTGATCCTGTCCGGCCATATCCAGAGTGATACCGGCAGTGGTCAGATTGCCGTTTGCATCGCGCTTGGCTGTCTTTTCAGCCGCTGCAACCAGTTCATCCAGTGTTTTCGGCGGGTTTTTCGGATCCAGACCGGCTTCTTCAAACAGTTTCTTGTTGTAGAACAGCGCCAGTGAGCGCACGGCAGTCGGCAGACCATAATAGTCTTCGCCGCGCTTCATCGCACTGGTGATCGGGAAGAAATCGCTTTCGATCTTATCATGCGGGAATGTATCGGTTGGCAGCGGCTGCAAAATGCCGCCTGCTACGAATTTATCGAGCCAGCCATAGAAAAGCTGCATGACATCAGGGCTGTTGCCAGCCATTTTGGCTGCAATCACGCGGGTCTGATAATCATCATAAGGGAAGGTGGTGTGCTTGACCTTGATGTCCGGATTGGCTTTTTCGAAATTCTCGATCAGCTTGTCCATCGCTTTAACGCGCGATTCAAAGACATATTGCCAATATTCAATTTCAACAGCCTGCGCTGCATTGAGCGCCATTGTGCTGAAGCCTGCGAGCAATCCCGCAAATAATAGTTTACGCATGTGAACCTCCCCTTATGACCTCCGGCTGTTGCCGGTATCAGGCAAAAATACAGTTTTGTGCATGTTGTTTCCGAAACGGCAGCCCGTTTTGGGGTGACATGCGTCAGCGATCAGTGTTCGGAAATTGCATCTCGTCAAAGACCGGTTGGCAGCTTTGCCCCTTCAGATGCGTTTTCCTCCGCAGAGCTGCCCTCTACGGTCACTATTTTACAGGCTTTTGTCAATAAGATAATTTACTTGAGTTAATCTATTGCGGTTATGAAGGCTCTCGCTTATCATTTTTTGAGACGGGCAGGACGGAGCAGCATGGGCGCACAGCCGGCAGGTACACAATCGGGCATAGAATCAGGCACACAGCTGATTACTTTGGGTAAAAACCCCGAGCGAATCCGCGATCACAATCGTCGGGTGGTGCTGGATATTGTGCGTCAGCACGGCTCCTTAGGGCGGATGCATATTGCGCGTTTGACGCATCTGACGGCTCAGGCAATTGCCAATATTGTCGATGAACTGGTCTGTGAAAATCTGTTGATGGAGACCGGAAGGCTCAAATCCGGCCGCGGTCAGCCGCCTAAACAATTCGCAGTCAATCCTGACGGCGCTGTAACGATGGGTGTTGAAATGGCATCCGATCACATGGTGACGACGGTGCTTGATCTGACAGGGCAACCCCGTTCCCGCCATATTACACCCGTGCATGATACCAGCCCTGACGCGCTTTCTGGCTTGTTGCGTATACAGGTTGATACTGTGAAAGCGGAGTTTTCCGCACCGTTGCTGGGTGTCGGGGTGGTGATGCCGGGGCCGTTTGATATTGAAGGCATGACTTCTGTCGGGCCGACCACTTTGCCCGGCTGGTCAGATGTGGATGCGGCAGCCATTTTAGGTCAGGCTTGCGGTGAGCCGGTTACCATCGAGAATGACGCGAATGCGGCAGCGGTGGGAGAGCGCCTGTTTGGTGCGGGACATGCCATTTCCTCTTTTGCGATGATCTATTTCGGCGCCGGTGTCGGTCTTGGCATGATTCAGGACGGTGTGCCGTTTCGCGGCGCTTTCGGCAATGCCGGTGAAATCGGACATATTGTGGTGGCACCAAAAGGGCGAGCCTGCCCCTGTGGTCAGTCCGGTTGTCTGGAGCGCTACGCCTCACTGTATGTCCTGCGGGAAAAACTGGCTTTGGCGGGCGTGACAGAAACAGATTTTGATGATCTGCAGAAATTGCATGACAGCGCTCATCCGGTGCTGATGGAATGGATGGATGAGGCCGCACTTTATCTGGCGCCGATGATTGCCATGATCGAAAATATTCTCGATCCGGAAACGGTAGTGCTGGGCGGTATGTTACCCGATGCGATTATCGATGGATTGATTGCACGGATGGGGCAGTTGCCGATTTCCGTTGCCAGCCGCCGCAGCCGTGCTTTGCCGCGTGTGCTGCGCGGGCATACCGGACAATTTACGGCGGCATTGGGTGCCGCAGCTCTGCCTTTGTTTGAAGCGATGACACCGAAACTGGATACGCTCGCTGACTTGTAATTCATTCTTGTGAGGAGGCATCCGGTGCTGACTGACCGCCAACATATTGAACGACAAAAATCGGCACCGGCTCTTATGCGCCTGCATCATGCATTAAGCCGGTTGCGCTCGGTCGTCACAGTGATGAATACCGGCGCACATCCTGATGACGAGCAAAGCGGGTTACTGGCTTATTTCCGTTTTGGTGCGGGTATGCGGGTGATTATCAGTTGTTCCACAAGGGGTGAGGGCGGACAGAATGCACTGGGGCCGGAACGCGGCGGTGCATTGGGGCTGATGCGCTCCCGTGAAATGGAAGAAGCAGCGCGGATACTGGATTGCGATATTGTCTGGCTTGGTCACGGGCCTGATGATGCAGTGCATGACTTTGGCTTTTCCAAAGATGGTGACCGGACATTTGACCGCTGGGGTGAGGAGCGTATTGTCGAGCGTCTTGTGCGTGCCTATCGGAGTGAGCGGCCGGATATTGTAATTCCGACATTTCTTGATGTGCCGGGGCAGCATGGTCATCATCGTGCGATGACCCGCGCGGCGGAACGAGCTATTGCGCTGGCTGCTGACGATCAGGCTTTTCCTGAGCATTTTGTACAAGGTCTGAAGCCTTGGCAGGTTGCGAAATATTATCTGCCTGCATGGTCTGGCGGGGGTGATACTTATGATGATGAAGTGCCGCCACCTGAAGCGACTGTGATTGTCCATGCTGACAAGCGCGAACCGGCAACGGGTGCGGATTATGACCGCATTGGGGAATGGTCGCGTTATTATCATGCTTCTCAGGGTATGGGGCATTGGCCGGAAGAGCCAAAAACGCAATGGCCACTGCATCTGCTGCTGGCAGAGAAGACCGGTGCGGAGGTTTCCGTTCTGGATAATCTGCCAGCTGATCTGACGGCCTTAGCAGCTCATGCGGAGATGTCTGAAGTTGTCGCCCAAGCATTGCAAGCTGCGCAAAAAGCGATTGATAGTGCCATTGCCGCGTTCCCTGACCGTGATACAATCATCGCTTCTCTGGTATCGGCTGCGCGCAATATTGATACTATCCGCGCCGATGCACCGGAAGATTTTCTGCTCGCGCATGAGCATCGTCTTTTACGCAAGAAGACCGAGATTGATGCTGCGCTGATTGAAGCTGCAGCGATTTTTGACAGTGCGGAGCTGAACCCGCCGGTGATGTCACCTGCCGGTGAAGCTTTGTTGCAGGTGCGGTTTGGTGCTGGTCATGCGCAGTATCAGGCGCAGGTTGAACCGGTTTTGCCGGAACATTGTGCGGCTTATGTGCATGAGACAACCGCGACCACTCAGTCCTTTGATATAAAGGCCGGAGCAGAGACGGCTTTCAGTCCGCTTTATCGGCCGGTCTGGTCTGCGCTTGGTGGTAATGGCGAATTCTATGTGTGTGTGACGGCACAGTTCCCGGACTATCAGGCCAAAGCGAGTTTCGATCTTGCTGAACAGTTTGCGCTGGTGCCTGCCCAGTCTGTGCGGGTTGAGCCGGAAGCGGTGATTGTTCCGCTCGATCAGGCTACGCAAATACAATGGCCGGTGAGTGTAACTGTCAGTGGTGATCCGCAGCCTGTGCGTTTTATCAGCAATGGTGGCTGGACGGTTGTACAGAGTGCCGATAGCACGATACTTCACGCGCCGGAAAAACGGGAAGCCGGACTGTTCCGCTTACAAGCACAAATTGCCGGTCGTGATGCAGTGCGGCAGACGCCAATTGCCTATCCGCATATCGGGCAGGTGATGTATCGCGAGCCGGAATTATTGAATGTGCTGGTGCTGGATCTGAAACTGCCACAGGGCGCAAAGATCGGCTATATCGGTGGTGGTGCTGATCGTGTTGGTCTGTGGCTGAGCCGTATGGGGCTTGATGTAACGGAACTGGAGCCAAAACATCTGGCCGGTGATTTGCAGCAGTTTACGTGTATCGTTGTCGGTATTTTTGCCTTCGGTCTGCGGCGCGATCTAGCTGAGGCAATCGTGCACCTTCATAACTATGTTGAAAATGGCGGTCATTTGCTGACGCTTTATCATCGTCCGACCGATGGCTGGAACCCGCAGACAACACCGGTGCGTCCATTGAAAATCGGCTCGCCCTCACTGCGCTGGCGGGTGACTGATCCCGCAGCGACTGTCACCGTTCTGGAACCGGAGCATAAATTACTCAACTGGCCGAACCGGATTATAGATCAGGACTGGCAGGGCTGGAATAAAGAGCGCGGGCTGTATTTCGCCTCTCATTGGGATGAGGCCTATCAGCCGTTATTGTCGATGCATGATGCTAATGAGCAGCCGTTAACCGGTGCGCTTCTGTCTGCACGGATTGGCAAAGGGCGGCATACGCATACCAGTCTTGTGCTGCATCACCAGATGGACAGGCTGGTTGCGGGGGCATTCCGTCTGATGGCCAATCTGGTGAGTGGCGCTGATGATGAGAGTTTGTCTGATATTTAGGACAGTCTAGTGCAATTCTACTGACTACTGCAAAAATCTGAACTGATTATGTTTCTGTCAACAACGCACTTTGGTGCTTATTCCTGACACAGGAACAAACGGACAGGTGTACTCATGCAGTTTGGAATTTTTACCGTCGGTGACGTAACAACTGATCCGACAACCGGCAAAACCCCGAGCGAACATCAGCGGCTGATGTCGATGATGAAATATGCGCTGAAGGCGGAAGAAGTCGGTCTCGACGTTTTTGCTACCGGCGAACATCATAATCCGCCATTTGTGCCGTCTTCACCGACGACCATGCTCGGCTGGATTGCGGCTAAAACCAGCAAGATTCAGCTGACGACCTCGACAACGCTGATCACTACCAATGATCCGGTGAAGATTGCCGAGGATTTTTCGATCCTGCAGCATCTGGCCGATGGTCGTGTTGATCTGATGATGGGGCGCGGCAATACAGGGCCGGTTTATCCGTGGTTCGGTAAGGATATCCGTGAGGGTATTCCGCTGGCGATTGAGAATTATCATCTGCTGCGTCGATTGTGGCGTGAGAAAACAGTGGATTGGCAGGGTCAGTTCCGCACGCCTTTGCGCGGCTTTACGCTGGCTCCGGCACCGCTGGATGATACGCCGCCATTTGTCTGGCACGGCTCAATCCGCAGTACGGAAATCGCTGAACAGGCTGCGTTCTACGGGGATGGTTTCTTTGCAAACCACATCTTCTGGAACAAGGAACATACCCAGCAGATGATTGATCTGTATCGCTCACGCTTTGAACATTACGGTCATGGCAGTGCGGATCAGGCGATTGTCGGTCTTGGCGGGCATATTTTCATGCGCAAAAACAGTCAGGATGCCATTCGTGATTTCCGGCCTTATTTCAATAATGCGCCGGTTTATGGTCACGGACCATCCATGGAAGATTTTATGGAAATGACCCCGCTGACTGTCGGTTCGCCGGAGCAGGTGATCGAGAAAACACTGAGTTTTGCTGATTATGCCGGTCATTATCAGCGTCAGTTGTTCCTTGTCGATCATGCTGGTCTGCCGGAAGAGATGGTGCTTGAACAGATTGAGCTGTTGGGCACGGAAGTGGTGCCGGTATTACGTAAAGAATTTGAAGCACGGCGTCCGGCGCATATTCCGAGCGATCCGCCAAGTCATGCAAGCCTGCGTGCACAAGGGCCGGATGGTAAACACCGTAAGGTCATTCCGGTTGAAAGCGCAGAACAGCCAGCCTGAGGCAGGTTTGATTGAGGGGCAGGGATATCTCTGCTCCTTCCCTGCCAATGAACGGAGATAATTATGACACGTCGTATTCTTGTATTGAGTGCAGGTCTGTCACAGCCATCATCAACCCGTATGCTGGCAGATCAGATTGCACAGGCAACAGCCGCGCAAATCGGTGCGCGTGGTGAAGAGGCGCAGATCGAGGTCATCGAGCTGCGTGAACTGGCTATGGATTTGGCCACGACTATGGCGACCGGTGGCATTCCGACGCCGCATCTCTCTGAGGTTAAAGAGAAAATCTCTGCGGCTGACGGGCTGATCGCGGTCACGCCGGTTTTCACCGCCAGCTATAGCGGGCTGTTTAAAATGCTGTTTGATGCTCTGGATACCAATGCACTGAACAATATGCCGGTGATTATTGCGGCAACAGCGGGAACCGCACGCCATTCGCTGGTGCTGGATCATGCTTTGCGGCCGTTATTTTCTTACCTGCGGGCGACAGTCGTGCCGACTGGTGTTTTCGCTGCGACAGAAGATTTTGGCAGCGGTGAAGCCGGACATGATCTGTCTTCGCGCGTGCAACGTGCAGCCAGTGAATTTGCAGCGCTGGTTGTAGCGGAAAAGAGCGGTGTCGGTGGTTTTGTCCCGAATATTGGCGATCAGCGCAAGCGGGATTCCGGTGTGCAGCTCAGCCAGACGGTCACGCCATTTGCGCAATTGCTCAAAGGGCGCACCGGCACAGCCGGTTGATAAACAGACAGCGACACATATTTAGAGAATTCAAAGTGCGGGCATTGAGATGCCGCACTGAAAGGAGCCAGTATTATGGAACTTGGCGTTTATAGTTTCGGCGATGTACAGAAAAATGCACAGACCGGTGAGCTGGGCTCAACGGCAGATGCAACACGCAACCTTCTGGAAGCCATTCAGCTGGCCGATGAAGTGGGCTTGGATTATTTCGGTATTGGTGAACACCATACACGGGAAATGCCAGCCTCTGCGGCAACGGTTATACTTGGTGCTGCGGCAGCCACAACCAAAAACATTAAGCTGGGCAGTGCGGTAACCGTGCTGAGCACCGATGATCCGGTACGCGTTTATCAGCAATTTGCAACGCTGGATGCGGTATCAAACGGTCGTGCAGAAATCACAGCCGGTCGCGGTTCTTCGACGGAGTCTTTCCCGCTTTTCGGTCATAGTCTGAATGATTATGACGAGCTTTATGCGGAAAAGCTTGATCTGCTGTTGAAGATCAATGAGAGCGAAAGCGTGACATGGCAGGGTAAATTCCGTCCGGCTTTGAATGAGGCGCTGGTTGTGCCGCGTCCTGAAAGCGGCTCGCTGCCGATCTGGCTGGCAACCGGTGGTAATCCGCATTCATCGGTGCGTGCCGGTATTCTCGGACTGCCGATTTCCTATGCGATTATTGGCGGACAAGCTGCGCGTTTTGCACCTTTGGCCGAGTTGTACCGCCGTGCAGGTGCGCAGGCTGAGATTGCTCCGGAACAGCTGAAAGTCTCGGTCGCAGTACCGGGTTTTGTTGGCGAGAATGCCAAACAAGCCAAGGATTTTTTCTGGACGCACTGGCATGCGGTGATGGAACAGCTGGGCAAAATCCGTGGTTTTGCACCACCGCCACGCTCGCATTATGACAGTGAAGCCAGCGGCGGTGGCGCGATTTTTGCCGGTGAACCGGAAGAAATTGCAGAACGTATTATCACCTTGCAGAAACAGCTCGGGCATATGCGCCAGTTTTTCCAGATGGATGTGGGGCAGATGCCGCATAAAGACTTTCTGCGTTCGATTGAATTGCTGGGAACCAAAGTGAAGCCTCTGGTTGATGCGGAGCTTGGCTTGGATTGAGTATTTTCGGTTTAAGCCGAATTGTTGGAAATACTCCATCCGTTTGTTTCTGCGCGTATCTTATCCGAAAACCGGTTCCCACTTTTCGGGATACGCTTTCAAGTAACAGGAGATTGCTGATATGCAAATCACCGAAGTGAAAACAATTGGTATTCTGGGTGCCGGCCGTGTCGGCACCGCTATAGCCCGTCGCGCGATTGCGGCGGGTTATGCGGTGAAGATTGCGACATCCAAATCACCGGCAGAGATTGCGCTGTTGCTCGAAATCATGGTGCCGGGTGCTGTTGCCGCAACTGCACAGGACGCGATTGCAGGAAGTGATATCGTCATACTTGCGCTGCCTTTGTCCAAATATCGTCAACTGCAGCCGGAACTGCTGGCGGGCAAAATCGTTATTGATGCAATGAATTACTGGGCACCGACAGACGGAACTCTTGCCGAATTTGAAACAGGAACTTCCAGTAGCGAAGTGATCCAGAAATTCCTGCCGCAGTCGCGGTTGGTACGCAGTTTCAACCATATGGGCTATCATGAGATTGATGAGGAAGCCCGACCAAGCGGTGACCCGCAACGCCGTGCGCTGGCCATTGCCGGTAATGATGCGGAGGCCCGCAGGCAGGTTGCCGGATTTATCGACCGGATTGGGTTTGATCCGGTGGATGCGGGGCTTCTGATTGAAAGCCGGATGTTTGATACGGGTACACCGGTTTTCGGTGCGCCGTTTACCCGTGCGGATATGCTGGAAGCACTTACTCTGAAACAGGCAAGCTGACAGACCACAAGTTCAAAAGGAGAGGGTTGAATGACTGATATTCGAATGAGCAAGGAAGACACAGACACACGCCACGGGCGCTATGTGGCGCGTGTTGACGGTGTTGAAGGCGAAACCGAGATTACTTTTACCCGCCGCGCGAACGGCGTTATCAGTGCGGATCATACCGGCGGGCCGGATTCCATGCGCGGTACCGGTGCGGCTGCCGCACTTGTGACCTATATGGTTGAAGATGCACGTAAAAATGGTTTTCGCATTCTGCCGCTTTGCCCTTATGTGCGGGCGCAATATCGCCGCCATCCCGATTGGGCGGATGTTATGACGCTGGCACCAGGTGAAGAGCCGTCACTTTAAAATAATACTGGATAGTTTTACTCAAGTATAATTGTTTTGACGTCCAAAATACCTGATTGTTCGTGATTTTTAGATTCGATTGTCAAAAATAGCCTTATATTCGTAGGAATATAAGGCTATTTTTTATGGAAAACTGCTTTAAAATCAAGCTGTTAAATATTCTCGTTTTCGTGATCTTGAAACTGTTCTAAAATGTGTTAGCCCTATTATATTAGCTGAATATTGGTCGGGTTTGCGCAGATTTCACTCATTCTCGTCGATGGTAATTTCGTTTGAAGAATGATGATTGAGTAAGGCATAAATACACCAAATCTATATCCGGACGGATAAATATGCAGGCATTGATTTAATCTGTCTGCGCTCTAATTCCGGATATTTAATACTACGTAATGTTGAGTAGTTTCAGTAAAATTCAGATCTGAATTCACCGTTTCTTCGTCGGAGGAGCCGGTTCGGACAAAGATTGTTTTGTAATATTGTAAGTAACGCTGGGAGTAATTCATATGACACCGACACGCAGGGACTTTCTCAAGTTTACAGCGTCCGGAATTGCGGTCACTATTCTTCCGATCCGTGCAGCCCGCGCTGCATTGTTTGAAAAGCAGATTCTGGACTTACCGCTCCCGCAAGGCACAACCCAGCTCAAGCGTCGTGTTGACGGCGTGGCAAAGGTGACAGGTTCCAAGGTTTTTGCCCGTGATATCCGCGCCAAGGATATGACTGGCTGGCCGAAAGAACAGGCGCATGCTTTCGTGGTCTGGTCGACCCGTGCCGATGCACCGTTTCTTGATCTTGATCTGTCTTTGCTGGGTGAAGATCTGCAGCCGGATTATCTGGTAACCGCCGAAGACACGGTTAAAGCCGGTCTGGATTTCTACGATCCTTATACTTACGGCCAGAAAATGCTGTCGCCTAAAGGCGAGGTACCGCTGTTTCTCGGTCACCCGCTGGCAATCCTGATTTATCGTGATTTTGCCCGTTTCTCTGTTGCCAAGCGCATTTATAAAACCAAGCGTGATGAGATCATCCGCTATGGTGAAACAACCGCGCCTGTTGAGCAGGGCCCGCTGGCCAATTTCCGCTTTGTCCGTGTTGAGGGCGAAGGCGGCGCTAAGGCCGAGAAAGACCTGTTTAATCCGGTCGATGACGGCTATGTTTTTGCCACTTATGACAAGAATGATGTCAACTGGCCGAAAGCTGATGCATCCGGCGATGCAATGGGACGCGGTATGGCCTATGCCGAAGGTATCCGTGCAGAGCTGAACACGCCGCCTGAAGACTGGCATGTGATCGAGCGTGAATATTATTCACCGTTCATTGATGCGGCAGCGCTTGAGCCGGACAATTGCAATTGCTGGTATGATGCTAAATCCGGCAAGCTTGAAATTGTTATGGCGAGCCAGAGCCCGCATGAAGTGATGACCGGCACCGCTGCCATGCTCAAGAAAAGCACCTTTGATGTGCGCGAACTGAAAGGCCATCCGGCCTATACGGTTGGTTACGGTACCAAGGAACACAGCCCGTTCCCTTATTACGGTATTGTTGCTGCGCTCTTTGCTGAAGGCCGTCCGGTACGTCTGGCGCTGGATCGTGAAGAACATTTCCAGACAGCGATCAAGCGTCACCCGCTGCGCATGAAATATCGTCTGGGCATCAACCGCAAGACACTGAAAATGCAGGCTCTTGCAGCTGATCTGGAACTGGATGGCGGCGGCCGCCAGAACTATACCACACCGGTCACGCAGGTTGCTGCCGGTGCGGCGCAGGGAATTTATTACTTCCCTAAAAACGATATTGCCGCCATTGCCCATTCATCCCGTGCGCCGATGTCCGGTTCTGTGCGTGGTTTCGGCTCGCTGGAAGCACAGTTCGGCACAGAAATGCTGATCGAAGAACTGGCTGAAGAGCTGGGCGCGGACGTGATGGAGCTGCGTCTGATCAATGCGTTGCAGGACGGCGAACGTAGCTCTGCCGGTGCATTCCCGCTGAGCCTGTGCCGTATGCGTGAAATGATCGAAGCTGATCGTGCGCATCCGGTCTGGGCAAACCGCGCCAAGCGCAAAGCCGAGTTTGAAGCAGAAAACCCTGCGCTGAAATATGGTGTTGGCTATGCGATTGCCAAAAAGGGCTTCGGTAACTCGAACGAAGCTGTGGCAGCCTCGATTGTTCTGACACCGGAAGGTAAAATCCGTCTGCATCATATTGCCGTGGAAATCGGCACTGGTGCAGTCAGCACGCAGGCACTGATGTGCTCGCGCTGGTTGGGAAAACCGGCCGATGAGATTGAAAGCGCTGCTCTTGACTGGGCGCCGCTGGAAATGTTTGCCACACTCAATCCGTTTGTGATGGATAAAGCCCATCAGGATGAGATGTCACCGGATCCGCGCTGGACACCGGCAATGGCTTCGGCATCGAGCGCAACCAATAGTGCATTCTACTTCACCCATGGTACCCATGAAGCAGGGCGTCTCATTTATGAGCGCGGTATTTTGCCTGCTGCAGCGGCATTGTGGAATGTCACGCTGGAAGAGGCAGCCGCTGCCTCCTGGAAAGATGAGAAATTCACGCTTGCCGATGGCCGTGCGCTGACGCTGGCAGAACTTGCCGCCAAAGCCTATGAGCTGAAAGGCATTACCGGCGCGATGGTTCACGCCTTTGACCGCTGGGGCTGGGGTGAAGCCGATTATGACATTCTCGGTGAAACCAGCCGCCGTCCGATTGATGGTCTGGCAATTCAGACGGGTTCCGATCAGTGGCAGCGTATTGAGCGCCGCAATGTGCATTACATGGACCCGCAGGTGGATAATGCCAGCTGGTCACGTTTTGCACCGGCATCGGCACTGATTGAAGTCAGTGTTAACCGCGGTACCGGCGAAGTGAAAATCCTGTCGCATCATTCCTCCATGGATTGCGGCCGTGTGCTGGTACCGGAATTCGTATCCGGCCAGTTGCAGGGCGGTATCGGCATGTCGGTCGGTCATGCGCTTTATGAAGGCATGCCGCTCTATGAAGAGGGGCCCGGCAGCGGTGACTGGAACTTCAACCGCTATCGTCTACCACGCGGTAAAGATGTGGCGGTCTGGAACCAGACGGCAAATATTCTGCCGGTTACAGAACAGGAAGATCATCCGAAAGGCATTGCAGAAGTGGTGCAGATTCCAACCATTCCTGCGGTCGCCAATGCGGTTGCGCATGCCGTTGGCAAATATCTGCGCGAACTCCCGCTGACGGAAGAAAAGATTAAAGAGGCATTGTCATGAGTATCCCGACACGCGAAATCAAGCTGAACATCAACGGCCAGCAGGTAGGGCCGATGACGGTTCCTGAAGAATTGTCGATGGTGGATTTCCTGCATGAATATGCAGACCTGACCGGCAGCCGTTTTGGCTGCGGACAGGGACTGTGCCGCGCCTGTACCGTGATTGTGGATGAGCCGGATGGTACCAGCCGTGAAATGCGCACATGCATTACCGGTGCCCATTATTTCAACGGCCGTTCTATCCGCACAGTTGAAGGTCACGCGACCAAGGGCGAAGACGGTCAGCTGAAGCTTTCTGCCATTCAGGAAGCTTTCCTCGATCATTTCTCCTTCCAGTGCTCCTATTGCGCACCGGGCTTTGTGAATGCTGCTACTGTTCTGGTGGAGCGTTTGCAGAAAGAGCCTGTGGCAAAAGAAGAAGTGAAGCAGGTCATCGAAGATTCCCTCAATGATCATATCTGCCGCTGCACCGGCTATGTCCGTTATTACAGTGCGGTGCATGATGTTGTCATGAACACGCCGGGGCTTGTTAAATGAAACCAGTAATCAAATGGATTCTCGGGCTTGGTGTTGTCGGCGGTGTGGTTGCGGCCTCCGTACCGTTCTGGCCGGCAAAATCTGCCTATGATGATAAGGCGGCCGAGCAGCGTCTGGCTGTTTCCGGTGAAGATAAAGCCAAGCTGATCAAGCGCGGTAAATATCTTGCCGCTGTTGCTGATTGTGCGGCCTGTCACCAGTCGCCGGACGGTGCGCCTTATGCCGGCGGTCATCCGATTGAAACGCCTTTCGGCGTGATTTACGGCACCAATATTACGCCGGATAAAGAAACCGGTATCGGCAATTATACATCGGCTGATTTCTATCATGCGGTGGTGGATGGTGTACGGGCAGACGGCAAACGGGTTTATCCGGCGATGCCTTATGTGTCCTATCACACAATCCGTCCGGAAGATTCCGATGCGATCTATGCCTATCTGATGGATCAGCAGCCGGTAAAACGCGCCAATCCGGAACTGGGCCTGTCTTTCCCGTTTAATCAGCGCTGGGCATTGTCTTACTGGAATCTGGTCAATCCGAAGCTGCAAATGCCTGCCAATGCTACACCGGAACAGGCCAATGGAGCTTATCTGACCGATGTTCTCGGTCATTGTCAGGAATGTCATACGCCGCGTAATGCGATCGGCGGTCTGAAACTGGCATCAGCCTATGAAGGCAGTGTGCTGGGCAAAATTACAGGCCCGAGCCTGAAGCCTGAAGCGCTTGCTGCCCGTGGCTGGACGACTGAGGATCTGCGTAAATTCCTCAAGACCGGTATGTCGCCACAGGGCACGATGACACTGGAAATGTATCCGGTATTGCTGCACTCATCCCAATATATGACGGATGAAGATATTGCTGCTATTCAGACCTATCTGACCGGCGACAAGCTTCCGGCAGCACCTGAACAGACACCGGTTGCGATTGATGCTGCACTGCGTCAGAGCGGTCGTGATGCCTATATGGCTGTCTGCGCCGGTTGTCATGGTGTGGATGGTGAAGGCAAGCCGCATATTGCACCGGCAATGACCACCAATACCAGTGCGATGCTGGCTGATCCGAGCAATCTGATCCATGTGATTGTGGATGGTATTGCCGAGCAGCGCCTTGGCAATGGTGAAGTGATGCAGGCGATGCCGGGCTTCAAAGATGCGCTGACAAAGCAGCAAATTGCTGATCTCGTCAATTATATGCGCGCTGAATGGGGCGGCCAACCTGCCAATATCACCGTGCAGGACATAGAAAAAGCAAGCCACTAAATCAGCTTGTTTAAACCGGCGGGTGCAAATCCGCCGGTCTGTTTTTGAGACATAATTTTTATAGGGCATCATTGCTATGGACGATGGTATCGTACCCGGTAAAGTCGATGTGCATCGCTTATTTCATACAGATCAGACGATTGATGTGCTGCGTTTTGCGCATGAAACTGTGCAGCAGGGGCAGCCTTGCGCGCTGGTTATGCTGACGGAAATTATCGGCGGGTCTTCCCGTGCTGCCGGTGCGATGATGGCGGTTGCTGCGACTGGCGGTTATTGCGGCATGGTCTCCGGTGGCTGTGTTGAAGGTGTCGTTGCACGCGAGGCTGTGCAAGCGCTGGCAGAGCAGCAGGACAGAATATTGCGGCTCGGCAAAGGGTCTTCCTATTTTGATGTGGTGCTGCCCTGCGGTGGCGGGATTGTGCTGGCTATCCATATGCTGCGGGATACGCAGGCACTGGATGCGGTGCTGGGCTATCATGCGCGCCGACAGAGCGCAGCATTGCTCTATCACCCTCAGCACCAGACTTTGACCTGTTCCGAAATATCGCACAACACCGGCTGGCATGAAGGCCGGTTCGCTGTTGCTCTGCCGCCTGCATTGCGCCTTGTGCTGCTGGGGCAGGGGCTGGAAAGTGAAGTGCTTTACCAGGCTGCGACAGCACTGAATATCGAGGCTGTGCGCGATACACTGCCTGCGGATCCAGATGATGCGACGGCCGTGGTGTTTCTCCAGCATGATCTTGATAAAGAGCTGCCGCTGCTGAAACAAGCGCTGAACAGCCGTGCTATTTATATCGGCTGTCTCGGCAGTAGGCGCACTCATGAAGTGCGGCGCACGCAATTGTTGAAAGACGGTTTTTCGCAAGAGCAGATTGCGCGGTTGTCCGCGCCAATTGGGCTGTTTGGTCCCGTGCGTGATGCACGTTCATTGGCTGTATCGGTTTTGGCAGAGATCATGGCGCGTAAGACAGAACAAGCCAAGGATGTGCGTCATGGTTGATGCGTCTTCGGTTGCTGTTCTGGTGCTGGGTGCAGGGGCAGGTTCGCGCTATACGGATGGCGATAAATTGAATGCCATGCTCGGCACCAAGCCTGTGGCGCATCACATATTGCAGGTGCTTAACGGGTTTTCATGGGGTAAACGGATTGTAACCTGCCGCAGCTTTGCACCGTGGACGAATGCCTATGCGGATGCAGGCTTTACGCTGGCGCTGACAGAAGATGTTGAGGCAGGCATGCTTGGGTCCCTGCATCGCGGTCTGGCGGAAATTCAGGCGCAGCCACGTGTGCTGATTTGTCTTGCGGATATGCCGCTGGTGCCGCACTCTCATATTGAGCATTTATTGCATTTGGCTGCGCACAGCACAGCGCCGGTGATTGCATCTTCATCCGGTGATTATAGCGGCCCTCCGGCTTTGTGCATGACAGAGCATTTGAGAAATTTGCCGCTTGCAGGTGAGGGTGGAGCGCGCAGTCTTTTACCTCAGGCAGAATTTGCAGAAATGGCTGCACCGGCCTTTGCCGATATTGATACGATGACGGATTTCGAGCAGATCCGGCAGATTTTACAGGCGTCGCTCTGACAGCTCTTTTACCCCTATAGAAAGCGCATTCTGGCGCTTTTTTATCATCCGTACAGGTCGAATTCCTGTCCTTATTAGTCTGTACTGAATAATTGTCCTGTTTTTAGAACAGTGCTTATTAAAATCCGCTCTACTCAGCAGCGCGCCAGAGGCTTATTGTTTAGCCATACGAGCGGAACTGGTTTTCAGTTCATTCCCTAGCTCTCCACCACAGAAAACAGTGCATGTCGAAATGCAGGTTTGAACCGGATGATAACAAAGCAGAGTGGCTCATTCTGTTTTGTGCCACACGCCGGTTGAAGATCGCATTTGCTGTACTAATTTTCGAATGCCTAAAACAGGAATAACAAAAATGAAGAAAATTATATTGCCGCTTCTTGCTTCTTTGCTGACCGTTTCTGCTGCGCAGGCGGCTGACTATAAGCTGGATCCCGATCATACAAAGGCAGTATTTTATATCGATCACTTTAATACCTCCACCAATACCGGTGGCTTCTACGGTATTAAAGGGGACATCAGCTATTCACCGGAAACGCAGACCGGTTCTGTGAAAGTGTCTATTCCTGTCGATACTTTGAATACAGGTATCAAGGGTTTCGATGCGCATATGAAAAGCGCTGATCTTCTTGATGCAGCGAAGTATCCGACAATCGACTTTACATCTACCAAGTGGAATGTCGCTGATAACAAGCTGGTTTCTGTTGACGGTAATCTGACGATCAAAGGCCAGACACATCCTGTGCAGCTCAAGGCGACCAAGTTCAATTGCTACCAGAATCCGATGTTGAATGCTGAAGTTTGTGGCGGTGACTTCGAAGTCACAATCGACCGCACCAAATGGGGCGTGGATTTCCTTGTCAAAGAAGGCATGGAGAAAATGGTCACTCTGAAAATTCAGGCAGAAGCTGTCAAACAGTAAACAGTCAATCGGCGCGAAGCCGGGAGTTTGTATGATGAAAACATTTCTTAGCAAAAAATATGCAGTATCGCTGAGCGCAATTGCGCTTGCTCTTTCCCTCGGCGTTGCTCATGCCGCTGACTATAAAGCCAGCACCGCGGAAGGCCCTGTCAAGATCACCAATCTGGGTGAACTTGAAGCTCAGGTTAAGGCCAATATGGATAAAGGCGCTTTCGGCTATATCCGTGGCGGCGCAGAAAATGAGCAGAATCTGCGCTCCAACACCTCGGTGTTTGACAAGAAATATATTATGCCGCGCGTCATGCAGGGTATTGAATTGTCAGATATTGATCTGAAAACCAATTATCTTGGTATTGATCTGAAAACCCCTGTTATTCAGGCGCCGATGGCGGCGCAGGGGCTGGCACATCAGGATGGTGAAATCGCTACGGCCAAAGGCATGGCAAAAGCGGGTTCGATCTTCTCTCTGAGCACCTATGGCAATAAAACCATTGAAGAAGTGGCTGCGGTATCCGACGGTAATCCGTTCTTCTTCCAGCTCTATATGAGCAAGAATGAAGCGTTTAATGAGTTTACTCTGAAACGTGCCAAGGATAGCGGTGCCAAGGCGATTATTCTGACCGTTGACTCACCGGTCGGCGGTTATCGTGAAGACGATATCAAGAATAACTTCCAGTTCCCGCTGGGCTTTGCCAATCTGGAACTGTTTGCCAAGCAGAATGACGATGGTTCCAAAACCGGTAAAGGTGCAGGCATCAGTGAAATCTATGCACAGGCCAAACAGGCATTCACACCAGCCGATATTAAATATGTAAAAGACATGACCGGTCTGCCGGTGATTGTGAAAGGTATTCAGTCGCCGGAAGATGCTGACGTGGTGATTAAAGCCGGTGCAGACAGTATCTGGGTTTCCAACCACGGTGGCCGTCAGCTCGACAGTGGTCCTGCTTCTTTTGATGTTCTGCCTTCGATTGCCAAAGTCGTGAATAAACGCGTTCCGATTGTTTTCGACAGTGGTGTGCGTCGCGGTTCACATGTGTTTAAGGCACTGGCAAGCGGTGCGGATGTGGTCGCTGTTGGCCGTCCGATCCTCTATGGTCTTAATCTCGGCGGCTCGGAAGGTGTCAACTCCGTTATCCAGCAGCTGAATAAAGAACTGACCATCAATATGATGCTGGGTGGTGTGAAAAACATTGAAGAAGTGAAGAAAACAAAGCTCTATAGCGATAAAGATTTCGAATAATTATTATCGATATGCAGTGCATGAGGTGGCCGGTTTTCCGGCCGCCTTTTTATGTCTGCAGGTCACAATTGAGAAATGACATGAGTAATTTGTTCGCCGTCTTCTTTGGTGAAACTGGCAACCGGATTTTCCAGAAGATCGAGAACAAGCTCTGACGGACGACAAAGCGCAGCGCCACGTGGTGACACGACAATCGGTCTGTTCATCAGGATGGGATGCTGCACAATGAAATCGAACAACTGATCGTCAGACCATTTGGGATTTTCCAGATCCAGCTCCGCAAAAGGTGTTCCTTTTTCCCTCAATAAATCACGCACCGGGATTTTCATGGTTGCCAGAAGCTCTGACAGTTGTTCTTTGGAAGGTGGCGTTTGCAAATATTCAATGATGACAGGCTCTTCACCACTGGCGCGGATCATGGCGAGTGTATTGCGTGAAGTACCGCATGCAGGGTTATGATAAATTGTAACGGACATCAGAGATTGACCTGCCTTGGTTCGATCATTGCCTTACATATACCAGTTTTTTGGCCGGTTAATCATCTTGATGATGAAAGCATAAGGTGCCTAAATATCGGGATCAACGCACTAGATGATTGATGTAAACAGCAATACTTAGCTCGTGGATTTTTATCTGAGAAATACCATCAAAATGGTTCTGGCGGAGAGAGCGGGATTCTGTTTTCGTTTTTGAATCTATTAACATATTGATTTTTATAGATATATGAAAAATTCAAAAAATGAATTTTGTACCATTTTTTGTACCATAATTGTGATGGATTTTTTGAAGTAGAAGGTTTGTCTTACGGTGTTGGCTGTGGATTGTTATGTCTGTCAGTCAAAAAAGCATAAGCCTTTGCATATTTCGCAAGGCGCATTTCATCTTTTTCAGATACTGAATTCAGGCGGGATCGATCCATATTGTGGGTCAGGTCCGCAAGTTTAACGACTTTCGCTAATGGGTCAGCTTTGACCGTTTCAAGGTATGCAAAGTAGTCGACATCTGGCTTCGTTAAGAGCTGCACAACGCGTGAAATGGTCGAAGCTTTCTGTTCAGTAATTCCGCCTGCCATTAATTCGGATTCAAGTTGCTTTGGTGCTATATCGCAGTCTTCTATGATATCATGGAGATAAGCGATTGCTTTCGCTAGTTCGTTGTCGTGAAACTGCGATGCGACAGCGGTTAAGTGCCCTGAAAAATAATCAACGCGTGCTTTATCAGCCTGCCCTTGATGGTACTTTCGCGCAATCGCTTTCGCTGTTTCAACTATCATTCTTATTCTCCTTGCTGATCTGTCTGTAAAAGTGAAGCCAAGCCCCGACACGTCCATAGAAGTAACCATATTGATCGCTGATGTAAGTTGCTACCACGGTATCAGAGCCTGCCTCATAAGGATGGCAATGATATCAATCTCTTGCGATGCGCCGTGTTAGAAAAGGAATGTTGGTGATGTAAAGCTGCGCCTCGGTAGAAGCGATGGTTATCTCGAAGTCTTTTGCCAATCTTCGGCATCGTCTCAATCATGCAAAGGTGTGTTCGACAACCCATCTGCGTGATAGGAGTTCAAAGCCTAGTGCTTGATCTGATCGCTTGATGATCCCCATTGTGAATTTACCGACCTTTTCCAGTCTGCCTTTGAACTTAGGCCCAGCGTATCCGCCGTTAGCAAAGATATACCGTAACCACGGCCAGCGCTTGAAGATGGATTTCAAGACATCTGGCGCACCGTTTCTGTCCTGAATGCCAGCCGAGTGGATCACGAGGCCAAACTTCAAGCGGAGTATATCAAGCACAATGTGTCGCTTGCTCCCAACGATCTTCTTACCCGCATCAAATCCACGTATTCCGCCACTTTCCGTGGTTTTGATCGACTGACTATCGATTGCACTAGCCGTTGGGCTGGGTTGTTTATTCGCCTGCTCACATGCGGTCATCACAAGCGTATTGCCGATAGTGTCCACAGCCCTGCAACGCGCCATTCATAGAGATGTACTTGGACGGTTGAATAAGGTGGCAAATTCTTGGCCAGCATACGCAGCTTACAACCAGTTGATGCGATATAAAACTAAGCATTCACAACCTCATGCAATTCAGTGGTACGTGAACGGTCAAGATGTCGGCAAGCGGGCGTGATGGGGGTAATCAATGCCCATTCTTTTGCGGTCATATCACTTACGTAACGCGAACTCTGTCGTTGATAATCAGGTCGAGTGGTTCCAGTTTAGTACATCGTGATTTCCATCGTATATTAGAAATCCGATTGAATTATAACCTACTGAAATCACACAAGCCTTTTCATGTCAGGCTCTGAAAAATGTTATTCATTTGTCGTTCAGATTAGTTATAATACTATATTTATGGTTAAATTAAATGGGAGATGTTTATTATGTATAGTAAGAATATAAAAATTGCTTTTGTTGCATTTATTGTTGCAGCTTCAGTTGTTCCAGCTAATGCTTATAAAATCATATATGACAGCGACACCAAAAAATGGTCGGGGCAGTGTAAGGATGGGCATCAATTCGTAGTTGGAGATGGTACTTCTCAACTTAGTGAATCTCAAGCGGCAAAAATATGCGCTAAGCATGGTGGTCTGCGCACAAATGATAAGCTGAATGGAAAAGTTAAACAGGATAATAAGAAGCCTGCTGGCCCATTGAAAAACTGAAGAACCCAGATCAAATGAGGGCAAGTGGTTTCAGTCTAGGACATCGTTATCTCCATCGTATATCAGAAATCCGATTGAATCATAACCTACTGAAACCACTCATGCCTTTTCAGGTCAGGCTCTGAATCCTGATTTTGTAATCTTCATTTGCGGTATATGAAAAGTAATAAGGCTGATACGCCTTCAGAGCCATTTCGATGAAATGTCGAACAAAAGGTTCTGATCCTGAATATGTGTGATGCAGGTGTTTTGCCAAATAATCGAGATGGCGGGCTTTCACCAAATCTGAAATCCATAGAGCTGTAATAATCAGCAAGAACACGCCTGTGCCATTTAGAACTTTCGACATCAATGTAAAATATAAATGCATTATCACGATATTGAATAACATAAGTAATGCCTTCAATATCAATGCTTTGTTGCATGGCTTAGTCTCTAATAACTAGATGATGTTATAAAGTTATTGATTGAATAAGGTTGCCCGATATCATGGCGATAAGCAACAAGATCACCGCCTTTACCTGCACTGTAATCGACGCAAATGACGTTGGAAGTTAATGGCTTCGGTTTGCCTGTTAACCAGTAGTGACCAATGAAGAGCATGGAATCTTCATTGTAGCGATAAGCATCAAGATTTGGGATTGTATCCCTTGGCAGGGTCTGGGTTATGGCTTCCGGCAAAAGTGCAAGGGATGCATAATCATTAGCGGTGTTGTCCCACCATTTTACGCGCACAGATTGGCGTTCATGACCATCTGCATCTTGAAACTTAAGGCCGTTGGGAAGAGGGAGTTCCAAGCCTTTCAATAGTAGTTCGGTTGCTTCAAAGGCTGCACTGCCTTCTTTGGCGCTTTCAATGATCCCCGCATCAGTCAAACAGTTGTCGTTGGTTAAGTACGGTTTCAGTTGTTTTTGTTTTTGCATATTCCAGCAGGCATGAACGACGCGGATGTCATCAATCTCCAGCCAGAGGGGGAGTGTCTTGAAGAACGAAATAAGCTCATTGTAGAGAACGGAATCATGTTGCACCCCATTCAGGAATGCAGCGTGTTGCTGGAAGTTCTTTTTTCCAGTGTTCCCTGAATGGGGGCGTAGATAGTCGTTGGGTTGATGTGGATTTGGTGTCGCATAACAAATGGCATTGTATTCATGATTGCCCATTACCGCTAATGCGGAGCCGCTTTCAATCATAGCTTTGGCTGTCAGGACAGTATCAAGTTGCTGTGGTCCACGATCAATGAAATCGCCAAGGAAAATAACTTTTCTTTCAGAATGCGTGTACCCACTAGAGTTTCGACTTTTAGTGTACCCTAATTTATTCAATAGCTTATGAAGCTTTTCGCTGTTCCCATGGATGTCTCCAATAATATCATATGTAATCATTCTCATAATTTTCCGTTACATAATATTATGACCTAAAGTTATTTATGTTGTTTGATTAATATTCAGAATGCCTATAGTGATTTATTGATTTTCTTGTAAATCTGGGCGAAATTGGAATGGAGCTGGGATGACTACGACCAAAGAAGGTCTTTTCGAACTATTAAGTGCAGCGATTAAAGGCAGAGCAATTTTGTTTTGTGGGGCTGGGGCATCGATCGATTCGATCAATGTTAACTTGCAGGAGTTGCCAACAATAAATCCGCTGCTTGCAATTATGAATAAAAATTTAAATACTAATTACTCTCGTATAGATATTGCTGCATCTAAGTTGGCTGATAAATCAATTGAACAATATTTTAAGTTGATAACAGATACATTCAAGGTAACGTCAGTCTCTGATGATATGGATGATATTATAAAGTATCCTTGGAAAAGAATATATACAACAAATTATGATAATTCAATTGAAATGAGCTGTGATAAGATTCGGAAAAAGCATCATGTATACACGCAAGGCGATGACCCCGATAATATTGTAAAATCGGATTTATCTATTGTGCATCTGCATGGTTATATTAATAGATTTGACTATAAGAATATAAGAGAAAGCTGTATATTGGATTATAATTCCAATATCGCAAATAATGTATATGATGGCCCTTGGTCGGTTCTTTTGAAGAATGATATGGCTACTGCGGATGTAATAGTATTTTTAGGTTATTCTTTATATGATCCAGAGATAGCTAAGCTTATGCTTAGTGGAAAAGTAATTAAGAAAAAGATTTTTTTTTATAAATTCATCCATAAAAAATGATGAACTAGAGTATATGCAGGAACAATTTGGAAATCCATTGTGGATAGATAAAGAAGGATTTGCAAGAATCTCTAAGCGAGTGCTTGAAGAGGCAGTTGATGATAAGCCCAGGAGTCTTATTTGTTTTGAGAATGTAAGAGATTACAGCGTAAGTGATCGTTTGGTTACTTATCAAGACATAAATGATATGTTCATTTTTGGTAAAATAAACAATGAACTGTTGCAATCGGACTTAGTTAAGAAAAGTCAAAACTATATTATTGTTCCATCTGTTGTAAACAATATTTTACAAGTTATTCGTGATGGAGCAAGTTTTATATATCTATTTTCACCGCTTGGTCATGGAAAAACAACGGCACTAAAAGCGTTGGTTTCTGATATATCGATTGATAGAGAGGTATTTTGGGTTACAAGAAATCAAGCTGAATTTTTAGATGAATTGTCGTATATTATATCTAATTATAAAAAACCAGTAATTATCATAGATGATTTTTACAAATATGCTAGATATTTTACCAATATTTCTAGGTATACCCCAGATGATGTTACGTTTATTGTAACCTCTCGTATTAATGTTTATGAGAGTCGAAAAGAAGAGTTGTCTACTATATTTCATAATTTTGATATTGTAGATTATCGTGTTGGTGAACTTACACCTAGTGATGCCCGAAATTTAGTTCCTTTGATTAATCAGGCTGGGCTGTGGGGGGAGCTATCCCAGTTATCAGATCAAGTTAAAGCCGAACGTTTGATTCAGCGTGGGAAGCACGGTTTTCAGGCCAATTTCGCAGATATTCTCATTGGTTTGATGAAGTCTCAAGAACTTATCGGGCGGATAAAAAAGAACTGGCCATTTTAAAAGAAATTTCTCCGCGTGCATATAAAGGGGTTCTACTATCCTTATATCTAGAGTTCACAAATAATCATATTGATGAATTTGTTATTAATCAATGTTTAGGTTTAAAATTCAATGAAATAGACTCTGTAGATGATGTAAAAAATATTTTTAGAATATTCTTTTCCCCTGAAGATACTGGTGAATATTTTAGAGGTAGTATTTTTGCAAAATTTGCTATTGAAGAAATTTGTGATGCTGATGATCTTATAGAGACTATAGAAATATCAGTTAATAAGCTTTCATCTGCCAGATATATGTCTCAAGAGATTAAACTTATTATTGTTGATCTGTTAAGGTTTAATTATTTGAAAGTAATAGCTGGTGATAATAAATCGAGACTTGATGTCATACAGAAATTATACTCAAAGCTTTCTGCTAACTCAAAACTAAATAAAGATGATCTTTTTTGGAACGCCTTTGGTATGTGTGAAAGGCAGTTGGGAAATTATTCCGAAGCTATTAAGCATTTAAGAACAGGTATTAGTTATGCAAAGAATAGACGCAGTGGATATGTTCCTTATCACGCGCAAAATCAATTAATTGTATGTTTGCTTGAAAGAGGAGTGAATGAAGATATTGATACGCTTGAGGCTTATAACAATGCAATTGAAGTAGCGGATTTATTGATTGTTCAAGCTGAAGATGAAGTACATTACGGCTCTGGTCAGGCATTTCACTGGCACGAGAGTTTATCTACATTTTTAAACATTTTTGTTGGTAAATATTCGGACAGTCAGCGCGTACGTGTCATTATGGCGCTTATGAAATATGTTAAATTCATAAAAACCAAAGTTTCTGGTTGGAAAGAACGAGAAGCGGCTGCATTTATGGTTGCAAAAGTTGAGACGTTTCTTCGTGCACATCCTTTAGGTAGGTGAGTTATTTATAACTATGCCTTAAGCGAACCATACTGATCTTGGTTCCATAAACATCATTTGATAACTTAAAACGAACCACCTATAATAGAACCATGTAAATGGAACTTTATGGTGGTTCGTATGTTTGTGAGAGCTTACCTTCGTGCATCGACGAAAGAACAAGATGCCAGCAGGGCGAAAGACGATTTGTTTCAGTTCGCTAGCGATAAAGGTCTGAAGATTGCAGCCACGTATATTGAAAATGAAAGTGGCGCATCGCTAAACCGTCCGGAACTTTTTCGTCTGTTATCTGACTGTCAGGCAGGTGATATTTTGCTGATAGAGCAAGTGGACCGCTTAAGTCGTTTGAATGCTAAAGACTGGGAGCGTTTGAAGTCTGAAATTCGTGACAGACAGGTTAAAGTGGTTGCTCTTGATTTGCCGACATCATGGGGAATGGCCGTTTCAAGTACAGATGAATTCACTGCCCGTATGTCAGAAGCCATTAATAATATGATGCTGGACATGATCGCGGCCATTGCCCGTAAAGACTATGAAGATCGTCGTAGACGGCAGAAGCAGGGAATAGCCAAGGCTAAAGAGCAGGGGCTGTATAAAGGGCGTCCGGAGAATAAATCCCGTAATCAGGCTATATTGAAAATGCTTGAAAGCGGCCAAAGCTGGAATAGCATCATACAGGCAACCGGATGTTCCAGATCAACCCTTTCGCGGCTGAAGAATAATACTCAAGTCTTGTTGTAAATGTTTATTATGGATTATCAATGGGTATGCCCCCCCCCTCCAGTAATATGCAGGGGGAGGGGGAGATTATTTCTTTGCAAAGGGCTGAGTTGCCGAACCAGAGCCTAAAGTCTTACCGGATGCATCAACAGCTTTTACTGTGATTTTATAGAAGTGCGTTCCTGATGGCGGGCATGGACCTTTGTATTTAAAGGCGCCATAAGGAAGTTGTGACTGTCCTTTGAAGGCTACGCTGCCGCCGCCATGATCAAAACTCGATGCATTTTGATCTATCATTTTGATCAAGAGTTTTGCCGTGCCTTGTGGAACATTGGAGAGTTTGATTGGCGGTGACTTTGAATCAAAGCACTTTTTTGTTGGGCCCCATTCAAAGGTAACACCTATATCTGCCGCTAAAGCATTGCTTGAAACAATGAATGTTGCGGCACTTATCAATAGCAATTTATGCATGATGTTCTTTTGTGATTATGCGAAAGGTTTACATGCCAAAACATGATATGAAAATGGGCAGTTAAACTGCCCATTTTAGTTATTAGAATTTCACACGAATACCGGCAGTAACACCTGCGACACCAATGTTCTTGGCTTTCAGCATTTCCCCGTCATTCATATATTGAACGTTAAGTGCCTTGTTTGTTTCAGCTTTGCCGAGCCAGTGGTAAGTACCTGTAACAGTGAAGTCTACGTTTTCTGTAACTTTATAACCAATGCCGAGACCAAGCCCGCCAGCAAAGTTTGTCTGGCTCTTAGATGGGAATGAAGCGAAATCGTCAGGATAAAGGTTTTCGCCCTGTTTGGCAGAAGCTTTTAAGAAAGATGCGCCGATTTCACCGAATGCATCAACATAAAAACGGTCTGTAAGGTCATGGATATAACCTGCGCCTACGAATACTCCATGTGCGCGAACGCGAAGGTCTTGATCGTAGTCATCGCCACCGAAGGTCGCATTTCCGCTATAGTCGTGTTGACCGAAATAACGATACGAACCTTTAACGTAGTAGTTAGGTGCCAGCATATAGCCTACGCTAAATACTGCTCCGACGGAGCTGTCTTTTTTATCAACATCGTTCAGGTGGATACGGTCGCCTGATACTACATTGTCAGTAAAAGCTGTGCCAATTGGGTTGATGAAGTGGAGTGCATTTGCATTTGACCATGCACCACCGACGCCTGCATCAATAAACCAACGAGGTGAATCTGTCGTAATGGCTGCCGGTTCATTGATTGGTGCTACAATAGCGTCAGCTGCAACTGCAAATGTGGTTGAAACTGAAAGTGCACTTGCTGCGAGTAGGAGGATTTTCATTATTGCCCCTGCTTGAGTTGTTTAGTTCGAAAGTTGTCTGGTTAGGTATTATTTGGACTCGGCAACATGAACATTGATCATGTTCTGATTGGCCATCATTCCCATGCCCATAGCGGCGCCCGCTGGTTTAAAACCTTTTGATACAAGCCAATTGTAATGCCAGTTGTTGTAAACAAACATAAACACAATGCTTGCAAGGCCTAAGGTGCAGAGAACGGCAAGTAGGATGACTAAGAAACCAACAAAGTGACCGCGAAACAATGCGGGGAATGGACCAAAGAATAAGCAGGTCCAAGAAATTCCTTTGAAACCAACTGCTGTTCTATGGGTAACTGGTTCTATCATTTGAATTGGGTATGCCATCGAAGCGACCTTTGTTTTCCGACCTTAGTCGTGTTGCGTATGTTTCTGATGGGTTGCAGCTGATTGGCTGATTGACCCGATACGTTTGATCGCTTCGCTCTGCACTTCATTTGCCCCCGACATTGTTATGTGAATCCATTGGATTCACTAACGTGTGCTGAAAATTAATATGTGCCCAGCAGTCCGTCGATTGTCAAGCCGTCTATACTGTTAATCGTTCTATGAACGCAAGACAGATTATCGGTTGGAATTTACGGAAACTTCGCGTGGCTAAAGGCTTCTCTCAGGAGCGGTTAGCTTTGGAGTCAAATGTTGACAGGTCATATGTAGGGAGGGTCGAACGGGGTACAGAGAACGTCACGATTTCGACACTGGAAGCATTGGCTGATGCACTGCAAGTGACAGTCAGTGAGCTTTTTGAAGTTCCTGATAAAGACGCACTGCCACCGCAGCCAATGAAGGCGGGGCGAAAATATAAATAATTGGAAATGTGCTATGCTATGTGGCCTAGCTTACAGACTAAGTGCGTAATAGGCTCAATTCAAAGCTCTGCTCTGTAAGTCTTGCTTTATTATGAAGTACAGACCGCCTCCCGCAATCGATACGACGATGATTATCGCCAGAGTGATGTAAACACTTGTATTCTTCAACGCGAAGGCCATTGCAAAGGGTGCGATGGCGGATAGCACCAATCTCGCAGACATCAGTTTTCCCTGCATCGCACCATATCCGGTACTTCCAAATAAGAATAATGGAAGTGAGCCGCTTATAATGCTGAACAGACCATTCCCGAAACCAAACAGGCAGGCGAATAATATCGCCGCAGGGATATAGGGTGCACCGATCATCAATATCATAACGGATAAGGCAATGAATGAGGCTGCGATGATGGCTAAGTTTACGGGGGATAGGGTTTTCCCCGCCATCATATTGATCATGCGGCTGGCAACTTGCGATGGTCCGAACACAGCGCCAATAAAGGCTGCTGACTTTGCTAATCCCAGTACCGACAGTAGCGGGATCATATGGACAAGGATTGCAGAGGATATCAATGCCTGTAAGGAAAATGCTGCCAGAAGTACTGTGAAGCCCATACGTCTTGATGCCTGAGGCAATGCACCGGCTACAGAAGCTATTTCTTTGTCATCATTCTTACGTTGGTCATGAGTTGTTTTACTGGTGCGTGTCAGGGAATAATGCAGCGGGAGGCATACCACCAGATGCAGACCGGCAAAGACCAGATAGATTTGCTGCCATGTCAGCCATTGCAGAAGCAATGATGTGAGTGGCCAGAAGATGGTGGATGCAAAACCGGCTATCAGTGTCAGATAGACAATGCTGCGCTGAGCAACCATTGGTTTGATCTGCACAAGCAGTGCAAAGGCGGCTCCGTATTGTACGAGATTGGCAGCAATCTCCACAATTGTAAGCGTTACAATGAACGCCAGCGAATTGGGGGATGTTGCGCAAAGGATGAGAGCAAGCGCTGCAAAAGCAGAGCCGACTGTCATAATTTGTGCAGCACCTAAGCGGTCAATGAGTTTGCCCAGCCACGGTGCCAGCACACCACCTGCTAGCAGTGCTATGGATAATATTCCATAGACCCATTCCGTTGTCGCCTGAAAGCCACCCGCAATGGACGGAGCCAGCACACTGAATGAATAGTAAAGTGTGCCGTAGCCGATGATTTGTGTAAGGCCAAGGCTCAGGATTGCATAAACAGGAAGGCGCTGGTCGGTCATATGGATTTCAACGAAACACGGGTTTCCAGTTTCTCTGCGGCTTCTTTCCGTTCACTGTAACGGTCGGTCAGGTGGTCAGAAATGCCCCGTGTCAGGATGGTGAACTTGATAAGTTCTTCCATCACATCAACGACCCTTTCGTAGAATGAAGAGGGCTTCATATGTCCGGCTTCATCAAACTCCTGCCATGCTTTGGCGACAGATGATTGGTTGGGGATTGTAATCATGCGCATCCATCGACCTAGCACACGCATTTGATTCAAAGCGTTGAAAGACTGAGAGCCGCCGGAAACCTGCATCAGCGCCAGTGTGCGACCTTGCGTCGGGCGTACAGAACCGCCCGCTAAAGGTATCCAGTCAATTTGTGATTTCATGACGGCACTCATTGCGCCGTGGCGTTCAGGGCTGGTCCAGACTTGCCCTTCTGACCACACCATTGCTTCACGTAGCTCCTGAACCTTGCTGTGATCAGCAGTGCTGTCATCTGGCAATGGTAGGCCGTCGGCATGATATATTCGTGTTTCAGCCCCCATAAATTCTAACAGGCGCTGTGCTTCAAGCGTTAAGAAGCGGCTGTAAGAACGTTCTCTTAGCGACCCGTATAGAAGCAGGATGCGCGGTTTATGTGTCAGTAAAGGCGTTTGGAGCTTATCGTAATCGGGTGAGCAAAACGCCCGCAGGTCAAGATTGGGCAGTGTCACGATTATCTGTCCTTCCGTTCATAAGTGATCTGTTCCCCGTCTTCTTTGGTAAAGTTGACAGCGGGGTTTTCCAGAAGATCAAGAACACGTTCTGACGGGCGACAAAGGGCTGTGCCATGAGGTGTCGCTACAACCGGTCTGTTCATCAGGATCGGATGTTGCACAATGAAATCCAGTAACTGATCGTCTGACCATTTCGTATTGGATAAATCGAGTTCAGCAAAAGGCGTGCCTTTTTCTCGCAGCAAATCTCGTACTGATATTTTCATGGCATCAACAAGTTCTGACAATTGCTCTTTGGATAGCGGTGTTTGCAGATATTCAATGATGGCAGGTTCTTCACCGCTGGCGCGGATCATGGCGAGTGTGTTGCGTGAAGTTCCGCATTGAGGGTTGTGATAGATTATAACGGACATCAGATATCACCTGTTTTAGTTTGATTTTTGCCTTGTTCGTACCAGCCTTTAGACCGGTTCACGATCCAGACAACGGAGAGCATAACGGGGACTTCCACCAAGACGCCGACAACTGTTGCAAGCGCGGCACCGGAACTGAAGCCGAAAAGACTGATCGCTGCGGCCACGGCTAATTCGAAGAAGTTTGAAGCGCCGATCATGGCAGACGGGCCTGCAATACAATGTTGTTCGCCCGACATCCGGTTCAGGATATAGGCCAGACCGGAGTTGAAATAGACTTGGATCAGGATCGGTACAGCAAGCATGGCGATGATCAGTGGCTGGGCGATGATCTGTTCTCCCTGAAAACCAAAGAGCAAAACAAGTGTGGCAAGAAGTGCGACCAGCGATAATGGCTGTAATGCCTTCAGCAGCTTGTTTAGGGACTGTCCATCATTCTTGGAAAGCAGGCTGCGCCGTATCAGTTGTGCGATGATGACGGGAAAGATGATGTACAAAACCACTGAGAAAATCAGTGTATTCCACGGCACTGTGATCGCTGATAATCCTAAAAGCAGGCCGACAATCGGGGCAAAGGCAATGACCATGATTGCGTCATTCAGTGCCACCTGAGATAGCGTGAAATGGGGTTCACCCTTAATCAGGTTCGACCAGACAAAAACCATTGCGGTGCATGGTGCTGCGGCAAGAATAATCAGGCCTGCTATGTAAGAGTCAATTTGATCTTGCGGGAGATATGGTCTGAACAGCCAACCGATGAACAGCCAGCCCAGCAAGGCCATAGAGAAGGGTTTAACCGCCCAGTTGACGAAGAGTGTCACGCTGATGCCACGCCAATGCTGGCCGACCTGACGCATCGCTGAGAAGTCGATTTTAAGCAGCATGGGAATGATCATCAGCCAGATCAGTATGGCAACAGGTATATTGACCTTAGCGATTTCTGCTGCGCCGACCATATGGAAGGCTGCAGGAAACAAATGCCCTAAGGCAATCCCGATGATGATACATAGGGCAACCCAGAGTGTCAGATATCGTTCAAAGACAGACATTATAGCTTCCTTGGTGTGCCAATATTACCTTCCATCAAACCAATTTGGTTCAGCTGGTTTTGTATTGACATGCGATCAATTGAACCTAGTGGAAGATTGAGGAACGCTGATATTCGGTTCTTCATAAAACGCGCTGCAAGAGCAAAAGCACGTTGCTTTTCGGTTTCGCTGCCTTCAACTGCCGCTGGGTCTTCAATGCCCCAGTGCGCAGTCATTGGATGGCCGATCCATACAGGACAAGACTCTCCTGCAGCACTATCACACACGGTAAAAATGAAATCCATTTTCGGCGCATCTGAACCGGCAAATACATCCCAGCTTTTTGATGTGAGATGATTAGTGGGAAGACCCATAGCCTGAAGTTCTTTTATCGCGAGTGGATGAACTTCGCCTTTGGGTTTGCTACCAGCAGAAAAGGCACGAAACCGACCTTCTCCGTCCATGTTAAGTATGGCTTCGCCTAAAATTGAACGAGCGGAATTGCCCGTGCACAAAAAGAGCACGTTATAGACCTTGTCAGTCATCACATGTGTCCGTCTAGTTGATAGCTAAAGTTAATTGATCATTGTTTCTGGATTTTTTGTTTTGTCATCAGTGCATTGCGCAAGGTTTACAATTAGAGGCTTGCAAAGCGCGGCATTGCCTCCACAACAATCCTTGATCATGAAAAGCGTCAGTTCCCGAAATACATCAAGATCAGCACGGTAAATGATCGACCGGCTCTGACGTTCTCCTTTGATCAATCCTGCTCGTGATAATGTGGCAAGATGGGCTGACATTGTATTCTGGGGTACATCCAATACACGTGCCAGTTCGCCTGCCGGTAAACCGTTCGGTTCGTGTTTGACCAATAGCCGGAAAGTTTCCAGTCGTGTGGTCTGTGCTAAGGCCGCGAGTGCCGTGATTGCTGTTTCATTTTCCATATATCCAGAATAATGGATATATGGACTATGTCAACACAAATGATAAATATTATTATGGGGGGCAACCTGAGGGGGGAATGCTGGCATAGTTTTCAACTATGCCAGCATTGTTTTTAATGAAGCGAATTACTGGAGGCTTGTCGTTCTGCTTTGTCGTGCAGAGCAAACTTGTCGATCATATCTGCGCTTGCACGGTTAAAACCGCGTACTTCGACCTGTGCTCCGGAAGATCGAAGCTTTAAAACGACTTTATCAAGAGCTCCAACAGCAGTTATGTCCCACAAATGCGCTCGGCTGACATCAATCATAATATGGGCATGTGTGCTGCTGAAATCGAAAGAATGGATAAAGCTCTCAGCTGAAGCGAAGAAAATCTGCCCTTCAACCCTATAGGTGAGTGTGTTTATGCTCTCGTCGTTTTGTTTGGAAACAGTAAAAAGTTTAGCCACTTTTCCGGCGAAGAATATGCCTGATAAAAGCACTCCGACGATGACGCCTTTTGCCAAATCATGTGTTGTTACGACTGTTACCACTGTTGCAAGCATGACGACTGAAGAAGGCAGTGGATTGCGTCTCAGATCAAGCACAGAGCGCCAAGAGAATGTTCCGATTGAAACCATAATCATTACTGCAACAAGTGCTGCCATTGGAATGATTTTGACAAGATCGTTAAGCACAACAATCAGGAAAAGAAGAAACGCGCCTGCTACAAATGTTGAGAGTCTGCCGCGACCGCCTGACGACACATTGATCACGGACTGGCCAATCATGGCACAGCCACCCATTCCGCCGATAAGTGCAGAAGCTATATTGCTTGTTCCTTGTCCGTAGCATTCCTGATTTTTATTGCTGGGCGTATCAGTCATGTCATCAACAATTTGAGCTGTCAGCAATGATTCAAGCAAGCCAACAGCTGCCAGTGTTACGGAATATGGGAATATGATCTGCAGAGTTTCGAAGGTGAGGGGTACTTGTGGCAACGCGAAAATCGGAAATGCTGAAGGGAGTTCCCCTAAATCACCGACTGTCCGTAACTCCATACCAGTTGACCATGCAATGACCGTCAGTACGACAATTGCGATTAATGGCGAGGGGATTGCTTTGGTCAGATAAGGGAAAAGATAGATTATCCCCAGTCCGGCTGCAATCATCCAGTAGGTTTGTGTCGGAACATCGATCAGTTCCGGTAGCTGAGCCATAAAGATCAAAATGGCCAGTGCATTTACAAAGCCGGTAATGACGGAACGGGAAACAAAACGCATTACCCGCGCCAACTTTAATGCTCCGGCAAGTATCTGAAGAATACCCATTAAGATTGTGGCTGCGAAAAGATATTGCAGACCATGTTCTTTAACGAGTGATACCATGACGACAGCTGTGGCCGCTGTAGCCGCTGAAATCATTGCAGGGCGACCACCGGTAAAAGCTGCCACACATGCAATTGCAAATGAAGCATACAAACCAACTTTGGGGTCCACGCCTGCAATAACAGAAAACCCTATCGCTTCAGGAATAAGAGCGAGAGCAACAACGATACCCGATAAGATATCGCCACGAATGTTTGAAAACCACTGACTGCGGTATTCTTTTAATCTTAGCATTGGGAATTTTACACACTGATGCAACGAACTGAAAATTTGGCTTTTAAGAATGCCGTTGCAGTGTTGTCTGGCGGATAGGCGGCCAGAAGAGCCACTCGGAATTGCACCGAGTCCTTGTTAATGCCCCATAAATATCGGAAATCTTGTATTTTGCAATTATATCCCACTGAGTATTTATTCGTTGCTATGGTTGCGCGATGATGTCTGTTGATTATTAATTCCGGTATCGCTTCAGTGCACTGCTATAATATCTCAGTTCGTCCTCTGGAATTTCGTTCAGAGCGGAGTTCCATTTCTTGTTGGATTTTGGATAGATATCCCATGGGAACAGGTTGTTGCCAGATTTCGCACTGGTTTTGTCAAACTTCAACGCGTAACTTACAAACTCCTTCATTCCTTCGACGCCGTTGAACGTCGGTTTGAATGACACTTCTTTGAAAGCCCATGGCTTTTGCAGTAAGTACCTTCGTTCGTTGGGTCGTTTTTCTGTAATATCTATGAACTTTTCGAAGGTGGTATCATGAATGAGCAACAGGCCATGAATATGTGGGTATACGCTGCGTGCTAGGGTTTGACGTTGTCTTGTACCTTCGTGGTCAAAGAAACATACCAGCATTGGCTGCTTATGAAGGTTCTTAGTAATAGTCCAGTTGTTTCCCAGTAGTGAGCGACTTAAATGGCTGTGAAAGTCACAGCACATCTTATCCAGACCGAACTGTAATTCAGTCGTTCTTCTATCAGTGTTGTTAAAGTATGCGGTGAGTTCGTAAACGTGTTTTTGGTGATCAATTTCATTCCCCAGTGACCATATTTTGTCTGGTTCTGAATGGTACTGAAATCGTCCGTATGCATTCATCAAGTTCGGAATGTGCGTTACTAATTCTTCATGTAAAAATTCTTTTCTCATATTGTTTCTCATAATAGTTTACCATCAGTGCAAGGAAATCCTTGAACTGTTGAATGAAAATGAAATCTGTTTCCACGTTCTCGATGCATTTTTGCCTTCGATACTTGCTATTGGAAATAGCTTGTGCCGCTCATACATTGATCTGAATTATTTGCAGAAGTAATGAATGATGTGACTCTGATTTATCAGGACGCATTGGGCTATGATGATATTAGTCTCTTGCTTTTCTGTTCTGTTATGAACGACAAAGAGAACTTTATTGTGTGACGAGGCAAGTATACAGGAAGAAATCAAGTACTTCTGCCGAACATCTACGTTGTATTTATCGTGCTGCACCGACCAGAAATCACATGTGATCATGCTGCAGAGACAAAGTTCCTCTGTCTGGTATTTATCGGTGAGAGTGGTTTGCTGTGTGTTGCCTTCGGAAGGTATTATCAGGCAACGAATACGCATGAATTACGGGAAGCGTATTAATCCCATGGTGCAATCATCGAGTTTTCATAGGCTTTGACTGCGTTCCATTCAGCAGTGATTTTTCGAAAACCGTTATGATCATTATTTTTTCTGAGCATATCCCCGACTTCTTGCAGGCATGCTTTATAGTTATCAAGGTCAATGTGTTTGTATTTATCATGCATTGATCAATGCATCGATGTCCCTTCTGTTATGCAGTCCTGATGTTGGTCTTCATCACGAATGGTTGTGCGATGAGGGTGAATGACCTGCAGAGCCTGCTAACAAAAGTATTTATCTAGGAAGTCGATTTTCTTTATCATTCAAAGAGAGATATTTCCAATCGGCACTCATTCGTTGTAAATATGTCACGGTTTCTTCTAGCGGATAACCATTTCCGTAATGGGAACCCATTCCTTGATCTTTATGTCCCATTAAGTCGTGCTGTAGTTCTTCAGGGATGCCGTGCTTTCTCAAGCGGTCTTTAAACGTGTGGCGTAGACTGTAGACGGAGTGTTTATCGGTTTCTAAAAGCCCATTGTTCTGCATATACTTATTTATCAGGCCTGATGCATTTGATGGGCCATTGTCTGTCGCGTACTGTGTGAAACCCATTGGGAAAGTCTTAAAGGCCTGCAAGGAATACCCTGTAAGCGGGATAGTACGTTTGCGATGTGTAGTCTTTAACTGCCGATGTTCATTTCCCTGAATGATAATGTGTGGAATAGCGACGTTGAGGCGGATATCTTTTTCTGGATCGAGGCCACAGAGTTCTTTAAATGAACAACCCGTGTCTATCACAGCAAAAAGAAGTGCCTTTGCACACGGGTTTAATTGTGTGAATGCATCCTTTTTGAACCAGCGTTCGTTTAAGAAGTCGATTGTAAACGGAGGTCGCGCATTCTCTTGTGCTTTGAAGTTTAGTCCATCAAAGACAGTTTCTGTTTCGTCATCATGTGCGTTTTTGTAGGTTTTGATAAGGACGCGTAAGTGTGTAATATACTTACTAGCGGTGTTTGCTTTAATTTCTTGCGTTGCAATCTTGTTCTTTAAGTGTCTGTGGAAATTTCGTGCCTGTTGACGATCTAAGGAGGGCAGATCGATATCTTTTTCTAAGAAGGACATTAACTGCGTAACGGCATTCTTCAATGGGGTTAGTTTTTTCGATCTTTCTCTGTCATTTAAAGAACTCAGCACATGCACCTGATCATCTTCGTAGAATGCGACTAGGTTGGACAGCTTCATGGTAGCTTCGGCTGTGCCAAAGTAGCTTGAAAATTCGCGCCCTTTCGGTTTGCCTGCTTTTGTCCATTCGCTGTGGGTCTGTATTAATTGTGCTGGATTTTGTATAAGCTGATCAAGCGGTTTGTAAATTCGTCCGGTGACTTGTGCTATACGCATAAGTTCTTCGTAGCTTAGCTCTGAATAGTTGGTCAGGTCTTCACCATTGCGAAGTTTTTCCATAAGGCTTTGATAATATGGTTCGACTTCGCCATATTGCTTCATGGCAACTGAAAGGTCTTTGGTTTTCAGTGAAGCTTTGAATTCTGATTTCCCTGCAAGGCTGCGCAGATGTACAGGTATGACAAGACGAAAGACGAAAGTCTTTCGTCGGACGTACAAATGCGGGATGTCAGGGGAGTATTTTTTCAATGATTTTGTACCACCTTTTGTACCATAATATTATGGAACATGAGGAAAATCAATGATTTCAATGGCTTATATTAGCAAAATGGCGGAGAGAGCGGGATTCGAACCCGCGATACGGTTCCCCGTATACACACTTTCCAGGCGTGCGCCTTCAACCACTCGGCCACCTCTCCACTCAAGACTGATATTTATAAGTGATATCAATCACAACGGCGTATCTTCAAACAGTGGTCAGCTGTTAAACGACCGTTTCGGCGCGGAATATAGCTATAAAAGACGGATGTTCAACCATTATTTCGTGTTTCACTGAATTCATTTGATTTTACAGGCAGAAAACAGTGAAATTATATGAAAAATCGGATGCTTTATTTATTTAACTTATTGAATTTATTGATTTTAATATTTTTGAGGTTCTGTGGAAAATATCGTCGATTTTCGCGCCGCCAGAGTATGATTTGACCCATTTTTGACTGATCTTGCTGAAATTCGTGACGAAACTGGTCGAATCTTATGTCCGAAAGGACAAATGTTTTTGTTCAACGGCGGAGGGAAGTTACAGACTTTTCCGTGAATTATAATTTTATATTAGAAAAATTTAATAGCCTGTCTGTCAGGAAAGCTCCTTGTGATAGAATGAAATTCAGAGTTGTTTTTTGAGTTCTGAATTTCAGAAGACGGATATGGGTTATTATGCGTGTATTTTTTAATTTTCTGGCGCTCTGGTCGTTGGGTGTCAGCTTGTTATTTGCTGTTTTTGATATTGCGCGATCAATTGCGCAGCTTCGTTTGGTTGTGACGCCATTTCTGCAGAGTTTGCAGGACTATCTGCCTGAATATTTGGCTGCTTTTGCCGGTTTTATACGGCAGGTCTTCTGGAACGGCTTTTGGGACAACTGGATGGTTCCGGTGTTGAATATGCCCGGATGGTTCTTATTTTTAGTGCTGAGTATAGTGTGTTTTGCTGTCGGAACGATTGGGCGTAAATCTTATGCACGTTAAGAGTACAGATATGTGTAAGCCTGTTCCGGCTGCCTGCCGTTAAAACTAACAAGTATGCAGCATTTCCGTTATTGCTGTTTAAACCGGAAATGCATCAGACAGGGACTATGATGATGTTCAGACAATATCCCGAACACAAGTTGCGTATGCCGACCAGTAACGAGGCGCTTGCCGGTCGTACTGAGGCGATTGCGACTTCCGAAGACCATTTTGTTTCCGGACTTCCTCTGCACGGGCCATGGCCGCATAATATGAAGAAAATTCTGTTCGGTATGGGCTGTTTCTGGGGCGTGGAGCGTTTGTTCTGGCAGGTGCCCGGTGTTTATGTCACCGCTGCCGGTTATAGCGGCGGTCTGACGCCGAACCCGACCTATGAGGAAACCTGTACGGGCCTGACAGGACATAATGAAGTGGTGCAGGTGGTCTATGATCCGGCCGAGGTGACGCTGGCGCAGCTTTTGCAGATTTTCTGGGAAGAACATGACCCGACGCAGGGTATGCGGCAGGGCAATGATATAGGCACAACATATCGCTCAGGGATTTATGTTTATTCGGATGAAGATCTGAAGACTGCTGAAGCGAGTAAAGCAGCTTACCAACAGGCACTGACCGCCCGTGGTCTTGGCGCAATTACGACGGAAATTCTGCCTGCTTCTGATTTTTATTATGCCGAAGGCTATCATCAGCAATATCTGGCGAAAAACCCTCAGGGTTATTGCGGCTTGCGCGGGACAGGCGTTTCCTGCGTGATTTAAGGGCGGCGCGGTGTGTTCCGGCAATGAAATATGTGTAAGCGCATAAATTTAAGATGAAAAAAGTTCCGGACCGTGCCAGATTGCCGATTATTAAAATCTGAGCGGGCGGTAAAAAACAGAATAATTTACCGAACACGGGTGGATATTTTCTCGCGCAGAATTACTGCGCTATCGGAGGTGAGTGGTAATGAAGCGTATCGTTATGGGCCTGTTGGCCGCGACCCTGAGTGTTTCAGCAGCTTATTCGGCAGAACTGAAGCCGGCTGTTGTTTATGACTTTGGCGGAAAATTTGACAAGTCTTTCAATGAAGCCGCTTATAATGGCGCTGCCAAATATAAAGCAGATCACGGTACTAATTATCGTGAATTTGAAATTCAGAACGATGCGCAGCGTGAACAGGCTCTGCGTAAATTTGCACAGGATGGCAACTCGCCGGTTGTGATTGCCGGTTTCTCAGCTGTTTCCGCAATTGAGAAAGTTGCAAAGGAATTTCCGGATACGAAATTCGTAATCATTGATGCTGTTGTGGAAGCGCCGAATGTGCGCTCCGTTGTGTTTAAAGAAGAAGAAGGCGGCTATCTGGTTGGTATGCTGGCAGCGATGGCTTCTAAAACCGGCACTGTAAGCTTTGTCGGTGGTATGGATGTGCCGCTGATCCGTCGTTTCTATTGCGGTTATGCCGGTGGTGCAAAAGCCGGTAAAGAAGGCACAAAAGTTCTGAATAACTGGACCGGCGATACACCTGCCGCGTGGAATGATCCGGCTAAAGGCAGCGAAATCACCAAGGCTCAGATCGATCAGGGGTCTGACGTGATTTATCATGCTGCCGGTGGCACCGGTATCGGCGTGTTGCAGGCTGCGGCTGATGCGGGCAAGCTCGGCATTGGCGTTGACTCCAACCAGAACGGTCTGCATCCGGGTCATGTTCTGACCTCGATGGTTAAGGGCGTTGATACTGCCGTTTATAAGGCTTTTGAAGATGTTGCCGCTGATAAATTCACAGCCGGTATCGTTCAGATGGGTCTGAAAGATGATGGTGTGAGTTATGCGATGGACGAAAACAACGCCAAGCTGATTACACCTGAAATGAAGGCTGCGGTTGAAGCTGCAAAAGCCGACATCATCTCCGGTAAAATCAAGGTGCATGACTACACCACAGACAATAAGTGCCCTTACTAATCCGGTAGGGCTATTCATAGAAAAGGGCAGTGGTGACACTGCCCTTTTCCATTTGAAATTTCTTTGTGTCTTACCAGTGGGGCGGTTTGGTCACGGAGACTTCCGGCGCTGTTTGTTCTTCCAGCTCTAAAAAACGATCAGTCAGCGCGCTGAGCTTTTTGTTCAGCGCGGTAATCAGTTTCCATTGCTCGGCAATCTCACCGGACAGGTCTTCAATTGTCTTTTCCTGTTCCGCATTGCGAATTTCCAGCTCTGTAAGCCGGTCGGACAGATTTTCAGACATGGGTGGTTTCCTGACAGATCAGAGGGTGTTTTGTATTCATATAGTGCACGGAAGTGATATTTCACGCTATTATGAGGGGTGAAATGCGGCTTTGTGGTGGTTTACACACAGCTTTATGCAATAGCATATATTGTTAACTGCGTGGCGGAATCAGTTAAAGCAGAACATGTCAGATGTTTTCATTTGATGTTCGCGATATGTTATTTGATAAAAATGCTCCGGCAATGCGATGTCGATGATTAACGGATGGGATAATGGCGCAGCCTGCACTTGAACTGACAGGAATTGATAAGCGTTTCGGCGCTGTGCACGCAAACCGTGCTATTGATCTGCGGATCGAAAAGGGAACCATCCACGGGATTATCGGCGAAAACGGCGCCGGAAAATCGACTTTGATGTCGATTATCTACGGTTTCTATCAGCCGGATAAAGGCACGATCAAAGTAAATGACCGGCAGGTGCATATATCCAATCCGGATGCGGCAATCGCTGCGGGCATCGGTATGGTGCATCAGCACTTTATGCTGGTTGATAATTTTACAGTGCTTGAAAATGTGATGCTGGGTGCGGAAGGTGCGCCTTTATTATCCGCCGGTATTGCAAAAGCGCGCGAGCAGCTGAAAGCGCTCGAAAAAGAATATGCGCTGGATGTTGATCCTGATGCGGTGGTTGAAGATCTGCCTGTTGGTCTGCAGCAGCGCGTGGAAATTCTGAAGGCGCTGTATCGCGGCGCGGAAATTCTGATCCTTGATGAACCGACCGGTGTGCTGACACCATCAGAGGCTGACCATCTGTTCCGTATTTTGCGGCAGCTGAAAGATCAGGGCAAAACCATTGTTCTGATTACCCATAAGCTGCGCGAGATTATGGCAGTGACGGATAATGTTTCTGTGATGCGGCAGGGCACGATGGTTGCCACCCGCAAAACCGCTGAAGCAAGCGTGGAAGAACTGGCCGAACTGATGGTTGGCCGCCGTGTTTTGCTGCGCGTGAACAAGCAGGCTGCGACACCCGGTGAGCCTGTATTACAGGTGAAGAACCTTGTCGTGCGCAATGCGCAGAAAACCACAGTCGTGGACACGGTGTCTTTTGATGTGCGTGCCGGTGAGATTGTCGGCATTGCCGGTGTTGCCGGTAACGGCCAGTCAGAACTGATCGAAGTCATTGCCGGTATTCGTCGCGCCGAGAGTGGTGTGGTGATGCTGAATAGCCTGCCGGTCAATGTGACCGGTAATGCGCATCCGGCAGAATTGCGCCGCCGTGGTCTCGCCCATGTGCCGGAAGACCGCCACCATATGGGGCTGGTGCTGGCCTATGAGGAATATGAGAATTCCATTCTCGGCTATCATGATGATCCGCGCTATCTCAAAGGCCCGTTCCTGAATATTGAAGCAATTATGCAGGATGCTAAGGGCAAAATTGCGCAATATGATATCCGTCCTGCCGATCCGCGTTTGAAAACTGCGAATTTCTCCGGTGGTAACCAGCAGAAGATCGTGCTGGCACGTGAGATGGAACGCAATCCGGATGTGCTGATTGTAGCGCAGCCGACGCGCGGCGTGGACGTCGGTGCGATCGAATTTATTCATAAACGTATTATTGAAATGCGCGATGCCGGTAAGGCCGTGCTGTTGATTTCTGTTGAGCTGGACGAAATCCGCTCGCTGTCCGACCGTATTCTGGTGATGTTTGCCGGCCGTGTTGTCGGTGAGTGCGGGCCGGAAGCCGGTGAGGGGGAAATCGGCCTGCTGATGGCGGGTATTCAGAATGAAGATAATAAGAAAACCGAAAAGGGCCTGCATTGATGATTAGCTCAACACCGGCATTGCTCATCATTGATATGCAAAAGGCTATTGATGATCCGAAATGGGGTCGCCGCGGACAACCACAGACTGAAGCGAATTTACAGCGCCTGCTGGAAGCATGGCGCGAACGTCGTCTGCCTGTGGTGCATGTGCGCCATGATTCAACCGATCCGCAGTCGCCTTATCGCGCGGGAACGGCAGGCAATGACTTTAAAGCAGAAGTCGAGCCGCAGATCGGTGAACCGGTCGTGGATAAACGTACCAACAGCGCTTTTATCGGCACAGACCTGATGGATGTGCTGGATGAGTTACAAATCCGCACGCTGGTTATTGGCGGTGTGTTGTTGGAAAATTCCGTTGATGCAACAGTGCGTATGGCTGCTAATCTCGGTTTTGAGGTGATTGTGCCGGAAGATGCGGTTGCCAGTACAGACCGCACCGATTTGCAGGGCCGTCTCTGGAGCGCGGAAGATGTGCATGCGCTGACACTGGCCGTGTTGCAGGGCGAATATGCGCAGGTAAAAACCACTGACGCCGTGATCGGAATGTTGCCATGAGCCAGCCTTTTGCAAAATTACCGCGATGGGTGGATTACGGTCTGATCCCGACACTGAACCTGCTGGTTGCGTTTCTGGTTGCCGGACTTGTGGTGCTGCTTGTCGGAGAAAATCCGCTGGATGCAGCGCTGCTGATGGTTAAAGGTGCCTTCGGTTCCGGTGAAGGCATTGGCTATACGCTGTTTTATGCCACGAATTTTATCTTTGCCGGTCTGGCTGTTGCCGTCGCTTTTCATTGCGGGCTGTTCAATATTGGCGGTGAGGGGCAGGCTTATATCGGTGGTCTTGGCGTGGCGCTGATCTGTCTCTGGCTGGATGCATCCATGCCGTGGTGGATTACCATGATTGCGGCATTGCTTGGCGGTGCTATTTTCGGTGCGCTCTGGGCGCTGATACCGGCATGGCTTTTGGCTAAGCGCGGTTCGCATATCGTGATCACCACGATTATGTTCAACTTCATCGCCGCCAGTCTGATGGTCTATCTGATTATCAATTTCATCAAGCCGATTGGTGTGATGGCACCGGAAAGCCGTGGCTTTGCAGAAGGTGGGCAACTGCCGAAACTCGACTGGCTGATGAACCTGTTCGGTATGGAAATCCGTTCGGCACCGCTGAATATCAGCTTTTTGCTGGCGTTGCTGGCCTGTTATCTGGTGTGGTTGCTGATCTGGCGGACAAAAATCGGCTATGAAATCCGCACTATGGGTCACAGCCCGCGCGCCGCTGAATATGCCGGTATCAACCCGTCGAGAACGATTATTATCACCATGCTGATTTCCGGTGCGCTGGCCGGTATGATGGCACTTAATCCGGTGATGGGCGCGCAATATCGCCTGCAACTGGACTTTGTGGCCGGTGCCGGTTTTGTGGGGATTGCGGTGGCACTGATGGGGCGCTCGCATCCGGTGGGGATTATTCCGGCGGCGATCCTGTTTGGTATGCTCTATCAGGGCGGTGCGGAAATCGCTTTTGATATGCCGAATATTTCCCGCGATATGATTGTGATTATTCAGGGTCTGGTGATCCTGTTTGCCGGTGCGATGGAGCATATGTTCCGTCCTGCTTTCCAGCGGTTTTTCATGCGTTTTGCATCGCGAAATGCTGCCGGTGCAGCCACGAAAGCAGGGGAGTAAGCGCCATGGACAGCTATGTAACTCTTATTCAGCTGCTTGATTCAACTTTGCGCCTGTCTGCGCCGTTGCTGTTTGCCTGTCTGGCAGGGCTCTATTCAGAGCGTGCAGGGATTGTCGATATCGGTCTTGAAGGCAAAATGCTGGCTGGTGCCTTCGCTGCCGGTACAGTTGCGGCTATCAGTGGTTCCGCCCTTGCCGGTCTTGGTGCGGCTTTGCTGGTTTCAATGCTGTTGTCACTGGTGCACGGTTTTGCCTCGATCACCCATCGCGGCAATCAGATTGTTTCCGGTCTGGCGATCAATTTTATCGCGGCCGGTACAACAATTATTCTCGGTCAGGCATGGTTTGGACAGGGTGGCCGAACACCGTCTTTGCCAAACAGCGCCCGTTTTACATCTATTAATTTTCCAGGCGCGGAAGCCGTTAAGGACGTGCCAGTTGTCGGCTATCTTTATGCGGAGCTGATTTCCGGTCATTCCATTCTGGTCTATCTGGCCTTTCTGATGGTGCCGCTGACATGGAGGGTTTTGTATCGCACCCGCTTTGGTCTGCGTCTGCGTGCGGTGGGTGAAAATCCTGCGGCGGTTGATACAGCCGGTATTTCGGTGACATGGCTTCGCTATCGTGCAGTGATTATCTGCGGTCTGCTCTGCGGTATGGCCGGTGCCTATCTGGCGACAGCACAGGGCGCAGGCTTTGTGAAGGATATGACTGCCGGTAAAGGCTATATTGCTCTGGCCGCACTGATCTTCGCCAAATGGCGTCCGGTACAGGCGATGTATGCTTGTTTGCTGTTTGGCTTTCTCGATGCGCTGGGCATTCGCCTGCAAGGCCAGTCACTGCCGCTGATCGGTGATGTACCGGTGCAGTTCATGCAGGCTCTGCCATATATTCTGACTGTTATCCTGCTGGCAGGTTTCATCGGTAAGGCCATTCCGCCGAAAGCGGGCGGAATACCATACGTCAAAGAGCGTTAAGATTAAAAATGAGGAGGGCTGATATGGCTCAGGATCTATTTGATGCAGCTTATGCTGCAATGCAGAAATGCCATGCCCCTTACTCGAAATTTCCGGTCGGTGCTGCTTTACGTACCAAAGACGGGCGGATTTATTCCGGCTGCAATATTGAAGTGATTTCTTTCCCTGAAGGCTGGTGCGCTGAAACCACCATGCTGTCGCATTATGTGATGGATGGCGGCGGTGAGATTGCCGAAATTCTGGTGATGGCTGAGAAACTGGAAAAATGCTCCCCTTGCGGCGGTTGCCGTCAGCGTCTGGCAGAATTTGCCGGTGCCGATGTGCCGCTGCATTTGTGTGACAGTTCCGGTGTTGTGCAGACTGTGACGATGCGCGAATTGCTGCCATTCAGTTTTCAGACCGATGTGATTGGTTAAGGCCATGACCGAAGCAGCTTTGATTTTACGCGCCCGTTTGAATGAAGCTTTCGCCGGTGAAACGCTGAAAGTTGCTATTGTGCTGGGTTCCGGCCTTGGCGGACTGGTCAGTGAGCTCGATGATCCGGTGCATATCCGTTATTCCGATCTGCCTCGCTTTCCGAAAAGCGGCGTCAGCGGCCATGCGGGCGAGGTGGTTGTCGGTCGCTTAATGGGTAGACTGGTAATGGTGCTGGCAGGGCGTGCGCATTATTACGAGCAGGGTGACGCAGCGGCGATGCGCCCTGTGCTGGAGACACTGAAAGCACTTGGCATTGAAACGCTGATCCTGACCAATGCCGCCGGTTCTGTGGTGCAGGAGATGGCACCCGGCAGCGTGATGCTGATCGACGATCACATTAATTATTCCGGTATGAATCCGTTGATCGGCGAACATACGGATGCGCGTTTTACCGGCATGACAGCGGCCTATGATGCAGAACTCAAGCAGGCTTTCCGCGATGCGGCACGTGCAGCGGGCGAGCAGCTGTATGAAGGTGTCTATATGTGGTTCTCCGGCCCGTCTTTTGAGACACCGGCAGAAATCCGCATGGCGCGGGTGCTGGGTGCCGATGCTGTGGGCATGTCCACTGTGCCGGAAGTCATTCTGGCGCGTTTTCTGGGGCTGCGGGCTGCCGCCTGTTCGGTCATCACCAATTATGGTGCAGGCATGAGCGGCGATGAACTTTCCCATCATGAGACCAAGACGATGGCGCCTTTGGGCGGGCAGAAGCTGCAAAAAATTATCAAAATACTGGTCGGTGAAATCGGCTAATCACTGAAGAGGAGCCGTCATGCTGCCACAGGAAATTATTCGGGCAAAGCGCGATCGCCAAGTTTTGAGCGCGGAGCAAATCAAGGCATTTGTGCGCGGTATTACCGATGGCAGTGTGAGCGAAGGGCAGATTGCCGCTTTTGGCATGGCGACATACTTCAATGGCATGACCCGTGACGAGGCTGTGGCGCTGACAACGGCGATGCAATATTCCGGCGATGTGCTGGAATGGCGCGATCTTGACGGGCCTGTGGTGGATAAACATTCGACAGGCGGTGTGGGCGATAATGTTTCGCTGATGTTGGCACCGATTGTTGCTGCCTGCGGTGCCTATGTGCCGATGATTTCCGGTCGCGGCCTTGGGCATACCGGTGGCACATTAGACAAGATGGATGCCATTCCCGGCTATCAGAGCTATCCTGATAAAGCCTTGTTCAACACAGTTGTGCGCGATTGCGGTTGTGCCATTATCGGTCCGACCGGCGACCTCGCTCCTGCGGATAAGCGGTTTTATGCCGTGCGTGATGTGACGGCGACGGTGGAATCCATTCCGCTGATTACCGCCTCTATTCTCTCGAAAAAACTGGCTTCCGGTATTAGCGGGCTTGTGCTGGATGTGAAAACCGGCAGCGGTGCTTTCATGCCGACATTTGAAGTTTCGCAGGCTTTGGCGCAAAGTCTGGTGCAGGTGGCTAATGGTGCGGGGTTACCGACCAGTGCGCTGATTACCGATATGAACGAGCCGCTGGCTGATTGTGCCGGTAATGCAGTGGAAGTGCGCAATGCTGTTGATTTCCTGACCGGTGCCAAACGGCAGGCGCGTCTCGCGGAAGTTGTGCTGAATTTTGCCGCCCATATGCTGGTAACGGCAGGGCTGGCTCAAACTGTTACTGATGGTCTGGCAAAAGCGCAAACGGCTCTGGATAATGGCAGTGCAGCAGAAAAATTTGGCCGTATGATTTCTGGCCTTGGCGGGCCTGCAGATTTCGTTGAAAGAGCCGCGCATTATCTGCCGGTTGCGCCTCTTCAGGTGCCGGTGTGTGCTGAGCGTGATGGCTATATCAGCGCCATTGATACACGCGCAGTCGGTATGAGCGTTGTCGCATTGGGCGGCGGGCGTATGCGCCCGCAGGATCAGATCGATCCTTCTGTCGGTGTGACCAATATTTTGTCGTTGGGCAGTGAAGTTAAAGCTGGTGATGTGCTGGCATTGGTTCATGCGCAGACGCAAGACAAAGCCGATCAGGCTGTGCAGATGGTGCGGCAGGCGATGATGCTGAGTGATAGTAAACCGCAGCTCAATCCGGTGATTTATGAAACGGTAACTGCATAAAAAACGGCGCTCTGAGCGCCGTTTTTTATTTCATCTTTGGTGCCGACCATACGGTCGCAATCTTTACTATTTGGTACCGTACATACGGTCGCTTTTTTAGTTACTTGGTGCCGTACATACGGTCACCGGCATCACCAAGACCCGGAACAATATAGCCGTCTTCATTCAGCTTCTCATCAATGGCCGCTGTGTAGATCGGCACATCCGGATGCACTTCCGCAAAATGCTTGATACCTTCCGGCGCTGCCAGCAGGCAGAGGAAGCGGATATTGCTTGCGCCGCGCTCTTTCAGCTTGGTGATCGCTTCAACGGCGGAGTTGCCGGTTGCCAGCATCGGATCAACCACAATAATCAGACGGTTGACGATATCTTCCGGTGCTTTGAAGTAATATTCCACCGGCTGCAAAGTCTTGTGATCGCGATAGAGACCGATATGGGCAACGCGTGCCGCAGGCACCAGATCAAGCATACCTTCCAGCAGACCATTACCTGCACGCAGGATGGATGCGAAAACCAGTTTTTTGCCGTCGAGGATCGGCGATTCCATTGGCTGCATCGGCGTTTCGATCATGGTTGTTGTCAGATCGAGATCGCGGGTCACTTCATAGCAAAGCAGAAGGGAAATTTCTTTCAGCAACCGCCGGAAGCTGGCGGTTGAAGTTTCTTTCATGCGCATAATGGTGAGCTTGTGCTGAACAAGCGGATGACTAACTACCGTAACGCTCATAATATCCCGCTGCTTTCAAAATTTATTTTTTGCATTATTAGCCGAAGCCGATGAATTTTCCAGACCGCAATAAGCGAAAATACGGGTATGGAAAAGCAGCAGGGCTTAAATTTATCCCGTTTTATACAATTCTCTCAAAGAGAATGCAGGCTTTATGGATGAATGCGCAGAGCTACACGAAACTGTGACGGGTTTTATGCGCTAAAAGAATCATTATTACCGGCGCTTTGCGGCGCAAATTTTGTTAAGTCATATCAAACTTTGCCGTATTTGCTTGTAACATCGCGCCCAGCCTTTATATGCTACTGGGCAGATGTTTCATCAGGCATAGCTTGAAATTTGCAGTTTCGGGTCTCTATGCAGTGCTTTGGTTCCGACGGGTAAGTTGGGCGGGCAGGACAGGATAAATAAATGAGCCAGCAACACGAAAATTCTACCGTGGATCAGGGTGCAGATGAGAGCCGTGTCGGTGCCCATGGTGGTATGGAGAATTCTTTCGGCTTTCAGAAAGTCGATGAAGAGTCCAAGCAGGGGCTGGTGAATGAAGTTTTTCACAGTGTAGCCAAACGCTATGATGTGATGAATGATCTGATGTCCGCCGGTCTGCACCGTGCATGGAAAGATGCAATGGTTGCCTGGCTGGCACCGCCGAAAATCCCGTCGCATATCCAGAACTGGCGCTCGCTCGATGTGGCCGGTGGTACCGGTGATATTGCGTTCCGTATTGTTGAAGCATCAGACCGTCAGGCGCATACAACTGTGCTTGATATTAATGGTTCCATGCTGGCTGTCGGGCAGGAGCGGGCTGCCAAAAAAGGCCTGCTGAATAATGTGGATTTTGTCGAGGCGAATGCCGAAAAACTGCCTTTCGACGATAATTCCTTTGATGCCTATACGATTGCTTTCGGTATCCGCAATGTGCCGCATATTGACTGGGCGCTGGAGGAGGCTTTCCGCGTGCTGAAACCGGGCGGCCGTTTCCTCTGCCTTGAATTTTCCGAAGTGGAAATGCCGCTGCTGGATAAGATTTATGACCAATGGTCGTTCCATGCCATTCCGGCCATTGGCAAAATGGTGACCGGTGATGCGGAATCCTACAAATATCTGGTTGAATCCATCCGCAAATTCCCGAAACAGCAGGATTTTGCCAATATGATCACAGCGGCCGGCTTCTCCCGCGTGACATGGCGTAATTTCACCGGCGGTATTGCCAGCCTGCATTCTGGCTGGAAAATCTGATTATTATTTCCCGCGCATTTTAATTCCGGAAATTACTACAGGATTTCCGGAATGCGCTCTGTAAAGTGAGTGAGTTATGGGCCGCATTGCTGCTAGTTTCCGACTGATCCATGCCGGTTGGGTGATGACCCGTGAAGGTGTAATCAGCGCATTGCCGGCAGAAGGCCTGAGCGGTTTACCTGCTTTTGCTCACCGTGTTGCAGGGGCTCTGGCACGTAAACGCTCGCGCGATACAGCGCGGTCAGAACGCATGTCGCGGGCGATGAACCGGTTGGGACCTTCTTATGTAAAGCTTGGTCAGTTTCTGGCAACGCGTCCGGATTTCGTTGGCAAGGAAGTTGCGGATGATCTGCAACTTTTGCAGGACCGGATGGATTTCTTCCCCGAAGAGGCTGCAAAGCGCACGGTTGAGGGTTCCCTCGGTCGTACAATTGATGATCTCTATACGGAATTTGATGCGCCGATTGCTGCCGCATCCATGGCGCAGGTACATCCGGCATTTGTTGGCGGTACACGCAAAGTTGCCGTTAAAGTCATCCGTCCGGGTGTGCGTCAGCGTTTCGCGCAGGATCTTGAAGGCTTCTTCATGGTTGCGCGTTTGCAGGAGCGCTTTGTGCCGGTGACGCGCCGTCTGCGTCCGGTCATGGTGGCTGAAACGCTTGCACAAACCACCCGTATCGAGATGGATTTGCGGCTGGAAGCGGCGGCATTGTCCGAAATTGCCGAAAATATCAAGGGTGACGAAGGTTTTCGTGTGCCTGCCGTGGATTGGGAGCGCACCGGCCGCGATGTGCTGACCATGGAGTGGATCGACGGCATTAAAATGTCGGATGTCGATGGCCTGCGTGCTGCCGGTTTTGATCTGCAGAAACTGGCGCGTACATTGATCCAGTCCTTCCTGCGTCATACGCTGCGCGATGGTTTCTTTCATGCGGATATGCATCCGGGCAATCTGTTTGTGGATGCCAAAGGCACAATTGTTGCAGTGGATTTTGGCATTACCGGCCGTCTCAATAAGCAGCAGCGCCGTTTTCTGGCAGAAATTCTCTATGGGTTTATCACGCGCGATTATTGCCGTGTGGCCGAGGTGCATTTTGAAGCGGGCTATGTGCCGCATCATCATGATGTGGCGAGCTTTGCGCAGGCAATCCGCGCAATCGGCGAGCCTATTCATGGTCAGCCTGCAGAAACCATTTCCATGGCGAAGCTGTTGACTTTGCTGTTTGAGGTGACTGAGCTTTTCGACATGGAAACCCGTGCCGAGCTGATTATGCTGCAAAAAACGATGGTTGTGGTTGAAGGTGTGTCGCGTACACTCGATCCGAATTTCAATATGTGGAAATCGGCTGAGCCGGTTGTCGGTGGCTGGATCCGTAAAAATCTGGGGCCGGTCGGCATCGCGGCTGATGTGAAAGAAAGCGGCATGGCATTGCTGCATTTCATGCGTCAGACACCGGAACTGACCAAGCGGTTGGAGCGGCTTTCCGGTGAACTGGACAATATGGCTGCCAATGGTCTGCGTTTTGATGATGCGACCGCTGCAGCTATCGGTAAAGCAGAAGCACGGCATACGCGCTCAGGCAGGATTGCCCAGATTGTGATAGCGGTTTGCGTGGTGATCCTGACGGTAAAATTGCTCTTTTGATTGCATTGATTGCATAAATGATTGCAAATCTGAATTTAAAAGCGGTATTCTGAAAGGAGTATCGCTTTTTTGTTGGAGGTAAGCATTTCCAGCAAAAGTGTGAAGCGGTTTTGCGTCCGGAAATGCGTAAACAAATAGATAGAGCATTTCCTATCATTTAAGATAACTTAGGAATGCTCTATCATGGCCAGCATCACAATCCGTAATCTTGATGAAGATGTAAAAGAAGCACTGCGCCGTCAGGCGGCAGCCAATGGCCGCTCAATGGAAGAGGAGGTGCGGGTTCTGTTGTCGGGCGAAACACAAGTGCCTGCTCCTTTGGTTCCGGCATCTGATCCTGTAGCGCAGAGCCTTAAAGATAAACGGATTTTGCTGATTATCGGCGGCGGGATTGCTGCCTATAAAGTGCTTGATCTGATCCGCCGTTTGAAAGAGCGTGGTGCGCAGGTGCGGCCGGTGATGACAGAGGCCGCGCAGGCTTTTATTACGCCGCTGTCTGTCGGTGCTTTGGCTGCCGACCATGTTTATACGGATTTGTTTTCCCGTGAGGATGAGCAGGATGTCGGCCATATCAGGCTGGCGCGTGATGCCGATCTGATTGTGGTGGCTCCTGCGACGGCTGATCGTATGGCGCAGATGGTGGCAGGGCTGGGCGGTGATCTGGCAGCGGCTATTCTGCTGGCGCGCAAAGTGCCGGTATTGATCGCGCCTGCAATGAATCCGGCGATGTGGAATAATCCGGCAACACAACGCAATGTGAAAGTGTTGCATCAGGATGGTGTGCATTTTATCGGCCCTGAGCGTGGTGAAATGGCTGAAAAGGGTGAGGCCGGTACGGGGCGTATGAGTGAACCTTTGCAGATCGTGGCGAAGATCGAGCAATTGTTGCTGCCTCCTCAATATCTGCCATTAAAGGGCAAAAAGATTATCATCACATCGGGGCCGACCCATGAGCCGATTGATCCGGTGCGCTATATTGCCAATCGCTCGTCGGGCAAGCAGGGGCATGCGATTGCTGCGGCTCTGGCGCGGCTTGGTGCGGATGTGCGGTTGGTAGCGGGACCGGTGACCATTCCTGATCCGCAGGGCGTTACAACCATCCATGTGGAGACAGCGCGGCAAATGCGCGATGCTGTTGAGGCGCAATTGCCTGCTGATGCAGCGGTGATGGTTGCGGCTGTTGCAGACTGGCGCACAGCCAATGCGGCGGATCAGAAGATCAAGAAGCAGGCAGGTGAAGCGGCGCCGTCTTTGCAGATGGTGGAAAATCCCGACATTTTGGCGACGATCGGTCATCACGAACTGCGCCCGCGTCTCGTTATCGGTTTCGCTGCCGAGACGCAAAATGTGGTCGAAAATGCCCGCAAGAAGCTCGATAAAAAAGGTGCAAACTGGATTGCTGCCAACAATGTGAGCTTTGCCGAGGATGGTTCCAGCGTGATGGGCGGCGATCATAATCAGGTGTTGCTGGTCAGCCGTGATGGCGTGGACGAATGGCCATTGCTGGATAAGGATGAAGTGGCATTGCGGCTGGCTGAAAAAATTGCTGCTGCTTTAAGCTGAATAATTATTTTAACTTGATTGCCTAAAAATAAGGCTTGCACATATGCGCTGCTTTATTTTTAGGCAAGTCTGCTTTTAACGGGTGTCTGCTCTTTGTGCTCAACGAATATCAATACTACTTGTCGTTAAGAAATCCATTTTTTAAGCGGAAATATTTTTAACATAAAATCAGCAGCTTATTATTTTAACCCTGCTCCCGATTAATGATTTTTCACAGTTTGGCATGAAAATTGCCTTGTCTCTGTTGAGCCACAGAAGCCTGCCTGTTGCGGGGCTTCCGGCAGATACGGGAGATTTTGATGCTTATTTTCAGAGAGCCCAGATTATCAGCACGCAATGCATTCAAAGCTGCATTCGGTGCTTTGGCTGTATTGATAGTTTTTCCATATGCGCAGGCATTTGCGCAGGATGCGACAGCTGTGGCTAACACCGGTGATACCGCGTGGATGCTGACCTCCACAGTGCTGGTTTTGTTGATGACCATACCGGGTGTGGCGCTGTTTTATGGCGGCATGGTGCGCGGTAAGAATGTGCTGGCAACCACTATGCAAAGTTTTGCAATTGCCTGTGTGGCTTCCGTATTGTGGATGGTAGCCGGTTACTCGCTGGCTTTCAGTGACGGCGGCAGCGCCAATGCTTTTATCGGCGGTTTGTCGAAAGCGTTTTTTGCGGGAGTCACACCGGCATCCCTGACCGGCACAATTCCTGAATATGTGTTTATCACCTTTCAGATGACATTTGCGATCATCACGCCCGCACTGATTGTCGGTGCATTTGCCGAGCGGATGAAATTCTCAGCGCTGCTGATCTTCACCATTTTGTGGCTGTTCATTGTCTATGTGCCGGTGGCGCATTGGGTGTGGGGCGGCGGTTTTCTTGGTGGTGACGGCGTACTGGATTTTGCGGGTGGCACGGTCGTGCATATCAATTCGGGTATTGCCGGTCTGGTTGTGGCGCTGATGCTGGGCAAGCGTGACGGCTACGGACAGGTGAATATGGCACCGCATAATCTGGTCTATTCGCTGATTGGTGCATCGCTGCTCTGGGTTGGCTGGTTTGGTTTCAATGCCGGTTCTGCCGGTGGTGCGAATGGTATTGCTGCAGTAGCCATGGTGAATACGCAGGTTGCCGCTGCTGCGGCTGCGCTGAGCTGGATGGTTGTGGAATGGCTGGCGACAAAGCGGCCGAGTGTGCTGGGTATTATTTCCGGCGCGGTGGCTGGTCTTGTGGGGATTACACCGGCTGCAGGCTTTGTTAATCCGGCAGGGGCGCTGATGATCGGCGTGGCGTCCGGTGCAGGCTGTTATTTCGCGGCAGTCAAGCTCAAGCACTGGCTTGGCTATGACGACAGTCTGGATGCTTTTGGTGTGCATGGTGTCGGCGGTATTATCGGCGCGCTTCTCACCGGCCTGTTTGCAGATGCGGCGATCAATCCGCTCTCGGAAGGCGCGACGGTTCTCAAGCAGCTTTATGGTGTGGTGGTGACCATGCTTTATACGGCGCTGATGACTGCCCTGATTGTTTTTGTCATCAGAATATTCATGGGGCTGCGTGTGTCCAAGGCCACGGAAATCGAGGGTCTCGATATCAATCTGCACGGCGAGACTGTGCATTCATAAAAAACAAGTTCAGCCGCAGAGGGGCTGCCGCGTAACCGGCTCTGTCAGATCATCCGCAGAAGATGACAGCAGAAACCGGTTACGCGGATTTATTATGTTTATTTTTTAATGTCGCGAACCTGATAATCTTTGATCGCGGCAAATTTGATGGCTTTCCAGCGTTCTGCTTCATAATTCAGCGAGAATGCATTTGGCGTCAGATAGACCGGATTATTATCCAGATCATGAGCAATATCAGCGCGATGGGTAGCGATGAAACGGTTCAGCTCAGCCGGATCATCGGAAGAAATCCAGCGGCACAGGCTGAAGCGCGACATTTCAAAACCGACCGGTAGCGAATATTCGATTTTGAGACGCTCGGTCAGAACGTCGATCTGCAGCGCGCCGACCACGCCGACAATCGCCGGAGAGCCGTCATCCGGCAGGAACAGCTGTACCACGCCTTCTTCAGCCATCTGCTGGAGAGCTTCGCGCAGTTTCTTGGCCTTCATTGCATCATCAAGACGCACGCGACGCAGAATCTCCGGCGCGAAGTTTGGTACGCCACGGAACAGCAGGTCTTCACCCTCGGTCAGCGTGTCACCAATGCGCAGAGTTCCGTGGTTCGGAATGCCAACCACGTCACCGGCAAAAGCTTCATCGGCGATCTGACGTGACCGGGCAAAGAAGAACTGGGGAGCGGAAAGGCTCATCGGCTTGCCGGTACGCACCAGCTTGGCTTTCATGCCACGGGACAATTTGCCGGAGCAGACGCGCAGGAAGGCGATGCGGTCGCGGTGGTTCGGATCCATATTCGCCTGAATTTTGAAGACAAAGCCGGTCATTTTTTCTTCATCGGCTTCAACGCGGCGGGTATCGGCGTCCTGAGCGCGCGGGCTCGGGCCGTAATCGCAGAAAGCTTCGATCAGATCACGCACACCGAATTTCTTCAGCGCTGAGCCGAAATAGACCGGTGTCAGATGACCTTCACGGAACGACTGCAGATCAAACTCACGGCAGACGCCGCGCGCCATTTCCACGCTTTCAATGAAGTTTTCGCGTTCATTTTCCGGTAGCAGACCGGCAGCCAGCGCATCGTCAGGGCCGCTGACCGGTGTCGGCTGCTCTTCGGTATCCTGACGGCGGATGGTGTTGTTGTGCAGATCATAGGTTCCGGCAAAGCTTTTGCCGGAACCGATCGGCCAGGTGATCGGAGCGGTATCCAGCGCCAGTTTTTCTTCGATCTCGTCGAGAATCTCAAACGGGTCGCGGGCTTCACGGTCCATCTTGTTGATGAAAGTGACAATCGGAATGTCACGCATACGGCAGACTTCAAACAGTTTCAGCGTACGCGGTTCGATACCTTTTGCGGCATCGATCACCATAACGGCACTGTCAACGGCTGTGAGTGTGCGATAGGTGTCATCCGCAAAGTCTTCGTGCCCCGGTGTATCGAGCAGGTTGAAGATGCAGTCTTTATATTCAAAGGTCATCACCGAGGTGACAACGGAAATACCGCGGTCGCGCTCAATATTCATCCAGTCGGAACGGGTCTGGATACGGTCTTTCTTTGCCTTAACTTCACCGGCAAGCTGAATAGCACCGCCGAATAGCAGCAGTTTTTCAGTCAGCGTGGTTTTACCGGCGTCCGGATGCGCAATGATCGCGAATGTGCGACGATGCGAGGCGGGGGTCGTTTGTTCAGGCATAAAGAGCTCGGATAATATAAAATTGGACAGGTGTGCCTTCTAGCAGCATCGCGGCAGTTCGTCGACCTGAAATGCAAAAGGGCATTTTCTGCCGTTGAAAGCAGAAAACGCCCTTTTCATAAAGCGGTTTTATCAGCCGCGCATGGTTTTGAGGCCAAAGCCCAGTGCGATCATCGCCCAGCCCTGGAAGACCAGATCAATGGCAAGGAACATGCCGAGAATCCACAGGCTGTTGACCGGCCAGCCGATTGCAATAACGATACCGGCGAGGGCAGTGATGAGACCACCGGCGAGCATCCAGCCCCAGCCTTTAACGCTGCGGCTCTGGAATGCGACCCACATACGGAATACACCCGAGCCCAGCAGTGCTGCGGCGATGAAGATTGTGAAAATGCTGGATGCGAGCAGCGGGTTGAGGAAGGTCAGAACACCGGCTGCCGCATAAAGCGCACCGCTGATCATCCAGAAGAAGAAGCTCTTCCATGTCTGAACACTGAATGCATGGATGATTTCAACAATACCAGCAATCAGAATAGTGATACCTACGTAATAGACCGATGCCACGGTCGCAAAAACGAGATTACCGAAAGCAATACCACCGAGCATCAGCATGACAATGCCCAGAACGATAAACCAGCCCCATTTATGAGTGAGGGAGCTGATGGCTTGTGCCGGAGTTTTAATATCTGATGATAAAGACATGAGTGTCATCCTGTTGATGAAGTAACGCAACTCTTATTAAAAGATGATCATATTAAATTTATTGCAAAATTCAAATGATTATAATGTGATCCTGCTTCACTATATTAAAATCAGGATCTTTAGTGCGGCTGAAAAACGGGTTGGAAAATGCAGGTTTTACTCTGTGTTTTTAAAATGGACATGCTGTAATTGTCTCCATTTTTCAGGTGGGTTTCAATTTTTAATTGGCATTAAGTTGGAGATTTCAACCTTATTGATACGGGGTATACCTGTCTGTGCTCCAGACAGGCAGACTATGATCGCTTTGACTCCCACAGGCTGCAACAGCTCTGCATGTTCCGCATGCTTGACAGCTTAAACAACAAAAAATTTTAAGTTTAAGTTGTGTTTGTTTTAATTTTAATAACTGGATTTATTAGATGAAAAAAACATTTTGCAAAGTGCTCTCAAGCAGTATTGCCATTGCTACAGCTATTGTCCCGTTCAGCTTATTTCCTGCGTTCAATGCAGAGGCCTGTACCCGCCTCCTTTGGAACAATAAAGTTGGTGTCGTAGTAGGGCGTACGACGGATTGGCCGGCTACAACTGAGCCGGTTATTAATGTTTTCCCACGGGGTATATCTCGTAATGGGGGGCAACTCGATCATAAAACTGTTGTTGCGAAAAATCCGCTGAAATGGACATCCAAATATGGAAGCATGGTCACCACGATGTTTGGCGTTGGAACGGTTGATGGTTTCAATGAACGTGGTCTGGGAGCGCATCTTCTCTATTTAACCTCGACTGATTTTGGTACGCGGGACACAAGTAAGCCCGGACTACAGGCGGCGCTTTGGGCTCAATACGCGCTTGACAGTGCAGCAACGGTTTCAGAGGCGCTTATGCTGCTTGATAAAATTCAGCCCGTGATGGTTGAGGTGAACGGGGGCACTAAAGCGACCGTTCATCTGGCATTGGAGGATGCTGCCGGTGACTCTGCTATTGTTGAATATATAAATGGTAAGGCTGTTGTTTATCACAATCCTGATTATCGGGTGGTGACGAATGATCCTTCTTACGATAAACAGCTTGCATTGTTAAAAAAGCTTGATTTTTCTAATGCGAGCAGAGAAACGCCACTTCCCGGAAATGTAAGCCCGACAGATCGGTTCCAGCGTGCCTCCTATTATCTCCGTACTATACCGGAGCCTAAAACCGATCATGAAGCGGTTTCCACCATGTTGTCCGTTGCGCGAAATGTTTCAGTACCGTTTGGTGCACCGTATAAGGATTCCGGACAGTATAATACGGAGTATCGTACGGTCTCTAACCTGGCAAAAAAACGCTACTATTTTGAAATGACAACCAGTCTGAACGTTGTTTGGGCGGATTTAAACAAGTTCAATCTGGCGAAAGGAGCCCCTGTCATGTTCCTCAAGCCCGATAATTTTAATCTGTCAGGAGATGTAACGGCGAAGTTCCAAAAGGTTAAACAGGCATCATTTTGATGACCGGTTTATTATATAATTCGCTGCTGAGCTGATTGCTTGTTATTAGGCTCGGAGTTGTTTCAATAATTTGCAATGTTGCCTCCCTTTGGTTTGAAAAGATCAAAGGGAGGTGTTTTGATGAGAGATATTTTTTGTTGTTATAGCTGCAAATGCGGCAGATGGATGTGTTGCGAATATATTCTCAAAGACGGCTATGAGAGTATACGGCTTTTAAGAGTTGTGTATTATAAATCAGGCGCGAAATTTTTTTGCCAAAGCTCGGTGATTGCTGATAATTTGCCTGCATGTTTGACGCGTTGATTTCATATTGGCCGGTTTACTGGCCGCATATTGTGCTTGGTTTTTCGCTGATTATCGGTGCGATTGCTGCCATTCATGCGACGATGACCAAAGAGGAAGTCCGCTCCGCTCTTGGGTGGGTCGGCGTTATCATGCTGTCGCCGATTATCGGTGCCGTGGTCTATGCCATTGCCGGTGTGAACCGTATCAGACGAACCTCGCTGAGTATGCAGCGTGCGGGTATGACCGATATCGAGCTTTATCACTTGTCGCATTATGATGCCTCGCCGGATGAGGTGCGCGATGCCAGCGGCAATAATTTTATTGCGATGAAACGGCTGGGCGATGTTGTCAGCAGATGTAATCTGACATCGGGCAATAATATTGAGGTTTTGCAGAGCGGTGATATCGCCTATGCAGCCATGCTGGAAGCAATAGGCAGAGCAAAACGCAGCATTCTGCTGGAAACCTATATTTTTGATAATGATGAAATCGGTAAGCAATTTGCCGAGGCGTTTGGCAAGGCCGTTATCCGCGGTGTGGAAGTCCGCGTGCTGGTGGATGCTGTCGGCGCCCGTTATTCCACGCCGAGTATCGTTGGTTTGCTGCGTTCCAAGACCGTGCAGGCAGAGGTGTTTAACGGCAAGCTGATTATGGGGCTGCGTCTGCCTTATGCCAATCTGCGTACGCATCGTAAAATTCTGATTATTGACGGAGAAATTGCTTTTACCGGCGGTATGAATATCCGTGCGGGCTTCACAACGGAATTTGCACAAAGTCATGCGGCGCAGGACACGCATTTTCGCCTGACAGGGCCGGTTGTGACAGATTTGTTCAATACGGCGTCCGAGGACTGGCGCTTTACCACCGATGAGCATTTAAGCGGTGCCGCATGGTCTGTGACGCCGCCGGCTTTTTCACCCGGTGAAGGGCTGCTGGTGCGTGCTGTGCCTTCGGGGCCGGATAAGAGTCTTGAAACCAATCATAAAATCATGATGGGCGCTTTTTCGGTCGCTGAAAAACATATCCGTATCATGACGCCTTATCTGCTGCCGGATCGTGAATTGGTCAGTGCGCTGGTAACGGCTGCGCGGCGTGGCGTTACGGTTGATATTGTTGTGCCAGCGCAGAATAATCTGGTGCTGGTGGATATGGCGATGACGGCGCAGTTCGATCAGTTGCTGAAAGACGGTTGCCGGATCTGGCGAGCCAAAGGCGCGTTCAATCACTCGAAGCTGATGAGCGTCGATGATGTCTGGGCTTATGTCGGCTCGAGCAATCTTGACCCGCGTTCTCTGCGTCTGAACTTTGAGATTGATCTTGAAGTCTATGATGCCGGAACGGCAAAATCCATTTCCAGACGCATCGATCAGCATGTCGCGCTGGGGACAGGTGTCAAGCTGGCCGATCTGAAGGCGCGGCCATTCTCCCGCCGTTTGCTGGAGCGTATTGTCTGGCTGGGCTCGCCTTATCTTTAAGCAGAAAAGCGCGCTTGCATCGGATTGGGTAAGTCCAGTGCTCTGAGGTCGAGATGGGCTTTGATGGGCAGGTGATCCGATGCGATACGGGCAAGCGGCGTGTTATGTACTTCGACCGAGGTAACAAGCTTTTGCGGGCTGCTGAGGATACGATCCAGCGCCAATACCGGAAATCTTGATGGAAAGCTCGGAACAGCACCCGCTGTGAGGTTGAACACCGGTTGCAAAGTTGCCAGCGAGGAGCCTTTGCCGACACGCCATTCATTGAGATCGCCGATCAGGATAGTCGGACGCTCATTATCCTCACGGATCATCGAGAGCAGGGTTTCTGCCTGACGGGAACGGGAATGTTTCAGCAGGCCGAAATGCGCGGCAATAATCCGCAGTGGGCCTTCTTCCAGATCAATATCAGCAACCACGGCACCGCGCGGCTCCACACCCGGTAATTTCAGCTGGTGGATGTCTCTGATAAGCCCCTGCCGGAACAGCAGCAGATTGCCGTGCCAGCCATGGCCGTTGGGCGACATAGTCTGGATCGGCACTGGCACTAAGCCACTGTCTCTCTCCAGATGCTGCAGATTGAGTAAGCCGTGGCGTTCACCAAAACGCTTATCCGCTTCCTGAATAGCGATGATATCGGCATTCAGTTCGGAGATGACCTGAGCCGTGCGTTCGGGGTCGAATTTTTTGTCAATGCCGATACATTTATGGACATTGTAAGAGGCGACGATTGTATCGCCGCTCGGATTATTATCTGCCAGCGGCCGGTAGCCGCGCCGGTTGCGTATTGCTCTCAGAACCGTCTGGGGTAATTTCCTGTCATGCAATTTCTTACGCAAGCGCAGTTTCCTCATTGCAGATCACTAGAGCATCTCCGGAGGGTGTTTGGTGCCGGAATAGTGCAGTCAGAGATCGTGTATATAGGGTGCTGAATGACCCCGAGCAATATCATGCGTGATTTTTGCCAAACCCGCAGATGATATTTTCGTATATTTATAGCCCAAGAATACGGTTTAAACAGGTCTAAAGCATCGACTTGTCAAAACGGACGGCACAATTTCGGCCACGGGCTTTGGCTGTATAAAGTGCTTTATCCGCATGGCGGGACATTTGCTCGCTGGTGCGGCCGTCCTCGGGTACCAGCAATGTGCCGATACTGACGGCTGAATGAATATCATGCCCGTTGATTTTGAACGGGATGCGGAATGCATCAACCAGACAGTCGGCAATCGTTTTCAGTGTATCATCGCTTTGTGTTTCCGGCAGAATGATACAAAATTCATCGCCGCCGATACGGACGGGAATATCATCAGACCCCAGAACGGAACGGATTCTTTCTGCCGCCTGCCGCAACAATCTGTCACCGGCTGGATGTCCGTGCGTGTCATTGATGGTTTTGAAATTATCCATATCCAGCAGCAGGATGCCGGCAGAGCGTTTTTCATCAAAATGCTGACGGAGAAACGGCGAGACATATTCCTTCAATGCGCGGCGATTGTAGAGCTGCGTCAGTGGATCAGTCAGAGAATTTTTCCATAAATTGGTTTTGTCATTTTGCAAAACAACATTCTTGCGTTGCAGCCGGAGCAGAGCGCTGGCGAGAAGGGCAAAGCGGCGCATCTCCTCACAATCATCATCGCTCAGGGTGCGTGGCTTTGTATCAATGATGCACAAGGCACCCAATGTCAGCCCTGTATCAATCTCCAGCGGAAACCCTGCATAAAAGCGGAAGGACGGATCGCCGGTAACATAGTTTTTGCTGTTGAAAGCGGGATCGCTCGTCATATCCTGCACAATAAACTGACGGCCGGATTTAACGACATAGGTACATGCAGATTGCTCGCGCGGACAATCTTCCGCCTTGATACCTGCCGTTGAGGCGATGCGTTGCCAGTCTTCATCAATAATCGTCACGGCGCAGGATGCTGCGTGGAAAATATTTTTGACAAGCGTTGTGAGAATGTTCAGCTCATCTGTAATTGTGAACTGAGAAGGAAGCAGGCTGCGAACAGATACAAGACGTTCAGCTTCATTCGCAGGGATTTCAAATGGCCGGGTAGCATTCTGACTGATCAAGATAAGTTCCAGATTTCTGTTTTATAAGAAAGGTGGCATGCGAAGACGGGTCGTATAAACGGCAGTGCTGCTGGTCGTGTTTGGTGTTTTTTCGTTTCGTCAGCAGATGTTACAATAATATTAGTGCGCTCTTACAAAAAAGGAAACGGGATAATCTGATAAAAAATATCCGAATTATTCCTGAACCATTAATCCGTCGAAAACATCAATCAAGGCATCGGAAATGGCTGAGCCGAGATCGGCTGCAGTTCTGGCCAGTTCTTCTTCATTCATATCACGTGCTGCTATTGCCAGTGCGGCGCCTTGCTGTGTAACGATTTCCTGCGCGCGCTGAATAGCCCAGAGAGCAAATTCGCTGCGATTGTCAATTGCGACAGTTTCCATAATGTTTCCTGCTGAGGAGAGGGGGATATTGTGCGGATGAAATGCAGATACAAAAAAACCCGCTTGCGCGGGTGTTTTTGTTAAAGACCTTGGTAGCAGTCTTTATATGGTGCCCAGAAGAGGACTCGAACCTCCACGCCCTTGCGAGCGCCAGCACCTGAAGCTGGTGCGTCTACCAATTCCGCCATCTGGGCGTTGAGTGACCGTTTAAAGGGCAGAGTGATTCATGTCAACGGCATTTCATCGAAAATTGCAGAAAATTTGTATTTTTTTGAAGTTTTTTTGTTTTTTCGTCTCAGGATGGAAAATAAAATCATTTCAACACCTTAGACGTGTGTTGTTTTCCACATTATGCATAGAAAAAAGCCGGACACATGGATGTATCCGGCTTTGAATCACTCTGAGCGAATGGCTCTGATTATGCGCTCAGCACTTTCTTGGAAGCGATCGTGCTGTCTGCATTCAGTTCATAAATGATCGGTACGCCGGTATTCAGCTCCTGCGCAATGATTTCATCGCTGGTCAGGCCTTCCAGAGCCATAATCAGAGCGCGCAGGGAATTGCCGTGAGCGGCAACCAGCACTTTTTCACCGCGCAATACATGCGGCTGAATTGTGTGCAGATAATAAGGCCAGACGCGTGCGCCGGTATCGCGCAGGCTTTCACCGCCCGGAGGCGGCACATCATAGGAACGGCGCCAGACATGAACCTGTTCTTCACCCCATTTGGCGCGGGCATCATCCTTGTTGAGGCCAGAAAGATCGCCATAGTCGCGCTCATTCAGCGCAACATTGCGGATGGTCTGCAGATCAGACTGACCAAGCTGGTCAAGAATATGCTGACAGGTGATCTGTGCACGGGACAGATCGGATGTGTAAGCAATATCAAATTTCAGACCGGCATCTTTCAGGCGCTGGCCTGCGGCTTTGGCTTCTGCATGACCCTGTTCGGTCAGGGATGGATCGCGCCAGCCGGTAAACAGGTTTTTCAGATTCCATTCGCTTTGGCCGTGGCGGACAAGAACAAGGGTGCGGGACATAAGTTTATCTCCGGTTAGATAGACAAATAAAAACTGGGTCAGAGGCCGAGAACGTCACGCATTGAATAAAGACCCGGTTTTTTGCCGTGTCCCCATAATGCCGCTGCTACCGCGCCTTGTGCGAAAACGGAGCGGTCCTGTGCCTGATGGGAGAGAGTAATGCGCTCTGAAAGACCGGCAAAAATCACAGAATGATCCCCGACAACAGAACCGCCGCGCAAAGAAGCGAAACCGATTGTGCCGTCTTCACGTGCGCCGGTATGGCCGTCGCGCACACGGACACTGTGATCTTTCAGTGTAATGCCGCGGCCATCTGCTGCCGCTTCTCCAAGGAGCAGGGCAGTGCCGGAAGGGGCATCGACTTTATGCTTGTGATGCATTTCGAAGATTTCAATATCGAAAGCGGAAGGGCTGAGCGCACGTGCTGCCTGTTCCACCAAAGCAGACAGGAGATTGACGCCGAGGCTCATATTGCCGGACTTGATAATTGTCGCATGACGGGCGGCGGCGCGGATCTTTTCTTCATCATCTTCCGAGCAGCCTGTGGTGCCGATCACATGGACAATGCGTGCCTGCGCGGCAAGTGCTGCATAGGTCAGCGTCGAAGCGGGTGTGGTGAAATCCAGCACACCTTGCGCCTCGGCAAAAACCGGCAGCGGATCGGCAGAGATGAGGACACCGTTTTTACCGCAACCTGCTATTTCACCGGCATCCTGTCCGATCAGCGGGGAGCCTTCACGCACAATCGCGCCTGAAAGAACAGTCTCCGGATTTTCCGCAATGGCACGAATGAGTGCTTTTCCCATACGTCCGCCTGCGCCGGTGACAACGAGGCGCATCGGGGATGAAGAAGTCTGCATGGCTGAAACAGTTGAGGTCATGACTTATCCGATCAGGGTTTCATTCTCAGGTGCGGATTGCAGCTGGTAGAAGCGGGCGTAAATCCCGTTCTCGATGGAGATGAGATCGGCATGACGGCCTTCTTCAACAATATTACCCGCTTCCATGACGATGATTTTATCCGCACTGACCACAGTCGAAAGACGATGGGCAATCACAATTGTGGTGCGGTCCTTCATGATGGTTTCCAGAGCCTGCTGCACCCGTTTTTCAGAATCATTGTCGAGGGCGGATGTGGCTTCATCGAGCAGCAGGATCGGTGCATTGCGCACGATTGCACGGGCAATGGAAAGGCGCTGGCGCTGACCGCCGGAAAGTGTCACACCGTTTTCACCGACAGGACTGTCATAGCCCTGCGGTTGACGGATAATGAATTCATGGGCATTGGCGAGTTTCGCCGCCTCAATGATTTCTTCTTCTGTCGTATCGGGGCGGCCATAGCGGATATTATCAGCAATGGTGCCTTCAAACAGGTATGGCTGTTGCGAAACATAGGCGATGGAATGGCGCAGTGAATTGACAGTCACACCGGCAATATCCTGATCGTCAATGAGAATACGCCCGTCATTGACATCATAGAAACGCTGGATCAGCGCAATCAATGTGGACTTACCCGCTCCGGACGCACCGACAATCGCCGTTGTCTCTCCGGCTTTTGCGATAAAGCTGACGCCTTTGAGAACTTGCTGATGCTCAGGTGTGCCCTGCGCATGATAGGCAAATTGGACATCTTCAAAACGGACAGTTCCGTTCTGTACCTTCAGTTCAACAGCATCGGGGCGATCGCTTTGTGCCGGTTGCAGATCAAGAATTTCATAGATCATACGGGCATTGACGAGCGCACGTTCCAGACTGACCTGCAGACGCGCAAGGCGGCGCGCAGGGTCATAGGCCAGCATCATCGAAGTGATGAAGGCGAACATTGTGCCGGGTGGCTGCTGCTCAGCGATGGCGCGGTAACCGGCATAAGCAATGACGGACGCGATAGCGATACCGGCGAGAATTTCGGAAATCGGAGTTACACGCTCGGAAACGCTGGCAATTTTGTTGGAACGGGTTTCAGCCAGTTCGATCAGCCCGTTGATTTTGCCGCGCAGCTGATCTTCCATCGTGAAGGCTTTCACAATGGCGATGCCCTGCGTGGTTTCCTGCATGGCACCGAGCAGATGGGAGTTCAGATGCACAACCTCACGCGTCACTGTGCGGATACGGCGTGACACATAGGTCACGGTCAGAATCAGCGGCGGTGCAATCAGCAGCGAATAAAGCGATAAATACGGTTCCTGATAGACCATGATACAGATCAGGCCGACCAGCATCACGGCATCACGCGCCAGCGATGTGATTGTCATATTCATCAGATCGCGCATACCGCCGATATTCTGATTGATCTGCGCTGCCAGATGACCGGAGCGGTGATCATTATAGAAATTCAGCCCCAGCTTCATCAGATGGGCGAAGACACGTTTCTGATAGATCGCGGCCAGATTGTTACCGATCTTGGCCAGTTGTACCGCCTGAATATAGCTGCCCAACCCGCGCAAAACAAAAGCGAGCAGGATAGAACCGGCAATATAGGCGATCAGATCGGCGCGCTGCTTGTAGAAAATGTCATTAATGACATCGCGCATAATATAGCCGACAAAAACGGTAGCGCCGGAAATCATCAGGGAACCGGCAATGGCTTTGGCATAGGATAATTTGTGATCGGAAAAATTTTCAGAAAGCACACGACGGATCATCTGTGTGGTCTCTGCGGGATCAATCTTTTTTTTCTTTTTAAATAAAGTCACGGTCAGGGAAAATCCTGCTGCTGGTTATCTGTAAGCATCGGCAGGGTTTGTTGCGCCTGTCGTCATTCCTTTTCTATAAAGCTGTATAAAGCATTTGACCATGCTCTTTGCGCGAAAGCATGGTCAATAAGGTTTATGACTTATTATTTGGCGGCTGTGATAATGCGGCCACTAAAGAATCCAGAGCGAACACGGTAATCTAATCTGAATACAAACCGCTCTGGAAATCAGCGCCAGCGGCGGCCGTCTGTGTGAATGTCAAAACGGGCAGGGGTACGTGCATAGGCAGAAAGCCCTGCAATAGCTGCCAGCGGATGGGTGATGACATAGACAGGGATGGATTTGAGGATCAGCTGATGCGGTGCTTTATCTTCAAAAGCAGCGCGGAAACTGCCGGTACGCAAGGCGGAAATAATGCGCTGCGGAATGCCCCCTGACAGATAAACGCCGCCATGTGCCATGAAAATCAGGGCAAGATCACCGGCGAGACGGCCGAGATAGATCACGAAAAGCTCTAAAGTTTCAACAGCCTGTGCATTGCTTTTGTCCAGCGCCGCATCGGTAATTTCAGCCGGTGTAACGAGGGACGGTTTTACACCATCGGCCTGACAGATTGCCTTGTAAATATGCTGCAAACCACGTCCGCAAAGCAGCTGCTCTGCAGAAACACGGCCGTCAATCTTTTCAATAAACGGAAAAATCTGCAGATCGCGCTCAGAGCGCGGGCCAAAATCCACATGGCCGCCTTCACCCGGAACCGGAACCCATGTCTGGCGCGAGCGGATCAGACCTGCAACACCAAGCCCTGTGCCGGGCCCCAGAACCACACGTTTGCCGTTCGGATGAGCGGCTGCACCGCCGATATTTTCCAGATGGTGATCGTCGAGGGAGACAACGGCCAGTGCCTGTGCTTCAAAATCATTGAGGACGGTGATGTCCTGCAGGTTGAAGCGTTCCATCATCTGGCGCGGCTTCACAACCCACTGGCAATTGGTGAGCGGAATTTCATCGCCTTCGACTGGACCGGCAATGGCAATCACTGCCGAGCGCGGCTGGATGGATGTGTGATCCAGAACAACAGTCTGGATTGCATCTTCCAGCGTTGCGAAATCTTTGGTCAGCAGAACCGGAAATTCTTTTGGCTCCGCGTAGGAATCAACCAGAATAGCAAAGCGGGCATTGGTGCCGCCGATATCACCGATAAGGACAGGAAAAACAAAGTTCGGATCGATATTAGGCATTGTTAATACTGCTTCTCACTCTGAATGTTTGTTTTATTGTTGCAGAGAAAGAGCCAAGCGATGATTGCTGTCTGCTCTGCCTCTAAATCGTTTTAATTCTATATCGGATGCGCTGGTTGAAGAAAAGCGCAATAGTGTGACAGATTTTGCGATTACGGTTTCTGCGCGGGCAATGGCACAGAGGCCGGTGCTTGTTCCGGTGCAAAGGCGCTGGCATTGCCGCCTTTCTTCAGGCCAAAAGTCACGTCTTGCACGGAAGCCGGAGCCGGTGCATTCAGTAGGGATGCGCAGGCCTGCGGCAGTTGCGAGACCATCATGATTTTGGGCGGCTTTGGTTTCTCACCGGGTTTGGCAGGTTTTGCCGGTTTCCACGGCTCGTCAGTAAACCACCAGTCGAGGGATTTGCCGCAACCGTCATCTTTGCCCGTCGGTTCCTGCGGTTTGCAGTCCGGTGATCCGGCCTGACAGCGCAGACGCACATGGAAATGATAATGGTGCCCCCAGTAAGGGCGCACTTTAGCCAGCCAGCTGCGGTCACCGGTTACGGTTTCACAGAGTTGTTTTTTAATGCCGGGATGCACAAAAAGCCGCTCTACTTCCGGATAGCCGGCCGCATGTTTGAGCAGTGCCGTGCGTGACGGCGTCCATTTGTTCTGATCCACATAGAGAGAATTTGCTTTGAGCATGGAAACCGCGCTCACATCCTCACGCTCCTGATTGGTGAAACGGCGGTTTGGCATCGGCGTCAGCCAGATATCAGCATCCAGCCCGACCTGATGGGAGGCATGGCCGGTGAGCATAGGGCCGCCGCGTGGCTGGGAAATGTCCCCGACCAGCAAGCCGTTCCAGCCGGTTTTAGCACTATCGCGGGAGAGTTTCTCCAGAAGTGCAATCAGGTTCGGGTGTCCCCAGTTGCGGTTACGGGACAGGCGCATAACCTGCCAGTTTGGCCCGTCAACCGGCAATGCAACCGCACCGCTGATGCAGCCTTTGGAATAGAAGCCGTAGGATTCCGGTGCAGTGACTGACGGTAGTTTGACCGAGCCAAAAGCCTGTTTGGCCGGTGCATCAGCCTGTGCGGAGAATAATGCACTGCCTGAAATGGCAACAGCCAGTCCAACTCTTAAAAACAATGCGGATAATATACGGGGGCGAAACGTCATCAGAACAGGTTCCGGTCATTTATAAATTCGCGGACAGCATCGACTGAGTTGCCTTGGCTGACAAGCGTAAAAATATCACAGTCGCGGCGGGTTCAGAGCCCTTCGCCGCTTTGCAGAAGATTTTTCAGCCCTGTCCGATAATCCGGATAAAGCAACTGATAGCCGGTTGCTTTCAATGCGGCATTGGAAGCCCGTTTGCATTCCTGATAAAAAGAGCGCGCCATCGGAGAAAGCTCAGCCGTTTCATAATCGACGGCCGGAGGCGGAGTAACACCCAGCAATTCTGCGGCATAGGAGATGATTTCATGTGCCGGTGCCGGTTCATCATCGGCAAGATTATAAATGCCGCCCTGATTGTTCAGCGCCAGATGTGCCAATGCACCGCCAATATCTTCCACATGAATACGGTTGAAAACATGGTCTTTTTTAATCAGGCGATGGGCGCGACCTTGTTTGATATTGGCCAGAGCATTGCGTGCCTGCCCCTGAAAAGACGGGCCGTAAATTCCGGCAATCCGTAATATGGCACAGGCGATATCTGTGCCTTCTACCTGCGCCAGCCATTCCTTTTCGGCGGTCACACGGGCGGCAGAGCGGGCAGAAAGCGGTTTTAACTCCGATGTTTCATCCACCCATGCGCCCTGATAATCGCCGTAAACACCGATGGTGGACAGATAGCTGATGAAACGCGCATTCGGCGCGTGATAGGGCAGGCCTTCCGGCATGAGGCGCAGGATCGGGTCTGTTTCATCCGCGCTGCCGGTTAATGGCGCGACAGACGAGACGATATGGGTTGCCTGTTGCAATTCATCGCGCAATGCTGCGCTGAGGCCTTGTTCCGCATCAAAGAAAACAGGTGTGATACCGTTTTTGCGTAAAATCTCTGCCTGTTCCGGACGGCGGACAGTTCCGGTGATTGAGCTGATTTTTGCTGCCGGATTTTGCTTGAGTGCTTCGATAAAATAATGAGCGGAATAGCCGGAGCCGAACAGAAAAATATGCATTATTTGTTTCTCTCAATTTGCGCTGCGGCAGTCAGCCATTCTTCGATCACTTCCGCGTCTTGTTCAAGGGGAAGGTGCTGGTTTTTCTGATGCCGAAATTCTTGTTCATCAGCCAGTTGAGATAGTGCCCAGACAGCAGCCCCGCGTGTTACCGGTGCGGGATCATTCAGCAATTGTTCAATCATTGGGAGATAGGCCGGATTATCTGAATTCCCGACTGCAATCAGAACGTTGCGGATAAAGCGGTCACGCCCGATCCGCTTGACCGGCGAACCACTGAAGAGGGTGCGGAAAGCGGGATCATCGAGTTGCAGCAGAGTATCAAGAGCCGGTTCTTTCAGCTCCTCCCGTGCTTGTAGTTTGGCCTCTCTGGAGACCTGCGCGAATTTGTTCCACGGACAGGCCGACAGACAGTCATCACAACCATAGATACGGTTGCCCATCATGGTGCGAAATTCGTGCGGGATAGGGCCTTTGTTCTCGATGGTGAGATAGGAAATACAGCGCCGCGCATCAATCTGATAGGGGGCGGGAAAGGCATCTGTCGGGCAGGCATCAAGACAGGCGCGGCATTTGCCGCAACTGTCTTTGCCAGCACGATCGGGTTCCAGATCCGCAGTGGTAAAAATCGAGCCGAGAAACAGCCATGAGCCATATTCGCGGCTCACCATATTAGTATGTTTACCCTGCCAGCCCATGCCTGCGGAAACTGCCAGCGGTTTTTCCATCACCGGAGCCGTATCGACAAAGACTTTCACCTCATGGCCGGTTCGTGCCGCAAAGCGGCTGGCCATATGTTTGAGCTTGCCTTTGATAATATCGTGATAATCGCGGTTCTGCGCATAGACCGAGATCGCCCCGCAGTCTTTTTTGCTTTGTAAGTCACGCGGGTCGTGGTCAGGGCCGTAATTCATCGCCAGCATGACGATGGAGCGCACTTCATGCCAAAGCTCAGACGGATTTGAGCGCCGGTCAGCCGTTTCTTCCAGCCATTCCATGGAGCCGTGGCGGCCATGATCGAGAAAATAGCGCAACCGCTGCGGTGCCTGCGGAATGGCGTCCGGCGTCGTAATAGCCACAACGTCAAAACCGACCGCTGCGGCTTCTTCCATTAAGAAGCGCTTCAGACGGACAGCAGGAGGCTCATCGCTTTTCGGCAGAGGTTTCTTTGGTGCGCGATCAGAAGTCGAGGTCGCCATAATGGGATGCCGGAAAAATGCCGCGCACACGATCAGCGAGAAGCGGACGGAAAGAAGGACGGGATTTCATGCGCGCATACCATTCGCGGGTTGCGCGGTGTTCTGCCCACTCAATCTCCCCCAGATAATCGAGAATGGAAATACCGGCAGCTGCTGCCATATCGGCATAACTTGGCGTATCACCGGCCAGCCAGTTGCGGGTTGCGGCCAGCCAGTCTGTATAACGCAGATGCTGGCGGATATTGGAACGGGCAGCGCGGATTGCTGTGGAATCCGGTGCTGATGAGCCCATTTCCTGCGACATCTGCAACTTGAACACGCGTTCACGGGCAAGATGACGTGTAACTTCATTTTCAAATTTAATCAGAAACCAGTCGACGAGACGGCGCACTTCGGCGCGCTCCATCGGCGTTTCCGGCAGCAGACGGCGATTGCGCTTCAGCGCGCCACGGGTCTCATCCATATATTCCGCAATAACTGTGGCACCGACAACCGGCCAGTCATTTTCGGCCAGCAAAACCGGCAGAGTTCCGGCCGGATTGAGTGCCAGAAATTCTTTTCTGCGTGACCACGGACGTTCCTCAATCATTTCCGATTCCACACCATATTCATTGAGAATCAGACGGACATAACGGGAGGTTGTAGACATCGGATGGTGAAACAGCGTGAGCATATGGTTCGATAGTACTTTCAGGTGTGGCTTGGAAGCGGCATGGTCTGAAACTTTGCCACCGGTAAGCCGGTAATCGGACTGAATAATCTGCCAGCTTGTAGCCGACCTGCAAAAGAGTCAGACCTTAAAGAAGGTTCCGGTCCGGCAGAGCGTTAAGCCTGAGCGGCAGACGAGGAGTTAGATTTAAAACAGCAGACGCAATAAAAATGCGGTTGTAGAGCATTTTGCGTAATTATACATGCTTCCTATAAATAATTGGTTAGGACGGGTGAGTTACATAAAGATGCATTGCATTGTGAGTAAAAACATTTCAACAGGCTGAATTTATGGCGGTGAGATTGTTTTTCAGCATATTTCCGGTTCACAGACATAATGTCCGTTTAATTCCGACATTTAAAATCTATCCGGACCGGCGGCAATATTTATATAACGCAGACAAAGGTATTCAGCATTATGGACGCATGGGCAATATTTGAGGCTGCGATTCTCGGTCTTCTGGAAGGTTTGACAGAGTTTCTGCCGGTGTCGTCTACAGGCCATCTTTTGCTGGCAGGATACTTTCTTGGCTTTGAATCAACCGGCCGTACTTTTGAGGTGCTGATTCAGCTTGGTGCTATTCTCGCAATCCTGAGTGTTTATTTCGGCCGTTTGTGGAAGCTGCTGACTGATCTGCCGCGGGATGCGGGTGCAAGGCGTTTTGCAACCGGAATCATACTGGCCTTTTTACCGGCTGCCGTGATCGGTGCGCTGGCACATAGTTATATCAAACAGGTTTTGTTTGAAACGCCGGTGCTGGTCTGCTCGATGCTGATTCTCGGCGGGTTTGTTCTTCTGTGGGTAGATCGGCTGCCGTTGCGACCGCGTTATAATGATGTGACGCAATATCCGCTGAAAATGTGCTTTATGATCGGCCTTGTGCAGTGCTTGGCAATGATACCGGGAGTGTCCCGTTCCGGTTCGACCATCGTCGGGGCGCTGCTGATGGGCTCGGATAAGCGCTCCGCAGCGGAATTTTCGTTCTTTCTGGCAATGCCGACAATGGCCGGTGCTTTTGCCTATGATCTCTATAAAAATCATGCGCTGCTCTCAACGAATGATCTGACGCAGATTGGTATCGGCTTTGTTGCGGCTTTCATCTCCGGTGTGATTGTTGTGCGTTATTTGCTGGATTATGTATCCCGCCACGGTTTTGCATTGTTTGCCTGGTGGCGTTTGATTGTGGGCTCTGCCGGTCTGGCCGCGTTGATGGTCTGGGGTTAAGCTTCCAATATCAGAAACAGAAAAGGCCCCGCGAGGGGCCTTTATTGTATTCAGTTTATGGCCGTTTTAGCGGGCAAGGCTTGCCTTGTCATACTGACCCAGTACACGGTAGCGCCAGAGGTAAGACGGCAGGATTGCATCAATTGCCTGTGGTTTGATGCCCAGACCTTCCAGTGTCAGGTCAGCATCCGCAGCTTCCTGCGAAACCACATTATTGCTCTTCAGCAATTTAACATGGTCGCTGGTCAGCGGCGGGTTTGGCAACAGGCCGAGAATTTTGCCCTGCAGACTGGCAACCCACCAAGGCAGGTTGATGAAAGCGCGTTTGCGGCCGATCACTTCCAGCGAAATTTCCATACAACGACGCAGGGTCAGCACTTCCGCACCACCCAGCTCATAGGCCTTACCTGCCTGCAATTTACCCTCAACCGCACGGGCAATCACTTCAGCCACATCGCCGACATAAACCGGCTGGAACTGGGTCTTGCCGCCGCCGATCAGAGGCATGAACGGGGAGAAACGGGACATGCTGGCGAATTTGTTGAAGAACTGGTCTTCAGGGCCGAAAATCACGCTCGGGCGCAGAATGACCGCATCCGGCTTTACGCTCAGTACCTGACGTTCTGCTTCTGCTTTGGTGCGGGCATATTCGGATGCGCTTTTCAGATCTGCTCCGAGTGCCGACATATGCAGTAGCGGCAGACCGGCAGCGGCAGCAATTTCAGCCACATGTTTCGCACCGATGGCATGAACAGTGTTGAAACGCTGTTTGCCGCCTTCGGCAAGAATACCAACCAGATTAACGACATAATCCGCGCCTTTGACTGCACGTTCAACCGACCAGCGATGGCGGATATTGGCCTGTACCAGCTGGATCTGACCGATATTGCCAAGCGGCTGCATGTAATAGGCAATTTCCGGCTTGCGCACAGCAACACGCACACGGTAACCGCGCCGTGCCAGTGCATCAACCACATGACGCCCTACAAAACCTGAACCACCGAAAACTGTAACCAGTTTTGGTGTTGTGCGGTGATTAAGCGTTTGTGTGTCCATGACCTGTCTCCTGCGCCGGTCTTATTGCGGCATGATAGCTGCATAGCGGATATTGCCATCTCTATGCAGTAAACTTTCCAGTGCTGCCCCGCGATGTCTTGCGCGTTCTGCCAGCTTTGGGGTCACGCTTTACTGGTTTTTTGCCGTTTCGCAAAGGGGACATAATGCACCATACCCCGAAAGATTACACTTTAAGCTTTGTTTTGCCCCGATTTGCATGAATCCCCTTTGCCTTTGCGCAAATCTGCTGCTAAATCGCGCGCATGAGCACACCACTTGACCATATCCGGAATTTTTCCATCGTCGCCCATATTGATCATGGGAAGTCGACACTTGCCGACCGTTTGATTCAAGCAACCGGCGGCCTTGATAATCGTGAAATGAAAGAGCAGGTGCTCGACTCGATGGATATCGAGCGCGAGCGCGGCATCACGATCAAGGCGCAGACTGTTCGCCTGAATTATCGTGCGAAAAACGGTGAGGACTATGTTCTCAACCTGATCGACACCCCGGGGCACGTTGACTTTGCCTATGAGGTTTCCCGCTCATTAGCGGCCTGTGAAGGTTCGCTGCTGGTGGTAGACGCGTCTCAGGGCGTGGAAGCGCAGACGCTGGCCAATGTTTACCAGGCAATCGACAATAATCATGATCTGGTTGTTGTGCTGAACAAGATTGATCTGCCTGCGGCTGATCCTGAGCGTGTGAAAGAACAGGTTGAAGATGTGATCGGTATCGACGCATCGGATGCCGTGGAAATTTCCGCGAAAAGCGGTCTGGGTATTCCGGATGTGCTGGAAGCGATTGTTGAGCGCCTGCCGCCGCCAAAAGAAGGCGACCGTGATGCACCGCTCAAAGCCATGCTGGTGGATAGCTGGTATGACACCTATCTAGGCGTGATCGTGCTGGTTCGCATCATCGACGGTGTGCTGAAAAAAGGCCAGACCATCCGTATGATGGGCACAGGTGCCAAATATCCGGTGGAGCGCGTCGGCGTATTCACACCGAAAATGGTGGCTGTTGAAGATCTGGGGCCGGGTGAGCTTGGCTTTATCACCGCTTCGATCAAGGAAGTGGCGGATACCCGCGTTGGTGATACGATCACCGAAGACAAACGTCCGACAACAACCATGCTGCCGGGTTTCAAACCTGCTCAGCCGGTGGTGTTCTGCGGTCTGTTCCCTGTGGATGCGGCTGATTTTGAAGATTTGCGTGCTGCCATGGGCAAGCTGCGTCTCAATGATGCGAGCTTCTCCTTTGAAATGGAAACATCGGCCGCTCTGGGCTTTGGTTTCCGTTGCGGTTTCCTCGGACTGTTGCATCTTGAAATCATTCAGGAACGCCTTTCCCGCGAATTTGATCTTGATCTGATCGCTACCGCTCCTTCCGTTGTCTATCGCATGAATATGCTCGACGGTTCGGTGAAGGAACTGCACAATCCGGCAGATATGCCGGATGTGGTGAAAATCACTTCTATTGAAGAGCCGTGGATTAAAGCGACGATTCTGACGCCGGATGATTATCTCGGTTCGATCCTGAAACTCTGTCAGGAGCGTCGTGGTATTCAGGTCGATCTGTCTTATGTCGGCCCGCGTGCGATGGTGACTTATGAACTGCCGCTCAACGAAGTGGTGTTCGATTTCTACGATCGCCTGAAGTCGATTTCCAAAGGCTATGCTTCTTTCGACTATAATCTGTCGGAATATAAAGAAGGTGATCTGGTGAAGATGTCGATCCTCGTCAATGACGAGCCGGTTGATGCACTCTCCATGCTTGTACACCGTTCTGCCGCTGAAAAACGTGGCCGCGTGCTGTGTGAAAAGCTGAAAGACCTGATCCCGCAGCATATGTTCAAGATTCCGATTCAGGCGGCTATTGGCGGACGTATTGTTGCGCGTGAGACGATCTCGGCTCTGCGTAAGGATGTGACGGCAAAATGTTACGGCGGTGACGTTTCGCGTAAGCGCAAACTTCTGGAAAAACAGAAGGAAGGTAAGAAGCGCATGCGTCAGTTCGGTAAGGTGGAAATTCCGCAGGAAGCCTTTATTCAGGCGCTTAAAATGGGTGATGAATAATCACTTCAGAGATTTCGAGCAGACCCGCCTTCCGGCGGGTTTGTTTTAGAGCATTTCCAGCAAAAGTGGGAACCGGTTTTGCGTAGGAAAATGCGTAAAACAAAAGAGTAGAGTGGTTCTAACGATTCAATATGAACGGGAACGCTCTACTTAATATAGGATATTTCGATATGACTGCTAAACCACGTATTACCATTGAATATTGCATCCAGTGTAACTGGATGCTCCGTGCTGCATGGGCGGCTCAGGAATTGTTGCAGGCATTCGGTGATGAAGTCGGTGAGATCGCGCTTATTCCGGGCGGAGATGGCAATTACATCATCCGTCTGAATGATAAGGTGGTATGGGATCGTAAAGCTGAAAACGGCTTTCCGGAAAGTGATGCGCTGGTTGCCCGTATTCGTGAGACAATGAAGGGCTGATCAGGCTCTGGTCTTTAGGTAATATATAAAACGTAACTAGCTGATTTTTATTGTAGAGTTAAAGCCGGATGCAATGTGCGTCCGGCTTTTTTATTTGGCGGGCAAAGTGTTGCGGGCATAATGTGAGGCAGAGATTCCGCTGCGGCTTTCCGGTTTCGAGGCGGATATATGTGAACTGAACAGGCGCGGATTGCTGGTTTCGTCTTTATTTATTGTGACGCAGATAGCTGAAATGGTTAATTTTATTACATAAAATAAGGCTCTGTTGTGCCTTGAACAGGATTTTGGCCACGTTTGCAAAGGCTTATAATCCTGTTTTCAGAGATAGATTCCGCGAGATTGCCCCCTATAAAAAGCGTGGTGCAGAAGGGGCACGGTTCTGCGGTAAAGACTGTTGCTGCGGCGCTTTTTTCTGCTCGTGATTATCCGGATTATCGCCCAGTTCCAATGCTTCAATCTTCGCGCCGCGGCGGGTGACTTTGGAAGATGAAATCAGAATATCGTCAATGTCGCGGCTGGCTTGTGAGAAATGGGTTTGTAATTTGCGCACACGCTCATCAAGGCGCGATACATCATCCATCAGCCGCACAACTTCTCCCTGAATGAGATGCGCCTGTTCCCGCATCCGCGCATCTTTGAGCACGGATTGGATGACCTGAATGGAGAGCATCAGCAGGGAAGGCGAGACGATAACCACGCGGGAACGATGTGCCCGCTGAATAATCACCTCAAAATTCTCGTGAATTTCCGCAAAGATCGATTCTGACGGCACAAACAGAAAAGCCGTATCCTGTGTTTCTCCGCTGATGAAATATTTGGCAGCAATGTCACGGATATGTACCTCCATATCACGGCGGAACAGCTGTTCGTAATGACGTTTGGCTTCCGGTGTCTCAGAGACCTTCAATGCATTCCAGCTTTCCAGCGGGAATTTGGCATCGACCACTAATGAGGCTGTACCGTTGGGCATCCGCACTAGACAATCAGGGCGCATGCCATTGGAGAGTGTAGCCTGAAATTCATAGGCACCCATTGGCAGACCGTCGGCAATAATTGCTTCCATCCGCGATTGGCCGAAAGCGCCCCGCGTTTGCTTATTGGCTAGGATGGCCTGCAATTGCACAACCTGACCGGCGAGAGACTGGATATTGTTCTGCGCGGTGTCGATCACCGCCAGCCGCTCCTGCAACTTGCTTAAGTTTTCATGGGTCGAGCGGGTCTGTTCATTGATACTGCGGCCAAGATGACTGGTCATGCCGTCGAGCCGGTCGCGGATGGATTTGTTGAGTTCTGCCTGTCTGGCGCCGAAAAGTTCAGCCATCGTTTGCATCCGGCCCTGCATCTCTGCCTGACTTTTCAGGATCGACTGCATTTGCATTTCTGCCTCGCGCGCCCGCTCTTCCGACTGGAATTGTGCATGCAACATCGTTCTGCTGTTACGGCCGGACAGCCAGAACAGCAGGAGGATGATGAGCAGAACAAAACCGCCCGCCGCCAGCAAAAACTGGGCGGGGCTGAGGCCGAGAGCACCCGCAAAGGATGCCGGTATTTCTGAAGCAGATAATGTTTCCATAGATAAAGATTACACGATTCGCGGTAAATATAAGAATAAAACGTGAACAAATTTTTATTCATCTCATGTAATTTATTGACGGCGGAGTGCTGAGAGATTAGATCGGACATCATTCCGATTGTGCCTGCCTGCGCGGGTGTCAGATATTTTCAATCATTTGCAACACCGGATCACTGTGATGACCATTAAGCCGATTATTTTTATTCCTGATCCGGTCTTGCGTCAGGTTTCCAAACCCGTTGAGCGTTTCGATGCGGATTTGCGTAAATTTTCTGATGATATGTTTGCCACGATGTATGATGCGCCGGGTATTGGTCTGGCTGCAATTCAGGTGGCTGAGCCGATCCGTATGGTGGTGATTGATCTGGCGAAAGAGGGCGATGCCCCTGCGCCGCATGTCTTCATCAATCCGGTGATTGTCGAGCGCTCGGATGAGCCGAGCAGCTATGAAGAAGGTTGCCTCTCGATCCCTGATTATTATGCGGAAGTGGAACGTCCTGCGACTGTGCGCGTGACCTATCAGGATCTGGACGGTAAACCGCAGGAAATCAAAGCTGAGGGCCTGATGGCTACCTGTCTGCAGCATGAGATTGACCATCTGGATGGCGTACTTTTTATCGACCATATTTCCAAGCTCAAGCGGGATATGGTGATCAAGAAATTCAAAAAACTGGCTAAAACCCATGTGCCGGCTTCGGGTAAAAAAATCTGAAGCACAGGCTGAATTACGGTCAGGTCAGAGAGTGTAGGTAGGATAGTCTATGTCGTTACGTATTGTGTTTATGGGCACGCCGGAATTTTCTGTTCCGGTGATGACAGCGCTGATCGGACAGGGCTATGAGATTGTTGCTGTTTATAGCCAACCGCCGCGTCCGGCTGGTCGTCGTGGTCTGGAACTGACAAAATCGCCGGTGCATGAAAAAGCGGAAGAATTCGGTATTCCTGTTTTCACCCCGAAAAGCCTGAAAAGTGAAGAAGAACAGCAGATTTTCCGTGATCTGAATGCGGATGTCGCTGTGGTTGTTGCCTATGGCATGTTGCTGCCAAAGGCTATTCTCGAAGCGCCCGCACTTGGTTGTTATAATGGTCATGCGTCTCTGTTGCCGCGCTGGCGCGGTGCGGCGCCGATCCAGCGGGCGATTATGGCTGGTGATGCCGAGACTGGCATGATGATTATGAAAATGGATGAGGGGCTGGATACCGGTCCTGTGGCCATGGTCGAGAAAATTACCATCACTCCGAATATGACCTGCGGTGAATTGCATGATCGTTTGAGCATTACCGGTGCCGATCTGATGGTGCGTGCTATGGCTGCACTGGAGCGTGACAGTCTGAAGCTCAATCCGCAGTCAGAAGATGGCGTGACCTATGCCTCCAAGATTGAAAAATCCGAAGCGCGTATCGACTGGTCGCAACCTGCGCAGGCCGTGCATGACCGTATCCGTGGGCTGAGCCCGTTTCCGGGGGCATGGTGCAAGATGGAAATCAATGGTCAGCTTGAGCGCGTAAAAGTGCTGCGCTCGGTGATCGCTGATGGCGCTGGCAAAGCCGGTGAAGTGCTGGAAGGTCAGCTGGTGATTGCCTGTGGTGACGGTGCAATTGCGCTGACGCTGGTACAAAAAGCGGGTGGCAAGGCTGTCAGCGCTGCAGAATTCTGCAATGGCGTTAAGCTCGCAACCGGTACAATTCTGCCATGAGTCATTCTCCCGTCAAGCAGCCGGATATCCGTCCCGTCAGAGAGCAGGATCGCTCAATGATTGATGGTGTGATTACTGCTGCTTTTGACGGGGCTGATGAGGTTGCATTGGTGCGCAAGCTGGCCGCTGACGGTGACATTATGCTGGAGCTGGTTGCGGAAATTGACGGTCAAATTGCCGGACATATCCTGTTTTCCAGATTATGGGTCGAACAGTCCGGCAATCGTCTTGCTGCTGTTGCTTTGGCGCCGCTTGCTGTGTCACCGGAAATGCAACGGACGGGGCTGGGCAGTGCGCTGGTTGAAGCTGCGCACAAGCTGCTGGTTCAGCAAGGTGAGGTTCTGAGCATTGTCTTAGGCGATCCCGCCTATTATGGCCGCTTCGGTTACAGCGTTGCCGATGCTGCTCAGTTTGAAAGTCCTTATCCTGCACAATATCTGCAATTGAAATATCTCACAGAGAGTAAGCCTTGTGCGACCATACAGGGCAAATTGATTTATGCTTCTGCATTCGGAGAAAATTGAGTGCCGCGTTATCGCCTGACAGTTGAATATGATGGTTCACCCTATGCCGGATGGCAGCGGCAGGATAATGCGCCGACGGTGCAGGGGGCTATTGAAGCCGCGATTTTCAAATTCTGTGGTGACAGTAATTCAATCGGGGCTGCAGGGCGTACCGATGCCGGCGTTCATGCTTTTCAACAGACAGCCCATGTTGACCTGACCAAGGATTGGGGCGCATCCAAAGTACGCGATGCCGTCAATGCCTATCTGGCACTGGATAAAGAGAGCGTCTTTCTGATTAATGTCGAGAAAGTGCCGGATCATTTTGATGCGCGTTTCAGCGCGCTGGGACGGCATTATATTTACCGCATTATCAATCGTCGCACACCTTTGGCGCTGGAAGCCAGCCGTGCCTGGTGGGTAGCGAAAAAGCTGGATACGGATGCCATGCACGAGGCCGCACAATTGCTTGTCGGTCTGCATGATTTTACGACATTCCGCTCCACACAGTGCCAGTCCAAAAGCCCTGTTAAAACGCTTGATCTCTTGAATGTGCAGCGCCATGGCGAGTTGATTGAGGTGCGGGCCTCTGCACGGTCTTTCCTGCATAATCAGGTGCGGTCACTGGTTGGCAGCATCAGCGAAGTTGGTACAGGCCGCTGGACCAATGACGATCTGGTGGCGGCACTGGAAGCACGTGACCGCAAAGCCTGCGGTGTCGTGGCACCTGCCCATGGCCTCTATATGATCGGTGCGGATTATCCGCTGATTTTATAGAGCAGGCATAAAACCTGCCAGATTTTGCAGTATGATTGTCAGCATAATACTACCCAACACTACAGAAATGAAAAATGGCGCGGCGAAACTATGTGGTCTTTGCAAGGCTGCGCGGGTGAGCCTGTAGCTCAGCACCAATGTCGCCAGAAACAGCCCGAAACCGATGCCTGCGAAGACCGGAGACAAATCCGGCAGCAGCAGATTGAGGAATGAAAGCGGGGCATAAATCCACGCAAATAACGCGGTGGTCCAGTTGGTAGCGACTACATAAGTGGAAAAACGGCGTTCAAGGCCAAGGCTGCGGCTGAGAAAGCCGATAATCAGCAGCGGTAACAGCCAGACAATCATATCAATAGCGCCGAGCTTGACCGTATTGATAAGGCGCAATGCTGTAGCGTCGCTGCCTTCTGTTCCTTCTGTAAGGCGGGCTGCGATTTCGACCCAACCGATCAGCATTGGCGGCAGAGAAATCAGGATTGCATAAAAAGACCGCCAGAAACCGTCTGCATCCGTATTCAGATCATTCAATGCTTCCGGATGGCCGGTCATGGTGCGCCAGACTGCGGAGAAATAATACTGAATCTCTTCAAAACTGGGCATGGGCAACCTGTATAAGTGACGGCGAAAGAGGTGCCTGTGTTTTCACGACAGGCACCCGAAGTAAAATGACTCAGGCGAAAAAGCCCTCAAGGAATTTTTCGTAAATTGCGGTGAGATTTTCAAGGTCTTGCAGTGACGTCCGCTCATTGGCCATATGCATGGTCTGGCCGACAAGACCGAATTCCACCACAGGACAATAATCTTTAATGAAACGGGCATCAGATGTGCCACCGGATGTGGAAAGTGTGGCCTGTTTGCCGGTCACTGCTTTGATCGCATCGTTCAGAGAGTCAATCAGCTTGTCATTGCGGGTCAGAAATACATGGCTCGGGCGTTCGCTCCACTGTAACTCATAGTGAAGTGGCACCGATTTATCCTGCCGGAACGGATTGTCCTGTGCAGCATCGCTCAGACGACGTGTAACTTCGTCTTGCAGAGTATCGGCTGTCCATGTGTCATTGAAGCGGATATTGAATGAGGCGATTGCTTTTGCCGGAATGACATTAGTTGCCGGATTGCCGACATCAATCGAAGTGATTTCCAGATTTGTGGCCTGAAAATTCTCTGTACCCTGATCATAGGCCGGTATCAGCAGGCTGTTCAGCAGAGCCATAATACCGCGCACCGGATTATCCGCATTATGCGGATAAGCCACGTGCCCCTGTGTGCCATGAACTGTTACCGTGCCGGTGACAGAGCCACGGCGGCCGATTTTAATTGTTTCACCCAGACGGTCAGGATTGGTTGGCTCGCCAACCAGTGAAGCATCCCAGCTTTCGCCTTTAGCTTTTGCCCAATGCAGTAATTTATCTGTGCCGTTGATTGCAGGGCCTTCTTCGTCGCCGGTAATCAGGAAAGAAATACTCGGCTTGCGATCCGGAAACTTTTTCAGATAGCGGGCGGTTGCGGCAACAAAACAGGCAATGCCACCTTTCATATCGACTGCGCCACGGCCATAGAGTTCACCATTCTCAATTACGGCTGCAAAAGGCGGGTGCTTCCAGAGCGAGAGATCACCGGTCGGCACGACATCGGTATGGCCGGCAAACATCAGATGCGGGCCTGTGCCTTTGAGGCGTGCATAGAGGTTTTCTATGTCCGGCGTGCCTTCTTCGGTGAAGACAGGACGCTCGATTTTGAAGCCGAGCGGCTCCAGCATTGCCTGCAGCGTTGTGAGAGCTCCGCCTTCTGCCGGTGTAACTGACGGGCAGCGGATAAGAGCAGCGAGATTTTCGGCGGGATCAAATGTGGTCATCATGCACAAGGCTTAGCAGATGCCGCAAGCTGGCGCATCTGGAATCTATCTTTGATGAGTCACTGTGTGATTTGCCGGTATCTAATTCCAAAAACAGCACTGTAACAGCCGGTAATAATATTGTGATAAAACTGTTATTGTTCATCAATTGGGAACGATACAACGAACGGAATGTCTCTATTTAGAGAACGATACAGCGAATATTGAAATATCTGCCGAATTTTTAAACTATTAAGTTATTGATTTTATTGAGTTGATATGTGTTCCTTGTTTTTTCAAGGAAAGATTGTGTCAGAATTTTTATTTATTCGTAAAATTTATGTGAGTTGAAATCCTAAACAATGGCTCCTATCTCAGGGTCATCGGAACGGCGCTTCTCCCAAGCACGTTCACATAAATTGAACAAGGAATATGAAAATGAAAAAGATTGCTTTGACTGTTGCTGCACTTGCTCTTTCTGCCGGAGCAGCTTTTGCTGAAAACCCAAATGCGGGTATTCCTGATGATCTGTACAGCAATGACAAGACACCTGTGATCACCACTTCAACTGTGAAAAGCACGCAGGCTGAAACCTTTACAGACGGTTCCGCACACGGTTTCGGTGATAATGCACCATCCAGCTATAACGGCTAATTTAGCCGGTACCTCCTCCGCATAACATTAACACTATGAATGACAGCCGCATTTCAACGTCTGATGAACAGACCTCCCAACTGATCCGTTGAAAATAACCGGCCTATAAAAGGAATATGAAAATGAAAAAGATTGCTTTGACTGTTGCCGCCCTTGCTCTGACCGCCGGTGCCGCTTTTGCTGAAAATCCAAATGTTGGCATTCCTGATGATCTGTACAGCAATGACAAGACACCTGTGATTACCACTTCAACCGTGAAAAGCACGCAGGCTGAAACCTTTACTGACGGTTCGGCTCACGGTTTCGGTGATAATTCACCATCCAGCTATAACGGCTAATTTAGCCGGTACCTGTTCCGCATAATATCAACATTATGAATGACAGCCGGATTTCAACGTCTGATGAACAGACCTCCCAACTGATCCGTTGAAAATGACCGGCCTATAAAAGGAATATGAAAATGAAAAAGATTGCTTTGACTGTTGCCGCTCTTGCTCTGACTGCCGGTGCTGCTTTTGCTGAAAATCCAAATGCCGGTATTCCAGACAATCTGTATGGTGCTGACCAGACATTTGTAACTGCGACTGCGACTGTAACCAGCACACAGACCGAAACCTATAGTGACGGTTCCGCTAACGGCTTTGACGATCATTCGCCTGCAAGCACCCGTCGTTAATTGACGGTAGTGCAAACAAAAAGCGGCGGGCTTGAGGCCCGCCGCTTTTTGTTGTTTTTGATAGGCTGCTTTTAATCGCGCAGCAGATCATTGATTGAGGTTTTCGAGCGGGTTTTCTCATCAACGCGCTTAACGATAACGGCGCAATAAAGGCTCGGGCCTGCTTCACCATTTGGCAGTGGTTTACCCGGCATAGTACCGGCAACAACAACTGAGTAGGGTGGTACTTCGCCGTAGAAGACTTCGCCGGTGGCGCGGTCGACGATTTTGGTGGATTTGCCGATATAGACACCCATACCAAGCACCGAACCTTCACGGATGATGCAGCCTTCCACAACTTCCGAACGGGCGCCGATAAAGCAATTGTCTTCGATGATGGTTGGTTCGGCCTGCAGCGGCTCAAGCACACCACCGATGCCGACGCCGCCGGACAGATGGACATTCTTGCCGATCTGAGCGCAGGAGCCGACAGTTGCCCATGTATCAACCATCGTGCCTTCACCGACATAAGCGCCGAGGTTGACAAAAGACGGCATCAGAATGGCATTTGGTGCAATATAAGCGGAGTGACGTACGACGCAGTTTGGCACGGCGCGGAAACCGGCCTGTGTAAACTCGTCGGCAGACCAGCCGTCAAACTTGGAAGCGACTTTGTCCCACCAGACGGATGCGCCCGGACCACCTTTGATGATTTCCATCGGGTTAAGACGGAAGGAAAGCAGAACTGCTTTTTTCAGCCACTGATTGACTGTCCAGTTACCGTCTGCCTGTTTTTCGGCAACACGTACTTTACCCTGATCGAGCAGCAAGAGGGATTGTACGACGGCATCACGGATTTCTCCGGTGGTAGATACCGAGACTGTGTCACGCTCATCAAAAGCTTTTGTGATAATTTTTTCGAGAGCTGACAGATCAGGCTGGGACATATTACTGCTCCTGAGGTGTTGAAACGGAATTAAATCGCATTTATTTCGTCATTCAGACGAAATGCCTGACGAAATATACAGATTACGGAATATTTTCGGCAAATGATTAGGCTATGCTCAAAGCATGGTCAATCTTGGCATTGCCGCTTTTGCACTATATGCCTCAGTATCTGATCTAAAAGTCGCCATGCCGGCCTGCAAAGGGCAATTTCTGGGCTTCCGGTACTCACGTACAATAGGTACGCTCCGTTCCGGTTCTCGAAATCACCCTTTTCGTCTCGGCCTGACGATTTTTGATTCAGACACTCAATATGGAAACACGAACAGTGGCTTGCTTTTTTATAATTGATGTCGCTGCCACAACAGGATGATATTGCATGAATCCGCTTGAGAAAGATGGTTGGACACCTTTCAGCAATTCCGGTGAAACTGTTAAGCGCGTCGCTGCGGTGCCGGATACACCGCAAACCCGTGCGCCTGCCTACAAGCTGGCTTTCAGCGATGCGGAGTTTATGACCAAGCGGGAACTGCGCCCGATCCGCTTGCAGCTTGAGCTGCTGAAGCCGGAAATGATTATGGAAGAGCGCGGCATCAAGTCGACTGTCGTGCTGTTCGGTGGCGCGCGTATCCCTGAGCCGGGCGGCGAGGCATGGGCTGCGAAAAACGAAGTTCAGAAAAAGAATCTCGAAGCTAATTCCGTCTATTATGAAGAAGCGCGTGAATTTGCCCGCCGTTGTTCGGAATATTCGGCTTCAACCTATTACCGTGAATTCGTCGTCGTCACCGGTGGCGGGCCGGGTGTGATGGAAGCGGGCAACCGTGGTGCCGCTGATATTGGTGCGCCGTCTATCGGTTTGAACATTGTGCTCCCGCATGAGCAGGCACCGAATGCCTATGTCACGCCGGAACTATGCTTCAACTTCCACTATTTCGCATTGCGCAAGATGCACTTCCTGTTCCGTGCCAAGGCTTTTGCAGTCTTTCCGGGTGGTTTTGGCACCATGGACGAGCTGTTTGAAACACTTACATTGATGCAGACCGGCCGGATGGAACGTGTGCCACTGGTGCTGTTCGGCAAAGAGTTCTGGACGAAAGCGATCAATATTCCGTATCTCTCCGAGCAGGGCACAATTTCGCCGGAAGATCTGGAGCTGTTCCATTATGTGGATACGGCCGATGAAGCATGGAATGTCGTGAAAAATCACTATGATCTGTAAGCGCTGATAATGAGAATTTCAAACGCCGGTGTGAACGCACCGGCGTTTTTTATTATCTGTCGTCCGGCTGTTTCGGCGGATGAATAATTGTCACCAGCACAACAGAGATAATCATCAGCAGATACCATGCACCGAGCTTGGACAGGGAGACCGGCACCCATTGGTCATGCTGACCGGGATAGAGCCAGACGCGTGACCACGTGCCGATATTTTCGGCAATCCAGATGAACAGGGAAGTCAGGAAGAACGCCAGCAGCAGCGGCATACGGTGGCGAAAACGGAACACGCGGTAATGCATACTAGTGCGCCAGAACATCAATGCGGTGACGGCGAAGAGCAGCCAGCGCATATCGGGGAGATAATGATGGCTGAAGAAATTGATGTAAATGCCGGTGGCGAGTGCAAAAGTCAGCGGTAATGGCGGATAGTTTGCCAGTCTGATGTCAAAAATCCGGTTGATCCGCGCCATATAGGAGCCGACTGCCGCATACATAAAGCCGGAAAACAGCGGCACTCCGCCGATACGGAACAGATTTTCCTCCGGGTAAATCCAAGACCCCATATGGGTTTTGAAGATTTCCATTGCCGTGCCGACAATATGGAAAATCAGGATGACTTTGGCTTCCCGCAAAGTTTCCAAGCGGCACAACAGCATCAGCAGCTGAATGGTGATGGCTGACAGAAACAGGAAATCATAGCGTGTGATCAGTTGCGGCAGGGCAGAACCGTCTGCCCAGAGATATTTGCTGAGTATAATCAGGCCAAGCATGGCGCCGCCGAACAGACATGCCCATGCCTGTTTCAGCCCGAAAACCAGAAACTCAACCAGTGCACCGGAGAGACCATGTTGTGGTAACTGATCGAGCAGCCGGTGTGCGGCTGCATCGATTACAGCTTCCAGTGAAGTGAAGCGGCGTTTGCTGTGCACGGGTTGATGCATTTACGGGTGTAGCGCAGTCAGAAACTCTGTCAGATTATCCGTGACAAAATCCACGCTGTCAGTAAAGGCGGGATCGCTTTCCCAAATCTCGCTGAAATCCGGTTCAAAATTATTCGGCACAATCAGAACTGTGCGCATGCCGGTGGATTTTGGCACTGTGAGATTGCGTGCCAGATCTTCAAACATCGCTGCTTTTTGCGGATTGATACCGCATTGTTTGTAAAACAGCTCATAAGGTGCACGCTCAGGTTTCGGTACCAGTTGTGCGGCAACAATGTCGAAAATATCGTCGAAACGGTCGAGAATACCAAGCTGTGCTGCCGCATTTTCCGCATGTTTGCGGTCGCCATTGGTATAGATAAATTTGCGGCCGGGCAGGCGGGCAATGGCTTCACCCAAAAGCGGGTCGGGTTTCAGCCATGTATAGTCGATGTCATGCACTTTGGCGAGAAAGTCGTCGGGGTCAATATCATGACATTCCATCAGACCCTTCAGGGTCGTGCCATATTCCTGATAGAACCGCTTCTGAACCTTGCGCGCTTCATCGCGTGGCAGCTGCAGCAGTTCCGAGACATAAGATGTCATCCGCACATCAATCTGCGAGAACAGATTAGTGTCATGCGGGTAGAGCGTATTATCCATATCAAACACCCAGTCAGTGACATGGGCGAAGTGGCGCGGTTCAGGTAAATTGGTCATGCAGGTGTTATGCCACGAAGTTTTGTAAAGATCAGCCTTTATTTTGCTGGGTAACAGAGCCTGAGACAGGTGGCTTGTATTTAGCGGCGGGGCAGGGCAAACAGAGCCTGATATATTTCTACAAAACAGAAAAGCACTGCATAATCATGGAACTCTGGATACCGATTACAATTGCCGCTGCCTTTATGCAGAATGTGCGCACGACACTGCAAAAGAAACTGCAAGGCAAGCTCGGCACCAGAGGCGCAAGCTTTGTACGCTTTGGTTATGGTTTTCCTGTCGCCATTCTTTATGTGCTGGGACTGCATTTCTTTGCTGGTTTTGCTTTGCCGCAGCTTAATGGTGCATTCCTGTTCTGGAGTGTTGTCGGCGGGCTGGCACAGATCTTCGCCACTATCATGCTGGTTTATTTGTTTACCCTGCGCAACTTTGCAGTGGGCACGGCCTATTCCAAAACCGAGCCCGTGCAGGCGGCAATCTTTGGCCTGATCCTGCTTGGCGAACGCCTGACAACCGGTGCCGTTCTGGCAATTATTGTTGGTGTACTGGGTGTGATGCTGATTTCGGTCGCGCGTATGCCGTTAAGCTGGGGCAATCTGTTTAAAGCGCTGGTCAGTCGTACAGCTTTGATCGGTATTGCTTCGGGTGGTGTATTCGGTATTTCCGCCGTGGCTTATCGCTCCGCAGCACTGTCGCTGGACGGTCCAAATCCGATCATGCAGGCAGCGGTAACTTTGGCCTGTGTGACGACATTCCAGACAGCTTTCATGTTGGTCTGGATGCTGATTAAGGACAAGAATGAGATTGTTCTGGTGCTGAAATCATGGCGCTCATCATCGCTGGTTGGCCTGTCCAGCGTACTGGGATCAATGGGCTGGTTTACAGCTATGGCTTTGCAGCAGGTGGCCTATGTGCGTGCGCTTGGGCAGATCGAACTGATTTTTACTTTCATCTCGGCAGTGTTCATTTTTAAAGAGCGGATCAACCGGATGGAAGTGGCCGGTTGTATCCTGATTGTCACCGGCATTCTGTTCTTATTATTATGGCAATAAGACATTTTTTTCACGCATTATCCTACGCAAAACCGGTTCCCACTTTTGCTGGAAATGCTCAAAGAAAAATCCCGCAATTTGCGGGATTTTTTTATAAGGTCTTTTAGTTTAGGGCACGATAAGCGTGCTCTTTAGTTCATGGCACAATAAGTGTGCATTGTTAGTTACGGCACGATCAGTGTGCCGGCACCGTGCTCCGTAAACAATTCCAGCAATACGGAATGCGGAGTTTTGCCATTGAGGATAACCACACCTTCAACGCCACGGCGGATAGCGTCGATACAGGTTTCCACTTTCGGGATCATGCCGCCAGAAATGGTGCCGTCTTCAATCAGTGCCAGTGCGTCTGCAACCGACAATTCCTTGATCAGGTTTTTGTTCTTATCCAGAACACCCGGTACATCGGTGAGGAACAGCAGACGTGTTGCGCTCAGCGCACCCGCAATCGCACCGGCAAAGGTATCTGCATTGATATTGTAAGTATTGCCATCACGACCCGGTGCAACCGGCGCAATCACCGGAATAACGGCGGAACGTGCCAGCAGATCGAGCAGGGTGCGATCAACCTCAACCGGCTCGCCGACAAAGCCCAGATCAAGCACGCGCTCAATATTGGAATCCGGATCACGATAGGTCTTGTGCGCTTTTTCAGCGAAAACCATATTGCCGTCTTTGCCGCACAGGCCGATAGCCCATTCGCCTTCGGCATTAATCATCGCCACGATTTCTTTGTTGATTGAACCGGCGAGAACCATCTCAACCACTTCAACCGTTTTCTCATCGGTAACGCGCAAGCCGCCTTCAAAGCGGGATTCAATACCGAGCTTGCCCAGCATTGCTGCAATCTGCGGGCCGCCGCCATGAACAACAATCGGGTTGATGCCGGACTGTTTGAGCAGTGCGATATCGCGGGCAAAGGCCTTGCCCAGTGCCGCATCGCCCATGGCATGACCGCCATATTTAACGACGACGGTTTTGTTCTCATAGCGCTGCATGAATGGCAGCGCGGCTGAGAGGAGTTGTGCTTGGATTTCAGGGCTTGTCGCGGTCATGGAGCACTCCACGGCATGAAGGGTTATGTGAGTGATAAAGAAACCACCTTGCGTGGTTCCTATTCCTTGGTCAGCAGGGCAATCGCAGCGCGCACTGCATCAAAGCCGATGGCTTTTTCGGAGGATGTGGCGAGAATCTGCGGGAAAGCGGCCGGACGGCGCGCAATCGCTTTCTGAGTTTCCGCCATCAGGCGCGGGACGCCTGCTTCCTTGATCTTGTCGATCTTGGTGAGAATGATCTGGTAAGAGACAGCGGCTTTATCCAAAAGATCCAGCACATCAGCATCATTCTTTTTAATGCCGTGACGAGCGTCAATCAGCACATAAACACGCTTCAGCGTGGTACGGCCGCGTAAATAATCAAAAACTAGTCGTGTCCATGCATCGACCATGGATTTTGGTGCTTCGGCAAAACCATAGCCTGGCATATCCACGAGTGCCAAAGGCGGCAGGTCACCATTTTCACCGGAATAACCATCCGGCACGAAATAGTTGAGCTCTTGCGTACGACCCGGTGTGTTGGATGTGCGTGCCAAGCCGTTCTGGCCGACAATCGCATTAATCAGCGAGGATTTGCCGACATTGGAGCGACCGGCGAAAGCGATTTCAACAGGGCCTTCCGGCGGCAGAAATTTCATTGACGGCACGCCGCGGATAAAAATCCATCGCTTGTTGAAGAGAGCCTTACCCTCGGCAACAAGTGCTGCATATTTCTCTGCTTCTTTTGCGACGGCCAGTTCTGCTTCGGTCACTCAATTCTTCCTGTGGCTTATATCCGTGTCATTGCAACATAACACTGTTCTTTATGGCATTGAGCTTTCAGTGGCTTTTGTCAACCATCAATGCGCTTCAGATATAAAAAAGCCCCCGTAAAGGGGGCTTTTCTGTTTGTTTTATTTCTTGGCAGGCTTATCGGTTTTCGCCGGTGCCGCAGGTTCTTTCTTTTTGAACATGCCTTTCAGGTTGTCAAAAAGTTCGATCTTGGCACCCTGACGTTTCATGATCATGCCCTGCTGGAGAATGGACAATGTGTTGTTCCATGCCCAGTAGATAACCAGACCTGCAGGGAATGCAGCCAGCATGAATGTGAAGATAATCGGCATCCATGTGAAGATTGCAGCTTGTGTCGGATCCGGCGGGGTCGGGTTCATGCGCATCTGCAGGAACATGGTGACACCCATAATCAGCGGCCATACACCGATCATCAGGAATGCAGGAACATCCCAAGGCAGCAGACCAAACAGGTTGAACAACGATGTCGGATCCGGCGCAGCAAGGTCATGAATCCAGCCAAAGAACGGCGCATGACGCATTTCGATGGTGACATAGAGAACCTTATAGAGCGCAAAGAATACAGGGATCTGCACCAGCACTGGCCAGCAACCGGCCAGCGGGTTGATCTTCTCACGCTTGTAAAGCTGCATCATTTCCTGCTGCTGCTTAACTTTGTCATCCGCATATTTTTCACGGATTTCCAGCATAGCAGGCTGCATCATCTTCATACGGGCCATCGATTTGTAGGACTTGTTGGCCAGCGGGAAGAACAGGGCTTTCAGCAGAACGGTAACCACCAGAATAGCGACACCGAAATTGCCGGAGAATTTATAGATCCAGTCGATGAGATAGAACATCGGCTTGGTGATGAAGTAGAACCAGCCCCAGTCGATCAGCAGTTCGAACTGTTTGATGCCCAGTTTTTCTTCATATTCTTTGATCTTGGCAACTTCTTTGGCGCCGGCAAAAACATGGTTTTTGATGACAGCGTTCTGACCGGCAGCAATGGTAACAGGGCTGCTCAGGAAATCTGCCTGATAGCGCGGAGTGCCGTCAGTGAAATAGGAGAAGCGTGCTTCGAAGCTTTCGTTCTGCGGCGGGATCAGTGTCGCAGCCCAATATTTGTCGGTAATACCAAGCCAGCCGCCTGTTGCTTTGGCAAGCGGCATGTTCTTGTTGTCTTCGATCTTGGAATAGGAAATTTCCTGCAGACCCTGATCGCCGACAACGCCGATCAGGCCTTCATGCAGCACATAGGTGCCGCTGGCATGTTCAGGCTTTTCAAAACGGGTTACGCGGCCATAGGAGCTGAGCGAAACAGCAGCATCAGTCGGGTTGGTGATCGTATCCTCAACGGCGAACATATAGTTCTCGTCAACGGAGATCACGCGCTTGAACTGGATGCCTTTTTCATTGGCATAGGTCAGGGTTACCGGTGTTGAAGGAGTGAGCTTGTCATTGCCTTCAATATTCCACTCGGTTGCAGGACCCGGAACAGTGCCGATTGCATCATTGCCGGAGAAGCCGAGTTCAGCGAAATAGCCCTTTTTCACGCCTGATGGTGCAAGCAGTTCAATTTCAGGGGATTTCGGATCAACGGTTTCGCGATAATCCTTCAGGAAAAGATCATCGAGACGGGCGCCGACAGTATTGATCGAGCCGCTGACGCGCGGTGTATCAATGCTGATACGCTTGCTCTGAGTCAGCGCTGCTTCACGGGTAACAGGTTTTGCTCCCTGAGCCTCTGCTGTCTGACCCGGAATACCAGCCTGAGGCGCATTGCCCTGCGGGATATTGGCAGATGTTGCACCATTGGCGGATGTTGCCTGCGCATTCTGAGTATTCTGCGCTTCAATCCGTGCCTGTTCTCTCTGAGCCTCAGTCTTTGGCCCCAGATAGAATACCTGCCAGAGCGTGAGAATCAGAATCGACAGGCCAATGGTGAGAAAGAAGTTACGATTTTTTTCCATTGACGGGTCCTGGTTCCTGTCAGTTCATTACAGCTAAGTGCGCAAAATCGCTGCGCTGTCCTAGCGTATAATATGCTGGCTGACAGAGCGCTGTGCAGAATATGCCCCATACCTGTCAGAGTTAAGTGCCTGCCTTATAATACGAGCCATTCAGAAAAGCGAACGCTGAGACGATATAATTCAGGCCTATTTTGAGAAACGGTCATTTAAACCGCTTTGAGAGCTCTCTGGTCAGTGCGCTGAAGGGGGCGTTTAACGCTTCCCTGCGTGCAACAATAACATAATCAGTTTGCGGAGCCATTGCGGCCTCATTGAGTGCAGCGGCGGCTTTCAGGCGGCGGCGGATTCTGTTGCGGATAACCGCATTGCCGTTTTTCTTGGTAACGGTGAAGCCGACACGCGGGTTTTCACCGGTTTTTGCCTGTTTGCTGGTTGCCTCATCGCGTTGTTTTACTTCCAAAAGGAAATATTTGCCGCGACGCTTTTCCCCGCTACGAACAGCCAAAAACTCCGCTCTCTTGCGAAGGCGGAGTATTTTGGTCTGCTTATTTGCTTGTTGTGTCACCGCTCTACGCGGAGCAACAATTATGCAGAAAGCTTGCCGCGACCGCGTGCGCGGCGGGCTGCAATAACTTTACGACCGCCTGGAGTAGCCATGCGCGAACGGAAACCGTGACGACGCTTGCGGACGAGTTTAGATGGCTGATATGTGCGCTTCATTTGTTTAATACCGCGGTGTGCGGCCCTTCTTAAATCTGTTTTTTAACAGGAGCTGGTTCAGACGCGGTCGATGAACGACCTTGCAAAAAATATCTGAACGTGGGGCGGCTTATAGATGCAGGCAGGTTTTGAGTCAAGAATGGAGCGGAATATTCGGTCAGCATAAGGATTGCTCACATTATTCCGAAAAAATATGTGCTGTTTTCCGTTTTCTTGACCCTGACAAATAGTCTTGGCGCGCTTTGATGCTTATAAGGCTTTATCGAATTTACAATGAGAGGAAGAACTATGTCTGTTAAGCGTTTCGAATCCGGCAAGCGTATGAGCGGTGCGGTTGTCCATGGCAACACTGTTTATCTGGCCGGTCAGGTTGGCACAGAAAATGCAAGCGTGACTGAACAGTGCAAAACCGCACTGGCTGAAGTTGATCGTCTGCTGGCTGTTGCCGGTACCGACAAATCCAAAATCCTCCAGACCATTATCTGGCTGGATGACATGAAAGATTTCGCAGAAATGAACGCGGTTTGGGAAGCATGGGTTGATCCTGCAAACACACCGGCACGCGCAACCGGTTCTGCCCATCTGGCAACTCCGGGCTACAAAGTAGAGTTCATCGTAACTGCTGCTCTAGACTAAAACATGTCTCCCAAAAGTGGACACCGGTTTTGGGATAAAGACATGCGTTAAAATAAAGAAACAGAGCGAGAGCCGTGGGTTCAATGAAACGCAACACGCTCTGGTTTTTCCGGTGCCGCAGGCTGTTGGCTGCGGCACCGGTGTTTTATTCTGCCGCCTGAGCCTGAGGCATGGCCATAGTGCGGATACGTTGTGAATAGCCTTCGCGGCTGCCCTTTGCCTGCTGACTGATATCCGCATTGAGACGCATTGACTGCGTATTGGTCTCAGCCGTTACAATCAGTTGTTTTTCAAACATATATTCAGGCAGATAGCCGGAGAGCAGCACACGATAATCAAGAGCTATCGACGGGTCGAGAATTCGTGCCATGTCAAAAACAACCGTCGTGCAATTGGCGGTCAGCGTATTATAGAAACCGGCTTCTTTGCTCAGGCGGTTGGCTGTATCAGTATATAGTCTGAAAAGCTGCCGTGCCTGTTCCGGTTCAATATCCACGTGATAGCGATAGACATGCTCACCACGCACATTGGTGCGCAGATAGATAATGTCGCTTTCTTCTGCCGCGATCATTGCCAGTTCAAAATCTTTGAAGAACCCGCCGATTTCAGAGAAAGCCTGTCCGCGTTTTTTACGGATTTCTGCGGAGAAAACGACCTGTCTCCCGTCTTCAAACCCGAAACTGACCAATGTGTGGGCAATCGCAGGCCCTGCCCAATAGGACAAGAATAGGTCAACGCTTTTAATCTGGCTCAGATCATAATCGGCACTTTTCCAGTTAACGGTAAAATCCTTTTCCGTACGCCAGTCAAAATCACGGATATGATCGAGCCGCACCATATCGCCATTATACTCGGCGGTGACTGTTTGTGCGACTTCCGGTGCCCAGTCGCGGTTCAGCGATGGCTTGATGCCGTGCCACCAGATCAGCAAAATTGCGAACAGGATTGCAAAGCTGATAAATGCGGCTCTGCGATAATGTTGCAGATCGGTGAACCAGAGTGTGCTGAGTGCAGCCAACGCAACCAGCACCCATATGCCGATTGCAGCATAAGTGAGAAGGCGCGATTCTGTCAGCTGATAATGGAGTGCAAGACTGCCCCAGACGGTGATGATAATCAGAACCAGACTGAAAAAAGCCTGAGCCAGAAGTGCTAAGAAGACCAGAGCTGGTTTATATGTCATTTGGTTCCGGTATTGCTGATGAGGCGGAATATCTGTTGAAGATATTTATTATGCTGCATGAAGTTAAAATAATTATTGATGGCATGTTTTCGCCGCGATTGAGATTTAGAGAGTGGCCTGTTTTGAGCTTGCCAGAATTGCAACTCTCCGTAAAATGCGCCTTTACAGGCACGCAATGCATCAATTTACCGACTTGTTAGATTATTTTAATATTTGTCCGGCAAAACTTCTCCTATGGTAAACAAATTATTCTCTTTTTCCGCTTCTGCCACTGTGGCAGCTATGCTGATCTCGTTTCTGCCGCAGGCTGTGCTTGCGCAGGAGGCGCCGTCCCGTGCTGAAACAGCTTCCGGTAATGCGGCATTTATGAAGAAATCAGATATAATGACACCGGCCACAGGCGCGGGGCTGACCATGCGTAATCCTAAAGCGGATGCTGCTGAAGCAGCGAAAGATGTGAGCAAGGTGGTAAAAGAGGCAATTTCCCGCAGTCAGAAATTTGTTTATCACTTTACCAAGCCGGAAAACGGCAGTGGCGAAACGATTGTCCTGCTGCATGGTTCCGGCGGTAATGAAACCAGTCTTGTGCCGTTTGCGCAGGAAGTCTGGCCGCGTGCCACGCTGCTCGGTATCCGCGGGCGGGTTTTGCAGGAAGGTCGCACACGCTGGTATGCCCGCATTACGCCGGTAAAATTCGACCAGAAAGATGTGCGTAATGAAGCGGATGCTTTTGTCAGTTTCCTGACCAAACTCTCTGAAGACGATCAGATTGATTTGAGCCGTACCACTTTTGTCGGCTATTCCAATGGTGCCAATCTGTTGGCCGCCACGATGATACTGCATCCTGATCTGGTGAAAAAAGCTGTTCTGATGCGCTCTATGCCGGTGCTGGATCAGACACCTGCAGCCAATCTGAGTAAAGCTAAGGTGCTGGTTGTGACCGGCGCCGATGACAAGATGTATGCGCCTTTTGCGCCTGCACTCTCGGATTTGCTGCGTACCAGCGGTGCCAAAGTGGATGCACGCGTGGTGAAGGCCGGTCATATGATTGGTGCGAAAGATGTGTCGCTGGTGACTGCCTGGCTCTCGGGGCAGGGACCGGATGGCGCACCAGCAATGTCGCAGGCTGTAACGGCAAAGGTCAAAGACAAAACGGATAAATTGAAAGCCCTGCCGGAAGCACAGGAACCGGCCACTCAGAGCGAGCAGGCACTGGAACAATCGAAGAAGTAATTTCGATCTTAGATGTTTAAAAAAAAGCGGCTCTGAAGCCGCTTTTTCTTTGTTACCACTGAATATTAATCAGACCGCAATCACCGGTTTCCGCACCATAGGCGAGGCGTGTACCGTTTTTATCCCAGCCCATTGAGCTGATGGCGCCTTTACCCGGACGACGCAGCAGCACTTCTTTCTGATCTGCAAAACGGCAGAGTAGTACCATTCCGTCCTGATAGCCGACAGCCACGATATCTTCGACCGGATGACAGGCAACGGCTGTAACCATTGTGTCACCGCGCAGGCCAAGTTCCAGCGGCGCTTTGCCCATCGGGCCGTCTTTGCCTGCAAACGGCCAGATGATTGCCGCAGGAGCACCGGAGGTGGCCAGCCATTTGCCTTTAGGGCTCCATGACCAGTCTTTCACCTTGGCCGGATAGCCGGTCATGCGCATATTGCGGTTATCTTCCAGACGCCAGCCATGCAGAGCATTTTCCTGCATGGTGGTAATCAGAAAACGGCCGTCCGGCGAAAAGATCACGCCGGTATGTGCGCCCTTCCATTCCAGATCAACCGGTTTGCCGGCAGTGCCTGCCCAATGCAATGTCGCGCCATTATAACGGGCAATGGCGAGGCGAAGACCTTTGGGTGCGAAGGCAACGCCTTCAACACTGCGCTCATGGGCAAATTCGGTGGTTTTGCCATTGGCTTCACGCACCCATGCGGTACGGCCGGAAGCATAGGCCACTGCACCATGAGGGCCACTGGCAACCGCAGTGCTCCATTTGCGCGGCAGAACAGCCAGTTCCTGCACATTGCCTTTTTCGTCAGTCTGACAGATGCGTCCGTCTTCACCGCCGGTGATCAGGGCTTTATTGTCAGCCGTTGGTGCAACGCAGAGCAAACCGTCATGCACGGTTACTGTTTTATGCGCTTCATCCAGCCAATGGAGTGTACCATCGGCCAGTGCATAATAGGCATTATCATTGAGGAAGCCGGCTTTCAGGCAGTGGCTTCCCAGATCAATAGGGGCAATCGTCGGCATGGTTATTTGCATTTCTCGAAGCCGGAACGCAGTGCCTGCTCATTCAGATTACGACCGATAAAGACCAGACGGCTTTCGCGCTTTTCGTCCGGTTTCCAAGGACGCTGGTGATCGCCTTCGATAATCATATGCACGCCCTGTACCACATAGCGGTCATCGTCACCGGCAAAAGCGATGATACCTTTGAGGCGCAGAATATCCGGCCCCTGAACCTGGGTTACATTCTGAATCCACGGGAAGAATTTCGCAGCATCCAGCTCGCCGGTGCGCAAGGATACGGACATAACCGTTACATCGTGGATCGCTGAAGCATGGCCGTGGTCATGCCCATGGTCATGATTACAATCTGGGCCGCAGCTATGGTCGTGATCATGATGGTGGTGATGACCATGATGGTCGTGTCCGTGGTCATGGTGATGATGATCGTGCCCGTGGTCGTGATCGCAGTCAGGGCCGCAAACATGATCCGGATGATCATGATCGAGGAAATGCGGATCATTTTCCAGCGCACGCTGGAGATCAAAAGCACCGCGATCGAGAACTTTCGTCAGATCAATTTCTGCGCGCTGGGTACGGTGAATAATCGCATGCGGATTGATGGCACGGATTGTCGCTTCGACATGGCTAAGTTCCTGCGCATTAACGAGATCGGTCTTGTTGAGCAGGACCACATCGGCAAAAGCGATCTGGTCTTCGGCTTCTTTACTGTCTTTCAGACGTAGCGGCAGATGTTTGGCATCAACAAGGGCGACCACAGCATCAAGCTGGGTTTTGGCACGCACATCATCATCCATGAAGAATGTCTGGGCAACCGGTACCGGATCGGCAAGGCCGGTGGTTTCCACAATGATCGCATCGAAACGACCCGGACGGCGCATCAGACCTTCAACCACGCGGATCAGATCGCCGCGCACGGTGCAGCAAATGCAGCCATTGTTCATTTCATAGATTTCTTCATCGGACTCGACGATGAGATCATTATCAATGCCGATTTCACCGAACTCATTGACGATGACAGCATAGCGTTTGCCGTGGTTTTCGCTGAGAATGCGGTTGAGCAGGGTGGTCTTGCCGGAGCCGAGATAGCCGGTCAGCACGGTAACCGGAATTTTAGGGAGTGTGGTTGCGCCAGTCGCAACCTGATCTGCTACAGGGCTATCGCTCATGGGTAGAGTGCCTCTTCATTGTCAGAATTTTTACCGGATCGGACAGGTGATGCCGGGAGCCGAAACGGTCTGTGTGTTGAAATCTTTGTGCATATAAGAATTGCGAAACCGTAATTCTATAGAACAGACTAGTTATATAGAGCAATCACCTCGGTGCGATTGTTCTCAGTTTTCAGAGTGCAGGCGATTGCCCAAAGACCGAGATATCAAACCGGTGGACATCATCCATCAGGCCGGTCAGGCCGCTCACTGCATGAGCGATGATTTTCTCACCATCTTGCGCATTGGCGCGTAAAGCATTGCCGGCGGCACCCTGCTTGTTCAGATCGCTCATCATCCAGCCAAAAGCGTGCGGGCCATAGGCACGCAAATACTGAAATTCTTCAATGAATTTTGCCTGTTCATTGATGTAATTCTGCGCCTTATCCATCTGCACAAGCTCCGGTGCCAAGGCCAGCATGACAGAGGTTTCGATATAGCCAGCATGGATATCAAGGTGCTTTTGTTCCGCACTGATGAGATCTTCCGGTATGCCGAACCGTGTCCAGTGGGTTGCCACGGCCAGCATCCCCAGACGCGCGCGCAGTTCTGTAGCGACTATGGTTGCCAAAGGAGAGTTGCCGCCATGGGCATTGAGGATAACCAGCTTGCGGATATTGGCGGCGCAGAGGTTTTCGCCGATGCCGATCCAGCGGTTCACTGCTTCAGAAAAAGCCAGCGTACGGCTGCCTTCCACATCCATATGTTCAACAGAATAGCCAACCGGCTCGGTGGTCAGAAAACGCGCGGTAATATGCTCCGGCAGATTTTCTGCCAGACGGGCAGCTATGCCTTCGGCGATGATTGTGTCCGTCTCAAAGGGTAAATGCGGGCCGTGTTGCTCATGGGCACCCAGCGGTAAGACAGCAATGAGATTTTCAGGAATAGTATCCTGCAGCGGCTCAGTTACGAGAGCCTCACTGGTTTGCGGCACTCTGTCAGAAAGGGCGGAACTGGCGTGCTGGGTGATCTCCGGCAAAATATTTCTCCTCTGATATGTGCAAGTGAGAGGCATCATAACGGGTGAGTGTGGCCGCGGCTATTCTAAATACGCCTTTATGCCCGTTGTCCTGACTTTGCAGCTGAGACCAGACTGCTGCTTGTCAGTCATAACGCCTTCAATTAGGTTGTTTATGAAATAGAGCATTTCCTGACGCAAAACCGGTTCCGGTTTTTGCTGGAAATGCTTTTATATACGGACAGGTAGGGTGCATATGAGCAAGACAGGCAAAGCTGCTATTCTTCAGCCGTTACAGCACAATGCGCGGATGATGCGCACAATATTAGCCACACGGCTGCTGGAACACGGATTATATGCGGGGCAGGATGCGGTTTTGCTGAAACTTGCCGAAGAAGACGGCCTGCCGCCCGGTATTCTGGCGCAGCGTCTGGGCGTGCGTCCGCCGACTGTGACAAAAACGATCAGTCGTTTGCAGGCACAGGGTTTTGTCACCAAACAGGCATCGGAAAGCGATCAGCGCCAGACTCATGTGTTTCTGACCGATCAGGGGCATGATGTTATCCGTGTGATTGAAAAGCTGGTACGCAAAACTGAAAAAGACTGCCTGCGCGGTTTTGAAAAGAAAGAACGGAAAGTTCTGCTGAAATTACTGGCGCGGATGGAAAATAATCTGAATGCTGTTGCTGCCGGTCGCCCGTTGCGCACGTCTGCCAGTGATGAGACCGATACGGCGGATGATCTGGCAGATGATGATGCCGATTAAAACGGAACAATGCAGGTGAGGGCGGCTCTGTGTTCCGTATTGAATAATTTGCCGGATAAGTTGCTAAAAACTGTCTCGCTATTTGTTAAACTATATTCTAGATATTGATTAACTAAGATTACTGAAGATAACTATACCGCAGAACTGCCGGTTCCGGTGAATATGATTGTTGAATAAGGGGCGGACGGCTTTTGGCCCAGAAGATCAAACTTTCAACCATTGCTGATGCGCTTGGCGTGTCAACGGCCACGGTTTCTCTGGCTTTGCGTGACAGTCCTCTGGTGGCGGATCAGACCCGCGACCGTATCAAGGAACATGCCCGCGCCATCGGCTATATTTATAACCGTCGTGCCGCATCGCTGCGCACATCGCGCTCCGGCATTATCGGTGTTGTGGTTCATGATATTATGAACCCGTTTTTTGCGGAAATTCTGCGCTCTATTGAAACGGAGCTGGATCGCTCCCGCCAGACTTTCATTCTCAGCAATCATTATGACCAGCTGGAAAAGCAGCGCACATTTGTGGATACGCTTTTGCAGCTCGGCGCGGACGGCGTAATCATGTCACCGGCTATCGGTACGCCTGCGGAAGATATTGAACTGGCAGAAAATAACGGTCTGCCGGTGGTGCTGATCGCTCGTAATGTGGAAGGTGCGGATGTGCCGGTGTTTCGCGGCGATGATGCCTATGGCATCAGTCTTGCGACCAATCATCTGATTTCACTCGGACATACACGCATTGCGATGATCGGCGGCACGGATCAGACCTCTACAGGTCGCGACCGCTATCAGGGCTATGTCAATGCGATGGAAAAAGCCGGGCTGACTGTGAAGCCGGAATGGCGTATTCCGGGGCCGCGCACCAAACAGGGCGGCTTTGAAGTGGCACCGCAATTCTTGTCTCTCAAAGACAAGCCGACGGCAGCAGTGTGCTGGAACGATCTGGTCGCTATTGGTTTGATGAATGGTATTGCCCGTGCCGGCCTGGTGCCGGGTGAAGATATTTCTGTGACCGGTTATGACGATCTGGAAGAGGCGGCAATTGCTACACCGGCACTGACAACGGTTTGGAACGGCCAGCGTGAAGTCGGACGTCAGGCAGCGCGTGCACTGCTGGATCAGCTCAATGGTGTTGAAATGCATAGCGATCAGCCGCTGATTAAACCGGAATTACATATCCGTCAGTCGACAAGTAAACCTGCCTGATACGCATAAACAGGCAGGTTTCAGTATTTTAGTATTTGAAATTTTGTAAAATTATATTCTAAATACGCCCTGTATTCATAGGCGGGGGCGTGTTGTGAAGTCTGTATCAGCAGTTATTTGCAGTCAGTTTTTGTTAATTGCAGCTTTGCCGGCCGGTGCCGCAGATTTAAATCCCACGCAAGTCACAGAGATACGGATCAGCAACCCCGATTTTTCTTTTCTGGGCGGAATTGGTTACATCCATCTGCAAGGGGATGAGCTGGTTTATAATAATACCGGCAAGAAGATCAGTCATCTGATCTGGAAGACGGATGCACCGGTTCTGACCGCAACAGCAAAAGCTGTGTTTGATAATGACTGGACGCTGGCAGGCAATGTGATGGTCGGTTTCAGCGGCAATAACCGGATGAAAGATTATGACTGGCTGATGGATCCGCCAGCCGGTTATGGCTCCGATGCGTGGTCACATCGCTCAATCCATCCCGATACACAGCTTAACCGCTATATAACGGCTGATCTGGCGCTGGGGCATGATTTCCGCCTCAATGAAACAGCGCTGCTTAATCTGCATGGCGGCTTTAAATATACCAATGTGAAATGGGATGCCTATGGCGGCAGCTATATTTATAGCCGGAATGAATTTCGTGATGATGCCGGTGATATTCCTGATGGTGAACGTACTATCAGTTATGAACAGAGTTATCCGACAGCATTTTTAGGGCTGGAAGCAAGTAAGAGCTTTGAACAGTGGACGTTCTCAGTGCAGGCAAGGGGTGGTTTGGCCTTTAAATCCAGAGATGAAGATCATCATTGGCGGCGGAACCTGCGTTTTACTGAGAAATATGATGGCCTGGCATTCATGTCCGTCGGTGCGCGTACAGAATATGCCTATACTGCGCAGACGTCATTTTTCCTCGCCGGTAATTATGAGCGCTATTTCAACAAAACTGCTGATACAACAATGTATAATCTGACCAGCGGAGAGGTCGTGGAATATTTTCCGGACGGAGCCGGAATGAAATTCCAGTCTTTTTCTTTAAGCGGCGGATTGAAATACCGGTTCTGAAATACAGATCGCGGGTTTCAGAACCGCGATCTGTAACACTGTATATTTTTTACTCTGCTTTGCCGGCATGTTTGCGCACAGCATCACCGAATGCCTGAAAGATTTTGGCTGAAGGTGCATCGGAGCGCACCCAATATTCAGGATGCCATTGCACTGCGAGCGCAAAATCCTGTGCGTCTTTCACAACAACCGCTTCAATCGTCCCGTCTTCGGCTACGGCTTGCGGTTCAAGCTTGTCGGAAAGGCGGTCAATCGCCTGCCGGTGTACAGAATTGGTGTTAACTGCTGTGCTTTCCAGAATCGCAGCAAGGCATGAGTTTTCAGCAATCTCCAGCGGATGCGAAATCGCATAACGCTCATCACGGATTGTGGAAACCGGCGCGCGGTGATCGTTCTTGCCGTTGAGTTCCTGAATATCATTGGCCAGCGAGCCGCCAAGCGCGACATTCATTTCCTGCAAACCACGGCAGATGCCAAGCACGGGAATACCCCGTTCCAGTGCAGCGCGGATCAAAGGCAGGGTGGTCGCATCGCGGTCCGGATCAAACGGGCCGTGCTGTTCTGTGGCTTCCTGTCCGTAATGCTCCGGATGCACATTGGAACGGGAACCGGTGATGAGCAGACCGTGCACCGCCGCGAACAGGGCGTCGTGGTCAACCTTGTCACGGATATTCGGCACCAGAAGCGGCGTGACCTGAGCGACTTCAGCAAGCGCTGTAATATATTCCGAAGGTGTTGCGTGCCAGTTATTGCCGTCAATATCACGAATGTCAGAGGTGACAGCAATCAGAGGGCGGGATTTTTGCATGATAAACAGGCCTTGTCGTGGTTGCGCAGTCGCAGGCAGTTGGTTAGTTTTACGATTATGCAGTGAGGCAGTGTTTCTGTAAGAGCCGGAAAATGCAAAACAGGAGCGGGAATACCGTCCGGATTGTCAGTTTTCAGCGGCCTGAATTTGTCTACTGTAAAGCGGCGTGATTGGGAATAATTATTGTAAAATTTTGCGCTGTGTATGACGGCAAAATAATTGATTGAGAGGGCGATGTCCGCAAATCATCCGAATATATTTTCTGTCAAAGATAAAGTTATTGCGGTGACAGGCGGTTCGTCAGGGCTGGGGCATCATATGGTGCACACACTTGCTGCACATGGTGCAAAAGTTGTGTCCATCGCGCGCAGCCATCCTGTGACCTCTTGTGCTGATTGCGAGACTATAAAGCCGGATATCCTTCATATTTGTGCTGATGTTGCCGATAGTGCGGATATTGCTGCCGCCTTTGACGAAGCGGAGAAGCATTTCGGTACGGTCAGTGTGGTGTTTAACAATGCCGGTATTGCCTGCAAAGCGAGTGCTTTGAAAACAACCGCCGAGATGATGGAGCAGGTTTTCGCGGTTAATGTTGTCGGGGCGTTCAATGTCGCGCAGGAAGCTGCACGACGGATGATTGAGGCCAAAATTGCCGGTGCGATCATCAACACCACCAGTATTCTGAAAAACATGCCGCAGAAAGGCGCTGTTGCTTATTCCATGTCTAAGGCAGCCTTGGCGCAGATGACGCGGGCTCTGGCACTTGAATGGGCAGCACATAATATTCGCGTGAATGCCATTGCTCCGGGCTGGTTTCCGACAGGGATTAATCAGGAGCTTATGACAGGACCGGCAAGTAATTATCTTAAAGCGAAGAACCCGATGCGCCGGCTTGGAGAAAATGGTGATCTGGAAGGCGCATTGTTGCTGCTTGCCTCCAATGCGGGCGGTTATATGACGGGTACAACCATCACGGTTGATGGCGGACACAGCCTGCAAGGGTGAAATCTGCGACTGTTGGCGGATTGATTTTCAGGCGGGATCAGCGGACAGTCTGATTGCGCGGGCTGAAAGCGCTGTGTTTGCGGGATATATCTTTATTGTAGAACTTACGAATATCATAATTTTTAAATATATTTTTATAGTTCCCGGCGATAATAATCCTATCAAAGGGGGTAGCAACCTATGGCATTGATTTTAATGTAAAAACACTCAGAAGTAGAAAAATTTGAAACTTATTTTTAAAGTATTTTTGTCATTCTTCCCCGGCGAGGGGGAGCAGTGACAAATGACATGGTTATTTAAGACCAACATTCCGGTGGACGTTCGCCTGTCATTTGTCAGAGCGCTTTATGGCAACCGGGAAACACTTTGGTTCGGACTGGCCGCACATATGCTGGCCTGCATGGTTATTTATTTTAAAACCGGCGACATTGTCTTTGTTATCTTCTCCGGCCTGTTCGCGCTGACTACCAGTATCCGCATGTATGATATGCATGTTTTTGACAGGGCGGATTTCAGCAGACTCACTCACGACAAAATCAATCGCTGGGAAATGCACTATCTTTTGGGTGCCTGTGCAATCTGCCTGATCCTCGGGCTGCTTTGTTTCTACAGCACCTATGTGATCGATGATCCGTTTGCCGAACTGGCCAGCCTGTCTATTCTTCTTGCCTCCGTTGTTTCAATTGTCGGCCGTAATTATGCGTCGCGCAATGCCGTTGTCATGATGTCGGTATGCGCTCTGGTGCCGGTGTTGTTCGGGTTTATTCTGGTCGACAGCATCTATCATGTGATTATCGGCGCATTGCTGGTGCCGTATTTTCTCAGCAATATTCAAATGGCCAATGGTCTGCGACAGTCCTTGTTTGCGGCCGTGATGAATGAGCGCCGCCTCAGCACCGTTGTAAGCCGCTTTGATACGGCGTTGAATAATATGCCTCAGGGGCTGGTGATGCTGGATGGCCGTGCATCAATTGCTGTGGTCAATAAGCAGGTGCGGGATATGTTGAATATCTCGCAAAATATCAGTCTTCTGAACCGCCCGTTTGAAGTTGTTCTGCGCTATTGCAGCAAGCACGGATTGTTTCCGCGTGATGAGCTGGACAATGTACGCATGCGGATTGACGAGTTGCTGGAAGGCCGCCGTCAGCGCGATGTGTTTCATTTCGGCAATAATCGCTACATTGAGGTGATGTGTAATCAGCGTCGCGAAGAGGGAGCGGTGCTGATTTTTGATGATGTGACAGGACGTATTGAGGCCGAAGCGCAGATCCAGCATATGGCACGCTATGACGGGCTGACCGGATTGCCGAACCGTTTCTATTTTGAAACGCTGGTTCGCGCACTGACCGCAGGCAATAAGCCTGACGACCTCGTTGCGCTTGCCGTTATTGATCTTAACCACTTCAAGCATGTGAATGATTCATATGGTCATCACACCGGTGATGAGTTGTTACGGCAGTTTGCGGAGCGTCTCGGCCAGCTTGATGCCGAGCGTTTTGTGGCATCGCGCTTTGGCGGCGATGAATTTGTTCTGTTCATTCAGGGCATTAAAGACCGCTCGCATATTAATACGGTGATGGATGAGGTCACGGCCTATCTGAGCGGTGTTTATGAATTTGCATCCCAGCAGATCTATCTGGATATCAGCGCCGGTGTAGCGGTTGATATTATGAAGAATGTCGATCTTCGTGGCCTGCATGTGAATGCCGATCTGGCGCTTTATGAGGCCAAAAGCAGCGAACATGACCGCTGGGTTGCTTTCGTGGAAGCGATGGATACAAAATATCGCTCACGGCAGAAGCTTAAAAATGATCTGCGAGAGGCAATCAATGCAGGCAGTCTGACAGTTGTCTATCAGCCGATTGTCAGCCTGAATTCTCTGCGTATTGTGGCGGTTGAGGCGCTGTCCCTCTGGCATCATCCGAAATTCGGGCCTATCGGGCCTGCAGACTATATTCCGCTTGCCGAAGAGATGGGGATTATTACGGAACTCACGCAATTTATGCTGAACCGTGCCTGTCAGGATTGCGCGGGCTGGGGGCATAAGATCGGCGTGTCGGTCAATCTCTCTGCCATTGATCTGAAAAATTCCGGCATTGTCGATATGGTTGTTGATGCTTTGCAGAAAGCGCAATTACCGTCTTACCTGCTTGAAGTTGAAGTGACGGAAAGTGCAATTATCAGCGACCGCGTCAAAACCTGCGAAATGCTGCAGCGCTTGAAAAATTCAGGCATTAACATTGCTCTTGATGACTTCGGTACCGGTTATTCCAGTCTCAGCTATCTGAACACATTGCCACTGACAAAGGTCAAAGTTGATCGTTCTTTCGTCCGCGATATTGTGACGGACAGACGGGCCTTTATGCTTTTACGCGGTGTGACACAGCTGTCTCATGAGCTTGGTTTCGGCGTTACCATTGAGGGCGTGGAAACTGAGGAGCAGCTGAAACTGATTCGCGGAACCGGCGGTGCAGATCTGGTACAGGGCTTTTTGCTCGGCGCACCACTGAGTGCCGATGAGATCAGTGCGCAGCTCGGGCGCTCTCTCTCCGTGATGTCGAATAATCATGCGGAGGCAGTGCAGGCGGACGAACTTCCTTCCTGATCAGCGGTTCTTTCTGAGAATATGCCGGTGATATTTGTCTCCGGCGATGCATTCATTTCGCGGCAGATATAAAAAAGATTAATTGTGCCGGTCTGGACCCTTGCTTTTTGTCACACATAAAGAGAAATGGTTACCAGCATATTTGTTTCCTCAAATCAGCGGGCAGATATGCAAGGTGATGCCCGTGAGGGCTATTGCTGTTTCCTGAATATATTATGTTCCGGACATAAGACATCTGCCGGAATGGTTAGTGCTTTGAAATTACGCTTTATTTTAGATTTTGCTTATAGGGGGCGGGTTTAAAATTGGATGTGTATTCCTGTATATTTTACGGAATATGAAGCGTGGCATATTCATGAAACGGCTGCACCAGAGCTTTAGTTTATTGGTGGCGGACATTATAGATGACGGTCTCTCAACCGGTTGCGAAAGCACCAGTCCTTTCGAACTTTGCCCGGCACATGCTGGAGTTTCTGGATCGAGTGGAATACCGGCGGGTTATACACGCGGAAGATCTGGAAGAGGTCGGCCGGCTGCGTTATCGTTCCTATATGACGCGCAATGTCATGGACGACAATTTTCTTGGCACCATTATTGATGAAGTCGACCGCGATCATCAGGCCTATGTTTACGGTGTCTATATAGACGGTATTCTGGTCAGTACGCTCCGTGTTCATCACATTACGGCAGAGCATCGCATTGGTACCAGCGCCAAATTATTTCCCGATATTCTGGGGCCGATGCTGGATAATAATATGAGCTTTGTTGATCCGACACGTTTCGCTGCAGATCCTGCTTATCTCGCTGAATTTCCCGCCATTCCCTATCTGACATTGCGCATTGCCGCGATGGCGTCAGAATATTTCAATGCAAGTTTTTGCCTTGCCGCAGTCAAGCCGGAGCATATGGCTTTCTATAAGCGCATCTTTGGCTCGCAAATGCTGGCAGACCCGCGCGATCATGAAGGCTATGGTATTCAGGTGGGCTTAGGCGCTGCGGCGGTCAGTTCAATCCGCGATGCGGTTGCCGCGCGGTTTCCGTTTTTTAAATCTCAGGCTCATGAGCGGCGCAATATGTTTGCCGATGTTCGTGCAGGCAATGTTCCGCTGACTATTCTACCGACGGCTAAATATACCGGACTGGGGATATAAGTATCTGAGTATCTGATCTAAAAGTCGCCCGACTTGGCTACAAATGGCATCGGCTTGCAGCAGATTGTCGCAACATTGGCGGTGAAGTGAAGCTTGCCTATTGCTTCAGAACTGTGTCAACTGTGCCTAGATAAGATTTCTGAACCGGAAGACGGCCGCAAAGGAAGATATCTTTGGGGAGGGAGAAAGAAATGGCAGAAATTCAGCACGGTCCTGCAGAGCTTGGCGCAGAGATGGATTATCCTGAGCATGAGCGCACCTATCATGGTTTTACCTTTTTGGTAAAATGGGGAACGATTGTGCTTTCCGCTTTGATGATCGCGATGGCATTTGCATTTTTTGCTGCCGGCTGGTTCTCGGGTGTTATTCTGTTCGCGCTGATTATGGCTGCGGCAGTTTTCTTTGCCTGAGACCTGTCAGAAGCAGACTGAAAAATTTCATTTCAGAACGGCATGGAATCCATAAATTATACCGCCATTTTGGCGGTATAATTTTTTGCGCCCTGTTCAGAGCAAAAATCTCTCCATAATTGCGTATTTTCGATCACATAAGAAATTTTTTGCATAAAGAGTATTGCAGCCTGCTTTTTCCGTGATTTACTGCGCCCGTCCAAAATGTTGTTCCGGAGGAGACCGGTGCGGATTTTGTGAGTTTTGGGGATAGGGAAAGTGAGGGCAGTTTTGTCTCAGGTAATATTCATTCCCGTTGAAACTGATCCGAGTGAAACACGGGTGGCGGCAACGCCGGAAACCGTGAAAAAGCTGATCGGTTACGGATTTAAGATAATCGTGGAAAGCGGTGCAGGCATTACGTCGCGTATTACGGATCAGGCTTTTGCCGATGCCGGTGCGCAGATCGGTAAGACCGCCGATATTAAAACCGCGGATATTATTCTTAAACTTCGCCGTCCTTCATCCGCTGAACTGAAAAATTACAAAACCGGTGCCGTGCTGATCGCGATGCTTGATCCTTATGGCCATGAGGACAGTGTAGCGGCCATTGCGCAGGCAGGGCTGACTGCATTCACCATGGAGTTTATGCCGCGCATTACCCGTGCGCAGGTGATGGATGTGCTGTCATCGCAGGCCAATCTTGCAGGCTATCAGGCGGTGATTGATGCCGCGGCGGAATATGGCCGTGCCATGCCGATGATGATGACCGCTGCCGGCACAGTACCAGCAGCCAAAGTTTTTGTGATGGGGGCAGGGGTTGCCGGTCTTCAGGCCATTGCGACCGCGCGCCGTCTTGGTGCTGTGGTGACGGCGACTGATGTGCGTCCTGCAGCCAAAGAGCAGGTGGCATCGCTCGGTGCTAAATTTGTCGCTGTAGAGGATGACGAGTTCAAAGCGGCCGAGACTGCCGGTGGCTATGCCAAGGAAATGTCGAAAGACTATCAGGCAAAACAGGCAGCGCTGGTTGCTGACCATATTGCCAAGCAGGATATTGTGATTACTACAGCGCTTATTCCTGGGCGTGCTGCGCCACGTCTGGTGAGTGCTGAGATGGTTGCCAGCATGAAGCCTGGCTCGGTGCTGATTGATCTGGCTGTTGAGCGTGGCGGCAATGTTGAAGGTGCGGTAGCGGGACAGGTTGTTGAAAAAGACGGCGTGAAAATTATCGGTCATATGAATACGGCCGGTCGCATCGCTGCCTCTGCGTCACAGCTTTATGCGCGTAATCTGTTCGCTTTCCTTGAAACGCTGGTCGACAAAGACACCAAACAGCTTGCAATCAATCTTGATGATGAATTGGTGAAAGCAACGGTGCTGACCCATCAGGGCGCCATCGTGCATCCGGCTTTTGCTGATGCGAAAGCAGCACCGGTTGCTGCTGATAATAAGGCTGAAGCTGCGCCAAAATCTGCAGTGAAAAAAACTCCGGTTAAAAAAGCTGCCCCGAAAAAACCGGCAGCTGCAAAACCGGCAACCAAAACGGGTGCAAGCAAGAAAACCGTAAATGAAGCCGGAAATAAGGGGGATGAGGCATGAGTGCGGATTCTTTGAAAGAGGCACTGGGTGGTCTCGATAAGGCGGTTGAAAACCTGCGACAGGCTGCGGAAGGTCTGGGGAGCTCAGATTCCATCAGCAATGCTGTGCATGCCGCGAGTGGCGGTGTGATTGATCCTTTTGTATTTCAGCTGGCGATTTTCGTGCTGTCGATTTTTGTCGGCTATTACGTTGTCTGGTCGGTAACGCCTGCCTTGCATACGCCTTTGATGGCGGTGACCAATGCGATTTCCTCGGTGATCGTCGTCGGTGCGCTGCTGGCCGTCGGTCTTTCCCTTTCCGGTTGGGCAACCGGCTTCGGCTTTATCGCTTTGGTGCTGGCAAGCGTGAATATTTTCGGGGGCTTTCTCGTCACCCAGCGCATGCTCGCCATGTATAAGAAAAAAGACAAGTGAGGGCTGAAACATGAGCGTTAATCTGGCAGCCTTTCTTTATCTCGTTTCCGGCGTGTTATTCATTCTGGCATTGCGGGGTCTTTCTCATCCGACAACCAGTCGTCAGGGTAATTTTTACGGTATGCTCGGTATGGGCATCGCCATTGTCACCACGTTGATATTGGCGCAGCCGTCTTTTGGCGGACTGGCGCTGATTGTGCTGGGGCTGGCAATCGGTGGCGGTATCGGTGCCGTTGTGGCCAAGCGTATTGCCATGACGGCAATGCCGCAGCTGGTGGCATTTTTCCACTCGCTGGTTGGTCTTGCGGCCGTGATGGTGGCCGCTGCGGCTCTCTACTCACCGCATTCTTTTGGCATCGGTGAGGTGGGGTCAATCCACGCACAGGCATTGGTGGAAATGTCGCTTGGCGTGGCCATTGGTGCGATCACCTTTACCGGTTCGATCATTGCCTATCTCAAACTGGACGGGCGTATGTCCGGCAAGCCAATCATGCTGCCGTCACGGCATATCATCAATGCGGCGCTGTTTATCGGCATCGTCGTTCTGGTGATCGTGCTGGCGATTACTGAAAGCCATCTGGTGTTCTGGGCGATTGTGCTGCTGTCCCTGCTGTTCGGTGTGCTGATCATTATCCCGATCGGTGGCGCGGACATGCCGGTGGTTGTGTCTATGCTCAATTCCTATTCCGGCTGGGCAGCGGCAGGTATCGGCTTTACGCTGGGCAATCTGGCACTGATTATCACCGGTGCGCTGGTTGGTTCTTCCGGTGCGATCCTGTCCTATATCATGTGTAAGGGCATGAACCGCTCGTTCATTTCTGTGATCCTTGGTGGTTTCGGCGGCGACACATCTGCTGGCGGTGCGGCTGGCGAAGTTGAGCAGCGTCCGGTCAAACAGGGCTCGGCAGATGATGCGGCTTTCATCATGAAGAATGCCGCCAAAGTCATCATCGTACCGGGTTATGGTATGGCGGTAGCACAGGCACAGCATGCGCTGCGTGAAATGGCCGATAAGCTGAAGGAAGAGGGCGTAGAAGTTAAATATGCCATTCATCCGGTGGCGGGTCGTATGCCGGGACATATGAACGTGCTGTTGGCGGAAGCCAATGTGCCTTATGATGAAGTCTTCGAGCTGGAAGATATCAACTCCGAATTTGCGCAGGCCGATGTGGCTTTCGTAATCGGTGCGAATGACGTGACCAATCCGGCGGCGAAAACAGACCCGCAGTCACCGATCTTCGGTATGCCTATTCTTGATGTGGATAAGGCCGGAACGGTGCTGTTCATCAAGCGCGGCATGGGCTCCGGCTATGCGGGTGTGGAGAACGAATTGTTCTTCCGTGACAACACCATGATGCTGTTTGCTGATGCAAAGAAGATGGTCGAGAATATCGTCAAAGCGCTGGATTAAACCGGCACAATTCGGCAGATAAAAGAAAAGGCGGCTTTTGAGCCGCCTTTTTATTGTGATTTGAGCAATGTTTAATGCTGCTTTTAATAGGAAAAAATATCTTCTTCTGGTTGAAATTCGTGCACAGACAAAGACTTAAATTCGTCGCCTGAGAAAAAGAACCTCAAGTGATCTGGCACCGTAAAACCCGCTTTAAATTGGGATTTTTAATCTGAGTATTTTCATCTTTATTCTCCTTGTTAAAGGAGGAAAATGAATGAGATTATTTACTAATTTATATCGCAAAATATTGTTTCTTGGTGTGTGCGTTTGTTCTCTCTCAGTGGCAGCCCATGCAGACGTGAATAAGGTTTATCTAACGTCACCTGGAGCTGAGGCCGCAGTAAAAGTGGGTAAAATTTATTTTACCGCTGAGGTTAATGCTGACAATATATCTAATCTGGCACGGGTACTTGATGAGCTGAATATCAGCTATAAAAATCTGGAAACCATCAATCTTTATATCAGTAGTTATGGTGGTGATATGGATAGCGGTTATGTGGGGTATTGGCTTGTAAAGGGATCCCGCATTCCGGTGGCGACAGTCAATATCTCAACGGTCGGATCTGCCGCGAGTATGATCTTCTGTGGTGCTGAAAACAGACAGTCGTTACAGGGCGGACGCTTTATTCTGCATCCGGCCAGCATTACACGGAAAAGCTCTTATTTTAGTCCGGACGTTATAGAGATAGCGCAGTCTGATCTGGCTGCTTATAATCAAATGTTCAAAGATATTTATAAGAAATGCACGAAGTTTCGTGATGATGAGGTTAGTTCATTATTAGCCAGAGAAGCACAAAGGCAGTTTCTTTTGCCGGAACAGGCAATGGAAAAGGGTATCATCTCTAAAATAGCGGATGATGTAACGCATGCACAAGTTGTCTATTATATTACGGACTCAAATAAAAAATAAGACTTTCGCCTCCGGAATGATAATTATTCCGGAGGCGAAAAATTGCTGAATTTATTCTAGCTACCGTAAACCAGCTTGTCCTGACGGGCACGCAGTTCTGCAAGGCGAGAACCGGCAGGCAGAGCCGCATTGTCATAGGTGATGAGCTCACCTTTTTTGATCGGCTTCAGTACTTTGGCACCGGTCAGCATTCCGCATGGAATGGCTTTGGCTGCGCGGGCTTCACCGGAGGTCATGATCCATGCACGGTAGCAATATTCACCGATTGCATCGAGGGTTTCGCCAACCGCCATATCTTTCTTGGCAACGGCTGCAACTTCTGCGGTCGGTTTGCTCAGCGGTACCATGTCGGCTTTGCCATAGAGCACTGCACGGGCGCAGGTGAGGGGCACTTCCAGCGAGGTCAGGTGGTACGGACGATGGAAGGTGAAATATGGGCCTTTACCCATTTTCAGGTCTTCCATACGCTCACTAATACGCGGATGGGACATGTCCGCAACCACGAATACACCCGGAGCCACGCCTTTGCCGATGGTGTAATCGACAACGCCCACACGGGAGAGCACGCCGCCGTCTTTCTCAGGAATCAGCGTTGAGGAGAGCTGGTCGAGTGTTGCGGCAGGGCCGTGCATACCGGCTTTATCCGGTACCAGACCGGTGGCATTGGCGATAGCCGCCATTTCCACCATGGTTTTGGAACCGTCCACAAATTCCACAAGCAGGCGCACATTCATATTCCGGCGCGTGGCTTCTTCAATGTAATTATCGGGAATAGCATCAATATTGAGCGGATTGTTCTTACCCTTACCGGCGGCAACAATCGGATGCCCCATGGCGGTGACAAATTCGATCAGTTCCATACAGGATGACGGCTCGTCACCGGCACCGAGCGAATAGACAACGCCAAGACGGTCGGCTTCGCTCTTAAGATAAGCGCCGATTGTCACATCAGCTTCAACATTCATCATTACGAGATGTTTGCCGTGCTCCATGGCACGCAGGCCGATTTCTGCACCAACAGCAGGAATGCCGGTTGCATCAATCACCACGTCAATCAGGTCATTATTGAGAATGAGGTCTGCATTATCGGTAACAGCAATTTTACGGGCTTCGAGCGCGAGGCTCAGATCAGAGCCGGTGCCAACCTCGCGGGCATGGCCTTGTTCACCATAGGCGATCTCGGCGGCTTTGAGAGCGCGCTGCGGATTGGTCTCCGAAATCGCGCCGATTTCAATGCCGGGCATATGGGCGACACGGGTCACAATATCGGTGCCCATTTCTCCGCAGCCGATCAGGCCGATGCGGATGGGTTTACCGGTATCGGCGCGGGCTTTCATATCACGAGCTAAGCCGGTGAGTGCGACATTGGTGGCCATGTTTGTTCTCCGGAGATAGTGTTTTGCGGGAGAATAACCCGCCTGATAATGACAGTTATAAAAGACTAGATTAAATATCAATTACTAAGGGGCTGCATCCGTGCGGCATGACAGAGCAGGAGTTCAAAGTGCTGGACAGCGTAACCAATAATAACTGGGATCTCGTGATTTTTGACTGTGACGGTGTGCTGGTCGACAGCGAGCCGCTGGCTGCGCTGGCTTTCCATAATGTTTATGCCCGCCATAATATGCCGATTCCTGACGGTACGGTAGCCAAAGGCGTGGGAATGAAACAGGCGGATATTATCCGTCTGATCGGCGATCTGACCGGTCATTATCTGCCGGATGCAGCGCAGGATGATATCTGGCCGGAAACACATCGGGTGTTTTCTGAAGCCCTGCAGCCTTGTGACGGCATTGCCGGTGTGCTGGAGCGCCTGAAGACCCGCAGTTGTGTGGCCTCGTCTTCCTCACCGCAGCGTATTGCTTTCAGTCTGGAAAAAACCGGTCTGATCGGGGCGTTTAATGGGGCATTATACTCATCAACAATGGTCAAACGCGGCAAGCCTGCACCGGACTTGTTCCTGTTTGCCGCAGAGAAATTCGGTGCTGATCCGGCACGTTGTGTGGTGTTTGAAGATTCACCATTTGGTGTGGAGGGGGCTGTTGCCGCAGGTATGACAGCAATCGGTTATACCGGCGGCGGGCATACTTATGCCGGGCACACGGAAAAGCTTTTGGAAAAAGGTGCAAAAGCGGTTTATAGCAGCTGGAAAGAGATAGAGAATAACATTCTCTGAAAGTGCGAATCCATCATAAAGGTCTATAGCAATGAAAGATGCGATCACTCTGGATCAGCTGCGTGAAGCGATCGGCACAGAAATCGGCTGCTCCGAGTGGCGTGTGGTCACACAGGAAATGATCAACCAGTTTGCCGATGCAACGGATGATCATCAATATATCCATGTGGATCCGGTTCGTGCGGCGGAAACACCTTTCGGCGGTACAATCGCCCATGGTTTTCTGACGCTTTCATTGCTCTCGACTTTGGCTTTTGAAGCACTGCCGATGCTGCAGGGCGCAACCATGGGCATCAATTACGGTTTTGACAGTGTGCGTTTCATGTCGCCGGTCAAAACCGGAACCCGCGTCCGCGCCCGTTTCAAACTGGCTGATGCGGATATCCGTCCTTCCGGCCGTGTGGTCAATCATTATGATGTGACACTGGAAGTGGAAGGTATGGTCAAACCGGCTCTCACAGCGCGGTGGCTGACCATCGCTGTCGTCCCACCTGCTGAGTGAAGTTTCCGGCCAGAACGGGCTGCAAATGGCGTTTTTCTGCGCTTCCGATACTCACGTACTTTAGTACGCTCCGTTTCGGTTCTCGAAGAACACCATTTTCGCCTCGTGCTGACCAGAAACGAGGCAGTGCCGTTTTAGTGTAATGTATCCAGCGGTGCAGGCTGATCGGGGTAATCGGTCAGCAGGGTTTTGAGCGCGAAAGGCCCGTGCAGGAACATGCCGATATCATAGGCGTTCTTCTTCTGGCTGCCTGAAATAAACAGCAAATGCATTTTGAAGAAATTGCCCTTGGCCTGTTTGTAGCGGACAGGAGAGTGAATATGTTTGAACCGGATATGCTGGATCAGCGGCGGATTGTTCGTCTGAATTTTCAGTGCTTTGGCAGGCTCTGAATTGTAAAAATGGATGATATCCGTCAGCGCCTGAAATTCAGCCCAGAAAACCGGACTATCGTTCAGTAATACACTTACATCCTCGCGCAAGGCTTTAGCGCGCGGATGCAGAGCAATCATCAGCAAGCAGGAGCCGGCAGCAAGCAAAGAGACCGGCTGTTTACGCAGGAGTTCCGGCTCGGTGCGCCAGACTTCAGCCAGCGCTTCAATCGCCGGTACAGTGCCGAGACTGTGCCCCATAATGATGACTTCATCAGCCTCACTGCTGCGCAGTTTTTCTGTCAACATCTGGGCAAAAATCTGTTTGCGCTGGCGCAGACTGGAACTCTTGTCATAAATCCGGTCATAGGCGGCTGACCAGTCGTCGAGCAGATAGGAGATGAAAAGTTTTTCATCCAGCACCCGTATCAGTGCGTAGCAAATACCGAGAGCCAGCGGCAGCGACCAGAGCATATGCAGTGGTGAGAAACCGGCCAGTACCGGCGCTGCTGTGATGCCGAGCGTTAAGGCCAGCATGGCCAGCACCATCAGAAACGGCCACATGAAAAACATGACAAACCGCCAACTGGTGCGGCCATAACGCCATAAGGTGCCGGTGAAGAGAATATTCAGAAAAGCGCGGCTGCCGGTGAACAGACGGTGTGGCAGGGATCGTGCTGCATATTCATCAAAAATATCTGCGGTACCGAACTGGCAGAATTCGCTTTGTGTTTCCCAGTTCTCGCCTTTGGCTGTCACCTGCATGGTGCCGCTGCCGTGATCTGCATCGGCCATCGGGGACAGGCTGGTTTTTGTGCCCCACAGCTTGTCAAAATCGCTCATAATTTTGCGATGACGCACGCGCACTGCCTTAGGGTGCAGCCCTTCATAACCTGTGAAATTAATGATGAGACGTTTTTTAATGGTCATGAAAATGGTGCTTGTCAAAACAGAAGAGGGCAATACGGCGCAGAAGATGCTTTAGTGCGGTCTGCTGTAAATGAACAATCACATTAAAGCTATTATGCTTGCTCAAAATAAAAGCACCGCGTCTTTGGGAAGATGCGGTGCTTAAAGTGTAATTATGACAGTTTCAGGACGTTGAGGTTATCGTCAGACGGCTGCGTCCAATGCGCCTTCACTCAGCAGTCCGAAAACATAGGTGCCAAAGGAGCGCCAGCATTCCAGCCGGAATTCGGTTTCAGACAAGCGCCACAGCACAATCTCGGCCTTGCCGAAAATCGTACGGGTGGCAGCGCCAACCGGAAAAACGGCCAGCGATAAATCCTGCGGACAGCCCGCATTGATTGTTGCCTCTGCGCCTTCACCGGAAATGATGATGCCGATATTGCGGTGGGATACATCGGTTGCGGCATGCAGCGTTTCAACGCCTTGCAAATCCGCAAAAGGTGATTGTCCGCCGGTGTCAATCACCAGCCATTCGTCAGGGCCAAGCCACAATGCCGAGCGCTTGCCTTTGGTGGTACTGTGTTTCGGTTTTTGCGGCAGGGTGACGCCAAGGGCTTTGGACAGTGCTGTAACATCATTGGCGCGGGCGCGGAGCGAAATACGCTCCGCCGGTTCTGCCGGAATGATCTGCACCGAACCGTTTCCGGCACGGCTGTTGCCCAGAACTGTGATGCGCTGTGCGATTGCTTCGGAGTTAGACATGCAGGCGCTCTCCCTTTTCGTCAATAAAGACCGGGCCGGTTACTTCAACCTCAATCACACGATCCAGCATCGGCACGAACAGGGTTTTGCCGTGCAGATTAAATCCATCATGCACCACAGCCATGGCAATGGAGCGCCCGAGATTGGACGACCAGTAGGAAGAGGTGACGTGACCGAGCATTTTCATCGGTTTCGGCTGGTTCGGATCGGCAACGATCTGTGCGCCTTCATCCAGCACTGTGTTTGGATTTTTGGTCAGCAGGCCGACCAGTTGTTTGCGGCCTTCCGCCACCAGATCAGGGCGGCGCATACCACGGATGCCAACGAAGTCGATTTTCTTCTTGGAAACAGCCCAGCCGACCGCTGCATCATAGGGGGTCAGAGTGCCGTCTGTATCCTGACCGACAATGATGTAGCCTTTTTCAGCACGCAGAACATGCATGGTCTCAGTGCCGTAGAGGCAGGCGCCCATGGCTTTGGCACGCTCCCAGACGGCTTCCAGCACAGACTGACCATAATCGGCAGGGACATTGATTTCAAAGCCCAGTTCACCGGTAAAGGACATGCGGAACAGACGGGTCGGTACGCCGCAGAATTTACCTTCTGCCACACTCATATGCGGGAAGGCTTCGTTGGAAATATCAATGCCTTCAACAAATGGCGCGATAATCTCACGGGCTTTCGGCCCCTGAACGGCAATCACTGCCCATTGTTCGGTGGTGGAGGTCAGCCAGACATTGAGATGCGGGAACTCGGTCTGGAGATAATCTTCCATATGGTTGAGGACACGCGGCGCACCGCCGGTTGTGGTAGTGACGTGGAAGCGGTCATGCGCCATGCGGCCGACCACACCATCATCCATCACAAAACCGTCTTCACCGGTCATAATACCGTAGCGGCAGCGACCCGGTTTCAGCGTATCCCATGCGTTTGTATACATCAGATTGAGGAACTCAGCGGCATCAGGGCCGACAACTTCAATTTTACCCAAGGTGGAGGCATCAAAGATACCGGCGACTTCGCGCACGGTTTTACATTCGCGGGCAACCGCATCATGCATGGTTTCACCGGCCTGCGGATAATACCATGCGCGTTTCCAGTTGCCGACATCCTCATAAATCGCGCCGTTCTGAGCCTCAAAATGATGCAGCGCAGTCTGACGCGCCGGATCAAACAGATGATCGCGGGACGAGTTGATGAGTGTGCCGAACGTCACCGGTGTATAAGGCTGGCGGAAGGTGGTGAGACCGACCTGCGGGATTGGCTTGTTGAGTGCTTCCGAGGCAATCGCCAGTCCGTGCATATTGGACATTTTACCCTGATCGGATGCCATGCCGTTGGTGGTAAAGCGTTTGATATGCTCGATAGAGTGCATACCTTCACGCACGGCATTGCGGATATCCTTGGCGCAAACATCATGCTGGAAGTCGATAAAAGCCTTCACATTGCTGTCAGGGCCTGCACCGGCTGTGGTGCCGACCATGCCGCCGCTCCAGCTATAGGCTGTTGTTGCGCTGACAGTGGTGGTTGCTGATGCCTTGCCGCCGGTTGCAACACCGGCAGATGTGCCTGCTGCAACGGCTTCATCAATTACCGCCTGCAGATCGTCGGTGCCGTTACAGGTGCCGACGCAGATGCAGTCCTGCGCGTAAACATCCGGCAGAAAGCGCTGTTTGGCATCGTCAAAGCGCAGCTTGCCGCGTGATTGTGAGAACAGGTGCACCGATGGTGTCCAGCCGGAGGAGGTGATCAGCGCATCAATCGTATATTTGCGGCCTGACTTCGCGCCATTGGTGGCAACAGTCATGGATTTGACCCGCAGCTTGCCACCAACACTCAGCACACAATGATTGGTCAGAACCGGAATATTCAAACGGCGGGCTTCCGCCAGCACGGCTTCACCCGGATGGGCGCGTGCATCGACAATCACCGGAATATCAATGCCTGCATTTTTCAGATCAAATGCGGCTTCATAGGCGCTGTCATGGGCGGTGAAGACACCAACATGCGAGCCGACAGCCACGCCGAAATGATTGAGATAGGTGCGGGCAGCCGAAGCCAGCATCACACCCGGACGGTCATTATTAGCAAAGACCATATGACGTTCAATAGAACCGTTGGCGAGAATGACGCGCTTGGCACGCACCTGCCACAGACGCTCACGCGCGGTGTTCTTCTCCGGCAATGCAACGTGGTCGGTGACACGCTCAGCCAAAGCCACGAAATTATGGTTATAATAGCCGAAAGCCGTGGTGCGGGTGAGAACACGTACATTCGGCATGGCATTCAACTCGGCCGCAGTGATTTGCGCCCATGCAAAGCCATCCTGACCGTCGATCTTGGTGCCGTTCTCGTGGTGCAGGGCACCGCCGACTTCAGGCTGTTCATCGCAGAGAATGACTTTGGCACCGGTGCGCGCCGCAGCAAGTGCCGCACTTAAACCAGCTACACCTGCACCGACAACCAGCACGTCACAATGCTCATAGCGGCCTGCATAACGGTCAGGATCAGGTTCTGTCGGCGTTACGCCCAGACCTGCGGCACGGCGGATGATCGGCTCGTAGACCTTCTCCCACGCCTTTCTCGGCCACATGAAAGTCTTGTAATAGAAGCCTGCACCGAAGAAAGGCGAGAACAGATCATTCACTGCGCCGATGTCGAAAGACAAAGACGGCCAGCGGTTCTGCGATTCTGAATACATGCCGTCGAAAACTTCCTGCACGGTTGCGCGCACATTCGGCTGACGATGGGCTTTGTCGCGGGAAATATCCAGCAGTGCATTCGGCTCTTCCGGTCCTGCAGACAGAAAGCCGCGCGGACGGTGATATTTGAACGAACGTCCGATCAGGTGAATATCATGGGCAAGCAGAGCCGAGGCGACAGTATCGCCTGCCAATGCCGTATAGGTCTTGCCGTCAAAGGTGAAACGGGCGGTTTTCGCCGGTGTCAGGCGGCCTTTGCCAGGTATGCGTTTTGAGCCGCTCATTGACCACTCTCCTTGGCCGCAACACTGTTCGTCTGTACGATTTGGCTCAGATCCGGTTTCGGCTCTCCGGCTTTATAGGTGAGCAGGAACCGGTCGCTCACCGTGTCGCGTGCCGCATTGAAGAAGCGGCCGCAGCCGTGAATATGCCGCCAGCGTTCAAAAATCACGCCTTTGGGATTGTCGCGCCAATAGAGAAACTCAACGAATTCCTCGTCCGAAAGTTCGGTTATATTGGTCGGGCGGGCAATATGGGCATCATGAGCGCTGCGGAACTCCAGTTCCGAGCGGTCTTCGCCGCAATAAGGACAATGGATCAGTAACATGATTGGCTATCCTTATTTAGTGCGCAACAGCGGCGGCAGCGGCTTCGTCGATCAGACGACCGGTGCGGAAACGATCAAGCGTAAAGCCTGCGGCCAGCGGATGCGGTTCGCCACGGGCGATCAGATGGGCGAACAAATGGGCGGAACCCGGTGTCGCCTTGAAACCGCCGGTGCCCCAGCCTGCATTGACGAACAAGTTCGGCACAGGGGTTTTGCTCTGGATCGGTGCACGATCAACAGTGTTGTCGGTGACGCCACCCCATTGGCGCATCATTTTTACGCGGCGGAACATCGGGAATAATTCACAGATCGCATCCAGTGTATGGGTAATGATCTGCAAGCCGCCGGTCTGCGAATAGGAATTATACTGGTCTGTGCCCGCGCCGATGACAAACTCGCCCTTGTCCGACTGGGAAATATAGGCATGAACCGCATTGGACATGACCACGCATGGTACAATCGGCTTCATCGGCTCGGAAACCAGTGCCTGCAACGGGGAGCTTTGCAGCGGTACGCGCACATCAGCCATATTCATGATGACCGAGGAGTGACCGGAAGCGGAAACACCGATTTTTTTGGCGCCGATAAAGCCGCGATTGGTCTCAACACCGCTGACACTGCCGTCCGCATTACGGCGGATGCCGAGCACTTCACAATTCTGGATAATATGCACGCCACGGTCAGAGGCTGCGCGGGCATAGCCCCATGCAACCGCATCGTGACGGGCAACACCACCGCGGCGCTGCAAGGCTGCGCCATTGATCGGATAGCGGGAATTTTGCGAAATATTCAGCGGCGGACAATAGGCTTTGGCCTGTTCCGGTGTCAGCCATTCATTGTCGATGCCATAGAGGCGGTTGGCATTGATGTGACGGCTGAAGGATTGCTTGTCATGGATATTATGCGACAGCATCAATACACCGCGCGGTGAGAACATGACATTATAGTTGAGATCCTGTGACAGGTTCTCCCACATCTTGAGCGAGTGCTCATAGATATTCATGCTCTCTTCATAGAGATAGTTCGAGCGGATAATGGTGGTGTTGCGGCCGGTATTGCCGCCGCCGATCCAGCCTTTTTCCAGTACTGCAATATTGGTGATACCGTGCTCTTTGGCCAGATAATAGGCAGCACCAAGACCGTGACCGCCACCGCCGACAATAATCACATCATAGCTGGCACGCGGTTCCGGTGAAGCCCATTGCGGCTCCCAGCCTTTATTTCCGCGCAGTGCTTCTCGGGCAACTGCAAATACTGAAAACTTACGCATAATGTCCCCTTATCTGGGCGCGGAAGATTTTTTCCGCCTGTTGGTTTAAAGTTAAACCATATGCCGACACTGACTTTGCCATTTTGCGACGGGTTTTGGCGTATCATGCGGTTTTTGTTTGCTGAAAAGCCTCCGTATTGCGGCGGGATGTCAGTGCGAAGGACTCACTTCATTTCGTCTGAAATTTAGCGAGAAAAGCGACAGAGAATCTCTGTGAAATACGGGGTAAATTTTGCATTTGCAGATTAAAACCAATGCAATGTCCGCAAAGAAAAATGCAAATAAAACGTGATTTTTACGGTTAAAACTGTAATAATGAGGTTGATAAGGCCTGATCGGGCGCTGTGTTACGGATTCTGTGTGGACAATCGCGCCGGATACTGTTAAACGGCACTCGAATTTGCATCGGAAGGCCGTTGCGAAGTCTTAAGATTTCTCAGCCATAAGACGGCTCCTTTACCGGAACTGCCAGACTGTTTTTTCTTCGGGGCTCACCGGTGCCTTCAGGCTAAACTGAAAAATCTAACCGAAACGGAACGGGATTACACGTGCAGGTACTCGTACGCGATAATAATGTTGATCAGGCTCTCCGCGCTCTTAAGAAAAAGATGCAGCGTGAAGGTATTTTCCGCGAAATGAAAATGCGCGGTCATTATGAAAAGCCATCTGAAAAGCGCGCCCGCGAAAAGGCTGAAGCCGTTCGCCGTGCACGCAAGCTGGCTCGTAAGCGCGCACAGCGTGAAGGTCTGGTAGGCGGCGGCCGCGTAGCGGCTCGTTAAGTAACAAGTCGCGTAGCGGCCCGCTAATTAACGGGTCGCTTGGCGACCGGTTAATCAGACTGAACGCGTGGCTACAGGCTGCGTCGTTTCTGATCAGATATACTGATTAAGCAGCGCATGATCTCAGGGTCATGCGTTTTGCTTTGCGTTCAGGCCAGCTTTTCAGGCTTATTATGCCGGTTTTTGAGAACTGATGTAATATGAAGCTTTATTGTAAAAGTTGACCATACAGATATGTTTGCATCGCTGGAAAACAGCTTTAAGGTGGGGTGAGTATTCACTTCCGCCTTTTTCTGTATGGGCTGAGTGCATTGGCATGTCATAAAATATATGCAGTCTTACCATTTTCCGTCAGATACTGTGCAGAGCACAGGCCGGAATCTCAGGCCACAAGACTGCTTTTGAGGAGTGCGCGAATGGGATCTTTGGCAAGTGTGAAATTGACTTTGCGTGAACAGCGCCTTTTTTTGAATAAAGGTTTGCTGGTCGCGGCATCCTGTGCAGTTCTGGCTTTGGCGGGCTGTCAGAGCACTTCCAATTCCATGCTTACGCCGGTTGATCTTGCGCAGGGTTCCAGCGAGAATATCGGTTCGCTGACAACCGTCATTCAGAGCAATCCGCGTAATCCTGAAAGCTATAATGTGCGCGGCTCGGCCTATGGTAAAGCAGGGCGCTATCGCGAGGCGATGAAGGATTTTGATACGGCGATCCAGCTCGATCCGAATTATTATCAGGCCTATGCCAATCGTGCGCTGATCCAGCGCTATCTGAAAAATGATGCGGCGGCTGTGCAGGATTATGGCCGCGCCATTCAGATCAACCCTCAATATGATGCCGCCTATATCGGGCGTGGTAATGTCTATCGTCAGGCAGGACGTCTGGACGAAGCGATGACAGATTTCAACCGCGCAATTCAGCTGGATACAACGGATGGCCGTGCTTACCACAATCGCGGTCTGATCTATCAGGCACGCGGTCAGCACAAACAGGCGATTGAGGATTTCTCTGCTGCGGCTTCCCTGCAATCGAATGCGCCGGAGCCTTATAATGGCCGCGGTATTTCCTATGCGGCGCTCGGCGATTATGACAATGCCTTTGATGACTTCAATACGGCTATCGGGCTGGATGACAAGATTGCGGAAAGCTGGGCCAATCAGGCGCTGGTCTATGAGCATCGCGGTGACAAGAAACGTGCAGCGGCTTCCTATGCCCGCGCGGTGCAGCTTGATCCGCAATATAAGCCTGCCAAGGATGGTCTGAGCCGTACACGGTAATTGATCAGTCCTAAATAGACAGAGCATAGCAAGTTAAAGAGCCGCAGGATTCCGTATCCGGCGGCTCTTTTCTTATTTCTGAAGCTCTCTATATTATTGCCTATGTCTTTATTCGACCATATCGGCTTTGAGAGCCGGGATATTCCGGCATCCTACCAGTTTTACTCCGGCAGCATGGCTGCACTGGAGCTTAGGGTGTTGCAGACGGCGGATAATTTGTTTTTTGTCAGTGGCAATGCCCGCAGTCCTCTGCCATTCTTGCGGATTGTTGCGGCAAAATCTGCAAATGGTGCAGATTCTGCATCACAGCCGGGTCAGCATTTACACCTTAAATTCAGCGCCAAAAGTCATGAGCAGGTTGAGGCTTTTCATCAGGCTGCACTCAGATCCGGCGGGCGGGAAAGCAGTGCACCGTCCTATCAGGGGCCGAAGGAAATGGGTTATTTCGCGGCTCTGGTTTTTGATCCTGACGGTAATACGGTTGAAGTCGGTGTTCATGAGAAACACGGCTGACTTGACAAAGAGATAAAGAAAAGGCCGGTTTTCACCGGCCTTTTTTTATTTAGAGCGGAGCCGCTCTAAATTTTATTTTCTCGCATTATCCTACGCATCGAAGCAGGAAAGGAAATCAGTCCAGTGAACTGATTTCCCTGCGAAGGCGCTGCGCACTTTTGCTGGAAATGCTCTAGCGTTTAACGACGCGTTTATCGACTTTTTGTACCAGCCTGTCACCGATCCACTGGATCAGGCAGACAAACACGATCAGAACGGCAACAACAGCGGCCATGATCGGATAGTTGAAACGCTGATAGCCATAGCGGATAGCAAGGTCGCCGAGACCGCCTGCGCCAATCGCACCGGCCATTGCGGATGCACCGATCAGCGTGACGATGGTAACTGTAAAGCCTGCGATCAGACCCGGCATGGATTCCGGTATCAGCACTTCTTTAATGATCGTCCAGCGGCTTGCACCCATGGAGCGGGCAGCTTCAATCAGGCCGTGGTCAACTTCACGCAGTGATACTTCAGCCATACGGGCATAATAAGGGATGGCGGCAATCGACAGCGGCACGATGGAAGCCCATGTGCCCAGTGCAGTGCCCATAATCAGGCGTGTGAACGGGATGAGGGCAACCAGCAGAATAATGAATGGTACCGAGCGGAACGCATTAACCACCGCGCCGATAACACGGTTGACCGGAATATTCTGAAGCAGGCCGTTACGGTCTGTCAGGATCAGCAGCAAACCAAGCGGCAGGCCGAAGAGCAATGTGAAGAAGCTGGAGAAACCCGTCATAATCAGGGTTTCGCCTAACGAGCGCCAGAGTAGATCAAGCATTGCGGGCGTCAGGAACTGAAACATATCCGGCAACCTCCGTTTCATCACAAATTGTCTTCAGAAAACCCACAGCCTTTTGCAAAGCTGTCTGGTCATGGGCGGGGAGGCCAAGGAATAATGTGCCGACCGGTTCTCCCTGAATCGTATCAATGCCGCCATGAACGAGGCGTGCATTGAGACCGGAAGCGGCGGCAATATCATTGATCAGCGGTCTGCGTGCAGATTCACCGGAGATGCGCAGACGGACAATCGCTTCCGAAGCTGATTGCGGGTTCTGCGTCAGCTGTGCGGCAATGCTATCCGGCAGTGCAGGGGTCAGCATTTTCAGCAGGCTTTTGGTCGTATCGGCCTTCGGGCGTGCAAAAACTTCCCAGACTGGGCCTTCTTCGGCAATATGCCCGTGATCCAGCACAATCACACGGTCTGCAATTTTGCGGATGACATCCATTTCATGGGTGATCAGCAGAATGGTCAGGCCGAGTTTCTGATTGATGTCTTTCAGCAGTGCCAGAATGGACTGGGTGGTTTCCGGATCGAGAGCGGAGGTTGCCTCATCCGACAAGAGCAGGCTCGGTTTGGCTGCCAGCGCACGGGCAATGCCGACACGCTGCTTCTGACCACCGGAAAGCTGTGCCGGATAATGCTGCGCACGCTCTGACAGGCCGACCAGTTCCAGCAGCTCCGCAACGATTTTCTGACGTTCCGGCTTGGCAATGCCGGCAATTTTGAGCGGCAGGGCAATATTCTGCGCCACGGTTTTGGCCGACATCAGATTGAAGTGCTGGAAAATCATGCCGATACGACGGCGCACCGGCTGCAACTGGCTTTCAGTGAGACCGGTGATTTCCTGACCTTCAATGATGACCGAGCCGCTATCCGGCCGTTCCAGACCGTTGAGGCAGCGGATCAGTGTCGATTTGCCCGCGCCGCTGCGGCCGATAATACCGAGAATTTCACCGCGCTGAACCGAGAGAGAAATATCATCCACGGCAGGTGTAGTGCCGAACATACGTTTAATATTGGAAAGTTTGACAACTTCGTCACCGGTCACGGGAGGCTGACCGGATGCGGAAGGCAGCTTTTGCTGCATATTCTTTGTTGGAACTGAAGTATTCACTTTATCCTCTGGAGCGCATCCCGAAAAATGCGAAGCGGTTTTCGGAAAAGATGCGCGTAAAAACAAGTAGATAGAGCATTTTCAAAGAGTTGATTTAAAATGAAAATGCTCGAGCTCTTTCTTTAAATTGAGGCAATAATAACGGAGCAAAATGGCAATGCTCAGAGTGCAAAACGGTCCGGATAAATCCGGACCGTTACTATGCGCGGTTTAAGCTTGGTTTGACAGCTCTTATTCCCAGGCAGGAATACCTGTGCTCTTATAAGCACGGTCGAGTTCTGCTTTCACCGGCTCGTTCTGGAAAGCTGCAACAAGCGGTTTCACCCATGCTGCATCCTTGTCTTCAGTGCGGATGGCAATGAAATTACGGTAAGGATTGTTTTCCTTTGCTTCCCAGCCGATAGCATCCTTTACAGGATCCAGACCGGATTTGGCTGCCCAGTTATTGTTGACGATGGCTGCATCGAGATCATCAATGGAAAGACCGACAACACCGGCATCCAGTTCTTTGATCTCAAGCTTCTTCGGGTTCTCAACAATATCAATCGGAGTTGCAAGAATGCCTGCATCCGGATTGAGTTTGATCAGACCTTTGCTTTCGAGAACGCGCAGGGCACGGCCTTCATTGGTCGGATCATTCGGAACGCCGACGATTGCGCCTTCTTTCAGATCTTCCAGCTTTTCAACTTTGCGGGAATAAATACCAATTGGCCAGAGGGCAGTGTAACCGGCAACGGAAATTTTATAGCCGTGCTGTTTGATCTGCTCATTCAGATATGGCTCATGCTGAAACGCATTGGCATTAATCTCTTTACGCTCCAGCGCTTCATTCGGCTGGGTGTAATCGTTGAAAATGACGGTTTCGATTTTGAGGCCTTCTTTTGCAGCCTGTTCAGCAACAACTTTCCACACATCTTCGTCTTCACCACCCATGATGCCGACTTTGATAGTTGTGTCCTGTGCCTGAACCGACAGAGGTGCAGCAAATGCAACGCTCATGGCAACAGCGGAAAGCAGCATCATTTTCATGCCGGTGCGGCGCGAAATTAAGGTTTTGACGCGGGCGATATCTGACAACGACATTGCTGTTTTCCTTATAATTTTGGTCATTAAGCGGTCTCTCGCTTAACGGTTTTGCCTCACAAATCTCATACCTGTTTTCTCTCAAACGGAGGCAGGCGGATTGTGTGAGTATATTCTTCACAGAATGGTGTGCGATAACAAGGAAGTTTCGTCTACGAATTAAGTTTTATTAGAATATTTTTGCGTAATTTTGCTAAATCACGAATAAAACTATCGCAGATAAATATATGTTTATATTTAGCATTGTGCGTTTGGTAATAAGTTGCAGCTGTGCGGAATCGAAATTCATCACATAAAAACGCCCGCAATGCGAAGTGCATTACGGGCGTGATGATATGCGGGTATGAGCTTAGTTCTAATCGATGAAGACGCGTACGCTGGCGGCACGACCGATCGCGTCAATCACGGTCAGTGTGGAATAGCCTGCACCATCCGGTTGCCAGAGGCCGGAGCGTTTGCGTGAGGCTTTATCCAGCGGTTTGCCATTGGCCAGCCAGATGAACGGTGCACGGCCGCCCTGCATTTTCAATGCCAGCGGTGCGGTGGTGCCGTCAGGCTGGTTGGTCAACTCGACCCGCGCACCTTCCGGCGGAAACAGGATTTGCGGTGCGGATTCCCGCACGGACGCACTGACAAGGGGGCTAAGATAGGGTGTAAAGCGCCGCAACGATACCGGCAGCTCGGATTGGCGCAGCCGCATTGTACCGACCGGTGGGGCTGCAAGCGGGGTAAAGCCGACACCGGATTTGGAAAAAGCTTCAAACAGGATCGGTGCGGCGGAGCCATAACCGCTTAAACCCGGCACGGCGCCATTATCGGCACGGCCAACCCAGACACCCAGCACATAGCGGCCGTCAAAGCCAACTGACCATGCATCACGATAGCCGTAGCTGGTGCCGGTTTTATAGGCGAGGCCGCGCTGGAGTGACCCCAGCGGCGGTTTAACACCCGTAAGTACATCAGCCACCTGCCATGCGGCTGCGGGTTGCAGCAGCGGCTCACCGGAGGTTGCGCTCTTGTCATCTTTTATACGGTCATCCACGCCATTGGAAATGACGGTAGTTTTGCCGCGATTGGAAAGGCCGGTATAAAGCTGCACCAGATCTTTAAGGCTGATGCCAAGCCCGCCAAGACCAATAGCCAGACCTGGTGTTTCCCCCGGTGGCAATGTGGTTTTAATATCTGCGCGGCGCATCCGCACCATCAGGCGTGTGGCACCGACACTGTCGAGCAGGCGCACGGACGGCACATTGAGCGAGAGTTGCAGCGCCTCGCGTACCGTCACATCGCCCTGATAGCTCATATCGAAGTTACGCGGGCGATAGCCGGAGAAATTGGTCGGCCGGTCTTCAATAATGGTTTCCTGCATCACCAGACCGTCTTCAAAAGCCAGCCCGAAGATGAAGGGTTTCAGCGCGGAGCCGGGGGAGCGCTGCACATTGGTCATATCAATCCAGCCTGAGCGGCTGGAATCAAAATAATCCGAGGAGCCGACTTCACCGATAATTTCGCCACTTACCGCATCGGCCATGACCATGGCGACGGAGATTTTAGGGCCGAGGCGCTTGGCGGAATCCATTGCCACGGTTTCCAGTGCCTGCTGCACCGAGCGCTTGAGCGTCACATGATGCACATTGGCTTGGCTATCTTTACGCAAAGCGGTTTCGCTGACATGCGGGGCAAGGGCGGGCATGGCCAAGCGGCGTTTTGGTATGGCCAGATGTGCGGCGCGGTCTGCCTCATCATTGCCGATCAGCGACACTACCGCCAAGCGGTTCAGCACCCGATCACGGGCGGCACGGGCATTATCAGGATAGCGGTCGGGACGGCGGCGCTCGGGCAATTGCGGCAGGGCAATCAGCAGAGCTGCTTCCGAGGTTGTGAGCCTGCGCGGTTCCTTGCCGAAATAGGCAAGGCTGGCGGCACGGATACCTTCAAGATTGCCGCCAAAAGGCGCAAGCGTCAGATAGGCATCAAGGATTTCTTCTTTCGACAGGCGGCGCTCGATTTGCACGGCGCGCAGCATCTGGCGAAATTTGGCAATAAAGGAGCGCTCCGTGCGTGGTTCAATCAGACGGGCAACCTGCATCGACAGAGTGGAGCCGCCGGAGATAATGCGCCCGTGGCTGGCAAGCTGTATGGCTGCACGCCCCATGGCACGCGGATCAATACCGCCATGGTCGCGAAAACGCTGATCCTCATAGGCGATCAGCATCTCAATAAATTGCGGATCGACATCTTTGTGGGTGGTGGCGAGCCGCCAGTGACCGGACGGAATGGCAAAGGCACGCAGTAGATTACCGTCGCGATCCATCACCTCTTTGGATGTCTGGCTGACAACTTCCAGCGGTGGCGGAAAAGCCTTGTCGAGAATTTCCAGACTGGCCCATGTCACAGCCAGAGCGATTGCAGTGCCGCTCAAGACCATGAGCTTCTTATGCAAACGCGGTTTTTTAAGGGGCTGGGTCTCGGCCAAAAGCTGTCTCCGCCTGCATGAACAGGCATAATTCGAAGCGGTTGATTGTACCGCCCTTATATTATTGCATATAACAGGGCAGAAAATAACGGGGAACACCATGATCGACAAGCTGGAATATTTCATTGCGCTTGCGCGGGAAAAACACTTCGGCAAAGCGGCAGAAGATTGCGGCATTACCCAGCCAACGCTTTCTGCCGGTATCCGCCAGCTTGAAGATATGCTGGGGGTGATGCTGGTGCAGCGCGGCTCCCGTTTTCAGGGGCTGACACCGGAAGGGCAGCGTGTGCTGGAATGGGCAAGGCGCATTGTCGGTGATGCACGGACGATGAAAGAAGAGATGCGGGCGGCGCGTTTCGGCCTTGGCGGACATATCCGTATCGCGGCAATTCCCACCGCACTGGCGATGGTCTCGCAGCTGACAACCCCGTTTCGCGAGAAGCATCCCGATGTGACTTTTACGATCATTTCCCGCACCTCTGTTGAAGTGCTGGCCGCGCTGGAGAATTTCGATATTGATGCCGGAATCAGCTATCTGGACAATGAACCGCTGGGAAAAGTGACAGCGGTGCCGATTTATCGCGAGAGCTATCAGCTGATTACCTCGGTCGGCAGCCGGTTTTCGGAGCGTGAAAATGTCACATGGGCGGAAGTCGGCAGTTTGCCGCTCTGTCTGCTGACAAGCGATATGCAGAACCGCCGGATTATCAATCAGCATCTGGCGCAGGCGGGAGTAACCGTGCAGCCGACGCTGGAATCCAATTCCATGATTGTGCTGTTTTCTCACATCCGTACAGGCAAATGGGCGAGCATTATGCCGCTCAATCTTTCCCAGATTCTGGGCTTTAGCGAGCCGATCCGCTCGATTCCGATTGTTGAACCGCAGGCCAGCCATAGTGTCGGGCTGATTGCTGCACAGCGTGAACCGCACACACCGCTGATCGCGGCTTTGCTGCATGAAGCAAGAGCATTGTCGCGCATTATGATGCCGCTCACTTGATAGATTTTTTCTATTGACTGACGGTTTTGCCCTATTGAATCAGGGGCGCAGTTTTGATCTGTTCTAAGATGGGGAACAGAAATATAAATTTGCGGGAGGCTTTGACGTCAATGTCAGGCTCGGATTCAGTTTTTACCAGAAGCGCAGGCACGTCATCTCAAAAGTCTGATGTCGCCGAGCGCACGATAGATGTTATCAATGAGTATAAAGCCATTGAGGGCCCGCTGCTTCCTGTCTTGCACGCCATACAGGAAGAATTCGGCTATGTGCCGGCGGAAACACTGACACTGATTGCCGAGGCACTGAACCTGTCGCGCGCAGAAGTGCACGGCGTTATGACTTTTTATCACGATTTTCGCGCATCGCCGACCGGTCGCCATGTGATCCGGCTGTGCCGCGCTGAGGCTTGCCAGTCTATGGACGGCGACCGCGTGGCAGAAGCGGTGCAAAAATTGCTCGGTATCGGCTGGGGTGAAACAACCGGCGACGGTAAAATCACGCTTGAGGCGGTTTATTGTCTTGGTCTGTGTGCCTGTGCGCCTGCGGCGCAAGTGGATGACCGGCTGATCGGTCGCCTGAATGAAGGCAAGGCAGAACGAATGATCGCGGAGGCACGGGCATGAGTGTAACAATTTATGTGCCATGTGACGCTGCCGCTCTGGCGCTTGGTGCCGATGAAGTGGCGTATGCCATTGCCGGTGAAGCCGTAAAGCGCGGTCTGGATATCAAGCTCGTACGCAATGGCTCCCGTGGCATGGTCTGGCTGGAGCCGCTGGTTGAAGTGGCGACCGATAAAGGCCGTATGGCCTATGGTCCTGTGGATGTATCCGATGTGGCTTCCCTCTTTGACAGCGGCTTGCTTGAGGGCAAAGACCACCCACTGTCGCTGGGACTGACCGAAGAAATCCCGTTTCTCAAAAAACAAACCCGTCTGACTTTCGCCCGTTGCGGGTTGACCGATCCTTTGTCGCTGGATGATTATCGCGCTCATGACGGGCTTAAGGGGCTGGAAAACGCGATTGCCATGCAGCCTGCGGATATTGTGGCGCAGGTCACGGATTCCGGCCTGCGCGGCCGTGGCGGTGCCGGTTTCCCGACCGGTATCAAGTGGAAAACCGTTCACGATGCGCAAGGTGCGCGTAAATATATTGTCTGCAATGCTGACGAGGGTGACAGCGGTACTTTTGCCGACCGTATGATTATGGAAGGTGATCCTTTCGTTCTCATTGAGGGTATGGCGATTGCCGGTATCGCAGTGGGTGCGACCAAAGGCTATCTCTATACGCGTTCCGAATATCCGCATGCGATTGCGATGATGGAAAAGGCCGTCGAGATTGCCCGCAAAGCCGGTGTGCTCGGCGCATCAGTGATGGGCTCGCGTTTCGCCTTTGATATGGAAGTGCGCACCGGTGCCGGTGCTTATGTCTGCGGTGAAGAAACCGCTCTGCTGGAAAGCCTTGAAGGTAAGCGCGGACTGGTACGTGCCAAGCCGCCATTGCCTGCCCATAAAGGCCTGTTCGGCAAACCGACAGTCATCAATAATGTGATCTCACTGGCCTCCGTTCCGGTGATTATGGACAAGGGTTCTGCCTATTACCGTGATTTTGGTATGGGACGCTCCCGTGGTACAATTCCGTTGCAGATTGCCGGTAATGTTAAATATGGCGGGCTGTTTGAAACCGCTTTCGGCCTGACACTGGGCGAGATTGTCGATGAGATCGGCGGCGGTACCGCAAGTGGTCGTCCGGTTAAGGCGGTTCAGGTCGGCGGACCGCTGGGTGCTTACTTCCCGCGTGCATTGTTCGATACACCGTTTGATTATGAAGCCTTTGCTGCCAAAGACGGGCTGATCGGTCATGCCGGTCTGGTGGTCTTTGATGATCGGGCAGATATGCTGAAACAGGCGCGGTTTGCGATGGAATTCTGTGCCATTGAATCCTGCGGGAAATGCACCCCATGCCGCATCGGCTCGACACGCGGTGTTGAAGTGATCGACAGAATTGCAGCCGGTTCAGAACCCGAGACGCAGATCGAAGTTCTGACAGATCTTTGCCAGACAATGAAATTCGGCTCCCTTTGTGCGCTTGGCGGCTTTGCCCCTTATCCGGTGATGAGTGCCCTGACGCATTTTGAAGAGGATTTTCGTCCGCGCCCTGAAAGCCAGACTTTCGTGCAGGCAGCGGAATAGGAGTGACAGAAGATGAGCTTAATTAAAGAAATCGATTACGGCACACCTGTTTCACGCTCGGAAAAAATGGTGACTCTGACCATCGACGGTAATCAGGTGACTGTGCCGGAAGGCACCTCGATCATGCGGGCTTCGATGGAAGCCGGCATTGCCATCCCGAAGCTATGCGCCACCGATATGGTGGATGCGTTCGGTTCCTGCCGTCTGTGCCTCGTAGAAATTGAAGGCCGTAACGGCACGCCGTCTTCCTGTACCACACCGGTGATGGAAGGGCAGGTGGTTCATACCCAGACCGGACGCCTGAAATCTTTGCGCAAAGGCGTGATGGAACTTTATATTTCCGATCACCCGCTGGACTGTCTGACCTGTGCCGCCAATGGCGATTGCGAATTGCAGGATATGGCCGGTGCCGTGGGCTTGCGTGATGTGCGCTATGGTCAGGACGGCGCGAACCATGTGTTCAAACAAGGCCGTAATGACGGTGCTCTGAATGCGAAATGGATGCCGAAAGACGAGAGCAATCCGTATTTCACCTATGATCCTTCCAAATGTATTGTTTGCTCACGCTGCGTGCGTGCCTGTGAGGAAGTGCAGGGTACTTTCGCGCTGACCATTGAGGGACGTGGTTTCAACTCCCGCGTCTCACCGGGAATGCATGAGAGCTTCTTAGGCTCGGAATGTGTGTCTTGCGGTGCCTGTGTACAGGCTTGTCCGACGGCGACGCTGACAGAAAAATCGGTGATCGAAATCGGTCAGCCTGAACATTCCAAAGTCACGACCTGTGCTTATTGCGGTGTCGGCTGTTCTTTCAAAGCGGAAATGCGTGGCGAAGAACTGGTGCGTATGGTGCCGTATAAAGACGGTAAGGCCAATCGCGGTCACTCCTGCGTTAAAGGCCGCTTTGCCTATGGTTATGCCCATCACAAAGACCGTATTCTCAAACCGATGATCCGTGAGAAGATCACCGATCCTTGGCGCGAAGTGTCATGGGAAGAAGCCTATGGCCGTGTGGCCAGCGAGTTTAAACGCTTGCAGACACAGTACGGGCGCAACTCCATCGGCGGTATTACCTCGTCACGCTGCACCAATGAAGAAACCTTCCTTGTGCAGAAACTGATCCGCGCGGGTTTCGGCAATAACAATGTTGATACCTGTGCGCGTGTTTGTCATTCGCCGACCGGCTATGGTCTGAACCAGACTTTCGGTACCTCTGCGGGGACGCAGGATTTCGACAGTGTTGAACATACTGATGTGGTGATGGTGATCGGTGCCAATCCGACCGATGGCCATCCGGTATTTGGCTCGCGTTTGCGTAAGCGTTTGCGCCAAGGTGCCAAGTTGATTGTGATTGATCCGCGTCGTATTGATCTGGTGCGTTCGCCGCATATTGAGGCGGCACATCATCTGGCACTGCGTCCGGGCACCAATGTGGCAATCATGACGGCGCTGGCGCACGTGATTGTAACCGAAGGTCTGCAGGATGATGCTTTCATCCGCGAGCGTTGCGAGAATGAAGAGTTCCGCGATTGGGTGGAATTTGTCTCCCAGACACAATACAGCCCAGAGGCTGTGGAACTGCTGACCGGTGTTCCGGCACAAGAAGTGCGCGGCGCAGCCCGTCTGTTTGCAACCGGCGGCAATGGTGCAATCTATTATGGTCTTGGTGTAACCGAGCATAGTCAGGGTTCCACGACCGTGATGGCGATTGCCAATCTTGCGATGGTCACCGGTAATATCGGCCGCAAGGGCGTGGGTGTGAACCCGCTGCGTGGCCAGAATAACGTGCAGGGCTCTTGCGATATGGGCTCATTCCCGCATGAATTGCCGGGCTATCGTCATATCTCTGATCCTGCAACCCGTGAGATTTATGAAAATATCTGGGGCGTAATTCTTCAGGATGAGCCGGGTCTGCGTATTCCGAATATGCTGGATGCGGCGGTGGAAGGCACCTTCAAGGGTATCTATATTCAGGGTGAGGACATTCTGCAGTCCGATCCGGATACCCGCCATGTGGCCGCCGGACTGGAGGCCATGGAATGTGTGGTGGTGCAGGATCTGTTCCTCAATGAGACCGCCAATTTCGCCCATGTTTTCCTGCCGGGTTCGACCTTCCTTGAAAAGGACGGCACATTCACCAATGCGGAACGCCGTATCAACCGCGTGCGTAAGGTGATGACACCAACCAACGGCTATGCTGACTGGGAAGTGACGCAAAACCTTGCCCGTGCAATGGGGCTGAACTGGAACTATACGCATCCGTCGCAGATCATGGACGAAATCGCCATGACCACACCGACATTTGCCAATGTGTCCTATGAACTGCTGGAACGTGAAGGTTCCGTGCAGTGGCCATGTAATGCCAAAGCACCGCTCGGCACGCCGGTGATGCATATTGACCATTTCGTGCGCGGCAAAGGCAAATTCATGCGCACGGAATATGTGGCAACTGACGAGCGTTCGGGCCCGCGCTTCCCGCTGCTGCTCACCACCGGACGTATTCTTTCGCAATATAATGTGGGTGCACAGACCCGCCGTACCGAAAATGTGGCATGGCATGCGGAAGACCGTCTGGAAATCCATCCGCATGATGCGGAAGTGCGTGGTCTGCGTGACGGCGACTGGGTGAAGATCGCCAGCCGCTCCGGTGAAACCACTTTGCGGGCGCTGGTTACAGACCGTGTGACACCGGGTGTGGTCTATACGACCTTCCACCACCCGACGACACAGGCCAATGTGGTGACTACCGATTTCTCGGACTGGGCGACCAACTGTCCGGAATATAAGGTAACTGCGGTGCAGATCACCGCATCCAACGGCCCGACACAATGGCAGCAGGAATATCGTGAACATTCTGATGCCAGCCGCCATATTGAAACAGCTTTGGATACGGTGAGCTAAGCTATGAGTGAACATACTTATCACAGCCGCATTCCGATGATGGCATCACAGATTGCCACATTTTTCAGTTCGCAGACGCAGATCGATCAGGCGGCGGGTGTCGCCAAACATATCAATATGTTCTGGGAACCACGCATGCGTACGCAATTATTTAATCTGATTGATGCAGGCGGAGAGGGGCTGCATCCTCTGGTGCTTGAGGCCGCGCCACTGATTAAACGTCCGGTCTCATAATACGCAACTTCAGCCGGATACAGTCCAGTATCCGGCTGAAATGATTCAGCATTTAAATAATTTCATTCTGACAATTAAGGGATGCTCACGGGAGATGGGCAGGCTGCGGCGCGTTCGCAGAAGGGAGGATTTTGACATGAGTGCAACAGATCAAACCCTGGGAGGTTTGAGCGGGCCGGGGATTCTCGACCGCGAGCGGATTATCGCCAAACCCGGATTTAACCGCTGGCTGGTGCCGCCGGCGGCGCTAGCGATACATCTGTGTATCGGCATGGCCTATGGCTTCAGTGTGTTCTGGCTGCCGCTGAGCCGTGCTTTGGGTGGTGAAACCGCCGCTGCCTGTGCGGATATGAGCCTTTTAACTGCCTTGTTTACCACCAGTTGCGACTGGCGTGTGGCAGATCTCGGCTGGATTTATACGCTGTTCTTTGTTCTGCTCGGCTGTTCCGCTGCGATCTGGGGCGGCTGGCTGGAGCGGGTAGGCCCGCGCAAAGCCGGTTTTGTTTCCGCGCTGTGCTGGTGCGGCGGTATGGTGATTGCCGCTTTCGGCGTGATGACCCACCAATTATGGCTGATGTGGGTTGGTGCCGGTTTCATTGGCGGTATCGGTCTTGGCCTTGGTTATATTTCACCGGTTTCCACATTGATTAAATGGTTCCCTGATCGCCGCGGTATGGCGACCGGTATGGCGATTATGGGTTTTGGTGGCGGTGCCATGATCGGTGCGCCGCTGGCTGATCTGCTGATGGAACATTTCAAAACACCGGATTCCATTGGTGTCTGGCAGACATTTCTGGTGATGGCCGCAGGCTATTTCGTATTCATGATGGGCGGTGCCTTCGGCTATCGTATTCCGCCTGCAGGCTGGAAGCCGGAAGGTTGGGTGGCACCGCAAGCTAAGAAAGCGATGATTACCAGCCGCCATGTGCATTTGCGTGATGCGCACAAGACCCCGCAATTCTGGCTGATCTGGGCAGTGCTGTGCCTGAACGTCTCTGCCGGTATCGGTGTGATCGGTATGGCGTCACCAATGTTGCAGGAGATTTTCGGTGGTCGTCTGATCGGTGAGGCAGGGCTGACTTTCACAGAACTGAGTACAGAGCAGAAAGCTGCAATTGCTGCAATTGCAGCCGGTTTTACCGGTCTGATCTCGCTGTTTAATATTGGTGGCCGTTTTTTCTGGGCTTCCCTGTCTGACCGCCTTGGTCGTAAAGCCACTTACTTTACCTTTTTCGCACTTGGCATTGCACTTTATACATTGCTGCCGACAGCCGCGCATATGGGCTCGGTCACGCTGTTTGTGGTGATGGTCTGTATCATCCTGTCGATGTATGGCGGTGGTTTTGCGACTGTGCCTGCCTATCTGGCGGATATTTTCGGCACGCAATTTGTGGGCGCAATCCACGGACGTTTGCTGACTGCATGGGCAACGGCGGGTATCGTCGGGCCGGTTGTGGTGAATTATATTCGTGAGTTCCAGATTGCTGCCGGTGTGCCGCGCGCGCAGGTCTATGATTATACGATGTATATTCTGGCGGGCATGCTGGCGCTTGGTCTGATTGCAAATTTCTTCATCAGACCGCTGGGCGATAAATGGTTCATGTCGGATGCGGAAGTTGCCAAACTGCAAGCAGCCACAAAAGCGGAAGCGACAGGGCCGAGCGGTTCCTTCGGCATCGGCACAGGCGGCTTGGATGCTAAAGCTGCTCTTGCATGGGCCGCTGTGGGTATACCAATACTCTGGGGTGTGTGGACAACCTTTGAAAAATCTCTGATCCTGTTCCGCTAAATCTGAGACTTCAGGTTGATTGAAAACTCCGGCAGCAATGCCGGAGTTTTTTATTTCCCCATAAATTTCAATAACTTTCTTCGAATGAATAGCTATCGAAAAGAGTGGTTTTGAGGATTTTTATGCAATGTTGAACAAAACTATTCCGTTTTGGTATAGGCAGTCGGAAATTGCATTGGCCTTGAAAGCTGTTCACTGCCTATAAATTTCACGTCTGAAATTAAAAAATAAATGCCGCAAAGAGGCAAATCAATTCAGACGCAAGAGTGGTGAACGGAGTGCTGTTTCAATAAACAGCAGCAGGAGGATGGGCCGTGGCAGAATTGCGTCAGGCGCGTGACAGCTTTCGTCTGAAAGTCAGCGATATTCATGAAATTGCGGTTTATGATTATGGTAATCCTGACGGGATTCCGGCGATATTTTTGCATGGCGGGCCGGGTGCCGGTGTATCAGCCAAGCAGATTGCCAGCTTTGATCTTGATACCTATCGCGTGATTACACTTGATCAGCGCGGTGCCGGACAATCGACTCCCGTTGCAGAATTGCGCGAAAATACCACGCAGCATCTGATTGAAGATATTGAACGCATTCGCGAGCATTTCGGTATTGAGCGGTGGCTGGTTGCCGGTGGCTCATGGGGCTCCTGCCTGTCACTGGCCTATGGGCAGGCACATCCTGAACGCTGCCTTGGCTTCCGCATTCACGGGATTTTCCTTGGTGATCGCGAAGACAGTGACTGGTGGTTCCACGGTTCACGAACGATTTTTCCTGATTACTGGCAGGAATTTGCAGAATTTGTGCCGGAGGATGAACGCGGCGATCTCTTGAGCGCCTATTATAAGCGTCTGACCTGCGGTGATCCGGTGGTGGAACATGCTGCGGCGCAGAGTTTGCGCGGTTTCTCTGCCCGCACTCAGACTTTGGAACCAAGCGCCGAGCACGTCTCGACATTGTTGCAGAGTGATGCGGCTTTAGCTGTTTCTCGTATTTTCACGCATTATTGCATGAACGGTGCCTTCATGCCTGCCAATGCACTGCTGGATAATCTCGACCGTATCCGCCATCTGCCTGCAGAAATTGTGCAGGGGCGTTATGATACCGTGACCCCGATGGTGACAGCATGGAAGCTGAAAACCGCATGGCCGGAAGCCAATTTCACCATTGTTACTCTGTCTAATCATCAGTCGACAACCGGCCCTATGGCTGGCGCTCTTGCCGATGCTTCCGAGCGTCTGGCTAAGGCCGTCAAAGCACCGGTTCACGCATAATTTTCTTTTAAAATAACGGGCAGCTTCATGTTTGATACACTGAAATCCGATCCTTCCGCCGTTGCGATGTCCTCCTATACGGAGATCCGCAAAGCCGTAAAACCGGCCATCTCACCGGATGGCGAATTGCTGGCATTTTTGAGCGATGCAAGCGGTACCGCACAGGTCTGGATCAAGCGGCTGGCCGGTGGCGAAGCGAAGCAGCTGACCAATCTGCCGGAACCTGTCGGCACACTGTCTTTCAATCCGAAAAGCCGCGATCTGCTGATCAGTACCGACTGGGGTGGTGATGAGCGTCATCAGTTCTGGCTGATTGAAAATGCGGAAGGTGAGCCGCGTAAGCTGACCACTGACGCAACTGTGGTACATGGCTGGGGCTGCTGGTCACCGGACGGCACGCAGATTGCCTATTCCGCCAATTATCGTGACCGCACCCACATGGATCTCTATGTGATGACGGTTGCGACAGGTGAAGCCAAATGTGTTTATCAGGGCACCGGCTGGCGCACTCCGGCAGCTTTCACACCGGATGGTGCAGCACTGCTGGTCAATGACTGTACCCGCGCCATGACGGATCAGAATTTCTGCCGCCTTGATCTGGCAAGCGGCGCTTATGAAGATATGCTGCCGCATCAGGGACGCGCTTCCTATCAGGCTGCAAAATTCCTCAAGGATGATTCCGGTATTCTGCTGATTTCCGATCAGGGACGTGATTATTCCAGTGTGATGTTCAAAGCCCACGACAGCAATGAACTTGTTGAAATTGCCGGTTTTGAAAAACAGGATGTGGAAGCTCTGGCTATTGCGCCGGATCAGCAGAGCGTGGCGCTGGTGCTCAACCGTCAGGGCTGGAGCGAGATCGTTATCATTGACCGTCAGGGCAAAGTGCAGAAATCTCTGCCAACGCCGATGCCATGCGTCATTGCATCTGTGGCATGGACACAGGATGGTTCCGCACTGGTGATGCCTGCGGAAGGTGCGGCAACCTCCGGGGATATCTGGCGCTGTGATGTGGCTACAGGCACCTATAGCCGCCTGACCGATGCGCCAAAGGCAAAAACCGCTCTGCCGGACTTTATTGAGCCGACAGTGACCAGTGTTGCGAGCTTTGACGGATTGGATGTTCCTTACTTTGTCTACCAGCCGACAGTTGCTGCGCCTGCGAGCGGCTATCCGGTGATGATCATTGTCCATGGTGGCCCTGAAGCCCAGTGGAAGCCTGATTTCCGCGCCGATATTCAATATATGCTGGCACGCGGCATCATGGTGGTTGCACCGAATATTCGCGGCAGCACCGGCTATGGCCGCCCTTATCAGCATCTTGATGACCGTGAATTGCGTATGGACAGCGTGGCTGATCTCAAAGCTGTGCGTCTGGCTGTGGGTAATCGTGCGGATGTTGATGACAGCCGTATCGGCGTGTTTGGCCGTTCCTATGGCGGTTTCATGGTGCTGGCTGCACTCACTGAATATCCAGATTTGTGGAAACTCGGCGTGGAATATTACGGCATCGCCAATTTCCTGACCCTGATGGAGACCACCGGCCCGTGGCGCAAAGTCCTGCGTGAGGTGGAATATGGCGATGTGGCGACGATGAAAGATGCGCTGGAACGCTTCTCGCCAATTCACAAAATGGCTGAAGTACAGGCACCGCTGATGGTGGTGCACGGGCTGGAGGATCCGCGCGTAACGCCATGCGAGAGCGAGATGGTTTATTCCTGCCTGCGCGGCTTGGGTAAGCCGGTGGAAATTCTGCGTATTGCGCATGAAGGCCATGGTTTCGCGCGCATTGAAAACCGCCACGCAGTGTTTGATGCGCTGGGACGTTTCATCGACGAAAACCTGTAAAACAACACGGTTTCAGGAACAGGTGGAGGCCTGTTTCCTGAAATTTCTTTGAGTTTTACGCATTATCCTACGCAAAACCGCTTCACACTTTTGCTGGAAATGCTTTGAAAATATTATGTAATTTGGGAGGAACACCATGAAAAATGGTGAGGTGATCTGGGATCTGGTTGATGCGAAAAAGCGTGAGTTCGAGGAACTCAGCGACCGCGTTTGGGGTATGCCGGAAATTGCCTATACGGAATATAAATCCTGCGCCGAGCATACTCAGATGCTGCGCGATCAGGGCTTTAAGATTACGGAAAATGTGGCCGGTATTCCGACTGCCGTGATCGGTGAAGCCGGTGAAGGCGGGCCTGTTATCGCTATCCTTGGCGAATATGATGCATTGCCGGGTCTGTCTCAGGAAGCTGGTATTGCTGAACCGCGTCCGATTCCGGGTACAGGCCATGGTCATGGCTGCGGTCATAATATGCTGGGTTCCGCAGCGCTTCTCGCAGCAACGGCTGTGAAAGACTGGCTGGAACAGAACGGTAAAAAAGGCCGTGTGCGTTATTACGGTTGCCCTGCGGAAGAGGGCGGTGCTGCCAAAGCGTTCATGGTGCGCGCCGGTGCTTTTGACGATGTGGATATTGCCATTTCATGGCATCCGGCTTCGTTCACGCAAGTGGATGATGCCCAGTCGCTTGCCAATACGCGTATGGACTTCGAATTTACCGGCCGTGCATCGCACGCTGCTGCTGCACCGCATCTCGGCCGTTCTGCTCTCGATGCGGTTGAGCTGATGAGCGTTGGCTGCAATTATCTGCGCGAGCATATTCCGGCGGATTGCCGTCTGCATTATGCCTATCTCAATGCCGGTGGTATTGCGCCGAACGTAGTGCAGGCCAAAGCCAAAGTCCGTTATGCAATCCGCGCAACCGATCTGCCGGGCATGTTCTCGCTCAATGAGCGTGTGAAAAAAGTGGCGCAGGGCGCTGCAATGATGACCGAAACCACGGTCGATATTTCGATCATGAGTGCGGTGTCTAACCTGCTCGGCAATACGCCGCTGGAAATCGCAATGCATTCCAATATGGAGCGCCTCGGTGGCGTACCGTTTGATGATGCTGATCGTGCTTTTGCTGCAGAAATTCAGACAACTCTGTCGGCGGAAGATATTGAAACTGATTACCTGCGCGTTGGTCAGCCTTTTGCTGAAAATGCACCGCTTTGCGATTATGTACTGCCACGTGAACAGACCGGCGTGCCGATGATTGGTTCTACCGATCTGGGCGATGTCAGCTGGGCGGTGCCGACTGTGCAGGCGCGTGTTGCCACCCATGCGATTGGTTCACCTGGTCACTCATGGCAGATCACTGCGCAGGGCAAAATGCCGGCCGCGCATAAAGGCATGGTCTATGCGGCTAAAGTTATGGCCGGAACCGCGCTGGATGTGATGCAGGATGAGAGCATTCTCAACGCTGCCAAGGCTGATCATCAGGCACGTATGGCAAAAACACCTTATACCTGCCCGATCCCGCCGGAGGTTAACCCGCCATTGCAGCCGCGTCCTGCTGAGTAAAATGGCTGAGTAAAATCAATCGGCATGGCGGTGATCTGCCGCCATGTCCTTTATCAACGCAAATAATGATAAACAGGGGATAAAGATGAAGACCAATAAATTTTTGAGCCGCAGTTCTGCATTCGCATTGCTTGCCGGTACTGCCGCTATGGCCAGTGTTACATTGGCTGCAACATTTGCATCGGAAGCTGCTTCACCGCCAAATGCGCTGGTGATGGCATGGAATATTGATGCGATCAGCACTTTCGATCCGGCACAGATCGGCGAAGTGGTGAGCAATGAAATTATCCAGAATACCTGCGATCCGCTGGTTGATTTTGACCCGAAAGATGAAACCAAAATTCTGCCGCGCATGGCTAAAAGCTGGGACGTGTCGGACGACGGTTTGCAGATTACGTTCCATCTGCGCGATGACCTGAAATTTGACAATGGCGAAAAAGCCACGGCCGGTGATCTGGCATGGTCGTTGCAGCGCGTTGTGAAACTGGGCTTCGGTAATGCTGCGACACTGACCGAATATGGTTTTGTCAAAGAGAATGTTGATACCGCGATTACAGCGCCGGATGATCATACTGTCGTCTTTAAGCTCGATAAGCCGTATCCGGTTAATCTCATCCTGTCGGCAATTGCCGCGAACCGTGTTGCCACAATGCTTAATCAAAAAGTACTGATGGCCAATCAGGTTGAAGGCGATATGGGCAACAAGTATCTCGCCACCCGTACCGACTGTGTGGGCCCTTACAAGCTGATGCGCTGGAACCCTGCGGAAGTTGTGCTGTTGCAGGCCAGTGATAATTATTGGGGTGAAGCACCAAAGCTGAAACAGGTTCTGATCCGTCACGTATCGGAAGCCGGTACCCAGCGCCTGCTGCTGGAAAAAGGCGATAGTGATATTGCCCGTGATCTGACACCGGAAGATCTGAAAGATCTGGAAGCACAGGATAAGGTTGCCGTTTCACGCGCTTTGAAACCGACCTTGTTCTATTGGAACTTCAACAATGCCGACCCGATTTTCAACAATGAAAAAGTGCGTCTCGCTATGCGCTATCTCATTGATTATGACGGTCTGGCAAAGACTGTAATGCACAATGTCGGTGTGCCGCGCGCAAGTTTTGTGCAGCTTGGTGCTTTTGGTGCGCTGGATGAAAAAGAAGGCCAGCCATTCACTCTGGATGTGGAAAAAGCCAAAGCACTTCTGGCTGAAGCCGGTCATCCGGATGGTTTTGAAACCACCATGTTTATCGGTACCGCTCCTTATGCAGCCCCGATTGCCCAGAGTATTCAGGATGCAGCGGCTAAAGCCGGTGTGAAAATCAAGATCGAACGCATGGCCAATGCCCAGCTGTTCAGCCGTATCCGTGGCCGTGAATTCCAGACCTCGCTGATGGGCTGGGCGACCGGCGTGCCGGATGCGCATGGCAATGCCTCGCGTCAGATTTTCAATCCGGATAACCGCATGGAAGCCAAGCAGACCATGTATCCGAGCTGGCGCGCGAGCTATTTTGATGAGGCCGTGAACAAGCAAGTCGATGCAGCCTTGTTTGAAAAAGATGAAGCCAAGCGTGCCGAGCTTTATCATGCCTTGCAGAAAGAGATGATGGAAAAAGGCCCGCAGGCCTATATGTTCCAGATCTATAATGTTGCCGGTATTAACAAGGGTATCACGAATTGGGAGTGGAACGGTTTCCGCACCTATTATGATACAGCCGCTAAATAACTGACCGCGAAAGACCTGCCGCTTGCATTGCGGCGGCAGGTAACTTCCGGAATTGATATTCCGGCATTCAGTCAGGTTTGCAGCACATTTTCTTTATTTTACCGGCACCTTTGCGGTGCTGAAAGCCCTGTGCTGCAAATTCTCCTTTTCCCGATATTGACGGAAACATTGCCATGACGACGCCCGAAACTTTGCAAGATACGGAGTTTGACAATGAGGTCTATCATGAACCTCATCCCGTTCTTCTCTTTCTCGCCGCCGCCGCACGCCTGATCATTTCCGTGGCGATTACGCTGCTTGGTCTGGTCACGCTGACTTTTTTCATCAGCCGTCTTTTGCCGCTTGATCCGGTGATCGCGATGCTGGGGGATAATATCTCTCAGGAAGCCTATGATACGATGTATCGCAAGCTTGGTCTCGATCAGCCGTTGATCGTGCAATATGGTCTTTATATTAAAAATGCCGTGATGTTTGATTTCGGCAATGCGCTGACCTCCGGCCGTCCTGTGCTGGAAGATATCGGCCGCGTATTCCCTGCCACCATTGAGCTTGCAACCGTTGCGATTATCATCGGTACCGGTTTTGGTATTCCGCTCGGCGTGTTCTCGGCAATGTATCGCAATTCGCCGCTGGATCATCTGGTGCGTATGCTCAGCCTGCTCGGTTATTCCACGCCGAATTTCTGGCTCGGTCTGATGGCGCTGCTGGTATTCTATGCCGGTCTTGGCTGGATCGGTGGTCCGGGTCGTATTGATTTCATTCATGAGTTTTCAGTCGAGCCGACAACCGGTTTCCTGTTGCTCGATAGTGCGATGCAGGGGCAGTGGGAAGCATTCGGCAATGCCTTCAGCCATATCATCATGCCTGCGCTCATTCTGGCTTTTGGCTCCATGGCCTATATCAGCCGTATGACCCGCGGTTTTATGATCGAGCAGCTCAATCAGGAATATATCATCACTGCCCGTGTGAAAGGCCTGTCATGGTCGCGCACTGTCTGGGGACATGCATTCCGCAATGTCGCCGTGCAGGTGGTGACGGTTGTTGCACTGTCCTATGCGTTCCTGCTCGAAGGTGCAGTGCTGACAGAAACCGTGTTCGCATGGCCGGGTTTTGGCCGCTATCTCACCAATGCTCTGATGGCCGGTGACATGAATGCTGTGGTCGGCTGTACGCTGATCGTGGGTATACTCTTCGTTGTCATCAATCTGATCAGCGATCTGCTTTACCGCGTCTTTGATCCGCGTACACGATAGGTGCTCTTATGACTGATACTTCCAATTCCGCACCTAACACTTCGTCATTCCGTGAATGGCTGCGTGCGCCGGTGCCTTCTTCCGCCCTTCAGGCCAATGTGCAGCAATTGCGCCGCTCTTGGCTGAAGCTTCTGACCAATACATCCGCAGTTTTCGGCCTGTTCGTTATTCTGCTGCTGGTGGCTGTGGCGATCTTTGCGCCCTATATCGCGCCTTATGATATCGGCGCCAATAATCTGGCCAACCGTTTGCAGCCGCCGTCATGGACGCATTATTTCGGCACCGATGAGCTGGGCCGCGATATTTTCAGCCGTCTTGTCTATGGTTCGCGGATTACGCTTTATATCGTGACGCTGACGGCAATTATCGCTGCACCAATCGGCCTGATTGTCGGCACCACTGCCGGTTATATGGGCGGCTGGGTTGATACAGCGCTGATGCGTATTGTTGATATTTTCCTTGCATTTCCAAGTCTTGTTCTGGCGCTGTCTTTTGCAGCGGCGCTCGGACCCGGCATTGAAAATGCAGTGATTGCGATCTCGCTGGCTGCATGGCCGCCGATTGCCCGCTTAGCGCGTGCAGAAACTCTGACCATCCGCTCTTCCGACTATGTGGCTGCCATTCGCTTGCAGGGTGCTTCCACCATGCGTGTGATCTGGCATCACGTTGTGCCGATGTGTATCCCGTCTGTGGTGATCCGTATCACGCTGAATATGTCATCAATCATTCTTACAGCCGCAGGCCTTGGCTTCCTTGGTCTCGGTGCGCAGCCGCCAAGCCCTGAGTGGGGTGCGATGCTCTCCAGCGGACGTGAATTCATGATGACCTCGTGGTGGCTCGCAGCCATGCCTGGTTGTGCCATTCTGCTCGCCAGCCTTGCCTTCAACCTGTTTGGTGATGGTCTGCGCGACGTGCTTGACCCGCGTAACGGATAAGAGGAACGGATAAATCAAATGACCAAACCTCTGTTAGAAGTTGAAGACCTGTGGGTGTCTTTTCCGGGTGTTGATCGCTCAATCGATGTGGTGCGTGGCATCAGCTTTTCCATCGGACGCGAGAAAGTCGGTATTGTAGGTGAGAGCGGTTCCGGTAAATCCATGACCGGTCGCTCGATCCTCAAACTGACCCCGAAGGCAGCGCAGATCAAAGCGAAGAAACTGCAATTCGGTGATGTTGACTTGCTGGGTGCCAGTGAGCGCCAGATGCGCTCGGTGCGCGGCAATAAAATCTCGATGATTTTGCAGGATCCGAAATATTCGCTCAATCCGCTGATCCGTATCGGCGACCAGATTATGGAAGCCTACCGGCTGCATCATCGGGTGAATAAGCAGGAAGCCCGTCAGCGCACACTGAACATGCTGGAAGCCGTACATATCCGTGATGCGGAGCGGGTGATGAATCTGTTCCCGCATGAGATTTCCGGCGGTATGGGGCAGCGCGTGATGATCGCAATGATGCTGATCCCTGAACCGGATATGATTATCGCCGATGAACCGACCTCGGCGCTGGACGTCACGGTGCGCCGTCAGGTGCTGACCGTACTGGATGAATTGGTAAGCCGTTCCGGCACCGGACTGATGTTTATCAGCCACGACCTCAATCTGGTGGCGGATTTCTGTGACCGCGTGCTGGTGATGTATGCCGGTCGCATTATGGAAGATCTGCCTGCCAAAGAACTGCACAAAGCACAGCATCCTTATACGCAGGCTCTGCTTGCCAGCCTGCCGCGTCTCGACCATCCGGTGGATATGCTGCAAGTGCCGGAGCGTGATCCGAGCTGGCTTTCAGGTGCAACCCTCAGCGGAGGTCAGAAATAATGGCGGATATTATGAGTGAGAATACAAAGCCGCTGGTGGATGTGTCTGATCTGTCTGTCAGCTTTGGCAAGGGGCGCAAGCGCTCGACAGTGGTCAAGAAAGCGCGTTTCCACATTGCCCGTGGTGAGGCCTATGGTCTGATCGGGGAATCCGGTTGCGGTAAATCGACAATCCTGCGCGCATTGGCTGGCCTGATCCCGCATTATACCGGCAATTTCAGTTTTGACGGTACATTGCTGTCCGGTGAGCGGGACAAATCGTTCTTCCGCCGCGTGCAGATGGTGTTTCAGGACCCTTATGCCTCGCTGCATCCGCGCAAAATGGTGCATAAAGTGCTGGCGGAATCTCTGACCATTCATGGTATGGATCGTAAGGAAGAGCGTATCCGTGATGTGCTGACAGCTGTCGGACTGGGGCCGAGTTTCATGTATCGCTATCCGCATGAATTGTCAGGCGGTCAGCGTCAGCGTGTGGCAATTGCCCGTGCACTGATTATCGAGCCGGAAGTGCTGTTGCTGGACGAGCCGACCTCGGCACTGGACGTTTCTGTTCAGGCGGAAATTCTCAACCTGCTTAAAACCCTGCGCCGTGAACGCGGTCTGACTTATCTGATGGTCAGCCATGATCTGGCGGTGGTTGCGCATATCTGTGAACGCGTCGGTGTGATGCATAAAGGCATTATTCTGGAGGAACTGACGGCAGATGATCTGCGCCAGTCCCGTGCCAGCGCATCTTATACGCAGGAATTTTTGCAGGCCAGCGTTGAGGCCGTGGCGCATAATTAAACTGGGGGAAGAGCTATGAGTTATCAGCATGCAGCCAATCCGGCGGCTGAGTGGGAGCGGGTGCAAAATCCTGCCCAGTCCGGTTGGTCTGAAGCGGGTTTGCAGGCGGTTGAAGCCTGCGTTGAGAGCCAGGAGACCGATGCATTGATGATCGTGCAGAGCGGCAAGATCATCTACACCTATGGTGATGTTACTCATAAATATCTCTGCCATTCGATACGTAAAAGCATTCTGGCCGCTCTGATGGGACAGGATGTGGCGGATGGCACAATTGATCTGAGCCTGACGCTTGAGCAACTTGGCATCGATGACAATGACGGTCTGAGCGAGGTTGAAAAACAGGCAACAGTCTATGATCTGCTCACCGCACGTTCCGGTATTTATCATGCAGCAGGCTATGAAACACCGTGGATGCGCATGATTAAAGAGAAGCGCCATTCCCATGCACCGGGCACCTTCTGGTGTTATAATAACTGGGATTTCAATGCGCTGGGTACAATCTTTGAACAGCTGACTGGTAAAACTGTGCATCAGGCTTTTGAAGAGCGTATTGCCAAGCCGCTGCAGTTTGAAGATTTTTCACTTAGTGGTGATAAGCCGGATGGCTGGCATGATCGTTTCACCGAGAGCCGTCATGCGGCCTATCCGTTCCGCCTGTCGACACGCGATCTGGCACGTTTCAGCCAGCTATACTTACGTCATGGCCGCTGGAATGGTGAAGACGTTCTGCCTAAAGGCTGGGCGCAGGAATGCGTGATGCCTTATTCCGATGCCGGTGCGCGCGGTGCCTATGGCTATATGTGGTGGCTGGAGCGGGACGGTGTGTTCTTCCCCGGTGTTGTAACCCCTAAAGGCAGCTATGCAGGCTTTGGCGCAGGCGGACATTTCTGCATTACCATTCCGGCGCTGGACATGGTGATTGTGCATCGGGTGGATACGGATATTGCCGGTCGCCAGCTCAACCGGCACAAATTCGGCCGTCTGCTAAAACTGATCTTCGACGCATTTCAGGGGTGAGGGAAATGCGGGAGGCGAAAATGACGGTTGCCGGAGCGATTGCGCAAGTTTGTGCAAAGCCGGTAACCAGTGCAAAGGCGCGTCTGCTGGCGCGTGATGCGATTATCGACACGCTGGCCTGTATGGTTGCGGGGCGTGAAGATGCAAGCACCAAAACAGTGTTTGAGGCTTTTGCCCGGACCGGCTGCGCGGGAGAGGCGCTGCTGGTGACCGGTGCAAAATCGAGTCCGATTGTGGCGGCGCTGGTGAACGGCACGGCCGCTCATGCGCTGGATTATGACGATAATTTTCTGCCCGGTATGAGCCATGCTTCAGCGGTTATCGTTCCGGCTTTGCTGGCTGTTGCGGATTTTGAGAAAACGTCCGGTGCGCAACTGATTGATGCTTATCTGGCGGGCCTTCAGGCGCAGGCACTGATTGGCGATGGCGTTGGTCAGGCGCATTATACGGCAGGCTGGCATGGTACCTCAACCATTGGCAGCATCGGCACTGCCGCAGCAGTGGCACATCTGCTCGGGCTGAATGACGAGGCGACTGCAAGGGCAATCACCATTGCGGTCAGCTATGCTTCCGGCACCAAAGGTCAATTCGGCACGCTGATTAAACCATTCCATGCGGGCATGGCGGCACGCAATGCGGCGGAGGCCGCATTGCTGGCCAAAGCGGGGATGCAGGCACAACCTGATATTCTGGAAGGTGCGCAGGGTTTTCATAGCCTGTTTGCCGGAGATCAGCGCCGTGGCTGGAAAGCGGAAGCGATCATCGCTGACGCAGAGCATATTATTGAGACCGCTGGGGTGATGCCGAAGAAACATCCGTGTTGCGGTTCAACCCATCTGATCGTTGACGGTTTGCTGGATCTGATGCATGAGCACGATTTCACGGCAGAGGATGTGGACAGTATCGAGGCATTGGTTGGTATCGCCAATTACCGTAATCTGACCTATCCGCAGCCAGTCGATGAAATGCAGGCACGTTTTTCCATGCAATATTGCGTGGCGAGAGCATTGCGGCAGGGACATTTAAGTCTTGCTGATTTTACGCCGCAAGCTGTGCAGCACTATGCAAGTGATGCCTTGCTGAACCGTGTGACAATGCTGAGCTACAGTGCGGATGAAGAGCGGATTGCACAGGACAAACTCCCGCATGTTGTGACCGTGAAATTGCATGACGGGCGCGTGCTAACAGCATCGCGCAATTATGCTGTCGGTGGCTTACAGGAGCCTTTCACCGATGCTGACCGCCTCGGTAAATTCATGGATTGCTGCGGGGCATCGGATAATGCTGCCGTTGTTTATGAAGAGCTTCTGGTACTGGACGATGCAAAAGACCTTAAGGCACTGAAATTCTTATTCAGTTCTGCCACCAGTTAATGTCTTTGGCGGCGAGTGCTGATGCGCGCCGCCAGAAACGCTCGGCATAATCCGTGCGAAAACGCTGCGAGCGGTAGACGCGGATTTCCACATCCAGATCATAGTCCTGAACGCCTGCACGCACCAGAATGCCGCGTTTCCATTCATCCGGCATCAGGCTTTGCGGAATCCATGCCACGCCCTGACCGGAAACCGCCATGGCCTTCAGCCCGACGGCCATGCCGTTTTCATAGACCATATTCAGATTGAGGCCGCGGCGCTCCACAAGCGGATCGAGAACCTGTGCAAAGAATGTTGTATCGCGATACCGCAGATATTCTGTCGGCAATGTATGGTTGCCCAGCCGGTGCAGAGGTTCGCCGGCGGCATCTGCCGCTGATACCGGTATTACCTTTTCATGCCCGAGAGACAAATAAGGAAAATTTCTCAGATCCTCCATCTGGCTGACCAAGGGATGAGCATAGGTCAGCAGAAAATCGCAATTACCATTGAGAAGTGTTGAGACATTGCCGAGAAATGAGGGATGCGGATCGGAGAAACGGGTGCGGAAATTATCGCCGTTGCTTTCAATGCGTGCCATCAGCGCCGGAAAAAAGGTGAGCGACAGGGTGTTGAGTGTCGCAAAAGACAGCACTTCCATCATCGGCGTATAGCGGGCGCTCAGCTCATCTCTGGCATGAGTGAGGAGGCCGACCGCATCATGCGCACGGAGCAAAAAACTCTGTCCGGCAAGGGTCAGACGAATAGGATAGGTGGAACGGTCGATCAGCGGTACGCCGACCCAGGCTTCAAGCTGCCTGATCCGGCGTGACAGCGCGGATTGAGTAACATGCCGCTCATTAGCCGCGCGGGAGAAATTTAAATGTTGTGACAGGCAGAGAAAATCTTCGAGCCACTTCAATTCCATAGAAGCATTCCGCACTAAGCATGCCGCAGTTAAATGCTGTCATTTAACGCCCGCGCACATGCGATAAACTAAAAAATCCAGAGCACTTGCGGTGGGTGCAATCAAATACAACATGCTCCGGCACTTCAAACGTCTTAAAGACTTGTTTCCTCTTTAGAATAAAAACCGGTCATGGTCATCCAAAATTTATGATACTGAATTAGTGATACAGCATGTATTGTCATATCTGATCTGTAAAATGCTTTTGCTTCTGTTGTCCTGACTGCGCGTCTGACTTGACAAGAGTCTCCGGACAAGTTTCATGGCTGAATCAAATTTAATTGACCGGAGAATCCCGATGTCGATGCGTACTGTCTTTGCAGGCCTGATATTGTCTGCTGCGCTTTCACTGTCTGTTCAAGCTTCCATAGCCCAAACTACTACGGCACAGACTGCTCAAAACGGAACAAGGACGATTGAAACAACGCAAAACGGTGATTATCCCGGTTTTGATCTGCGCACAGTGAAGGATGTCGGCCTTGACCAGTGTGAGAATATTTGTCTTAAAGATGAGGAGTGCCGTGCTTTCACCTATAATGTGAAGGCGAAATGGTGCTTCCTGAAGTCTGATTATAATCAGCTCAATGCTTTTGAAGGCGCAGTAGCGGGTAAAGTGCTGGATGCTGCCGCTGCGGAAGCGGAATTGCCCGCACCTGCACCGATTACCTTTGTTCCAGCCAGTGTTCTGGATGAGGCGCGCACCTATCGCAATAAGCTGAACAGCGGCGAAAAACCTGCCGGTGATGTCAGCAAATTGCTGCGCGCTGCCCAAAGAAATTACGAATCCGGCAGTGTTTCTTCATCCGTGATTGATTTTGCCAGTATTGTGCCTGCTGCAAAAGAAAACAGTGCTGTCTGGATGGGATTGAGCCGCGCGACGCTTGGTTCTGCACAAAGCAATGATGCCAATTGGCAGATCAAACGCGCTGCCACATCTTCGGCTATTATTGCCTATCAGCTCAGCCGTACGGTTTCTGACCGTGCTGAAGCTTTGAGCAATCTGGCCAAGGCGCTGGAATTGCGCGATAATTTCCGTCCTGCTATCGACAGTTATAAAGCCAGCCTCGCGTTGCAAAATTCGGCTGCGGTCAGTGCCGCTTATGAAGACCTGCGTACACGTAAAGGTTTCCGCGTGGTCGATCATACGGTGGACAGCGACAGCGCCAATCCGCGTGTTTGTATCCAGCTTTCAGAAACGCTGATGAAAAGCGGCATTGATTACGCTTCTTTCGTGACTGTTGATGATGCAAGCCCGAAAGGTCTGGAAGCCAAAGAAAAGCAAATCTGTATTGAAGGTTTGCAGCACGGTAAAAATTACCGCATCGGTATCCGCTCCGGTCTGCCTGCCGCGATCGGTGAAATGATTGAAACACCGGTTGCGCTTAATATCTATGTGCGTGACCGTGCACCGACAGTACGTTTTAACGGCGATGCTTTTGTGCTGCCAAGCACCATGCGCCGCGGTATTCCTGTTGTCAGCATCAATGTCAAAACTATTGATCTGGAAGTCTATCGTGTGGGCGAGCGTGCTCTGACCCAGTCGATGGATGGTATCAGTTTCTTCGGTCAGCTTGACGGCTATGCCACATCGCAGATTGTCAGCTCGCTGGGTGAAAAAGTTTACACCGGCAAGCTGGATGTTGAGAGCGAGCTGAACAAAGAAATCGTCTCATCCTTCCCCGTGGATGAAGCGCTGCCGAAGCGTAAGCCAGGCATCTATATTATGACAGCCAAGGCTGAGGGTGACCGTTCGGAATATTGGTCATCGCAGGCGACACAGTGGTTTCTGGTGTCTGATACCGGTCTTGCAACTTTTGCCGGTGAAGATGGTCTGAATGTTTTCGCCCGTTCCCTTGCAACAGCCAAGCCGCTGAGCGGCGTTGAACTGCAATTGCTGGCGGCGAATAATGAAGTTCTGGGGACTGCAACAACGGATGGTGATGGTCGTGCGACTTTCACAGCCGGTCTGATGCGCGGCACAGCAGCGATGGCGCCTGCCATTCTGACCGCACGCTCCAAGGGCAATGGCGATGAGGAAGATTATGTTTTCCTCGATATGAAACGTGCCGGTTTTGACCTCTCTGACCGTGGTGTAACCGGTCGTCCTGCACCGGGTGCGCTGGATGTTTACGGCTGGACGGAGCGCGGTATTTACCGCACCGGTGAAACCGTTCATGCCGCTGCGCTGGTGCGTGACGGCTCAGCGAAGGCCGTTGAAAATCTGCCGCTGACATTCTCTTTCCTGCGTCCCGATGGTGTGGAAGACCGTGCGATTGTCAGCACCTCACAGGCTGCCGGTGGTCATGCTGTGGAATTGCCGCTGGCAGACAACGCCATGCGCGGTACATGGACATTGCGTATCCTGAGCGACCCGAAAGCCACCCCGCTGTCAGAAAAGCAGTTTCTGGTTGAGGATTTTGTGCCTGATCGCACAGAATTTGATCTGACTTCGGATGTGAAGGAAATTCAAGCCGGTGATGTGGCTGTGGTTAAAGTTGACGGCCGCTATCTTTATGGTGCACCTGCCGCCGGTCTGACACTGGAAGGCGAAGTCAATATTCGCCCGACACGGACATGGGATCTGTTCCCGAAATATGTTTTCGGTCTGGCCGATGAGGATCAGCCGGAAGATACACGTATTACGCTGGATGATCTGCCGGAACTGGATGAACAGGGCAAGGCCGAAATTCCGGTACTGCTGAATGATCTGCCAGCGACAACACAGCGTCTGAACGCGGATATTGTTGTGCGTATGCGTGAAGGCGGCGGCCGTGCGGTCGAGCGTAAGCTGACTTTGCCGGTTGCATCCGACAGCGCCATGATCGGTATCAAGCCGGAATTTGACGGCGACAGCCTGCCTGAAAACAGCAATGCACAATTCTCGGTGATTGTCAGCGATGCTGATGGCAAGCGCGTGGCCGAAGAAGGGCTGGAATGGACGCTGGTTAAGGTCGAGCGCCAGTATCAGTGGTATCGCAGCGGCAGTTCATGGAACTATGAGCCGGTGAGCTATACGAAGAAAGTTGCCGACGGCACTGTTTCTGCTGATGAACAGACTGCAGGCAGCATTCAGGTGCCTGTGGAATGGGGACGTTATCGTCTTGAGATCGCGACCTCTGACCCTGACGGCCCGCAGACCAGCATTGAATTTGATGCCGGTTGGTATGTTGAAGCACGCTCGACTGAAACACCGGACGGTCTTGAAGTTGCGCTTGATAAAGATATTTATAAAGACGGCGAAACCGCAAAGCTGAAAGTCTCTCCGCGTTTTGCCGGTGAGCTGCTGGTCACTGTCGGCGCTGACAGTCTGCTGATGACCAAAACCGTTTCGGTTCCTGCTGAGGGTGCAGAAGTTGAAATTCCGGTCAGCGGTGAGTGGGGTGCCGGTGCTTATATTACCGCAAGCCTTTATCGTCCGGGCGAAGCACAGGAAACCCGTATGCCTGCCCGTGCCATCGGTATCCGCTGGCTGGCTGTTGATCCTGCAGAGCGCAAGCTTTCAGTGCGGATTGAAGCGCCGGAGAAAACCGAACCGCGTCAGGCTCTGACTATACCGGTTTCAATCGGCGGTCTGAAATCCGGCGATCAGGCTTATGTCATGATCTCGGCTGTGGATGTGGGTATCCTCAACCTCACCAATCACAAACCGGCCGATCCGGCTGGATGGTATTTCGGTCAGCGTCAGCTCGGTCTCGAAATCCGCGATCTTTACGGTCGTCTGATTGACGGTTCGCTCGGCACGATGGGTCGTCTGCGCACCGGTGGTGACGGCGCGCAAATGGCCGCTGAAGGCTCGCCGCCAACCGAAAAACTGGTGGCATTCTTTGCCGGTCCTGTTGAGGTTGGTGCCGATGGCAAAGCCAATGTCAGCTTTGATATTCCGCAGTTTAACGGTACTGCGCGCATCAGCGCTGTAGCCTGGACAAAGACGGCTGTCGGTAATGCGCAGTCGGATGTCATCATCCGTGATCCGGTGGTTATCACTGCCGCTCTGCCAAAATTCATGGCACCGGACGATCAGGCACAGTTGCGTCTTGATATTGCCAATACGGATGGCCCTGCCGGAAATTACACTGTGAGTGTGGCCAGTTCCGGTCTGGTTTCTGTACCGCAGGAACAGGCACCGGCATCTGTGACACTGGCACAGGGCGAAAAGAAATATCTGACACTGCCGCTGAAAGCTGAGCGCGCAGGAACTGAAGAGCTGACGGTACAGCTGACCCATGAAAGCGGTCTGAGTATTTCGCAGGATCTGATCCTGCCGGTGCGTGCATCGTCTTTGCCGGAAACGACCCGCAAGGAAGTAACACTGGCTGCAGTTAACGGTTCTCTTGTTATCAATAAAGAACTGCTTGCCGGTCAGCGTATGGACGGCGCTTCAGTCAGCATCAATGTTTCCAATGCATCCGGCTTTGATATTCCGGGCTTGCTGACATCGCTTGACCGTTATCCTTATGGCTGTACCGAACAGACAACCAGCCGTGCCTTGCCATTGCTCTATATGAGCGAACTGGCCAAGCAGGCCGGTATGCCGATGCAGGACAGTGAAGAAGAACTGCACAAGCGTATTCAGGAAGCCATTTACAAGGTTCTGAATAATCAGTCCTCTTCCGGCAGTTTCGGTCTCTGGTCGCCGGATAGCGGTGATCTGTGGCTTGATGCCTATGTGACAGATTTCCTGACCCGCGCCCGCGAGCAGAGGTTTGATGTGCCGCAGCAGCCGATGATTTCGGCACTGGATAATCTGCAAAATGCACTGTCTTACGATGTTTCGATCAAGGATAACGGCAATTCGATAGCCTATGCTTTCTATGTATTGTCGCGTAACCGCCGTGCATCCATTGCCGATCTGCGCTACTACGCGGATACCCGTCTGGATGAGTTTGAAACGCCGCTGGCACGTGCTCAGCTCGGTGCAAGCCTTGCCCTTTATGGTGACGGTGCACGCTCCGAAAAGGCTTTTGCTTCGGCTTTCCGTCTTGCCAATAAAGGCAATATTTCCTGGGCGCGTTCGGATTACGGTTCGAACCTGCGTGACGGCGCGGCCATTCTGGCTCTTGCCGCAGAAAGCCGTCCGGTACCAAGCATTGTGCCGGAACTGGTGAAAGTGGTTGGCGGTCTGAGCAATGAAACGCGCTATACCAGCACGCAGGAGCAGGCATGGTTGTTGCTGGCTGCCAAGGGGCTGAAGGACGAAGATGCCAATCTGACCTTGCTGCTCAATGGTGAGGCCCGTCAGGGTGCGTTGTCTGAACGTCTGACAGGTGAACAGCTTGAAGCCGCGCCGGTGACTGTCGGTAATACCGGTGACAAGCCGGTGACTGCTGTGATTACGACTGTTGCAGCGCCGGTGGAAGCACCACCGGCAGGCGGTGATGGTTTCAGTATTGGCCGCAGCTATTACACGCTCGACGGTGAAGAGATCAGTGTTTCTGAAGCGAAACAGAATGAGCGCTATGTGGTTGTTCTGAAAGTAGCTGAATCGAATAACTGGGCTTCCCGTGTGCTGATAACGGATTTGCTGCCTGCCGGATTTGAAATTGATAATCCGCGCGTTGTGAACAGTGCGGATCTGAGCAATTTTGGCTGGCTCGGTGACACGACCGTTGCTCATAGCGAATTTCGCAGTGACCGTTTTGTTGCGGCATTCAACAGCAGCGGCGGCAATGCCCGTGAATATACGGTCGCCTATATTGTGCGGGCGGTGACACCGGGCACTTATGCGCATCCGGCACCATTTGTGGAAGATATGTATCGTCCGCAATATTTTGCCCGCGGTGCAGCCGCTATGATGCAGGTGCAGCCTGCCAATTAAGCAGTTGTGAAAGAGCAATGAAAAAGCCCCGCCTGATTGTTTCAGGCGGGGCTTTTTGTTTTTTATCGTGTCAGAAAACGGATGATGAAATCGGCAAAACGACTATAAGGCGGGTGCAGATAATCAGTCGCCGCGGGATTATATTTTCGCAGCACCGGCATGGCTTTGGAGAAAGTTTTGAAACCTTCCTCACCGTGATAATGCCCCATGCCGCTCATGCCCACGCCGCCAAATGGCAGGTCTGCACAGGCGAACTGATAGAGCGTATCATTAATACACACACTGCCTGCCACAATATGTGTAAGCGCAGCCTCAATGGTCTCATTACTGTTGCTGAAACAATAGAATGCCAGTGGCCGGTCGCGGCTGGTGATAAAACCAATGGCCTCATCATAGGTGCGGTAGGTTTTTACCGGCAGTAACGGGCCGAATATCTCTTCCTGCATAATGGCGCTGTTTTCATCCGGATTGATAATCAGCATCGGCGGGAGAATATGATATTCTCCGGCTCTCTGTGTGTCGCTCAATGTCAGGAGCGGAATGGTCTTATGGCCACGGATACTGGCATCATCCAGCAAATGGGTGAGGCGTTTATACTGACCTTCATTGATAATGGCGGTGTAATCCGGTTGCCGGTCGAGCCCCGTATAGCGACGGGCGGTCTGGCTTTTGCATTCTGCGATAAAAGCTTCCAGCATATTCTCCGGCAGCAGTACATAATCCGGCGCAATACAGGTTTGTCCGGCATTGAAGAGTTTGCCCGTCAGGATGCGGCTGACACTTTTAACAAGATCGGCATCGGGGGCGATCAATGCAGGCGATTTACCGCCAAGTTCCAGAGTGACCGGTGTGAGATTTCGGGCAGCTGCGGCCATGACTTTTTTACCGACCGCGCCGGAACCGGTGAAAAACAAGTGGTCAAAGGGCAGGGCAGAAAATGCTGCGGCGATGTCCGCACCACCCTGAGCGATACATACACGGTCGGGCGGGAAAATTTCCTGCAACAGGCGGCTGAGATAGGCATTGGTATGCGGGGTATGTTCTGAAGGTTTCAGATAGATATGATTACCCGCCGCAAGTGCAGAAACCAGTGGCGTCAGGGAGAGATTCACCGGATAGTTCCACGGGGACATGATGCCAACCACGCCCAGCGGCACATGTCGTATTTCTGCTCTCGCAGGCCAGAACTGCCATCCGGCTTTGCGCCTTTGCGGCTTCATCCATTTTCTGAGATGGCGCAGACAGAAGTCGATTTCCTTGAGCACAATCACGGCTTCGGCCATCATGCTTTCATGGGTGGAGCGATGCCCGAAATCGCGCGATATTGCTTCGGCCATCTGCGGCAGGCTGGCCTTAAATGCGGTGCGCAACCGCAACAAATCTTCACGGCGCTGCCGCTCATCAGGGCGGTTTTTCAGCCATGCTTCACGCAAAATCGCAAAATTCGTGCTCAGTTGCTCAGTCATTTGTGTCCCTTAAAACAGAACGGGCAAAGCACCATTGCGCTGCATAATAGGTGCCAAGTACCCAGACCGGATTCAGCGGAATATCAAAACGAAAACGCCCGTAAGCCAGAATACTATCACTGATAACAAAGAAGATGCCGCCAAAAGCCGCAATCTTGGCTGCCTGTTTTGTGCTGCGGTCGGCGATTGTCATGTTGATAGCGCGGTTGAGTGCCAGTGCAGCCATCAGCGCCAGTGCCACTGCATAAATAGCGACCGGAATATGCATGCCATCAGGCAGGCTGCTCCACAGACCGGAAATAATCAGCAATGCAATGGCTGCAAAGCCGATAAAGACAGCGGGTTTGAACGCAGCATGATCGGATAGTAATGCATAAATATAGGCGCAATGGGTGAGCAGAAAGCAGATCAGCCCCGCCATAAAATAATCTTGCGGCAGCATGAGGAAGAAATCACCGCCAATGGCAAAGGCCAGCCCGAGCGCAATAGCATTGCGATAATGGCGGGATGCAGGATGCTTAATCTGCAAAGTCAGAAACAGCAGGAAAGCCGTAGCCGTCGGCTTGGTCAGATAATGCAGCCAGCGCCATTCAGGGCTGAGTGAGCTGCCAAGCAATGCGCCCGCAATTGCTGCTGTAGCGAGTACAACATAGATCACTGTTGCAGCATGATGATTATTGATTGTCTTTGATGTGTCCCCGACAGCCATGCGTTTGCTTCCCCCTCCGGTCAATACAGTTAGTTGACCTGAACGTAAACTGCTAGCTTGGCAGAGTAGCGCAAATCTGCATTGCTGCAATCACAATTACAGTCATGCATTGTGATGTTTAGAGGAGGGACGGTGTTATCGGGCTTCGGGCGCGTCCGGTTGTGTGCCATAGGCCGCGAAGAACATATTCACTGCGGATTCCACATTATAGCAGATTTGTTCTGTTGTCGGTGCCTCTTCCATATAGGCGAACAGCCGCTGGCGATATATGCCTGCGAGAAACAGTTCTGCCAGCTGATAGGCGGCATGCTGCACGTCCGGCACACGGATAATGTCTTGCTCGGCCAGTTTTTCAATATAGGCCTTCAGCACCATCAACCCGCGACGCGGGCCGCGTTCATAGAAACGCACACCCATTTCCGGTTTCCGCTCTGTAACACCGAGAATAGTGCGCTGGGCGCTGATAACCATATCCGATGTCACAAGTGTAACGAGCGCCACACCATAGGCAATCAGGCTCTCTTTGCTGGACAGCGTATCGCCGTTAATTGCACCAATCTGTGAAAATAAAACGCTGCGATGTTGCTCGCAAAGCGTTTCAAACAATTCGTCTTTGCTTTCGAAATAAACATAGATCGTGCTTTTGGACACACCGGCTTCACGGGTGATGTCATTCATACTCGCAGCATCAAACCCCATGCGCAGAAATACATTTTGCGCACCGTCCAGAATTTTCTGACGCTTTGCCGGATCTTGTCCGGCGCCGTGACGGCCATTCTGTCCTTGTTTGGTGTCTGTCATATCTGTGTGTTTCCGCTTATGTGCCGACGATAAAAATTATCAATTCGAACCGATCAGTGCGATTTCAATTGATATGCCGTCTCTCTTGCTTTATGTCAACATCGAACCGATCGGTTTGAAGGGTTGTGTGACTCCTGTAAGGAAGACAGAAGCAGACATCACTCTTAGTCCGGTTTCGGTTCTTTTTTAAAATTCTCCTTACCGGGATAATCAATTCAATAAAGTTTATTGGCAGTACGGCCTGTTTTTCTCAGAAAGTTGCCCCCGCTATGTCCGCTCTCAAGCCTGTTGCGAAACCAGTTCAGTCGAATCATTCCTCGTCCGATCAGGACAACACCCAGAGTGTTGCTCCGGTTGATTTCAAGCGAGCGGCGCAGAATGATGACAACAGAATGCCGGATGATCCGCTGCGCGCCGAGCATTCCCAGCCTTTCAGCGAACAGACGACAGTGCCTGAAACATCAAAGCCTGCATCGGGTAAATCATCGCGCAAGCGTAAAGTCCTGAGTGTTCTGCTGCTCGCGGCATTGGCCGGTGGCGCATGGTACGGCTATGACTGGTGGACAACAGGACGCTTTATGGTCTCGACCGATGATGCCTATATTCACGGGGATATTATGGCGATGTCGCCGAAAGTAACCGGCTATATTGATGATGTGCTGGTGAGCGCCAATAGTCATGTCAAAGCCGGTGATGCTATTTTCCAGCTCGATCAGGGTGATTACCAGATTGCGTTGAATGAGAAAATCGCGGCATTGGCCAGCCAGCAGAAAACGCTGGCACGAATTGAGGCGCAGACCGTTGCGGCAGAAGCCAGCCTCACACAGGCACGCGCCTCTCAGCAATCTTCCGCTGCCGGCCTGACCAATGCACAGGCAACTATGGAGCGGATCACCAAGCTGCATGATACGCGTTTTGTCTCGCAGTCGGAGCTTGATCGTGCAACCACGGCTCTCGCACAGGCACAGGCGGCGGATGCCAATGCACAGGCGCAGATTGCAGCGGCTCAGGCTAATATCGGTGTTTTGAAAGCACAATATCAGGAAGCCGAAAGCCAGACCCGCAGTCTTGAGCTGGCGCGGGACAAGGCTCAGCGCGACTTGTCATTTACAACATTGCGCGCGCCTTTTGATGGTGTTGTCGGCAATCTGACCGGTAAAAAAGGTGATCTGGTCAGTGCAGGGCAGCGTATTGCCGCGCTGGTGCCGGTGAATGCGCTTTATATTGATGCGAATTTTAAAGAAACCCAGCTGAAAAATCTGCATGGTGGCGAGACGGTGCATTTCACCGTTGATGCACTGGGCGGAGAGACATTTGAAGGCAAAGTCGCATCGCTGTCACCGGCTTCCGGCTCTGTGTTCTCCCTGCTGCCGCCGGAAAATGCCACGGGCAATTTCACCAAGGTTGTTCAGCGTGTGCCGGTGCGCATTGCCATCCCTGAAGCGGCTCTGGCGACTGGTAAACTACGTGCAGGTCTGAGTGTTGTTGTGGATGTGGATACCCGCACAGCACCGCAGAACATTCCGGCTGTACAATAAAAGTATCCAGCCATGGCTGTATCAACCACCATGCAGGCAGTGCCTGCCGCTGAAGAAAAAATTGATCCGAAAAAAGCCTTTGCCTTTCTGGCCATGGTCTTCGGTATGTTTATGGCCATTCTGGATATCCAGATTGTGTCGGCCTCGCTGGCTGAAATTCAGGCGGGACTGGGTGCCAGTTCCGATGAAATTTCATGGGTGCAGACCTCCTATCTGATTGCCGAAGTGGTGATGATCCCGCTTTCCGGCTTCCTTGGTCGTCTGCTGTCTACCCGTGTGCTGTTCACTGTTTCGGCGGCGGGTTTTACCGCTGCCAGCGTGCTCTGTGCGACCGCGACCAATATTGAACAGATGATCGTCTACCGCGCTATTCAGGGTTTTATCGGCGGCGGTATGATCCCGAGCGTCTTTGCGGCGGCTTTCACAATTTTCCCGCCGTCCAAGCGCTCTATCGTCTCTCCGATTGTCGGACTGGTGGCAACACTGGCGCCGACTGTAGGGCCGACAATCGGCGGTTATCTTTCGCACGCATTTTCATGGCACTGGCTGTTTCTGGTCAATGTCGGGCCCGGAATTCTGGTGGCAATTGCTGCATGGAACCTGATCGACTTTGACAAGGGTGATAAATCCCTGCTGGCTAAATTCGACTGGTGGGGACTGGCCGGTATGGCGGCATTTCTCGGCTCACTGGAATATGTGCTGGAAGAAGGGCCGCGCAATGACTGGTTTCAGGACAGCCATATTGTGATTATGACTGTTGTGCTCGTGGCCGGTGCGTTGATGTTCTTTTACAGGGCATTCACGGCGGAAGAGCCGATTGTTGATCTCTCGGCCTTCAGAAATATGAATTTTGCGCTTGGCTCCAGCTTCTCATTCATCATGGGGGTAGGGCTTTACGGGCTGACTTATCTTTATCCGCTCTATCTCGGCAGTATCCGCGGTTATGATGCGCTGATGATCGGTGAGGCTCTGTTTGTCAGTGGTCTGGCGATGTTTATGACAGCGCCGCTGGCAGGTTTTCTGTCAACGCGGATGGATCCGCGCCTGATGATGATGATCGGTTTTATCGGCTTTGCCGCCGGTACCTATCTGATGACAGGGCTGACAGCGGACTGGGATTTCTATGAACTGTTGCTACCGCAAATTCTGCGTGGTTGCTCGATGATGCTGTGTATGGTGCCGATCAACAATCTGGCGCTTGGTACATTGCATCCATCCCATATTAAAAACGCCTCCGGCCTGTTTAATCTGATGCGTAATCTGGGTGGTGCGATTGGTCTGGCGGTGATTAATACGATGCTGATGCGGCGCGGTGATCTGCATTATGCGCAATTGTCGGAACATCTGAACTGGGGCAACCGCGAAGCGCAGGAAATGCTGGCCAATCTGACTGCTAAATTTAATGCGGCGGGTATGGATGGTGCCAATATTGCATTGATGAAACTCTCCGGCATGGTGCGCCAGCAGGCAACGCTGATGTCTTTCATCGACGTGTTTATGATCCTGACCGTGTTGTTTGTCTCACTGGCGTTTTTTGCCACGATGATGAAGAAGCCCGGTGATGTGCCGAAAGACGCGGCAGGTCATTAAAGCGTATCAGTTCAAATAAAAACGGCGGGATTTCCCGCCGTTTTTTTGGTTATTCTGCCGCTTGTATTTTCGGGGATGACCGCCCGCTGTCCTGACGCATCAGATAGAGTGATGCGCCGACAATCAGCAGGGCACCCGGCCAGAAATTGATGCTTGGGGTGGCCGCAAAAACGATCCAGCCGAGAATAACATTCAGCGGCAGTTTCAGATCGTCAAAAGGCTGCAGATAGACAGCATCTGCCACGGAATAGGCGGCGATCTGGAAATATTGCGCCATGGCAGTCAGTACACCGATGGTGAGCAGGATTGACCAGATTTCCATGGATGGCGATGCGATCTCCGGAAAACCGACACCTGATGCAGCCCAGAGTGCCGCGTTAATCGGTGTGAGCAGGATCAGCATATACATGGAGATACTGGCGGTTGTTTCAAAACGGGTCAGATATTTGGTCATCACCGAATAGCCTGCCCACAGTGCCGCCGCGAGAATTGGCAGCAGGGAATAGACTGTATAAGTGTCCGACCACGGAGCAATGATAATCAATGCGCCGATGAAGCCTGCCAGAGTCGTGAGCAGGCGTGTCTGTGTTACAGCCTCGCGCAGGAACAATCTTGCACAGAGAATAACAAAAAACGGCGAGGTCATGGACAGTGCAATCACCTGCCAGATCGGCACATGGGTGAGGGCAAAAATCCACACTTGCACACCGGCAGCAGCCAGTGCCACGCGAATAATATGCAGCCCGAGATGATTGGTGCGCAGTGCCTGTGCGCCTTCGCGGATCAGCAGCGGTAAGGTCAGTACAAGGGCGATGACATATTGCCAGAAAGCAATAATAACCGAAGGGATGCCGGTGCGTGTGCCCGCCCATTGGGTGGCGACATTAACGCCCGCATAAGCTGCTCCGGCTGCCAGCATGAGCGCTGCACCACGGACGGTTGGTTTTAATGTTTGAACAGAGGCAATTGGGCTCAACGTTTTCTTCCTGTCTCGTAAGCCGTTACCCCAGGGATTGGGAAATGCTACGGGAAGAAAATTACATAATGGCGGCAAAAAACGCCGCGCATGATGCCATTTCAGCCCCGCTCTCTCTCATCCGGACTATGACCGTCGGCTTCGGATTCACACCGAATCTGCTGTCCTTAACCGACATATTTTGTCACTGACGGCTTGCAAATGTCGTTTTCTACGCTTTCCGGTGCTCATATACTCAAAGTACACTCCGCTCCGGTTTTCGAAAAACACCATTTTCAGCACGCCATAACCAAAATCTGAGCCTGCAAGATGATGATATAGATCATGCCGCCATCATTCGATTAAGCGCTCGCGGGCTTCAGACTTCCGCCTGTTACCGCCGGTGGGGAATTACACCCCGCCCTGAGAACGATTAAAATTATTATCAGCAAAGCGCCGGACAGTTCCGGTTCTTGCTGCATGAGCCGAATTTATGGTGCGGGCAGGGATAAATCAAGTCGCATAACCGGCAACGCTGTGTCCTGAAAACACTGTTTAATATCTTGCGATATATCCGGCGAGAAATAATGTGAAAATGACGGTCATTGACCCGTGTTTCAGTCTTTTATGACCTGCGAAATCACTTTTAAGAGACTTCACCATGCGCTTATGCAGTTAAATCTGCTGCTTTGAATCGCATTATGACTGTTATTTCAGTGATTTTGACTGCCTTTTGTGTCATTTCCGGCAAATGTTCGGGTGGAAGCCTGCGCTTTTTTGGCGGAGACATAGAGGCAGGGAGCAGAGCAGCATGTATTACGATAAAGTACAAAAAAATAAAATCACGCAAAAACCGTGGTTTTTGGGCGCATTCGCCCTTGTTACCTTCATTTTTATGGTCTGGAAGAACTGGCATCTGACAGGTGCAGCCGATGCTGCCGCTACGGGTTTGGCCGGATTATTGCAGACATCGGGCGGCATAATTGCGGTTGCAGCCGTCACTTCGCTGGTTCTGACGCTGATTATCAATCTTGTCGGTAAATTGCCGATGCAGATACAGACGATCGTTGTCTGGCTGGCATTGCTCTCTGCTGCTCTGTATTTCTTCTACAGCTTTGATCTGTCTTACACTTTTATCCTGTCGAAGCTGCCATTCCTGATTACGCAGGGCGTATTCACGACCGTTTATATCTCGGCGATTTCCATTGCGATTGCTTTTGTATTGGCGATTGTTGGTGCGGTTGCCAAACTTTCACAGAACGGTTTTGCGGTTGCTATCGCCTCATTTTACACCTCATTTTTCCGCGGCGTGCCGCTGCTGATCCAGATCTATCTGATTTATCTAGGTATTCCGCAGCTTGGCTATGTGATTGATGCGGTTCCCGCCGGTGTGCTTGCTCTGTCGCTCTGCTACGGCGCTTATATGACCGAGATTTTTCGCGGCGGGATCATGTCCATTCCGCGTGGTCAGTGGGAAGCTGCCCGTGCCCTTGGTCTGCGTCCGTTCACCACTATGCGCAAAGTAATCATGCCGCAGGCGATGAAACTGATCATCCCGCCGACAGGAAACCAGTTCATTGCGATGCTGAAAGATTCATCACTTGTCTCGGTGATTGGTGTCTGGGAGCTGATGTTCCTTGCCCGTACGCAGGGTCGTGAAGAATTCCGCCATCTGGAAATGCTGATCACTGCTGCACTGCTGTACTGGATTTTGTCGATCATTCTCGAACGCTGTCAGGCCGTGCTGGAACATCGCATGAAGCGTCAGGAGCGCTGATGAATACGGGCGGTCAGCCGTTCTGACCACAACTATCTATTGTTGTTCGCATAGCGTTTATTCCGGTGAGGTCATTTGATTAGCGCTATGCTCTGGGGAGGAAACCATATGAAGAATGCAATTTTATCCGCCGCCGTTGCAGCACTGGCACTGACTGTCAGCCTGCCTGCTTTTGCCGGTGAAACGCTGGATCGCGTGACCAGCAAAAAAGAACTGGTTGTGGCAACTGCCGCGAACTGGCCACCGCAGTCTTTCATGAAAGACGACAAGCTGGTGGGTTTTGACATTGATGTTGCAACCGAAGTTGCCAAACGTCTGGGTGCGACTGCCCGTTTTGTGACACCGGAATGGGGCATTATCACTGCCGGTCACTGGAATGGCCGCTGGGATATTTCTGTAGGTTCCATGACCCCGACATCAGGCCGCGCCCGTGTGCTCGATTTCCCGATTGTTTATTATTACACGCCTTATGTTTTCACCGTGCACAAAGATTCCAAGGCTGAAAAGCGTGCAGATCTGAACGGCAAGACCATTGGTGTTGAAGGCGGCACAACCACCGAAGATTATATCAATGGCAGCCTGAAGATTGATGCCGTTGGTGTGCCGGAATTCAAATATGACGTGAAGCCGGGCGATATTAAAACCTATGGCGACAGCGTAGGCCCGCTGGATGATCTGCGTCTTGGTGACGGCACCCGTCTTGATGCGACAGTCTCCGCTATGCCAACCGTGGAAAATGCGGTGAAGCGCGGTTATCCGATCCGCGCACTGGCAGATGAGCCGGCATTCTACGAGCCGCTGGCTGTTGCCGTTGACAAGGGTGATCCTGAGTTCTCAGCTAAGGTTAAAGAGATCTTTGAACAGCTGAAAACAGACGGCACAATGTCTGATTTGTCCGTAAAGTGGTACGGCGTGGATTATACCAAGCTTAAATAATCAGTCTGTTTATGCATGCCGGTTTCTGGACTTCCCCCGTAGTCAGAAACCGGTATTGTCTTTTACAAATTGAAACGCATTTTCTGTAAGAAGCAGTATCATTATGAGTTCATATCCGGCTACCTATTACAGCGCCACCCGCGTTGCTTCATCTTCTGCCTATGAAAGCTTGCAGCAAAATTTGCAGGCCGATGTTTGTATTGTCGGCGGGGGGCTTGCCGGTCTGACAACCGCATGGGAATTGCTGAAGCGCAATAAATCCGTGATCGTGATTGAAGCGAATAAAGTGAGCTGGGGTGCGTCGGGGCGCAATGGCGGCTTCTGTCTGAACGGCTGGGCTGAAGGCTTGGGCGCGATTGAAAAACGCAGCGGCTTTGAGGATGCAAAAAAGCTGTTTGCCATGTCGGTTGAAGGCGTGGAAATTGTCCGTGAGAATATTGAGCAGAATAATCTGCCCGATTGCAATATTGTCAAAGGCAAGCTCAGCGTTGTGCGCTATGAGGCCGCCGACCAGATGCAGCGCTATCGTGATCGTATGGCGCAGCATTTCAATTATGAATATGAATATCTCGACACTGCTGCCGTTCGTCAGAAGCTGAATACGCCGATCTATAAACAGGCATTGCGTGACAGTACCGGCTTCCATTTTCATCCGCTGAATTATGCACTGGGTCTGGCGGATCTGATCCGTGCCAAAGGCGGCCGGATTTTTGAAGACAGTGCGATGCAGTCCTTCACCCGTAACCCACAGGCCGGTGCCACAGGACGTTATACGGTGAAAACCGCACAGGGTTCTGTGCAATGCGATGATGTGGTGTTGTGTTGTGGTGGTTATGGCGGTTCCCAGTTTGGCAAGCTGCGCCGTTCATTCCTGCCGATCGCCACTTATGTTGTACTGACTGAAAAGCTGGGCAGCCGTTTACAGGATTTCATCCGCACTACAGATGCGGTCGGTGATGACCGTCGCTCATCCGATTATTATCGTGTGGTGGAAGGTGACCGCATTCTCTGGGGCGGGCGCATTACCACTAAGAATGAGCAGGATGAGACACGTCTCGCTGCAATTCTGCGCAAGGATATGTGCGATGTGTTTGCCGGTCTGAAAGATGTGAAAATCGAAAAGGCATGGTCGGGTCTGATGGGCTATTCGCGCCATAAAATGCCTCACATTGCCAAAGTTGAAGATGGTGTGTGGGCATGCAGCTCTTTCGGCGGTCACGGTATGAATACGACTGCTATCGGCGGACGTGTTGTGGCTGAAGCTGTGAGTGGCGAAAGCGATCGTATCCGTCTGTTCAAACCTTATGGTCTGACATGGAATGGCGGTATTTTCGGCCCGCTGGCCGCTGAAAGCGTCTACTATTATCTGCGCCTGATGGATTACTTTCAGGAAGGCCGCTATAAGGGCGCCCATCGTTAAGACACGGAATGACGACTATGCAAATGACCGATAAGGATAAGCAGTTACTGGCGTTGATGCAGAAAAACGCTCGTGAATCTGTGGCGTCTCTGGCGCGCCAGCTTGGCGTATCCCGCACGGCTTTGCAGGAGCGTATCCAGCGGCTGGAAACCAACGGGATTATTGACGGTTATTCGGTGCGTCTCGGTTCGAATGTGAACCGCTCACCGATCCAGTGCTTTACCTTTGCGGCACTGAACAACAAGAATTTTCCTGATGTTATCAAACAACTGAAAACACTGACAGCGGTACAGGCTGTACATTCGATCTCCGGTGACTGGGATCTGATTATTCACATCTGCACGGATACGCTGGAAAAGCTTAATGCCGAGATCAACAAGATCAATGAAATGATGGGTATTGTCCGCACTACATCGAATATTGTGATGGAAACAAAATTCAATCGCGGTGTTAATTTGTAAAAAAGGCGGGAAGACCCGCCTTTTTTATTTGCAGATTTAATGACTGATCATCCATGGGCGGGCGGAAGGAAAACTCTTCGCGCCATTTGCCGAGACTTTTGCCTTGGATTTCTTGGATTTTGATCCGCAGCAGCCGCAATTCGGCCCGTGTCCTAATGATTTTGAACTGATCGGTTCATGGGAACTGCGTTCATTCACCGCCATTGCATTGCGTTTATTTGCATTCATCGATGCAAGATTGGGCGCTGTCAGCATGACGCGTTTGGCGGATGTTTCACAGTCCGGACAGGCGCAAGGCTGATCATATTCCGACATCGGACGCAGTGCTGTGAATGGCCCGCATTCTTCGCAGGCATATTCATAAACCGGCATGTTTCACCTCAAAGATCATAGGCAATCGGCATATCAATGGAGCCGTCGAGGAACTTCTTCGGTCCTGCTGCGGACGGGCTGATATCGAAATCGAAGATTTCGGTTGGCAACCACAAAGTCGCACAGGAGTTCGGAATATCCACCACGCCGGAGAAATGTCCCTGCACCGGAGCAGACCCTAAAATCGAATAGGCCTGAGCACCGGAATAGCCGAATTTTTTCATATATTCGATGGCATTGAGACAGGCCTGACGATAGGCAACATTGGCATCCAGATAATGCTGATGACCCTGTTCATCCACGGAAATACCCTGGAAGATCAAATAGTCTTTATAATTCGGCACCATCGGCGATGGTTTGAAGACCGGATTGCGAATGCCGTATTTTGCCATGCCGTCTTTGATAAGATCGACTTTGATGTGCAGCCAGCCACCGGCCATTTCGATGGCACCGCAGAAGGTGATTTCGCCGTCGCCCTGACTGAAGTGGAGATCACCCATGGAGAGGCCTGCACCGTCAACATAGACAGGGAAATAGATTTTCGAACCGCGTGACAAGTCTTTAATATCGCAATTGCCGCCATGTTCGCGTGGCGGAACAGTACGTGCGCCTTCCGCTGCAATCTTGTCGAAGGTTTCACCCTTCTTGATCGAGCCAAGATGCGCTGTGCGGGCATGCGGCGGGTTGGCCAGTGGTGGCACACGATTTGGTTCTGTTGCAATCAGACCAAGCTCACGTGTGTTCCACATTTCCAGCATTTTACGGTCAGGCAGCGTACCGATCAGACCCGGATGGATCATACCGGCAAAGCTGACACCCGGAACGTGACGGGAGCGGGTAAACATGCCCTCATAATGCCAGATGGATTTCTGGGCGCTCGGGAAATGGTCGGTCAGAAAGCCGCCGCCATTGGTCTTGGAGAAGAAGCCGTTAAAGCCCCATTCATGACCCTTGAGTGTTCCGGCATCGAGAATGTCAACGACGAGAAGATCGCCGGGTTTGGCACCTTTGATACCGATAGGGCCGGAGAGAAAATGCACCGTTGTCAGATCGACATCGCGGATATCTTCAGCGGAATCATTGTTCTTGATCGCACCGCCGGTCCAGTCGACAGTCTCGACGAGGAAGTCATCACCGGGATCAACCCAGACATTGATCGGAATATCCGGATGCCAGCGGTTATGCAGGTTCTCATTGTCATAAGCGGACTGTGAAAGATCAACGGAAATCAGAGTCTCAGGCATGGTCTCTCCTCTTTACACACACCATTTCCGGACTGTTTTGAGCCGGAACTGCGATTGTCTTGTGCATCTGATAAGGAAAGCAAAAGGCCGGATTATTTTTTATATGTCTCTGGTTTTATTCAGATATTGGTTTGATGGCCGATGCTGAAATATCAGAAGCAAGGAAAGCCTATTTTGTCAGCAGGGTGAAGTAAAGCGGGGTGCCATGAGGCATTTTTACCTGTTGGTATAATAAATTAAAAAAATCCCGCCGCTTTTGTTGAAGCGGCGGGATTTTTATTCAAGCAATGTACCATTTGGCGGATAATTTTTGCAGTGCCTCATAGGCTGAGAGCACTGTTTCCATTTGCGCCGTATGGCCGCGAATGAAATCTTCGCCGTAAATGGTTTCGTCCGGATATTCGGTGATCAGCGTCAGCGGTACCGTATGACGGTCATCAACACCGATCAGGCAAGGGAAGCCGTTGATGATGCGGAAGCCGGTTTCGCCTGCATGTTTTTCAAACAAGACGATCTGCGCATTATTGTATTCCACCAGACCGTCAATGGCCGAGAGATGACGGGTGACATGATCAACCAGTTCTTCGGACTGCTGTGTCCAGTCGGAGTGATGGCGGACGATGAGGAAAAAGCCTTTCGGCAATGTCCACATGCCAAAACCGCGCGGAATATAGCCGGAGAGCGGGCGTGTCCATTCATGAGACGGATAGCCGTGCAGATTCACGTGAAGCTTGGCACCGGTCAGCGCTTCAGCCTGTGTGCGGATGGCTTTTTCCCAGAGCTTCTCGCCGCTCCGATATTCCAGATCATCGCCCATAGCGGTGTAACGCGCCGCATGGTGCATATGTTTCGGATTATCAGCGCAGAGACGGCGGTGCAGCTCATAGCCGTCAGGATTTTCCTGCGGGGAGATGGTGAAATGCGCGCCTTTACGGGATTTCAGCTCATGAGCTGCACGCAATGCACCGACCACACCGGTGGTTTCATTGGCATGCTGACCGCCGCTGATAATCATCGGCTCATCAGTGCCTTTGATATAGCGGCCAAGAACGCTGCGGCCGGAACGGGATTTGGCCTCAAAAGCCTCACCACCAATAAGCTCCAGCTCCTGTGCAATTTGTGCTGCAAAAAGCGGTGCTTGTGCTGTGGCAAGCGGCTGGTTCTCGCCGGTGCTGTCTTGTGTGGACAAAGCGCGGTTACTGATGCGGATTGAAGGTGCCGCATCGGCATAAGTAATTTCCGGTACGATCTGCCCCGGTTGCAAGCCACGGTCACCGAGCGGGCGACCGGATTTCTTCTGAAACACTTCCAGCAGTGAGAAATAGAAATCTTCGTGCAGCGCTTCAGTCAGGCTGATTGCTTCTTCCGCATAGGCCAGCTTCTGATCTTTGACTGGTAGCGAGACGGCAATATTCAGCTCTTCAAAATAAGGCTCTGTATCGCCCCATGCATGATCGGCAACAGCGGCAATACCGGCATGGAACAGCTGTTCAAAATCTGTCTCAAATCGCTCGGATTTGGTCGTGCCTTGATGGGTGACTTTCAACCAGCCGGTCGGCGACAATAAGGTTTCGCCAACCGCATCCTGATGGGTGCGGTTTGGTGCGAAAACCTCGTGTTGCGTGGCGGTGCCGTTTTTGTCTTTCAGGGTCACCTGATAGGTGAAATCCTGTTTGCCGGATGGCTTGAACCCGACTTCCGCATCGCCGGTCAGTTTGCTCAGCGGATAGGTTTCCAGCAGAAAACGGTTTGGTGTGCAAGCTTCATGGGCAGGATAGGCGATGCTGATCTGCTTGAGGTTGCCGCAATCCACATCTTCAAGAAAGAAATGCACCAGCGGCTTATAGGCACTATGCAGTTTGGCGCTAACGCCAAGTGCCTGCAATTTTGCTTCCGCAGCTTTGCGGCTTTGCAGATCATCGAACAGCCATGCCTCAACCGTTGCGCCTTTCATCGACGCATCGGAAAAGCGGGAAACCAGCTTGTCGAGGCTGCGCTCAAAGCTTTTTTCAAAGATCGTGCTCATCGTGATGTTCTCCCTGTCGGATCAAGGCTGTCACGCAGCCAGTCGCCCAGAAGATTAAGACCAAGCACTGTCAGCAAAATTGCCAAACCTGGGAAAACACTGACCCACCATGCGGTTTGCAAGTAAGTACGGCCATCGGCCAGCATACCACCCCAGCTCGGAATCGTCGGATCAACGCCAAGCCCCAAGAACGTCAGGCTGGATTCCAGCAGGATATTATTGGCGACATTCAGTGTCATCAGCACGATCACCGGACCAAGCAGGTTCGGCAGCAGGTGCTGGAAAATAATGCGCCAGTCTTTGACACCGATTGCACGGGCGGAGAGGATGAATTCACGCTCACGCAGCGCCAGTACCGAACCGCGCACCAGACGGGCATATTGTACCCATTGGGAAACGATCAGCAGGATGATGGTGTTCATCAGGCCGCCACCGACAATGGCGATAAAGGTAATGGCCAGCAGGATGAATGGCAATGCGAGCTGCACATCGGCAAAGCGCATCACCACCATATCCCAGAAACCGCGATAGTAACCGGCAATCAGACCCATGATAACGCCGACAACCACGGCACCGGCAACTGAGACAAAGCCGACCAGTAGCGAGATTTTACCGCCGGTGACTACGCGTGCCAGCACATCGCGGCCGAGCGGATCGGTGCCGAAAATATGGGACATATTGGTGAATGGCGGCGTAAGACGCGCCATCAGGTCGATCTTGTCCGCACCACCCGGAAACAGCAGGCCGGAAAACAGCACGGCAAGACAGATAATGGCTGTGAGGCCGACACCGAGAATGAATTCGAGGCTGAACAGGCGGGAGAACAACAGGGAAGAGGAAGTTTTCGCGGCCATTTTCTACTCCGTCCGGATACGCGGATCGACAAGACCATAGGCAATATCGACCAGAAGATTGACACCGATAATCATGAGCGACAGTACGGTGATACTTGCCTGCAGAACCGGATAGTCACGACCGGAAACCGCATCGAAAGCCAGAGTGCCCATGCCGGGCCAGTTGAACACGCGCTCAACCACCACAATACCGCCGAGCAACCCGCCGAATTGCAGGCCGAAATAGGTGATCAGCGGAATGGCGCAATTGCGCAGTGCATGTTTGTACAGCACCTTGTTTTCGCTCAGGCCCTTGGCGCGTGCCACCATAATATACTGTGACTGCAGGGTCTCTAACATGGAGGTGCGCACCAGACGCACATTGGTAGCAGTGAGGATAATCCCCATTGTCACCGCAGGCATGATGAAGCTGGCAAAACCATCCATACCGCTTGGCGGCAGCCATTGCAGGCCAACGGCAAACAGCAATACCAGCATGGTTGCGAGCCAGAAGTTCGGGAAGGACAGGCCGACAAGCGACAGGATGCGGATCAGCTGATCTGCCCATTTGCCGCGTGATACCGCAGCTTTAATACCGAGCGGGATCGAAATAATGATCGAAACGGCCATGGATGCAAAAGCCAGCAGCAAAGTGGCAGGCAGGGCATCTTTAATCAGCAGGGAAACCGGAGTGCCGCCAAGAAAGCTGCGCCCGAAATCCAGCGTGAACAGGCCTTTGATGAAATTCATATATTGCACGATGAAAGGCTGGTTCAGACCCAGACCTTCACGGATGCGTTCCAGATCGGCCTCGGTTACGCTGCCCGCACCTTGGGTGAGCATCAGCGCCGGATCACCGGTCATACGGATTGCGAAAGCGACGGTCAAAGTCACGACAATGACGACAAAGATCGCCTGTAAAATTCGTTTGATCAGAAACCCGGCCAAAATTCTTATCCTTTATAAGATCAAGGAAATACCGCGCCGGCAAAAAAAACGGCGCGGTTGATGCTGTATTAGTCAACGCTGACTTCGGTGAGGCGCAGACGGCTGTCCGGTGCCGGTACGAAATCTTTCACGCGCTTGTTGATGCCGTAAATCGCTTTGAGATTGTAAAGCGGCATTTCCAATGCGCGGTCGGCGGCGTATTTCGCGATTTCCTTGAGGATTTCTTCACGCTTGGCACGATCTGTGATGGCGCGCTGGGATTCCAGCAGCTCATTCATTTTCGCATCATTGTCATACGGGTTCCACTTTTCACCGGCGTGATACATGGAATAAGCGGTGTTATCGTAATCGAATGTCCAGCCGCCCCATGACTGCTGGAACATCGCGCCGGTTTTACCCTGCGGGATGATGTCATTCAGCAATACGTTGGTTTCATATGGCTTGATGGTCGCATTGATGCCGATGATCTGTAGATAGCTGGAAACAGCCTGCACAACTTCGTTGAATGTCGCATCATTACCGCGAATGTCGATCTGCACGGCTGCACCCGGCTTAACACCGGCCTCTGCCAGAAGCTTCTTCGCGCCTTCCGGATCATATGGCAGCGGCTTCATTTCGGCATCATAACCGAAGGAAAGCGCCCCCTGAAGGCTGGCAATCGGCTCAGCCTGACCACCGAGAATGGATTTGATGATGGTGTCGCGATCAACACCGAGGATCAGCGCCTTACGCACACGTTCATCAGCGGTAATACCGTCGCGGGTATTATAACGAAGCGAATAAACGGTTGGACCGGCAGTGGTGACAATCGCCAGATTAGGATCAGCTTCAATAGTCGGGATCATGCCGATCGGAATTGTTGGCGGGATTACCAGATCAACGCGGCCTGCCTGCAATTCGGCAACGGCTGTTGATGGTTCGGTGATGAAGCGGTATTCAAGTTCAGACAGCTTTGGTGCGCCGCCCCAATGGTCAGCAAAAGCTTCCATCTGAATGCCGACTTTTGGCTTGTAGCTGGTGACTTTGAACGGGCCGGTGCCTACAGGATTGGCGTTGAAGAAATCATCGCCTTTTTCCTGAATATATTTTGGCGGCACGATCATCGCGCCGTAACCGGCGAGCTTGGTCATCAGAACCGGATCGGTCGCTTTCAGGTGAAAATCGACAGTCTTGTCGTCGATAACTTCGATTTTTTCAATTGCAACATAGTTGGAGCGCTGCGGGCCTTTGGCACCTTCATCACCGAGCAGACGCTCAAAGGTGAATTTGACAGCTTCCGCATTGAAAGGCTCGCCATTGTGGAATTTTACATTCTCACGCAGGTTGAAGCGGATACGCTTGCCTTCGTCCAGCTCTTCCCATGAGGTTGCGAGCGCCGGTACGATTTTCAGATCAGGGCCGCGATAGACCAGACCGTCATAAATATTGGTGGCAACAGATGCCCAGTTGACCAGAAATGTGTCAATCGGATCCCAGCTGCCCGGATCCTGCGGCGAGGATACGGTCATTTTACCGGCAGCGAATGCCGGTGCGGATGACAGAGCAACAGCGGACAATGCTGTGCCGACAGTCAGCGCTGTGAGTAATGCTTTAAGCTTCATAGTCTCGACTCCCCTTTGAAATTAAACTTATGCACTGCGGGCAATGAAATGCCCTTTAGCGATTTCCTCATGCTGCCAGATCTGCGGTTTGTCCTCGATCCGGCGTGTTGTGCTCGGAATTTCGCCTTCCAGCATTGCGCGGTTGGTACGCGCCAGCGGGTCGGCGACAGGAACGGCAGAGAGCAGGCGGCGCGTATAATCATGGGACGGTGTTTCAAACACCTGACGGCGTGAGCCTAATTCCATGATCTGACCGAGATAAAGCACGGCCACACGGTGGCTCATTTTCTCAACCACAGCCATGTCATGGCTGATGAAGAGATAAGCGAGACCATGTTCTTTCTGCAGATCCATAAACAGATTGATGATCTGCGCCTGAATAGAAACGTCGAGCGCGGACAGGGCTTCATCGGCGATAATCAGCTTCGGATTGGAAGCAAGCGCGCGGGCGATACAAACACGCTGGCGCTGACCACCGGAAAATTCGTGCGGATAACGTCCGGCAACGGCTGAACTCAGGCCTACCCGTTCCAGCAATTCGTCAACACGCTTGGTGATCGCGGCTTCATCAAGAATGAGACCGTGTGTGCGGATCGGCTCGGCAATCGAGAAGCGGATAGTTTTGCGCGGATCGAGCGAGGCAAACGGATCCTGAAAAATATACTGCACTTCCTGACGCATGCGGAAGCGCTCTGCCGAACTCATTTCTGAGAAGGCTTTGCCGTTAAAACGCATATCGCCGGAAAGCGGGTTCTGCAATTGCTGGATTGTGCGGCCGATGGTGGACTTGCCGGAACCGGATTCACCAACCAGAGCCAGTGTTTCGCCCGGATGAATATCAAAACTGACCTGCGATACTGCATTGCACACATGGGTTGTGCGGCCGAACAGGTTCTTCTTGATATTAAAGCGCACGGACAGATCACGCACCGACAAGAGCGGCGCTTCATCGAGACGGGCTGTGTCCTGAATGCGGGTTTCACCGACCAGAACCGGCTTATTATCTTCCAGAATTGTCACCGGCATACGTTTCGGGAAATCTTCACCGGCCATGCTGCCGAGTTTCGGCACGGCTGACAGCAGCACTTTGGTATAAGGATGCTGCGGATTGGCGAAAATATCGCTGACCGCGCCTTCCTCAACCTTTTTACCCTTCCACATCACCACAACATCATCGGCCATTTCTGCAACAACACCCATATCATGGGTGATGAAGATCACGGCCATTTCCAGTTCTTTCTGGAGATCGCGGATAATATGCAGAATCTGCGCCTGAATGGTTACATCGAGGGCTGTGGTAGGCTCATCTGCAATCAGCAGTTTCGGACGGCAGGCAAGCGCCATTGCAATCATCACGCGCTGGCGCATGCCACCGGAAAGCTGGTGCGGGAAGCGGCTGAGCATGCCCTGTGCATCCGGCAGACGTACCATTTCCAGCAGGCGTTGGCCTTCTTTCAGCGCTGCTTTTTTGCTCATTTTTTCATGAAGCATCAGCACTTCGGCAATCTGGTCACCAATGGTGAAAACCGGATTGAGCGAGGTCATCGGCTCCTGAAAAATCATGGCAATTTCTTTGCCGCGAATGCCGCGCATCGTCTTCTGTTCGGCTTCGAGCAGGTTCATCTGTCCCTGCGCGCCGGTAAACAGGATTTTGCCCTCAGGGAATTTTGCACCGAGCATATCTGCCAGACGCATCACCGACAAAGAGGTAATGGATTTACCGGAGCCGGACTCGCCGACAATCGCCGTTGTGCGGCCGGAACGAACGGAAAAGCTCAATCCGTCCACCACGCGGGCGGTGCCGAACTCTACCGAGAGATCTTTGACTTCCAGCAGAGGCTGGGTTTCAGCTGTTTGGCGAAGCTGTGCGTCGTTCACTCCGGTCATCCTTATAGTGTAATGGCAGAACGGGCTGCCTGATTAAATGCACCCGACATAAAGCGCAGCAGAGCCGCCACTTCCGACAGGGTTTCTTCCGAAGGGCGGGCATTGGCTGTGGAATCCACGAGCAGACGCTCACGGATTTGCGCATAACGCGCGCAGGCTTCAGCACCTTTATCGGTAATACGGACGGTCTTTTCTTTTGCGGCCTTGCCGGTGGTCAGTAAGCCGGCATTTTCCAGCTTGCGCAGGGCATAAGTCGCAATATGCGTGTCTTCAATATCCAGAACCAGACAGATATCGGCAAGCTTCTTTTCACGTCCGCGATGACGGATCGAGTGCAGAATCAGAATTTCGATCGGGGAGAGACCCGGCAGCCCTGCGGCGGCCATGCAGCGTACCATCCAGCGGGAGAATGCATGGGACGCGAGAATCAAACCATATTCAACTTCAGATAAAGCGGTGGAGCCGCCTTCTGCCAGATGGGCGGAAGAGACAATAGGGCCGATGGAAGGGACAGGGCGCAAATGCTTGGGCAGGCTGACCTCGGCCATAAATGACTCGTCATTATGATCTGCCGGTGGCGGCGATTTTTTCCTGCTCATATTGCCAGTCTCCCAATCCTGTGTATTTTATGTCACCATCTTATCGACATTTTGTCAATAAAATGAAACTATGTTTTCCAATAAACATTCAGCGTAACGGCATAATTTTGTGAGGGAGCCGATAATGAGCGCAGCGACACAAGAGATTTCAGGGGCTTGGGACTTCTGGATTGATCGTGGCGGCACATTTACGGATGTTATCGGTCGTGACCCGCAGGGTGTGCTCCACGCCCGCAAAGTGCTGTCAGAGAATCCTTCTGCCTATAAGGATGCGGCTGTTCAGGGTATCCGCTTGCATCTGGGGCTGAAAACCGGTGAGCCGGTACCGACCGGTGCAATCGGTGAAGTGCGTATGGGTACAACCGTTGCCACCAATGCGCTGCTGGAGCGCAAAGGTGAAAAGCTGGCGCTGGTGACCACCAAAGGTTTCCGTGATGCGCTGCGCATCGGCTATCAGGAACGCAAGAATATTTTCGCAACGGAAATCATCAAGCCGGAAGCGCTTTACGACCGCGTTGTCGAGATTGATGAGCGCGTGCTGGCCGATGGCAACACTGAATTGCCGCTCGATCTGGCTCAGGCAGAAGCTGCGCTGCGTGCCCTGAAAGCTGAAGGCTATAATGCTGTCGCTATTGTCTTCATGCATGCCTATAAATTTCCTGCCCATGAAGCTGCTGTGGCCAAAATCGCCCGTGAAATCGGCATTGAGCAGGTTTCCGTCAGCCATGAAGTGTCACCATTGATTAAGCTGGTCGGCCGTGGCGATACCACCGTTGTTGATGCTTATCTGTCGCCGGTTTTGCGCCGTTATGTGGCGCAGGTTTCCCGCGAGCTGGATGTTGAGCGTACCGGTGCGCGCGTGATGTTCATGATGTCCTCCGGTGGTCTGACGGCTGCGGATATGTTTCAGGGTAAAGACGCTATTCTCTCCGGCCCTGCCGGCGGGGTGGTCGGACTTGCCCGTACCGGTGAAACGGCCGGTTTTGGGCAGGTTATCGGCTTTGATATGGGCGGTACATCAACAGATGTGGCGCATTTTGACGGCGAATATGAACGCGCTTTTGAGACCGAAGTGGCTGGTGTGCGTGTTCGCGCGCCGATGATGCTGATCCACACTGTTGCAGCGGGCGGCGGTTCTATTTTGCATTTTGATGCCGGTCGTTTCCGCGTTGGTCCTGATTCTGCCGGTGCCAATCCGGGGCCTGCCTGTTACCGCAATGGTGGTCCCTTGGCTGTCACCGATGCCAATGTGATGCTCGGCAAATTGATTCCGGATTATTTCCCGTCGATCTTTGGTCCCGATCAGGACAAGCCACTGGATGTTGAGCGCGTGCGTGAATTGTTCACGCAGATGGCTGTTGAGATCGGCGATGATCGCACACCGGAAAGCGTGGCAGACGGTTTTATTCGTATTGCTGTTGCCAATATGGTGGAAGCGATCAAGAAGATTTCCGTACAGCGCGGTTATGATGTGACCCGTTATGCACTCAGCTGCTTTGGCGGTGCCGGTGGTCAGCATGCCTGTCTGGTGGCTGATGCGTTGGGCATGAAGAATATTCTGTTGCATCCGATGTCCGGTCTGCTGTCCGCCTATGGTATGGGCTTGGCAGATATTCGCGCCACTCGTCAGAAGGCGCTGGGTGTTGATCTTGATGCGGATGCGCCTGCAGAATTGCAGCGTCTTGGTGCAGAACTGGCCGCAGAATGCGTGGCGGAACTCACCGCGCAGGGCGTGGATGAGAAAGTTATCACCAAACATCTGCGCGCGCATATCCGTTATGCGGGCACCGATACTGTGCTTTCCGTTGAGGCAACTTATCCGGCAGTTGATGCGGCTTCGCGCCTGCGTGCCGAATTTGAAGCTGCGCATAAGCGTCGTTTTGGTTTCATTGCGGAAAATAAAGCGCTGGTCATTGATGCTGTTGAACTCGAAACTGTCGGCGGTGGTGCCGGTGAGGGCGAGGCAGCAGGCAATATTGGTGAGGCAACTGAAGCGCAGGCTGATCGTCAGACGCGTTTCTATTCACAAGGTGCGTTCCATGATGCAGCTGTTGTGGTGCGTGAAACCATGCAGCGCGGCCAGACTGTTACCGGTCCTGCAATCATTATTGAGAAAAACCAGACTATTATCATTGAAGATGGCTGGCAGGCACGCCTGACCGAGCATGATCATGTGGTGCTTACCCGCATCAAAGCGCTGCCGAAACGCGTTGCAATCGGTACAGAAGCTGATCCGGTCATGCTGGAGATTTTCAACAATCTGTTCATGTCGATTGCGGAACAGATGGGCGTGACTTTGCAGAATACCGCCTATTCGGTGAATATTAAAGAGCGCCTCGACTTCTCCTGCGCGGTCTTTGATGCTGCGGGCAATCTGGTTGCCAATGCGCCGCATATGCCGGTGCATCTCGGCTCGATGGATGCCTCTGTTGCCACAGCTATCCGTGAAAATCCGGTCATCAAACCGGGTGACGTGTTCCTGATTAACGCGCCTTATAATGGCGGCACGCATCTGCCGGATCTGACCGTGTGTACGCCGGTCTTTGATGATGCGCAGACAGAAATCCGTTTCTGGGTTGCCAGCCGTGGTCACCATGCCGATATCGGCGGTATTGCACCGGGTTCGATGTCACCTCTGGCGGTGAATATTGAGCAGGAAGGCGTCTATATCGACAATTTCAAGCTGGTCGATCAGGGGCAGTTCCGCGAAGAAGCGCTGGCTGATTTGCTCAATGGCGCAAAATATCCGGTGCGTAACCTCACGCAGAACGTCAATGATCTGAAAGCCCAGATTGCTGCCAATGAAAAAGGCGTGGCTGAACTGCGCAAGATGATTGTGCATTTTGGTGAAGACGTGGTGAAAGCCTATATGGGGCATGTGCAGGATAATGCTGCCGAAAGCGTGCGCCGTGTGCTGGATCAATTGCCGGATGGTCAGTTCACCTATGAATTGGATCAGGGCAGCAAAATTGAAGTCAAAGTAACGATTGACCGTGTGAAGCGTGAAGCAACGGTTGATTTCACCGGTACGTCTGAACAGCGTCCTGATAATTTCAATGCGCCGCAGCCGGTTACCCGTGCCGCCGTGCTTTATGTTTTCCGCGTGCTGGTGGACGGCGATATTCCGATGAATGCCGGTTGTTTGCGCCCGATCAAAATCATCGTGCCGGAAGGCTCGATGCTGTCACCGCATTATCCGGCTGCTGTTGTGGCGGGCAATGTGGAAGTCAGTCAGGCTGTGACCAACTGCCTGTTTGGTGCAACCAAGGCCATGGCTGCGGCACAGGGTACGATGAACAATCTGACCTTCGGTAATAATGAATATCAGTATTATGAAACCATCTGCTCCGGTGCGCCGGCAGGCCCTGGTTTCAATGGTGCCGATGCGGTTCATACCCATATGACCAATTCACGCCTGACCGATCCGGAAATTCTGGAAACCCGTTTCCCTGTGATGCTGGAAGATTTCCATATCCGTGAAAATTCCGGCGGCCGCGGTAAATGGACTGCGGGTAATGGTACGCATCGTACCATCCGTGCTCTGGAAGAGCTGGAATTTGCGATTCTCTCCGGCCATCGTCGTGTACGGCCGTTTGGCCTTGAAGGCGGTGAGGACGGCCAGCTGGGACGCAATGAAGTCCGCCGTCAGGACGGTGCTGTCGAAGTGCTGAAAGGCTGCGATCAGGTAGTTCTGAAAGCCGGTGAGGCTTTCACCATCATTACCCCGACCGGTGGCGGCTACGGCAAGAACTGAACTTTGACATAAGTACGAAATGAACAAAGCCCTTTGCCTGAAACGCAGAGGGCTTTGTTATAAATGCCACAGGTCATCCAGAAAACTTATTATTTCATACGTTAATTCTGTTTTTACCATGTTGTTGTCATAGATGTGGTTTCTCAGGTTTCAGACTTGCTGAATGAAAAACGCAGCCTCCCGCGTTCAGTAAATCAGAAAAGATAAATGAATGAAGTGAAAGATCCCGTGACTGCTCTTAAGCCTGACTTAAGGACAGACATGATAGTTCGGGGTCAATTCCAATGAAGATTGAGCTATAAATGTCTGAATTTGCATTCTCCCGTCGTCATTTCTTGCTTGGAGCCAGTGCTCTTGCTTTGACGGGTTGCGTTTCCACCGGTGAAACCAAGCGCCCTTCGGCTGATCTTGCAGCCAACAAAATCAAGCCTGTCACTCCGCCAATGTATTATGCAGTGTGGGATGAAGGCTATCAGGTTCCTGAAGTCGATGTGTCGAAAATTCCGGAGAAATTCTGGCGTACGGAAGTTGATTATATCACGGATGAAAAGCCGGGCACGGTTATCGTCGATACCCCGAATAAATATCTCTACCACATTAAATCCGGTGGCCGTGCAACCCGCTACGGTATCGGCGTCGGTAAAGACGGTTATGCATGGTCCGGCCGTGCGAAAATTGCCTATAAGCGTAAGTGGCCGCGCTGGACACCACCGGATGAAATGGTAGCCCGTAATCCGGCGCTTGAACCATACAGCATCGCCAATGGCGGCATGGGGCCGGGCTTGCAAAATCCTCTCGGTTCCCGTGCCCATTATATCCATAAAGACGGACGTGACACGATCTACCGTATTCACGGCTCGCCTGAATATTGGACCATCGGTAAATCCGTTTCTTCCGGTTGTATCCGCATGGTCAATCAGGATGTGATGCATCTGTATGATAATGTGCGTGATGGCAGTGATATCGTCGTTATTCCTGACCTGAACAAAACCGGACAGGCGCATTCAGTGATGGCCGCCGGTTAATCAGCTTTGTGGTTTACGCTCTTAATGAGTGTAAACCACACGCTTTTACGCGCGGTCACCGATATGTCCGTGCTTACCTCACTGTGTATTTTAGCGTAATTTTAAAAAGCTAATTCTTATTTCGAGCAATTTGCGACAGAACAAAATCCTGTCCTCAAACCATGATTATAATTCACACATGGTTTGTTTATTCTCTGAAGACTTCCGGTTTAAACTGACCTCCTGAAAACGCACCGGAATCAAGATTCTGTCTATGACGGGGGATTTACATGCAAATAGTTGAGCTGGATGTACGGCCGGTGCTGCGTGAGGGCGGTGAGCCGTTTCCACTGATTATGCAGACTGTTTCCGGCTTGCAGGAAGGGCAATCCCTCAGATTGCTTGCAACTTTCCGTCCGGTGCCGTTGTTTCAGGTCATGGAGCGGAAAGGTTTTTCCTGTGCTGCCCGTGAAATTACCGGTGGTGACTGGGAGGTCATTTTCTCTCCGGCAATTTCAGAAGAAACCGCAGAAGAGATAAAACCGGTCAGCCTGTCTGCCCGAACCGTAGTGCCGGAAATCTGGCCGGATCCGATGCATTATCTGGATTATTCATTGCCGGATCAGAAGACTGTTACGGAAGAAATCCTGCGCCTGCTTGGCAGAATTGAAGAAGGTGCGGTGATCTTTGCGCTGTTCTCTGCCGAGCCGCATTTCTTGCTGCCGGAGCTGGAAAATGCCGGTCATCAATGGGTCGGAAATTTTGATGCCAGCGGCGAAGCATACCGGATGATGATACGCTCCGGCGCTCATTGATTTGTTCTTATTCTGCCCGCTGGCGACGATCCTGCAGCAGCATCGGTGCATATTCGATGACATAAAGGGTGAAGGCCGCGATCCATAACAGCGCCGACACTGCCAGAATTGTATGGAAATAATTCAGAACAATTTCCGCAAATGGTCTGAGGAGTGCTGAGGCAATCAGACAGACATAAGACAGAATGGTGAGCGGAGATGCGCTGAGCGCATTGCCGGTGTGTCCGCGTGTGGCACGCCCCATCACCGCCAGCATCATGGTCGCGACAGCGCCGACAGTCAGAATATGCAATGTTGAATAGGCATTGAGCATATCCGCTGCAGACAAAGCGATAGCGATAAAACCTGCGGGAATGAAAGCATAGGCAATATGCAGGATGAGCAGGAGTTTTTCCGGTGCGGTTTCCCAGCCGCGCCAGCGTACCAGTCTCGCAATATGCAAGATCGCAGCCAGACTGGCGAGCACGAGTGTGACCGGCGTTTCCGGCGCAACTATCCAGCTTAGAAGCGTTAATGCGCCTGTGATGATACAAAGCGCATCATAGCGGTTAAACGGTACAGGAAAACGTGTTTTCTGATTGCGGTTGAGCCAGTTGCGGGTGAAGCTCGGCACGATACGGCCGCCGATAATCATAATCAGCAACACATAGGCACTGACAGCGATACGGCTGGCAAAAGCAATATCACCATCGGTTATCACGGTATAATGGAAGATCAGATTGGCGATGGTGAGAAGTGTGACACCGATCAGCACTTTCAGATTTTTCCATTGTTTGCCGGCAATGATTTCTCTTGCACAAATGACCAGTAACAATGGCAGAAACAGGCTTTCCAATGCGATTGCCGCATAGAAATGGATGAGATCGGGATAGAGAAAGGCCAGACGTCCCGCCAGCCAGAAACCGGCAAGAATGATCAGCGGTGTGCCGGAGACCGGCAGGCTGCCGGTCCAGTTCGGCACAGCGGTCAGCAGAAACCCTGCCAGAACCGCAGAACCGAAACCGAACAGCATTTCATGGGCATGCCAGTTGAGTGCATCATAAGAACCGCCCAGCGGCATGCCGAGTGTGAGGGATAAAATCCACAACAGCATGGCAAGCACAGCCCAGATACCGGCACCAAGGAAAAACGGTCTGAAACCATAACTGAAAAGCACAGGGCCGGTCATTTTTAACCCGCGCGGCACCGGTTTTCTGGTTTTGATGGTTTCGTTTTTCAGATGGTCAGCGGTATCAGGGGCGTTCACAGCGGTGTCCTCATCTCAACATGCGGGCCGGTATGCAAACCTGCATCAGGCAGGGCTGTTATTTTTGTGCGCTGGCAATTGCTTTTTCGAGGCGCTGTTGCACCGGCTTTGGCTTCTTCGCAGCCACAATGGCATCAAGATTAGCCGGATTATCACCGACAACGATCAGCGCGACCATGCCCATGGAATAATGCGGTGTGCATTTGACCAGATAAGCGCCGTCCTGCTGAACTGTCAGCGTATAGTTCTCATTGATTTTGCTTTTGAACTTTTCAACGCCTTCGGGGATCATATCTTTGACCGACTCGACATTGTGACCTTTATCCGTCGGGATGAAGATGATGTTGTCGCCGGGATTGGCTTTGATATAGGCGGGCTCAAAGACCATTGCGCCTTCTGCGCCTTTATTAAGCATGTGTACTTCAATATCGGCAGCCAGAGACGGCAGGGTGAAGAGGGCGAAAACGCCTGCTGTCAGAGCCAGTTTTGTTGCGGTAAGTTTCATGTCAGTCTCCGAAAAAAGGTAACCGCTTCAGCGGCTGCCCGTTTCTTAAGACAGATTGAAACACACCTCTTTGTCGGGGCGCAAAGAGGCTGAAAAACCGGACAAAAATGGTGGAGTATTTTAGTCTTCGTGCTCGGCCAGTCTTTTAAGTCCGGTCAGATTGGAAACCAGAAGCAATTGCCGTCCGCCTTTGACCAGTCCTCTGGTTTCCCAGTTACTGAGTATGCGTGAAACCGTATGCAATGTGGTGCCGGTCATTTCGGCAATATCCTGCCGCGAAATCGGAAAATCAATGCGGATATCAGCACCTTCATGAATGCCCGCTTCCTGTGCTAACCGGATAACCGTATGCGCGATGCGGCGCTCCACTTCCTGCGTGGACATTTCACGGATACGGTTATGCGCCTGATCCAGCCGCTGGCCGATCATCTGCATGGCGTTAATTGCCAGCGTGGGATTGCGCTCCAGAAAGCTGTTCATCATGTTCATCGGCCATGCGAGTACAATACTGTCGGCGACAGCAATCGGTGTGCCCGGATATTCTGTGCGCCCGATTGCCAGAGCAAATCCGAATAAATCACCGGGATGGACGACGCGCACAATCAGCTGCTGACCACCGGCGGTAACCTGCATGACTTTCAACCGGCCTTGCAGAAGCAGGTAGAATGAGGTTGCTTTTTGACCTTGCTCGAAGACTTTAGCGCCTTTGGCAACAGGGCGCTGAACCGCATTGGAGAGCAGTTTGTCCAGAGCGCTTTCTTCCATGCCTGCAAAGATCGGCAATGCGCTGACAAGCGTCCGGTCAATCATACTCATCCCTTTGCAGTCATGATACGCTATAGAGCCGTCGCCGTGACCGACCCTGTGTTCATCAATGTGGGATGAGTAGTAAAGCTTTGTGAAGCGTGGCGCAATTCAATATATTGCTATCATTTTCAGACTTTTAACCGCTGAAAACCATCTTTTTCAGTTTTTATATAGACAGAAGTTGCGGACATATTTTGCAGGATTGCACGGATTTCTGCCTGCTCCATCAGGCTGAAGGCTGTCGCCCATGCATCGGCAGAAGTGGCGTCAGGCGCGATAACTGTCAGTCGCTGATAACGGGACGAAGACAGTTCATGACTGTTCGCAGTTTTCGGATTGAGCAGATGGTTGAAATGCCCGTCCGGATCAAACCGGAAACCGGCGCCGCCGGATGTGGCCAGTGCATTACCGGAGAGTTGCAGCATCGCATCGGGCTGCGGATCAGTTTCAAGATCGGCAATACCGATCTGCCAGGGCGTACCATCGGGCTGATTATCCAGACTACGATATTCACCCAGATTTATCAGCGTATTGGTAACGCCGTGGTCTGCCAGCAATTGCGTAATCAGATCAGTAATATAGCCTTGTGCCACACCATTGAGGGTCATGGCCATATGCGGGCGGTCAAAGACAATCCGGTCTTTACTGAAACGCACGGCATCAAAGCCGGTTAAAGACTGCGCCTGCTGCAATTCCTGTGCGGAGGGGCCGGAGGCGGCGGCATGTTCTGCGGAGAAATGCCGCGCAAGACATGCCCAAAGCGGCTGAATGGTCGGGTCAAACAGACCGCCGCTTTTCTCCCAAAAATCACGGCATTTTTCCAGCAACTCAACCAGCTCCGGCGATGGCATCGCCAGAGCACCGGAGCGGTTGAGCGAGGCAAGTTCAGAGTCTGGCCGGTAAAGGCTGAAAATACCTTCCAGACGTGCGATTTCCGCACGAACCTGCCGGAGGAGGGCTTCTGCGGCCCTCTTGTCGGGATGATGCAGAATGATTTTTGCCGGTGCGCCAAGGGCAAAGCCCTGCCAGATCACAGCATTATTATGTGCAGATGCACCGGCATGAAACGGCAGGAGGCTCAGACCCGCAGCAGCACAGCTGATACCGATAAAACGTCTGCGATTGATACGGCTTGTCATGGCAGTCTCCGTGCAAATATTCATGAGATTAGTGATGTGTGCTCATTGGTGCTTCAGTTGGCGCGTCTGAGGTGCCGAGAACATAGTCCTGCGGAATGTCGGCAAAGGTAACGATGTCGCCGCCTTTATCTTTGGCAAATTGCTCTGCCGCTTCACGGGTAGAGAAGGGCACGGTTTCTTTAGCCCCCATGCCGCCGGTGGCATTGCTGTTGATGACGAAAAAAGCCTTTTTCGCATCAACCCAGTTTTGTGCGCCCGGTTGCTCCCAGCTTGGGGCTTTGGCCATATCGGAGACATAGATTGCCGCGATATTTTTCGGCTCTTCCGGCAACATGGTAAAAGCCAGCGTGTCACGGGCAGAGGAGAACCATATGGCTTCACTTGCCGGATGAAGAATGACCTGTCCCTTCGGGCCGCTATGTTCCAGAACATTCATGCCGCAATAGCGCCCCATAGCCGCTTCAGTCAGTGCAAACGGAGCGGGTGTCTCAGCCTGTTTTTCTGGTGAACAGGCCGACAGAGTAAGAGCAGCAATAACGGGGATGAAAAGAGAGATCAGTCTCATAGTTCTTTCCTTGAAAAGATGAGTATGGAAAGGCCGAGCGGGATGGCAGTCCATAGTCCCAGCGCCAGAGTGAGGACACCTGCGCTCAGAGTTGTGGTGCCAGCAACGCCGCCCATGCCGGTGAGGGCACCGGCACCGCCTGTGCCGAAATTGAGCAGGCGATAGGCATCTGTCGGGTTGATAAGCAGCAAAATATTGAGCAAAGCAGTGCCGATCATCTGCCCCTGATCGAAGACCAGTAGGCCAAGCAGCGCCATGTCATAGATCAGCACAAAGAGCAGCCAGATGCCGATGGCAATACCCGCAGCAGTGCTGCGCTCACGCACGATTGTGCTGGCGAAAAAGCCGATGGCGATGAATACCGCGCCGAGCAGGACAGAGCTGCCGATCAGCGACAGCAAAGCCAGCCAGCTTGCCGCATCAATGCCGCCGCCTGTCAGCGCAAGCACTATGGCGGTGCTGCCATAGCCGAACAGGGTCGCGAAAGCGAGAATAGTGAGCTGTCCGAGAAACTTGCCAAGAATGACCTGTTTGCGCCCGATCGGGTAACTCAGCAGTAACAGCATGGTGCCGCGTTCCATCTCGCCGACAACAGCATCATGAGAGATCAGCAGCGCAATCAGCGGGATGAGAAAAATGGTGAGGCTGGAGAGACTGACGATCACCACATCCAGCCGGTTGGAACCGATTGTGCTGCCGGTCGGTGCATTGCCGAGAAAGCTCATGCTGAGTGCCAGCGCAGCCAGCAGCAGAGTGGTTGCCAGCACCCAGCGGTTGCGCAACCCTTCCTGAATTTCCTTGCCGGCAATATGAATGAGATTTTTCATTCCGCGGCCTCTTTAACTGTGAGGAAATGGGCGTAAAGCTCATCCAGTGTCGGTGCCATGACATCAATATCCGTGATGTTATGGTTTTGAGCGATAACGGAGTTCAGAACCTGCATTTTATCTTCTGCGGAAACATCCGCTTCAAAACTTGCAAAGCCGGTTTTCCGCCAGCCTATCCGCAGGGATTGTCCGGTGCTGTGCGGTGCGGTTTCACCTTCGGCTAAGCTGACACGGATACGCACCGGCAGACGCGCAATATGGCGCAGATCATCCAGTGAACCGTCTGCGATGACCTTGCCGCGATTGGCGATAATTACCCGTCCGACACGATTTTCCAGTTCGGTGAGCGCATGGGAGGACATCAGAATGGTGGTGCCTTCCGCACGCATAACCTCCAGCAAATCGTAGAAGTTTTTGCGCAAGGCCGGATCAAGGCCGGTTGTCGGTTCATCCAGCAGCAGCACGGCGGGTTTGCCGAGCAAAGCCTGTGCCAGACCAAGCCGCTGGCGCATGCCTTTGGAATAGGTGCCGACACGGCGGTCTGCCGCATGGGACAGGCCGACATGATCGAGCAGCGCGGCGGTTTCCTTCACAGGAACAGATTTGAGCTTGGCGTAAAAAGACAGGGTCTCCCGTCCGGTCAGTGCCATATTGAAGGAGACATGCTCGGGCAGATAGCCAAGCTTGCGCCGTGCCGCGAATTGTCCGGCTGCAGGGTCTTCACCCAGCACCAGCACTTTGCCATGTGTCGGGCGGATCAATCCCAGCATCAGCTTGATCATCGTGGTCTTGCCTGCACCATTATGGCCGACCAAGGCAATATTTTCACCGGCATTCAGCACATAGGACGCATCGCTGATGGCATTGAATGTGCCATAGGTTTTGGTGACACCGGCAAGCTTTACGGTTTCAGTCATGATTTATTTTCGCCTCCGGATTTGACCGGCATCGCAGGCGGTTTCATCAGCGGATAGCTGTCAATGACACCACCCGGCATCAATGCGGGAAATTGCGTCTGCGCCCAGCGGATTGTCTGGATCGCCGGACTGTTGATAAGAATTTTGGCTTGGGGAGCTGTCCACAGCACTTTGTCGATCAGATCATTTGGCCGGTAGGGGCTGTCAGCAATGCCGTCGCCATTGAGGTCAAAGGCGGGATTGTCGCTCCAGAAATTGCCGCGTCCTTTGGCCGACCAGTCGAGATTGCGTGTGCCGACATATTTGACCTGATTGCGGTTGTTGATGAAGGCATTGCCGCTCATCACATTGCCTTCGGAACCGGCCGTGAAATGAATGCCGATGCTGCAATTTTCAAACTGATTGCCGGTGAATTTGTTCTTATTGGCGTTGTAGATGAAAACGCATTTCTCAGGCCCCAGTCGCAGGTTGCCAGTCTCTGCAGACGGGTCAGTTTCCGGTTCTGGCATACCATGCTCGGCGCTTTGAACACCGGCATCCATCCAGCGGTCAGCCGATTGCATTTTGCCGATCACCCGATTGCCGGTGATGACGGAACTGTTGGCATAGTTTAGCAGCAACCCGTGATCGCGGTCACCCTCCGAAAGATTGCCGGTAATTTTAAGCCGGCTGGTATACATAATGGCAAAGCCGACAGAATTATTGCGCGAGATATTATCGCTGACTTCGCTGTCATTGGTGTACATATAATGGACAGCAAAACGTACATTTTCCATGAGATTGCCACGGAAGATATTCTTGCGGCTGGCATTGGTATAAATGCCGTCGCGGCCATAGCGGATGATATTATTCAGCACTTTGGCACCCGGTGCATTCCAGATGGAAACACCGCTGCCGGTTTGCGCCATGCGTACACCGCGCTTGCCAATAATCTCATTGCCTTCGGCCACGGAATCCTTGGCACCATGCAGATAGATACCATAGAGATTATCAATCAGCCGGTTATTCTCCGCCCGTGCGCCGGTGGCGGTTTTGGCGATGAAAATACCGGAATTGAGATCAAAGAGATTGTCGCCGGAACCACGGATTTCCAATCCGCGAATGATGGTTTCCGGTGCATTGACGGTAATCGTATTGCCGGTGCCGGAGCCGTAAAGCACGGCTCCGGCTTCCCCCTCCAGCATGACTGTCTTGTCAATGACGACTGACCCGTCATGCCGCCCTTTGAGCAGGCGGATCGTTTCCCCCGCCGGTGCCTGATCAAGGACGGTTTGCAGATTTTGTCCGGCAGATACGATGATCTCTCCGGCCAGTGCCGGAGAAATCAGTGCGGGCAGCAGGCCGGAAAAACACAAAGCCGTAGCCAAAGCATATTGCTTCATTGCGGGCGTTGTGTGCTCCGGTAAAGCTGCGGAGTTGCGTTTTTCCTTATGGCGCTGATGCTGCATGATGTTTAAGCGCCTTTCGGCTCAACAAGCATACGGCCTTTCATTTCCATATGCATGGCATGGCAGAACCACGAGCAGTAATACCACCACACGCCCGGCTTATTGGCGATGAAGGTGACCGAGGCTGTAGCCTGCGGTGCCACTTCCATATTGATCCCGTAATTGATGATCGAGAAACCATGGGTCAGGTCTTCGATTTCATCAATATTGGTTACATAGACAGTGACTTCATCGCCCTGTTTGACGGTGAATTCCTCAAGGCTGAAGGCCGGTGCGGCAGAGGTCATATAAACACGGACTTTATTACCGTCGCGGATGACTTCCGCAGCTTCCATCAGATCGACGCCATCGGCCTTTGCCTGTGCAACAGCATCGGCAAAGAACGGATCTTCACGATTCCAGGCATTGACCGGATTGATCTTGGAGCGATGTACGATTGTTGCGTCATGCGGTTCGGCAAAGCTTGGTCCGTCATGGACAATCACCATTTTATCTCCGGAAATATCAATGAGCTGGTCATTTTCCGGTTTGAGAGGTCCTACATTGAGATAGCGGTCTTTGGAGAATTTATTGAGGGAGATCAGCCATTTACCGTCAGCCTCTTTGGTCTGTCCCATCGAAGTGTGGTTATGTCCCGGCTGATAATGCACATCGAGTTTCTGGCGGATCGGATCGACCTTTTCGCCCTTGAAAGCACGTTTGGCATCCTCAATGTTCCACTTGCAGACCTGACTGTCGATAAACAGTGTCGTATAGGCATTGCCTTTGCCGTCATAGGCGGTGTGCAAAGGCCCGAGACCGAGTTCCGGCTCCGCCACAACGGCATCACGCGGATTGATTTTGTCATCAAACAGGTCGTCAAATTTGCGCACATCGAAAACGGTGACGGTCGGCGACAATTTACCATTGGCCACAATATGGATGCCGTCCGGTGCGGTATTCATACCATGCGGGCTGTTCGGTACCGGAATATAGCGGGTGAATTTGGAGCCTTTGCGTCCGTCAATCACCGGCACGCCGTTGATTTCCTTGAACTCGCCTTTGGCAACCGCTTCTTCAATGCGTTTCAGGTTGAAGATAACAATCCAGTCCTGCTCACTGCCCATCATTTCGGCCAGTGTCACGCCCTCTTCGGAATTGTAGCAAGTGGCAAAAGCATATTTGCCCTGATAGTCACAGTCCACATTATCGAGATTGCCGCTGACCATGACCTGCCATGCTACCTTCATGCTTTCGCCGTCTACTGCGGTGAAAATCGCATGATAGTTTTTGGTATCTGTCAGATTTTTACCGTCATTCGGGATCGGCACGCGGTCTTCACCATTACAGAAGACATAGCCGGTTTTCGGATATTTCTGCACGCGCAGGCCATGAACCGTGTGCTGGTTCGGCAGCTGAATGATCTTGTCGCATTTCATGACATCAAGGCGGATACGGCAGACGCGGGTATTGGCCTTGTCATTGGCATAGAGATAACGGCCGTCATAGGTGCCGTCGGTAAAGGAAAGATGCGGATGGTGCAGATCGCCATTGTCGAAAACGCCGCCGCGGTCTTTCATAAACTCACGGTCTTCAGGCAACATGCCGTCACGGAGAACTTTCAGGCTTTCATTGGTCTGTCCCCAGCCGGTGGCACTGTCACGGTTGAAAACCGGAATACGCATCAGCTCGCGCATGGATGGCAGGCCGACAATACGGACTTCACCGCTCTGGCCGCTGGAAAAGAATGTGTAATATTCATCCAGTTCGCCCGGTTTGACTTCTGCACTTGAACCGGATGCGGATGCCGCCATGGCCTGCTTCGGTGCGCCGGCCATGACTAGCGCACCGCCCATGCCGCTGGCACCGGCAGCGGCCACAAAAGCCGAGGTGCCGAGTAATTGCCGTCTGTTCATGCGGGTTTTATTTTCTTGCTCAGACATTGCTTTGTCTCCAGTTGAAAATTTCAGGATGCTGCGTCCGGTGCGGATGCGCCGGTAACAGGTTGTCCGTTATGGGTGATGATGGTTTTTGACTGGCTGCCGGTACGTTCTGCCGGTGGCGTATAAGGCGCGTTGCGGGCAGCGAATTTCTCACGTTTGACGCGCACCTGAATCATATGCGGGCAGCGCTGGTCATCGTGGTAAAGCTCCTGACAATGCATACAGTAGATACATTCATTGACATTGATCTGGCCTTCCGGATGGATGGACTGTACCGGACATTCGACAGCGCAGCGCTGACATGGCGAGCCGCATTCCGGCCAGCGTTTCAGCCATTCAAACATGCGGATACGGCCGGGTATGGCGAGTGCCGCGCCGAGCGGGCACAGATAGCGGCAGAAGAAGCGCTCGATGAACAGACCGGCAGTCAGCAAGGTCAGGGCATAGATGACGAACGGCCATTCGCGGGCGAATTTCAGGATGATCGCGGTTTTGAACGGTTCGACTTCGGCGAAAACCTCGGCCAGAGCCACGGAATAGAGGGACAGACCAAACAGGCCGAGGAAGATAATATATTTGATCGGCCACAGACGTTCATGCAGGCCCCATGGCAGTTTGACCTGCGGTACTTTCAGCCATTGTGCCAGATTGTTACTCAATTCCTGCAGCGCACCGAAAGGGCAGAGCCAGCCGCAGAACGGACCGCGTCCCCAGAACAGCAGACCGGCAGCAACCGAACCCCATAACAGGAAAGTCAGCGGGGAGGTCAGGAAGAATTCCCAGTTGAAGCCGGTGATAAGCGAATTGGTGAAAGTCAGGACATTGACGACCGACAATTGGGTGTTGGTGTAGAAGCCAAGCCAGACAAGGATGAACAGAAGATAGCCGCGTCTGACCCATGCGAAGAAGCGCGGACGTCTGACCAGATGGTTCTGGAAGAAGAAGATTGCGACCAGCACCAGAATGGCGAAGGCAGTAATCACAATATTGATTTTGTTCATCTGCCACATCTGGATCCACAGCGGATTATCTTCTCCGAAGAAATCAGGCATGGATGCTTCACCGACCGGTGCGCTGACATGTGGATTATTCGCAGTGGCAGCATCTTGTGCAGGCTGCACGGGAGCCGGGACAGGTTTGGCAGGTGCGGTGATGGTCACATATTGGTCGGGAAGTGTATAACCGAGGTCATAGAAGATGCTGGCTTTGTCACGGGCACCAAAGCCACGCTGTACCAGTAATTGCAGTTCCCATGGTTTTGTTACGTCGAAGGCGAAACCTTCCGGCACCGTGAACAACGCGATTTCACGCAAATCCGGTGCGCCTTCAGCAGCAATATTGCCGATGCGCGTATGGTTTTTATCCCGAAAACGGATGCCCTGACCGTCCTGCAACAGTTCGATACGGTCGAAAATACCGCCGCGTACATAGCCCGATCCCTTGAAGGAATAGGCACCATCACCGGCAACCAGTACGGCCTGCTGGCCGGGTTTAAGCCGTTTCTGCATCTGGTCATATCCGGCCTGACCCAGCAGGCTGAGACCGATGGACGGCACTGATACCGGCGCGACATAGAGCTCGATAAACTGGTCTTCTGGAGCGGATGTTTCAGGGTTTTCTGCCGCACGCGGTTGCTTGGCATCAAGGAAGGCTTGCGTTACTTCGCCGACACTGAGCTTCAGGCTGCGAACAGAACCGTCACCGGTCAGTTCCTGCCAGTCACGGATATCCTGTTTCGACAGATCAACAGTGCGGGTTTCCTGCGGTGCCGCGACTTGTCCGGCAGCAAGCTGATTGCCCAGACGGCCGCTACGGATCAGCCCGACAGCCGAGCGCACCACACTGTCGCCCATGACCAGAACAGTGACCGTGGCACCGCTGACAATCTCGACCTGAGGCGGTTTGGCAGTGCCTGAAGCAACGGCATTGAAATCGCTGTTGATGAGGGAGTTGAGCGCCGCAACCACTTTGGCTTCGGGAATACCGATCAGCACAATCGGTTCTTTGTGGTCGGCAAGTTTGATGCCGCGAATGATACCTTTGGTATCAATGCCGACGAGAATATGGATCGGTTTGCCGGAATAGCCGACAGAACTGGTAAAGTCTGAATTCAGATAAATATAGCCGAGCAGATCCTGATTTTTATAGACCGGCGCAATCGGCGGTTCACCTTGCGGTGTGCCGATACGATCCGCATCCTGAAATAGTTCCTGCACTTTTAGCACAGGCAGATACTTATCCAGCTGAGCGGCAAAGGCTGTCGATTGCAGGCTGATGAAGCCGCTTAACAGAAGACAGAACAGCAGGATCAGTTTTCTGATGAAAAATGCCGGACGATCATGAAAGCGGTTCATATAAGGTGCTCACTGCAAGTCAGGTGCTGCAGCAGCAGGCTGCTCAGCGGTTATGCAGTGGACTTTAATGAAGTGGCGGAATGCGTCTTTGCGTCAGAACAAACTGACGATAATTGCAGGTGTTAATTATCTGAATATGTGCAGTTTGCTGCCCTTAGCGGAAATACACACGATATAAAAATTCCGGCAATGTATGATTGCGGCGGATATATATTCTCGGAATGCCAAACGGGTCATCATTTGGTTTTGCGCGTGCGGCAATTGTCGTGACCGCAGTTTGAAAACCTGCCTCACGTGCCATTAAGCGGTGTGTCTGATTATTGGCACCGTAGGGATAGCAAAAATGAGGAACCTCTGCGCCCAGCATGTCCTCCAGACGTGATTTTGATTCACTGATCTGGCGGCGGGCTTCTTCATCCGGTGTGTCATTCAGATTGACATGATCAAGCGTATGGGCGCCGACTTCATGTCCCAATGCTGCCCATTCACGCATTTGCGTGACGGACATACATGCCATTTCCGGAATGCCGATTGCCTTGTCCCAAATATTGCTGCCACCAATCTGGTTGGCCACAAAATAATTTGTGGCGGTGAAGCCGCATTCTGCCAGAACCGGTGCGGCATTTTCCAGCACATTCAGGAAGCCGTCATCAAAAGTCAGGACAGCAACCTTTCCGGTTTTTTCTCCCTTAATATAAGGTATGGCATCCCGCACGGAGAGCCCTTGATAGCCGAGTTTTTTCAGCCAGCGCATCTGGCTTGCAAAGCGTTTCGGATGCACAAAAAGGCTGCGAAAAGGGACACTGCTGCCGACAGCTGCAATATGATGATAGACAAGGATCGGAACTGTCATAGGCAGATGCTTTTACTCTTCGGGCAGGGGGAGCTATCAGTAGCCGTCAATATCAACATAATGCATGGATTTTTTGCCACGGGCTCCATCGATAAAGCCGACCAGACTGCCTAAATTCGCAGCAATCGTTAGCAAGCCTCTTTCACGATAGATGGGCAGTAGTAAGCTGCCGACAAGCACTTTATAAACACGCGAAAGAACGGATTTGAAGGTGCGCCATAAGCTGCCGCTCTTCTGGTTTTTCATGCGTTCCAGATGTACAGTTCTGGCATGATCGCGGTTACGGCGATAATAATAGCTCAGTTTCAGGCGTGAAGCGGGAACGGTTTCATAGGCAATGGCGTGCGGTGTCCAGCCTGTTTTTGCGCCAAGAGCTTTCGCCTCGGCCCATAGCTGCCAGTCTTCGCCGCCGGCCTGACCCAAAGCTGCGTCAAAGCGCAATCCTGTCGAGCGGAAAAAGTCGAGATTGCCCATCCAGCTGCCGGTAGCAAGTTTCAGTTGTCCGGCTTTGCCTTCATCGCGCTTTTTGATGGAGCGGTTTTCAGCATTGCGGTTCACTTTATCGACACCCTGCCAGACAATTCTTTGCCAGAATGACAATTTGCCTTCCGGTGGTGCAAAACGTACCGGTGCGCCGACAATATCAAGATCGAGGTGATCGCGTTCTTTCAGCAATTCCATGAGCCACTGCGGTTCTACCTGCTCGTCATCGTCAGCAAAGGTCAGCAGATCATAACCATGATCAACCGCATAATTGAGCACATGATTTCTGGCCGATGCGATGCCTAAAACCGGCTCAACTGTATAGACGACTTCAGCAGGCGAAACTCTTGCCTTAAAGTCATTGATAATCGAGCAGACTGTTTTCTCGTGATTGTTTTCTACAATTAAAAAACAGACCTGTGTCCCCTCAGGAATAATCAGCCGGGCATAAGACATCAGCAATTTCTGCAGCATAACGGGGCGATCTTTTGTGATCGTGCCGATGCAAATTTTCCGGTGCGTTTTTGAAACCAAAAACAATTCCCCCTGTGACCCCTACTTTGATTCCCATCCATTTGCCCCATCTATCTGAACGTGAGATAATTTCCCCACAATCTCCCGTGCAGATAGTCGCAATGAGAATGCTTATAATATCATAAGATAACAATTTAATGTTGTGTAAAAAAGCCGGTTTCACTCATAAAAATGCGTATTATTTTGAAATTTATTGAAAAAATATGATCTATTCTGGCTCTGTCTGGTCAATTTGAAGATAAAGACAAATTTTTATTAGATACTACATAATATACTGGCGCCGATATGGTGCTGTATTTATAGGTGATTTGGGGAGAGGGCGCGGAGTATAGCTGTGCCCGATTGAGAGACCTCGTTAAAGCTTTTGAGAGGTCGCGAGATGTGCAGCGCCGGTAACGGCATGATGCCGTCTGTGCTGATTGTAATATACTATTTTATGGGATTTGGATGGTGGGCGTAACAGGGATTGAACCTGTGACCCCTACAATGTCAATGTAGTGCTCTCCCGCTGAGCTATACGCCCATCCGATGACGCGCATACACCATATTGGCTCGCGCGCGTCAATGCCCTTTTGAAGAATAAAGAGAAAAAACTTTGTTTTACCTGTTGTTTTTCAACAGGCTTATCCCGATACCTGAAATCAGGCTGCCAGCAACATTTTCTCGATCTCATTCACGAGATCACGCAGGTGAAACGGCTTGGACAATACCTTGGCTTCACGCGGTGCGTTTGAATCAGGATTGAGGGCAACAGCAGCAAAACCGGTGATGAACATGACTTTGAGGTCAGGATCAATTTCGGTTGCACGGCGTGCAAGTTCAATTCCGTCCATTTCAGGCATAACAATATCCGTCAGCAGCAAAGAGAAAGGCTCTTCGCGTAGACGCTCATAGGCGCTGGCTCCATTGTCGAAATGGGTGACATGATAACCGGCTTTTTCCAGTGCTTTCACCAGAAAACGGCGCATATCATTATCATCTTCAGCAAGCAGAATTCTTTTCATTGGTCCGTCCGAATGTCTGTACGCTTTTTATCTGCGTGTCCCCAGCATGATATTGCGGTGACAAAATGGCAAGAAAAGCGATTCAATCTGATCCTATAAGACGCTGCTTTGGTAAATATCGGATGAATCATTCCCATTAATCTGCCCCGTCTCTGCGACCGGCAGGGCAAAAGTGTTTTATTGCCTATGCATTTTGGCAGGCAAGAACGACGTTAAAAACACCATATAGGGCAGTTCAAGAAAATGTCATGTGTCATGGTATGAAATTGTTCTTAAATAATAAACTGAATGCCTGCTGCCGGTATTTTCTGGCAAAACATGACAATTCCGGCTTTGCTTTTCCGGATTATCAGTTAGGCTTGAGAAATGAACCGGCTATCCGGCCAAATAATCTGGGCATATGCCCTTGCAGTATATGAAAGTGAAGAATGAGCCTGCAACGGGATTTTCAGACAATCACTCCTTTTGAAGTCTGTGCTCCGGCGCAACAGCGCATCCCGTTCGTTTTTAATTCGCCGCATAGCGGCAATTATTATCCGCGGGCATTTCTGCAGCAATCCCGTCTCAGCCCCCATGATATCCGTCAGTCGGAAGACTGCTATGTGGATGAATTATTCGCCATGGCCGTGCCGCTGGGCGCGCCTTTGCTGCGTGCGCATTTCCCGCGTGCCTATCTGGATGTGAATCGTGAGCCCTTTGAGCTCGACCCGAAAATGTTTAACGAGCCTGTGCCGTCTCATGCGAATATCAGGTCAACACGGGTTGCAGGCGGTTTAGGCACAATCGCTAAAATCGTTGGCGAAGGTCAGGATATTTATAAATCCAGACTGCCATTATGTGAGGCGCTCGACCGGATCGAAACCATCTATAAGCCATATCATCATGTGCTCGGACAGTTGCTGAGCGATACGCGGGCACAATTTGGCTATGCTGTTCTGGTGGATTGCCACTCGATGCCGAGCGGAATGGATATGGCTGATAATGCGGGTCAGAACGGGATTACAGGGCGGCCGGATTTCATTATCGGTGACCGTTTCGGAAGGTCCTGTTCTGATGCCTTGTCATGGGCGGCAATCGAGCTGTTGCAAAATATGGGCTATAATGTTGCGCATAATAAGCCTTATGCCGGCGGTTATATTACCGAACATTACGGACGCCCGCATCGTGATTTCCATGCTTTGCAAATTGAAGTGAACCGCGCACTCTATGTCGACGAAAACAGCCTTGAGTGCCTGCCGTCATTTGCGGGGCTTTGCCGTGATCTGACGCAATTTATGGCAGATCTGACGGCCTTGCCGGATTATGTATTTTTACAGAAACCGCAGGCCGCAGAATGAAACGCGCATAAAAAAAGACCGCACAAAAGTGCGGTCCAAAATCTAGGGAGGAAACGCCCTTGCGGGCGAAAACAGACATATTGTCCATTAACTATTTTATTTTGCCGGTGAGTTACGGTCAATTCGGAATTCGGAAAAATCAGACATTTTTATGAAAATTCTGAATTTTCTGAAGTTACAATCAAATTAACTTATTGATATATTTCATCAAAATGTTTTGGCTAAAAGCTATAGCTCAAGCATTTTGATGAGAGATATCGCCGAAATTTCGTCGAAATGCTAAAATCCTGCTGTGAAATGGAGTGAATTTTCGTGGTGAATTCGTCGTTTTTAAAAGAGGTTGCACAGGCAGCGTCCGAACAAACCCTGCCGCGATTCCGGCAAAAAATCGCAATCGATAATAAATATACTGTCGGTTTTGATCCGGTAACCGAAGCGGATCGCGAAGCTGAAAAAGCCATTCGCAAAGTGATCAATCAGCATTTTCCCGATCACGGAATTCTGGGCGAAGAGTTTGGCGGCGAAAATCTCGACAGCAGCCATATCTGGGTAATTGATCCGATTGACGGCACCCGTGCTTTTATTTCCGGACTGCCGGTTTGGGGTACGTTGGTCGGCCTGATGGTTGATGGCGATGCCCGTATTGGTATGATGTCCCAGCCTTTCACCAATGAGATGTTTTATGCGCTGGGTGACGGTGCTTTCTGGAGCGGGCCGGAATATGCAGGCAATGGCGGGCATGTGCAGCTGAAAACCCGCCAGACCACAGATTTGTCGGAAGCAACGGTTTTCACAACGTCACCGGCTTTGTTCAAAGACAAGCAGCGCGAGGCGTTTGATCGTCTGGAAGCACAGGTGCGTTTGTCCCGTTATGGTGTGGATTGCTATGCCTATGCAATGCTGGCTTCCGGTTTTGCCGATCTGGTGATTGAAAGTGGTTTGCAGCCTTATGATGTTATGGGCTTAATTCCGGTGATTGAACAGGCAGGCGGTGTTATTACGCAGGCCGACGGCGGACCTGCGGAGAAGGGGGGCTATATTGTTGCTGCTTCTTCAGCAGCTCTGCATGAACAGGCTCTGAAACTACTGAACGCCTGACTATAGCGACCTATGCTTCAATCAGCGCCGGTTCAGTATTTTGTTCCGGCGCGTTTGATCCTGGTATAAATGCATCAAACGCTGCCCAGACCTGCTCCCGATAAAAATCGCTTTCCTGCAATAATTCGTGTCGTGCGCCGTCAATGGTAATCAGAGAGGCGCTGCGTAGTTTTTCAGCAAGACGCATTGCTGCTTTACCATCGACAACACGGTCGGCACCGGGAACGATAAACAGCGTTGGGATCGCAAAATTCTCGTAAAATTGCTGATTGTTGATACTGTGAATGGCATTGAGTGTTTGCGCCAGCCAGCGGATTGTCGGCCCTGCGATACCCAGTTGCGGGTGCTCGCGTGTGATTGCGGCATTGCGCAGATAACGGGTCTGATCGTGCGTAAGCGGGTTGCCGTCAAAACTCTCCGGCGGCAGTTGCAAAGGGACTTTACCAGCATAGCGGCTGCCAAAACCGGATGATGCCAGCAATGTGGCAAGCGGCCTAAGCTGACGGTCTGAAAAGATGCTGCGCGCCAGCCCGAGAAAAGGGGAAACCAGCACCATGCGGCGGATACGCGATTGCAGCATTTCATGCGATTGCAAGGCGATTAATGCGCCGGTTGAATGTGCCAGAATATAATAGGGCGGCGGGCAGTCCGGCATGATGATGGTTTTGAGAAAAATCTCGAAATCACTGCGGTAATCGGAAAATTTTCGGACATAGCCACGCGCGGCATCTTTGAGAATGCGGAACGATCCGCCCTGACCACGCCAGTCCATTGTCGCAACACAAAAACCGCGCCGGTTCAGATCACTGATCGTTTCATAATATTTTTCAAAGGCTTCATTGCGCCCGTGGAGCAAAATGACAGTGCCGTTACGCGGTGTATCTTCCGCATAGGGGCAAAAAGCATAGCGCAGCTCAAACCCGTCGGCAGACTGAAAATAGCCTGCCTGCAATCCTGCGGGTACCTTGTTATTTTCTGTCTCAAAAAACGGATTTGTCATTACTGCTACTCTTGTCATTGCGTGCCGGTGAAGCTTCAGTGCTTCTTATATGGTCTGCATATAGCGGGATCATGGCGGGCGGAAGACAAATTGTAAATGCCGGAATTACCCCCTTGAAATATGTTTTCTGTAATACCAGATCATTGGTGTAGCCGCCTGATAAGGGGCTGCGCAAACGAGAAAGGCTCGCCGATAACGGGAGTTTTTCAGACAGTCTTTTAACGCAACGTCGCTCTGAAGGAGGGCATTTTATGCGTCATTTTGATTTTTCTCCGCTTTACCGTTCAACCGTTGGTTTCGACCGTTTGTTCACGATGCTGGACAGTCTCGGCCAGCCGGAAAGTGCGCAGGCTTATCCGCCTTATAATATCGAGCGCACCGGTGAAAGCTCCTACCGTATTACCATGGCTGTGGCCGGTTTCGATCAGAATGAGATTGAAATTGAAGCGCACCGCAATCAGCTGACCATCAAAGGCACCAAGATTGCCGATGAAGCGGACAGTGAAAAAGAATTTCTCTATCGCGGGATTGCATCGCGTGCATTTGAACGCCGCTTCCATCTGGCCGACCATGTTGAGGTCGCCGGTGCGAGCCTGAAAAACGGCTTGCTGCATATTGATCTAAAGCGTGAGATTCCTGAAGAACTGAAGCCACGCAAGATTAATGTGACGAGTGTTTCGGGCGATACTTCGCAAAGCATCGATGCCAAAACCGTTGATGCAAAAGCAATCAGTAAAAACTGATCTGCACATATTGTGAATCATGAAAAAGGGCAGGAAATTTCCTGCCCTTTTTTGTTTAAAGAGCTTTGATCAGGCTGACGAATTTATCTGTCTCGTCTTGCGTTGTGGCGAAGCTGGTAACAAGACGAATGAAAGTTTCGTCCTCAGCAATAGGATCAGCGCTATGTGGCGGGTTCCAGTCATGGAATACTGCGCCCTGTGCCAGTAGTTTTTCACTGTCTGACTTTTTCAAAATGGCGAAAATCTCATTGGCCTGCGGCTGCCATGCCAGCTTCACTTTGCCGGAAGTTTTGATGGCATCTGCCATTCTGGTGGTCATGGCATTGGAATGACGGGCAAGATTGAGCCACAGATCATCTTGTAAGTAAGCATCAAACTGCGCGGCAATGAAACGGGTTTTGGAGAATAACTGCGCCGCACGTTTGCGGATGAACGGCAGGTCTTTCGCCTGTTGCGGGTTCATGAAAACCAGAGCTTCCGCACACCAGCAACCGTTTTTGGTGCCGCCGAAAGAGACGATATCAACGCCCTGTTTCCATGTCATTTCTGCCGGTGTAACACCCAGCGTCACCAGAGCATTGGCAAAGCGTGCGCCATCAAGATGCAGCGGCAGATCATGTTCACGGCAGATCGCTGAAATCGTTGCGATTTCATCAAGCGAATATAGTGTGCCGATTTCGGTAGCCTGCGTAATGGTCACAGCCATTGGCTGACCGGCATGGATGAAGGCAGGGTTGAAGCGTTTCAGCTCCTTGCGCAGATTTGCCGGATCCATTTTGCCCAGAGCGCCGTCTACCGGATGCAGACGGGCGCCGCCGGTGAAATATTCCGGTGCGCCGCATTCATCTTCGATCACATGGGCTTCACGATGGCAAAGCGATACACCGCCCGGACGGTTAACGCTGGCCAGCGCCAGAGAATTGGCGGCGGTACCTGTGCCGACAAAATAAACCGCAACTTCACGCTCGAATAATTCATTGAAGCGCTGCTCGACCTTTTTGTCGATTTCGCTGGCACCATAGGAAGCAGCAAAGCCACCAGCATGAGCAGTAATATTGGCATTGATATCAGGATGGGCACCGGCCCAGTTATCGGAAGCGAAGAACATCAAGAGCTCCGTATGCATCAGGACTAAGAACTAAACTGCAAATCGTTTAGAGGGTGCAGTTTAATGTGATGCGTGTTTATAGCTGGTTTTTTCTGACACACGAATGAAACCTGATATCAAGTTTCGGTGTGGTCACATTGACGCAGTTTTTCTGATTTGCGTCTGGTGCTGCCAGCTAAATCCTTGTTTTTTCATATGATGAAATTGATTGCGCAATAAAATTACAAAAAATCGATTTAAAATTGAATATTTCGTGCTTGTAGAGCAGAAAATATTCTGCAATAAAATGATAGGGCAGCAATGCTGACCTATTGAGCAGGGTTCGGTCTAAGGAAAATCCGGCGAATTTTGCTGCAATTCATGCTATGATTTTACCTGTTTTCCGCAATGGCAATCAAAACAGCCGTTGCGATAACCGGTGAGAGCATTCCGTTCATGCGCACGCCATAGCGTGCTTAGCAACAAGGGAGGCCGGTCAATGATTAATCTGATGTATTATGCTGTCTGCTTCCTTTGGTGCGCTGCACGGACAGGCATTTTCACAAGCTCATTTAACAATTCTGCTGTTTCAGCTGCGGTCTTTATCCCGTCCGGAGGACGGGTTGGTGCCGCACGCCTGAGCCGGCACATGGCCCTGTACCGGGTCTAAGGAGGTTTCGATGTTGATCAAGTCGCATTCTGTTGGGGCATTTCAGGCTCATACGCATACAGAAAAAGGCGGCAAAACCACAACATCGACTAAAACCGCCAAAACATCCCGAACTATGCCCAAGAAACAAGGGCTCTATGATCCGCGACATGAGCATGATGCCTGTGGTGTCGGCTTTATTGCGCAGATGAAAAATGTGCCGTCGCACCAGATTGTGCTGGACGGCTTGCAGATGCTTGAAAATCTCACGCATCGCGGTGCCGTGGGTGCCGACCCGCTGATGGGCGATGGTGCCGGTATTCTGGTGCAGATTCCGCACCAGTTTTTTGCACAAGAAATGGCAAAAGCCGGTATTCATCTGCCGGATGCCGGACATTATGCTGTCGGCCAGATTTTCATGCCGCAGGATGTGAAGCTGCGTGCGCATCTGGAGCGGGTGATTACGGAAGTGATCGCCGCAGAAGGCCAGACATTGCTCGGTTTCCGCACCGTGCCGGTGGATAATAGTTCACTGTCCAAAGCCGCAGATATTGCCGCAACCGAGCCGGTGCATCGTCAGGTCTTTATCGGCCGCAATCCGAATATTGCCAGCGATGATGATTTCGAGCGCCGTTTGTTCGTGCTGCGTAAGGTGATTTCCAACCGGATTTTTCAGGAAACCGAAGGCCGTGATAACGGTTTCTATATTGTCTCCATGTCTGCCCGCACCGTTGTTTATAAAGGCATGTTTCTGGCCTATCAGGTCGGTGCCTATTACAAGGATTTGGCAGATCCGCGTTTTGAGAGCGCCATTGCACTGGTGCATCAGCGCTTTTCAACCAATACTTTCCCGTCATGGAAGCTGGCGCATCCGTATCGTATGGTTGCCCATAATGGTGAAATCAACACGCTGCGCGGTAATGTAAACTGGATGGCTGCGCGTCAGGCTTCGGTGGATAGCGAGCTGTTCGGCAATGATATTTCCAAGCTCTGGCCGATCTCCTATGAAGGGCAGTCGGACACAGCCTGTTTTGATAATGCGCTCGAATTTCTGGTGCAGGGCGGTTATCGCCTGAGCCATGCGATGATGATGCTGATCCCTGAAGCCTGGGGCAATAACAAGCTGATGGCGGATGAGCGTAAGGCATTTTACGAATATCATGCCGCCTTGATGGAACCTTGGGATGGCCCTGCCGCCGTTGCTTTCACCGACGGTCGCCAAATTGGCGCGACGCTGGATCGTAACGGTCTGCGCCCTGCGCGTTATCTCGTGACGGATGATGACCGGATCATTCTGGCATCGGAAGCGGGTGTGCTGCCGGTGGATGAAAGTCGGATTGTCAAAAAATGGCGATTGCAACCGGGGCGTATGCTGCTGATTGATCTGGAAGAGGGGCGCATTGTCAGTGATGACGAGCTGAAATCCCAGATCGCCAGTGCGCATCCATATCGCCAATGGCTGAAAAACACGCAGCTGGTGCTGGAAGATCTGGCACCGGTGGAGCCACGCGCTCTGCGCCGTGATGTCAGTCTGATCGAGCGTCAGCGCAGCTTTGGTTACACACAGGAAGACACCAAACTGCTGATGGCACCGATGGCGACAACGGGGCAGGAAGCGGTTGGATCGATGGGTACGGATACGCCGATTTCCGCGCTCTCGGACAAGGCCAAGCTGCTTTATACCTATTTCAAGCAGAATTTTGCGCAGGTGACCAATCCGCCGATTGATCCGATCCGTGAAGAACTGGTGATGAGCCTCGTATCTTTCATCGGGCCGCGACCGAACCTGTTTGATCTGGTCGGCACCTCACGGCGCAAGCGTATGGAAGTGCGCCAACCGATCCTGACCAATGCTGATCTGGAAAAAATCCGCTCCATTGGCCATTCGGAAGACCGTTTTGATACCAAAACACTGGATATTACCTATCCGGTGAATGAAGGCGCGGCGGGTATGGATGGCACATTGGCACGTCTGTGCGACCGTGCGGAAGCGGCGGTGCATGGCGGCTATAATATTATCATCCTGTCTGACCGGCAGGTCGGGCCTGACCGTATCGCCATTCCGGCTTTGCTGGCAACGGCTGCCGTGCATCATCATCTGATCCGTAAGGGTCTGCGCACATCTGTGGGGCTGGTGGTTGAGAGCGGTGAACCGCGCGAAGTCCATCATTTCTGCTGCCTTGCCGGTTATGGTGCCGAGGCGATCAATCCGTATCTCGCTTTTGATACGCTGACCGACATGCATCAGCGCGGGGATTTTCCACCTGAGGTGGATAGTAGTGAGATTGTCAGCCGTTATATCAAGTCGATCGGCAAAGGCATGCTGAAGGTGATGTCAAAAATGGGCATCTCCACCTATCAGTCCTATTGTGGTGCGCAGATTTTCGATGCCATCGGCTTAAAACAGGATTTTGTTGACCGGTATTTCTTCGGCACCGCTTCGATGATTGAAGGTGTGGGGTTAACTGAAGTGGCGCAGGAAACTGTGCTACGGCACAACACGGCCTTTGTGAAAGAAATCGGCGGTACCGGTGCGCTGCCTGCGGGCGGTGAATATGCGTATCGTATTCGCGGTGAGGCGCATATGTGGTCGCCGGATGCGGTGGCCAAGCTGCAACATGCTGTGCGCAATGACAATCCGAAGAGCTTTGCGGAATATTCCGAAATGCTCAATAGCCGTTCTGCGGCAGCCAAAACCATCCGCAGCCTGTTCCACTTAAAGCGCGCGGGTGAACGCGGAAAGAGGCCGGTTGATCTGGCAGAAGTTGAGCCTGCGGCTGAAATCGTCAAGCGCTTTTCAACCGGTGCGATGTCCTTCGGCTCGATCTCGCGTGAAGCACATACAACACTGGCCGTTGCCATGAACCGGATGGGTGCCAAGTCCAATACCGGTGAGGGTGGTGAAGAGCCGGATCGTCTCTACCCGCTGCGTGACGGTTCACCAAATCCGCAACGCTCGGCGATCAAGCAGGTGGCATCAGGACGTTTTGGCGTGACCACGGAATATCTGGTCAATGCCGACATGATTCAGATCAAGGTGGCGCAGGGTGCCAAGCCCGGTGAAGGCGGTCAGTTGCCGGGGCATAAAGTGGATGCGACAATTGCCAAGACACGTCATTCCACCCCGCGTGTCGGCTTGATTTCACCGCCGCCGCATCATGATATCTATTCCATTGAAGATCTGGCACAGCTGATTTTCGACCTGAAAAATGTCAATCCGCAAGCCGATATTTCGGTCAAGCTGGTGTCGGAAGTCGGCGTCGGTACGGTTGCTGCCGGTGTTGCCAAGGCACGTGCCGATCATATCACCGTTTCCGGTTATGACGGCGGTACCGGTGCATCGCCGCTGACTTCGCTGAAACATGCCGGTTCCCCTTGGGAAACAGGACTGGCGGAAACGCATCAGACATTGGTTCTCAATGGTTTGCGCTCGCGCATTGCATTGCAGGTCGATGGTGGTTTGCGTACCGGTCGTGATGTGATTATCGGTGCTTTGCTGGGTGCGGATGAATTCGGTTTCTCCACCGCGCCGCTGATTGCTGCCGGTTGTATCATGATGCGCAAATGCCATCTCAATACTTGTCCGGTTGGTGTGGCGACCCAAGATCCTGTGCTGCGTCAGCGTTTCAAAGGCACACCGGAGCATGTGATTAACTTCTTCTTCTATCTGGCGGAAGAAGTGCGCGTGCTGCTGGCCGAGCTTGGCTTTACCAGATTGGAGCAGATTATCGGTCGCTCCGACCTGTTGGAAAAGCAAGCAGCGATTAATCACTGGAAGGCACAGGGGCTGGATTTCAGCCGTATTTTCTATCGCCCTTATGCGGCAATCGCTGGCGATGAGGCACAGCTGCGCCATACGCAATTGCAGCAGCATCCGATTGATGATGTGCTGGATCGTGATCTGATTGCAGCTGCCGCACCGGCACTGGAAAATCGTGAGAAGGTTACGCTTATCCGCAGCATTAAAAATACCGATCGCTCGGCAGGGGCGATGTTGTCCGGTGCGCTGGTCAGCTGTTACCGCCATAAAGGTCTGCCGGAAGATACGATTCAGGTGCGTTTCAATGGTACTGCGGGGCAGTCTTTCGCAGCCTTTCTGGCACATGGCATCAGTTTCGAACTGCATGGCGAAGGTAATGATTATATCGGCAAGGGCTTAAGCGGCGGGCGGATTATTATCCGTCCGAGTGAAGACAGCCGGCTCAAGGCCGATGAGGCGATTATTGCGGGCAATACTGTGCTCTACGGCGCGATTGAAGGTGAGTGCTATATTCGCGGACAGGCGGGCGAGCGTTTTGCCGTGCGTAATTCCGGTGCCGTTGCGGTTGTTGAAGGCGTGGGTGACCACGGCTGCGAATATATGACCGGCGGTGTGGTGGTTGTGATTGGCGAGACAGGGCGCAATTTTGCGGCCGGTATGTCCGGCGGCGTGGCCTATGTGCTGGATGAAGCCGGTGATTTTGCCCAGCGTTGCAATATGGCGATGGTCGAACTGGAGCCGGTGCCAGAAGAGGACGACATTCTCGAAAAGCTGCATCATCACGGCGGTGATCTGATGCATAAAGGCCGCGTGGATGTTTCCGGCAATATGACCCGTCACGATGAGGAACGTTTGGCACAGTTGCTGGCCAATCATCATCATTATACGGGGTCTGAGCAGGCACGGATGATCCTTGATAACTGGGAACAGTATCGTCCGAAATTCGTCAAAGTCATGCCGGTCGAATATCGCCGTGCCTTGGAAGAGATGGAACTTCTGCGCAATCCGGTTGCCGCAGAATAATCCGAACTTCAGAAAAGAACAGGTTTTTAAAATGGGTAAAGTTACAGGTTTTCTGGAGATCGACCGGCAGGTTGCGCAATATCAGCCGGCATCGGATCGCATCAGGCATTTTCGTGAATTCACTCTGCCGATGAGTGAACCGGAAGTGCAGAAACAGGCAGCACGCTGCATGGATTGCGGTGTGCCGTTCTGCCATGGCGATAAAAGCGGTGACAGCGGTTGTCCGGTGAATAACCAGATTCCGGACTGGAATGATCTGGTCTATGCGGGGCAGTGGGAAGAGGCGATTGCCAATCTCCATTCCACCAATAATTTTCCGGAATTTACAGGGCGGATTTGCCCTGCACCGTGCGAGGAATCCTGCACGCTTAATCTGGAAGATATGCCGGTGGCGATCAAAACCGTTGAGCAGGCACTGGCTGACAAGGCTTTCGAACTGGGTCTGATACAACCGCAAATCGCGGCTGTTAAGACCGGAAAACGTGTCGCGATTATCGGCTCGGGTCCTGCAGGTCTGGCCGCTGCACAACAGCTCGCACGTGCTGGTCACGGTGTGGATGTTTATGAACGGGAAAGCCGTGCGGGTGGTTTGCTGCGCTATGGTATTCCTGACTTCAAAATGGAAAAGCAGTTGATTGACCGCCGTATCACCCAGATGGAAGGCGAGGGGGTGACGTTCCATTGCGGCGTGGAAATTGGCAAGGACATTGCGGTCAAGCAATTGCTCAAAGATTATGATGCCGTGCTCTATTGCGGCGGGGCGGAAACACCACGCGATCCGGCTTTGCCTGGTTCTGACTTAAATGGTGTTTATGATGCCATGCCTTATCTGGTGCAACAAAACCGCCGTGTTGCAGGGGAAGATGAACAGTCGCGTGCTTGGGCATTGGAAGATAGTATTTCGGCAGCAGGCAAACGGGTTGTGGTTGTCGGCGGTGGCGATACGGCTTCTGACTGTGTGGGCACGGCGTTCCGGCAGGGCGCAGTGCAGGTCACGCAGCTGGATATTCGTCCTGAACCACCGGCACGGGAAGATAAGCTCGGCGTGTGGCCTTATTGGGCGACAAAGATCCGTATTTCGTCCAGTCAGGCGGAAGGCGCTATGCGTGAGTTTCAGGTGGCAACACTTGGCTTTGGCGGCGAAGACGGCCAACTGACCCATGTGCTTTGCAGTGCAGTGGATGAACGGCGCATGCCAATTGCCGGTTCGGAGTTTATTTTGCAGGCTGATCTTGCATTCATTGCCCTTGGTTTCAGCGGCCCTGCCAAGCAGGGCGTGTTGCCGGAACTCGGTGACAGGCTGAAGCTGAAAAAAGATGCCCGTGGCGGTGAGAGCGTGATGGCCAATGAGACGGATTATCACACATCTATACCAAAACTCTTTGCAGCGGGTGATGTACGTCGCGGCCAGTCATTAGTTGTCTGGGCAATCCGTGAAGGGCGGCAGGCTGCAAGAGCTATTGATCTGCAATTGATGGGCGCAAGTCTGTTGCCTGCGTGAATGAAGAAAGGCCTCGCTAAAGCATTTCCAGCAAAAGTGTGAAGCGGTTTTGCGTAGGATAATGCGTAAACTAAAAGATAGAGCGGCTCCAGCTATTTAATCTTAACCGGAGCCGCTCTTGAGGCTTTTTTTAAGGGCGTGGCCAGCTGAAATCATCCGCACGGCCATGCGGAGCTGCTTTCATAGCAGGCTTGTTCGCTGCAGCAGCGGTTTTGCTGATCACTGTTGTATCACCCAGCAGTGTATCATCACCGGACTGATCCAGATCATTGAGTTTCATTGGCCCGATACGGGTGATTTCTTTCTGCACCGGCAAAGCCATAGGTTCATTGCTTTTACTGTCAGGTGAAACAGGAGCATCCGGTGATGAGAGTTTCAGCAATTGACGCAATGGTTTTTCCGCATAGAAAGCCAGTTTTCGCTTGCCGGCTGCGGTCATATTAATTCCGTCATTGCCGCGCAGGCGTACCGTCTGACCGTTCACATCAACACCGGTCTGAGTAAAGCTGCCTTTATCATCGACAAAACCGTCCCATACATCGGCGAAAACAACCTGAGGTGTTGTATCTTCCGTTGTAACGGCTTGTTCTGCCGCAGTCTTATAAATCTTGTTCAGCGACAACATGGTCTGAGACAGTGAAGAAGATTGATAGGGCGGCTGGCCGATCCAGACAACAGGCACGCCGGATTTCGCTGTGACTTGCAGAAATTCATCAACCCGCGACTGATACAGTTTCTTCCACTCATCCGTATCGGCGGCAACACTGACGCTTTTCTGTGTGAGCGGCTGGCGGTCATTCGCCCCGATCATCATAACGACGACGGCAGGTTTCTGCTCAGTCAAAATGGCCGGAAGTTCTTTGCTCCAGTTATAATAATCCTGACGAACAAAGCCTGATGAGCCATTGGTCCGGTTGATAACCTGCAAATCCGCAGTTTGGGAAAATGTCTCTGTCAGCCCTTCTGCAAGACCACCGGCGATAAAATCACCAATAACCATAATCTTCCGCGCATCGGGATTCTTTGCGACGGCTTCCGGTTGCGGCGGTGTAATAATGGCTGGTTTAGGCTTGGTAACAACGGGCTTTTTCTTCACCGGTGCCGAGCGCCGCTGCGGCTGCTGAACCGGAGGGCGGGTGACTTCCTGCTGTCTGGGCTGTGCGGGATTTCCGAATAATATATCCAGCAATGTACGGCGTTTTTGTTGCTGCGGATATTGCTGGGCAATGAGAGTGGGGGCACTGTCCGGCTCTGCCATTTGTGTCTGTGCAGTGGCGGGAGTTGCCAGCAATACGGTCAGGCCGAAAGCCACAGTTAAGGATTGCAGGCTGAGCAAGCCCGCTCTGATCTTGTTCTGTGTGACTGTTTGATCTGTCATAACGGGTTTCAACCCTTAAGCCTTCTGCTGCATTTGCCGTTTAGAACGCATATATGCGGCAGTATAAAGGATCAGGCCGGATTAACCGGCCTGACAATAAGTCGTATTTAGCGGCGGCGCAGAACGCTGAGCACTTCTTTGCTCGGATGGCCGTCAGGTGACAGCCCGTTGCGCTGCTGGAAGGCCTCAATCGCCTTACGTGAACTTGAGCCGATTTTGCCGTCAATATTGCCGTCATAATAGCCGAGTGCACGCAGATGCGTTTGCAGTTCTTCACGTTCTTTCATGGAGATTGGTGTGAAAGGACGGTTCCAGTCCTGTACCAAACCCTGATAACCGGCAACGCGGTCAGCCAGAAGACCCACGCCGAGAGCGTATTTATCCGCATTATTATAGCGCTTGATAACGAAGAAGTTCTTGGTCATCAGGAAGGCAGGGCCGCTGCGGCCATCCATGACTTTCAGCGTGGCTTTTTCAGCATCACTCGGGAACGGACGGCCATTGGCGCGGACCAGTCCCAGACGGCGCCATTCAGCAATGCTCAGGCTGCCGGACGGGAACTTACCCGAAGCAGGCAGAACCACTTCGTAACCCCATGTGCGGCCAGGCTCCCAGCCATTTTTACGCAGAAGATTGGCAGCGGTTGCCAGCGCATCCGGCACGGAATTCCAGATATCGCGTTTGCCGTTACCATCAAAATCAACCGCATAGGCCTGATAGCTGGTCGGGATAAACTGGGTATGCCCCATTGCACCGGCCCATGAACCGCTCAGATGTCCGCGGTCAATATCACCGGTCTGGAGAATCTTCATCGCTGAAATCAGCTGCGTGCGGGCATATTTGGCGCGGCGCTGGTCGGCATAGGCCAGTGTGGCCAGCGAGCGGATCGCATCGCGCATCACATCGGGGCGCTGCATCATCTCGCCATAGCCGGTTTCCATTGACCAGATAGCCAGAAGCACATTTTTGTCTACGCCATATTGCTTTTCAATCGCATTGAGGGCTTTGCCCCATTTGCGCGCCATGGCCTGACCGGTGCCGATAGAATGCTCGTTGACACGGTTGTCGATATATTCCCAGACAGGGGAGGTAAATTCAGGCTGATAACGCGCTTTTTGCAGCACTTCAGGATCAATCGCATTCACACCGGCAAAAGCACGGTCAAAAGTGGCCGGAGCAATCCCGTTCTGAAGGGCTACAGGGCGAAAACTGGAAACCCATTTGCGAAATTGAGCATCGGCAGATGCATAGCCGGTTGTCAGAATAAGCGACAAGGCAGCCGCAGAGGCTGTTGTTGCTGCGGTCTTCCAGAAGCGGCTTTTGAAAATATGGGTTCGAAGCATGCTTTTCTCCCTGAATATAAACTTTAGCATTTCGCATTATAACAATGCACACAGGCATTGTTGCGGGTACGAAAATGCAATCAATTAAGAGCGTCGTTCAGTTTGCCGGTGCTCACTACGCTCGGGTAATGGTTTTAGCCGCATTATCCGGATGCAAAATCACTTCACAATTTTGCGGGAAATGGTCTAGGTTCATTGTTTATGCCACACGGAAGTTAGCATTTAGTTTACCATGCAGTGCCGGAATTAAGAACCGGCAAAAAACTGTTAAGACAGTGCAGATAATAATCAGACAATGAATGATCTGCATATGCGTAATTTCGGCTTGTCTGAATTACTGCATCATTGATGAACCGGACGTGAAGAAACTTCTGTTCGGGCATGAGAGACGCTCAACTGCGTTAATAATCGCACATGAAATGTGACCGTAACTTTTAGAAAGTACAGGCTTTTTTCATAGTTTAGCTGTAATGGCTTTTATAGATCAAGTTTAGCAAGAGACTAGAGTACAGGTTGATAATAGAAAAATTATAACCGGTGGCTTAGGTTTGTTTGATGTAGGTTGAAACCGGATAAAACGGGAAGTGACATGAGTTCAGTTAAAAAAATCCGCAAAGCAGTTTTCCCTGTCGCCGGACTGGGGACACGTTTCTTACCAGCCACAAAGTCAATCCCGAAAGAAATGCTGACCGTTGTTGATAAGCCGGTCATTCAATATGTGGTTGATGAAGCGCGCGAAGCGGGTATCGAACATCTGATTTTTGTGACCGGCCGTAATAAAGCGGTGATCGAAGATTATTTTGATGCTCAGGTTGAACTTTACACAACGCTGCAGGAACGCGGTAAGCTCAATGAGCTGAACCATATGCAGAGCCTGCAGCCGCAGCCTGGTACGACCAGTTTCACGCGTCAGCAGGTGCCGCTTGGCCTTGGCCATGCAGTATGGTGTGCCCGCGAAATCGTTGGTGACGAGCCTTTTGCACTGTTGCTGCCGGATATGGTGATGCAGTCGAAAAAAGGCTGCCTCAAGGAAATGGTTGAGCTTTACGAACAGACCGGCGGCAATGTGATTGCTGTGCAGGAATGCGATCCGGAAGAAGCGCACAAATATGGTATTGTCGGCAAAGGCAATGCAATCGGCAATGGTTTTGAAATCAACCAGATGGTTGAAAAGCCAGCCAAAGGTACCGCGCCGTCAAATCTCTATATTAACGGCCGTTATATTTTGCAGCCGGAAATCTTCGACCTGCTGAGCAAGCAGGAAAAGGGTGCCGGTAACGAAATTCAGCTGACTGATGCGATGCTGAAACTGGCGAAAGAGCAGGATTTCTACGGCTTTAATTATCAGGGCCGTACCTTTGACTGCGGCTCCAAAGAGGGCTTCATTCAGGCCAATGTGGCCTTTGCCCTGTGGCGCCATGATATCCGCCCGCTGGTCGAAGTCAGTATTGATGAATTGCTAAAGACGATTAAGTTGTCTTGAGCTAAATAAAAAAGCCGGTCAGTGACCGGCTTTTTTATTACGACTGTAATTATGTCAGCGGCGCAGTTTTACGCCGAGATAGACGCTGTTGCTGCTATATTTACGGCTGGCCACATCGCTGTTGATGAATTCATGGCGCAATTTGCCATCCACACCGAAGAAGCGGTTGAACCAATAAGTCGCCCCGATTTCCGCGCCCATACCATAATCGGTACCACTGCCGTCACGATTATCACGGATAGAAGCATCAAAGCGGGCATTCACGCTGAGATCGGCGCGGATCATGCGGGTGACATCAATATTGGCGAGATACAAAATGGATGAATTGCCGCCAATATCCGGGCTGCTGTCGAGATAAGTGCGCAGACCAAAGCGGACATCGGTGCCGCGCTGCGGTGACCAGTTCATCGCTGCATCCACCGACAGGCCGCCGGTATCTTGCAGACGGTCATCTGCACTGCGTGCGCCTATATAACCGACAGAAAACTCACCGTTCAGTTTTTCACCGGTATTGATCTGCAAACCGGTACGAAGCCCGAGCTGGGTTGCATTGCGATCCAGACCATTATCGTTCTGGTAAAGCCGGCGACCCACTTCAACTTCCGCAAACGGGCGGATGGCGGCGCTCAGCTCAAAACCGCCGCGCAATGTCATGCTGACATAGGTATTGTTGCGGTCGCTCTGATCCAGCTGGTCGCCATTATATAATTTGGCTTTGCCGTAACGGGTATTGTTCACCCGTGCTATCGCACTGGCAAAAATCTTGCCGATATCGCGCTCAATACCGGCCTGCGCATTCAGGCTCTGTACCAGAGGGCGGGTGCGTGCGGCGCTGATACCATTCGGATCAGATGAATCTTCACGATTGACAGAATAACCAAGCCCGAAATTCAGACGGGTTTCATCACTCATATCCAGTCGTAATGCAGCATCAATCTGCCCGCGCGGATTGGAAACATACTGGCCGGAGAGATTTCTCTCGAAGATACCGGATGCATCCAGTGTGGCCAGATGGCTTGCCCAGTCTGAACGGGCATTCAGCCGCAATGCGGTTTCGGACAAGACACCGCTGGTTCCGGTTGCGCTGTTATCGGCATTGTTAGTGGCGCGGATACCCTGATCCAGCGACGGACGTAAGATGAAACTTCCGGCGCGAATGCCCTGCGGTTCAAACGGATCCGCTTCAAAAGGCGCACGCGGGCGGCCTTCAAGGGCGCCTTCCGGCATATTTTCCCGTCCTTCGCGAACGGCTCTGCCTGCATCTGCGGGGCCGGTGCGTAAACCGCTGATATCTTCGCTCAACGGAACAGCGCTGTCGGCAACAGGGCGTGCAGCCGGAACTGCAGGATTGATTACAGGCTGTGCAACGATACGGCCATTGGCATCATAAGTTATATTTTCAGTGCCTTCGCTCTGCGCAATAACATCGGCAATTGCGTCATTTTGAGCACCGGAGGGCACGGTTTGTGCCTGGGATATGGTCACGGATGAAAACAGCACAACGCCCGTCAGCAGAGCTGCCTGACGCAGCCCGTACAGGGAAAGCGGGGCGTAATGAGCCGGTTTGGCTGTTTTTTCCATTGTCCTGCCAAGAGTTGTGCACGCAACTGAGAATGCCTGCACGGAGCAGGCTTGTTACAGGACGGTAAAGGATCATGGTTAATACAAAGTTTCTTTTGCTGTAATGGGCTGGCTTTATTCAGCTTTTCAGCTTGTGCTTTATTAATTACAGGGAAATATGTGCTGTATTTCTGCAAGCAGGGAGGCTGGACAGGGAATATGTAAAGTTTTACCTCATAATTCGTTTTGCAGAATGCAGCTCCGGTTTCTATATAGAAGAAGCACTATTGACCGGATGAATGAAGTGAGAGAAGTCCATTGAGCAGCCACAGCCCAGCTATCCGCTCCGCCCTGAATACAATCGCAGTTGAAAAAGCCGGTATGAGCGCTCTTGAAGATGCGCTGCAAAACGGGCTTGCAGAGCCGTTTGAACAGGCAGTTCAGGCTATCTCCGCTATGAAGGGACGGGTTGTTGTGACCGGTATCGGCAAAAGCGGCCATATCGGCTCCAAGCTGGCGGCAACTTTTGCGTCCACCGGAACGCCTGCGTTTTTTGTTCATGCGGCGGAAGCCAATCATGGCGATCTCGGCATGATTAACAGCAATGACGTTATTCTTGCCCTGTCCTGGTCGGGTGAGACTGCGGAGCTGAAAGGTATTGTCAGCTATTCCCGCCGTTTTAAAGTGCCGCTGATCGCGCTGACCTCCGGTGAACATTCCACGCTCGGCCGTGAATCTGATGTGCTGTTGTTATTGCCGAAAGTAGTTGAAGCCTGCCCGCATGGTGTTGCACCGACCACATCAACTCTGATGCAGCTGGCAGTGGGTGATGCACTGGCACTTGCTCTGCTGGAAAGACGCGGCTTTACCGCCAGCGATTTCCGCGTATTCCATCCGGGTGGCTCACTGGGTGCCAGCCTTTCTCATGTGAAAGATATTATGCATCGCGGTGAGGAATTGCCGTTGGTCAAAATCGGCACACCAATGCCGGAAGCGATGCGCATTCACTCGCATAAGCATTTCGGCTGTGTGATTGTTGAGAATGAAGACGGCACACTGGCCGGTATCATCACGGATGGCGACCTGACACGCAATGTCGACCGGCCGATGGCGACGCTGAAAGTCGATGATATTATGACCCGCACGCCGAAGACTGTCAGCCCTGACCAGCTGCTCGGTTCAACACTGGCACTTTTGAATGAAGCGCGTATCGGCGCGGTGATTGTGGCTGAGAATAACCGTCCTGTCGGGCTGGTGCATTTCCACGATCTGCTGCGTGCCGGTGTGGCTTAAACGCTCTCTGCAGGATAATAAAAAGGCGGCCTATTAGCCGCCTTTTTTGTTATTTCACTTCTTCAACTTGCAATAATCCGTCGTGATATTCCCGCACGATGATTGTTGTACCGGCTGGGAGATCAGGGCCGGTCACACGCCAGAGTGTATCATCAAAACGTGCACGGCCATGGCCGTTGATAATCGGCTCTTCCAGTGTGGTGCGCATGCCAATCAGCTGATCGGCTCTGCGGTTGAGCAGCGGTTCATCGCTGTTCTGCACCCGCGGATTAAAATATTTGCGCCCGATCAGCACAAAGATCACGGACAGAACCATGAAGAGCAGCAGTTGCGCTTGCCAGCTGTCGATGAAGCCGAGGCCGGTAAACGCAATCAGGCTGGTAACCAGAGCAGCAAAACCGATCCAGATCAGGAAGACACCCGGTGTCACCAGTTCCAGAAACAGCAGAACAAGGCCAAGGACGACCCAGTTCCATATCCCTAATGCTGCGAGCATATCCGGCATCAGCGTGATCCTGTCGGCGGTACACGATTGCCGATAATGTGGTTCGGAACCGAGACATAATCAGCAGAGCCGCTGCGGCTTGTACCTTCGCTACGGGCAGCCGGTTTGGCAGGTGCTTTACGAGCGGCCTGTGCGCCTTGGGTGGTGGTATTCGCACCGGAATCCGAATTATTGCCGAAGACTTCTTTGGCAATCGCACCAATACCGCCCAATGTGCCGATCAGCGACGAGGCTTCCAGCGGCATCATAATGACCTTGTGATTTTTGGCAGAGGCCATTTCGGAAAGCGCATCGGTATATTTCTGTGCAACGAAGTAATTCAGCGCCTGCACATCACCCTGCGCAATCGCTTCGGACACCATGGTTGTCGCTTTGGCTTCCGCTTCTGCCAGACGCTCACGGGCTTCCGCTTCACGATAGGCAGCCTCGCGCTTACCTTCCGCTTCAAGAATTTGCGACTGTTTCAAACCTTCAGCGCGCAGAATCTGCGCATTGCGGTCACCTTCTGCTTCCAGAACCTGTGCACGCTTGTCACGCTCGGCTTTCATCTGCCGCGCCATGGAATCAATCAGATCTTTCGGCGGATTGATATCTTTGATCTCAACACGGGTGATCTTGATGCCCCATGGATGCGCCGCCTGATCCAGTACGCGCAGCAGACGATCATTGATGGTGTCGCGGTTGGAGAGCAATTCGTCCAGATCCATCGAGCCCATGACGGTACGGATATTTGTCATGGTCAGGTTGAGGATTGCATATTGCAGATCGGAAACCTGATAGGCAGCCTGCGCCGCATTCAGCACTTGAAAGAAAGCCACAGCATCCACGGATGTGGTGGCATTATCACGGGTAATGACTTCCTGTGTCGGTACGTCCAGTACCTGCTCCATCATATTGAGGCGCGCGCCGATACGATCAAAAAACGGGACGATCATATTCAGCCCCGGCGACAAAGTGCGGGTGTAACGGCCGAAACGCTCGACAGTAAAATTGGAACCCTGAGGCACAATTTTAATACCGGCATAAAGCGTGAAAATAACCACTGCAGCTAAAATCAGCAGGGCGATATTGGCACCGAATTCCATTCTGTTTCCTTTTTAAAATGCCGGAAATGATGATGGTCTTGTTTTATAAAAGTCTCAGACCCAGCCCTGCAATTCACGGCGTACGAGGTCTTCAATCACGCGCATACCGAGTTCCGTGTCATTGAGGCACGGAATATGGCTGAAATTTTCGCCGCCATTCTCATGGAAGGATTCTGCCGCTTCATTGCCGATTTCATCAACAGTTTCAAGGCAGTCAGCCACGAAACCCGGATTGAATACGGCAACGGATTTGATGCCTTGTTTTGGCATTTCCTCGATGGTTTTATCTGTATAAGGCTGGAGCCATTCCTCAGGGCCAAAGCGCGACTGGAACGTGCTGATCAGCTTGGTTTCATCCCAGCCAAGGCGCTCGCGCAGCAGGCGTGTAGTCTCAAGGCACTGTTGCGGATAAGGATCGCCGCGGCGTGCATAGCTCTGCGGAATGCCATGATAGGAGGCAACCACGACCTGCGGATCAAAATCAAGCTTGGCAATATGGTCTTCAATCGAGCGTGCCAGCGCATCAATATAGACCGGCTCATGCTGGTAGGACGGCACTGTACGCACGGCAGGCATGAAACGCAGCTTGTTCAGTGCGTCATTGAGTTTTTCAATCACACTGCCGGTGGTGGAAGAAGAATATTGCGGGTAGAGCGGGAAGGCGACAATACGGGTGCAACCCTGTTCGCGCAGGCGTGTCAGCACATCTTCAATCGAGGGCTGGCCATAACGCATTGCCCAGTCCACAACCACATTGCCGAGATCGGAGAGGCGGGCGCTGAGCTGATCGCTCTGGGAACGTGTGAAGGTACGCAAAGGTGATTCATTGCGCTCGCGGTTCCAGATGCGGTCATAGGCGGCACCGGACTTTTTCGGGCGTGTATTGAGCACAATACCGAACAGGATCGGATACCAGATCGCCTTCGGCCATTCGATAACACGCGAATCCATTAAAAACTCGCGCAGATAGCGGCGCATGGATGTGTAATCAGTACCATCAGGTGTTCCCAGATTGATCAGCATTACGCCTGTTTTTTCAAGAACAGGTTTTGCTGAAACCGGCTGGGAAGTCGCGGATTGGCTCATCACATTATCATGCATGTCTGTGTCTCTATCCTGAGGGGGCGGTGCTTTCACTCGAACAAATACAATCTGTATCTGCGTGCGCGGAAGCTGCCGAACAAAATTTGCCTATCATAACAGTATTATGTCCGGCATGACCAGAACATAACCATAACATGATGAGAAAACTCAAATTTAAAGTGGTTTTTTATTGGGAAGGTGCTCCGGTTTTCAAAACAGCGCCAACCGGCAGTTTCCGTGGCTTGTAAGTCGGGTTCTGACGGAACAGGCGTTTCCATTCTGTGCCATTGCCATAGAGCTTCTCTGCAATCGACCAGTAACTGTCGCCTTGTTTGATTTCATAAGCCTCAGAGACCGGCATTTTTGCTGCGGGCTGTGCAGCATCTGAATAGGGCGAATGTTCCTGCAAATATTCAGCAACAACCTGATCGAGTGAAGGACCGTAATCATAGGCTTTTTCAGCTTTTTGGGCGATCATGTCATAGCCGTCACCGCCTGTGCGCAGATAATCGGTTGCGGCAATGCCATAAAGCTTATTATCATCAAGCGGCTGCCAGTTGCTTTCCGCATCCTGCATTTCGACAGCGGTAATGCGCTGTCCGGCAGGTTTAGCCATATCCAGTGTGAATTTTATGCCTGCAACCTGCGGATAGCGGCCGCTGCCTTTTTCAATCTGGCTGACGCCATTCTCCAATGCTGATCGCAGATCGCTGCCTTTCATCTGAAATGTTGCAACCGTATTCTGAAACGGCAGCACCACCAGTACATCGCCCATAGTGATGTCACCGGCCTTGATTGAAGCGCGCAATGCACCGCCATTTATCAGCGCGGCAGTGATACCCTGATCGCGGACACGATCGAGCATGGCAGTGGTAACCAGATCGCCCATAGGACATTGCTGCGTGCGGCAACTGACAGCAGAACCATCAATCAGCTTGGTTGTCTCGGCGACACGGCGGTTTTTCAGCTCTTCAATCGGCTTGGCCATTTCCGCAATGCGGCTGGCCAGTTCTGCGTCCGGCTTGATGGAGGCATCCAGCCGGAGCGGTGCACCGGAGGCTGATGTGAGATTGCCCGCATCGTCAAAATTCAACACCAGCCTGCCCAGATATTGCGTATAGGCATAGGCCGTGACGACCGGCACCATCTTGCCGGACGGATTTTTGACGAGAGTAGGATAGGGGCCGGAAGCGCGTAAGGCATTATCGCCAAGTAATGTATGGCTGTGCCCGCCGACAATTGCATCCACATTATCCAGTTCTGCTGCCAATTGCTGATCCGCATCATAACCCAGATGGGTAAGGGCAATGATCTTGTTCACGCCTTCTGCCTTCAGGTCTGTGATCATGCGCTGCAATGTTTCCTTGGCATCAAGAAAACGGATGTCCTTGCCCGGACGTGCAATTTCCACTGTGTCCGGTGTGGTCAGGCCGACAATGCCGATCTTTTCATTGCCAATTGTTTTGACAAGATAGCGCGCGAATTTGCCGTGGATCGGTGAACCGGCAGCGGTTTCAATATTGGCAGACAGAACCGGCAGTTTGATTTTTTCCAAAAAGGGTGCCAGCCCTTCCTGCCCAAGATCAAATTCATGATTGCCGAGTGCCATCGCATCATAGCCGATGGCATTCATGAATTCGGCATTGTCCGTGCCTTTATAGGTGGTGAAAAATAAAGAGCCCTGAAACTGATCTCCGGCATCCAGCACCAGCATATTGCCGCCCTTGGCGCGCTCTGCATCTATAGCCGCTTTCAGCCGCGCCATGCCGCCGAAACATTGCTGCTCTGCGCTTTCTTTAGCCGAGCAGGTCGCGTCATATTTATTGACCTCTTCAATGCGGGAATGCGTGTCATTTGTGTGCAGAATGGTCAGCGTGTAATCGGCATAGGCAGGCAGTGACAGGCTCACGAGGCTGGCGCTGCAAAACAGAATCTTGAACAGTCCGGACATAGCTCTCTCCGTAGACATTTGTCGGGGCAGAATAGCATAGTAATATGACGAATGCTGTTTGCATCTCCCAAGTTCGGAGAGAGCTAGAGCGTGTCGCGTTTAATTGAATTCATAGCGTTCGCTCTAGATTCACTTAATTGTCGTATGTTCGCGGACGCTAAATGAGACCATTTAGCTGCGACATACTCTAGGAATAGCAAAACGCCCGCAGCAGAGCCGCGGGCGTTTGTATATTTTCTTGTCTAATTTCAGGCTTTACGTGTCAGCGAGAATTGCGAACCGGTTGATGTGGTGCAATTGAGCTGTGATGGAGTAACCTGTGCACAATTCACTTTGGATGTGGTGCCGCGTACGATCGAACGCATATCAATTTCCACCAAACGCGGTGACAGGTAACGGTAATTACCTTCTGCCAGCTTTTCATTGGTGTCAGTTGTGCGGGTTTCAAAAACGCCGCCGTTGAAATTCGATGTAATGCCATTGGCATCAACCCAGCCACCATCAATACCGGCATTAGCCGGACGGGTCGGCATGGTGTTGCCGCCGCCATTGACTGGTCCGTATGTGGTACAGGCAGCGAGTGTGGCAGCCAGACAAAGGGATGCGGCCGTGCGGAATGTTTTCATAAGCGAGCTCTCCCGGGATTCTGCAAAATTTTATAATAATTTGATGTATGTAAATGCAGGCAAATACAAGAGCTTTATAGGTTCCTTAACCATGAAGAGCCTTGTATCTGTTGCTTTTTTACCTCACATCTTTGTGTGTGAAGCGGTTTTGTTGGTCTCAGACAGCAAAAACATTATATTTTATAATGGCGTAATTTAAAGGGCGGCTGATATCAGAATGCATCGGCTAATTGCGCTCTTATCATGCCGCGCAGAGAATTGCCGACAAAAATCCGGTGCGCTTTTTGCAAGTGCTGAAGCGTGAGAACGGCGGCTCTGGCTTTGCCTTGTTGCAGCAGTTCCTGCCGCAAGACGCCATTCAGCAACCCGCATTCCAGCGGCGGGGTCAGCAATATACCATCCCCCATATCCGCAAAGAGCGAAGTGATTGTACCTTCGCATAGCTCGCCTTTTTCATTGAGCAGCAGAACTTCATCGGCCTGTGCAGGTGTAAATTCCGTCCGTGCGGCTTCATAGGTTGTTCGGCGTGTTGTTTTGTGGCGCAGAAGCGTGTCGGTGCTATTCAGACGGGCTTCCGCAATTGCCAATGTCCAGATCATTTGCGGCGGCAAAGGCTGAAAGACTGCGCTGATGATATCTGCTGTGCCGTCTGCCGTAAGGCAAAGTCGAACACGTAAGGCATGGGTACTGTTTGCGTGTGCCTGTAATTGTGCCCGAATGACAGCTTCATCGAAAGTGAAGCCGAGTTGCGTTGCGGATTGTTGCAGACGCTGTAAATGCTGTTCAAGACGCAGAAAACCATTGGCAGGCTCAAAGCGTAATGTTTCGATCAGGCCAAAATTCAGGTCTTGCATGTTTCACTCTCGGGTGCCGGAGACTGTGTTTTCACCGGTCGCATAACGGGCTTTCAGCAAACATTCGGCATATTCCGCTTCTGCCGTTGAATCATAGACCACACCGCCGCCGACATTGAGGACTGCTTCTCCGTCAGGATAGAGTGACAGGGTGCGAATGGCGACGTTGAAACGCATTTCACCGGATGGTGCGATCCAGCCGATGGAGCCGCAATAAATATTGCGCGCCTGTTGTTCAAGCTTGTGCAAAATCGTCATGGCGCTGATTTTCGGTGCGCCGGTCACCGAGCCGCACGGAAACAAAGCTGCAAAAATCTGCCGCAAAGTGAGATCGGGCAACAGCTTCGCCCGCACATGGCTGACCATCTGGTGCACCGTCGGATAGCGCTCGACATGGAAGAGTTTCGGCACAGAAAGGCTGCCGACTTCGCTGATCAGCGAAATGTCGTTACGCAGCAAATCCACGATCATGCGGTTTTCGGCCTGACTTTTTTCGTCATGGATCAGAAAATCACGCAAGGCATCATCTTCTTGTGGTGTTGCCCCGCGCGGTGTGGTGCCCTTCATCGGATGGGTTTCTATCCAGCCGTCTTTATCGATTTGAAAAAACAGCTCCGGTGAGCGCGACAGAATAAGCGGTGCCTTGTCTTGCGTAGTCAGATTGACATATGCGCTGTAACGCACAGGTTGGCGGTTGCTGAGATCGGCAAACAGCGCCTCAGGCTCACCGTGATAGCGTGCTGAAATCGGAAATGTCAGATTGCCCTGATAGCAATCACCTTCACGCAAATGACGATGCAGGCGTTCGAAACGCTGCTGATAGTCTGTTTCCGACCAATGGGCATGAAAATCAGAAAGATACGCATTGGTGCCACTGTTCCGGTTTCCGGCAGGGATATCCGCCGGAGGTTTACTAAAGACACCAAAGCAAATCAGCGGAACACGGCGTTCCTCCGGCAGCAGGGGAGCAAGCTTCGGCTCCAGCAGAAAACCCGCCTCATAGCTGAAATAACCTGCCAGCCATTTGCCCTGACGATGCGCTGCTTCAAGCGCGGCAAAGCCTGCCTCAAAATCGGAAGCCTGTTCAATAATAATCAGCTGTTCCGGCCTGTTGAACAGCATGGATTGCTGTTCAACATCGTCACGAAACAGAATGAAAGGCTCAGAAGATGCAGGCATTACTCGCTCAACCATAATGCGATCAGTCTTCCATCGCTTCCAGTTCGTCGATCATGCCTTCAATCACTGACAGGCCCTGCTGCCAGAAGGCCGGATCAGAAGCATCCAGACCGAATGGTGCCAGCAGTTCTTTATGATGGCGGGTACCGCCAGCCTTCAGCATATCGAAATATTTATCCTGAAAACCTTCAGGATTGTTCTGGTAAACCGCATAGAGCGAATTTACGAGGCAATCGCCGAAAGCATAGGCATAGACATAGAACGGCGAGTGAATGAAATGCGGAATATAAGTCCAGAAGCTTTCATAACCCGGATTGAGGCGGATTGCAGGACCTAAACTTGAACGCTGCACTTCCATCCAGATTTCACCGATCTGTTCGGCTGTCAGTTCACCGTTTTTGCGCTCGGTGTGAACTTTGCGTTCAAACTGGTAGAAGGCGATCTGGCGCACAACCGTATTGATCATATCCTCGGTTTTCTGTGCAAGCATGGCTTTGCGCTCGCGCTTGTCCTTTGCTTTAGCAAGCAGGGACTGGAAGGTCAGCATTTCACCGAAGACGGAAGCGGTTTCTGCCAGTGTCAGCGGGGTTGAGGCCATCAGCGCACCCTGTTTGGCGGCAAGAACCTGATGCACACCATGGCCGAGTTCATGGGCAAGGGTCATAACATCGCGCGGCTTGCCCAGATAGTTGAGCAATACATAAGGATGTGCGGAAGGCACAGTCGGGTGGGCAAAAGCTCCCGGTGCCTTGCCGGCGCGGGTCGGGGCATCAATCCAGTTCTTGTCAAAGAAGTCGCGGGCAATATCGGCCATTTCCGGTGCGAAGCCTGCATAGGCATCCAGCACAGTTGCTTTTGCTTCATCCCAGCCGATAGTCACCTGCGGGGTTTCCGGCAGCGGCGCATTGCGATCCCAGTTATCGAGTTGTTCAAGGCCGAGCCATTTGGCTTTCAGCGCATAATAGCGATGGGAAATACGCGGATAGGCATCATTTACGGCGCTGGCCAGTGCATCGACAACTTCGCGTTCCACGCGGTTGGCAAGGTGGCGGCTGTCGGCAATATCCTCAAAACCGCGCCAGCGGTCGGAGATTTCTTTATCCTTGGCCAATGTATTAGTGATGAGCGTGAAGAGGCGCAGATTTTCACCAAAGGTTTTGGACAATGCGTCTGAGGCTTTTTTACGGGTTGCACCATCCGCATCCTGCAACATGGTGAGCACCGGTTCAATCGGTAGCTCTGCGCCGTCGATGGTAAAGCGCAAACCGCTCATGGTTTCGTCAAACAGACGGTTCCACGCAACAAAACCGGTGACAGAGATATCATGGAACAATGTCTCAATCTGGTCATCCAGCTGGTAAGGCTTGTCTTTACGCAAGTCGATCAGCCATGGCTTATAATGGCCGATAGCAGGGTTCTCAGCGATCGCCTTGTCGAGCAGGGCGTCATCAATACGGTTGAGTTCCAGCGAGAAGAAGATCAGGTGGCTGCCTGCATCGGTGAGTTTCTGCTGCACATCGCCATAGAGTTTGGCATTGGCGGCACTGGAGGTGTCATCCGCATAGAGCAGACCGGCATAGGAATAGATGCGTCCCATCAGTTCCTGAAGTTGTTCGAATTCTTTAATCGCATCGGCAAAATTACCGCCCTGAGGCTTGGAGGCTTCAGCTTCGAGCTTGCCTTTCCATTTATTCTCAAAAGCAATTGATCGCTCTGCTGAAAGCTGCAGGTCGCGGGTCAGTTCCGCACTGTCCGGTGCAGGGTAAAGATCGGTGAGGTTCCAGCATGGCAGATTGCTCAGCTCGGAAGTTGCGGAAACCTGTGCCTGCGGGGCATCGGCAGGCATACGGAGAAATTCTGCATGGTTGCGTAAATTCATTGCGGTTCAACCTCATACGATTCTTTTTAATGCTGCAGTCTATATAGGATGTTCCTGCGCAGATTTCATGCGTTTCAACAGTATTGAAATTGCGGGATCAAAGTCAGGTGCAGGCAGGCGCTGTTAAGATATAAAAGGGTGAAATCAGCATGCCGGATCAGGTGGCGCTGGTGCAATTTTGTGTTTTTCCGACTCAAAAGCAGAGCCAAAACCGATTTGGTTCCCGAAATGAGGCTCTTTATCCCATCACATTGCGTTACATTGACGAAACAATGTGAGTAAAATCCGGTAAATTTTATGTGCTTAAGGCCTATTATACTGCTGAAATATTATATGAATTTTCTGATTGGTGTTCTTTGTTTTTCAGGTGCCGAAAACCGCGAAATATCGCACTATTTGCCCTGAAAATTAAATATTTTCAATCAGATGGTGCATATATGCCACAGAGTGCTGTTCGTGACGCTGGGCGCGTGTATAGATAAAATCATGCTTCCTCAGGTTGTAAAATCTGTTCATAAACTCTTTACCATGATGGAAAGTCCTTCCCGAATGCGTTTTTTTTGTCATGCTGAAAACTCATTGTCTGTTCAATAAGTGTCTATTAACCATTAAATCCGATATTCATCTGAATAGCGTGACTGTAAACGGTAAGGCATTCGAAATTGGAAAACAGCAAAACATCTAAACTGGCGGGCTGGGCAGGCAGAGTTTTTAAACTCAGCGCGCAGCTGGCACTTGTTTTCACGGCTGTTACAGCTTTCGCGCCGTCTCAGGCTGCAGCCGAAACCCGTACACTGAAGCTGCATTTTGTGCATACCGGTGAACGTGCAGAAATCACGTTCAAGAAAAACGGCCGCTATCTGCCGGATGGTTTGAAGAAGCTGAATGTCTTCCTGCGCGACTGGCGCCGCAACGAGCCGACCAAGATGGACCCGCGTTTGTTTGATCTGGTCTGGCAGGTCTATCAGACCGCCGGTGGCCGCGATTATATTACTGTTGTTTCCGCCTATCGTTCGCCGGCGACGAACTCCATGCTGCGTTCGCGTACCCGCGGCGTTGCCAAAAGCAGCCAGCATACGCTCGGCAAGGCGATGGATTTTTTCATTCCGGGTGTTCCGCTGAAAAAGCTGCGTGACACTGCGTTGCGCTATCAGATCGGCGGCGTTGGTTATTATCCGACTTCCGGTTCGCCATTTGTGCATCTTGACGTCGGCAGTGTGCGTCACTGGCCGCGCCTGAGCCGCCGCGAATTGCTGGCTGTGTTCCCTGACGGTAAAACAATTCACGTTCCGACCGATGGCAAGCCATTGCCGGGTTATGAACAGGCGCTTGCTGCCTATGAAGCCCGTAAGGCCAATGGCGGTACAATCCAGATGGCTTCTGCCAAGCCGAAGAGCAAATCTCTGTTCGGTATGTTGTTTGGCGGCGGTGCGGATGAAGAAGAAGATAATGGTGAAAGCTCCAGCCGTGCTGTAGCAACTGCCCGTCCGGCGCGTACAGCACCTGCTGCCGCAGTTCCTGCCCGTCAGGCTCCGGTACCGGCAGTGCCGAACCGTGCTGTACCTGCACAGCCTGAGCCTCAGGTGCCGCAGGAAGCGTTGATTGCTGCTTTGCCTGCCCGCGATGCACCGGTACCGTTGAATGCACCGCGCCCTTCGGCCGGTGTGGAAATGACACCGGATGCACAGGCGGCAATGGCTTTTGCTGTGCCGGTTCCGGTGAAGCGTCCGCAGTCGGAAGCCGAAGTGCTGCTGGCTATGGCGCCGCCACCGCCGAATACACTTGAAGCGCAGGCTTTTGCGGGTGCCACAGGTGCGCCTTCCGCACCGGCCCAGCCTGCCAATGACCAGATTGCCGCGCTGGTTGCAGCTGACACAACTGCAAATACCGGTGCTATGCTGAGCGGATATGTGCCGGTTCCGGTACAGCGTCCGCAGGGCGCAGGACAGGCGATCAATACCGTTCTGGCCGCTGCTGTTCCGGCAACACGTCCAACACAGGCTCAGGAAGTCTCCGTTGCCCGTGCTGAAGCCGGTCAGGATGCGATTGCTGATCTGCTGAGCAATAGTGACCACACTGCATCTATTCCTGCTCCGCGTCCGCAGGCTCAGGAACAGCAGGTGGCTATGGTTATGCCACAGGATACACGCAACAGCCGTCCGTCCTCCCGTCCGGTCGTAAACAGCGAGAATACTGCCGCAGCAACTGGTGCTGACGCTGTACGGACAACCGCTAAAGCCGGTCGCTCAGATCGCCCAGTTACAAAAGCGGCTGCCAATGCAGTGCTGCAGCCTGCCGATGCCGCGACAGAAGTTGCGATTTCGAATGAGCCTGTAGCCAAGGTTGTACCGGTGTCCAATCCGGTTCTGCGGAATGATGCCATGCGTCAGGCACCAACCGTTGTTTACACAGCCGGCTTCCAGAAAGACCTGCCTGCCGGTAATGCAAACCGCTTTACAGGCAATGCTGTGACTTTCATTCCGATTGCTAAATTCTCTAAGATCAACTGATCGGTAAAAGAATGAAAAAAAGGGAGCTTTGAGCTCCCTTTTTTATTGCCTGAATTTTAATGTTGATCAGGATTTGAGCGCGGCGGCTGCGGCTGCCAGTGCTGTAATTTCATCCCATTTGCCATCATTGACCAGCTCTTTGGGAGCGATCCATGAGCCGCCGATGCACAGCACATTCGGCAGGGTGAGATAATTCATGGCATTGCTGAGGCTGATGCCGCCTGTCGGGCAGAAGAAGGTACCGGCAAGCGGGGAGGACAGGGCTTTAAGATAGGCCGCGCCGCCTGCCTGTTCCGCAGGGAAAAATTTCACATGAGTATAGCCGCGCTCACGCAGGCTCATCACTTCGCTTGCTGTTGCGCAACCCGGCAGCAGAGGAACAGGGCTGTTATCTGCGGCTTTCAGAATGGCATCTGTTACGCCGGGGCTGACGATGAATTTTGAACCGGCGGCGACAGCCTGCTCATAATGGGCGGCATTGAGGATGGTTCCGGCGCCGACAATGGCTTCCGGCACATCTTCTGCCACAGCACGGATAGCATCCAGTGCCGCACTGGTGCGCAGGGTAATTTCGATGGCAGGCAGACCGCCTTTTGCCAGAGCGCGTGCAAGTGGCACGGCATCTGCTGCTTTATCAACCAGCAGAACAGGGATGACGGTTTGTCCCGTCATGACGGGAATCAGGCTTTCGGTTTTCTGCGACATCTCACCCTCGGAATTATTGTTATAATCGATTTAACGTTCCAAAGATATTTTGTCTATGCTGTTCATTCTTCAGGAGTGATGAAGGCGGGAAACAAGGGTTGATACAGCGCATAGTTTTGAGCCAGTTTCCGGTCATAGCGGTTTTTGGCATAGAGCGGGCCGTTATAGCTATATGCGAATTTTTGCCAGTCGTGCTTGTTCAGAATATCCCGCAGATTGCTGTAGACGATAAAGCGGCTCATCAGCTCAATCTGCTCCGGCACGGCGCTGCGTACAGTTTCAACCATTTCAGCAACGGACACATAACCGAGCCAATGCCAATGGGCACCCATAACTTGTCCGACACCCCATGATGTGGATTCATAAGCGGCATCGCGGTTGATGCGGCAGGCTTTGTCCAGCATTTGCCAGCGTGCCGCCTGGCCCGCCGGATTGGGAGTGGCTCCGGCACGGGGAGAGGAGAGCTTCAGCGCTCTGGCTTTTGCCTGATCGGCAGGGCTGAGGCGTTTATCAAAATAATGCCCCTCAAAACGGATCAGTGGTTCATCACGGCCATGGATTCGTGTGGTGACAATGCCACTGCTTTCTGTCTGTGCGACAGCGACAAGGGCTGCGGGATCGAGATGATGCGCTTGTCCTGCTTCTGAAAACAGCATTCTGATTTCTGCGCGAAACATGGCACTCTCTCCTGACTGATATACCCTTTGCACTGTGTCATGCGTAGTGAGGGCGGGGATAGATTCTCGCTTCGTGGCAGCAAAATTTGATGCTGATCTTGAAATTGCTCCGCAGCGGCGTTAGAGCACAGGCAAGCAGATTAATCTGTTTTCGGCTGTCTGACTGACCCTCAGGGTGCTCAGGCGGAATATCACGGCAGCGCCTTTGCGAGGCGACCAGCTATTGAGGTTTATTTATGTGTGAAGCACATTTCACTGTTGCTGCGCTCTATTGTTTTGCGCGTTTTCCGGATTTTGAAGCCTATCAGGCACCGCTGACTGAGCTTTGTGATGAGCAGGGTATCAAAGGCACGTTGCTGCTGGCTGCTGAAGGACTGAACGGCACTGTTGCCGGAACACAGTCCGGCATTGCCGCGCTGATTGCTTTCATTGAAGCTATTCCTGCCTTGCGTGAGCAGAATATTGAACTGAAATATTCAACAGCTAGCCAGATGCCGTTTAACCGCATGAAAGTCCGTCTCAAGAAAGAGATCGTGACCATGGGTGTGGACGGGATTGATCCGTTGCAGAGCGTCGGCACCTATGTGCAGCCGCAGGAGTGGAATGCGCTGATCGATGATGAGAACACGATCCTCATCGATACGCGTAATGATTATGAATATGCCATCGGCACTTTTAAAGGCGCGATTGATCCGAAAACCAAGACTTTCCGCGAGTTTCCGCAATGGGTTGAAGACCACCGCGATGAGCTGGAAGGCAAGAAGATTGCCATGTTCTGCACCGGCGGTATCCGCTGCGAGAAGGCAACGGCTTTTGTAAAAGGTCTGGGCTTTGATGATGTCTTCCACCTTAAAGGCGGCATTCTGAAATATCTCGAAGATATGCCTGCGGAAGATACACGCTGGGAAGGTGAATGCTTCGTTTTTGACGAGCGTGTTTCTGTTGGTCATGGTCTGGTGGAAGGCGATGTGGAACTCTGCCGCGCCTGCCGCAATCCGGTAACGCCAGAGGGTAAATTGTCGAAATTCTATCAGGAAGGTATTTCCTGCGATACTTGCTATCATGAGCGCAGTGATTCTGACCGTGCCCGCTATGCCGAGCGCCAGCGTCAGGTTCTGCTGGCGAAAGAGCGCGGTGCCAAACAGCATATCGGCGACTGATTTCTAGTCCGTCCTCATTTGCAAAAGGCTCTCCCTTCGGAGGGCCTTTTTTATTTGCTTGAAGCATAAGGCAGGAATCGTTATGCATGATGAAATATAATGATTGAAAATATTGAGGGATATCATGATCAGATTTGTTGTTGCATTTGGCCTGCTTGCCGGAACTGCCCTGCCAACTTTAGCGGCAGAGAAGATTGTCGTATTTGCTGCGGCCAGCATGAAAGATGTGATTGATACGGCAGCAGAGAAATTTAAGGCTGAAAACGGTGCGGAAGTAACCGCATCCTATGCGTCTTCCTCTGTGCTGGCGAAACAGATTGAAGCCGGTGCGCCAGCCAGCATTTTCATCTCAGCCGATCTCGACTGGATGGATTATGTGCAGGAACGCAAGCTGATCGATAATGACAGCCGCGCTGTGATTGCCGGTAATGCGCTGGTTATCGCCGGTGCCAAAGATACAAAACCGGCAGAAGCTGCGGAAATCCTCAAAGCCGGCCGTTTCTCCATGGGCGATCCGTCAAATGTGCCTGCCGGTAAATATGCCAAGGCAGCACTTGAAAAACTCGGCATCTGGGGTGATGTGTCTGCCAATGCGGTCTTCGCGGAAAATGTGCGCGTAGCGCTGCAATATGTTTCCCGCGGTGAAGTGAAAGCCGGTATTGTTTATGCATCGGATCGTGCACAGGTGCCTGAACTGACAGAAGTTTACCGCTTCCCTGCATCAAGCCACGCGCCAATTCTTTATCCTGCGGCACTGGTCGGCAAGTCTGACGAAAACTCCAAGGCATTTCTTGCATTCCTGCGCAGCGATGCCGGACAGGCAATCATTGCCGATAAGGGCTTTGTGCCTGCGGCAGAAGCAAAATAAGGCTCTGATCTGACTGATGGCAATGCCGGAAATGGAAATTATCGCTTTGTCTTTGAGGATAGCAGGGCTTGCTATCCTCGGAGCCTTGCCGGTTGCATTTGGTTTTGCGTGGATATTGGCACGCTATAATTTCCCCGGCAAAAGCCTGTTACAGGCGGTGCTGACAATGCCGCTGGTGCTGCCGCCGGTAGTAACCGGTTATTTTCTGCTGGTGCTGTTTGGTACGCGCGGCGCTATCGGCAGTTTGCTGCTGCAATGGTTTGATTTTACCTTCGCTTTCCGCTGGACAGGGGCAGCCTTGGCTGCCGGTGTGATGGCACTGCCATTGCTGATCCGCCCGATGCGGCTGGCGATTGAAAATATTGACAGGGGCTTGGAAGAAGCTGCCCGCACTTTGGGAGCAGGGCGCATCAAAGCCTTTATGACTGTGACGCTGCCTTTGCTGATACCGGGCATTATTGCCGGTAGTGTGCTGGGTTTTGCCAAAGCGCTCGGCGAATTTGGCGCTACAATTACCTTTGTCTCGAATATTCCGGGTGAAACGCAAACCCTGTCGCTGGCGATTTATGCGCTGATGCAAACGCCGAGCGGTGATGCCGCTGCCCTGAAGCTTATTCTGGTTTCCGTCGTGCTGTCTGTGCTGGCGGTGGTGCTGTCCGAATGGTTGCAGCGCCGGTTGAGCGGAGCTGGCAAATGACACATCAAATCAGCTTCAATACCCTTGATTTCAATGTAAAAGGCGGCAATGGCGGGTTTCGCGTTGAGGCGGCCTTTCGTGCGGAGACCGGCGTTACAGCTTTGTTCGGTGCGTCCGGTGCCGGTAAAACCACTTTGCTGCGCATGATTGCCGGAACGCTGCGCCCTGAGGAAGGACGTATTGCCGTTGGCAATCTGGTGCTGTTTGACAGCGCCAGAAACATCAATCTCCGTCCTGAAGAACGCCATATCGGCTATGTCTATCAGGATGCCCGTCTGTTTCCGCATCTCAGTGTTTTGCGCAATCTGACCTATGCGCAATGGGCAGGTAAACGTGAGCCGGAGCGTAAGGTTGAGGAAATAACCGAGCTGCTCGGCATCGGCGCTTTATTGCAGCGCAAGCCGCATCAATTGTCCGGCGGTGAGAAACAGCGTGTGGCGATCGGGCGGGCATTACTGTCGGCACCGCGCCTGCTGCTGCTCGATGAGCCTCTGTCATCGCTGGATCATGCGCGGCGTCAGGAAATTTTACCTTATCTGGAGCGTCTGCGTGACGAGAGCGGGCTGCCGATTGTCTTTGTCAGCCACGAGGTGGATGAAGTCGCGCGGCTGGCGGATACGCTTGTGCTGCTGGAGCAGGGACGGGTACGGGAAAGCGGTTCAGTGTTTGATATTTTCAGCCAGATTGATGGTACGGGCGATACGACCAGTGTGCTTTTGCAAGGGGAAGTCACCCGCAGTGATGATGCCTATGCCATGGCTGACATTGCCATTGGCGGACATAATTTTCAGCTGACAGACCATGCATTGCAATCGGGGATGAAAGTGCGTCTGCGTATCCGCTCGCGCGATGTATCTCTGTCGCGCTTTGCGCCGGTGGATATCAGTATCCGCAATATTTTTCCGGTAACGATTGTTGCAATCTCAACCGATGACGGGCCGTTTGCGGAATTGCGCCTGCAATTGGGTGATGTACAATTATTGTCCCGTATTTCGCGCAAATCTGTGCAGGATCTCAATCTGAAAACCGGCGAGCAGGTTTTTGCACTTATCAAAGCAGTGTCGATAGATCGCAGTGCCGCAAGACTGCAGCAAAGTGAAATCAGTTTGCAATCTGCATAAAATATGGTCATTTCCTTTTGAGGAAGAGGAGAATGATTATGCAGGACTTGTCAGAGTGGACAGCGCGGCCTGTTCCTGAGCGCAAAGTTCTTGAAGGGCAGTTTGTGCGGCTGGAGCCGCTGAGTGTTGAAAAACACGGGCAGGGGCTGTTTGAGGCGTCAAGCGTTGCCGATGCGGACAGCCGTTTCACATGGCTGTTTGATACAGTGCCTTCAACTCTCGAAGAGATGCGGCCATGGCTGGAGAAATCCGCCGCAAGCCAGACGACTATGTTTTTCGTCACGATTGACAAGGCGACAGGTAAAATTGCCGGTCGTCAGGCGCTGATGCGCATTGATGCCGAGAATGGCAGTATTGAAATCGGTAATATCTATTGGGGGCCGCTGATTTCACGCAAACCGGCTGCGACCGAAGCCCAGTATCTGTTCATGCAATATATTTTTGATGAGCTCGGTTACCGCCGTTATGAGTGGAAATGTAATAATGACAATCTGCCGTCAAAGCGTGCGGCGGAGCGTTTCGGTTTTCAGTTTGAAGGTATTTTCCGGCAGCATCTGATTGTTAAAGGCAAAAACCGTGACACTACATGGTATTCGGTGATCGACTGTGAATGGCCTGCATTGAAACAGGCTTACCAAAACTGGCTCGCTCCTGACAATTTTGACGCGAACGGACAGCAGATCAAAAAGCTGGAAAGCTTCTACGCCGATACAGGCCGGAGATAAGCGCATGGCATCCACACAGCAGAATAAGAAGGATACGCGCAATTCCGCTATAGCCGCCGCACTGATTATGGTGGTTTTCGGCGCGCTGTTTTATTCCATGCCGATCATTATGCTGGCGGTCGGGCCTTACAGCCATGTGCTGGCGGCGCTGATTGCTGTTGTTTTTGTGATGGCCTTTTTTGTGGTGTTCTGGCTGCGGGCGAAATCACAGCGAAAACACCACAAAGATTAATCAGCTGAGGGCAGCAATCAGCAGAAGCACGCCTGTCAGAATGATGAATAATGCAGCGGCGATTTCAATCGCCGTTTGCAAACGTGCTGACATCAGCGGATTCTTGACCAGGCGCAGCGCCGTATTTTTAGCGGTGACAGCCAGTGTTGCCAGCAAGGCAACGGTGATGAAAGTACCGAATGCCATGGCAAAAGCAGAGAGAATACCACCCAGCATCAGACCGTTGAGCATTGAAAATGTCAGCACGATAATCGCGCCGGAGCAGGGACGGATGCCGACGGCAATAATCGCTGCCCATGCGGTTTTCCAGTTGAAATCACCGCTCAGAGTGGACGGATCAGCAAGGTGACTGTGGCCGCAGGCTGTGCAATTGGCACCATTCCCTGAAAACTCATGGTCAAAGACAGCCGGTTTTGCATTGGCAGGCTGATATTTAAGCCGCATGGATGTGTTCAATGCCGATGGTTTTTGTGTTGCCGAGGCTGAGAGTGAACCTTGCCAGACGGGAGCCGGTGCAATTGTTTCAACCGCTATTGCAGGAGCACGTTGCGGCTTTGAGCGAAGCTTGCGGAAGATGATATAAATCCCGCAGAGAATGACCAGCACATAGCTGGCTATTTCCATGCCGCGTCCTGCTTTTCCCATTGAAATGCCGATACCACGCAGCACAAACCATGCCATGCCGACCAGAAAAATAGCGGACAGTGCCTGCAAAACGGATGAGACGAAGGAAAGAAAAATTCCGCGTCGCAAAGCTGTTTCATTGGCAATCATATAGGATGAGATCACTGCTTTGCCGTGGCCGGGGCCGGCGGCATGCAAAATACCATAGAGAAAAGACAGGCTGACCAATGTCCACGCAGCCCACGGATCATCCTTCATCGCTTTCAGTGCTGTGGTCATCATCAGATAGAAACGTTTTTGCTCGGCATTAATCCACAATATCAGCTTTGCAAACGGGCCGGTTGGCTGCAATGTGACTTCACTGGCGCCGATACCCAGTGAAGACTGTGCCCATGCCTGACTGTGAAGCACAAATAACAGGCAGGTGCATATGGTCAGCAGCAAAGCACAGGCTCTTAACGGGGGTAGAGTAAGAGTGTGTTGCTTTGCGTGGTTCATGCCGGAATGCCTCTGATGATATAACGTAACAAATTTGAATTTTGGCCAATCCTTATGCGCTGGCCGGTGACTTGTTATTTACAGGTGATTTCTATTCGGGTTGCGAAGAATTTTGACACGTCATTGGTCATCGCCGCGGCTTCGTCGAAGAATGCCTGTGTCAGACTTTGCTGGTTTTGGGCAAGCGCCTCATCGGGATCAGGGCGCACAACAGCAGAACTGCAGCCGGATGGCATGCCCTTCACTACCAGATCTTCGTCTTTCAGATAATCAATTGCCGTATAGAAAGTCGGGTCATAGACGCCGAAACTGACTTTATGCCCGGGTTCCAGTTTCAACGGTTTTTCCGGCTTACTTTCAAACAGAACAATCAGCTGATTATCCGGCAGATCGGCAATCAGATGCTCAGGCTTGTTCATGGCAATATCTTTGCCATCCTGCGTAACTGTCTGAAAATATTTATACTCGGCAATAGAAGTGTCGATTGTTGTGCTGAGTTCATTCAACTCGGCGCTGTCGAGTTTCAGCGTGCCTTTCTTGTCGAACTCCATCAATACGGTTGACGAGAACAGGTCGTCAAAGCGCCAGACATGCGCCAGTTTCTCAACGGAACGATCCGGTGTGATTGTGATTTCCAGACGGGCTTCGGCAAAAACATGCGGATGCGCTGATGCCGCGACAACACCCAGCCCTGTCATGAGACAGGTCAGGCCGAGGACATTCAGTAAAGACTTGTTTTTGCTGCTGGTCATGGAAACGAAAATCACTCTTTTGAGCGGTCAATGCTGGTTCGGAATTTGGAGAATGAGTGAGGCAAAACTACGACGACAGTCTACGGGTTTTACGCCTCGTCATTGGTCAGCTCTTTGCACGGATTATCTTTGAACCATTTGGCGAGATAATCCACCAGCAGACGCACTTTGGCAGGCAGATAGGTACGGTGCGGGTAAACGGCATAAATGCCGCCGTCATTAAGCATATAATCTAGGAGCACCGGCACAAGTGTGCCTTTATTCAACTCACCATCAGCAACAAAACGCGGCAGAACGCTGAAGCCCAGACCTTTGACAGTCGCTGCCATGGTGGTGAGCGGGCTGTTGACCTCCAGCGGGCCGCGGATGGCGACTGTCATCATCGAGCCGTCCTGATTGCGGAACTGCCAATTATTGCGGGAACGGCTGTTGGTATCAATAATGCAGGGCATTTCCCGCAATTGCTCCGGTGTTTCCGGCATGCCCAGCCGTGCGATCAGATCAGGCGAGGCGCAGACAACAGTGTGAAATGCGCTCAGCCTTTTGGCGATCAGCGATGAATCCTGCAAGCGGGTGATGCGGATGGCAAGGTCAAAGCCTTCCTCAACCAGATCTACAAACCGGTCATCAAGGTGGATATCCAGCGCAATCTCCGGATGGTCAGCACAAAAATCAATCAGTGACATGCCCAGTGAGGCATCAGCAAAGCTGCGCGGTGCTGTCAGTTTGATCTTGCCGCGCACATCGCCGCTGCTCTCGGAGATGGAGTCTTGCAGATCATCCAGCTCACGCAGAATCTCCGTTGCGCGGTGATAATAAGTGTGGCCGCTCTCGGTGAGTGAAAATTGCCGAGTTGTACGGTTCAGTAGCCGCACGCCCAGATCATCTTCCAGCTCGCGGACATATTTGGACAGAAGGGCTTTGGAACGACCGATTTTGCGCGCAGCTGCGGAAAAGCCTTCGGCCTCCACAACATCAATAAAAGCACGCATCCGTGTGAGTGTGTCCATAAGCTCTGTCCTCCAGATCAGCGACTAAACCGCACCATATATCGCGATCCTGAATATTCAAAATGTCTCAGAAATATCAAAGTGATTCGCTGCATTGCAATCAATAAGACACCTGTTTTTATCATCTACATAAAGCACTGCGCCGTATTTTGAATAAAGAAGTGATTTATTAACCAAAAAAAATCAAACCGGCGCAAATTTGTCATTGTGTGGACACATAAATCATCTTATATCGCGCTTGCCCAAAGTCGCACGTGCCTGTGGGTGTCCGCCGGTATTCTGAATGGAGAATAGACCGGTACGGTAACCTGGACCTAACCGCTCCAGTTGATCTGATGGCCAACCATGGATCAAGGACACCTTGAAGCAACGACGGTGCGGGCCTTTCTGGTGTCTTCCGGCTCTCCACAGGTCGGGAACTCAAAGAGGCACACCCTCATTGCCCTAAGTGCGGAACCGGGTTTTTCCCATTCCAAGCCAAGGCAGACAAAGCGGAAAAACGCTAAATTCAGGGCGTTGATCCATCTGCATATGTATTTGTTCCGTGTTTCCTGCATCTCCAAAGGCCGGTTGCGCGAAGAGCTGATTCATATTTGCCGTAAGGCAGTTTGTCCCTCTGATGGCTTTTGATGCGTGTATGCGCAGGTATTTGCTCATCAGTCCTTTGAAACCATGCTCAACCTTGTGCGTCATTGCACGGGGGCAGGCTTTCGCATCGCAAATGATATGAAGATGCGGCTTTTTACTGCTTATTGCAGTTCAGGAGATCAGGATGGCTACACAGCGCATTATCGACTTTCTCGCCACCCGACGTCCGGAAGGCCCTTGCCTTGTCGTTGACCTCGACATTGTGCGTGAAAATTATGAACATTTTGAAAAGGCTCTGCCGGCCTCGCGCATTTTCTATGCGGTAAAGGCAAATCCTGCACCGCAGATTCTGTCGCTGCTCGCCTCCATGGGCTCGAACTTCGACACAGCTTCGGTTGCGGAAATTGAAATGGCACTCAATGCCGGTGCAACACCTGACCGCATTTCTTATGGCAATACCATCAAGAAAGAGCGCGATATTGCACGCGCCTATGAATATGGCATTCGCCTCTATGCTGTTGATTGCGTTGCAGAAGTGGAAAAGGTTGCCCGTGCGGCTCCTGGTTCCCGCGTGTTCTGCCGTATTCTGGCCGATGGTGAAGGTGCTGAATGGCCGTTGTCGCGCAAATTCGGCTGCGTTCCGGAAATGGCTGTTGATGTGCTGCGTGCAGCCCATCAGCTGGGTCTGGATGCCTATGGCGTATCGTTCCATGTCGGTTCGCAGCAGACTGATCTGACCGCTTGGGATCGTGCTCTGGCCGATACCAAAGGCGTGTTTGATCTTTTGGCTAAAGAAGGCATCAACCTGCGCATGGTCAATATGGGCGGTGGTTTCCCGACCCGTTATCTCAAAGATATCCCGACTGCACAGGCCTATGGCGAAGCTATTTTCGACGCGCTGAGCCGTCATTTCGGCAATCGTCTGCCGGAAACCATCATCGAGCCAGGCCGCGGCATGGTTGGCAATGCCGGTGTCATCAAAACCGAAGTGGTTCTGGTTTCCCGCAAAGCTGACAATGACAATCGCTGGGTCTATCTCGATATCGGTAAATTCGGCGGTCTGGCTGAAACCATGGATGAAGCGATCCGTTATCAGATCGTGACTCCGCGTGACGGCGATACTCTGGAACCTTGCGTTCTGGCAGGCCCGACCTGTGACAGCGCCGATGTGATGTATGAAAAGGCACCTTATCCACTGCCGGTCTCGCTGACCATCGGTGATGAAGTGCTGATCGAAGGCACCGGCGCTTACACAACAACCTATTCGGCTGTTGCGTTTAACGGTTTTGAACCGCTGCGCTCCTATGTGATCTGATACTGATATGCGTCTCGTCAGGGACGCATATTCAGCATCACATTGCGAATGATACCGGTGGAAGAATTCCACCGGTCTTGTCACATAAGATTTTTGCTTTGTGTTTATCCTCATACATCTGTGTGAGGAAACAATACCCCTTACCGCTTTGTTTTAGCGCATTTGTTTCACGCAAATGCTTTAAGGTTCACGCTGATGTCTGCTTCTTCTGTTGCGGCCGGAACCACGGCTGAATTGTCAGCCGCGCAAATCACTGCTCCGGCACCGGTCTCGTTTAGTATTGCGCATGAAACGCCTGCGGACAGCAGCGCGCGTGAGGCTTTGCTCGACCGTGTGATGGGCGAGGGACGCAAGCGCAAATCATCGGAAAAGCTACGCCGTAAACGCGTGCCTGCTTATGGGCTGGCATTGATTGCCCGCGATGCGCATGGCGTAATGATCGGCAGTGTCCGGCTCTGGCATATTTCTGCCGGTAAAAAAGCCGGCGGAGAAGCTGTGCCTGCTTTGCTGCTGGGACCTTTGGCGGTTGAGACAATCTATGCGGGGCGGGGTGTCGGCGCCGCTTTGATGCGTCAGGCTATTCATAATGCGCAGGCGCTTGGTCATAAGGCGATTTTGCTGGTGGGCGATCCGGAATATTATGGCCGTTTCGGTTTTACCGGCAATAAAATGGCTGATCTGGCTATGCCGGGGCCTGTGGAACGTCACCGTTTTCTGGCACTGGAGCTGGAAGAAAACTATCTGGACGGTGCATCCGGTGTGCTGACTGCTACCGGCAAGCTGATTGCTGACCGTCAGGCCATTGCTGTTTGAATAGAGCGGAATTTAAAGAAAAATAACCGGTTTCAGCTGTCAGTCTCTGCTTTCAGTTGAAACCGGTTTTGAATAGCATACCTATATAGAACGAAGAATTATGCTCCGGCTATTTTGCCGGATAGTTCACATATAGGGAAAACAGAATGCAACTGGCAGATATCGGACTGATCGGGCTTGGCGTCATGGGTTCTAATCTGGCGCTCAATATTGCTGAAAAAGGATATCGGGTTGCAGTTTATGACCGTGAAGCGCCGGTATTAGAAAAGTTTTATGCTTCCAGCGGTGAGTTGCAGGAACGCATTATTCCCTGTGCAACCATGGAGCAGCTCAGCCAGAATATTGCCAGGCCGCGCCCGATTATCATGCTGATTAAAGCAGGCAGCCCCGTTGATACGGAAATGGCCAAGCTCAAGACCTTTCTGGAAAAAGGCGACATCATTATTGATTCCGGCAATTCCGATTACCGCGATACGGTGCGCCGCCTGAATTCTCTCGGCGAAAATGATCCGACTTTTGTCGGTATGGGCATTTCCGGTGGTGCGGAAGGTGCGCGTAACGGTCCGTCAATGATGGTGGGTGGTACGCCTGAAGCCTATGCGCGGATTGAGCCGATACTGGATGCGGTTGCCGCGCGTTATAAAGGCGAACCATGCAGTGCCCGTATGGGGCCGGATGGTGCGGGACATTTCGTCAAAACCATTCATAACGGTATTGAATATGCCGATATGCAGATGATTGCGGAAATCTATGGCATTTTGCGTGATGTCTGCGGTTTGAAGGCGGAAGAAATCGCGCCGATTTTTGCAAAATGGAATACAGGCGCTCTGAATTCTTATCTCATCGAGATTACGGCAGAAGTGTTGAAAGCGCTTGATCCTGAAACCGGAAAGCCGGTGCCTGATATTATTCTGGATGCTGCAGGGCAAAAGGGTACCGGACGCTGGGCGGCAATTGAAAGCCAGATTCTCGGTGTTCCGGCAACAGGTATTGAAGCGGCGGTTGCTGCACGCTCGATATCCTCCCTGATTGCACAACGACAAAAACTGGCAAATGTCTATGGCGAGCCGGTACAGACAGGATCGATCAAGGCGGATCAGGCTTTTATTGATGCACTGGAGCAGGCATTGCTGGCCGCAAAAATTGCGGCCTATGCGCAGGGCTTTGCAGTGATGGCCGCAGCTTCACAAGAGCATCAGTGGAATCTGCCTTTAGCAACGATTGCACGGATCTGGCGTGCCGGTTGTATTATCCGCTCACAGTTTCTGGATGAAATCGGTGAGGCTTTTGCTGCGAGTGAGGTGGATAATCTGCTTCTGGCACCTGCATTTGTTGAGCAAATGAGCGTGGCTGCGCAAAGTCTACGTCAGGTTGTGGCTGCCGCGGTGACTGCCGGAGTGCCGGTACCGGCACTGAGCTCTGCGATCAGCTATTTTGATGGTTTCCGCCAGAAGCGCGGTTCAGCCAATTTGATTCAGGCGCAGCGTGATTTCTTCGGGGCGCATGGTTTCAAAAGAATCGACAAAGACGGCGACTTTCACGGCCCTTGGGGCGATGGGCTGTAATTGTACCTTGTCACAGGACAAGAAAAAGGCCGGACTTGATAAAAGTCCGGCCTTTATTTTTATTTGCCCAGAACCAATAAATCCTGTGCAGCAAAATGGACAGTGATTTTGTCACCATGCTGCGGCGGGCGCACCGCCGGATTGTTGAAACTGTCGAAAGACAGCTGATTTGCACCCAGTGTTACACGGGTACGAATGACTGAGCCTAAGAAGTGCACATCCTGCACAATGACTTCAACGCTGCTATCGCGGGCAGGGGAGGCATCAAGGCTGATGGTTTCCGGCCGCAGAGCCAGAGTGACCGCATCACCTTTGTTGTAAGATGCCAGTGATTGCGGCACGGTGATAATCGTTCCTCCGAGATCCGCTTTATTCTGCTGCGGGTCTGCCACACGGGCTTCCAGCATGTTCAGCGTACCAACGAATGATGCCACGAAGCGCGTTGCCGGACGGTTGTAAATATCAAACGGCGTGCCGATCTGATCGGCTTTACCTTCATGCATCACCACGATCCGGTCGGAAATAGACAGTGCTTCTTCCTGATCGTGGGTAACAAATACGGTTGTGATGCCAAGCTGACGCTGAATGGCGCGGATTTCTTCGCGCAGCGAAATACGGATTTTCGCATCCAGTGCCGAGAGCGGTTCATCGAGTAGCAGAACCTGCGGCTTTGTTGCCAAAGCACGGGCAAGAGCAACACGCTGCTGCTGGCCGCCTGACATCTGATAAGGGAAGCGGTCTGCCAGATGTTCAAGGCGGATCAGTTCAAGCATTTCCTTAACTGTTGCATCAATCTCGGTTTTAGGCTTGCCTGAAACCCGCAGACCAAAGGCAACATTCTGCGCTACGGTCATATTAGGGAACAGCGCATAGGCCTGAAACACCATGCCGATATTGCGCTTATTCGGCTTGAGATCGACCACATCCTGACCGTTGATCTCGATCACGCCCTGATCGGGTGATTCAAAACCGGCAATCATACGCAGAACGGTGGTTTTTCCGCAGCCCGATGGTCCGAGAAATGAGATGAACTCGCCTTTTTCAACCGCCAGACTGAAATCATGGACAACAGTATTGGCGCCGAAGCTTTTTTTGAGATTATTGATATTGAGAAAAGCCATGACTTAATTGCCTGCTGTCTTAAATTTGGAGAAGCGGGTGACAAGCTGGAGCATAATCATGCTCAGCCATGTGATGCCGAAGGCAATGATTGCCAGTGCTGACGGTTCATAAGCGCGGTTTGCACCGACAAGCTGCAAATAAGGGCCGAAAGCCGGACGATTGAGCAGCGAAGCCAGCGTAAATTCACCGATGACGATCGCAAAGGTAATGAACGCACCGCTCATAACGCCGGAAAGCACATTCGGGAAAATCACCTTGAACAGAATGGTCGGCCAGCCTGCGCCCAGACTTTCCGCGGCTTCTGTCAGCGTACGCACATCAATCGTGCGCATGGCCGTATCAATCGAGCGATACATATAAGGCAGCGCCAGAGTCACATAGCCGAACATCAGCAGAATATCGGTTGCACGCGTTGATCCTGTAAATGGCAGCCATGAGGACGAGTTATAAATCCGCAAATAGCCGAATACGATAACAATCGCCGGAATAACCAGTGGCATCAGCGTGATAAATTCAATGACGGGGCGCAAATATGGCATGCGCAGACGCACCCAATAGGCTGTCGGCACGACCAGCAACACGCCGAAAATAATCGTCATGATTGCCAGCATGATGGAGTAGCCGAAAGTTGCCTGAAAATTCGGGTCAGTCAGCACTACACGATAGGCATCAAAGGAATATTCGCCGCGGCGCATACGCAGGGAAAATTCAAATGTACCGATCAGCGGCACCACAAAATAGATCGCGCCGATCAGAAAGGCGATCCATGCGCCGAGGGTTTTTGGAATGAAATATTTCAGCTTCATTTCTGCCACCGTTCTGCACGCATGCGCAGCCAGATATAAAGCAGATTGGAAATACCGGTAATCAGGATCATACCCAGAGCCAATGCATAGCCGAGATTCTGATTGTGCAGAACATCACCACGAATCTGCGCATAAAGCAGGATAGGTACGATATTCAGCGAAGAACCGGTCAGCGCATAGGCTGTTGCAATGGCGCCAAAGGCATTGGCGAACAGCAACAGGCTGGTGCCGAGCAGGCTGGGCCAGAGAATCGGAAAGGCCACCATGCGCCAATATTGGAATGTCGTGGCACCTAGAATGGATGAAGCCTCACGCCATTCTTTTTTCAGACCGTCCAGAGCAGGGGTGAGGATCAGCACCATCAGCGGAATCTGGAAGAACAGATAGGTCAGTGTCAGGCCGAAAAAGCTCAGCAGGTTAAAACCGGTGGCATAGAGATTGAAGCCGAACCATTCGCGCAGCAAAATCGTGACAAAACCGGTGCGGCCTAGCGTGGCAAGAAAGGCGAAAGCCAGCGGCACACCGGCGAAGTTGGACGCAACGCCGGAGAATGTGAGCACAGTCGGGCGCAGAAAACGAGGCAGTTTGCCCAGTACAATCGCCCATGCCATGAACGAACCGATCACAGCGCCACCCAAAGCGGAGGCAAAGCTGATTTTGATCGAGACCCAATAGGCGCTCATGATGCCGGGTTCAAACAGATCTATAATATTTTGCAGGGTGAAATTACCCTGACTATCCTGAAATGCACCGACAACCAGATACATGGTCGGCCAGAGCAGAAACAGAATTGCGAAGGCGAAAAACGGGGCAACACCGAGCCACTCTAAAGGCAGACGGCGCTTGGCGCGTCGCACAGGGGGCGTGTCAGATGTTATGCCATTGCTGGACAGGCTCATATGATTTTTGCTTTTTATCGTCTGCGTCGGTGATGGCTTCCGCAGATTGAGGTGCTGAAATCTGCAGGCATACAGCAATGTTCAGATTGCGGTGCCGGCTGAGTTATTTTTTATGATGATATGTGTCGTATAAAAATGCAAATTGCAAAACCTGTTACGGGCGGGTGTTGCCGCCCGTAACAGCAGCATTCAGCTGTTCAGCTTACTGAACATTCGCGCCGACAACGCTATCCCAGTTCTTGGTGATGACAGCCTGAGACTTGTCGAGTTCTTCCAAAGTCGGGAAGACAGCTTTCTGGTAAGCTTCTGCCGGTGGCAGCTTGTCGAGCAGTTCCTGAGGAATCTTGCCTTCTTTTGCCATGGCGTTGAAGCGGATCGGGTGGCAATAGCCTTTCAGATAACCGATCTGGCCTTCATCGGAATAGAGATGTTCCATCCAGAGTTTGGCTGCATTTGGATGTGGTGCATAGGCGCTGATGCCCTGTACATACACACCGGCTACCACACCGGTTTTCGGAATGATAACTTCAACTTCCGGATTGCCGTTCAGCGTATCGCGGTCTGCCAGAGCATTATAGTCCCAGCGGATAACGATAGGGGTTGAGCCCTGTGCCAATGAAGCGGCCTTGCCGATGACAGGTACAAAATTACCGGCCTTGTTCACGTCGCGGAAGAATTCCAGACCCTTCTGAGCTGCTTCTTCACCCGGCTTGCCGCCAAGAGAAAGACCGGCTGCATACACGCTCAGGATTGCCTGTGTGGATGCACGCGGATCGCCGGAATGCGCAACGGCATTGGCAAATTCAGGCTTGAGCAGATCAGCCCAGTCCTGCGGTGCATCTTTGATAATGTCTTTGTTTACTTCGAAAGCCAATACGCCGTAATAGTCGCCGTACCAATAACCTTCAGCATCCTTGGCATCATCAGGGATCGAATCCCATGTCGATACTTTATAAGGCTGGAGCAGGCCATCTTTTTTCGCGGTGGTGCCGAAGGTAAAGCCGACATCGATCACGTCAGGCGCCTGAGGGCCTTTATTGTCTTTGTTCGCTTTGATCGCTTCGATTTCATCACCGGAGCCTGCATCCGGATTCAGTTCATTGACCTGAATGCCGTATTTGTCTTTGAAGCTCTTGATGATTTCACCATAGCCGCACCAGTCATGCGGAAGGGCGATTGTGGTCAGCTGACCCTCTGCTTTCGCGGCGGCGATCAGTTCTTCTGACGGAGCTGCCACGGATAATGTGGTGCCGGCAAAAGCGATCGCTGTTGTCAGGGACAACAGCCGTGTTGTTCTGTTAAGCATTGACATACTCCCCTTAAAGCTACGGGAGGCCTGCTTTCAGGCATCCTCGCATTTTTTCGATAGGCGCGTCATATGAAAGTACCATGACAGCTATCGTTTTTCTTTATCCGGGCAGAAGTGAACCATGTTTTTTTATCGCAATCAATTGAATGTTGCAGTTTAGAGAGAAGGAAATGAATAAAAAACAACAATATACTTAATCTCTTGAATATATTGATTTTTATCGGATGATAATCCGGCTGCGCGGCGTGGTTCTGAATATCAGAAAGGATTCATAGGCTTAGCCGCAAATGTCGTTAACCGGATAGTATGAGCGGGCAATTAGTTGGTAATTGTGCATTGTGACAAAAACATTTTAATAAAATAACTGTGCCGGATAATGAGATTCTGTTTGGCGGTGAAATAATCTTAATTTTAAGGCACTGATTTTTAATTATTAAGTTCTGCAGAAGAGTGTTTTGGGCCGGTTTCCAGAGGGAGGGGATGACCGGAGATTCGTCGCAGCGGATCACTGTTGTTTTATCTTATTTGCGTCATCGCGTTGAAATAGTATTTTTGCTGCATTCATGTCTTAGTTGAGAAGAGGCGCGCAAATCATGTGCGTTTATTTTCGAATCATTTTCATATTCGCGCGTTTTTATGCGCTTTGATTTTTATGTTTTCATTTCGCTGATTATTACAGGTGTTTAAAACGGAATTTTTTCATGGAATTTGAATTTATCCATTTCCCGGAATTTCAAAACAGTTTCTTTGGCAAAGAATATTGTTCATCTATTCTGGAAACATATATCGCCGTTCGTAAAAAACTTTCCTGCAAGCATATTACGCATATTACGCCTAAGCATGCGGATGCGGGCATGGCTGATAATATCAAGACTGTGGTGTCGACATTTCCGGCAGACTGGATCGTGAATTACGCTGCAAAAAGTTATTTTGATATTGATCCGCTTTTTCATCAGAAATGGTCTGATCCCGAGCTGCCTCATAGTGTCAGCATTACAGAGATTTACAGTCACAAACAAAATACACCGGCATTGCAGAATTATGTCGATGATTTGAGAGCGCATAATTTTGGCGATACATTTATTATGGTGACACAGCGGCTGAATGGCAGCGGGGATGCCCATACTATTTTTGCGTTTGATACGAAAAAGGGCAAAAACGACCTCAATGCCGAAGACCTGATCCGTCTGCTGGAAAAGGATTTTTTACAGGCGACTGCGCAATTACATGAATCTGTATTATCCGCGGTGAGCGACTATTCATCACAAAAGAGCGAAGTTCAGTCGCTGGTTTCTCTGACGCCACGCGAGGTTGATTGCCTCAAATGGGCCGCACGCGGAAAAACTGACGGTGAAATTGCTGAAATTCTCAGCATCGCCCGCTGGACAGTGGTGACCTATCTGCAAAATGCCAAGATCAAACTGGGTTGTGCCAACCGCACATCTGCAGTGGCGGTGGCGATGTCGCTTGGCATTATACCTTTGCCGGATACATCGCATTTACAGGGCTGATTGGCAAAAACACCCCGCATTTTTGCGGGGTGTTCTATAATTCCTGCTCAGTTATGCGCGCAACTTGCGCACAGACCGCGAATTTCCAGAGTGGTTTTCGTTGGATGAAAATGGTTCTTCTGCGTCCAGTGCTGCACGCAATCTTCGATTTCCGGCTCAGAAAATTCCGAAGCTAAACCGCATTTATCGCAAATGGCAAAAGCTGCGATACCATGCAGATGGCCGTGCTCATGATGGTGCGGATGGGCGCAGGCAATAAAAGCATTCAGGCTTTCAAGGCGGTGGATCAGGCCGTATTCGAGCAATTTGTCCAGTGCACGATAGACTTGCAGGGGGGCACGGAAGCCTTCTTCGCGCAACTGGTCGAGAATTGTATAGGCGCTGAGCGGGAACTCAGCTTTTGCAAGCGCTTCCAATACGAGATTCTGATTACGTGTGAGTTTCGGAGCGCGCGCTGCCGCAGATGCAGTTCCTGTATGCGTATGAGCGGTCATTATGAAGTCTCCTTATCGCGCGCAACCGGCAAAGATGCTTTGAGTTTTTGCCATGGGAGCAAGCTTATAACAAAAAACACCACAGAAGCCACGACTATGGATGGTCCTGACGGTGTGTCATAATTTAATGAGCCGAATAGACCGGCAATAACCGAGCAGGCACCGATAAAAGCCGCATAGATGGCCATTTGCTCCGGCGATAATGCAAAACGGCGCGCCGTGGCTGCCGGAATAATCAGCAGAGCGGTAATCAGCAGAATACCGACGATTTTCATGGCAATGGCAATCAACAGCGCCAGCAAAATCATAAACAATGTGCGGTGCAGCTCCGGTTGCAGGCCTTCAGCCTGCGCAATATCTTCGCTGATGGTCGCTGCCAGTAGTGGTCGCCAGAGTTTGATCAGACCCGCAAGAATTAACGCTCCACCGGCGTAAATGGCGATAAGATCAGATATGGATACTGCGAGAATATCGCCGAACAACAGTGACATCAGATCAAAGCGGATCCATGTCATGAAGGCGACAAGCACCAGTCCGAATGCCAATGTGGCGTGGGAGAGTATGCCCAGTAATGAATCGGCTGAAAGTGAGTGGCGTTTTTGCAGGACGACCAGCAGCATGGCGATACTAAAAGCGATCAGAAAGACGGAAACCATAATATTCAGGTCAAACAGCATAGCAAGGCCAACACCAAGCAGCGCCGAGTGAGCCATCGTGTCGCCGAAATAGGCCATGCGTCGCCATACAATAAAACAACCGATAGGGCCGGTAATTAAAGCGAGGCCGATACCGGCAAGCATGGCGCGGATAAAGAAGTCATCAAGCATGATTGTGTCCACCGCTTTGGGGGTGATTATGGTCTTCGCAGTGTTCATGATGATGGCCGTCATCATGGTGACAGTGATCGGTTATCGTGCCGTCTGCATGTTGCACCCGTCCGTCAGCCAGATGGGTATGGTCATGATGATGTGTGTAGACTGCAAGCGAGGGCGGAATTTCCATGCCGCGCGGAGTGCGCAATCCGAAAAGCTTCGCATATTCAGGGCTGGCCGCCACATCAACCGGCGTACCACTGCAACATATATGCCCGTTCAGGCAGACAACGCGGTCTGTTGCGGCCATAACAATATGCAGATCATGGGAGATCATCAGAACACCGCAACCGGTCTGATCGCGGAACTTTGCAATTTTCTCGTAAAGCTCGGCTTCACCGGCAAAATCAACACCCTGCAGCGGTTCATCCAGCACCAGCAAATCCGGTTTGCATGCAAATGCACGGGCAAGCAGCACACGCTGAAACTCGCCGCCGGAAAGATGGACAACTTGTGCTTTGATGAGTTGCGGAATGCCTGCAAGTTGCAGAGCTGCTTCGATTGCTTCTGTTCTTATAGGAGCAGTCATGCGGATCATGCGCTCAACTGTCAGCGGCAGGCTCGGATCAATCGAGATTTTTTGCGGAACATAGCCGATGGTCAGGGACTTCTCGCGTTTCACTGCACCTTCATCAGGCTTATGAATGCCCAATGCCATTTTGGCGGTCGTGCTTTTCCCCGAGCCGTTAGGGCCGATGAGCGTAACAATTTCGCCTTTATGCAGAGTGAGATCAATGTTGCGGACAAGCCAGCGACCGTTCCGCTCAATCCCTGCATTTTCAAGGCGCAGAAGAATGTCAGATGTCTGTCCGCTGGCGGCAGCTGATAATGGATGATGCATTGTACGCTTTCGGAATGATAGAAAAGCAGATCCTGCTCTTGTCACGAGTTATCTCATACGTTATAGCATTACGCAATAATGTAACTTTATAACATATTGTTCCGATATGCTGTCATTTCAATCGCTGGCAGTGATTAATAGCAATTTCTGTGAGGTTTTATGTCTGTTATCCGAGTTTTGCTGGCATCTGCTTTGTTGTCTGTTTCTTCGCATACTGTTCTTGCGGCGGAAAAAGGCGATGTCGTGGTTTCGATTAAGCCAATTCATTCGCTGGTCTCTGCTGTTATGCAGGGGGCAGGGGAGCCGGATCTTATTGTTAAAGGCGCTGCATCAGAGCATGGCTATAATCTGAAACCGTCTGATGCCGGTGCACTGGAAAAAGCAAAAGTCATTTTCTGGGTCGGGCCGGAAATGGAAACTTATCTGACAAAGCCATTAGAGACTCTTGGTTCTAAGGTTGAAGTTGTACGGCTGGATCAGGTAAAGGGACTTGAGATCCTGTCTGCGCGTGAAAGCGGTAATTTTGAACCGCATGATCATGGCGGGCACAGTCATGGTGAGGGTGGTGAAGCGCATGACCATCATCATGATGATTTGCATCTCTGGCTTGATCCGCAAAATGCCAAGCTGATGCTGGAGCCGATTGCGGAAGCTTTAAGTAAAGCTGATCCGGAGCATGCCAAGCAATATCAGGCGAATGCGGCAGCCTATGCCGATAAGATTGATGCGCTGCAAAAAGAAGTGGCGGCGGAGCTGGAGCCGGTGCGCACCAAGCCTTATATTGTGTTCCACGATGCCTATCAGTATTTCGAACGTCGTTTCGAACTTTCCGCGGCAGGCTCAATTACGGTCAATCCGGAAAAAGCGCCGGGTGCAGCGCGTATTCGTGAAATTCAGACCAAAGTGAAGTCCTTGGGGGCGACCTGCGTTTTCTCCGAACCGCAATTTGAGTCCGCTTTGGTAAAGACCGTGCTTGAAGGAACGGAAGCTAAAACAGGCATACTTGATCCGCTTGGGGCTGATCTTCAGGATGGACCGGAACTTTATCCGCAGCTGATCCGCAATCTGGCGACATCGCTGAAGACCTGCCTGCAGTAATTCCCGTTACAAATCGCTATAGCCATCTGCCAGTGTGCGCTTATCCAGCACGCTGGCGATGGCTTCACGTACTTCCAGCATCATACGGCGAATTTTACAGTCTTCTTCGATGCAGTCCTCGCAGGCTTTATACCCTGTCTTGCTCGCGCAGGGGAGGGGGGCCAGAGGGCCGTCAAGGCTGCGGATAATATTGCCGATTGAAATCTGATCGGCCGGTTTGGCCAGACAAAAGCCTCCGCCTTTACCTTTGCGGCTTTGAACAAAGCCTGCAACGCGCAGGTCTGTCAGGATATTATCCAGAAATTTGCGCGGGATGTTACGTGCCTTGGCAATCTCGCCAACAGAGATAAGGTCATCCTGTGTGGCTTCTGCCAGATGAACCATTGCTTTGAGGCCGTATTTCCCTTTTTTAGTGAGCATGTAAGCGGTGTTCCCTGCATTATATAATGTTATTGCTCTCTATCTGTAGCGCAGAGTAGGGCGGGTATCAAACACAAGTCATAATCTATGTGTCTGTCGCGGGCTTGCTGATTTGCCGAATCCGGTTTTCCGAGGGTGAAAAAGAGGGTAAATTTTCGCTTAATTTTTAAAGTTTTCCCTGTGGAAAGAAAGTTTGCGATTTGTGTAATTTTTTTGAAAAGTCGTGTTGACAGTTTGGGAGAGTGGGGTCTATATAGCGACACAACGAGGGCGGCGGCGCTGCTAGCGGCAGAGAGCTTCGCCCCTGAGATTGGTTGACTGAGGAATTGGTTAGCTGGTTAAAGCACTGAAAAGATTGAGAGATTGATT
>NZ_VZPG01000004.1 GCF_008801715.1 Pseudochrobactrum saccharolyticum | reverse complement strand
CCAGGATCGCGCCGTCCATCTGCGCAGCACCGGTGATCATGTTCTTAACATAGTCAGCGTGGCCTGGGCAGTCTACGTGTGCGTAGTGGCGGTTTTCTGTTTCATATTCAACGTGCGAGGTCGAAATAGTGATACCGCGGGCTTTTTCTTCCGGTGCGTTATCGATCTGGTCGTAAGCGCGGAAGTCACCAAAGAATTTGGTGATTGCAGCTGTCAACGAGGTCTTACCATGGTCAACGTGACCGATTGTGCCGATATTGACGTGCGGTTTGGTACGTTCAAATTTGCTCTTTGCCATCGCTGTCGCTCTCTTTCACCACAACGCTTAATTTAATGCGCTGCAACAATTTTAATTGCCATATAACTTACCCTACGACCTGACAGTCAAGGATATTATATAGTAGAACTAAAGCCCCGCCCCGCTACCGGATCGGAACTCTATCAACTCGCTTCCGGCTTAAGCTTTATTCAAAGCCCGCCAAGTTACTCACGCCAAACCGCCCTGAAATAAATCTGGAGCGGGTAGCGGGAATCGAACCCGCGTATTCAGCTTGGAAGGCTGCTGCTCTACCATTGAGCTATACCCGCGCACTCTAAACTCCTGCTCTGGCAGTGGTGGAGGAGGTTGGTTTCGAACCAACGTAGGCTAAGCCAGCGGATTTACAGTCCGCCCCCTTTAACCACTCGGGCACTCCTCCAGAAACTCACTGCAAGCAGAGTTGAGCGACTAGGCATTCCGTTCACTGTGACCCCGTAGCGCTTGGCTCGTTTGTCGCTGTGAACGAGGCGGGTTATGCCGATAACACCCTGATAAGTCAACAGCTCTTTTTGAAAAAAATGCACAAAATTTTCACAGGCTTATCAATCATCCACAATATAGGGCTTTTCAGGGGTAGTTTTTTCGCATCATGAAACTTTCCTGCCTGTGAATAAGGAAAGATGCTACCTTGAAGACAGGAAAATCGGTATAGAGCGCTCATGAAAGATAAAAAATCGTCACCGGACTCATCCGGCTCCTCCTCCGGCACACCAAAAGATTCGCATTATGCGCGTCTGCGGCGCCAGTTTCGTGATCAAAAATCCGGCGGCAGCGAACAAAATTCGCAAAATAACCGGTTCCCTAAGCGTAAACCTGTAAAAGGCACGCCTGCGGGCGACGGAATCACCCGTCTTTATGGCCTGCATACGGTAAAAGCCGCGCTGGAAAATCCGCGCCGCAAAATTTTCCGTATGATGGTCACTAAAAACGCCCTCGCCCGTCTGGAGCTGGATGAAGCAACAATTGCCCGTCTCGCTCCTGAAATGGTTGAGCCGCGCGATATTGATGCGCTGACCGGCTCCGACGCTGTTCATCAGGGTGTTCTTATTGAAACTGCAGCGCTTAAACCGCGTAAATTGCAGGATCTGAAAGAAGGCAGCCTGCTTTTGATTCTCGATCAGGTCACCGATCCGCACAATGTCGGCGCTATTTTGCGCTCGGCTGTGGCTTTCGGTGCAGATGCTTTGATTACAACATCCCGTCACAGCCCGCAGGAATCAGGTGTTCTGGCCAAATCAGCATCCGGCGCTTTGGAAATGATCGACCAGATTGAAGTGCGCAATCTTGCTGAAGCGATTCAGGAGCTGCATGAGCTGGGTTACATAACAATCGGCCTTGATTCTGAAGGCCCTCAGGAAATGGAACACACGCTCAAAGGCGACAAGATTGCTCTCGTGCTTGGCGCGGAAGGTAAAGGTCTTCGCCAGAAAACCCGCGAAACAGTTACCGCATTGGCACGGCTTGATATGCCGGGCGCAATTAAATCGCTCAATGTCTCGAACGCCGCTGCAATTTCACTTTATGCTGCCCAGCGTTTCCTGAGCAAATAACAAGTTTGAACAACAAAGCCCTGTATCGGGGATTCGCTGAGTGTCACTTTTGACCGTGACATTCTCCTGAATCACTCAATGCAGGGCTTTTTTATAAAATCAGCAATCAGGCAGTGGCGATATATTGAATCATCTCGGCCGTTTCCTGTTCGGCCTGTTCAATACGACGCTTCACAACGTCACCAATCGAAATAATACCGACGAGATCACCGGCTTCATTCACCACCGGTACATGGCGGAAACGATGCCGTGTCATCATTTCCATGACATAATGAACATTGTCCTGCGGGCTGCAATGCAGCACTTTTGTCGTCATTGCTTTTGAAACCGGCAGCTGCAAGGCCTGTATTCCGTGATTAGCGCAGGCGCGCACAATATCCCGCTCGGAAAGAATCCCTGTATATCGGCCCTTGCCGTCATCAACCAGCAAAGCACCGATCCGGTGCTCTGAGAGTTGTTTTGCTGCTGTTTCCAGATTCGCATCTGACCTGACAGTGAAAACATCACTGCCCTTCTGCTCCAGAATTGCGCGTACAGTCATTATTTCCTCCCGATAATGAAACACATCACATTTTCCTCCTGAAAACAGAGAGGATTATGGCATCAGGCGGCTGACCGGCACACAAAATACTGCATAATGTTACAAGAACGGAAGAGCAGCATGTGTACTGGTGACCGTTGATTCAGTCTAACACAGAATCGCGGAAGGCGATAAAACAAAGCAGCTTCAGGAGCGCCCGCGCAGCAACAAAGCTATGCCGAAGAATCCTGCAACAAAACCGCCGATATGTGCCTCCCACGCAATGCCTGACAATTCACCGGCAGGCGTTGCATAGAGTCCTGTAATCACATTGATGAGCAGCCAGAAACCGACAAATGTCAGAACGGTGCGGTTTTGCAAGGTTTCAGCCACCGACAATAGCGGCCCGCCGAAAGCAGGTACCTGCCGTCCTGTCCCTGTATAATAAGTAACACGACGGAAACCGAAACGCGCCGCAGCCCCCATCATGCCGGATATTGCACCGGAAGCCCCGACAAGCGGGATATTGCTGTCCGGATAAAGCGCATAATGGGTGAATGCCGCCAGAATGGATGTGAGTATCCAGAACAGCAGAAATTTACGCGTCCCGATACGACCGGCCAATGGCGACCCAAAAGCGGCAAACCACACGCTGTTCACCGCCAGATGCGCAAATCCGCCATGCATGAAGGAATAGCTGATTGCAGTGAACCATGCTGTAATATCGGTAAAGCCGCCCCACGCACTGAAGCGCTGCGGAATAAATGCAAAATTCAGCAGGAACCAGATATATTGCGGATCGCTCAGCAGATAGAACTGCACAATATATACAGCGGCACAGAGACCGATTAATGCCACAACCACCGGCGGCATATTAAAGACCGGCTGAGAACCGCCTTGTCCGCGGTCATCCTCTGTCCGGGTTTCATTAACCGGCTGCTGCATATTATCCTCATCATGATTTACACATTTATCGGCAGAGTGCTGTCGGAACACAATGCGACAAGGTCTGTCTGCGGAATTTATCGCTCAAACAGGAACATAGAGCACTTCCGGTAAAAGTGGAAAGCGGTTTTGTCGCGGCATTTTACATCGCACATTTATATGCAGGCGTGAGGCAAGCCTGAAACATTCCGGTGAAATTCTTGAAAACCTTGTCCAGTTAAGAAAAAACCGCCTGTTAAACAGGCGGCGAACGGACAATATCGTCCGGACATAAATTCTGGAGTTCAAGCATAAGATGCAATTGGCAGCTTCCCAATAAAACGCCTGCAACTTTTGCGTAAAAGTATCTAAACATACTTAATTGATTAATGCAATCGAAGCAAAGCGTTAACCATAAATTTTATTGTTCGTGGATGTTCGGCGCTCAATCATGGCTTGTTTACGTTCCTGTGCGCATATTATCGCCATCAAACATATTCAAAAACCCGTCAATCTCAGCTCCGGCTGAGAATTTTTATCGGGCTTTGAAAATTAAAATATGTTTCGCGAAAGCAGTGTTTCAATCTGAAAGACATGCGCGCTCAACATGTTACACACAGCCGGTATTCCGCTGCAAAAGCAGAAATATCCGGTCGCAGGAAGATACGAGGACAGCGCCATATCATGAAACATGATTGGACGGCAGATCTGCTCACATATTGGGACAGGCTGCGCGGAACCCGCGCAGCGCCGGATCGTCGTGACATCAGCCCGCGTGCGCTGGGTGGCAAGCTACCGAATATCTTCATTCTGCGCAGTGATGCTGATACCAACGGCGCAGCAGAGCAGCCTGAGACCGCAGATATTCCGCAGGCAAAGCAATGGCAGTTCCGGCTGGCCGGTACCCGCCTCTGCACAATTTATGGCAGAGAATTGCGCAATACCCGCTTTTTATCTCTCTGGCATGATGATGTCCGTTCATGGCTTGCTGAACAGCTGCATCTCTCCGGTCTGGATTACCGCCCGCTGCGGCTGGAACATACCGGCCAGACGCTGAACGAAAAAAACTGCCATTTCGAAACATTATTATTGCCGTTGCATGAGGCAGACGGTTCCCTTGCATGGATCGGCAGCATGGTTGCGCTGGATCAGCCGCTCTGGCTTGGCAGTGAACCGCTCATCAGTAACCGCATGGGTCTCTCAGACAATAATGCTGCGCTACCTGTTCAGGATGACAATCTGAATGCGGCGAAAGGGATGAAGTCTGTTCTTCAGGTCTTGCTCGATCGCCATCACGAACTTCTGCCGAATGCAGATAATATGCCGATTGCGAAAACCGCATCAGCGGGCACTGCCCCTCTTCTTGATGAAAGCATCAGAATTGACGGTATCGGTGTAGCAGATACGGCTTTTGCCAGAGCCTTACTTCCCCAGATCGAAGCTTTGATGCCGGCTGCGCGGGCAACGGAACAAATTGTTCCGCATTCTGCCCGCCCCGCACCGGCAATAACCGGCGCACCTGCTCCTCTGACGGTTGCTGATCTCATTAAAAGTATTCATACAGCGGCACCGGAAACCGAATCTGCCTATCAGACACCCAAGGCAGCACATCTCAAGCTGATAACCGGCGGCAAAGACAAATCCTGATTTGTGAGGTCAGTATAACCGGCAGTACTGATGTAAAATTTGTTATCCCCATAGAATGGTGAAGTAAAAACGCTACAAAATTAAGCTTTTAGTAGCGTACTGTTAAATTTTATCGTATCGTATTATCGCCGGTGAAGGGGAAACACCGGCTTTCATATTTTTAGAATCGCTCAAAGGCACCTTTGAATCATATGTCGGCAGAAACACCTCCATCTTCGCACGCCTCATTCACATCGCCTGCAAAGACTGCGGAGCAACCGGATTCTGCCGTAAGACTAACCCTGAAATCACCTCTGGACGGCCGCTTCATGCGCGCTGACGGCAGTGAATATGCCTGCAAATTATGGCGTATCTCCACCAATAATGCCGACCTCACTCTGAGCGATGATGAAATCATCATCCGTGCGGATGATCATATTATTGCTTATGTGGATAATATCGGACGGCTCGAAGGCACTGTCATCAGTGTTCAGCGGGATGATTTCACGCTGCAGCTGATCCAGACTGTGCATCAGAAAAATAAACTGGCTGCAAAAATCAACTGGCTGAGCAAAAACACCAGCCAGCAGTCAGAGCAAAGACGTCATGCCCGTCATACACCTGCGCGTACCGAAGCGATCCTGATCCTTGATGACGGTTCGGAACATGCCTGTAAAATTCTTGATCTGTCACTGTCCGGCGCAGCCGTCGCCACCAATCTGCGACCACCATTGCGCAGCATTGTAACGCTTGGCAACAGTCAGGCGAAAGTCATGCGCCATTTTGAAGATGGCATCGGTATTGAGTTTCTGGTTCTGCAAACCGATCTGCCAAAAGACTAAAGCATCTCCTGTTTAATTCTGCCCTATTATATTCATCCGGACATCGGGTGAACGTGTTGACGCGCGCAGATTTCATCAACCGGCCCGCGTAAACGATCCGGCACTAAAGCCCCTTTTCCCTTGTATCTATGATTCTGAGTGATCTTTGCTGTTGTGTATTAAGGGCAAGGCATCACCATTCTCAGGGCAAGCCTGTGTAAAAAGCCACGCATTCATATTTTATAGTTATCAAACGCTGAAATTCATTTTTACAAATTCGTAAAAGCACAAAACGGCTAGGTAAATATAAGCTTATCGCACACGGCACGTCTTACACCGCATATTAACCAGAGGCTGTGGACATCCGGCGGATTTCAACCCGCTGTTAACTGCACAACGCTCTGTTAACCTCAAGCTTTCACACAACCGAAACCTGCGTGAATTTTGCGTATAGTAAGTCCTAATTTTCGTTAAAACACTGATTTTACAGGCAGTTAAGGTTTACGAATTTTCACTTCTGCGTTTACTTTGTCTTATTCATATCCCTTTGGATAGTGTCAATGTCTCGCTGCCATGGTGCTCTCAACAAGGAGCGTCACAATGTATAAAAAGACAGCACATAAAAAGAGTGCCCGCAGCATAACAGCAAAGAATAAGCTGGCTGCCGCAACTCTGCTGCTTACAATGACAGTTTTAGGAACAGTGTTCGGCGGCACGACGACAAGTCAGGCTGCTCAGCCATGGATGCAGACGGAAGGCCGCACAACCCAGCCGGTCGGTCATTATGACTTCTGCAAACAGTATAAAAAAGAATGCAGCCAAACCAGCCGCTCAGAAGCCCCGTTGCAGCTCACACAGGCTCTGTGGAACAAGATCGTTCAGGTCAATGCACAGGTAAACACTGCAATTCTGCCACGCACCGATATGGAAATCTGGGGCAAGGAAGAAGTCTGGTCTTACCCGACACAATATGGCGACTGTGAAGACTATGTGCTGCTCAAGCGCCGTATGCTGATTAATGCCGGTTTTCCGGTGAATACATTGCTGATTACTGTTGTCCGTCAGAGCAATGGCGAAGGCCATGCCGTGCTGACAGTGCGCACAGACCGCGGTGATTTCATTCTGGATAATCTTGAAGACAGCGTCAAAAACTGGAGCCAGACGGACTACACCTATCTCAAGCGTCAGTCCGCCCGTCACAGCGGCCAGTGGGTCGATATCCGTCACGCACCGGAAATGCTGATGAGCGGTATTGCAACATCAGCGCTGGGAAATTAGAGCGCTGTGCGCCCTCTTGGGCGCACAAAACTCGCTCTAACACTTTATATTTACAGCATAATTTTACCTCAAACTGATTCAAGCTTAAGAAATTATGCAGTTGAGCAATTAAGGCGCAATTTCCAAACCGCGCTGATAACGCTTGCCATTGGCAACGTAATTTTGTGCGGAATCACGCAGTTTCTCAATTTGCTCTGTGGTCAGTTCTCGCAATACCCGCGCCGGTGAGCCGACAATCAGCGAGTTATCCGGAAATTCTTTTCCCTCGGTGACCAGAGCACCGGCGCCGACCAGAGAGTTTTTGCCGATTTTTGCACCATTAAGAATAATTGCGCCGATTCCGACCAGACTATTCTCGCCAATCGTGCAGCCATGCAGCATTGCCCGATGGCCGATTGTGCAGCCCTCACCAATGGTCAGCGGAAAACCGATATCGGTGTGCAAAACACAATGTTCCTGCACATTCGTATCCTTACCGATATGAATCAGCTCATTATCGCCTCGGGCGACAACGCCGAACCAGATCCCCGCATTTTCACCGACACGCACTTTGCCGATCAACGTCGCATCCGGTGCCAACCAGTTACTGGCACGATGGTCGAATTGTGGATTATGGCCGTCCAACACATAAACCGGCATGGTGGTATCTCCGTTTTCTCAAGCTCAAATCACCACAACGCATCCGGCTCCGCATGGGTTGTGATCTCTTTCAGACGACGCATCGTGGCCTCTGTTACGCCGTCAGGCAAGTCACTGAACGGAAAAAATCCGGCCTCGACAATTTCCCAATCGGGTGAGCGCGTTCCGCTCTGTTTAAAAGACCGGCATATATACAGTGCCACATGATCGCGATTGGAAGCTTTGGTGTTTTTATACAGAGCGAAAAGTTCCGGCGTAGCAGTCAGCTCAATACAAGCTTCCTCACGCAGCTCTTTAATCAGAGCCTGTCCAAATGTTTCTCCACGCTCCACACCACCGCCCGGCAAATGCCAGCCTTTGACATAGGTATGGCGCACCAGAAACACACTCTTTCCTTCGTCTCCGAGCACGACAGCCCTCACCCCCAGCGTCATAGGACGACGGAACAAAAAATACGTATGAAAGAACCAGCTTTTAAAATTCATAAATCGGCTTTTCTGCAATGGTCGGAGATACTAAATATAAAGAGTACGGCTTACGATCCAGTCAATTGACAAAACTATTAGCCCGCATGCGTTTTTACACGCCAAACTCTTATATGTATGTTTTTCATTGACTATGCGCAGTTGAAAGCTAAATCTTCGCCAATGTTCAGACTTGCCCATATTTCAGACATTCATCTGTCGCCGCTGCCGCAGGTTCGCTTGCGCGAACTGGCCTCCAAACGCATCACCGGCTATATTAACTGGAAGCGTCACCGTAAAGGTGCCATGCATGACTGGGTGCTGGAAGGGCTGATTAAAGATCTGCAAAGCCACAAGCCGGATCATATTGCCGTCACCGGTGATCTGGTAAATCTCGCGCTTAATCTTGAAATTGATAATGGTTTTGAATGGCTTAAACAGCTCGGCTCACAGGAAGACGTTTCTTTCGTGCCGGGCAATCACGATGCCTATGTTCCGGGTGCGCTGGATAAATCCTGCTGCAAATGGGAGCCGTGGATGCGCGGCGATGGCATCGACAATCGTGAAAAACGTCCGCAATTTCCCTATTTACGTGTGCGTGACGGCGTGGCGATCATTGGCGTCAGCTCGGCACGTGCGACCGGTCCGTTCATGGCCAGCGGTGATTTTTTGCCTGCACAGGCCGCGCGGCTGAAAAAAATGCTGATTGAAACCGGCGAGCAAGGTCTGTGCCGCGTTATCCTGATTCATCACCCGCCGATCCGCAATGCAACACCGGCCTATAAGCGGTTGTTCGGCATTGGCCGTTTTCAGAAAGTGATCCGTGAAGCCGGTGCCGAACTGGTGCTGCACGGTCATACCCATCTGGCAACCTATAATGAAATTGCGTCTCCAAATGGCGCGGTGCCGGTGATCTGCGTGCCATCGGCCAGTCAGACGCCCTATCCGATCGGTCATGAAGGCCGGAAACCACCGGCGCGCTATAATCTGTTTTCTATTGAAGCGCTTGATCAGCCGCAAAGCTGGCAATGTCACTGGCAGCAATATGGTTTTACCGGTGAAAATACTGACGTACAGCTGATCGGCGAACGCACATTAATGCTTGGCAAAGCTGCACCGCAAATTAGCGCGGCAACAATTCCGGCAGCATCGGCAGAGTGAAGCCATAATAGTGCAGCGCTAAAATCAGCACCAGACAGCCGAGCAAAGCACCGCCTGCAAACCATAATAGTTTATTCAGCGCTGAATTTTCCGAAATTTCTGCGCTGCTACTCTGTTCTGTGGAATTTTCAGCGACAGCAGACTGCTGCCCTGCAACAGGGACTTCAGAAGTCCAGTCATCCATCAGCCGCTCGCGCTCAAGAATCCGCGAGGCAATATAGCGCGTCACAGCTTCTGAAATGACCTTGATATCTTTATTATCGGCCAGAATAATCCGCCCCAGACGGGTATCACGGACAAAACGATAGCTGCGCCGGTCGCGGGCAATCATTACAAAGGCGCTGGCATCCAGCCACAAACGCGGTTGCATACCTTTATTCAGGCAGAAATCCCACTGCTCATCCGCTGCCGGCACCGCATCAAAAACCGGCTGTAAATCCTGTAACAGCAATTCCAGACGGGCAATATCCGTCTCTCTGATATCGGTAATACTGTCGAGACGGTCGGCCTGTGCAGTTTTCGCCTGCCGGATTGCAGCTTTCAGCCGTTCTTCTCCGGATAAATGTGCTTCCGGCACAGATGCAGACGGATATATCGTGAAATCATCTTCGCTTTTATTCATACCGCCGCCTTTTATCTTGCTGCATTTTACAGGCAATCTCATGCATGGCGATTTTATGACTTTAGACCGGCATTATAACAAAAAGGCCTGAAACCGTATAGTTTCAGGCCTTTTATCCGTCACAAGAACAGAGTTTTATTTAATCAGACGGTTTGCGGCGGAAACAATCGCAGCAAGCGATGACGTCACAATATTATGGTTCACACCAACACCGAAGACCGATCCCTGCGGATGCGACAGTTCCACATAGCTGATCGCCGATGCATCCGAACCACGCTGCAACGAATGTTCCGAATAATCGGCAACGGAAATATCAATGCCGATATGTTTTGACAGCGCATCAATAAAGCCGTCCACAGGACCGGTGCCGCGTCCTTCAATGGTTTTTGTCACACCATTATCAATAATCTCGGCCTGCATAATACGGACAGCTTTATTGTCCGGATCAGCAAAAGTATGATGATCAACAAATTCCAGACGCGAACCTGGCTGGCTCACATAGGCTTTCTTGAACTCTTCATAAATGCGCGGTGCCTGCAGCTCTTTTCCTTCATCATCGGTAATCTGCTGAATGATTTCGCGGAATTCCACCTGCATCTTGCGCGGAATATTCAGACCGTAATCCTGCTGCAGGATATAAGCGATACCGCCTTTACCTGACTGGGAATTGATACGGATAATCGCTTCATAGGAACGGCCGACATCCTGCGGGTCAATCGGCAGATAAGGCACTTCCCAAACCGGTGTATTCGCGCCTTTCTTGGCTTTCATACCCTTGTTGATCGCATCCTGATGCGAGCCGGAAAACGCCGTATAAACCAGCTCACCGACATATGGATGACGCTCAGGAATAACCAGCTGATTGGAATATTCGTACACTTCCTTCATGCGGTTGATGTCCGAGCAATCCAGTTCAGGATCAATACCCTGCGTGAACATGTTCAGTGCCAGTGTCACCACATCCACGTTACCAGTGCGCTCGCCATTGCCGAACAATGTGCCTTCCACGCGGTCAGCGCCGGCCATCAGACCCAGTTCGGTTGCGGCAATACCTGTACCACGGTCATTATGCGGATGCAGAGAGATAATCAGGTTTTCACGATTATCCAGATTACGGCACATCCATTCAATCTGATCGGCATAGACATTCGGCGTATTCATTTCCACCGTGGACGGCAGATTGAGGATCAGCTTGTTTTCAGCAGTCGGTTTAACGATTTCCGTCACCGCATTACAGATTTCCAAAGCCACTTCCAGCTCGGTACCGGTAAAGCTTTCCGGCGAATACTGGAAACGATAGCCGCCGCCTGCTTTGGCAGCCATATCCATAATCATCTTGGCGGCATCAGTAGCAATCTGCTTGATACCGGCAACATCCTTGCCGAACACAACGCGGCGCTGCAACTCACTGGTAGAATTGTAGAAATGGATAATCGGGGTCTTAGCGCCTTCCAGCGCTTCAAATGTGCGGGTAATCAATTCCGGACGGCACTGCACCAGCACCTGCAAATCCACATCATCCGGCACATTGCCTTCTTCAATCGCCCAGCGGCAGAAATCAAAATCAGTCTGGGAAGCGGACGGAAAGCCGATTTCAATTTCCGAAAAGCCCATATCCATCAGCAACTGGAACATACGTGCCTTGCGGTCATGGCCCATCGGGTCAATCAGCGCCTGATTACCGTCACGCAGATCAACCGAACACCAGATCGGTGCCTTTTCGATCATTTTTGAAGGCCACTGGCGATCCTGCAAAACAGTGGTTCTGAACGGCGTGTATTTTTCAGCCGCAATCGGCATGCCTTTGCGAGGGGATTTGGAAGCGGAAATAATATTGGTCATTTTAAAGTCTCATCAGCCACAGCAACTGCAATATACAGCCACCTTAAACACGCCCTGTCTGCTCAATTATAGAATGAAGATGCAGAAAAATCGGGCACAATCGAAACGGATTCTTTGACCGGAGCATGAGTCTGACGGCTCTGTACGACCGCCGGACGCTCCAATCAACGAGCCCGGCGATCGCCGCTAAGGCCGAGTAGAAGTAGAAGCGAGAGTGGACGCGCGCAAGACTCAGCGGCTCCAAAGCCCTGATCTGCTCCGAAGCTCACAAAAGAGCTGGTATGATGATGCGCGTTGTTCATGGGACAAATGCTATACGCCTTGATAACAAGTTGCAAGAGACTTCCCCGCAAACGAAATAAAATTACAGGCCTATTCAGAGAAAAATAAAAACGCTGCCCTGCACAATGGCAGGACAGCGTTTTTATTATGAAAAATCAATGCATTAAATTTCCATTATGCAAAAGGAACGGCTGCAGTTCCCGGCGGAAGCTTTGCCTCATCCTCAGGCTCAACATGAATCACAACCCGTGAATTATCAATTTTCTCATGCAGCGCATCTTCGATCCGGTCACAGATAATATGCGATTCACCGACTGTCATATCGGCCGCAACAACCAGATGAAATTCGATAAAAGTCACACGTCCGGCAATGCGGGTTTTAAGGTCATGTACCTCAAGTGCCCCTTCGGCATTGGTGGAGATAATATCGCGGATCTGCATTTCCTCAACAGGCTCAACACCCACATCCATCAGTCCCTGCACGGAGGCATTGATAACATGCCAGCCCTGCCAGAGAATATTCAACGCCACAACAATCGCCAAAATCGGATCAAGAATTGACCAGCCGGTGATAATTGCTGCAACCAGACCGACCAGCACGCCTGCGGAAGTCACCACATCCGTCATAATATGTTTGCCGTCAGCCAGCAAAGCCGGTGATTTGGCAGCGTGTCCCACACGGATCAGCAGCCCTGCCCAGAGCATATTAATCACGCCTGCAATCAGGTTGATGCCCAGCCCAAGCCATGGCTCGTCCAGCGTGCGCGGTGTTTCCAGAGCACTCCACGCCTCACGCACAATCAGCAGTGCCGCAACAACAATCAGCACACCTTCAACCACAGCAGAAAGATATTCCGCTTTATGGTGCCCGTAAGGATGGTTACCGTCTGCCGGCATAATACTGACTGTAATTGCCCACCATGCACCGACAGCAGCGATGACATTGACAATCGATTCCAGCGCATCGGAATAAAGCGCAACAGAACCGGTAAGCAGATAGGCCAGATATTTAAGCGCCATCACGCCGATGGATACCGGAATTGTCCATGTAGCCAGTCGCCGAATTCTCAGATTAGCATCCATACCCAAACCTTTTATCTCTCCGAACATGTTATTGCGCCGTTTTGTTGAAAAACGACGGGACAGCCGGAGATTTACAATTTTGCAGTTTATAAAATTCGGCAGCTTATGCAGAGACTGCTTAACAGTCATCCAAAGCCGCCCTCATCGAAATAAATTCAATTCAGCACTCGCTGAGATGTAATTACCCTTAGCGCAAAATGTGCCAATTCCAAATCTCTAAAGTACCAGACCTGACATTTTTCGCTAATTTCTGCCGTCCAGTTGCAACTGGTTTTCACTCAGCGCTGTATTTTTAATAAATCAGCAAATTCATAGACTTACATATGGTTTAACTGCAAATCATTTGCAAATACAGATGAGAAAAAGCCGGCAATTCGAATCAGAGAACAATCCGAAACTGACGTGCCAAACGGTCAAAAGCGGCATCTCTTTTAATTTTCATAATAATAATATATAGAGTGCCTATGCATAAATGCGCAGCTTAACATCCCGATCCGAAATTACGCACAGCAGTAATAAGACAATATCTGTCCGGATCAGCGCAGAAAAAGTGCTAAAAACAAAAAAGCAGCCAGCTAAACCGTTTTCACGGCATAAATACTTGTGCCTTCCGGTTTCACAGATGGTTGTTCTTTCTACAAAGGCAGACCCTTTAAAATGCAACGTCTCGCACGTTTTGAACAACTGATTTTACGAAGATCAATATTTGTCACAATCTTTATCGGCCTCTTCGGAATAGTCTTCGGCATACTCTCCGGTTCCAGCGCAGTCATTTTTGACGGCATGTTCTCCTCAACCGATGCTGTCATGTCGATACTTGCCCTTTTTGTCGCACGGCTCCTGACCAGCGAAGGAACACGCCGCTTCCAGCATGGTTTCTGGCATATTGAACCACTGGTTCTCGCTTTTAACGGCATCGTGCTGATATTGTTCTGTCTCTATGCTTTCATCAACGCCGTCAGCACCTTGCTGCAAGGCGGCACAGAGCTGAATTTTGACTGGGCAATTCTCTACGCCGTCATTGTCTGTATCATTTGTTTTGTCATGATGGCCTATCAGCACAAGATCAATAAACGGCTCAAATCGAACTTTATCACGCTTGATACGCAAAGCTGGCTGATGACCGCTTTGATTACACTGGCTCTTCTGATCGCCTTCAGCCTGGCATGGCTGTTACAGGGTACAGCTTTTGAGCCATGGACGGTCTATACAGACCCCGCCATTTTGCTGTTTCTGTCGGCAGGCCTTATCTTTGTGCCGCTCAAAACAGTTCTGGGTGCATTTCGCGAGATTTTGCTGGTCACACCGGAGCGCATGGACCTGCGGGTGCGCAAGATCATGGATAGAATGAAGGCCAAACATGGCTTCAAAAAATATGCCAGCTATGCAGCCAAGATCGGCCGCGCACGTTTCATTGAAATTCACATCGTTCTGCCCGCTAACTTCCCGATAACATCCATCGCAACGCTGGATGCAATCCGCGAAGAGATCGGTGAGGAAATCGGCGGCGCAGGCCCGCAACGCTGGATTACTGTGAGTTTCACCGGCGACGAAGCGTGGATTTAACGGGCAAAGTAATTTTATCGCACATCAAAGATTAACACCCCAATAAATTGGACATGCAAAAGAAAGTTTGAACCTTTAGATGAATAATTTTATTATATAATTTCACTCATAATAATGGATATAAATATGCGATTTGCAGGAAATGTTATTTGGTTTGTTTTCGGCGGTGCAGTTCTTGCCTTGATATGGCTTTTGGGTGCTGCAGTCTTCGCTATTTCTATTATTGGCTTACCGCTGACCCGTGCAGCGATTGAAATGGCCAAAATGTCTGCATTTCCATTCGGTAAAGATGTCGTCCATGTCAGGGAGTTAGACCGCAAGGGCGTAACGGCCACCACTGCCACCACCGGAACGATAGGCTTTATATTTAATGTTCTTTGGGCATGCACCTTCGGTATCGTGCTGTTCTTTTCTTACATCATTGCCGGTATCATCAACTGCATAACCATCATTGGTATTCCATTCGGCATACAATCTTTCAAACTGGCCGGCATCTCCTTCTGGCCGGTTGGCAGACGTGTTGTCAGCATCGAACTGGCTAAGGCCGTGCGGGAAGAAAACGCCCGTATGCAGCTACAAACTATGAGACCGTCTGCTTAATCTTGGTATTTATCAGATACGCATATCTGCTACAAAAAAACAAAGCCGCGCAACAGATGTTACGCGGCTTTTCTTTTAAACATCACTTGCGGTTACTTCTTGACGAGCTTTGACACCACATTTTCAATCATCTGCATACCGGCATTACCGCCGAGCGTCATGATTGACTCCGGATGGAACTGTACTGCAGCCACCGGCTCTTTTGCATGTTCGAAGCCCATGATAACGCCGTCATCTGTCTCAGCAGTGATGATGAAATCCGCTGGCAGTGTCGTCTTATCCGCATAAAGCGAATGATAACGACCAACGGTGACTTCCTGCCCGAGACCATCAAACACCACACCATTTTTCAGAATTTTGATGCGTGACGGCTTGCCATGCATCGGTATTTCCAGCTGTTTCAGTGAGCCGCCATAGGCCTCTGTCAGCGCCTGCAAGCCGAGACACACACCAAAGACCGGCAGATCACGCTCACGTGCTTTGCGGATTGTATTCGTGCAGTCGAAATCTTTCGGCGTACCAGGCCCCGGTGAAAGCACCACCAGATCCGGTTTAAAGCGGTCAAAAATTTCATCACTCACCGGCGAACGCACAGTCGCCACATTGGCGCCGGTCTGGCGGAAATAATTGGCAAGCGTATGCACGAAGGAATCTTCGTGATCGACCAGCAGAACAGAAATTCCGGTTCCTGCTTTCATAGACTGCGCCTTCTCCTGCAATTCCGGCTTGATATGCGCCTCACGGATCGCTGTCAGCATTGCCGATGCTTTCAGCTCGGTTTCGGCTTCTTCTTCCTGCGGGTTTGAATCATAGAGTAAAGTCGCCCCTGCCCGCACCTGCGCCACACCATCTTTAATGCGGATAGTGCGCAGTGTCAGACCGGTATTCATATCGCCGTTGAAATGCATCATGCCAACCGCGCCGCCATACCATGCACGCGGGCTGCGCTCATTTTCTTCAATGAAACGCATTGCCCAGAGCTTCGGTGCACCGGTCACAGTGACTGCCCATGCATGACTGAGGAAACCGTCAAATGCATCCATACCATCGCGCAGACGACCTTCAATATGGTCAACCGTATGGATCAGGCGGGAATACATCTCGATCTGGCGACGACCGATTACACGCACCGATTCCGGCTCGCAAACGCGGCTTTTATCGTTGCGATCCACATCGGAGCACATGGTCAGTTCGGATTCATCTTTTTTGGAGTTGAGCAGTTTCAGAATCTGCTCGGAATCTGAAATCGCATCTTCACCGCGTTTAATGGTACCGGAGATCGGGCAGGTTTCGATGCGACGACCATTCACCCGCACAAACATTTCCGGTGAAGCACCAATCAGATATTCCTGCTCACCCAGATTGATGAAGAAAGAATATGGTGACGGGTTAATGCTTTTCAGCTTGCGGGAAATGGCTGAAGGCTGATTTTCGCATTTTTCATAGAAAATCTGCCCTGGCACCACTTCAAAAAGATCACCGCATTTGAAGCTTTCTTTGGCGCGTTCAACCAGAGCAGCGTATTCGCCCTTCTGGTGATCGCCTTTTGCCTGCAATTTTTCAGCTGCTTTGAATACATCAGACGGTATTTCGCGCGGTAAGCCATCTGTTTTCTTATTGCCGACAGTGAAATCGTAAGAATCCACCCATGCTCTTGCAGAATAATGGTCAACGACAAGAATTTCATCCGGCAGAAACAGGACCAGATCACGCTGATCTTCAGGACGTTTCAGCTTGTAAGTAATTGGCTCGAACTGGAAGGCCAGATCATAGCCGAAAGCACCGTAAAGACCGAGATTGCTGTCTTCCTCGGAATAGAACAGAGAAACGATCTCACGCAGCACGGTGAAGACCGACGGCATACGCGAGCGTTCTTCTTCCATATATTGGCGTGTCGGCTCAGCAATCGTCAGCTGAATTTTCTGCTCTGTTTCATCATTAATCGTCACTTCCTGCAAAGCGCCGATCACAGGGCGGATACCACCTAGCAGAATTTCACCACGGGCATTCAGCGCTTCAATGCGCATAGAGCGGCCTTTGGAAGTAATCACCAGTGGCGGATCAATAATTGCCGTATCCCAGCGTGTGTAACGACCCGGATATTCATAATTGGATGAAAAGACAGCGCCGCGTCTTGTATCCAGCGCATCAATACGCTTGTCAATAGCCGTTTTGTAATCCACCAGATGACGGCGGCGTGCGACAGTAATGCCGCCCTGCGTGATATGATCGTGCTGATCCTGATCGGCAGTTTTTGCCATAATCGCTCTGCTCCTGTTGCTGCGATCCCTATACTGCCAAACGGCCGGTTTCGCACCTGTTTTTCAACAAAGCATCTCTGCTTTGATTTTAAGTAGATACTCAGGCGTTTCAGGATTTCAGGGCAGAAAATAAAAACGGCCGCCCGGTGAACCCCTGAGCGACCTGAATGACACTTATGCAAATGTCTGCGTTGGCCGCTAGAAGCGAGCCCACCACCAAATAAGAGATGCAAAAGTAAAATTAGTCATGCGCTATTTTTAGCTCTGTTTTTCAGACCTTGCAAGCTCTTCTGTTTTATCATTTTGCGGAAAAGATATTATTGCGCAGAACAAATACATACATCTTAAAATTGCATTTTAAATTTCATTCGAATAAACGCCGATCAAGCCCATTCAACACACAGTATGAGTCTGCACAATGAGCCACCGCGTTACAAATGCTCAAACGCTTACGCCCTTTTCACCACATCAAGCCTCTGAGAACTACCCCATCCGGTAAAGAACACATTTTCATATAACAGCACAATAACAGAAGCTTATATCAAGCCATCAATCAAAAACTTCCAAAAGAAAACCCGGATCAGCAAAAAGATCCGGGTTAAAATGTCCGATATGCGAACTGTCAGGCAGGCGATCATATGGGGAAGATTTGCCCGTCCCGCTTTTCAAAAGCAATTAATTTCAAAAAAATATTATGCTCAGATCTAAAATAACTAAGTGAAGTATGCTTTTCAGTACAAGATCAAAACTACCTCAGGTTGTATTTTTCGTCAACGAAATTCTGTGCAAAACAGAAAATAAAAAATCGCCCGCCACATTTTATGCGGCAGGCGATTCTTTTTCGATAAAACGCAACATATTGCCCTGATTGAGGGCAATCGCGTTGGCTATATTATTCGCCCATCGCGATCAACGAAGCGTTACCACCGGCTGCTGCGGTGTTAACTGACACAACCTGCTCCAGCGCAAAGCGCAGCAGATAGTTCGGGCCACCAGCCTTAGGACCGGTGCCGGACAGGCCGGAACCGCCGAATGGCTGCGTACCGACAACCGCACCGATTGTATTACGGTTGATATAGATATTACCCACATCCAGACGCTCAACCGCACGAGCCACAACCGCTTCAATACGGCTATGGAGACCAAAGGTCAGACCGAAGCCCGAATTGGCAACCTGATCGAGAACATTATCAAGTTCAGATGCTTTCCAGCGTACAACATGGAGAACCGGACCAAACACTTCGCGTGTCAGTTCTGATGCATCTTTCAGCTCAATAATATGCGGTGCAAAGAAATGACCGGCCTGCAATTCACCTTCCGGTGTCACGCCAACCTTAGTCACTTTAGCTTTGCCTTTCATCTGCTCAACATAGTCGTTCAGCATGGTCTGCTGTTCACGATCAATGATCGGGCCGATATCTGTGGTTTCCAGAGCCGGATTGCCGAGATGCATTTCACGCGCTGCACCTTCGATCATCTTCAGCATGCCGTCAGCAACATCTTCCTGAAGATAAACAATACGCAGAGCCGAACAACGCTGGCCGGCAGAACGGAATGCCGACATAACAACATCATCCGCAACCTGCTCTGGCAGAGCAGTCGCATCAACGATCATGGCGTTCAGACCACCGGTTTCAGCGATCAGCGGTACAATAGGGCCCTTCTTGGCCGCCAATGTACGGTTGATTGCCCATGCTGTATCGGTCGAACCGGTGAAGCACACACCGTCAATGCGGGCATGTGAGGTCAGAGCAGCACCAACGGAACCGTCACCCGGCAGATAAATCACTGCATCCTGCGGTACACCGGCTTCATGCAGCAGCTTGATTGCTTCATAGGCGATCAGCGGGGTCTGTTCCGCAGGCTTGGCGACAACCGCATTACCGGCAGCCAGTGCAGCGGTCACCTGACCAAGGAAGATTGCCAGCGGGAAGTTCCACGGGCTGATACAAACGAACACACCGCGACCGCGATAACGCAGACGGTTATCTTCACCTGTAGGGCCAGGCATAATGGTTTCATTGGCAAAATGACGACGGGCTTCCGCAGCATAATAACGGCAGAAATCAACGGCTTCACGGATTTCGGCAATGCCGTCATCCATTGTCTTACCGGCTTCACGCGACAGAAGATCGATGAAACGGTCGCGGTTCTTCTCCAGAAGATCACCGGCACGTTCCAGCGCTGTCGCACGGTCTTCAACGCTCATGCGCGACCAGCCGGCGAAGCCTTTACGTGCAACTTCAACAGCTTTTGCAGCATCTTCAGCAGTTGCTTCGGCAACTGTACCCACCTGAGAACCGTCTACCGGCGACAATACAGGCTGACCGGAGCCTTTTTTCGCAAAACCGGCAAATAATGGCACTGCATCAACATTCGCCCGCGCCTTAACGATCCCGTCCATAAAAGTCCCCAATACTAGTCTGTCACCAAATTCAAGTCCGGCAGAGTTACGACGCTGCCCATACATATCAACGGGATACGGAATATTTGCATTCCGCATGCCTCTGCCATCATTCAAAATTTCAACCGGACGCTTCAGCAGGCTTGCAACCGGCACATTTTCATCGCCCACAACGGAAACAAACGACGAGTTTGCACCATTTTCCAGCAGGCGGCGCACCAGATAAGCCAGCAGGTCGCGATAGCCGCCAACAGGCGCATAAACGCGGCAGGCAATCTTTTCACCGGCTTCTGTCACCTGTTTGAACAGGCTTTCACCCATGCCATGCAGGCGCTGGAACTCGAAACCGCTCTTATCATTTCCGGCCATTTCCAGAATCATCGCCACAGTCAGGGCGTTATGTCCGGCAAATTGCGGGAAAATATGCTTACGCTGATCCAGCATGTAGCGGGCGCAGGCAATGTAAGATGCGTCAGTTGCAGCTTTACGGGTAAAGACCGGATAGTCTTCCAGACCGCGCTCCTGCGTACGCTTCACTTCTGTATCCCAGTAAGCACCCTTCACCAGACGCACCATCATGCGCTGACCGGTCTTTTCGCACAGGGAAACAATATGCTGGATAACCGGCAGAGCGCGCTTCTGATAGGCCTGAATCGCCAAACCAAAACCATCCCAGCCAGCCAGTGACGGATCAGCGAAAACGCGGTCGATCAGGTCTAACGACAGTTCCAGACGGTCTGCTTCTTCCGCATCAATGGTGAAGTTCAGATCATAGGATTTGGCTTTCTGAGCCAGCGCCAGCACATCCGGCACCAGTTCACGCATCACCTGCGCATGATGGGTTGCCAGATAACGCGGATGCAGCGCCGAAAGTTTGACCGAAATACCCATACGATCCGGCAATTTGCCATTGCCGGCAGCTTTGCCGATTTCATCAATCGCATCGGAATAGGACTTATAATAGCGCTTGGCATCTTCTGCCGTACGGGCACCTTCGCCGAGCATATCGAAAGAATGGCGATAGCCTTTTTTCTCAGCGACTTTGGCGCGCTTCAATGCATCGTGAATATTTTCACCCAGCACGAAATGCGAACCGAGAAAGCGCATTGCCTGTTTGGTGGCTGTGCGAACTGTCGGCAAGCCCATACGCTTAACCAGCGAAGACAGAACGCCTTCCGGTGTTTCGCCCGGACGGATAACTTTAGCTGCCAGACCTAACCCCCATGCGGAAGCTGATACAAACCATGTATCGCCCTGCGCACGATGCTCAGACCAGTTGCCCTGCTTCAGCTTATCTTCGATCAGCTTGTCCTGTGTCGCACTATCCGGCACGCGCAGAAGCGCTTCGGCCAGCACCATCAGCGCCAGACCTTCACGGGTGGACAGGCCATATTCACGCAGGAAGTCTTCAACACCGCCAATCCCTTTGGACTGCTTGCGGATACTGGTGATGAATTCCGAAGCACGCGCATCAATGCGGCGGTTGGCGGCATCATCGAATGTTACGCTGGCCAGCAATGCACTGACCAGCTCATGGTCATCCGGTGCATAAGGCGCAATAAAAGGCGGCAGTGGCAGGGTTGTATTCTGAGCCTTTTCAGAAACAACCTGAGGGGCGTTTGAAAGGGCTGTATTGGGCAGTGTCATAAAAAGGCTCCTGTAGAGTCTTGCGACGGGTTTTTAACTGTATATTTTATCTCATATAGTTTATCTCACTAATTAAAGTGCCTTATTCGGTGGATATCACTGCAAAAATCGGAATTTTAGCTAAAATGAAGCAAATTGACGCTATGGACAAAAAGATCCTCCGTGCATTGCAGGAGGACGGCAAGCTGACCAATGCCGAACTGGCCGAGAAAATCAGCCTGTCACAGACCGCAACGGCCGAGCGGGTCAAGCGTTTAACCCGCGATGGTTATGTGCTGGGCTATACGGCAAAACTCTCACCGAAAATGCTCAACCGCTCCATGCTGGTATTCGTGGAAATCAAGCTCGACCGCACAACACCGGAAGTTTTTGAAACCTTTGCCGAGGCCACAAAAAACAATCCGGTGGTGATGGAATGCCATATGGTGGCCGGTGGTTTTGATTATCTGGTGAAAGCGCGTGTAGCGGATATGGAACAATATCGCCGCTTTCTGGCAGACTCCCTGCTCTCGCTACCGGGCGTACGTGAAACCCATACCTATCCGGTGATGGAAGAAGTTAAAGAAACCTCGGCAATCGGGATTTAAAAGCGTGATGCCTTTGCGTGAATCTATTTCTTCACGCAAAGGCGTATAATATTGTTTTTAAATAATAAATTATGCAGCGCGCTGATCCCAAGGCTCGAACGGATCGTAAAGCGATGCCCATTCATCGGGCACAAAATTATCGGCTTCAACCAGACAATTATCCAGCGCAGCCCGTATTGCCCCCTCATCCATCGCGGCAGTACCGATAAAAACCAGTTCCTGCCGCCGGTCACCCCAGAACGGATCAAGATAAGGCTGCATAGACTGACGCCAACCCTCATCTTCCGGCCAATATTGTTTCGGGATTGACGCCCACCACAATCCGCGCTTGCCGGTGCGCAATAATGCCCCCGCCTGACTAAGCTCACCCACATAGCGCGGGCGGGTGGCCAGCCAGAAAAAACCCTTCGAGCGGATCAGCCCTGCCCAGCTTTGCTGAATGAAGTCATGGAATTTAGCCGGATCAAACGGGCGGCGCTCACGATAGACAAAAGAGCGGATGCCATATTCCTCTGTCTCCGGCACATGATCTTTAAAACCATAGAGCTCTTTAAACCATAACGGATGTTGCTCGGCCTTTTCAAAACTAAAGCGGCCGGTATTCATGATCTTCGCCAAAGGCACTTTGCCGAAATCAGCATCAACCACATCGCAGTCCGGATTGAGTGCGCGGATAATTTTATAAATATCCTGCCTTTGCGCGGGCGAAACTTCGCTGATCTTATTCAGCACCACGACATCGGCAAACTCGATCTGCTCCACCAGCAAATCCACAATACCGCGCTCATCGCCCTCACCGGCTGTTTCGCCACGATCGCTCAGAAAATCCTGCGATGCATAATCGCGCAGCAGATTAGCGCTGTCGACAACAGTTACCATCGTGTCCAACCGCGCCACATCAGAAAGGCTGAAACCTTCCTCATCACGAAATTCAAAAGTCGAGGCTACCGGTAAAGGCTCGGAAATACCGGTCGATTCAATCAGCAGATAATCAAACCGCCCCTGTTTTGCGAGCTGCGTCACCTCCTGCAAAAGATCATCGCGCAGAGTGCAGCAGATACAGCCATTGGTCAGCTCAACCAGTTGCTCCTGTGTGCGGGACAGATTGGCACCGCCATCACGCAGCAAAGCCGCATCAATATTCACTTCACTCATATCATTCACGATCAGGGCAACACGCACCTCTTCACGATTGTTCAAAATATGGTTGAGCAAAGTGGTTTTTCCGGCGCCCAAAAAACCGGACAAAACCGTGACAGGTAAACGTTGTTCCATTTCATCTCCTGAATATCGCCATGTTACGGGTCATGCGCGCCTCAGCGCACAGCCAGTCATTATCGGAAAGGCGATATTGATATGTTATAATATAACACATCACAAGAGGTTTTACGCTATTGCGACCTGATTACACAGATTGAAGGCTTAAATATAAAAAACGGCGGCTTATGCGAATGAATCTCTTCATGCATAAGCCGCCATAAATATTTGTAATTCAAAAGATTTTTAACTTCAGCAGACAGAGCTGCTAAAATTACAGGTCCATTTCCAGAATGGCCATGGAGAAGTTGTAGGACAGTTCGCCCTCATCTTCATCCTTATAGATGATGCCCAGAAACTCATCATCCATATAGACTTCGCAGGAGTCATCCTTACGCGGACGCGCCTTAACAGTCAGGTTCTGATTATCAAAAGTCCGCTTGAAATAGGCGTCCAGTTTCTTAATTTCTTCGGGTTTCAAACGGATTCTCCTGTTTCATTTTACGGGGCTGTCTCATGCGCCCCTGTGCCCGATATGTAAAGGGGCAACATGTCGCTTTATCCTAAAACTATACACGCTTTTTCTTAGCGTATATTTATTCTTACACACGCTTTATCTGATCGGAGCAGGATAAGAAATCAGTCCGGCGAACTGATTTCCCTGCGCAGGCGCTTACACTTTTCGGAGCGTGCTTTTATTCAGCAGCATTAATCAGCTGATCCATCGCGCGCGAAGGCTCAGCACAATCGCAACTGCCAATCACTTTCGCCGGAACACCGGCGACCGTCACATTATCCGGCACGGCTTTAACCACCACGGAACCGGCAGCAATTTTTGAGCATTCACCGATCGTGATATTGCCAAGAATTTTTGCACCGGCGCCGATCAGCACCCCACGGCCGATTTTCGGATGACGATCACCGCCAGCTTTACCGGTACCACCCAGTGTTACCTCATGCAGGATCGACACATCATCGCCGACCACCGCAGTTTCACCGATAACCACACCGGTCGCATGATCGAGAAAAATACCGCTGCCGAATTTCGCCGCCGGATGAATATCGGTCTGGAAAATCGATGAAGAGCGGCTCTGCAGATAATAGGCGAAATCCTTGCGTCCTTCTTTCCACAGCCAATGCGCCAGACGATGGGTCTGGATGGCATGGAAGCCCTTCATATAAAGCAGAGGATCAAGAAAACGGTTTGCCGCCGGATCACGGTCATAAACCGCCTGCAAATCAATGCGCAAGGTCTGCGACCATTCCGGCGAGGCTTTGCTCATCGTTACAAAAGTCTGGCGCAGCAGATCAGCAGCCACATCGGCATGACCGAGACGCTCGGAAATGCGATGCATAACCACATCTTCCAGGCTACCTTGATTAAGCACTGTGGAATACAGAAACGCCGCCAGCAACGGCTCTTTCACGGCTGCAGCTTCGGCCTCAGCACGCACGGAATACCAGATCGGATCCATATGATCGACGACCTTGCTCACCGGAACAGAACCATGTGCGGCCATTGCATCACTCCTGGCTTTACAGCATTCACTTATTCTTCAATCACCGGAAGCCGCCAAATGCATTGAAATGGCTGGAAAATCTTACCGGAAACCAAATATTTCCGATTATTTTCGCCAGTCATTCACATTGCTGCTTCCGGCATTTATCTGGGCGAGTTTAAACCGCATTACAAGAGATGAAAATCCCTCTGCTGCTATTGCGGTAAAATTACCTGAGCGGATCGTCACATTTTCATAGAAAACCTGTCCGGCAGCACTCAGTCAATCGGATGCGCCTTCAGAAACTCCAGCACAGCCTGCTTGTAAACTTTATCTCCGACCGCCAGCATATGATCGCGGTCAGGAATATCAACTGCCGTTGCATTTGGCATCAGATCAGCCAGATCCTGCGCATCACCGGCAATATCATCCTTCGTGCCGACAGCAACCAGTGCCGGCTGGCTGATCATCGCCATTGCCTGTGCGGGAATAAGCTCTTTGGACGTAATAACACAGGCTGCAAGCGCAAAACGGTCGCTCTTTGTCTGATCTGCAAATTTACGGAACATCAGACCGCGCGGATGGGTGATACTGTCCACATCTTCCGACAACAGCGCATCATAGATCGGATCCCAGTCACCGGCACCGGTGACCATACCAATGCCTAAGCCCCCAAAGACCAGACTATGCACGCGTTTTGGGTGTTCCAGCGCCGCAAAAGCACTGATCCGCGCGCCCATGGAATAACCCATAACATGGGCTTTATCGATATTCAGATGATCCAGCAGGGCAATAGCATCAGCCGCCATTAATGACGGGTAATAGAGTTCCCTGTCATGCGGCTTGTCAGAACGACCATGGCCGCGATTATCAATCGCAATCGCGCGATAACCGGCATCGGTCAGTGTTTTAATCCAGCCCGGATTGAGCCAGTTGACCATACCGGAAGATGCGAAACCATGGATCAATAAAACCGGCTCACCTTGTCCTTCGTCACGATAAGCCAGCTTTAATCCGTCATGTTCAAAATAACGGACTTCATTCACATTCACGACCATAGTTCACTTCCGAGATTTATCTTCCGCCCTGTTTAGCACAACAGGACTCAAATTCACTGACATTGCCCGCATATTATCCGGTGCTTGACTGTATCACCAGCCTTGATGCCAAGTTTAGCGGCAATGCCTGCATTCACTTCAATGACAAAAGCCGCCGGCTCACCGGAAGCAACAATATCTTTTGAAAAGGGCACCGTATTTTCAGCAACCCGCGCGATTGATCCGTCATTACGGACAAACAACATATCCAGCGGCAGCGGCGTATTGGCCATCCACATCATGACCGGACGCTCTTCACCGAAAACAAAGATCATCGCACGGTCAGCCGGAAAATCCTTACGATACATCAGTCCTGCACTGCGTTTCTGATCCGTATCGGCAATTTCCAGCCCGAAACTTTTCTCTCCCGATGCGGTCTGTATTTTCAAAGCCTGCGCATCCACAGGAACGCGCATCGGCTCTTCCTGCGCTGATACCGCAAAGCTGCCACCCAAAAGCGCGGCCACAAATACCAAATAAGCAAACCACTGTTTCATCGGGCAAACCATACTTCAAAACATGTTTGAGAGAAAATATACGTGCAGACCATTATAGCAAATATAAAAAAACCGGTCAGAGACCGGTTTTAATGCGGATTAGTAAAAGGCGAACCGATATCCGGATGAATTTCTGCCGCCATCAGCCCTTTATCACCATGACCGAACCGTACCAGAACCACCTGTCCCGGACGCAGTTCCATCATACCGAAGCGACGCAGCGTTTCCATATGAACAAAAATATCTTCCGTCCCCTCACCGCGGCTTAGAAAGCCAAAACCTTTGGTACGGTTGAACCATTTGACAATTGCCCGCTCCAGCCCGCTCGACGGCGTAACCACAACATGGGTGCGTGCAGGCGGCAGAGTTGAAGGATGCGCAACATCGGAAAGGTCGAGAGACAAAACGCGGAAACATTGCCAGCCGCGTTCACCGCGGCGAATTTCGCAAACAACACGCGCACCTTCCTGCGCGGTCTGAAAACCGTCACGGCGCAATGTCGTCACATGAACAAGAATATCACCGTAGCCGTCCTGATCGGGAACGACAAAACCATAGCCCTTCGCGACATCGAACCATTTAATGACGCCGGAAATCTCGACAATATCGGTTGCATCCTCAGCGGAGTTGGTACCATCCATAAACTCATGGGACAAAGACTTGTCAGTCATGGCACGCTCCTCCTTTCATCTGCCGGGCAAATCAGGTTGATTCTCATCTTCAAGATAACACTTCCTTAACCGTATCCGGCAAGAGCAAACTTTCAATATTCCTGTTTCGATCACAGACTTTATGAGCAGGCATGCTAAAACAGCGGTGAACTATTTCAAATCTGCCCTGTTTTAAATATGACACCCGCTAAAACAGACAGGATCAAACAGGGGAAAACAGGAGGCAAACATGCGCTATTTGCACACCATGATCCGTATTCGTGACATTGATGAGTCACTGGATTTTTTTGTTGGAAAATTCGGACTGGTGGAAACACGCCGCACGGAAAGTGAACAGGGACGCTTCACTTTGATCTTCCTCAGCGCGTCGAAAGATCAGGCGAATGCAGAAAATTCCCGCGCACCGGAGCTGGAACTCACCTATAACTGGGATGCGGAAACCTATAGCGGCGGACGCAATTTCGGCCATCTCGCCTATGAGGTCGATAATATTTATGACTTCTGCCAAAATCTGAAAGACAAAGGCGTTGTCATCAACCGTCCGCCACGCGACGGCCGCATGGCTTTTGTAAAATCACCGGACGGTATTTCCATTGAAATTCTGCAAAAGGGTGAAAGACTGGCACCGCAAGAGCCATGGGCATCTATGGAAAATACCGGCAGCTGGTAAACTAACCTCAGCAAGCTGTTAAGCTGCCTCTTATTGGCGCGAGAGATCAACCTTAGCCGCATCCACGATACGGATTTGTGTTGAGACTGAGCCATTCCAGTGATTGAGCGATAAATGGCCGGCAACATGCACCATGTGTCCGGCCTGATCGAACAGGAAACGCCCAAGATCACTGTCAGCAGCACGGAAGGCAATACCGTCGACACGTTTGCCGTCCAGCCCTTTCAGGGCAACTTTCACATGATCGCGCCCGACAACACGCACATCAGCGATTGTATGGTTTGGCAGTGCCAGCAGCGGTTGCACATGACCAGCACCATATGGCCCTGCTTTTTCCAAAGCATTATACAGCGCAACCGTGGCACCTGTGGCAGAAACCGCACCATCAATCGCCAGACTTTGCTCAGCGCGCAGTTCATCCACCTGCTCGGCAGCCTGCTCTTCAAAAAATGCGCGCAAAGCACCGAGTTTGGATTTCTCCACCGTGATACCCGCCGCCATAGCATGACCGCCGCCTTTGACCAGCAAGCCCTGTTCAACGGCTTTGCGCACCAGCTTGCCCAGATCAAAACCACTGATCGAGCGCCCCGATCCTGTGCCCACACCATTACCATTAAAGGCAATGGCAAATGTCGGACGTTTCGCCTTATCCTTCAGACGGGAAGCCAGCAGACCAACAATACCCGGATGCCAGTCCTCATTAGCAGTGACCAATACGGCCGGCCCTGACTTGCCGGAAAGCTCAGCAAAGGCTTCCGCTTCCGCCTGCTGCAACATCACCGCTTCCATCGCCTGACGCTCGGCATTCAACCTGTCCAGCTCTTCAGCGATGGTATTGGCTTCAACTGGATCATCCAATGTCAGCAAACGGCTACCCAAAGCAGCATTGCCGATACGCCCGCCTGCATTAATGCGGGGGCCAATGAGAAAACCAAAATGAAAACTATTGAGCGGCTCACCGATACGCGACACCCGCGCCAAAGCCGCTAAACCTGCATTGCTCTGATTGCGGGCAGCGAGCAGACCTTTAACCACAAAAGCGCGGTTCACACCGATCAGCGGCACCACATCGCAAACCGTGGCCAAGCCCACCAGATCGAGATAGCCCAGCAAATCCGGCGTACCATTTGGCGCTTTGATACCGCGCTCACGCAATTCCCGTGCCAATTGCACCAAAGTCATAAAGACAACACCGGCAGCGCAGAGATGCCCCTGCCCTGAAATATCATCCTCACGGTTCGGATTAACAATCGCGGCGGCATCTTCCGGCAAATCGCCGCCAACCTGATGGTGATCCAGAACCACAACATCAGCACCGGCATCTTTCGCAGCGGTAATCGACACGGCACTGTTAGTGCCGCAGTCGACGGTCACAATCAGCGATGCACCTTTGGCAACCAGCTCGCGCATGGCGTCGGGATTTGGACCATAGCCTTCAAAAATGCGATCCGGAATATAAATGATATTCTTGATGTCATAGGCATTGAGAAAGCGGGACAGCAGCGCAGATGAACAAGCACCATCGACGTCATAATCACCAAAGATTGCAACATTCTCACGGCGCTGAATAGCATCGGCAATACGAACAGCAGCCTGTTTCATATCCGTCAGAGTGAGCGGATCAGGCATCAGGGTACGGATGCTCGGATTGAGAAATTCTTCAGCGGCTTCAAGGCCAACGCCACGACCAGCCATAACACGGGAAACCAGATCGGGAATGCCGTAATTCTGGGCGATAGCGAGGGCGGTATTGGCTTCCCGCAGACCTAACCGATCCACCCATTTCATGCCCGTTGCAGAAGAACGTATTCCGAGAAACAAACGCTCATTCATATCCACGCGGGCAACTCCTGTTTTTACAAACAACAAAGGCGATATCAGCATAATCCCGAAAAGTTGTATGACTTTTCGGACAAGATTATGCGCATAAAGAAGAAAATGTCGCTCTTTGTCATTTCAGAGCTTGATCGAAACAATAAAGGCGACATTTTTCAATGTCGCCTTATAGCAGAATTTAATTATGGTGCCACTCTCGTAGCTGTTCTTGTAGCGCGAGGCTAAAAATCATCAGGTTGCGGCGAAAATGGTGATTTCGAGAACCGGAGCGGAGCGTACTGATAGTACGTGAGCACCGGAAGCACAGAAATCGCCATTTGCAGACCAATCCTGATGGTTTTTATTAAGCGAACTTGGAGAGGTCTTGGTGCCGCGCTTTAATCTCACGCACAGTCTGTGACTGAGCACGCATGACGATGGTGTGGGTCTGAATGTAGTCGCGGGCAAATTTTACGCCGGAGAGCATGTTGCCGTCGGTTACACCGGTGGCTGCAAACAGTACGTCGCCTTTCGCCATTTCTTCCATCAGATAGACTTTGTTCGGGTCTGTAACACCCATTTTCAGAGCGCGGGCAATCTGGTCATCGGAATTGAACTGCAGACGACCCTGCATCTGGCCGCCGATGCAGCGCAGAGCTGCTGCTGCCAGAACGCCTTCAGGCGCGCCGCCAATACCAAGATAGATATCAATGCCGGTTTCATCCGGATTGGTGGTGTGCATTACACCGGCAACGTCACCGTCACCGATCAGACGGATTGCAGCACCGGTTGCGCGTACTTCTTCGATCAGGCGTGCATGACGCGGACGATCCATGATGCAGGCGGTGATTTCATTGACCTTAACGCCTTTGGCTTTTGCCAGCGCGTTCAGGTTTTCAGTCGCAGAAGCATCAATATCTACAACGCCGCGCGGATAACCCGGACCAACAGCGATTTTCTGCATGTAAACGTCCGGTGCGTAAAGCAGATTGCCTTTTTCAGCAATTGCAACAACAGCCAGCGAGTTTGGCAGGTTCTTGGCGCAGATGGTGGTGCCTTCCAGCGGATCGAGCGCGATGTCAACTTCAGGACCGTTGCGGGTACCAACTTCTTCACCGATATAGAGCATCGGCGCTTCGTCACGTTCACCTTCACCGATAACAACAGTACCGGAGATCGGCAGACGGTTCAGCTCTTTACGCATTGCGTCAACAGCAACCTGATCCGCAGCTTTTTCATCACCGCGGCCACGCAGACGGGCAGCAGCCACAGCGGCGCGCTCGGTCACGCGAACCAGCTCGAGTGTCAGAATACGGTCGAGACCCTGCGGGGTCTGATCTGCAGAATTGGCCATTTAAACAGTCCTAAATTCGTTATCGAAAGATATGCCTGCAATCCGGAATAGTATCGCTGCGCAACGGATACAAAACTGCTGTAGCCGATTATGATGACAGGGGATTGTCAGACATGGTCGCCATCTTTTGGCAAAGTCGGGCTCTCCCTGCAAGGGATAAAGCGCGGGGAGAAAAAGTAAATCGATTATACTCGGTTGAAAAACCATCACATTTGAAAACGAGTGATACCGGCAGTGTATTTTCGTAAGAATTACACTGCCGGTATCTTTTGTTATATATCAGACTATTCAGCCCGCAAGCTGTCCGGCTTCTTCAAAGAATGCTTCCGGTGACTCCACTTCAACCAGCTTATTCTTCACAATCTGCCAGAAACGATTGCCGGTATTGCGCACGAAACTGCGGTCATGCGACACCAGAAGACAGGCGGCATCGCTGTTCAGCAATTCAGCTTCCAGCGCCTCCTGCCCCTCAATATCCAGATGGTTGGTCGGTTCATCGAGAATATAGAAATTCGGATGTGTCAGCCGCAGCACCAGCATAGCAAGCCGCGCTTTTTGCCCGCCGGAAAGTCGTGCAACCGCCTTCCCCTGCATATCAATATTCATACCCGCCCCTGCCAGCAGCGAACGCGCTTTCTGATCGCCGATATCAAAACGACGAATGATGGTTTCCAGCGGCGTATGCTTGTCATTGAGTTCCGACAATGCCTGATCGCTATAGCCCAGCACCAGTGACGGCGTGGCTTTAAGTGCCGAACTTTCCGGCTCAACACCCGTAATCACATTCCGTACCATGGTCAGCAACCGCGTTTTACCGGTACCATTGGCCCCCAGCAGTACAATACGATCACCGGGGCTAATCCATAAACGGCCAGTTTTATAAAGAATGCGATTATCCGGCGTGACCACATCAAGATTATCAATCACCACCAGTGCACGGGCATGACTGCTCTGCCCTGCCAGCCTGATAACACCGGCAGACCGCTCCAGATGCGCAGGCTTGGCAGCATCTTCCAACCTCTCCGCACGGTCCTTCAGCTGTTTGGTTTTTATCACCAGCAGGTCACTGCCCGAATTGATACCAATATTATTGAGTTTGGCCGCCTGTTTGCGCAATTGCTGTGCGGTTTTCATATCTTTCTGATATTGGCGCGCATCCGCAGCATCGGCCTCATCCAATGCGACACGGGCACGGCTATAAGACAGAGCATAGATTTGCGAATTTTCAGGCCGCAAAAACAATGTACGCTTGGTTACAGCATCGAGAAAAGCACGGTCATGGCTGCACATAATCACTGCTGTTGAACGCGGCAGATCATTCAACCAGCCTTCAAGTAGATGGATTTTTTCCAGATCCAGATGGTTGGTCGGCTCGTCCAGCAGCAACAGATCGGGCTCGGCAATCTGCGTTCGCGCCAGCAAAGCAAGGCGCTGCCAGCCTCCGCTCAACTGCCGCATTGCACGGTCACGCATATCCTGCGGCACACTCAGATCGTCGAGAATAATATCAACGCGCCAGCTTTCATTCAGCTGCGCATCTTCATCCAGCCCACTCAGCACCACATTATATAAGGAAATATCCAGCCAGTCCTGCGGCACATATTGCGGCACCACGCCGGTTTTCAGACCACGGGCACGGGTCACCAGACCATCCGTTGGCTCCAGATCACCGCTGATGATACGCATCAGACTGGATTTACCGCGACCGTTGGCGGCAACCACACCAAGACGTTCCCCCTCACCGACAACGAGGCTTAAATTACGAAACAGTTCGACAGACAGAGTAAGAGAAAGATTTTGAAGATTAAGGTAGGACATAAGATCAGCTCAGAATTTGCCATAGCCGCACAGAACATCGCATAGATGCGAACTGGTAACGGGATGGCTCAAATCAGATGCAGCATGCTCCAAGCAGAACTACACCTTTCAGAAAAGGCTGATAAAGACAGGCTTTACAGTCTTAATCGGCCCTGCACAAATTAATGAGACAGGGCGTAATCAGGGCCGAATGTGTGATGATGCTGATGTCGCAGAGAAAACATCTTACGGCCCTCCTTTCCTAAACTGCGTTGAGCTGCTCAGAAATTTATCAAATAGATTTTTTGCTGACAAGAGCTATCCGCAACAAAAAACCGCCGGAAATTCCGGCGGTTTTTATCAATTTCTGTCTTTATTAACCCGCACGTTCAATGCGGATCATCTGCGGCTTGTCGAAGAGATCACCATCTTCGGTAATCGCCTTCAAAGCCTGCTTAACCGCTGATTCCGTGGTTGCATGGGTTACGAGTACAACTGTTTTAATCACAGCCTCTTCGACATTGGCACCGGTGCCGCGCTGAACGATAGATTCCAGCGAAATATCATTTTCCGCCATGCGCTTGGCAATCGTTGCAAACACTCCGGCGCGATCATGCACATTCAGACGAATAAAATAACCACCGGCATGAGAACGCATTTTCGCGCGCGCTGTCGGCTTCAGATCTTTTGCAGGTGTACCGAAGACCGGCCCGTGCTGGAAACCCGGACGGCTTTTACCGATATCGGCAATATCACCAATCACAGCAGAGGCCGTGGCATTGCCGCCGGCACCCGGACCTGAGAGCAGCAATTCGCCGAGAAGGTCGGTTTCGATCGCCACCGCATTGGTCACGCCATGCACCTGCGCAATAACAGAAGAAGTTGGCACCAATGTCGGATGCACACGCTGCTCCACACCGGTTTCTGTCTTCTGAGCCACGCCGAGCAGCTTGATTTTATAGCCAAGCTCTTCTGCTGCACGGATATCCGCAAGCGAAATATTGCTGATCCCTTCCAGATAAATATCATCCGCCGCAATCTGCGTGCCGAATGCAATACTGGTCAGCAGTGCCAGCTTATGCGCCGTGTCATTGCCTTCAATATCAAAGGTCGGATCAGCCTCCGCATAACCGAGACGCTGTGCATCTTTCAGACATTCGGTGAAGGAAATTCCCTCCTCACCCATACGGGTCAGGATATAGTTACAAGTACCGTTCATAATACCATAAACACGCGACACAGTATTACCGGTCAGCGATTCACGCATAGCCTTAATCACCGGAATACCGCCTGCAACCGCTGCTTCAAAATTCAGCAACACGCCTTTGGCTTCCGCGATTTTGGCCAGTTCCACACCATGATAGGCCAGCAAGGCTTTATTGGCAGTCACCACATGGCGACCGGAATTGAGTGCAACCTCAACAGCAGCGCGTGCAGTGCCTTCCGAGCCGCCAACCAGCTCAACAAAAACATCAATATTATCTGATTTTGCCAGTGCAACCGGATCATCGAACCATTCAATATTGCTGAGATCAACACCACGGTCACGCGTACGGTCACGTGCGCTGACCGCAGTCACTACAATTTCGCGTCCGCATTGCCTTGTCATCATTTCGGCTTTATCGCGCAGAATGCGCAAAACCGATGCTCCTACGGTGCCAAGTCCGGCGACACCGATCCGCAATGCATTACTCATTATTGTGCCTCAGCAATATATACTTAATTCAACGGGCGGGAACTGTATGCTCCCGCCTCACTTTATTCGCTTGGCTCAGGGCAATCCCCTGAAGCCGCCTTTTTATCAGGCAACTCCGTCAGCATTCCCCAAAAAGCGTTTGATATTACGCGCGGCCTGACGAATACGATGTTCGTTCTCCACCAAAGCAATGCGCACAAATTCATCCCCATGTTCACCGAAACCGAGGCCGGGCGCAACAGCTACATCAGCTTTTTCGATCAATAGTTTGGAAAAATCGAGCGAGCCCATGGCGCGGTAGCGTTCAGGGATCGGAACCCACGCAAACATTGTCGCCTCAGGAGACGGAATTTCCCAACCTGCACGGCCAAAACTCTCAACCAGAACATCGCGGCGTGTCTTATAAACATTACGCACATATTCAATATCGCTGCCGTCGCCGTTCAGAGCTGCCGTTGCAGCCACCTGAACCGGCGTGAAAGCACCGTAATCGAGATAGGATTTGACCCGTGTGAGCGCCGCAATCAGCCTTTCATTGCCAACCGCAAAGCCCATACGCCAGCCGGCCATCGAGAATGTCTTGGACATGGAAGTAAATTCAACCGCTACATCCATTGCGCCCTCAACCTGCAACACCGATGGCGGCGGGTTGTTTTCGTCAAAATAGATTTCCGAATAGGCCAGATCCGACAGGATGATAATATTATGCTTACGGGCGAAGGCCACCACTTCCTTATAGAAGTCGAGTGTCGCCACTTGCGCAGTCGGGTTGGACGGAAAACTCAGAATCAGCGCAATCGGGCTCGGGATCGAGTGTTTAACACCGCGCTCCAGCGAGACGAGGAAACTGTCATCCGGTTTTGCACTGATGGAACGGATGACACCGCCGGACATGACAAAGCCGAAAGTATGGATCGGATAGGTCGGATCCGGACACAGAATAACATCACCCGGCGCAGTAATCGCCTGCGCCATATTGGCAAAGCCTTCTTTGGAGCCAAGCGTGGCAACAACCTGTGTATCCGGATTGAGCTTCACACCAAAACGACGCGCATAATAATTGGCCTGCGCTTTACGTAAGCCAGGAATCCCTTTGGATGAGGAATAGCGATGGGTGCGCGGGTCCTGCACAGCCTCACAGAGCTTATCAATAATGCCCTGCGGTGTCGGCAGATCAGGATTGCCCATGCCAAGATCAATAATGTCGGCACCCGCCGCTCGCGCACTCGCCTTCAGGCGGTTAACCTGTTCGAAGACATAAGGTGGCAGGCGACGGATTTTATGGAATTGTTCCGACATATCTCTCTTCCGTTTAATTAAAATGCGATGCAGCATAATCTTGTAAAACTGCACGGCTGTTAAAAGTCCGGATCAGTACGACCCGAATCCAGAGTGCCAAAACAGCACTCCGATCTGTAAATTCTAAAATGCGAATAAATTTATGGCGTATCAAAACGCCTGTCGTCAGATCAGCCTGTTACTCGGTGGCTTCGATTGCCTTTAATGTGGCATCGGTTTCCGCCTGCAACTGACGTTTGCGGGCTTCGATTTCCGCTCGGCTCGATCCTGTTGCGGGTGCGCTTCCCTGACGTGCCTTGGCGCTGCTGAGGCTACCGGTAATCCGGTCTTTTTCCTCAAAGGTCAGCTGCTTGGTTTCACCGCGCGGCATAATCCCGAAATTCGGATAAGCTCCGGTACGCAGCGCACCCTCCTGCGGCACACCAGCAGAAGGCCCGCTTGTGCAACCCGCGAGCGCCACAGCAGCCACGGCAAACATTGCATTACGCAGCGTTGCGAAGTGATGTGTCTGTTGTGCGCTCATAGAGGAAATTCCCTGCATATCGAATTCTGGTCGTAACTCTGGCCGAATAACTGGACAATAAACGTATAGACGCATTTCGCAACAGGAAGCTTTCATTTCCGCCGTGAAAAACACTCTTATTTACGTCATTCTGCCAAGTCTGCCCGCGAACACGAAATGTAACAATTGTTATTGTTTTGAAAAGAATTGTTACAGGGCATAACTTGCGCCCCAATTAATAAAGAATTAACAATTTTTGCGACGAAAACAGTCATTCCGCATATATTAATAATAGCCAGAATTCTGCACAAACGGAGCCTCTTTACAGCCCTTTGTGCCAGCAGTTGCACAGGAAACCTTTGATTTGAGTTCAGTTTCCGCAGATGCACTCAGACAAGTCGCAGCATAATGAAGGGTCTGCTTTGTTCGATACGATAAAACGTATACGAGAAAAAAACGCTCAGCTTTTCTGCGGCTCAGCTATCATTCTCGCTTTAAGCATCAGTGGCTGCACCACATCTTCCGGCACATCCCTGCTGGAAAGCGTCGCCAATGATACGACTCTGGCCGAAAATAAATCCGGCGATTCCGCTTCTGATACTCCGGCGGCAAATACAGCAACCGCTGCGACAAAAGCTGCTCCGGCCTCTGCTATAACGGCAGAAGCCGCAAAACAGACAGCAGAAGCACAAACGGAAAAACCGGTACAGGTTGCCTTGGCTGATACAGCCGCCGCCGCAACCAATCAGATTGTACAGACACCGGAAACCGCAGCCCCTGCCGAACAACCGAGCACTCTGGCTGCACTTTTCGGCACACGAAACAAGCCTACTGCTGCTTTAGCAGCGATTCCGCAGGCAGAAGCAGCAACACCGGCGACAAGCCAGACAAAGCCGCAGAATAATGCTGCTCAGGCCGAAACTGCCAAGCCGGATGGAAGCGCAAATACCGCACAAACTCCTGCAATTGACAGAACAAGCCAGAGCGCAGGCGCGGCAGCCCGTCTTTTCTCACCGGGAAAAAACAGTGTGCGCGGCACCGGAAAACAGGAAGCTACGGTTACAGCCTCTGCCACTCCTAAAAGAGCAAGCGACTATAATTATACGCTACCGGGTGTGCGTGCGAATGGAGGCGTAGAGATTCGTCACAGTAATAAAGTGTTCGACGAAAGCGATATTGATCTTGATGAAGACGATTTCAGCGCGCCGGTAACACTCGCCTCCGCTGGCGGCATGGCGCGTCTTGCGCCGAACGGCCTGCGCACCCAGCATGATAAAGTGCAGGTTTCCTGCCTGAAACCGCAGCTGGTCTCAATGATTAAACGCCTTGAAAGCCACTACCGCAAACCGGTTGTCATCACCTCCGGCTACCGCAGTCCGGCGCACAACCGTTCGGTCAGAGGTGCGAAACGCTCATTGCATATGTCGTGCTCAGCAGCTGATCTGCAGATTCCAGGCGTTTCCAAATGGGAAATCGCCCGTCAGGTACGCACATGGCCAAGTCGCGGCGGTGTCGGCACCTATTGCCATACAGAATCGGTACATATCGATGTCGGGCCGGAGCGCGACTGGAACTGGCGCTGCCGTCGCGGCTAAAAAATACTGTCAGACAAATCATTTTACAGGCCGGATCAGCTATCTGATTCCGGCCTGTCTTCATTTTCTGAACCGCTCTGGTGATTTGTGCGGCAGATTTGCATTTATTGGCAGGGCAAAATGGCACCCAAACACGCCTCAGCTCCCGTCATTCAGCGCTAAACACTTAATTCCACACGACAAAAGCAGCGCTTCCGTGGCTTTATTCACAGGCAGAGCACTGCCAAATGAAAAAAATCTGCATTTTTTGCAAATTTCTTATTTTACCCACTTGCACGATAAATATCATGCCGCTATAAGCCGGTTCACCAGCAGGCGCCCATCGTCTAGCGGTTAGGACAGCGCCCTTTCACGGCGCAGACAGGGGTTCGATTCCCCTTGGGCGTACCATCTTCTCCAAGCTGATGAAGATGAATGATCTCAGGATCAGATATAAAATTTCCCCTTCTGAACTAAATCAAAACACTCGAAACTGAACTTCATATTGCGTTTTAATCCGCCGTGATTCTGATTACGGCTGTTTCGTTGCTTTTTCATAAGCATCAGATTTTTTTCACATATTTTGTATTTTTTTGCATTTTCCCTATTGCGCTTTCAATACGGCTTAGCTATATAGCGCTCACCGGCAGGCGCCCATCGTCTAGCGGTTAGGACAGCGCCCTTTCACGGCGCAGACAGGGGTTCGATTCCCCTTGGGCGTACCACTTTCTCTCTTGAGAAATTCAGTTTTCCGGAAACAAATCTCCAAGAATAAAAATTCAGTTTTGCATTCAGATCAGCTTTGATCTAACCAGAAACATGCTTTTTCCTTCTCCCCTTATTCGCGGCACATTATTGCAGCGCTATAAACGCTTTCTGGCGGATATCCGGCTGGACAGCGGTGAACCCATTACCGCATCTGTGCCCAATACCGGTTCTATGCGCGGCCTGACCACGCCGGGTTCAGAAGCATGGCTCAGCGTCTCCGACAGCCCGACTCGCAAATATGCCCATACGCTGCAAATTGTGCAGGCCGACGACACTCTGGTCGGAATCAATACCGGCCTGCCGAATAAAATTGCTGAGGAAGCGATCCTGTCCGGCATGATTCCGCAATTATCCGGCTTCACCACGCTCAAGCGCGAACAAAAATACGGGCAGAACTCCCGCATTGATTTATTGCTTCTTGGAGAAACGCATCAGCAGACCTATGTAGAGGTCAAGAATGTGCATTTTAAACGCACAGGACAACTGGCAGAGTTTCCCGATAGCGTAACTGCCCGTGGTGCCAAACATCTCTTTGAGCTCAGCGAGATGGTCAAAGCCGGTCACCGCGGTGTTATGGTCTTCGTTATTCAGCGTCAGGATTGCGATTCTCTGTCCATATGCGGCGATCTTGATCCTGCTTATGCCGCAGCATTTGCGAATGCGCGGCAGCATGGGGTTGAGGCTTACGCAATTCGGTGCCACATAAGTCCTGAATCAATTATCGCGGATCAGACGGTTCCTGTTCTGAACCTGTAAATCTTTTGCTTTGTCTTAGTCGCAAGGCAGTCAATTCCGGTACAGCCTGAGCGCTGTCCTAACATATATACGGATCACCCGATGGTAACCTATGTCAATGCCGACAGCGCCCCGCTTAAATATACTGGCCAGATCAAGCTTTACGGACCTGAAGGTTTTGCAGCGATGCGTAAGGTCTGCGCAATCACATCCGAATGTCTTGATGCACTGAATGATATTGTCAAACCGGGCGTTACCACCAATGAGATCGACCGTTTTGTCTTTGAATTCGGTGCCGATCGCGGTGTGGTGCCTGCCACGCTGAATTATCGCGGCTATACCAAAAGCTCCTGTACTTCGATCAATCACGTTGTTTGTCACGGTATCCCTGATGACAAGCCGCTGCGTGAAGGCGATATTCTCAATATCGACATTACCTTCCTGCAGGATGGTTGGTATGGTGATTCAAGCCGCATGTATGCGGTCGGCCAGATCAAACGTGCTGCCGAGCGCCTGATGGAAGTCACCTATGAAAGCCTGCTGCGCGGTATTGCAGCGGTGAAGCCCGGCGCAAAAACCGGTGCAATCGGTGCCGCCATTCAGTCTTATGTAGAAGCAGAACGCTGCTCTGCCGTGCGCGACTTCTGCGGTCATGGTGTGGGGCAGTTGTTCCATGATGCACCGAATATTCTGCACTATGGCAAAGCGACTGATGGCGTGGAAATCCGCGAGGGCATGATCTTCACCATCGAGCCGATGATTAATCTCGGTAAGCCGGATGTGAAAGTGCTGAAAGACGGCTGGACAGCCGTGACCCGCGACCGCTCGCTGACAGCACAATATGAACATACAATAGGTGTGACCAAAGACGGCTGTGAGATTTTCACACTGTCGCCGAAGGATATTTTCTTCACCACCGGCAACAAATAATAAAATGGCCGCATCGTTTAAAAATGATGCGGCCATAATTTATTAATGTGAAAGATTGTTAAATCGTAGGCAACAGGGCGGTAATAGCACTCCCCAATTGCATCTCATATTCGCCCTGTGCGGCTGTACGGCTGACAACATTCAGCACTGTCGTCGCCGCATTACGGGCAGCTTCTGTCAAAGTGCCGCCATGCGCAAGATTGGCCGTCAGCGTGCCGGTAAACAGGTCGCCGGTTCCCACCGGTACAATGGGCACACGCGGCGAAGTCAGTCTTGTCACTTCCCCGCCTTCAAACACCACATTCTCCAGCGAGCCATAAGGCGTATCGGGAAACACACAACCCGTCGCAATCAAGCGCGCATTGTTGAACGCCTGTATCTGCCGTACCTTTTCCTGCAAAATATCGAAGGACGAAATCTCGCTTCCGGCAATCAGCCCGACTTCGAACTGATTGGGTGTCAGGAGATCGGCCAGCGGCACCAGTTCATTGATAATACAATCCACCACCGGATCGGCAACAAATACCCCCAGCCCCGTATCACCCATCACCGGATCACAAATATAGATGATTTCCGGATTGATCTTACGCGCCCGTTTGACAAAATCCGCCACAACCTCGCCATTGGCACGCGAACCCAGATAGCCGGAGACAATATAGCGGCTGGTACTGATTAAGCCGCGCTCTTCCACGCCGCGCAACAAATCACTCACCAGTTCCGGCTCCAGCACCCGCCCGCGCATGGTTTCATAGCCCGGATGGTTGGAGAGCAATGTCGTCGGCACTGCCGCAACATTCAGCCCCCGCGCCTGCATTGGCAGCACCGCAGCACTATTGCCGACATGGCCGTAGACAACCTGACTTTGAATGGAAATCACTGATGTCTGCATTGATAATGGCTGCGACATTACTTTACTCCTTCTTTGACAGCGACCAGCGCTTCACGATCCCGCTTCGGTAACTGTCCGTTCAGCAACATATAGGCAACCAGACCGATCACCAGCCCCCAAAATGCCCCGCCAATACCCAGCAGATTAATATTGGCAGCCGAGGCCAGAAAAGTAATCAATGCCGCTTCACGGGTTTTCGGATCAGCCAGCGCGCCTGCCAGACTGCCGCCAATGGTACCGAGCAAAGCAAGACCAGCGAGCGTGGTGATAAATGTTGATGGAAAGGCCATAAAGACCGCAGCAAGCGTGACACCGAACACACCGACAAGCACATAGAAACAACCTGCCGCGATACCGGCGATCCAGCGTTTGCGCGGGTCTTCATGCGCTTCGCGCCCCGTGGCAATCGCAGCGGTAATCGCAGCAATATTAAAAGCATGCGAGCCGAATGGTGCCATGATGAGTGAGCCAAGACCGGTGACTGTGACAATCGGATTGGCACTGGTTTTAAACCCGTCATTCCGCAGCACCAGCATGCCCGGCATATATTGACCGGTCAGCGTGATGAGGAATAGCGGCAGTGCCACACTCAGCAGCGCATTCAGCGAAAAGACCGGCATTGTAAACACCGGTGCGGCCAGTGTGAGACTAAGGCCGGAGAAATCCACCCGTCCCTGCACCAGCAGAAAACCGATGCCCAGCACCAAAATTCCGACCACCGCATAGCGTGCCGTAAAGCGCTTGAGCAAAACATAGGCCACGATCAGCCCGCCAACGAGCAGCGGATCAATGGTTGCACCGCCGAAAGCGCCGATGCCGAATTGCAGCAGAATACCGGCCAGCAGGCCGGAAGCGATACTTGCCGGAATAAGCCGGATCACTTTCTCGAATGTGCCGGAAAGCCCAAGCACGACAAAAGCAAGCGCCGAGATAATATAAGCACCAACCGCCTCCGCATAAGGCGTTGTGGCCAGCGCAGTAACCAGAAAGGCCGCCGCTGGTGTTGACCATGCGGTGATGATCGGCTCACGAAAATGCCAGCTCAATATCAGCCCCGTTACACCGACACCGATAGACACAGACCAGACCCATGACGCTGTCAGCTCAGGGCTGAGACCGGCAATTTTCGCCGCCTGAAACACCAGAATAAAAGTCCCTCCGTAATTGACAATCACCGAAATCAATCCGGCAACAATCGGATGGGTCAGATCGCTGAAGCGCAAAGGAGATGGTGGCGGAATAGTCTGGGACATAAGACAGGCTCTCTAATATGGCTGTGGCGCTGCCGGTTCTGCATAAAGCCGACGGTCACAGGATGGTCATGATGCGCTTGACTTTTAACTCGTGAATGGTCTGTTATCTCCATCCACTTATCGCTTTGGAGCCAGACCAATTGTTCAGGCACTCCCAACTTGAATCTGTCAAAGCATGGATTGCCCATCCGGCTCATGTCACAATGCCGCTTCATGCACGGATACAGCGCGCCATCCGCCAGCTGATCGTCAACGGTGCATTGGCATCGGGTAAACCGCTCCCCGCCTCCCGCGCCTTAGCAAAATCGCTGGATGTCTCGCGTGATACGATTGAGGCTGCCTATAGCCAGCTTCATGCAGAAGGCTTTATTGAGCGTCGGGTTGGCAGTGGCAGTTTTGTGGCCGAGATGACTGACTTCTCGGCGGGGCGCAGGCTCTCGCAACGCGATGCGCTTGCCCGCAATCAGGCACCGAACCTGAGCAAACGCGGCAATGCCATGTTTCGTAGCGGCGGTGTGCGTGAACAACTGGTTCCCCGCCCTTTTGCACCGGGTCTGCCGGAAACCCGCAGCTTCCCGATACAACTCTGGGAGCGGCTTGAAAGGCAGGTTCTCAAAGAAACCGGCACACAGGCACTGCTGCACGGCAATCCGCAAGGCACTGAGCCGCTGCGCCGTGCGATTGCCGATTATGTCAATCTGGAGCGTGGCGCCCGTGCCACCGCCGACCGTGTGCTGGTGCTGACCAGTTCGCAGCAAGCACTGACACTCTGCGCCAATATGTTGCTGGATGCCGGCGACAGTATTTTCATTGAAGATCCGGTCTATTACGGCGCTCGCAGAGCTTTTGATGCGGCGGGACTGATCCCCGTACCAGTTCCCGTTGACCGGCAGGGCATTATAGCCGAGCATATTCTCGAAGACCCGCTTAAAGCCAAAGCCGTGTTTCTCACCCCGTCCCATCAGTTTCCGACCGGTGCAACACTGGCACTGGACAGGCGTCTGGCATTGATCGAATGGGCATCCCGACATCAGGCATGGATTATCGAAGACGATTATGACAGCGAGTTTCGCTATACCGGCAAGCCCACAGCCTGTGTGCAGGGGCTCGATCCCCATGACCGCACCATCTATATCGGCACTTTCACCAAATCTCTGTTTCCGGGTCTTCGCATTGGCTATATCGTGCTGCCGCCACAACTGGTTAAACCCATGACCGTAGCGCGCACCTTGCTGGATGGTCATACAGCATCCGTGGCTCAGCTTACACTCGCGCGTTTTATGGAGGGCGGTCATTTTGGTGCGCATATCCGTGCCATGCGCAATATTTACGCCGAGCGTCTCGAAGTTCTGACAAAACTCGTCGGGATACATCTAAGCGAATTTATTGAACCGCGAGTGCCGATCGGCGGCTTGCAGATGCCGTGTCTGCTCACCTGCGAAATATCGGAGCGTGCAGCCATTGATGCCGCAAGACGTGTCGGCATCGAATTGCTGGGGCTATCGCCGCTTCATGCATCCGGCAGCGGCAGAGCCGGATTTCTGATGGGTTTTGCAGCCTATACACCGGCAGAACTGGAAATTGCCGTTAAAAAGCTCAAAACAGCTTTTCAGAATATCAAAATCTGAAATTTCAAATGGCCTGCCAGTGAATTCAAAAGTGGCCGGTCTAAGCCAGCCATTTCTATACTATGCTCCGTGTCGTATTTTGCCTGCACTCAAGGCAGCACGACTGAAAGACACATGCCATGGATCAACTGCTCACCCCGCTTTCTGCCGAAGATATTGCCCGCTTTGGTGAAACACCCGCAATTCGCTTTGCGCAGAATTTGCAGCTGGTTCAGGAACGTATTGCTGCGGCAGCCTTGCGCAGTGGTCGCAACTGGCAAGATGTCCGTCTGCTACCGGTTACCAAAACTGTTCCGGCACATATTCTGCGCTATGCGTTTGCCGCAGGCATTACAGATTTTAGCGAAAACAAACTTCAGGAAGCCCGCGATAAACGTGCGAAATTGGAAGATCTTGCGATTAACTGGAGTATTATCGGCCATCTCCAGACCAATAAGGTCAAATATCTCACACGTTTCGCCACAGAGTTTCATGCGCTCGACAGTATCCGCCTTGCGGAAGAACTGAACCGCCGGCTGGAAAGTGAAAACAAAGATCTGGATGTCTTTGTGCAGGTCAACACATCCGGGGAGATCAGCAAATACGGCCTGCATCCCGATGATCTGCTGCCATTCATCGAGCGCCTGCCCGACTATCCGCGTCTGAAACCCCGCGGCCTGATGACCCTTGCTCTGTTCAGCTCTGATCTTGATAAGGTACGCCCATGCTTCCGGCTGCTGCGCAACCTGCGCGATCGGGCGGCGCAGCATCATTCCGGTATCACCAAACTCTCAATGGGCATGTCCGGTGATTTTGAGGCGGCGATTGAAGAAGGCGCGGATATTGTCCGCGTCGGTCAGGCAATCTTTGGCCCAAGGCCGACTGCAGATGCTTTTTACTGGCCGGGCCTGACAGACACAACACAGCCATAAAAACAATTTAAGAAATATAATCAAATACTTAAATTGTTAAACTACCTCTTAAAACCTATTTTCCGATAGACCATTCTGAGATTTTCCGTTTAATCTGTAAACGGAAACCGCTCATCCCTGCGGTAGCCATCTGTGCATTCGGGGGCACGTTGCAGTATGGCAAATAAAATTGCGTCAGCGGATGAGACAGATCTGTTTCCGCCTGCTGATGAGAGACTTCATCTGCAGATATTCAACGAGGCAGGCATAATGCAACAGCCTTCCGGCCGCTTGTCTGTGCCTGCCGGAGCAACCGAAAACCATCCGGTTCGTTCGGCAGAAACACCTCCGCAACCGGAACAGCCTGTTAAAACCTCTGCAGCTGCAAAGAAAAACAAACCCCATTATAGCGGCCACCGTCAGCGCCTGCGCGAGCGTTTCAACAATCATGGTGACGATGTTCTGGCCGATTATGAGCTGCTGGAGCTTCTGTTGTTTCGCACCATTGCGCGGGCAGATACCAAACCTCTGGCCAAAGCTCTGCTCAACCGCTTCGGCAGTTTTGCCGGTGTGCTGGGTGCTGAGCCGCAATTACTAAGGGAAGTTGCAGGCTGTGGTGAAGCCGTCGCGCAGGATATCAAACTGCTTAATGCCTGTGCCCGCCGTTCCGGCAAAAGTGAAATCATGAAAAAGGATGTGCTGGATTCATGGAGCAAGGTCATCGCCTATTGTATGACCTCAATGGCCTATGAGAACCGCGAGCAATTCCGCATCCTGTTTCTTGATAAGAAGAACCGCTTGATCGCCGATGAAATACAGCAAATCGGTACTGTCGATCATACACCGGTCTATCCGCGCGAAGTCATCAAACGGGCACTGGAACTGTCCTCTACTGCCCTGATCTTATTCCATAATCATCCGTCCGGTGACGCAACACCATCCCGCGCCGATATTGATATGACCAAGGTAATTATCTCAATTGCATCGCCGCTGAATATCGCTGTCCACGACCATATTATCATCGGCAAAGCTGGTCATATCAGTATGCGCGGCCTCGGACTTATCTGAAAGAATACGCACAAAAATCCGGTTAACCCATTATTAATTATAAACAAAACAATAAGACCGGCTTAACAGAAACATGACATAAACAAACCAAATTGGTCACAATTAACCGGCATAACCGGCTCAAAGGCGCAAGACTAAAAAGACTCGGGCGCCAGACAAATTTCAAGATTGCCTCACATGGCAAATACGGAGCCGGACTATGCGTCACTTTACACTTATCAGCACAGCAGCACTCGCGCTGGCACTTACACAGGCTTCTGCTTTCGCAGCAGATTCCTTCAATAATGACTATAACTACAATGACAGCTCATCGAGCTATGATGCGCCTGCGACATGGGAAGGTAACTATGTCGGCGCGCATCTCGGCACCACTTCTTCCAAAACACCAAGCCCGTTCTCCAGCCGTACTTCGGCAATGGGCGGTATCGTCGCCGGTAAGAACTTCCAGTCCGGCAACTTCGTTTATGGTGGTGAAGTCGAAGGCAACTTCGGTGAAGCGGAACATAAAATTCAGGATGGCGGCCGTCTGCAGCAGTCATGGAGCGGTGTAGCCAAGGTGAAAGCCGGTTATGCCATGGACAAGACTCTGGTTTACGGTACTGTCGGTTATGGCCTAACCCGCTTTAAGCCAAAAGACAATGTTACATCCGGCAGCAAATGGGCTGGCGGCGTACAGATGGGCGTTGGTGTTGAGCAGCAACTCTCCGGCCCGTTCTCTGTCAAAGCAGAATATAACTATATGCGTCACAATGGCGTAAAAACCAGCGTGAATGACACACGTTATGAAAACAATCTCAAGACCCACACTCTGAAAGCCGGTGTTAATTACCGCTTCTGATTCTTGAGTATTTGAACAAACCAAACCAAAGCGCCGTATTTTCTTAAATACGGCGCTTTTTTCATATTTTTAGATTTTTTGCTAAAATACATTGATTTTATTATAAAAAACAAAAGCTTGAATAAGCGTATCCATTCTGAATATGGTTTGTTTTTTCAGCATAGGTTTATGCAAATTTTGCATTCCCCCACCTGATTAATGTCAGGATAATAACTTTTTCGATGCATTTTCCTCTTTGTCTTCGTCATTTTCACTGCTTTTTTATACGCGCCTTTGAGCTGCCTCAACCGGTCAACAGCTTGATCGTGCCCCGCAGCTTGACTTGAACAGGCTCCCTGATTTTAAAGTTAAGCTGAGGAAATTGGGAATTTAATCATGCAAGCAGTTTTTGACGGCCATAATGATGTGCTGCTTCGTCTTTGGGAGAACCGTAATAAAGGCGAAGATCCGGTAAAGGAATTTATCGAAGGAACCACGCAGGGTCATATTGATCTGCCACGCTCCCGCAAAGGCGGCCTTGCCGGCGGCCTCTGCGCGATTTACATTCCCAACCCTGCTACCGGCGAAACAATTTTTGACGAACCGGACAGCAATGGTCATTACGACACGCCGCTTGCTGCCCCGCTTGACCGCACCTATTCCTTCGACATCGCCAGCGAATTTATCGACATCGCCTATAAGCTTGAACGCGCAGGCGGATGGAAAATCTGCCGAACCGGTCAGGATATCGACAATGCCATTGCAGACGGTGACTTTGCAGCCGTTCTGCATATGGAAGGTTGTGAAGCGCTCGACAAGGATCTGAAGGCACTGGAACTGTTCTATCAGGCCGGTTTGCGCTCGCTCGGCCCTGTCTGGAGCCGCCATAATATTTTCGGCCACGGCGTACCGTTCTCCTATCCGATGAGCCCTGATACCGCACCGGGACTGACCGATGCCGGTAAAGAGCTGATTAAGGCCTGCAACAGCCTCGGCATCCTGATCGACCTGTCGCATATCACTGAAAAAGGCTTCTGGGATGTGGCCAAACTCAGCAATCAGCCTTTGATTGCCAGCCATTCCAATGCCCATGCCCTGACACCGGTTGCACGCAACCTCACCGACAAACAGCTGGATGCAATTGCCGAGAGCAATGGTCTGGTCGGCCTGAACTATGTCACCACCATGCTGCGCGCAGATGGTCAGGTGAATACGGCCACACCGATGAGCGATATGGTGCGCCATATTGATTATCTGGTGAAGAAAGTCGGCATCGATGGTGTGGCGCTCGGCTCGGATTATGACGGCGGCCCGATACCGGAAGGTATTACGGATGCTGCGGGTACACAAAATCTCGTTCAGGCGCTGCGGGAAGCGGGCTATGGCGAGGATGATCTTGCAAAAATCTGTCGTGAAAACTGGCTGCGTGTGCTGCGCTCTGCCTGGCATGAACACCACTGAGCAATCATAAAAAAGCACAAAAACAATCAGTTGACGACAAGTGTCAGCCTCCTTGCGGAGTCCTGCCATTCAATCATATGATAGATAAAAATCTTTCTGCCGGATTAGCTCGGCAGAAAGAAAATAACACGGTGCGATACACGTGTTTTCAGTATCGCAGGCACGTTGAACGGCCAATCATTTGGGATGAAATATGGGGTATATAATGATTAAAAAATCCAACGGGATTAAAACATTAAATCGTTTTGGTTATCTCGCAGCCACCGCCGCTCTGGGCGTATTTGTCAGCGCAGCAGCAGTGCAGGCCGCAACACCGGCCGATACGCTGGTTCTGGGCTGGACATTCGATGACATGATTACGCTGGATCCGGCGGAATCCTTCGAGCTCTCCACCGGCGAAATCCTCGGCAACACCTATGACCGCCTGCTGCGTCTCGACCCGAATGATGCATCCAAGGTCATCGGCGACGTTGCGGAAAGCTGGGAAGTTTCCGAAGACGGCCTGACCTATACTTTCAAAATCCGTGAAGGCCAGAAGTTCGCCTCCGGCAACCCGCTGACAGCTGAAGATGTGGCCTACTCGCTCATCCGTGCTGTTAAAATTGACAAGAGCCCGTCTTTCATCCTCACCCAGTTCGGTTTCAAGCCGGATAATGTGGAAGAGAAGATCAAGGCAACTGATGCCAATACACTGGTTATCACTGTTGACCAGTCCTATGCGCCAAGCTTCGTGCTGAACTGCCTGACCGCTGACGTGGCCTCGGTTGTTGACAAGAAACTGGTTGAAGAAAACGCCAAAGACGGCGATTACGGCTATGGCTGGCTGAAGACCAATTATGCCGGTTCAGGCCCGATGATTGTCCGCGACTGGCGCGCCAATGAAATCGTTGTTCTGGAACGCAATGACAATTACCGTGGCGACAAATCCCCGCTGAAACGCGCGATTTACCGCTATGTCAAGGAAAGCGCGACCCAGCGTCTGATGCTTGAAAAAGGCGATATCGACGTAGCGCGTAACCTTGAGCCGGGCGACATTGATGCGATTGCCAAGACCGAAGGCGTTTCGCTGGCATCCGCACCAAAGGGCACTGTTTATTACTTCAGCCTCAACCAGAAAAACGAAACTCTGGCCAAGCCTGAAGTGCGTGAAGCTCTGAAATATCTCGTTGATTACAGCGCGATTGAATCAACACTGATTAAACATATCGGTGTTCAGCACCAGACATTCCTGCCAAAGGGTCTGCTCGGCGCGTCGGATGAAAAACCGTACAAGCTCGACGTAGCCAAGGCTAAGGAATTGCTGGAGAAAGCCGGTCTGAAAGACGGTTTCAACATCACCATGGATGTGCGTTCCAGCCAGCCAGTCACCGGTATTGCTGAATCCATTCAGCAGACTTTTGCTCAGGCCGGTATCAAGATGGAAATCATTCCGGGCGACGGCAAACAGACCCTGACCAAATATCGTGCCCGCAAGCATGATCTCTATATCGGTCAGTGGGGCACAGACTACTGGGATCCGAACACCAATGCGGACACCTTTGCCAGCAATCCTGACAATAAAGACGATGCATCGGCCAAAACACTGGCATGGCGCAACGCGTGGGATATTCCTGAGCTGACCAAGGAAACCAAAGCTGCTGTTCTGGAACGCGACACTGAGAAGCGTACACAGATGTATATGGACCTGCAGAAGAAACTGCTTGATGACGGTCCGTTTGTCATTCTGTTCCAGCAGACTGAAGTTGCCGCTTACCGCAATAATGTCGAAAACTACAAGCTGGGCGTGACCTTCACCACCAACTCTGTCTACGACGTATCGAAGAAATAATACGGTATGAGTGTAACCACTATTACAGCATCCGGGCGCAAAAACGCCCGGATCAGCAAATGGGCTCTCGGGATCGGGAGCTTCTTGCTGGTCGTCATCACAACCTATCTCGGTCTGCTGGCTGTGACCTTCTTCATTGGTCGCGTCATTCCGATTGATCCGGTTCTTGCAATTCTCGGTGACCGCGCACCGGCTCATGTTATTGAGCGCACCCGCGAAGAGTTAGGATTAAATCTGCCGATCTGGCAGCAATTCATTATTTATGTTCAAAAAGCCCTGTCCGGTGATTTCGGCATGTCGGTTCTGACCTCCAATCCGGTTATGACTGACATCAAGCGCGTTTTCCCTGCAACAATGGAACTGGCAACCATCGGCACGCTGATCGGCGCTGTCTTCGGCATTCCGCTCGGTGTGCTCGCGGCTGTAAAGCGCGGCAGCTTCATCGATCAGCTGGTGCGCGTTATCGGTCTGTTCGGTTATTCCGTTCCGATCTTCTGGCTCGGCATGATCTGTCTGCTGATTTTCTACGCCAAGCTTGGCTGGGTTGCAGGTCCGGGTCGTATTGATGTGGCCTATGAATATACCTTCACGCCGATCACCGGTCTTTATATGCTGGATGCGATTATTCAGCGCCAGTGGGATGCGCTGGGGAATATTCTCTCGCATATCATTCTGCCTGCCTCGCTGCTCGGTTATTTCTCTCTGGCCTATATCAGCCGCATGACCCGTTCTTTCATGCTCAATGAACTGGATCAGGAATATATCGTTGCAGCGCGTGCAAAGGGCTTAAGCGAAACCAAGATCATCTGGGGTCATGCCCTGCGCAATGCGGCCGTACCGCTTGTGACTGTGATTGCCCTGTCCTATGCCGGTATGCTGGAAGGCTCGGTTCTGACTGAAACCGTGTTCTCATGGCCGGGTCTTGGTCTGTACATCACCAATTCTCTGCAAAGCGCTGATATGAATGCTGTTCTCGGCGGCACCATTATCATCGGCTCTGTGTTTATTGCCCTTAATCTGCTTTCCGATCTGCTCTATCGGACACTCGACCCACGGACGCGCGCACGATGAGTGAGACAACACTTCCAAAAGAAACATGGCGGGAATGGCTGCTCACTGAGCGTCCGCAATCCCGTGCACAAGCCAAACTCGGCCGTTCCTACATGATCTGGCGCCGTTTTACCGCGAATAAACTTGCGGTACTCGGCCTGATTATCATCGGTCTGCTGGTATTCGTGGCTGCCTTTGCACCATGGCTGGCACCGCATTCACCGGTTTCCGGTGATCTGGCCAATTCACGCCTGCTGCCAATGGGCTCACCGGGCTATCTGCTGGGTACAGACGATCAGGGGCGCGATATTCTCTCCCGTCTGATCTACGGCTCCCGCTGGACGCTCTATGTTGTGCTGCTGGTGGCTATCCTGTCGGCTCCTGTCGGTCTTCTGGTCGGCACTGTAGCCGGTTATGCCGGTGGCTGGGTTGATGCGCTGCTAATGCGTATTACCGATATTTTCCTTGCTTTTCCGAAGCTCATTCTGGCGCTCGCTTTTGTTGCGGCTCTGGGACCCGGCATTGAAAATGCAGTTATCGCGATTGCGATTACCTCATGGCCGCCTTATGCCCGTATTGCCCGTGCAGAAACACTGACATTACGCAATTCGGACTATATTTCAGCTGTGAAGCTGATGGGCGCATCCCCTGCCCGTATCGTCATCCGTCATATTATGCCGCTCTGCCTGTCCTCGCTGATCGTTCGTGTGACGCTGGATATGGCCGGTATTATTCTGACTGCTGCCGGTCTTGGCTTCCTGGGTCTCGGTGCTCAGCCGCCACTGCCTGAATGGGGTGCAATGATTGCTTCCGGCCGTCGTTTCATTCTCGACCAGTGGTGGGTAGCCGCTGTACCGGGCATGGCCATTCTCATTGTCAGCCTTGGCTTCAACCTGCTTGGTGACGGCCTGCGTGACGCTCTTGATCCGCGAGGCAACAACCAATGAGTGATAAGCTGCTTTATGTTGACGATCTGCGGGTATCATTCCCTACCCGCACCGGCTCGATTGAGGCTGTTCGCGGCGTGTCTTTCACGCTGGGACGTGAGCGTCTGGGCATTGTGGGTGAATCCGGCTCGGGTAAATCCCAGACCGGCCGCGCCATCATGGGGCTGACACCGCCCCATGCAAAAATCACAGCCAAGCGTCTGGAATTTGATGGTATTGATCTGCTCGGCATCTCTGCAAAAGAACGCCGTGCTTTGCGCGGCAGCCGCGTGGCCATGGTTCTGCAGGATCCGAAATATTCGCTCAATCCTGTTATGACCATTGGTCGCCAGATTATTGAGACGCTTTCGGCTCATGCACCGGTCAAAAAATCCGAAGCCCGTCAGAAGGCTCTGGAAATGCTGGAAGCGGTACAGATCCGTGATCCGGAGCGCGTTTTTGATCTCTATCCGCACGAAGTATCCGGCGGTATGGGACAGCGCGTAATGATCGCGATGATGCTGATTGCCCAGCCTGAACTGCTGATTGCCGATGAGCCGACTTCGGCTCTCGACGTCACCGTTCAGCTTGAAGTGCTTGGTATTCTCGACAAGCTGGTGGCAGACCGCGGAATGGGGCTGATCTTTATCAGCCACGATCTGCGTTTGGTTTCCTCCTTCTGCGACCGCGTTATCGTGATGTATGCCGGTCGTATTGTTGAGGAAATTGCCGCAAGCGATCTGGCCAATGCAAAACATCCATATACTCAGGGGCTTCTGAACTGCATGCCTAAGATCGGCGCCGACCGTCATCCGCTGCCAACCCTGCAACGTCAGGCGGAGTGGAGCGTATGACCGGTACCAGTACAAAAACATCTGCCAATCCGGCATTGTTCATTGAAAATCTCAATGTCTTGTTCAATGACTTCCACGCGTTGAAAGATGCGTCGATCACGGTTGCTAATGGCTCCTCCTTTGGTCTGGTCGGTGAATCCGGTTCGGGCAAGTCCACACTGCTGCGCGCAGTTGCAGGACTGGCACCAACCTCTTCCGGCAAGATTGAGGTCAACGGCAAGCCAATACCAAACCCGCGTGACAAGGCCTTCTATAACACGGTACAGATGGTGTTTCAGGATCCTTACGGTTCCCTTCACCCGCGCCAGACTGTAGATCGCCTCTTGCTTGAGCCATTGGCTATCCACGGCATCAAAGACACGGAGAAGCGTATTGTCCGAGCATTGGATGAAGTAGGCTTGGGCTCCGGCTTCCGCTTCCGCTATCCGCACCAGCTTTCCGGTGGTCAGCGTCAGCGTATTGCGATTGCACGCGCCCTCATCGTCGAGCCGAGCATTCTGCTGCTGGATGAACCGACTTCCGCACTTGATGCTTCCGTTCAGGCGGAAGTGCTCAACCTGCTGGAGCAAATCCGCCGCGACCGTAAACTGACCTTCGTTATGGTCAGTCACGATCTCGCAGTTATCACCCATATGTGTGATGAGCTGGCGGTAATGCAGAACGGTACGATTGTTGAGAAACTCAAAGCTGATGATCTCGCTAAGGGCAATCTGAAAGAAGACTATACACGCAATCTGATGGTTGCCAGTGAAGGCTTCAAACGCTGATTTCCTGACATCATTAAAAATCAGGCCGCGTGTCCCTCGACCGCGGCCTTTTTCTTTATCTACACAATGATTTCAGATGGTTAGCACCACTATCGGAATCATTTTCTCAAACAAAAAAGCCGCTCTGTATTAAGAGCGGCCTTTTTGTAATTCTCAGCCTATAAAATGTTAGAGCGACCTTTGTGCGCCCGGGAGGGCGCACGGCGCTCTAAAAAATCAGCTGGCTTTTTTCTGTTTTGTTGCGGCTTTTTTCGCAGGTGCAGCCTTGGCAGGCGTTGCTGCAGGCGCTTTAGCAGCTGCTTCATTGGCTGCGCGCTGATCGGCACTCATCGGGCTGGTATCAACAACCGAACGCACAGTGCCGTTGGCGCTGATTGTGCAGCGTGCATCACGGGAATCCACTTTCAGGATCACATCCGTATTGCCACCGCCGCCCGGACGGCTGTCTACAGCAGTAACCACGCGCTCCGGAATATAGTAGCGGTTAGCCGCTGCTGTAATGCACGGATTTGCCAGTTCAGGCGCTACATTGCTGCGCACGAATTGCGGGAAGCTCGGCATTTGCGAAGCAACCGGAACCGGTGCCTGTGCAGCAGCCGTTATCGGAGCCGGAGTTGTGTTGGATGTTGTGGTACAGGCGGCAACCAGCGGAGCAAACATTGCCAGAAGTACAAAACGTTTTGCGGAACCTGTGCTGGTGCGCATACCATGCCTCATTCATAAAACAGATGTTATTACTGTGAAATCGTCACTTTTTTCTGAGCCGAACCTATTCGCTTTTTCCCAAATGTCGAGTGGCAGCACAGTCACACTGACCAACAATCCTTCATGCTCCACAGTCAAAATGCCCTGTACTGACATTATCCGCAGCAGATTTTATGGCGCCTTGCTAACCAGCCAGTTCAATGCCACCCGCCAGTCTGTCATGCGGATCGGCGTACCGTGATTGCCGCTTTCATAACGATGCATCACCACCGGATATCCGCCCTTTGTTTTGCGCAAAGACCGGTAAAAAGCTTCCTGACTGTCAATCGCAAAAACCGGATCACGACTACCATGGCTTAGGAAAACCGGAACCTTGCGTTTAAACGCAACGCTCTTGCGGAACTGGTCATCCCAGAGGGAGCCAAGCAGTGCCAGCCCGTCAATCTGCTGCGCCGCAGTTGCATCCGCAGTCAATTGCCAGCACAGCACACCACCCGCTGAACCGCAGGTGACAATCACCTTGGCACGTGGTGCCTGCTGCTTCATGGCAGCAATCAAACCGGAAATTTCTGAAGTTCCCTTGGCTGCGAAATCCGAAAAATCCGGAGCAAGATAAACACCGCCGCCCTGCACCACCAGATTTTTAAGCCGGTTAAAATTACCGCCAAATGTAAAGTCATTCACACCCTGATGGCGGTTGCCGCCTTTACCATGGAGATAGAGCACAATCATGGAGGTCTGCGGTGTCAATTTGCCGACCTGATAGGTTTTCACCACGCCCGCTGCAGTCGGCACAGCGACATCCTTCTGCTGCGCCCGTATTTTCAGCGAGACATATTTATCCTGCACCCGCTTCTCTACAATGGTGTCGCGCCCGTTAATGTCGCGCATTTCATTATAATCGAGGATGAGATAATTGCCGCCATCGGCGCTTTTCAGCACGGTCTGTGCAGAAAACAAGTCATCTTTGAAAGGTTGTAACTGCGGTTGCGCATGAGCCATACCAGCGCAGAATAATCCCGCAGCCAGAACCAGCGCCCCCGCAGGCCGCAATGAAATTCCCAAAACTCCCACTGCAATCTCCCTTTGCAGCCTCCCCTTTAGTCCTTGAGCATTCTCATAATAAAAATACCCGCGCGCAGAGTGCTGCGCACGGGCTTTTTTGTCAAACCAAGTCTCGTTTAATTAACAGGCTTCAGATTTTGAGCTGATGATAGGAGCGGTTGAGATAAACCAGCGCTTCATTGCCCTCGGCCTGCGACTGTTCCGCAGAAATCTGCCGCAAGGCCAGCACTTCCCCGAACAGAACATGATGCGTGGCATGATCCTGACGCGAGATGATCTTACAATCGAGACTTGCCAGCGCGCCTTTGAGAACCGGCGAGCCTGTTGCCATGACATCCCACTCAGCCAAGGCAAAACGCTCTTCCATGGTCAGGTGATTGCGGCCGGCAAAAGCCTCCGCGAGATCTTTTTGCCCCGCATGAAGCACATTGAAAGCAAAAACACCGTTTTCAATGAACATCAGATTATCGGTATGCACACGCTGCAGGCAGATCAGAATAGTCGCCGGATTATCCGATACGGAACAACCGGCAGAAAGCGTCAGAGCACGGCGTCCGGCCGGACCGTCAGTCGTCACAATGTTCACAGCACCGGCAAACTGGCTCATCGCATTGCGATAGTTCAGCGGATCCACAGCCTGATTTGTCGTCACAATAGACTTTACCATATTCATTTATATCGCTCTGCCAGTGCACCACTATAAAATGCGCATAAGATTTCAACACCCTCTTACACGTCCGGTGCCCACTTTACAGTACCAACTCTTCAATTTTAGCAATCAAATGACAGTGAGGACTGTCGTTTAACTCTATAAAAGCAGAATTCTAAAGACGGCAACAGAAAATCAGCACAGTTACGTAGGTGTGGCCGGAACAAGTTTAAGTATCTGAATCAAAAAGCGGCTGACACAAGCGAAAATGGTGATTTTTGAGCATCCGCACGGAGCGTACTTAATGTATGTGAGTACGGAAGCGGAGAAAATTGCCATTTGCAGCCAAGTCAGGCGGTTTTGGATCAGATACTAAGCCATTGCAAGCAGATGCAGAACACTCTACCTCTGAGGGCAGAATTTTCTTATCAAGGTTGAACCCGCATCTCATGAGACTTGCCGCCACGCTTTACTGTCTTTGTACCGGACTATCAGCGCTGACCATGAGCACTGCTCACGGCCAGACACAGGCTGATAATTCTCCCCTGCAAATCGGTATTGTTGCCCCTTTTGAAGGGCCTTATGCCACGCTGGCAAAACAGATCATGCTTGGTGCGGAAGCGGCCAAAATACAAAACCAATATCCGGTCAGCCTTGTCTATATGCAGGAATATTGCAAAGCGGATCAGGATGCAGCCACAGCTGAGAAACTCAGACAGGCCAAAGTCAAAGTCGTTATCGGCTATTTGTGCAGTGAATCGCTGGAAGGTGCGGCACCGGTACTGGCGCGAGACGGCATAGCCATTCTCAGCCTCGGCAGTCGCCAGCCAACAATTCTTGAGCAGGAAACCAGACAGAGTTTTGGTATTTTCCGGTTGCAGCCGGATCGTAAGCTCGCAACGGCAGTTCTCGCTGATAAGCTCGCCCCCCTCTGGCGCACCGCTCCTTTTGCTTTGATTGAAGACGGAACCGTTCAGGGTCGTGACTTTGCGCGCGATGCTCTATTGGCGTTCAAATCCCGCGGCCTTGAACCGGCATTGACCGACACTTACCGTCCGGCACAAACCTCGCAAAATGCTTTAATCTCACGGCTGAAACGTGCGGGTATCAACCATATTCTGCTCGGCGGTGAAGGAGATGATGCTTCAGTCATTGCCCGCAGTGCAGCAGCTGCCAACTGGCCTTTGACAATAGCAGGCAGCGAAACATTTCTGCGCGTTGATCCGCAAAACCCGTTGCCAGCAGGACTGCTGATGAGTGCCATTCCTGAAGCCATTACACAGGCTTCGGCAGAAAGTGCAGTTAAAGCCATTACCGCTATGGCTGAAAAGCAACCGGATACGCAGGATATGAAGGCTGATGGTTATGCATTAGAGGCCTATAGCGCCCTGCAAATTGCCGCACAGATCCTGACCGATCCGTCAGAAACGCAAAAAACCGCTGCCGAGCTTTTATACTCAACCCGTTTTGAAACAGCCGGTGGCACCATCAGCTTTACACCTGCAGGTTTGCGGCAGGAAAATCCCTACCGGCTGATGCGCTTTAACGGCAAGGATTTTGAACCGGTGCAATAAAATCAAAAATGGGAAAACCAAAATAGGGGGACAGAAAATGACAAAGCCGCTGAGCCACAGCCACAACACCACTGTTTCCGGCCCGCGAAATCTGATTACCGATGTGGCGGGGCTGCGGGTTGGCAATGCGCAGGACGAGCATATCAAAACCGGCGTCACAACTATTCTCTGCGACCGCGAAACCACCGCTGCGGTGCAAGTGCTGGGCGGCGCGCCCGGAGCACGGGAAACCGATCTGCTGGAGCCCCATAATACCGTGCAAAGCGTGAATGCGATTGTGCTTTCCGGCGGTTCGGCATTCGGTCTCGATTCTGCCTCCGGCGTGCAGGCTTACTTACGCGAGAGAAAAATCGGTTTTGAAGCGGCAGGGCATCATATTCCGATTGTCCCCTCTGCCATTCTTTTTGACATGCATAATGGCGGCAATAAAGACTGGGGGCGTTACCCGCCCTATCGCGAGCTTGGCTATCTGGCAGCGGAAAATGCGGCAGAAGACTTTGAACTCGGCAGTTATGGTGCCGGTGCCGGTGCTCTGGTCGCCGGTTTCAAAGGCGGGCTTGGCTCCGCCTCTCACAGACCACCGAATGGCATGACCATGGGCGCACTGGTTGCCGTCAATGCTGTCGGCTCTGTCACTGTCGGCGATACAAAGCACTTCTGGGCTGCACCATTTGAGCAGGATAATGAGTTCGGTGGGATTGGTTACCCCTCACCTATGCCTGCAAATGCAACAGACCTGCGCATCAAATTCCGTGACAACGGCACGGCATTACCACCTGCCGCGAATACTACCATCGGCACCATTGCCACCGATGCGGTTCTAACAAAAGCGCAGGCCAAGCGTCTGGCAATTGCTGCTCATGACGGTTACTCCCGCGCGATCTGGCCTGCACATACACCTTTTGACGGTGATCTGATCTTTGCACTCGCCACCGGTGCCAGCGGCATTGAACCCTCGGTTGAAGATTTCATTGATCTTTGTGCCGCTGCGGCTTCAACCATGGCACGCGCTGTGGCACGCGGAGTTTATCATGCTGCACCGAGAGAAAATGACCTGTCCTCGTGCTGGAGTTTGAGCGGAGAATAAATAAAAAGCGCGCCGGTCGGGGCGCTCTTTCTTTGTTGATTACCCCGCTTGAGTGAGTGTGCTTAATCTTCAACCTGTCCGCTGTTCTGGCGGCGTTCAAACAGTTCTTCCGGTGTAACATTCAGCTGCTCAACCACACGGGCAATCAATGCACTTTCCGCCGGATGAATTTCATTATCCGCTTTTGCAATGGTCAGCAGATGTCCGACAAGCGACTGACGGCGTTCCGGCACCATTTCACTGAACAAAGCGGCAGCCTGTGTACTGGTCGTCTCATAGGAGAAGGTTTTCAGATAATCTGCCACTTCAGGCAGTTCTTCCGGCTTGATATCAAAATCATGCTGCATGATGCGCAATAATGCATTCATTTCAGCCTGATTTTTCTGTCCGTCAGCAAAAACCAACCGCACCAGCAGCAGCAATTCGGAGACCAGAGCCGGATCCTCCGACAGGCGCTGCACAGCAGTCTTCTTGCTCAGATAAGCGCTGATACGCTCAAAAATCGTTTCACTCATCATCGTCCCCGAAAAACGCAAGTCTTTTAAGAAATGCAGTGTTGGCAAGACTGCGGCCAAATGACAAGCCCTGCCTTGCAACTCTTTAGAAATAAGACAAGCATTGAGCATAATTTCTTAAACCTGGATCAGTTTAAGGTAGAATTATGCTCTGCTTTAAAGGTGTTAGAGCGACCTGTGTGCGCCCAAACAGGCGCACGGCGCTCTAAGTAAACAATCCCGTTATTGTTCTGTCCCATCTTGCACCTCTATCCGGCAGTCTTTATGAATTGCTCCCAACATAAAAGCCCGCCGCCTGCTTTGCCCCTCTCCGCAAGACCCGCTGCACAGTTCTAAACGGTTCCCCCATGTTCGCGTCTATGACCGCCTCCATTGATTCCCTGCTTCTGCTGCTCGCTCTTGCCGGTTTTATTGCCGGATTTATTGACGCGATTGCAGGCGGCGGTGGTATGATTACCGTTCCGGCGCTGATGCTGGCCGGTATTCCCCCTGTTGAGGCACTGGGCACCAACAAGTTGCAATCGCTGTTCGGCTCATCTTCCGCAACCCTGTCCTATGCGCGCAAAGGCCATGTCAATATCAAAGAGCAATTGCCGCAAGCTTTAATGTCCGGTCTCGGTGCTGTGCTTGGTGCCCTGCTGGCCACTTATATTCCAGGTGATTTTCTCTATGGCTTGCTGCCAATTCTGTTGATCGCTATCGCCATTTACTTCGCCCTGAAACCGAATGCAGGCGATGTCAGCCGCGTTCAGCGTATGAAGCCGTTTCTCTTCGGTGTAACCATCGTGCCGCTGATCGGTTTTTATGACGGCTTGTTTGGCCCCGGCACCGGTTCGTTCTTCATGCTGTGCTTTGTGTCGCTGGCAGGCTATGGCCTGCTCAAAGCAACTGCACACACAAAATTACTGAACTTTGCCTCGAATTTCGGCAGCTTCCTGACCTTTTTGGCTTTCGGTGCGATTAACTGGAAAATCGGTCTGGTGATGGGTATCGCCCAAATGTTCGGCGCCACAGCCGGTGCCCATCTGGCAATGCGTGTCGGCGCAGGTCTCATCAAGCCATTGCTGATTATCACTTGTATCCTGCTGACAATCCGCCTGCTGATGGAGCCAAGCAATCCGCTGCGTCTCTGGATCGGGTTTTAAACTTTTAAGGTCAGCAGAATAACGCCGCCTGCGATCATCACCACACCGGCCCAGTTTATCGCGGAGAGCTTTTCGCCGAGAAAAACCACACCGAAAATTGCCACCATAATGATTGAGAGCTTGTCTACCGGCGCAACCCGCGCGGCATCCCCGATTTTAAGCGCACGAAAATAAGCGATCCATGACGCACCGGTTGCCAGCCCTGACAGAACCAGAAACAACCAGCTCTTTGCCGAAATATCAGATGTTTTCTGCCATTGCCCGCTGATTGTGAGAAACAGGCACAAGGCTGCGATAATCACCAATGTACGGATAAAGGTCGCAAAATCCGAATTAATTCCGGCAATACCCAGCTTGGCAAAAATTGCTGTCAGTGCCGCAAATGCAGCTGATACCAGCGCCCAGAATTGCCAGCTTTCCGTCATTTTCTGTTCCTTAACTTTATCTTCTGCGTTTCTTGTAAATAATCTTCTGAGTTTTCAGATGCTACTAACAATAATGGTCACGCAGCCCATTATTTAATGTATTGCACAATAGAAATAATCTGCATCCCGAGAGAAAAACAATCAAAAAAATTGCATATTTACCACCCGTTAAACTCTTGATAACCGAACGGTAACGATGTGTGTTTAAAAGAGTGGATAAGAGACATTTATGTCTCCCGCTCCGGATCAGGTACTGCGTACCGGAGTTGTATTTTATCTGCCGCGTTGAGTGAGGCAGATAAGCCAAGCGTATTTTGGCAATCACCGCGCAAGCTTAAAAGCGATAGCGCGGTTTTTGCCGTATCTGCTCTCTATGCGCAGCCGCAGCCAAGCCTGCACCTGTATTTTCCCAGCTCTAAATTCTGATAAATCTGCTCCGCCTGTTATGCCAGAGCGAGTTTTTTTCGCGCCTGTAGTACAGGCTGCCTACGGCTTCCAAAAACCTCTTTACTATCAAAGTGATACTTAAAATTACTCAAAGTATAATATCACTATTTTTATCTGATTTTACACTAACCTAAATATTACCCACAAAATCTTCCTGACAAAATAGGTCACATTTTTAAAACTGAAGCACTCCATTTCTCTTCTGTCACAAAACAACTGACAGCAGCAAAGTTTTTCACTCTTTAAATAGGAATGTCGCTAATTCGTTACAGATCGTCGTTGTGAAGCCGCACAGTTTGCTGCTTAGAATATTGCATATCATTATAAAAAATTAACTGTCTCCGGCACCGGTACCACCGGAAGACAGATAACAACCGGTACCACGGGGAATAGGAGAACACATATGAAGAGGCTCTTTGCTTCAACTATTCTGGCCGCCGGTCTTTTGACGGCTTCCGGTATGATGTCTGTGTCTGCACAAGCTGCCGAATGCGGTGAAGTCACCATTTCCAATATGAACTGGCAGTCCGCAGAACTGCTTTCCAATCTTGATAAAATCATTCTCACCGCAGGCTATGGCTGTAATGCGGAGATCGTTGTCGGCGATACAGTACCGACCATCACATCCATGGTAGAAAAAGGTCAGCCGGATATTGCTCCGGAAGGCTGGGTCGATCTACTACCCGATATTGTTAAAAAAGGTTTTGATGACGGCAAAATTATTGCCGTGTCCGAGTCCCTGCCCGATGGCGGTGAACAGGGCTGGTGGATTCCAAAATATATTGCCGACAAAAACCCTGACATTAAAACCTTCGACGATTTGCTGAAACATCCTGATCTGTTTCCCGATCCGGAAAACCCGTCTAAGGGCGCTATTTATAATGGTGCACCGGGTTGGGGCGGCACGGTTGTTACCAGCCAGTTCTACAAGGCTTTTGAATTTGAAAAGGCCGGTTTCAACCTGATCGATACCGGATCCGCAGCAGGTCTGGACGGCGCTATCGCCAAAGCCAATGAGCGCAAAGAGCCGATTGCTGCCTTCTATTGGGCACCAACCGCCCTGCTCGGCAAATATGAAATGGTCATGCTGAAAACCGGCTATGACATTGATGAAGCTGAATGGAAACGCTGCAACACAGTGCTCGACTGTCCAGATCCGAAGAAAAACGGCTGGCCGAAAGATCGTGTGCAAACACTGGTCACCAAGAAATTCTCTGATCGCGCAGGCCCTGCCCTCGATTATCTGAAAAACCGGTCATGGTCGAATGAAACGCTGAACAAGCTGCTCGCATGGATGACCGACAATCAGGCAACCGGTGAACAGGCTGCCGTTCACTTCCTGAAAACACAGGAAGATATGTGGACGAAGTGGGTTCCGGCAGATGTTGCTGAGAAAGTGAAAGCTGCGATCTGATCCTTAGAGCATGTCGCGCTCAAATGAATTCATTTGAGCTACCGCGAACATGCGACAATGAAAAGAATCTAGAGCGAGCGCTATGATCCAATCTGGATGTAAACCGCTCTAGTCACTGATTTTTATCAGTAACAAAGCCTCTTCAAAAATCCCTGTCCGGCCTCATCATGCCGGACAGGGAGTGTTTAAAAAATTGAATGAGTTGCAAATCGGAGAACAGACGCTTCATGGACTGGCTGTACCGCTTTCCCAATCTCGACAATGCGACACTTACCAATCTCAAAAAAGCCATTGACGAGACATTCCGCAGCTTCACCCGTGCCTACGGGGATGCCATTGAGGGCTTTTTCAACCCGCTGCAATATTTTCTGATTCAGGCAGAACGCTTTATGACAGGCACACCTTGGCCGGTTATATTACTGCTCATTGCCGCAATCGCATGGTTCTCCAGCCGCAGCATCAAAATCACCATCGGCTCTGTCATCACTTTGTTTATCATCGGCTATCTCGGCATGTGGGATGATACGATGAAGACAATCTCGATGATTTTTGTCTGTACGGTTATCGCCATTCTCGTCGGCATCCCGACCGGCATTCTGATGGCCAAATCCAACCGGCTGCAAAGTGTCATCAGCCCTGTGCTGGATATTATGCAGACCATGCCAAGCTTTGTTTATCTCATTCCGGTGGTGATGCTGCTTGGTATCGGTCGCGTACCGGGGCTGATTGCCGTGGTTATCTACGCCATTCCGCCGATTATCCGCCTGACCAATCTCGGTATACGGCAGGTTGACCGTGACGTGCTGGAGGCGGCAGATGCTTTCGGCTCATCCCCGTGGCAAAAGCTCAAAAATGTACAGCTACCGCTGGCGCTGCCAACTATTATGGCGGGTATCAACCAGACAATCATGATGGCGCTGGCCATGGTGGTGATTGCCTCGATGATCGGCGTGCAGGGGCTGGGACAGCCGGTGCTTAAAGCCATTTCCAACCAGTATTTCACTTTGGGTATTTTCAACGGCATGGCCATTGTCGGTATTGCCATTATTTTTGACCGCATCAGTCAGGCCTATGGCGCACGGTTGCAGAAACATCTGGAGATCACGCATGGCCAATAATCCGTCTGTATCGACGGCTGAGACACCTGCAGCCGGCATCTCCATCCGCAATCTCTACAAAATCTTCGGTCATGATCCGAAAGCCTATGTGCAGCTTGTCAGAGAAGGCATGACCAAAGCAGAACTGAATGACAAGCATGGGCATATTCTGGGGCTGCGCGACATTAATATTGATATGCCTGCGGGTTGTATTCAGGTGGTGATGGGCTTGTCCGGCTCCGGCAAATCCACCCTTATCCGCCATATCAACCGGCTGATTGACCCGACCAGCGGTGAACTTCTGGTCGGTGACGAAGATGTGGTCACCATGTCGCCTGCGCAATTGCGCGCATTCCGGCGGCACAAAACCGCGATGGTGTTTCAGAAATTTGCGCTATTGCCACATCGCACAGTTTTGGAAAACACCGTCTACGGGCTGGAGATACAAGGGGTGCCGCGTGCCAGACAGCTGGAAGAAGCCCATCGCTGGATTAAACGCGTCGGCCTGAAAGGCTTTGAGGAGAAATATCCGAACCAGCTTTCCGGCGGAATGCAGCAGCGCGTGGGACTTGCCCGTGCGCTGACCAATGATGCACCGATCCTGCTGATGGATGAAGCCTTTTCCGCGCTTGATCCGCTGATCCGCGTGGATATGCAATCTGTGCTGCTCGACCTGCAAAAAGAGATCAAAAAGACCATTGTATTTATCACGCATGATCTGGATGAGGCTTTGCGGCTGGGCGACCGGATTGCCATTTTGCGTGACGGTGAAATTATTCAGCAAGGCACAGGTCAGGATATCGTGCTTCATCCGGCAGATGCTTATATTGAAAGCTTTGTGCAGGAGGTCAATCGCGGGCGGGTTATCCGTGTGGATACGATTATGACACCCCCGCAAGGTGCGGACACCAATCTGCCGGTGATCCGTTTTGATACGCTGCTGGAAGAGGCAATGCGCAAGCTCGTGGATGAAAAAACTGAACAGGTCAATGTGTGCTGCGAAAAAGGCATCATCATCGGCCAGACATCTGTCAGTTCGGTTATGGCTGCGATGATACGCCGTTAAACTTTAGAGACTTAACTAGAGCGGTTTACGTCCAGATTGGATCATAGCGCTCGCGTCTCAATTCTTTATTTGGGCGCATTATCACGGGCGTCAAGTTGATCCAGCTTGACATAATCAAGAAGTCAAGTTGATCCAACTTGACTGTGAAATGCTCTAGCAAAAGCCTGCATTGATCCCTCAATGCAGGCTTTTAAAGTATTTTGTGTGCTTATTTACTCAATGGTCTGCTGAACAGCACGGCCGGTGTCTTTCACGTCCTTACCGACACCACGCACCGTATTGGCACAAGCGGCCAGCGACAGCGCACAGATAACAATAACAAGCGGGGCGAATACAGAAGTTTTCATCAAGATATCTCCCAAATCATGAACCAAAACCTGATCGCCTATCAGTTACGGGGCGTTTTCCCAAAGAATAACCTTAGAAAACCGCATCACTCCTGACAGAAAACGAACAGTTTCATGACAAGGAACGCGGAACGCCCCTTTCTGGTTGCATCACTAAAACATAATTCAGGAAATAATTGAGCGCCTTACCGGCTGTGCCTTGCACAATATCAAGAGACGCAAACAATATAGCGTTCGCGACATAATTTTATTTTACACCAATTCTAAGATTACAAAAAATTTGCGTCTGCACGCCATTTTTCGATACAAAATTACCATTTCGCGACAGGCATTTGGCCGCACTTCCCTAAGACCAAAGAATATGTCTCAATACCGATATCCTGATTGCGCCGTCTGTGTGGGACAGAAAACCGGCCTGTCAGAGATCAAACTATACAAAGCGGTTCAGACAAAACAGAGAGTGTTTTACGGGAAAAGCACCTTAAAGGATAAACCCGGCTCTTCTCTGGCCCGATCTGACCTGCACAAATTAATAATTGAGCATCTTGTTTTGCGACATGACAGCTCTGAAAATGCGGGAACATGGCCATGAATGATAAAGCACGGCTTAAGCGGTCTATTGTCTTTTTTCTGGTGCCGAATTTTTCTATGATTGCTTTTGCCACGGCGATTGAGCCATTGCGCATTGCCAATCGTATGCTCGGTTTTGAAGCCTATCGCTGGCGGCTGGCCTCCGCAGACGGTAAACCTGTCATGGCATCCAGCGATATTGAAATTGCTGCAAACACATCACTGGATGATGAACGCCGCAATCTTATCGGAGAGAACCGCCCCAGCATGGTATTTGTCTGTTCAGGCGTTCATGTCGAAAATTATCAGAATAAATCTGCACTGGCATGGCTCCGTGAATCCTATAATCGCGGCATTTCCGTTGGCGGACTGTGTACAGGTGCTCATATTCTGGCATCGGCAGGACTGCTCTCCGGCAAACGCTGCGCCATCCACTGGGAAAACCTGCCCGGCTTTTCTGAAACCTTTCCGAAGGCTGAGGTCTATGCGGATCTGTTTGAGATCGACAGCAATCTCTACACCTGCGCAGGCGGCACCGCGGCACTGGATATGATGCTGAAACTGATCGGCGATGATTTTGATGAAAATCTGGTCAACAGCATTTGCGAACAGGCACTGACTGATCGCGTACGCAAACCGCATGACCGCCAGCGCCTGCCACTGCGTGCCCGTCTTGGCGTACAGAATTCCAAGGTACTCTCAATCATTGAAATGATGGAAGGTTGCCTCACAGAACCTCTGTCACTACTGGATGTCGCCGGTAATGTCGGCCTGTCCCGCCGCCAGATTGAACGCCTGTTCCGTCAGGAAATGGGGCGTTCTCCTGCCCGCTATTATCTGGAAATCCGTCTTGACCGCGCCCGCCATCTACTGATCCAATCTTCTATGCCGGTGGTTGAGGTGGCTGTTGCCTGCGGCTTTGTCTCCGCCTCGCATTTCTCAAAATGTTATCGCGAACTTTACGGTCGTTCACCACAGCAGGAACGCGCCGACAGAAAACAGCTGATTGCTGCTTAAGAACACTGCAAAGGCCGGTTTTACCGGCCTTTTTATTTTGCGCTCAATCCATAAAAAATCACCGGCATCTCAAAGGAAATGCCGGTGATTTTGTCTTTGCAATGACGGAGAGTTTTAAGCTCTCAGGCGTTCATTCTCAGGATCAAACGGCGATTCCGGTACGATCGTCGCCTTGTAGTTTTTGCCGAGAATATTGATTTCCAGTTCCGTCCCGATTGCAGCATGTTCCGGCTTGACCATTGCCAGTGCAATACTCTTATTGAGACGCCATGCAAAGCCGCCATTGGTGGCGCGGCCAACCAGCTTGCCGTCTTTGTAAATCGCCTCAGAACCACGGGCATCGGCATCCTCAACACCGTGGATTTCCAGCGTTACAAAATTCCAGCGCAGACCTTTTTCGCGGGCAGCCACAGCTGCATCACGGCCGATAAACTCGCCTTTATTCGGATGAACAAAGCGATCCAGACCGGATTCAAAGGCATTATATTCAACCGACATTTCGCGCGGGATCAGACGATAGGATTTTTCAATACCCATCGACAGCATGGCGCGGATGCCAAACGGCTTGATACCGAATTCAGAACCGGCTTCCATCACCAGATCATAGATCGTGTTCTGCTGTTCAATCGGATGATGCAGTTCCCATCCCAGCTCGCCAACAAAATTGACGCGCAATGCATGGGCGGTTGCAGTGCCGACGCTGATTTCCTTACCTGTCAACCAAGGGAAATCTTCATTGGACAGGCTGGTGCGGGTCAGTTTCTGCAAAACTTTACGGCTATTCGGTCCAGCCAGAACCAGCACACCATATTTCTGGGTGATCGGACGCAGAATAAGCGAACCGTCTTTCGGTGCCAGCTTATAGAGATAATCATGATCGATATTCTCATAGGCACCGGCGGACACCAGATAGAAACTTCCTGGTTTCCACTCATAGACGGTGAATTCGCTCTGCACACCACCCTGCGGTGTCAGCATATGGCTCAGTGCCACGCGGCCCTGTTTCTTCGGCACACGATTGGCGAGAATGCTTTCCAGCCACTGACGCGCACCGGAACCGGTAACTTCCATCTTGGCGAAAGGTGACATATCCAGCAGGCCGACATTATTGGTGACATTCTTCACTTCATTGCCGACATGTTCGAAATAATTCGAGCGGCGGAACGACCAGAGTTCCTGAACCTTACCATTGGCATCCGGCTCCGGATGATTATGGTTCAGCAACACATCCGGCTTATCCAGCGATGCAACATCAATGCCATAGCCCTCCGGTGCAAACCAGTTGGCACGTTCCCAGCCATAGACGGAACCGAACACACCGCCCAAAGCCTTTTGGCGGTCATAGGACGGCGAGCGCTTCAGCGGACGCGCAGCCGTGCGTTCCTCATCAGGATAATGCACCGTAAAAACATCAGCATAGGCTTCTTCCGCTTTTTCTTTAAGATAGCCTTCGGTCACATAAGGGCCGAAACGGCGCGGATCGACGCCCATCATATCAATGGATGGTTCGCCCTCGACAATCCATTCGGCCAGCTGCCAGCCGGCACCACCCGCAGCAGTCACACCAAAGGAATGGCCTTCATTGAGCCAGAAATTCTGCAACCCCGGTGCAGGACCGATAATCGGATTACCATCCGGCGTATAGGCAATCGCACCATTATAAACTTTCTTGATCCCCACTTCGCCAAAGGCAGGCACACGCGCAATTGCGGTTTCAATATATGGCATCAGGCGTTCGAGATCTTCCTGAAACAGCTCATATTCGCTCTCGTCAGACGGGCCGTCCTGATAACAGACCGGCGCGCCGATTTCGTAAGGCCCGAGCAACAACCCGCCATTTTCCTCACGCATATACCACGAGCTGTCACTTTCGCGCAGCACGCCCATTTCCGGCAGACCTTTGGATTTGCGCTCCATGATTGCCGGATGCGGCTCGGTGACAATATATTGATGCTCGACCGGCACAACCGGCACAGTCAGGCCGACCATCTTGCCGGTTTTCGCAGCGAAACTGCCGGAAGCGGACACAACGTGATCAGCGGTAATGTCGCCCTTGTCAGTTTTCACCAGCCATTTGCCGTCCGGCAATTGTTCAATACCGGTCACGGTGGTGTAACGGTAAATCGTAGCGCCCATATCACGGGCACCTTTTGCCAGCGCCTGTGTGAGATCGGCCGGCTGGATATAACCGTCATCCGGATGCTGGATCGCACCGAGAATACCGTCCGTTTCCGCCAGCGGCCAGACTTCTTTGACCTGTTCCGGTGTCAGAATATTCACCGGTACACCAATGGTCTTCGCCACACCGGCATAATACATATATTCGTCCCAGCGGTCTTTGGTGCGTGCTAAACGAATATTGGTGCACTTACTGAAACCGACATTCAGACCGGTCTCTTTTTCCAGTTCCTGATAGAATTTGACGGAATATTTGTGAATCTGCCCGACCGAATAACTCAGATTAAACAGAGGCAAAAGCCCCGCCGCATGCCATGTCGAGCCGGAGGTCAGTTCTTTGCGCTCGATCAGCACAGAATCTGCCCAGCCTTTCTTCGCCAGATGATAGAGCGTTGACACGCCTACCACACCGCCACCAATAACCACCGCACGGGCATGGGTCTTCATGAAACTTCATCCTCTGAACCGGCAATGCCGCGTCTTGTTCTGAAGCGGTCCGGCACTGCAACATTCTGATACAGCCTGTTATTTCAGCCCCTTTATCCGGTGCGGTCATAACGTGGCAGGGCGCAAATCTCCCGCCTTGAGGCGCACCATTCTTCCGGTGTTTCAAAGCAGATTGCGCTTACTATGCTGTCAGTTCAGTGACTTGTAAGGTCTGTTTGCGACACCGCCGAAAAGCGCCGCGACGCGGCCTCTCAGCAGTGTAAATTCACCCGCGCAGGCAATGTCAAAACAAGGATTGCTGCTTTAAGCATAAGAAAAAGCCGCAACGGTTGTGACCATTGCGGCTTTAAAAAAATCAGTCGCTTTGAAGCGGTTATTTATGCGTACCGCCGCCATTGAGAATTGTGATGGCCTCATTGCCCGTCAGCGCCTCGCGGTCGCCGTTCGGAAAGGTCACAAAACAGCCGCTCGGGCAGATTGATACTGTTTCACCGGGCTGCACTGTCACCTGCTGCTTGGAAGAACCTTCCGTCACCACAAGCGTCTGTGCTGTGCTGTCGCTGTTCAGGACGGATGCTGCCAAAGCAGATGCTGATCCGGCCAGAATGCCTGCAATCATAACAAGGCTGCCAAATCCGGTTTTTTTCATATTCACCATAGCACTCCTCAAACTCTGAACTTCACTGCGGTTTCAATCTCTGTGTCAGTCACATTTTAGTCTGCACCGCATCATTTCATGGCCTTATTTATAATCATTGCCGATGAACCGCAACTGAATGAGAAGTTAATTAAAGCTTAATCCAGACAAGAATCGAACAACTTTCTGGCATTTCCTTCATGATCAGCTCTAAGCAACCTCTTCTGAATTTACATGCGGCTCAGGCAAAGGAATCGGAGACGGCAAAGGCATCACACTGATCCCTTCTGCTGCAAACCGCTCAACAATCGTGAATTGCAATTCATTACGCACACCGAGAGCGCTGGTAATATCGGCCAGAAAAATACGGATCTCGAAGCGCATCATCATATTGCTGCTGACCAGCTCAGTCATATTAATCAAGAACACCATCGGCTCCGGATTTTTCAGAACCAGCGGCGTTTCTTTGGCGATCTCAAACAGCATTGCCTGAATTCGGCGCACATCGGTACGATACCCGATCAGAAGCTGCATGTCGGAACGGCCAAGTTTGTTACGATGCGTCCAGTTGCCGACATTGTCATTAATCAGCGTCGAGTTCGGCACGATAATCGTCTCGCGCTGGAAGGTTTCCACTTCCGTTGCACGCACGCTGATCTTTTTCACAAAACCGCTGACAGTGCCAGTCTGTACCCAATCGCCGACCTTCAGCGGGCGCTCAGCCAGCAGGATCAGACCCGAAACAAAGTTCGAGACAATATTCTGCAAGCCGAAACCGATACCAAGCGAAAGACCACCGGCGACCAGTGCAAGGCTGGAGAGATTGATACCGGCAGCTGAAATACCAAGCAGCCCCGACAAAGCCAGACCGACATAACCAACTACGGTTTTGATGGAATTGCGCACACCCGGATCAATACGCCCGCGTGCCATGACACTGCCGTCCAGCCAGTTCTGGAACAACCGCGTCAGGAAATAGCCCATAATGAACAGCACAATACCGGTCAGGATGCTCAGCAGCGAAATCGAGAAATTCCCGATCTGGAAACCGGTCATAATCCGCACAAAACTCGTGCTCATTTCCGACCACTGGAAACCGAACTGCATCAGAACCAGCGGCACACCAATCAGCAGGACGATAAGATTAATGACGATACCCGCGAGCAGCCCCAGCTGATCCAGCGTGGCCTCATTGGCATTAAACTTGTCCCGCAGCTTCCGTCCGAGGCTGGTATTGGCAAAAGCTTTCTCATGGGTAATGGCGCGGGCTGTCAGAAAGCCGAGATACATGGTGACGATAAACGCACCTGTCACCACAATCTGCTGCGCCACAAAACGGGCAAGACCGATATAACCAAAAATCGCAGCACAAATCGGCACAAGTCCCAGCACGATCAGAATGATCTTGGTGAGTTTCGGCCATTCACGCAATTCACCGGTTCTCGGATTTTGAATCGGTTTCAGGAAGGCAATCGCCAGCAGCAGAGCGCCGACCATTGCTGTGCCGATCACACTTTTCGCCACGGTCAGCGACAAAGGCGAGGACATCACGCCATTCAGAATTTCCAGAAAATATTCAATACTCTGCGTAATCGCAGCGGCTGTCAGCAGCCAGATCAGGATTTGCGCAGGCTTTGGTGCAATCGGCAGCAGACGCCAGTTCGGCATATCGGGACTAAGCACGCCCCGTGCCAACCGGTAAATAAACAGCACCACACAGAAAAGAGAAAATAAGGCCGCCAGCAACTGCGCCACATCAGGTCGCAGCAGATCGAAACGCTGGAACAACACATAGACCAGCCCCAGAAACACGACAATCGCCACCGACGGAATGACCGTTGACCAGAAGGCAACGGACAAACGGCTGAGATAGCTCGGTCTGTCCTCCAGCGGATCGCGCTCATAAAGATCGGCGAGCCAGCGCCTTGCACTTAAGTGAATAAGCAATGCTGGAATAACGGAAATCGCCAAAACACCAAGCAATGTCCACAGGCGCGGATAGAGCGTGAAATCCCACCATGATTTCAGCAGATAATAAAATGTCTTGGTTTCATAACCGGCCGCATTGATAACCTCGGTCACCAGCGCCGTGTTAATATCAACGCGCTGAGACAGGGTCTGCGTAAACAGGTCACGGCGCATGGAGCCGATTTTCTCGATCAGCTGATTGGCCTGTACCGATGCATCTTCGGTAAAGCCGAGAACCGTATTGATCTCGGCCTTTTCTGCTGTCAGCCGCTCCCGCTCAGTCGCAACAATTTCGGATTCAGCAGGCTTACCTTCCGCAGGCGGAGGCCCCATCTGGTCAAGGCGTGAATTAATTTCGCTCAGACGCGGGCGAAATGCGAGACCGGCATCGAGAAGCTTTTTGGAAATTCCCTCAAGCTTGACCTTAATATTGGCCAGCGTTTCATCATTGCTTTTGGATTTATCGAGAGTTTTGCCGATCTCATCAATCTGGACGCGCAAGTCCTCGACAATCGTCTTTTGCTGCGCTGCCAGATTTTGCGACACGGATTGCGCCTGAGCCATATCCCAGCCGTTTCCGGTCACGCTCCCTGCAGCAATGCCCGATATCAGCAATACAAAGCACAATAAAAACCTTAAGGAGATTGCTGATAGGAGTTTCAAAATCTGTCTCTCAATAAACTGCTGCTTCCGATTCATATTATTGACTTTTCCGGGGCTTTTTCAGAGCCGTCAATCCACAAATAACAGCATAGAAATAAATGGGCGCAAACGCTGCTTTCTTATGCACAATATAGGCGCAAATAAGATTAAGGCCACAGCTTCATGTCACAGAGAAATTGTTTATCTTCTCGTGCAGGTCGTCAGCAGACATAGCTGTTTTTTGTCGGTAAAATGCAACAAAGCCGTGTCATGTCAGCTATTTTCCTTGTGATTAAGATGCTGAATGGTTAATGAGATGAAATAGTATTTTTGCATAAGCCGGAGACCTTCTGCAAATTTACGCAAGTCAGACATGATTTTCGCAAATCAGGACAAAAGCGAGCCGGAACAATTTTCAGATCCAGACTTTGCAGCGCGATAACGGGGAAAGCACGACAGGAACAGCACAGGCTGTCTCTTCGCACTGTGCTTTATTCTTTCGGCCTGCTGTGGTTTCTGTCCGGACTGCTGGCTCTGCAATCGGCATTAATTGCTGCCGGTGATCAAAACTCAATCAGCTATCAGACTGCAGCACTGGTACAGGATCGCCAAAGCGTTCAGACCACTGATCCGTCAGGGCGCGCGCCGAACAGCACGCTGACAGCGCCGGTTCGGGCAATTCTTACCCCTGCGCTTTATTTCAACAGCAAGGCTCTGCCTTTCAATGCTGACGGCACTTTCATTGTGCCTGCATTATTTGCCCTTCTGGCAGCTTTCATTTCCGCATCCGTTCTGCGCATTCAGCATAACCCGCAGACAGATGCCCGCCGGAGCGCTATCCGCGCCCGCGCACCGCCTGCTTTCTTCCAAATTTAAATTCTGCTTTCCGGCAGTTCTTTTAAAATAAGCCCTATTGGACTTTATTTGTCTGACAGGTCTTATGATTTCCATCTGCATTACGGCACGGTCTGTCTGAATACAGCCATTCCTGCCGCAAACAATCGGACCGGATTACTCTCATGCGTACACCCAAATGGGCTGTATATCTTTACAGTCTCATCATTCTGGCGGGCATATTCATTGCCCTGCCGAACGTCTTTACCAAGCAACAGCTGGAAAATATGCCCGGCTGGTTCCCGAAAAATCAGGTCACACTCGGGCTTGATCTTCGCGGCGGTTCCTATCTCGTCCTGGAAGTGGATGCTGCCGGTCTGAAAAAAGACCGTCTGCGTACATTGCTGGATGATGCACGCAGCAAGCTGCGCTCAGAACGCATTCAGCCACAGTCCATTCGTGTGGCCGGCGATGCGGTTCTGGTCAATATTACCGATACTGCGCAGCGTGACCGTGCGGTAACAGCACTGAAAACCCTGATTAATCCTGTATCGACCAGCGGTTTCGGCACACCGATCAATGATATTGATGTGACAACGCCAGGCGAACAGATCCGTCTGTCGCTGACAGAAGCCGGTTTCAACTACCGTCTCGACAGCGCCCTCACCCAGAGCCTTGAAATCATCCGTCAGCGTGTGGATCAGGTCGGTGTTTCCGAACCGTCCATCCAGCGCGTTGGCAGTGACCGTATCGTGGTTCAGTTGCCGGGTCTGCAGGATCCGACACAGCTGCGTCAGCTGCTGGGTTCAACGGCTAAAATGGCCTTCCATATGGTTGCGGATGCAGATCCGAACAGCCCGCCGCCTCCGGGCGTCACGATTATGGAAGATTCCAAAAATCCGGACATTAAATATCCGATCGAAGATCAGGTCGCACTCAGCGGCGAACGCCTGACCGATGCCCGCGCCGGTTTTGACCAGCGCTCAAACGAACCGATTGTTTCGTTCCGTTTTGACAGTCAGGGTGCCCGTCAGTTTGCTGAAATCACCACAAAGAACGTGAACCGTCCTTTCGCTATCGTTCTTGATGACAAGGTTCTGTCTGCGCCGACAATCCGTGAGCCTATCACCGGCGGTTCCGGCCAGATCAGCGGTCAGTTCACTGTTGAAGATACTGTTGTTCTGTCCGCCCTGCTGCGTGCCGGTGCATTGCCTGCGCCGCTGACAGTTATTGAAGAACGTACCGTTGGTCCGGATCTCGGTGGCGATGCCATTAAAATGGGTGTCTATACCGGTATTCTCGGCTTTATTCTGGTCGCCGCATTCATCGTCATGCTCTACGGTTTCTGGGGTATGATCGCGAATTTCGCGCTGCTTCTGAATATTGTTCTGACCTTTGCGGCACTGACCCTGATCGGGGCAACGCTGACCCTGCCCGGTATTGCCGGTGTTATCCTCAGTATTGGTATTGCTGTGGATGCGAATATTCTTATTAACGAGCGTATTCGTGAAGAAACCAAAAAAGGCATGGGCGCTATGGCTGCGCTCGATAAAGGCTTCAACTCCGCTTATTCAACCATTGTTGACGCCAACGTCACCTCGGTGATTGCAACCGTTCTGCTGTTCATGTTCGGTACCGGCCCTGTTCGCGGCTTCGCTATCACCATGATGCTCGGTATTGCCATTTCCATGTTCACGGCTGTTTCGGTCGTTCGCATCATCATGGCATGGTCTGTCCGCCGCCGTAAGCTGAAGGTTCTGCAGATTGAACCTTGGGTTCGCGTTGCACCGGAAAACACCAATTACCAGTTCATGAAAGCCCGTTATTTCGGGATTCTGGTATCTGTGGTTCTGTCGGTCGCCTCGCTGTTCCTGTTCTTCAAACCAGGTCTGAATTACGGTCTCGATTTTACCGGCGGTATTCAGGTTGAAATCACCACATCCCAACCGGCTGATCTGGGACAATTGCGTTCCTCGCTCGGCGGACTTGGTTTGGGTGAAGTCGCATTGCAAAATGCAGGCAGCCCTGAAAATGTTCTGATCCGCGTTCAGCGTCAGGACGGTGGCGAAGAAGCGCAGACTGTTGCGGTTAACAAGGTTCGTGAAGCTGTTCAGTCGATCGACAAGGATGTGAAGATCGAACGTACAGAAGTCGTGGGGCCAAAGGTCAGCGGCGAGCTTGCACGTTCCGGCTTTATCGCTCTGGTACTGGCTGCCGGTGCGATGCTGATCTATCTCTGGTGGCGGTTTGAATGGTATTTCGCCGTGGGTGCGATTGCCACGCTGGTACTCGATACCACCAAGCTGGTCGGTTTCTTCGTCATCACCCAACTCGACTTCAACCTTACAGCGATTGCGGCCGTGCTGACACTGGTTGGTTACTCGGTCAATGATAAGGTGGTGGTCTATGACCGTATGCGTGAAAATATGCGTATGTATAAGGCCAAGCCGCTGCGTGAAATCATTGATCTGAGTATCAATCAGGTTTTCGCCCGTTGTATCTACACCTCGCTTTGTACCTTCCTTGCTGTTCTTCCGATGGCAATCTGGGGCGGCAGCGCGGTTGAGAACTTCGCGATCCCGATGCTGTTTGGTGTGTTCATTGCAACCACATCGTCGATCTTCATTGCAGCACCGATCCTGATGCTGCTCGGCACCTGGTGGGAGCGTACTCATAAGCGCGGCCTCGGCGAGACAGACGACGCAGTGACTGCCAAGTAACAAAGACACGATCTTATCGCGCGGCATAGAGCATCGGACCGAAAAGTGTATTCGGTTTTCGGATTATTCCGATGCTCCATTTAAATATTAGAGCGTCCTTTGTGCGTCCAATTGGACGCACGGCGCTCTAAAGCCGCGCGATATCCCCTTCTCTGCTTTGCCCTTTTTCTGAACCTGCATAATTCCGCCGAGATTGCAGTTGAGACAAACGGCAAAAGACGCTTATCGCAAGGCGATGAGATGCTGCGCATCACGCCTTGGAAAGTTCAATCGCCACTCGGGCTTAACCAAAGTCCAATGAGTCTCACTCAACGGACTTTGGTTTTATAAGGACAAGCCGCTATGCCTCACGACACTCCCCTGATCGCTACGATTGTTGTTGGTCTGTGTCTGGCCTTTCTGTTCGGGGCGATAGCCAATCGCCTTCGCATTTCTCCGCTGGTGGGTTATCTCCTCGCCGGTGTTCTCTGCGGCCCTTACACCCCGGGTTTTGTTGCCGATCAGGAACTGACACTGCAGCTTGCTGAAATCGGCGTCATCCTGTTGATGTTTGGTGTCGGCCTACATTTTTCCGTCAAGGAGCTGCTGTCAGTCAAAGCCATCGCGGTTCCGGGAGCGCTGGCGCAGATTTTTGCCGCAACCGCTCTTGGCACCGGCCTCGGCCTGATTATCGGCTGGGATCTCACAGGCTCTGTGGTTTTTGGTCTGGCACTCTCCACTGCATCGACCGTTGTGCTGCTGCGCGCTATGCAGGAGCGTCGCCTGATGGAAACCGATCGTGGCCGCATTGCCGTCGGCTGGCTGATTGTTGAAGATCTGGTCATGGTGCTGACGCTTGTATTGATGCCAGCCATTGCCGGTTTGTTACATGGCAATTCCGGTACGGTTCCGTCAGACCCTATTGCTTCGTATCTGGGGCTTGGCATTACCGGCATCATTGTACTGACACTGATCAAAATCGCGGTCTTCATTGCACTGATGCTGATAGTCGGCAAAAGAGTTGTGCCATGGGTGCTTGAGGTGATTTCCGCCAGCGGCTCGCGTGAACTCTTCCGCCTCGGCGTGCTGGCCATTGCGCTTGGCGTGGCCTTTGGCGCTGCCAACCTGTTTGGCGTTTCACTGGCACTGGGTGCATTTTTTGCCGGTATGGTGATGAGTGAATCAGAACTCAGCCATCAGGCGGCCGAGGAATCCCTGCCGCTGCGTGATGCATTTGCGGTGCTGTTTTTTGTCTCGGTCGGCATGTTGTTCGATCCGATGGTGCTGATTAATAATCCTCTGTCCCTGCTGGCGACATTGCTGATTATTATGATCGGAAAATCCGCTGCCGCTTTTTTTATTGTGCGCGCGTTCAAACATCCGACGGGTACCGCACTGACCATCTCCGCCAGCCTTGCGCAAATCGGTGAATTCTCATTCATTCTGGCCGGTCTTGGCGTATCGCTGAAAATCATGCCGCCGGAAGCACGCGATCTGGTGCTGGCCGGTGCTATTCTTTCCATTCTCTGTAATCCGCTGGTCTTTATCGGCTTTGAAAAACTGCGCCCGTTTATTGAAAGAAAGCTTGGAGCGAAACAATCCGCAGATGTCACAGATCTCGACGCTGATGACAAAGACAGTGCGGCAGATGATTTCAGCACCTATGCAACCACACAAACCGGCCACACGATCATTGCCGGTTATGGTGAGGTGGGCTCGCGTGTTGCAGCCAGACTGATTGAAGAAAAGCGCCCGCTCGTCGTGATTGAGAATGCCGAGAAACCGGCCACAGAATTACGTGAAACAGGTGTCGAAGTTATTCTCGGCAATGCCGCCGATGCCGATGCACTGGCCAGAGCCGGTCTTGCAGATGCACAATGCCTGATCCTCGCTCTGCCTTATGCATTTGAGACAGCGCGTGTTATTGCGCAGGCCGGTCAGATCAATCCGTCCCTGCATATTATTGCCCGCGCTGAATCGGTAGTTGAGGCTGATTATCTGCGTGATCTCGGGATTGGTACGATTATTCTGGCAGAAGAAGAAATTGCCCGCGGCATTCTCGGAAAAATTTCCGAAACAAAGACAGATTATGTAAAAAACTTGACAGAAACTTCACCTGAAGAACCCTTAAGTTCCATAAATTAATGATTAAGACATAAAAATCGTTAAAAGTGACGAAGTATAAAAACTGACAACATGTGAATACCTGTTACAAATGAGTGATGTGGAATCAATCAGCAGACATCCGCCCTTAAAAGACGGAATTCCGGTGATGACTTGTGTGACCACACCAACAACAAAAGGGTGTCATCTGATAGATGAAATGGAAAGATTACATCTGGCCGACAATCGGCATCGGCGCGGTTATTGTATCCGTATGGCTTCTGTATAATGAACTGCGCAGCATTTCTCTTGAGGATGTAATTGACAGTCTCGCGGCGATTACCCTGAAACAATGGCTGCTGAGTGCTTCCTGTGCATTGCTTTCCTATATGGCGCTGGCCGGTTACGACCGCATCGCGCTCAAGCATCTGCACAAAAAAATCTCATGGCTGTTTATCAGCCTGTGCTCTTTCACCGCTTATGCCCTGTCCCATAATATCGGTGCTTCGGTTATTTCCGGTGCGGTTGTCCGCTACCGTGCCTATTCTTCCAAAGGCCTTTCCGGTGCAGAAGTGGCCGTTCTGGTCGGTTTCTGCTCTTTCACCTTTGCGCTCGGCACGCTGATTCTCAGTGCTATTGTTCTGCTCGTTGAGCCGGAGCTGCTTCAGCGCTTTAACAATGATATTCCTGAAAGCCTCGCAATAGCTGCCGGTGTCGTCATTCTCGTATTGGTTGCGCTTTATGTATTTGGCAGCTTCATGCAATTGCGGCCTTTGCGCATCGGCTCAAAATTCCAGCTGTCCTATCCGCGCCTGTCCGTTGTGTCATGGCAGCTGCTGATCGGCCCTCTGGAACTGATCGGTGCAGCAGGCATCATCTATTTCGCTCTGCCTGAAGTGAACCATCCGGGCTTTCTGATTGTGCTCGGCATTTTCCTGATCTCATTCTCGGCAGCTCTGATTTCCAATGCACCGGGCGGTCTTGGCGTTCTGGAATTTCTGTTCATCACCGGCCTGCCAAATCTCAATCCGGCCGATGTGCTGGCGGCGCTGATTGTCTTCCGCCTGCTCTATCTGCTGATACCCTTCGGTATCTCTCTGATTGTCGTGCTGATTTTTGAGAAGAGTGAATTCTCCAAAAAGCGCAAACTTGATATCAAGTCTTGAAAACAAAAAAGCCGCGAAACTTAAGTTTCGCGGCTTTTTTGTTAAGGGATGACACTCTTACGAATGCGCCCAGTCCCAATAGAGTTTGCGGGCTTTTTGCGCAACCGGACCATAGCTCAGCTGCTTGTCGTCAAAGCCGATCACCGGCACGACCTTGGAATGATTGCCGGTTGAGAAAATCTCATCGGCTTCACGGAAATCTTCAACCTTCAGCGTGGTTTCCGTTACAGACACACCATTATCACGCAGCAGACCGATTACGCGCTGGCGGGTAATACCGTTGAGGAATGTGCCGTTTGGCGCAGGTGTAAACACTTCACCATCGCGCACCATGAACACATTGGAAGATGCCAGTTCGGCCACATTACCCAGCATATCGCAAACCAGCGCATTGCCGAAACCCTTGGCACGGGCTTCACGGATCATACGGGCATTATTCGGATAGAGGCAGGCAGCCTTGGCATCCAGCGGCATGGTCTCAATTGTCGGACGACGGAAACGTGTAGTGGTAATGGTGAAACCGGTTGGCTCGCCCATCGGAATTTCTTCCAGACACAGCGCAAAATCCGTGCTTTCGGCAGCAGGCAGAACCACATTGGCTTCGCCCTCTTCCGCCCAATACATCGGACGGATATAGACCGCAGCATTCTCGCCGAATTTTGTCATGCCCTGACGGCTCAGTTCCATGATTTCTTCAGGCGTATTCGTCGGTTTCAGACCAAGTGCCTCTGCGGAGCGGTTAACGCGTGCGCAATGGCGATCCAGATCAGGGATCACACCTTCAAAACCGCGTGCACCGTCAAAAACCAGCGAACCAAGCCATGTTGCCTGTGATGACGCACCGAGAATGCGCACATCGCCTTCATGCCATTTGCCTTTATAAAATGTCCAGCTACGACCAATCTGGCCCATGTCACTTCTCCATATGCGAATCAAATTTGAAATCCGGCAGTCTGCTGCAAGCAAAATCCGGCCCGTGGCGACCAGCTGCATTTGTCCGTAACCGGCTGAGTTTATCAGCAATCTCCGGCAAGGTGGCAGCGTCAGCAACGCAGAACCACATTAAAATCCTCTCAGGGAAGTGCAACTCCCCAAAGATAAAAACTATTTTTTTAATTTATTCCGGTGCGCGGAAGCCTCAATAAAATCAGCAGTCCATACATTTTAAACACAAAATCATTCCTAAAACGCATCAACTTTGTCATTTCCGGACCGGAATATATCTGTGTGACGTAAACGGAAGCCAGCCTTTTCAAGCCAAGGAAAACACACATCATTCTTACTGTGGTTTTATGATTTCAAGACCATTTCCCTGCAATGAGGCAGCAGAAATGCTTCATGCTCTTTGCGCAGGAGCTGCCGCAAAGCCCCTCATTCAACATTGTCACAATGCTAAATTAGCGCCTGCACTATGCGACATTAATTGTATGGCAACTGCACAATCAGCTATTGCCCCCCTGCATTTCCTATGGAAAACTTGTTGCAACAAATTTCATAACAATAAACTGTGGGGAATAATCAATGAAGCTTACGCATATTGCATTCACGGCCTGCACCATGCTCGGCGGTCTGGCTCTCGCAGCCGGTTCTGCTCAGGCACGCGACCTTACAGTTGTCTCCTGGGGCGGCAGCTATCAGGACGGACAGCGCGAAATTTATTTCAAACCTTTTGCTAAAGAGCTGGGCAAACCGGTTCTCGATGAGAGCTGGGATGGCGGCTACGGCGTTCTGCAAGCCAAGGTCAAAGCTGGCGAAACCAACTGGGACGTTGTGCAGGTTGAAGCTGAAGAGCTTGAGCTTGGCTGTGCCGATGGTATTTATGAAAATATCAATTGGGAACAGCTCGGCGGCAAAGATAAATTCATTCCGGCAGCGGTTCATGATTGCGGCGTCGGCGCGATCGTCTGGTCTACCGGCATCGCCTATAATGGCGACACGATGAAAGATGCCCCGCAATCATGGGCTGATTTCTGGGACGTGAAAAAATTCCCGGGAAAACGCTCTTTGCGTAAAAGCGCCAAATATTCTCTTGAATTTGCGCTGATTGCCGACGGTGTTGCACCGAAAGATGTTTATGATGTGCTGGCATCACCGGAAGGTGTGGATCGTGCCTTCAAAAAACTCGATGAAATCAAGCCGCATATCGTGTGGTGGGAAGCCGGTGCGCAGCCGGTACAGCTGCTCTCTTCCGGTGAAGTGGTAATGGCCTCGGTCTATAACGGCCGTATCAATGCGCTGAACCGCACCGAGAACAAGAATTTCGGTTTTGTCTGGCCGGGCAGCATCTATGCCGTCGACAGCTGGGCAATCATGAAAGGCACGCCTTTCCCGAAAGAGTCGATGGATTTCATCGCTTTCGCCAGCAAGGCCGACAATCAGGCCAAACTGCCTGAATATATCACCTATGGTCTGCCGAATATCGAAGCCGATAAATTCGTTGACGAAAAATACCGCAAAGACCTGCCGACCACACCGGCCAATATGACCGATGCAGCAGCCATTGGCGTGGAATTCTGGACAGATAATTCTGAAAGCCTGAACCAGCGCTTCAACGCATGGCTTGCCCAGTAAGCTGAAGTCAAAGACCGGCAATCATATGACCGGTTATGCAGTTGTTCCGGAATTTGCATACCTTCCCCCGTAAGGATGCAAATTCTCCGGAACGGCTGTACTTCGCAGCTTAATTTTCCTGACTGCTAAGCAGTCATCTTTTCCCCGACTGCACGGCAGTCATTCGATTCAAAAGCGCATTTCCTGTTGCCGCCCCGCAGCAGACAACAGCAAACACCGTCCTGTTTGACTCCCGAAAACGGTCTGACGGTGCTTCGCTCCATTCGAGGTTTTACGCGTGAATAATCCCTTCATTCATTTTGACAAGGTGAGCAAAGCATTCGGCTCCCTGACAGTTGTCGATAATCTGGATTTAACCATCGGCAAAGGTGAGTTTGTCAGCATGCTCGGGCCTTCCGGTTCAGGCAAAACAACCTTGCTGATGCTGCTGGCCGGTTTTGAGCGCCCTACCGGCGGCACTGTCAGTGTTGACGGTAAACGTATCGATCAGCTCCCGCCGCATAAGCGCAATATGGGCGTGGTGTTTCAGAACTACGCATTGTTTCCCCATATGACCATTGCCGAAAACGTGGCTTTCCCGCTGAAAATGCGCGGGCTATCCAAGTCTGAAATGCAGGATCGTGTGAAGCGTGCATTGGATATGGTGCAGCTTGGCACCATGCTGGAGCGCAAGCCTTCGCAGCTTTCCGGCGGCCAGCAGCAGCGTGTGGCACTGGCACGTGCTCTGGTTTTTGAACCGGAAGTGGTGCTGATGGACGAGCCGCTCGGCGCTCTCGACAAGCAGTTGCGTGAACGTATGCAGCTCGATATCCGCGAATTGCATCATCGTCTCGGCCTGACCATTGTTTTCGTGACCCATGACCAGTCCGAAGCGCTGACTATGAGCGACCGCATTGCCGTATTCAATCGCGGTAAGATTGAGCAGATCGGCACGCCATCCCAGATTTACGACCATCCGGCCACGCAATTTGTTGCGGAATTTATCGGTGAAACCAATCTGATCGACGGTAAAGTCTCCGGCATCCACAATGGCGAAACCCAGATCCGTCTGAACAATGGTCAGGATATCCGTGTAGACGCCGAAGCACCGTTCCATGCCGGTCAGGATATCCGCCTGTCGCTGCGGCCTGAGCGCGTGCGGCTGAATACAGAGGAAAGTGCCGCCAATCATCTGACAGCAACCGTCAGCGATATTGTCTATCATGGCGACCATCTGCGCGTGGCACTGGACTTTGCAGGCCAGAGTCTTGTCACCAAGGCCGACCGCAGCTTCCATAATTTGAAAGCCGGCGATCCGGTCACCTTATCTTTCCTGCCAGCTGATTGCTGGCCGATTGCAGTTCCTGCCCGTAATTCTCAGGTGGCGGCATGAATGAACTGCAACGACAACGGCTGAAATCTTTCGCACTGGTGGCACCGCTGGCTTTGTTCCTGCTGGTCTTTTTCATCATTCCGTTGGTGACGATGATGAAAGAGGCAGTGTCTGATCCGGTTGCGGCCAAAGCTCTGCCGCTCACTGCACAGGCTGTCAGCGACTGGAATCCGGAAGCACCGCCGACACCGGAAATGAAAGCCGCACTGGCGGAAGATATCCGCAACAATGATGATGCCCAGCTCTTTGGTGATCTGGTACGCCGCCTCAACAGTGCGCAACCCGGCTTCCGCACGCTGATGAGCAAAACCCGTAATCAGCTGACCAAGCTTGAAGAGCCGGTTGATTATGCCCAGATTGATCTCGTCGCCATCGACAAGAAATGGGGCGAACAGCAATACTGGCAGGCCATTGCTTCAGCGGCTTCAACCACACTGACAGACCGTAATCTGCTGGCAGCCGTGGATATGGAGCGCGACATCTCCGGTGAAATCCGCTCTCTGCCATCCGATGCCTCTGCCAATGTCACCATTATGGTGCGTACCTTCATCACCGCGCTCAGCGTTACGATTGCCTGCATTCTCATCGGTATTCCGTTCGCTATGGTTGCAGCCTCTGTTGAAGGCTGGAAACGCCAGCTACTGCTCGGCGCAGTACTGCTGCCACTCTGGACATCGCTGCTGGTACGTACGGCCGCATGGTTTATCCTGTTGCAGGATCAGGGGCTGATTAATAATGCGCTGATCGCAATCGGCATTACCAGCGAACCGCTGGCACTGATCTTCAACCGTACCGGCGTAATTATCGCCATGACCCATGTGCTGCTGCCCTTCATGGTGCTGCCGGTGTTAAGCGTGCTGATCGGCATTCCGAAAAATCTGATGCCAGCCGCCGCTTCACTCGGCGCACATCCGCTGCGTTCTTTCTTTCATGTGCTGTTACCATTGATTATGCGCGGCGTGGTTTCCGGTTCGCTGCTCGTCTTCATGACAGCGCTTGGCTATTACATCACCCCTGCTCTCATCGGCGGCGCAAAAGATCAGCTCATCAGCTCGGTCATCGCCTTCTACGCCATGGGCGCTGCAAACTGGGGCATGGCCGGTGCGCTTGGCATGGTTCTGCTGATTGCAACCATCCTGCTCTATACGATCTATATGCGTCTCTCGACCGAGAAGGAGGTACGTTCATGAACGGCTTCAAACTCCTCAAACTTCTGTTTGGCGCAGCGGTCGTATTCTTCCTGCTGGCACCGCTGGTGGCAATCCTGCCACTGGCCTTCACCAGCGGGGCGTTGCTTGGCTATCCGATGGAAGGCTATTCCACACGCTGGTTTCAGGAACTGGTGCAGGCGGACGCATGGCGCAGGTCGATCATCAACAGCCTGATTATCTCTGTCGGCACCACGGCACTGGCAACAGTACTGGGCACCGTCGGAGCGCTGGGGCTGCGCGGCAATCAGTATTCCTTCGTGTTCAATTCGATCAAAACAGTGTTTCTGCTGCCGATGGTCGTGCCTGCTGTGGTGCTCGGCGTGGGCATGCAGCTGATGTTTGCACAATATGATCTGCTCAACTCCTATATCGGCGTAATTATCGCCCATACGGTTGTGGCAGTACCATTCGTGGTCATCAATGTGCTGGCTGTGCTGCAAAGTGTTGACCGGCGCGTGGAACAGGCGGCTGCAAGTCTTGGTGCACCGCCCCATATAGTCCTGCAAAAAGTGACACTGCCGCTGGCAAAACCCGGCATTATTTCCGGTGCTGTCTTTGCTTTCGCAACCTCGCTGGATGAAGTGGTGCTGACCCTGTTCGTGGCAGGTCCGAACCAGCGCACACTGGCACGACAGATGTTCTCGACCATCCGTGAGAATATCAGTCCGGCTATTGCCGCCGCTGCATTCGTCTTCATTGTCGGTACAATATTAATTGCGCTGGTGATGATCCTGACACAGCGTAAAGCAGCTGCACAGCCGCAATAAAATAAACAATTACAAAAAGATAAAAGCCGCCTTTGAATCAATTTCAGAGGCGGCTTCATCTTTTTAATCTACCTGCTTGCGTTCCAGCCAGACTTTCAGCACCAGTGTCAGCAGAGCCAGCACCGCCAATGTTGAAGCCGCAGCAAATGCGCCAACTGTGTTTTGATCCTGAAACAACAGATCAACCTGCAAAGGCAGCGTATTGGTTTTACCGCGAATGGCGCCGGAGACAATCGATGTCGCGCCATACTCGCCCATAACCCGTGCATTACACAGCACGGCACCATAGAGCAGTGCCCATTTGATATTCGGCAGCGTCACATAGAAGAAGGTTTGCAAGCCGCTGGCACCGAGCGAGAGTGCCGCCTCCTCATCCTCGCCGCCCTGCATTTCCATCAGCGGGATCAGCTCGCGGGCAACAAAAGGACTGGTGACAAACAGGCTGACCAGAAAAATCGCCGGAATTGTGAACATGATCTTGATATCATAGCTCTCCAGCAAAGGCCCCAGCATCCCCTGCGCACCATAGAGAAACAGATAGGCTGTACCGGCAATAATCGGCGATACAGAAAACGGTATTTCAATAAAGCTGATCAGCAAACGCCGCCCCGGAAAGCGGAAACGTGTGACCAGCCATGCCACGCAGACACCGAAAGCCATATTGATCGGTACAACCACAATCGCCGTCAACATAGTCAGCCACACCGCATGCATCGTATCCGGCTTGGTAATTTCTGCCCAGAAGCGTCCCATACCGCTGCCAAAAGCTGCAGAAAAAATCACCGCCATCGGAATGCCGAGCACGATCAGCGACAGCACAACGGCCAGCCCGATCAGGAAACGCCGTCCCCAAAGTCTGCGTCGAAACTGCGGTGAAGTTTTTTCAGAAGCTAAAGCAGGAAAAGCTAAAATCGCCATATCAGTTTCGCTCCGCATAGCGCAGCTGCCGTGCCTGCATCAGATTGGTTATCAGCAGCATGGCAAAAGCCATCAGCAACATCACCATCGCCAGAGCCGCCGCTGCCGGATATTCATATTCATCCAGCCGCACGAAAACGAGCAGCGAAGTCACTTCGGTTTTAAATGGCAGATTGGCAGAAATGAAAACAATCGCACCAAACTCTCCCAAACCACGTGCAAAGGACAAAGCACTGCCCGCCAGAAATGCAGGCAGGATCATCGGCCAGATCACATGGCTGAAGACCTGCCATGGATTGGCACCTAGCGTCTCCGCCGCCTCCTCCACATCGTGATTCAAGTCTTCAAGAACCGGCTGTACCGTGCGGATAACAAAAGGAATACTGGTAAAGGCCATCGCAATTATTATGCCTGCAGGCGTATAGGCCAGGTATAGGCCAAGCGGTTCAGTATATTGCCCGATCCAGCCATTCTTCGATAAAACGGTTACCAGCGCCAGACCGGCAACGGCGGTCGGCAATGCAAAAGGCAGATCAACGGCAGCATCCAGCAGGCGCTTGCCCGGAAACTCATAACGCACCAGCACCCATGCCATCAGCAGACCGAACAGAGCATTAAACACCGTAGCGGCGGCAGAGGTGAGTATGGTCAGCTTGAATGTCGCCACAGCGCGTGGCGAACTGATAATCGCCCAGAAATCCGCAAAGCCAAGACTGGCCGTTTTCATAATCAGAGCAAAGAGCGGCAGAGCCACAATCACCGTCAGATAAAGCAGCGTACAGCCCATCGTAATACCAAAGCCCGGCATCACAGTTTTTCTGACTTTAAAGATTGGTCTTTTCATAACCGGTCTGCTCTGTATGGGATACGGGAAAAACCGGCGCGCCTTTGAGGACGCACCGGCTGTCATGTTCAGATCACGTTATTTGCCCGTGAACAGCTGATCGAGAATACCGCCTTCGGCAAAATGCTCTTTGGTCACATTTGCCCAGCCACCAAATTCATCTTCCACACGTACCAGTTTCACCTCAGGGAAATTGGCTTTGTGCTTTTCAATGGTTGCAGCGTCATGCACACGGTTGAAATTGCTGGCGAGAATTTCCTGCCCCTGTGGTGCATAGAGGAAATCAAGATAGGCCTGAGCGATTTTACGCGAGCCGCGTTTATCGACAACCTTATCAACAATAGTCACCGGAAACTCGGACAGCAGGCTGATTGGCGGTACCACGACTTCATATTTATCTTTGCCAAGCAGCTTCTGAGTACCCAGTACTTCAGCTTCAAATGTCACCAGAACATCGCCAATACCGCGCTCGGTAAAGGTTGTGGTCGCACCGCGGCCGCCGGTATCAAACACCGGAACATTCTTGAACAGCTTGGTAATGAAATCGCGAACCTTGGCATCGTCTTTATTGAAAGCTTCACGCGCATAGGCGGTCGCGGCCAGATAGGTATAGCGCGCATTGCCGGAGGTTTTAGGGTTCGGGAAAATCACCTGTACGTCTTCACGCACCAGATCATCCCAGTTTTTGATCTGCTTCGGATTGCCTGCACGCACAAGAAACGCTGGGAGTGAATAATAAGGCGAGGAATTGTTCGGCAGACGGCTCTGCCAGTCCGCAGGGATCAGATTGCCTTTGTCATGCAGTACCTGCACATCCGTCACCTGATTAAAGGTCACGATATCGGCTTCCAGCCCTTCGAGAATAGAACGGGCCTGTTTGGAGGAGCCGGCATGAGACTGATTGACGGTGAGTGTTTCACCGGTCTGCTCTTTCCACACCGGAATAAAGGCTGTGTTGACCTGCTCATACAGCTCGCGGGCAATGTCATAAGAGACATTGAGGATTTCTTTCGGATCCTCAGCCTGTGCCGCAGTCAAAGAAGTTCCCAAACCGAGCACAAGCCCGGCCGCTAACAGAAGTTTTTTCATGAAATAACCGCCGCCTGTGTCTTTGCCTGAGGCAAATGATTGGAGTTATCTATAGCTCCAAAGATTAAGCAGCAGCGGCATGAAATCAATACTAAATTATTGATTTAAATAGATAATTTACTTTTAGAAACAAAATCAGAAATCTATGATACGTCAGAAAAAGAATGAGCAAGATTTTGCTAGCAAACATTCATATGGCGCAATTTGATTTCCGGAACATGGTTGAAAAATCGCAGTTTGCGGAAGGTTTTACCAAATACCGCGGTGACGCCAGCAGCCGAATTTTTCGGATTGGTTAGGTGCAAGGCGGCTTTGGCGTCGCCGTTCAATGGTCTTCTCGTCCTGAGAAATTTCCTGCCAGAATTTTTGAAACGCCTGACCGCGCTGCTGCATTATTCCCTTCAGAGACTGAAATAGAGCCATGAATAACACTCCTGTATCGTCAGATTGCCAGCGTTTCCCGAAAAGTGTGAAACGGTTTTCGGGTAAGATACGCGCAAAAACAAAGAGACAGAGCATTTCCTGTGATCAAGATAAACTGAAAATGCTCCAGAATTAACATTCCGTTAATGTCTGCCAATACAGTGCTATTGTCAATAATCCCATTAATTTTATGTGGTTTAAGATTGCTAATTTGGCGCTAAACACAAAAAACCGCTACATTGCTGCAGCGGTTTTTCATTCAACATCAATAAGATGGAAGCTTACTTATTGCGGATTGTCTGCAGGCCGTCATTCCAGACTTTCAGCTCTGCCAGAACAGTCTTTGCACTGGCTTCAACCATTTCAGTCGCAACAAATTCACCGTTCTCATTCAGGAACTGCGGATAATTCGGCAGCGGAATACCTTCCGGCAGCGGCATCATACGCAATGTGCTCAGATGCGAACGGGCAACCTGTGCGGAGCGCAAACCGCCGGACACACCGCCATAGCTCATAATAGCCGCAGGCTTATAATTCCATTCGGTATTGAGGAAGTTCACCGCATTGAAGAATTCAGCCGGAGGGGAATAGTTATATTCCGGAATCACAAAGACAAATGCATCACCGGCATCAATGAGCTTGCTCCATTTTTTGGTATGCTCATGCTCATATTTCTGCGCGCGTGGATGTGTGGATTCATCAAAAAACGGCAGTTTAACTTCTGCCAGATCAACCAGCTCTGCATCGAAATCAGAATTTGCGGCTGCAAAATCATTAAACCATTTGGCAAATTTATCGCCATGACGCGCAGAACGTGTTGCACAAATGATTGTATAAAGCTTTGGCACGGATATTTCCTTTTTCAGCTGAAAAACAGACAGGCATAACTGCGCCCTCTTTTCAGCCACCTGTTAAAAGTGTTTCAGAAAAACTGCAAGTTATCTCCTGCGACACAGTGTTCACAGAATAGGACAATGCATTTTATATAAAAACGCCGCATCAGATGATGCGGCGTTTCTCTCTTATCAGTCAGCCAGCTTAAAGATCATAAGCAGGCAAAGCTGTGATTTTGACTTTGGCGATGTTACGGCGCTCCATGGTCAGAACCTCGAACTCAAAACCTTCGGCAGTGAATTTTTCACCACCTGTCGGAATATGTCCGAGATGCCAGAGAACAAAACCGGCCAGTGTCGTATAACGGTCATCCTCATCCACAAGATCACGATCCAGAATACCGCTCAGACGGCGGATATCTGTAAAGCCATCGACAATCCAGACACCGTCTTCGACGGTCTCGACACTCGGAGCATCGCCGTCTTCATCCGGAAACTCACCGGCAATGGCTTCAAGAATATCCGTTGGCGTTGCAACACCTTCGAAAGAGCCATGTTCATCGACGATAACCGCCATCTGCACCGGAGAACCGCGCAACTGCTCCATAACCCGCAGCACATTGCTGTGTTCATGAACAACCAGCGGCTGTTTCATGGCACTCTGCCAGTCAATCGGTGCGGAATCCGCCAGATAAAGCAGCAAGTCTTTTGTCAGCGCCACGCCGACAAATTCATCGACCTGTCCACGGGCAAGAATGACACGTGAATGGGCAAACTGACGCAATTCATTGCGAAGCTCTTCTTCACTCGCATCCAGATCCAGCCACTCCACCTCATTACGCGGTGTCATGATGGAACGAACCGGACGATCAGCCAGATCCAGCACACCGCGGATCATTTCCTTCTCTTCCGGACGGAACACATCTGCCGCAGCAGTATGTTCCGCAATCACGTCAACAGTTTCCGACAGAGCATTGTCACTGCCGCGACCACCACCAAGAAGGCGCAGAACGGCACCGGCGGTACGTTCACGCAGGTCATTGGTCGTCACACGTTTTTCACGGTTGTGACGGCCGACCTGATTGGCAGCTTCGATAAGGATCGAGAAGCCGATTGCCGCATAGAGATAGCCCTTAGGCACGTGATAACCGAAGCCTTCAATCACCAGACTGAAACCGATCATCATCAGGAAGCCAAGACACAGGATAACCACGGTCGGATGTTTATTGACGAATGTCATCAACGGCTTGGAAGCAACCATCATCACTGCCATAGCAACGACAACAGCAATCATCATCACCGGCAGATGCTGCACCATGCCCACAGCGGTAATCACGCTATCGAGCGAGAACACAGCATCAAGAACAACGATCTGGGCAATAACCTGCCAGAACACCGCATGAACCGGATTACCTTCCTTGACGGCATTTTCACCTTCAAGACGCTCATGGAGTTCCATCGTACCTTTGGCAAGCAGGAACACACCACCGACGATCATAATGATATCGCGGCCGGAGAAACCAAAGGAGAAAATGGTAAAGAGCGGCTGTGTAAGCGTTACGATCCACGAGATCGAGGCCAGCAAACCAAGGCGCATCAAAAGCGCAAGCGCAAGGCCGAGCAGTCGCGCTTTATTACGCTGGCTCGGTGGCAATTTACCGGCAAGAATAGAAATAAATACGAGATTGTCGATACCAAGAACAATCTCAAGAACAATCAGAGTAACCAAGCCTATCCAGGCATTGGGATCGGCAATCCATTCCATGGGTTGTCGTTTCCTAGAATTTCTGTTGCGGGATGCGGTTGCAAGCCTGTTTTTGGCCAGCCAAACGCGCAAGCACTGGTTCGGCACTGAATCCGGTTACAAAAAACCGTGTCAGTTCCGTTCCGCTACCGGTTTTGAAATCAGATAACCGGACATGCTTATTGGCAGTGTGATTTCCTGCTGATAGCGCAGGATCAGAGATCCCTTTTTTCAGAGCCGCTTCAGGCACCTGAAACAAGGTTTGATACATCACCGAGAAAAACAGAAGGATTTTATCCCGCGGGCCGGTCTCCTTTGCAGAAAACAGGCGGGCGATGACAGCTGCAGCACCGGCAGTCTTATCACGCAGAAATTGTACAGGACGGGAAACATGCACAACCGGTGGAACAGAGGTCTGATATGTCAAAGACCTGTTTTGTCTGCCAGCGGCGTGCAGGAAAATTGTGTTTCGGATTGTTACCAGTTCGGAGCGGCAACAATCCGGAATAGACGAATCGTCAGAAGTATCTTCCGGCATCGGAGTTTTTAAAGACCCATTTTAGGCGCAATTTGCGCGGTTAAACATTTCATATTCAGCGTAAAGCTTTTAAAAATCAGACCATTGCACGATGAACGGCTGTCTGTTGGACTGATAATTTGCATTTATAATGAATACAAATGCAAATCTAATCAAGTTCGTCCGGTGATTATTTTGCCAAACCTCTGGCAATGCGGCAACAATTTTACGTGTCTGTGTATATCAGACACTGCCCCGAATTTTATGACAGGAACTATTATTCAGCTGGTGTTGCAGAGATTTTATTCTTCGCGGCACCGCGTCTGCGCTCATGTTTCGGGCGTGCACGCATAAAGCGGACACCAACAATACTGACAACTGTCGCCAGCACTGTAAGAGCAACAGCCATCCACACCCAGTCAGTACCATCGAGACGTGCAAAGATGCCCGCACCTTTACCGGCCAACCAACCTGGCAGGATCATAACCGGCGCCCAAACCAGCGCGGAGGTAATATTAGCGGTCTGAAAACGCTTCTGATCCATGGACATCATGCCCGCAACCAGCGGCACGGTACAACGCACAGGGCCGAAGAAACGGCCAAAAAACACGGCAGCAAAACCATATTTGCGGAACAACAGGCGTGCCTGCGCAATATGGGAACGGTATTTGTTCAGCGGCCACTGGTGAATAACCCGACGTCCGAGCCACCAGCCCAGCAAATAGGAAATAACATCGCCGATAACGGCACCGATAACAGCGCCGATCATGACGGGAATAGGATCGATAATACCGGCCCCGACCAGACCGCCGATTGCCAGCATGATTGGTGTTGCCGGAATCAGCATACCGATCACAGCCAGAGACTCACCAAATGCTATCAACCCGACAATCGGTCCGGCCCAAGCCTGATTGGCCGAAATAAACTGCCCGAGATCGCCGATAAAACCGTCCATTGAACCCTCAGATCATGCAAAGCATGAAAATTTCCGCGCTGCTTCGCCATCATTCCTGTAAATGATTAATACTGCCCGGAAGGAGGATTAACCAGAACCATAGCAGACGCTATGCCAGTTTTTTTGCGCCTAATTATGGCACAAAGACAAAACTCTGATGACAAAACCAGTCAGCAGCAACAATATTCAGCAGTCTGTATAGCTGTTAGATTATTAAAAATCCGATATGCAGGCTGAAACTTAATTCAGCGTGATATACCTATATGTCTGCAATGCAAACTATATGTGCAATCATTTATCACGTATCAAGGCTATTTAGCCGCCTGTTTTGCGGTTTATGAACCGAAACATCCCAGTCAGGCGTAAAAGCACAATCCGGATCAGTCACTTGCCTGCCTCACATCACAAGACATGAAAATTGCACATTTTTTTTCAAAAAAATAATTTCATGACTAGACAGGCCTTCGGCTCCACTTTATAGAACCGCTCACTTACTGAATGATTATTCAGAAAAGTGGGTGCGTAGCTCAGTCGGTAGAGCAGCTGACTCTTAATCAGCGGGTCACAGGTTCGATCCCTGTCGCACCCACCAAGCTTTTCAATAGCTTAGTGGAAACCTCCCCAGAACGAACTGCTGTAGTTTACAATCAGTTTACTGTTTTTGTGCAATCTCACTCCTTAATCAGCATGAGATTGAATGCACTGGAGCACTCTTTATGCATCTCTGGCAGGAACATAGATGAGCTGGAAGATTGCCATGCAGTTCAAAAACAACCCCATCTAAATGAAATTGAAACCGTGTCCGATGCAAGGCTAGAGGCTGCAAAGGTCAGATGCGCATAGCTATGGTCAGGCTGGATGAACTGTCCGGCTTTACCTCAGGGGTGGTATGAGTAGAGTAACTCACATTGTATTAGATAGTTTTAATTTTGTGTTGCAACACGAAGTGCAAGGCCTGCAAAAATAGTTCCCATTACCCACTGCTGTATCTTGATCCACTTCGTGTGACGCAACACGACAAAGGAAATTGAACCGGCTGTTACTATTACTACTGACTGAACCGTAATTGCCGACAATATCTGCACTAAGCCTAGTGTCAAAGACTGCACAAACACACTCCCTTGTGCTGGGTCAATAAATTGAGGGAGCAGCGCTAAGTAAAGCATTGCAACTTTTGGATTTAATAAATTTGTCAAAAACCCAACTATAAAAAGCTTTTGATAGCAATCAACATCAACTCGACGAGGTGTTAACGAAAGTGTTTTCTTTGGCCGTAGGGCTGCCCACGCCAGGAAAAGCAGATACAAAGCCCCCAGATAACGCAGCACCTCATAAGCGTAAGGCACTGCGAAAAACGCCGCAGTTATTCCCAAGGCACTGCACAAGACATAAACAACAAACCCCATTGCAATACCGAAGAGAGAGATAAAACCTGCTGTTTTCCCCTGACAAACAGTACGTGAGATTAAATAAATCATATTAGGCCCCGGAATGAGGGCCATTCCAAATGTCAAACTTGCGAAGGCTAATACCGTAGACATTGTCGGCAAGGAGTGATCTCCAATAAGCGCCAGATAACGATGGGTTTATGAATGGCAATGATTGAGAATTAATCAGTTTTTCGTCCGTACCCAACTTGCAACGCTTAACTCAAAAACGGGTCGATGGATGTTACTTTTTCTCCTGAGCTAAAACAGCCAACACCTAGTCGAGACCCTTAATTGTCTCTTTGGCACTTTCCCACATCTCTTCCTTTAGCTCTTTCATACCTTCGCGTAACTGGTTCACATGGCCGTCAAGACCAACACGGTGTACGTAATCATCACATGCCCTGCTTATCGCCTCATGCAACGCATCGTTACCAGACTTGATAGACGCAACCGAAATGAAACGGCTATAGAGGCAGATATCCCGATCAGCCATTGATATCATCCGAACAACTATCGGCATTCGCCACGTAAGTCACCATGTTCAACTCTGCCTAAGCCATCGATTACCTCATTAATACTTATCCTGCTCTGTATTTAACCCACGCCCTCCATCAAAAGGCTAATATTGTACTCCGTTTAGCTAGCTTACTTAAGCGCCTCTACCTTGTTAACTGTCATAGGTATCAAGCTAAATGGAGAGAAAAATGATAAGGTTTGTTACAGCGACTTTCATTATTGTTTTTGCAAGTACAGCAATAGCGGCCGACAAGGCCAGCGTGGAAGAAGGTGCGCGTATCGCTGTGACCGGCGGATGCCATGACTGCCACACAGAAGGCTTCGCTGAAAGTGGTGGTAAAGTAGACACCAAGAAAGCGCTGTTAGGAAATCAAATCGGGTTTCAAGGGCCTTGGGGGACGACTTATCCCGCTAATTTGCGCATTACCCTCTCCAAAATGAGCGAAAATGAGTTCGTAAAATACGGACATACAATGAAAACCCGTCCACCTATGCCGTGGTACGGAGTGAATACCATGACTGACCATGAGTTGCGGTCATTATATCAATATGTGAAGTCATTTGGGGAAATTGGGCGTCCTGCTCCAGAATATGTGGAACCAAACCAGACACCCAAAACGCCGTTTATCGTCTTTGCTCCACCCAATATGCCCGCTCAATAATCAGTAAACTCCCGCATCATAACCAATACCATAGTTCGTCGATTTCCTTCGTGCCCTCTAATCAGAGGGGCAAGGGTGCGCAATATCGTATTCACCAATTTTTCAATAGCTTAGTGATTTCTCGCAAGAACATAACAGCGTAGTTACATATAAAAACCGTGCACATTTATATGTGATTTTAGCGGCAGGCTCGCATGTTACAAAGCTCTGCCATTGTTATTTATTCCTGCCCTGTGGCTCCAGAAATTGCCCTTATTGCAACTGCAATTTCAGCAGCAATGCTTTTATCGAGTGGCAAGAACGGGCGCGGAAGTACAGCATCAGACAAAGACAGCTGATTAAGCATTTCATAAACAACACGCAGACTGCCATGTCGTTGAAACAAAGACCAAACCGGCTGCAAAATCCCGTTAAGTTTGTGTGCCAGCTCTGTATCTTTTCTTTCAGATGCACGTGTTAAACTGACACAGAGTTCAGGAAAAACGCCTCCCAAAACGCTATACCAAACATCCGCGCCTTTGAGCAAAGCTTCGGAGCATTTCCAATCACCGCTATAGCCACACGAGAACTCCGGCGGAACTGAAGCGCGTTGCTTCAGTATATGCTGCTCCAAATTACTATCTGCCGGCAATGCATTTTTGATGCCGACAATCCCCGTCACTCTGGATAGACGGGCTATTAACGCATCAGAGAAGTTAAAGTGCGTCGTTCCCGGATTATCGTAGATACAGATCGGTAGCTGACTATCTCTAGCAACACTAGCGTAGTGCTCAAAGACCTCATCCTGCGTTAAACTTGTGTATGAAACAGGCGCTAATAGCCCTACTGTAGCCCCTAAAGACTTCGCATCCTGTGCAAATTTAACGGCATCATCCGTCCGTAGAGCACTTACGCCGACAATTAGCGGCACCCTGCCTTTAATTTGCTGATGCGCCGCTTCTATTGCCTTTTTCCGCTCTGCATAATTCAGATACATATATGTACCTGTACTGCCGAGAAGCCCGATTGAATCGACCCCGGCGACAATCATTCTTTCGATTAGCGAACATAGATTTTCTATGCAGACTTCGCCATATTCATTGGCAGGCGTGATCGGAAACGCAGAGAGACCGGTTAATACTGACATAAAATTTTTTGCACCTACCGGCTAAACCGCAGTTTTTTGTATGAGTATTTCACTGTTCGGTGCCATTTTCCTGATACCATTCACAAGCATATCCCCTGCTTCATCAAGAGCAGATGCAGGCATTGCTTTTAAACTTTCCAATATAAACCACATACGGCCTCCAGCATGATCAAGCCGCGTCCTGCCTCCTTGACGCCAGTTCCAGCGCCTGCATGTAACACCCAGATCATCACGCCAAATCACCTCCCCCGGCATAGGGTTCTCAATGACGTCCTCTCCGTTATTCTTAGTGTCAAAAATCTCGGTTCCTTCAGCAAGCATCAATTGAGGACGCCCGACATAGGCATCGTAATTTTCCCCGCCTACCGGCAGCGCATAGCGCAAGCTAATTGCATTATAGAGATCAACAACAGGATTGATTGCAGGAATGCGTCCCTCTTTCAAGACGCGCTTTCGAAGCGCCTGAGCAGAACATGGAGTGCGATTAGGCTTCGCACCAAATTTCAGATAGATGTCTGCCCAACCAGCCAGGTGATCCTCTGCCCATGATGGTCCGCCTGCCAGCACATAAGCACACGCATCGTCCAGAATAACAGGATCAATCTCATTCATGACACCCGCCTTGGTATCGACATAGATACTCAGCGCACGAAAATCCGGCGCTATTGCCATTACTTTCTCAGAAATAAACGGGGCTTCAGGCATTCAGTTAAACTCCGGTGATTTACTCACAAACCAATAAGAAGACGGGCAGCAATTCCCCACATTACAAATGCAATAATTGCCTCAAGAATTCTCCACGCTGACGGTTTTGCAAATAGCGGTCTCAACCACTTTGCCCCGTAACCAAGCGAAAAGAAAAATAAAAATGAAGCTAAGATTGCACCGGCTGCAAACATAAACTCAAAACCTGAAAACTGGGTCGAGATAGAGCCGAGCAGCATCACCGTATCGAGATAAACATGCGGATTGAGCCATGTGAGCGCGAAACAGGTCAGCACAGCTGCTTTTAAACTTTGCTTTTCAGCAGAATTACCGGATGCAAGGGTTTCAGATGATCGCAATGCCGAGCGCATATTAGCCGCCCCATAGAATATAAGAAATGCGGCTCCGCCATAGCGCATGACCGGATCAAGCCAGGGCGCCATGCCGATAATCGTACCAAAGCCCGCGACCCCCAATGCGATCAGAATTGCATCGGACAAAGCGCAGGTTAAGGAAACGGCAAAAACATGTTCGTTGCGCAAGCCTTGCCGCAGCAGGAAAGCATTTTGCGAACCAATGGCAACGATCAGGCTCAGCCCCATCGTCATGCCTGTAATGAATACTGATAAGCTCATATCTGAATTTTAAACTCGGCTGGAATTGCAAACCGTGTTATCAGAAGCGTGAGTTTAGTAAAATTAAACAATCTAATTCAAAGTAAGGGAAACTAATGCATGATTGACTATCCTGCCGCTCTTGCTGTCAAGATGGTTGTACAAACCGGCAGCTTCGAACAGGCTGCCAAAGCTCTGCATGTAACGCCCTCTGCAATCTCTCAGCGTGTGAAAATCATAGAAGAACGTCTCGGCGTGTCTTTGATCGAGAGAGGAAGCCCGTGTGTGGCAACAGAGAAAGGTGAATGGCTCTGCCGTCATCTGGAACATGTCAGCATGCTTGAAAGCGAGCTGGCCAAGCATTTGCCTAATCTGGCTGAGATGCAAAACTCAGCGATGCAACGAATTACCATCAATATAGCTGTAAATGCCGACAGTATAGGCACATGGTTCCTAAAGGCTATGGCTCCTTTTGTGCAGGATACAGGCTATTTACTGAGCATTGCGATTGATGATGAAGACTATACGGCTGAATGGCTTGAGCGCGGCCGGGTGCTTGCGGCAGTTACATCACTTTCAAAGCCAATAAAGGGCTGTCGTGTTTCGCAGTTGGGAGCATTGCGCTATCAGGCAACGGCCACCCCCGCTTTTATTGAAAAGCATTTTACCAATGGTATTGCAGAAGGAATTGCTAAAGCACCAGCACTCTCATTCAATCAGAAAGACCGGCTGCAACAGGAATGGATTAACCGGACACTGGGGCGTATTATTAATATGCCCACACATCGGATTCCTTCAACACAAGGTTTTATCGATGCCTGTTTAGCAGGAATGGGCTGGGGTATGAATCCGGTTCATATCGTGCATGAACACATCAAATCTGGTCGTCTGGTTGAACTGGTTCCCGACAGTGCTTTGGAAATTCCTCTGTTCTGGCAAGTCAATCATCTGGCAGCGAATGAACTGACCAATCTCACCCGACAGGTTACACAGGTTGCAAAGCAATTTTTGATCCAGCCGTGAATTTGCTTTCAAAACATGCCCGTTTTGAGTACAACCTGCTATATCCTTCCAACAAAAAAGCACACCTTACGTCGGGCAGTGCTTCCTGTACCGGTTATGACTGTTCTTATTAATCAACCGCATCCATCCATCGACAAAGCGTCAATCCAGACATTGGTTGCCAGATTTTACGGCCGTGCCCGTGAAGATGCATTAATTGGCCCGATTTTCGCCGATGCAGTACATGACTGGGATCATCACATTGCGCAGATTTCGGAATTCTGGTCAGCGGTCATTCTCAAAACCGGTGGCTATGAAGGTCGTCCGATGCCGCCTCACCTGAAGCTCAATTTAAAAAGCGAGCATTTTGACCGCTGGCTCGGCTTGTTTGAGCAAACTGCACGGGAAATTTTTCCTGAGGAAGCAGCCATTATCTTTATTGATCGGGCGCGCCGCATTGCCGATAGTTTTGAAATGGCGATTGCCGCCCATGCCGGAAAAATAATTGCACCGCGCCATTCCCGCCGGACCGTTTAACTATTCGCCAAAGCAGACATTCTACACAACTCTGGCTGACTTCAGATATTAAGCCGCACAATTATTTTTTTACTTGAACGCATAGATTGTCACCAGCCGGAAGCTCCGAAAACAGTTTAACATCAGCATCATAGCGATACACTATGATATTTGTCGTACAGTTATCCTCATATCGTGCGCAGGTTTGCATCGATACACAGAGACGGTCACCGGCACCCCAGACTTTAGCGGGAGGCCTGTCGTAAATCCCCTCATAAATAGTCTGTGACTGCGCCTCACCATCAGACCAGTTCAGCATAATTTCCGAACGGAAATGGTCATAACCAATATTGCTATAGCCGGTCTTATATTCAACAGCAGCAGGATTGGACATAAATGCAGTGCCTGAAGCTATATTTTCCCAGTCTGCAACATCTTCTGCATGGGCAGAAGCCGGAGTAAAAACAGCAACAACGCAAAGCAGACAGACACCCCCTGTTATGCTCCCTCTCTTGGATAAAAAATGAGCGACATCTTCTGCGAAGAACCGGCTGAAAATCATTTTGCCCCAACTATCCTCTTCATGCATATCCCGACACCTAGAGCGGTTTACGTCTAGATTGGATCATAGCGCTCGCTCTAGATTCTTTATTTGCTCGCATTATCACGGGCGTCAAGTTGATCCAACTTGACATAATCAAGAAGTCAAGTTGATCCAACTTGACTGTGAAATGCTCAAGCACGGCATGCCTTCGCTTATCGGTCTTAACTGATTATCTGCCTGTAGAACAAAACTTTCACAGCGAACAAAACTACAGAAAATTATAGCTGGGCAACACGCCCTCTAACTTGCCATTCTCCACGGACAGGAGATTGATATGGCAGGGTTCTGGATATGTATTTTTGTGATACTCGCCATAAACGGGGCAATCGCACTTTATTATGCTGGTGGCAGACGCGACAACTAATTGGCCAGCCGGACCGTTGCAGTTCCTCATGCTATCGCCTCTTGCTTTACTCCGGAAGTCGCGTTTTATTCTCCTCGGGTTTTAATATTTAAATCAGAGGGCAGAATGCGGCAGATTTATTTTCTATTGATGATTATAGGCGCAGCATTCCCTTTATATTTTTTCTGTTTGTTCCTGATCGAGAACGGGTTCAACTCAGCTTTATTTTTTGAGCATTTATTTGCAAACAATATCTCACGCTTCTTCGCAGCAGATGTCGCTATATCCGCACTGGTACTGATTATCTTTATCATCCATCAAAGCCGGAAACTTAAAATGCCTTCCGGATATTATGCTCTGATCGGCTTAGCTGCGGGCGTATCCTTCGCGCTGCCATTATTCTTATATCTGCGGGAAGGTCACATTGAGAAAATGAGCATCCGCGCGGAACTGTAAGAGCTTCTGCCACAACTGCTTCTTTGGAACATTCTGCAGATCACCACGTTTTCCTCTTCATCACCACAAAGATTCGAGGAAGCGGATGGAAGCGTTTCAGGCAGCAATCACAACCACGTTCAGCGCCGATAATTTCAATGTCTGGCCGCATATTATCGCCCTTGCAGCGGCCTATATATTGGCTTTGCCCATAGGCTGGCACCGGGAAAGGGAAGAAAGAAGCGCAGGCCTTCGAACTTTCCCCTTAGTTGCCGTAGCCAGCTGCGGCTTTGTTCAGGCAGCTGAAAGCATCACAGCAGACAATCCGGAAGCGCTTGCCCGTATTATAGAAGGTGTCATCACCGGCATGGGGTTTATCGGCGGCGGTGCAATTTTACGCCTCAGCACTTCAGTCAAAGGGACTGCAACAGCCGCAAGCCTTTGGGCCACCGGCGCAGTCGGCATCGCATGTGCGATGGGCACATTTGATGTCGCAATCATCATTGTCGTTTTCGCACTATTAACCCTGTGGATGTTCTCCAACGGAAAGTCTCTGACAGATGACCCCGACACCTCCGCACCTGAAACAGCGATCAACAAAAAAGGCAGCCAATAAACTGTAGAATATATTACCAGAAAACCGCTTGCTTATTACCAGTATCCATATGACATAAGCTTGCAGTAATAGTGTGTCCGATAAAAACAGCAGATAATAATGATGAAAAATATCCAGATTATCGACGGTGCAATAAACGCGACTTATAGCATATTTCAGGCAACCGAGAGTGAATATAACATCATCTTCCCGGATGAATGTGATATGGAGCTGATTGAAGACCTCATTGCACGGCTCGGTGACGATGAAACCAATCGTGTACTGGCTCCTCTTTGGGAGCGTCCGATATTGAAACGTAATGCTGTTGGCATTCACGGGACATTATTCTACGATAACGATCACCGTAAAAGCTTCATACCGCAATCAAAGCGTGAAGTTGACTGGAATGAACAGACAATCAATCAGGCCCAGTTCGATTTATTCTCGCGGTATCGTTAGATAAAACGATATAGAGCGCCGTGTGCCAGACTTGGCACACAAAGGTCGCTCTAACACTTTAAAATTATGCTCTAGCCGATGAGAAACAATGTCCACAAATTCAGAAGTGTAAAACACGCAGATCCTGAAAAGAAGCTGCAAATGCTTCCGCCTCCGCCTAAAACTCAGCTGAATAGCACTGCTTTTTCAGCAATTGTGATTGTTGTTTTCATCTGCACATTTGTAGCCACTCTATTCCTGCTTCAATAAAAACCCCGCACTTGGCGGGGTCTGTAAAATTGCGAATGACTATCTGCAGCCTTTGTTTCTCCACACGGCTTCAATGGCATTTATTTTGCCTTTAGACACAGCAACCTGTCCTTCTTTATTTCCGCCAAATGTGCTCGAAGCCGGAACACCGATTAAAAACACACCAACGGCATCTCCGGTTGCGGCATCATTCTGCTGTTTAGAAAGAACAGCAAGATTACTTTTCTCTCTGGAATATTCATGAGCCAAACTCTGACAGTTCAAATTTGAATAAGCTGCCATCGGAATATCAACCGGCACTATAGCATCAGGTCTTTTAGCACATGCTACAGAAAATACTGTCAAAGACAGAGCTAATATTAATTTGATCTTCATGATTCCCCCGCCATATACACACAGTCTAATTGGCCAAGGGATTGATTAAGGTCAAGTAAAACAAATAAGGCAGTCAAAAGACTGCCTTATACTTTAGTCATGCATATCCCGTTCATCCATGAATGAATTTGATCACGGGCATTCCTGATCCCGAACAAAACGGGCTTTAACAAAACCGTGCAATGTACCGTCTTCATAGGAATAGCTGACCGGACACCAGCGCTGCCCCCACGGAATTGTCTTCGGTGTGCATTCCCCCTTCAGAGCCAGCACACCATAATTATTGGCAGGAATTGAAATCACAATTCTGCTTTTTGCAGAGGGTCTCGCACGAACATTCAACGCATCACCGGCATCAACATTCACAACGCGAAGACAACCCGGCCCTGTTGTTGCATGTGCCGAAACCGGAAAGACTGCCAGTGCCAAAGCGATAATTATAGGTTTTGAAAACATACCGGACTTCCTGTCGTAAATTACAATTGCACAATAACATTCAAAACTGTACCGGGCATGAACATAGTCTCAGTAATACCAGATTATTTGATTTGTTTACTTTTTCGACACATGAAAGTTATACGCCCCTTTATCAATATTCATAAATATGACTGAGGTAGAATGTTAGGGCGTATTCTGAACGGTGTTGAACGCACATATCTGATCCGTGCCTGGTTAATTGGTGCTTGTTTCTTCGCTTTAATGGTCACGGTAGCTTTGCAGGCAAAAAACGGCGCACAGTTCGCCCCGCTTTTCTATTTTGCAATCTGCACGCTTATGTTCCCGTTTTCAAAACTCGTCTGGGATGAGCTGAAAAATCTCGTCATGGGACAGAATATTTTCCTGATGAACGCGCTGATCCTGATGATGCTGAAACTATTCATCAATGCGCTGCTATGGGCTTTCGCACCATTTATAGCCATCATTGGTATCGGATATATTTGGTATCGCACTAAATCGAATGATTGAGAGCACTCAAAATCATCAGCAAAAAAGGCAGCCTGAAGGCTGCCTTTTTCGTTTCATAATCACTTTAAACGACCATCAGCCTTTAGACATATCCAGCGGCGGCTCCACGCCTTCGCTCAACGGACTGATATAAGGTGTGCGGGCAGTTTGTGCCGCCAATGCTGCCTTGGCATCTGCCATCAGCACCGGATCACTCAGCACAGCAAGACCGGTCGCGGCCATCGCTTTTGCCACATGCACCATGGCTTTATGTGCTGCCGGAGATTTGCCCTGCGCCACCACCTGCCATGTGTGAAAAGGCGTGCCGATGGCCACTGTCGGCGCATGAACCTGCACAGTCGGCACCACCCAGCTGACATCACCAATATCAGTCGAGCCTATCTGTGGCTTATGTGGCTGATCGAGCGGCACTAAGAACTCTGCCAATGGTGCATCCGTTTCCGGCATTCCAATCACATTATAGACGGAAGAGATTTCTTCCGGTGAGAGGGTGGCACGGATTTTGCGGGCATAATCACGATCCTGATCGTCAAATTCCGGTGCGCCCAACTCCTGCATAGTGCGATACAGTGCCTGTTCCAGCGGCTTGTTGCTCAGCGTATTGGAAACCGCGCTGACGATTTTCATCTCCATACGGGTTTCGGTCATCATCGCAGAACCTTGCGCAATCTTGTTCACGCGGTTCACCAGTGAGAGCATGGTCTGCAAATCCATCGCACGGATAGAATATCGCACGCGTGCATGGGCTTGCACCACATTCGGAGCAATACCGCCGGTATCCAGCAATGCATAATGGATACGCGCGTCAGACGGCATATGTTCACGCATATAATTGACACCGACATTCATCAGCTCAACCGCATCGAGTGCACTGCGACCAAGATGCGGCGCAGCAGCCGCATGAGAAGCACGACCGGTAAAGATGAAGTCCGCACGGGTATTGGCCAGCGACAAAGCCGGAGCCACTTCCCAGAAGCTGTATGGATGCCAGGAGATTGCAACATCGGCATCGTCAAAAGCACCGGCACGCACCATAAATGCTTTGGCCGCACCGCCCTCTTCCGCTGGGCAGCCATAATAACGCACACGCCCAGGAATTTTATGTTCAGCAAGATAATTTTTGAGAGCAACTGCCGCAAGCAATGCACCCGCGCCCAACAGATTATGACCGCAGCCATGACCATGACCACCCGCTTCAATCGGCTTATGTTCAGAGGCACCGGCTTCCTGACTGAGCCCCGGCAGCGCATCATATTCGCCCATAAAAGCAATAACCGGCCCGCCTTCACCGGCCTCGCCAATCACAGAGGTCGGAATACCGGCAATGCCCTCGGTCACACGAAAACCGTGATGCAACAGCTCAGCCTTATGTTCAGCCATAGAGCGCTCTTCGGTATAGCAAACCTCCGGCATTCCCCAAACGCGGTCGCTCATTTCGATGAGGCGCTGCTTTTCGTCCTCAACCTTTTGCCACAAGTCCTGACGGTCATTCATGCTCATTGGATCATTCCTGCATAAAATTAGAGATTGGTAGCTTCTTCAAAGACCAGTTCGGATGCGGGTGGGATACGCCCCTCAAACCAGTAAGCCGCAGCCGCACGCGACATAGCCGCACCGTCATGGCCGACTCCGGCCACATCAATCAGCTTCCAGTTAAACGGCATGCCCAAACTTTGTGCTTGTTTCTTCGCAAAATCATAGACGAAATATGCGCGTTTATAGCGGGAAGGCCCTTGCGCAAATGCTTCCGGCTGATCCGGCAAATTGGGATCAGCCTCATCAATATCCTGATCACCGGCAAAAATATGCATCGGATAGGCAAACCAACGGGCAAGCTGCGTCTCATCAAGACCGATGCCGCCCATACCTTCCGGAAATTTACGTGTCAGATCAGGCAATGTGTACCAGCCCGGATTGGCCGCAACAACATCCGAGAAAATACCGTGATCCTGCGTGGCCAGCAGACGGTGCGAGAACTGGCCACCAGCCGAATGGCCGTATAAACGCGCCTGTTTCTGCGTGGTTACCCCACCGGCCTGAAGGGCTGCAAGAACACGCGCAGGCACACCATAGAGCCAATCCTGCTTTTCACGCACAAGCCCTGCACTTTCATCGAGGATCAGCCCGTTATTATAGCTTTCCGCCATCGGGAATTGTGCATCGGGGAAAGTCGGCGCAACAATCAGCAAGCGGTGTTTTTCAGACGCCGGAATCCAGAAATCACGATATTCATCGCCATTACGCAGCATACCATGCTGCACGATAATCACCGGATCTTCAGGGCGATAGCTTTCAGGGCGGTAGAAGTTTACTTCCAGCGGTCTGTCCGGATGATACTGATCAACAAACGGCAGCGTACTGCGTCCGGTTTCTGGACGAAGAATGGTGGTAGTCATTATGTCTCCGGATTATGCAAATGACAGGCAGCACTCTGGTCGGCTGTCACATCTTTTAGTTCGGGGCGGCGCTCGCGGCATACCGGCATGGCATGGGCGCAACGCGGATGAAACGGACAGCCGGAAGGCGGTGCCAGCGGTGATGGCAGATCACCGGTCAGCGGCTGGAAATCACGTTTACGACAGCTGATCGACGGGCTGGCATTAATCAGAGCCGCGCTATAGGGATGCGCAGGCTTGCTGAAAATTGCTGATGCGGAACCAATCTCAACGATACGGCCGAGATACATGATCGCAATCCGGTCGCTGATATGCCGGACAACGCCGAGATCATGGCTGACAAACAGATAGGTCAGCCCGTAGCGGGCACGCAAATCCATAAACAGATTGATCACCTGCGCCTGAATAGACACATCAAGTGCAGATACCGGCTCATCGCAAACCAGAAAATCAGGTTTAACTGACAAAGCGCGGGCAATGCCGATACGCTGACGCTGGCCACCGGAAAACTGGTGCGGATAGCGATCACGATATGCGAGATCCAGCCCCACCTCCTCCAATGCTTTGTTCACCGCACCGGCAATCTCGGCTTTCGGCATCAGGCGATGCACCTTCAGTGCCTCACCGACAATCTGATTGACCTTCATGCGCGGATCAAGTGAAGCGTAAGGGTCCTGAAAAATCATCTGTACTTTCAAAAGAAAGTCGAGCTTTTCACGGCCTTTGAGCTTTTCAACGGCGCGACCGTCATAAAGCACATTACCTTCTGTCGGCTGATAAATACCAGTAGCCATACGGGACAGAGTGGACTTCCCACAGCCGGACTCGCCGACAAGTCCCAGCACCTCACCACGTTTGATACTCAGATCAACACCATCTACCGCACGCAAAACCCGCGCCGGTGCGGCCTGTCCTGTCAGGCGCAGAATGCGATCAGCCATTGTGGATTTGGAGTGAAAATGCTTCTTCACCCCGCGCATTTCAAAAAATGCATCACTCATGGTCTTGCCTCCTGAGCGAATACCTCACGGACAGGCAGTGATACCGGATTGTGACAACGGAAAATCCGCCCGTCGATCACCTGCTGTTCGGGATTAACTTCTGCACAAACCGGTTTGACGCGCTCGCAGCGCGTGCGGAACGGACAACCGCTTGGCCTGTCATCAATACGCGGTGCATTGCCGTCAATCTGGTGCAGGCGTTCCCCCGGTTTTACCATGCCGGAAGACGAATTCAGCAGACCTTGCGTATACGGATGCAGCGGTCTGTCCAGCACATCATCGACCGCACCGGTTTCAACAATCTGCCCCGCATACATTACCGCCACACGATCGGCGAGTTCAGCCACGACTGCAAGATCATGAGTAATCCACAGCACGGCAGTACCGGTTTCCCGTGCCAGTTTCTGCACTTCGTAGAGGATCTGGCTTTGAATGGTCACATCCAGTGCTGTGGTCGGCTCATCAGCGATAATCAGATCGGGATTGTTGAGCAATGCGGTGGCAATCGCCACGCGCTGGCGCATACCACCGGAGAATTCATGCGGATATTGTTTTAGCCGTATTTCCGGCGAGGAAATACCCACACGCCCCAGCGCATCAGCAGCCTCTTTCATCGCCTGCGCTTTACCACAGGAACGATGTTCAAGGATCGCCTCGCACATTTGCTCACCAATGGTCAGCACCGGATTGAGTGTGGAGAGCGGATCCTGAAAGATCATCGCAATGCGGTCGCCGCGTAAATTACGCAAACGTTCATCGGATGCTTCACGCAGATTTTCGCCATTGAACAGGATTTCGCCTTCAACGATTTCCCCCGGCGGATCAATCAATTGCACCAATGAGAAACCGGTGACAGATTTACCGGAACCGGACTCGCCGACAAGGCACAGCACTTCGCCGCGCGCGATGCTCAGATCAATGCCGTCAACTGCCGACCATGCACCGCCCAGCAGGTGAAATACGGTTCTTAAGCCCTTTACTTCAAGCAAAGCTGTCATCATACGCCCCTCACATTAAAGCTGCGACGCAGGCGGTCACCAACAAAATTGAGCGAGATAATCAGCAGAACCAGTGCAATACCCGGAAAGACGGCAATCCAGTATTCGCCCGACAACAGATAATCAAATCCATTGGCAATCAGCAGGCCGAGCGACGGCTGCGTAACCGGCACACCAACACCGAGAAACGACAATGTAGCTTCAAGTGTAATCGCGCTGGCGATGCTGATAGTAGAGATCACCAGTACCGAACCGATAGAGTTCGGCAGCAAATGCCGGAGCATAATATAATGGGTCGGCAGGCCGAAATTGACGGCCGCTTCGATATATTCCTTACGGCGTTCAACCAGCGCGGAAGCACGCATAAGACGGGCATATTGCGCCCATTGCACCAGAATAATCGCGAGGATCACTTTATCAACGCCACGCCCGACAGAGGCCAGCAGCACCAGCGCCACCAGCATTGACGGAAAGCCGAGCATAAAATCCACGACGCGCATGATAATCGCATCGGCAACACCACCAAGTTGTGCGGCCAGCAATCCGGCACTCACACCGATGGTCATGGCACCAAGTGTCGACAGCAAGCCGACCAGCAGGCTGGTACGCAAACCATAGAGAATGGCGCTAACCATATCGCGCCCCTGTGCGTCCGTGCCCAGCCAGTAGACCGAACCCGTCATACTTGTTGAGCCCGGTGCAAGCCGGTTATCCATCACGCTCAAAGAGGCCAAATCATAAGGGTCTTGCGGGGCAATAAAAGGCGCCAGCACCGCCAGCAGAACCAGCAGCCCGAGCAGGATACCCGCACCGCGTGTTGTCGGCTTGTTGCGGATGCTGCGCAGCACTTTCTGGCGTAGCGGTGTATTGGCATAATCCGGAATAATCGGCTTATTCATACCATATCTCCGGAAAGTTTGACCCGCGGATCGAGAACCGCATAGAGCACATCGACCATGAAATTCACGGCGACGAACAGCAGCGTGGCCAGCAGCACATAGGCAACCACCACAGGGCGGTCGAGCTGGTAGATACTGTCAATCAGCAGTTTGCCCATGCCGGGCCATGAGAACACGGTTTCGGTAATGGTGGAGAAAGCAACAAGACTGCCGAATTCAATGCCGACAACAGTCACAACCGGTATCAGAATATTGCGCAGCACATGACGATTGACGATGCGCTTGCGGCGTACACCTTTAGCGCGGGCGAATTTCACATAATCCTGCGTCATCGCTTCCGTGGTGCCGGTCGCTACAAGGCGGATCATCAGCGCCATATTCGGAATAGCAAGATTAAGTGCAGGCAGGATCAGATGGCGCAGACCATTGGTGGTGAACAGACTGGTCTGAATGCCCAGCACCGAGACTGTTTCGCCCCGCCCTGCGGTCGGCAGCCAGCCAAGTGCCACGCTGAACAGCAGCACCAGCATCATGCCTTTCCAGAAACTTGGCAGTGAAAAGCCGATGACTGTTCCCGCCATAATGAAACGCGACGGGCGGCTGTCAGGATTGAGACCAGCCAACAGTCCGAGCGGAATACCGATAACGGCGGCAACTGTCATCGACAGCAGTACCAGTTCAAATGTTGCTGGCAGGCGGGCAAGAATAAGCGAGACCACCGGCACACCGTGAACGAAAGATGTGCCGAGGTCGCCTTTCAGGGCATTGCCCAGAAATGTGAAATATTGCTGCCATACCGGCAGATCGAGCCCCAGCCGCTTAATCAGAGCCAGCCGTTCGGCGGCACTCACCTGCGGGGGTACAAGAAGTTCAATCGGATCACCAATGCCATATACGGCAAAGAAAACAGCAACCGACACGGCAAGCAGCACCAAGGCGCTCTGAATAAGTCGCTGCAAAATATAAGCTGTCATGACATGCTTCTCGGACTATCATTCTGTCAGGATGGCTGAAGCATGGCGCAGTGAAATGAACTGATTAAACTGCGCCATACGGCCACGAAAGAATCCGGAGCGGTCTCAATATTCCAGCCGGAATGTAAACCGCTCTGGCTTAGCCTTGCGTTACTTGGCCGGCTTGGCAGACATCGCCATCGTGAACTGATCTGAACGACCGGTATAAGTGACATTGGCCTTATGCGCCCAGATACCGCTTTCGAAATGCAGCGGAATGAAAGCATAGTCTTTCATCACTTCGGTCTGTGCCTGCTGGAGCAATTCCGAACGCTTATTATCGTCCATTGTTGCAACAGCTTCATAGATCAGCTTGTCGAAAGCAGGGTTGGAATAGCCGCCATAATTGGAGCCGCCCAAAGTGCCTTCTTCATTCGGTTTTGCCGGCCACTGACGCAGGAAGGATGAAGCCTCACCGCTGGTGGAACCCCAGCCGCCGATTGCCACACTCAGTTCCTTCTTGGAACGGCGCGGGAAATAGATGGCGCGGGTCATCGCATCCACATCCGACTTAATGCCGATCTGCGTCAAATATTGTGCCACGGCCTGCGTGATCTGGCTGTCATTGATATAGCGGTCATTGGTGGTGGAAAGTGTCAGCTGGAAACCGTCCGGATATCCGGCTTCAGCCAGAAGTTTCTTGGCTTCAGCAGGATCATAACGTAGTTCCGGCGGGTTTGGCAGCGTACCGAACATGCCCGTAGGCAGGAACTGATAGGCAGGTTCCGCCGCACCGTCCATCAGACGGGAAACAATAGCATTACGGTCAATCGCCAGCGACATAGCCTGACGGACACGCACATCTTTCAGCGGGTTTTTGCCGTCAGCAGCTTTAACATAAGGACTTTCATCACGCGCCACATCAAGCTGGTAATAAATCACGCGTGTTGAAGGCGTGATCGTATAGCCGAAACGCTTGTCATCCTTGATACGGGACAGATCACGCGCAGCCGGATTTTCAATAATATCATAGTCACCGGCGAGAAGACCGGCGAGACGCGGACCGGCATTCGGAACCGGCAGGAAACGTACAGCTTCCCATGGCTCGGCTTCGCCCCAATATTTATCATTACGTTCCAGCTCGATAGCAGAACCGCGCACATAGCTTTTCAGCTTGTAAGGGCCGGTGCCGATTGCAAGTTTGCCATCATTGAAATCACCAACCACCGGCCATGCACCGGTCACACCGCAATTCTGCTCCGGTGCGAAGCTGATCTTGTCATGTTTGACGATTGAGGAACTCAGAATACCAACAGTGCCGATAAAGGACGGAAGCAGCGGCTCAGGCGCTTTGGTCTTAATCACCAGTGTCTGCGCATCAGGTGCTTCAACAGACTCAAAATTCGCGGTAATGTCCGCAAAGGAACCGGCAATCGCTGTTTCGTTTTTCAGCGTGCGGCAGAAAGTAAAGATCACATCATCGGCAGTAAAAGGTGAACCATCAGAGAAAGTCACGCCTTCCCGCAATTTGAATGTCCAGGTATTCTTGCCGTCATTCTCCCATGAACTTGCAAGAGACGGATGTACATTCTGCTTTTCATCCTGACGGGTCAGTCCGTCAAATATATGGACTGCCAAAGCATTATTCGGTGTCAGATCATGATAATGCGGATCAATTGCAGTCGGTTCTGATCCGAGCGCAATGCGCAGTGTTTCAGCCGATGCCGCACCGCTCATCAAAGCAGAGCTCAGCAGAGTTGTTCCCAGCAGACTCGCCACGAGCATTTTTTTATACATAAAAGTCTCCGTTCCCCAACGAATGTCATTTTTGATATGATTGTCATTATATTTGACATGGTTATTTTCAAAAATAGAGTATATGAAAATTTTATGCCGTCAACACCGGAAACCATCATGTCGCAAACTTTGAATCCCAAGTCCGATTTTGCCAACCGCATGTCTGCGGCATATCCTTCTTTCAGCAAATCCTATCGCCGGATTGCCGATTTTGTTCTGGCAAAACCGCTGGATGTCGTTGCCATGTCGATTGAAGGTCTGGCTCATGCCAGTGGCAGTTCGACCGCCACAATCACCCGTTTTGTGCGTGCGGCTGGCTATAGCGGCTATGGTGAGTTTCGTGAAAAAATTGTCTCGGATTTTCAGTTTTCACCGTCAGCAAACAGATTAAACAGCGCTGAAAACACCCAATCGGGCCAGCAAAGTGCCTATTTGCATACTGTTCTGGCCGATTGTTCCGACAATATCAAAGACACGATGGCCAATATTGATACGCCTTCATCGGAGGCATTTATTGAAGCCATTATCAATGCCAGACGCATCATCATTCTCGGCACCGGCGCCAGCCATTATGCGGCGACACTGCTGGAGGAAGGACTGGCTCTCTATACGGAGAAAAACGTATCCAATATTCTATCGCGCGGCGCATCCCAATATTCCAACAATTTTGTGCGCTCGGTGGATGAAGGTGATGTGGTTATCGCTATTTCCATGCCGCGTTATTCCAACAATACCGTGCAGCTTTCCAAAGCTGCCAAGCAAAAAGGGGCAGTGATTCTGGCAATCACCGACAGCCCGACATCACCGCTCGTTCAGGTTGCTGATACGATCTTTTTCGCACCGGCGCGGAACCGTTTGCTGCCGAATTCTCCGGCAGCAATCTTTGCGCTGGCAGATGCCATTGTGACAGCGGTCGCGGCACGCCGCCCCGACATAGTCGCCTCCACAATCGGAAGCCCACCGGAAGATCTGTTTTTATAAATAAAACAACATCATCCGGCAGATTATTGAATCAAAATCAGATCTTTACCCGCTCGGATTTCGGGTCATAAGGGCTGCGCAAATACATCTGCGCGCGATAGCGCTGACCGGCAACATCAACCTCGAAATCCCCCTGCTCCAGCCAGTCTTTACTAGCGCCCTCCGCATGACTGAGCAACCCCAGTGCAACAGCACAGCCCAATGTATGACCATGGGCGGCAGAGCGGATTTCACCGGCAGGCACGCCATTGCGCAGGATCAGTTCCCCGCCCCACAAAACGGCATCTGCATCATCAAGCGTCAGCTGCACAATGCGCCGCTTCAGAAGATTATCAGCCTTGAACTTCACCAGCGCATCCCACCCGATAAAACCACCGGCCTTGTCCATCGCCACGGTAAATCCCAGTCCGGCCTCATAGGGATTAATATCCGGCGTCAGTTCACGGCTCCATGCACGATAACCTTTCTCAAGACGCAGCGCTTCCAGTGCATAATATCCGGCATCACGCAGGCCGAATTCCTGCCCCGCTTCCTGCAGCGCTTCATAAACACCAACGGCAAATTCCACAGGGACAATCAGCTCCCAGCCAAGCCCCCCCACATAAGTCATGCGGTTGGCAAAAGCGGTTGCATAGCCCACGCCGATTTCACGCACCTGACCAAACGGAAATGCCGCATTGCTGAAATCCGTATCACTCAGTTTTTGCAACAGGCTGCGCGACTGCGGCCCCATCAGTGCCAGCACTGCATAGGCGGAGGAAACATCGGTGACCGTTACATAATCTTCGTCGTTGATATGCCGGTTAATCCAATCCGCATCGTGAACTGCCTGCGCGGAGCCGGTAATAATCAGAAACTTCTCCGCACCAAGCCGCAATACAGTCAGATCTGTTTCATAACCGCCGCGCTCATTGAGCATGCCCGTATAAACCGACGACCCCACCGGCACATCAATATCAGCGACACAGAGATGATTGAGAACCCGACAGGCATCACGCCCCTGTATCAGCAGCTTGGCGAAGGAGCTCTGGTCAAAGAGAGCAACACGCTCGCGCACAGCCTGCATTTCACGCCCGACATTCTCATGCCAGTTCTGCCGCCCGAAACTATAGACAGTCTCCGGCTTCTGCCCCTTATCCGCAAACCAGTTCGCGCGCTCCCACCCCATTTTCGAACCGAAACAAGCTCCCTTCGCCTCCAGAAGATGATAAAGCGGCGACCGGCGGAACGGCCGTGCCGTATCCAGCTCGCGGTTCGGCCAGGGCATTGCATAATGCAGGCCAAGCGTTTCTTTAACGCGGTCATGTAGCCAGCGCTGATTATTGTTGAAACCGGCAAAACGGCGAATATCCACCGGCCATAAATCCATCGTCGGAGCACCATTGATAATCCACTCTGCAAGCGCACGTCCCGCACCGCCGGCACTGGCGATGCCCATAGAGTTAAAGCCCGCACCGACAAAGAAATTCTTCAGTTCCGGTGCCTCACCGAGAATAAAATTATTATCAGGGGTGAAGCTTTCCGGTCCGTTGTAAAACTTCTTTACCTCAGCTTCCGCCAGTTGCGGCACACGGATCAGAGCATTTTCCATCAACGGCTCAAACTGATCCCAGTCATCTTCCAGCAAAGCAAATTCAAATTTTTCGGGGATACCCTGCATACCCCATGGTTTGGCCTGCGGCTCAAAACCACCCATGACCAGACCACCAACCTCTTCTTTGAAATAAATATAACCGTCCGGATCACGCATAACCGGTAAATCCGGATGCACGCCCTCAATCTTTCCGGTGACGATATACATATGTTCTGCCGAATGCAGAGGCACCGTTACGCCGCACATCTGTCCGACTTTACGTGCCCATTGCCCCGCGCAATTGACCACAATTTCTGCAGTAATATTCCCGCGATCCGTTTCAACACCGCAAGCACGGCCATTTTTCACGGTAATACCGGTCACCTGAACCCGTTCCAATATTCTGGCACCGCGCATTCGTGCGCCGCGCGCCAAAGATTGTGTTAGGTCACTGGGATTGGCCTTGCCATCATCCGGCAGCCAGACAGCCCCCTGTAAGTCATCCGTCGCCATAACCGGCCAGAGATCGCCTGCCTCACGGGCTGAAATAACCTCGACATTGACACCCTGCGCACGGGCGGAGGCAGCAGTGCGTTGCAAAACAGTCATGCGATCTTTGCTGCGGGCAACAGACAGGGAGCCGCATTTTTTCCATCCGGTCGCTAAGCCGGTTTCTGCCTCAAGTTCGCTGTAAAGCTGAGTAGAATAGCGGATCAGGCCGGTCATATTGGCATGGCTGCGCAACTGCCCCACCAGTCCTGCCGCATGCCATGTTGTGCCGCAACTCAAGCCTCCCTGCTCCAGCAACACAACATCTGTCCATCCCGCTTTGGTCAGATGATAGGCAACGGAACAGCCGATAATGCCCCCGCCAATAATCACCACCCGCGCCTGAGACGGAAAGCTGTCTGCTTTGTCTTTATGATCTGCATTATGCTCTGTCATGACCTCACTCCCTCCGGTTGAGATCACTATAAAAACAAAGCAACAAAAAACAACATTAAATGCAACAAAAAATCACATTCATGAAATATGTAACCGGAGGCCCTTCTCAGCCAGTGCCGTCACAAACTGCGGCTCCGGTCTGTGATCTGTAATAATGCCTGCGGCTTGCTCATAATGTGCAACACGAAGCGGCGTCATGCGTCCGAATTTCTCTGCGCTGGCCAGAAACCATGCTTCACCGGCAACAACGGCAAGCCGCGAGCGCAGTTCCGCACCATTACGGGTAAAGTCCGTAATCTCACCCTCGGCAGTAATGCCGCCCGTGCCAAGAAATGCCAGATCAAACCGGAAATGCTCCAGCGCCTGCAGCACATCAATGCCGCCGCTGGCCTCTTCTTCAGGACTGATCTCACCGCCTAAAATATGCACGCGTATGGTCGGCACATGGCAAAGCTGCAATGCAATTCGCAGGCTTGTGGTGCAGATTGTCAGGTTTTCCGGTGCTTTATCCTGTTGTGTTAAAGCCTGAGCAAGAGCCAAAGTCGTTGTGCCGGAGTCCAGAAAAACTACCATGCCGGAACGGATCAAGGCACAGGCGGCCTGACCTATTGCGGCTTTACCTCCGCTATTTTCCTGACTGCGCAGTCCGAAGGCTGGTTCATGAAGCTGGATTTTTGTCGCCCCGCCATGAACCAGCGCCAGTAATCCCCGCTGCGCCAGCAGTTTCAGATCACGGCGGATTGTCTCCCGTGAGACGTCAAAAAACGCCGCAATCTCACTGATCCCCGCCACGCCATCTTCATTCAACCTGCGCAGAATTTCATCATGACGCTGCGATGCCAGAATGCGTTGCCCAGTCGGGTTTTGAGCATCAACCGGATTTTGAGGATCAGATTGCGATGAGGTTTCTGCCACAGACAACTCCAGATACAGAAATGTTGCATCTTGTGACTTTTAGCAAGAACCAGCCACGCAATGCAACATATTCTAAATCTTCAGATAGCCTTCAGCAACCTTAACCGCACTGCCGCCGATACGCGCACCGGTCAGCTTCTTCGCAGCCACATCCAGCTCCAGCCGGATGCGCGATGGTCTGCCCATCTGAATACCCTGCTCAATCCATAGCTGCGTAAGCCCGTCTACAGGCTGGTCAAATTCGTTGATTGCACCGGCAAAGGCGGCAACCGCAGAACCGGTGGCCGGATCTTCATAGACATGCTTGCCGGATGTGAACATCCGCGCATGATAATTGCTCTCAAAGAGCCGTGTCTCGCGGGTATAGATGTAGAAAGGTATCGCACGACCTTCAAAAGCCTGCATATGATCTTCCACAAAAACCGGATCAACCACAACTTTGGCTGCGGCAATCATATTCTTCACCGGCACCAGCACAAACGGCTTACCGCCGCTCCAGACCGAGGGCACGTGATTTTCAAAGCCGATTTCATGTGTATTGAGGCGCAAGGCAGCGGCGGCCTGCTCCTTCTCTACGGTGATATTCACGCGCTCAGGCAGGCGTGGCAGGTCAAATTCGGCGAAAGCTGCCGACTGTCCTTCCGTGTCACCGGAGCCTGCGCAATGAACCGCAACACGCACCGGCCCGACTTTTTCCTCAAGCGTCATGATCAGATCAGTCTGAGGTTTTTGTCCGTTACAATTCTTATAGGCCAGCGCAACCGCCGTACCCACAGTCGGATGACCGGCAAAATTCAGCTCATAATCCGGCGTAAAAATCCGTATCGAAGCTGTGTGTAGCGGATTGGCTGCAGGAGCAACAAACACAGTCTCCGAGAGATTGAACTCGCGGGCAATGGCCAGCATTGTGGCATCATCCAGCCCTTCAGAATCATGAACAATAGCAAGCGGATTACCGCTTAGAGCTTTCTCGGTGAAAACATCATAGATCTCGTAGAAACGCCCCTGTACAGCCATGCCGTTCATATTCCCTGCCCTTTAAGATGATCCATGTCCGCCCCGCTCCGGAACTTTCAAAAGTACCGTATCTGATTCAACACATTTGCATTGCCGGTTAAAACATTCAAATGATTCATGAAGTGCATAATATGCAATTCAAATCTCAGCCGCCCGCATCATATGCCGTTACTATTGCGCAAAATACCAGTCGGTGAAAGTGCGAATATAATCGGGACTGCGTTCATCCAATATGCCGCCCTGCCCGATCATCAGCACCCGCGATAATTCCGGCTGCTTTTGCGCTACGATAAATTCCTCCGCCTGCCTCTGCAATTCATCCGCCGTGCGGTCGAAATAATAACAACGGAACAGCGCCAGACTGCGATCACACATAACCAGACTGTAGCCGCCGGTGCGCACTGCATGATTCAGATCAATTCCTGTTTCCTCCAGCACTTCACGTCTGGCATTTCCGTCAAGATCAACCGCACCGTCAACAATATCCTGATCATCATTGGAGCCCGCCGGAAAATAAATCCGGCCGCCGACAACGTTGTGTGAGGCCATTTGTCCGAGCAGCAGCTGATTATCGGAGGAGACGATGACGCCACTGCCGAAAATATGAAACGGCTTATCCGCAGTTTTGTCTTTGCGCCAGTAAAGCAGACTGCGAAAACTGGTACGCTGATAGGGCGCACGCAAAATACCGTCCGCTAAAACGGCCTCTGCTGCCAGATAAATTTCGCCGTCATAGAGTGTCGGATTGCTTGCTACTTCCTGCTGCCAGTTTTCATCAATAGCCTTCTGATTCCGGACAACATAATCAGGAACACCGCCAACAACCTGTATCCTGACGTCACGGACAGGATAAACCCTGTTCTGGTCTCTGCTTTGCATTCGTCTGCTCCGTTAGACTGAGCCTGTCATTAAAGCTCAAGTGTGACGGCAACAGGACAATGGTCGCTCGCTTTTGGTCTGTCCCAGCCGATACGCGGGAAACGCGCCACATCCTGCCCTTCAGGAAATAAGGTGCGGTAAGGTTGCCCATTGCGGATAATTTCCGGCACAGCCTGTGCATTGCGCTGCGCCAGAGCCGGTGATGCCCAGATATAATCCAGCTGGCACAGGTGGCGCTCCTGCGGGCCACGTGTGTGATACAATGTCCAGCGATCGAGCTCCGGCCGCCGCTCTACCAGATTGACCGCAAAACCGTCATTCAGAAACACATTCAGGCAATTATCCGGCTCCTGAACCGGCGTAAAATCATAGCCGCCCCACTGGTCGCCGCTTATCGCAAGCTTCTCGTAATAATCATTGAAATCACCGCAGATCACCCATGAAGCATCCGCAGCACCGTCACGGCCGAATTTTTTCTCGATAATCATACGAACCGCCTGCGCCTCGGCCAGTCGTACCGGCAGTGTTGTCAGCTTGGGATCCTGACCATAGCGTACACCGCCCATGGATTTGAAATGCGTAACAAAGACCGTCAGCGGCTTGCCGCCGATGCGCAGATCCAGCATCAGACAATCGCGTTTAAACACCCGCTCATGGGCTTCAATTCCCACGGAGGACAGTACAGGATCATAAATACCCAGATCCTGATAGGTCAGATGTGCATTGCTCTCCAGCTTCACCAGCTCAATCGTGTGGCCGCTGCGCGTTACGTCACGCATCATCACACTGACATCAATACCGCGACTGTCATTGCCGTCGATCAGATATTTATGTTTGTAGCCCTGCCCCACCATCTTGAACAAATAGCCATATTCAAAAGCGTTCAGCGCAGCGAGATCATCAACTTCCTGCAGGCAGAGAATATCCGCCCGTGTCTGCGCAATCGACAGAGCAGATAATTGCCGTGTATCATCCGTATGCGCCACCATCCGCGCCTGTTCGAGCTGTCGGTATTGTGTTTCATTATCAATCGCAAAGAGCTGCAATGAGCGATCCTGACGCAACTCATTGCGATAACCGGTAAAATCAAACCGGCGCATCAGGTTTTCAATATTGAATGTCGCTAAGGTGAATAATACCGGCCCTTCTGGCTGAACATTATCCATAACCGGTGTTGACTGCGCAGAAACCGTCTCAGACATTAAGCTACTCATCATTGCGTTCACATCAGGCTTACAGGATAAACCGGCACCCACTTTTCCGCAGCATGCGATAACTCAACCTAAACACCATATGTTGAATTGCAATCAGTGATATTGCCTGCAACTGATTTTCTTCGGAAAGCCTGCCTCTTAAATTGGCAGCATTTTTATACTATATTAGCCCTAAGCTATATAAATTCACGAACGGATATCCCTATGTCCAGATTCATTCTGAAAACCGCATTCACAATGGGCATTGCCCTGCTCTCCGGCGCATCAGCCTATGCAGGCGGCAACCAGATCAGCGGCGGCATTCCATCTCTGAACCCAACCGGCCTTCTGATTGTCGGCGGCATTACCGGCAGCAATCGCGCAGACCCTGCCAGCCGGAACTGTTACGGCTCCACACTCTGCAAAGAAAGCGGTGCCTATTATACGGAAGACGGCGTGCTGCATTATAAAAACGGCGATCCGCTGGTGCAGCGCGGCGCTACAAAACGCATCGGCTCGGCAAAATCAGCCAATGCAGGTGATAATGTCAACCATATGCAGTGGTGCAGCAATCAGTACCGCTCATATCGTGCGTCCGATAATACATACCAGCCTTTTGCCGGCAGCCGCACCACCTGCAATTCGCCGTTCTGAAATTTGCGTCTCAAATAATTATGCCCCTTCAGCCATTGATCGCGGAAGGGGCATAAAATGTTTACAGCAGGGGCTGAAATTTAGTCTTTGCTGACTTCGGTAATATAGTTGGCATCAGCCACCATATTGAAGTTCTTGACATTCTTGGCAGCAACAGCCGTTTCGATCTGCTGATAGAGCATCACGAACGGGCTTGTCTCCTGAAAATCCTTCTGGATTTTGTGGTACATCTGCTCGCGTTTTGCAGTGTCTGTTTCTTTTGCCGCATCCATGGTTTCCTTGGACATTTCTGGAATGTCCCATGAACTGCGCCATGCTGTCGTTTTCATTGACACTTCATCGCCATTATCCGGATTATAGGAGAAGGTCGATGCATTGGTATGCGGATCCCAGTAATCAGGGCCCCAGATACCCAGCGAAAGCTGATGCTTGCGCGCACGTACTTTTGTCGTCGTCAGCTTGCCGTCACCCTGCAACAGCTCAACCTTGATACCGGCTTTGGCAAAAGTCTGCTGAATGCTTTCTGCAATACCAACGCCTGGCTGTGTATTACGCACATCGAGCGTCACACTGAAACCGTCTTGCAAACCGGCATCGGCCAGAAGCTGCTTCGCCTTATCAACATCCAGTTTGAACGGCTTGTCATCAATCGCTCCGAACATACCAAGTGGCAGGAAGGACTGATGTGTGCGGCCGATACCCTTAATCAGCGTATTTTCAATCGCATCATAATCAACGAGATATTTCATCGCCTGACGCACTTCCAGCTTGGCAAGATTTGGCACATTCTGGTTGGCTGTCAGATAATAGGTACGCCCCTTCGGAGCACTGAGAATATTGAAATCGCTGTTCTTGGCAAATTCTGCAATATCACCCGGCTCAAGGTTACGGGCGACATCAATATCACCGGCCTGCAACAGCAGACGCTGCGACACACTTTCCTTCACATGACGGTAAATAGCGCGTTTTACAGCCGGTTTTGGGCCGCTGTAATTCTCATTGCGCTCCAGCAGGATCACTTCATTCGAGCGCCACTCTTTCAGGCTGTAAACGCCGGAACCTGCATAATTACGCTTGAGCCAGTCATAGCCGAAATCTGTATCAAACGGCTTGGCTTCTGTTTTCTCGGTTTTAACCGCATGTTCTTCAACCAGCTTGCTGTCAACAACAGAAGCCACACTGGAAGACAGCCCATTGAGCACGAAGCTCGGCGCGAAAGTTTCTTCCGTGGAGAACACGACCGTATAATCATCCGGCGCAGTCACCAGCTTTTCCACATTGTCTTTGTTCAGACCAAACTGGCTGATGATGAATGCAGGGCTGAGATCAAGCTTGATCGCGCGGTGCAGGGAATAAACAACATCCTGCGCCGTCAGCGGATTGCCCGAAGCAAATTTCTGCCCCTGCTTAACCTTGAAAGTAATGGTCTTGCCATCTTCCGAGACCACCCAGCTTTCCGCAATCTGCGGAATGATCTTGGTCGGATCTTTCGGATCTGTGGTCACCAGACGCTCATAGGTATTGGTCAGAATTTCCGACGTGGTGATCTCGAAAATTTCTGCCGGATCGAGAGAAATCACATCATCAATGGCCATTGCCACAACCAGCGTATCCGCCGGCGTTGCCGCCTGTGCAGCAACCGCTGACAGACCAAGCACCGACGCACAGGCCAGAGCCAGCGTGTATTTTTTAATTATAGTCATGAGTTTCCCCTCAATCTCTCCGCCTGAATCCTGTCGCTGTATAAGGACTCAGATTTATAAAATTATAACAAGGTCAGGCTACAGGATTGCCGGACAAAGCCAAGCATCTTTTTGCAAAGAAAGCCGTAAATTCAGCAGGTTAAGCACCAAAGCATATCGCAATTAAATACATCCATTTAACGGTGATATACTTCAGCTGAAACTCCGGCCGTGAAGATATAAAAAAGCCGGAGCAGCGGGCTCCGGCTTTTTTTCATTCAGTGAGATTGCTTATTCTCAATTTTTCTCATGGGCACGGATCAGATTGCCAAGGCGCTTGATGCCCTCATCAATCATCTCGTCATTGGCACAGGAATAAGCGAGACGCAGCGTATTGGCACCGGTGCCATCCGCATGGAATGCTTTACCCGGAACAAAAGCCACTTTCTCTGTTTCAATCGCAGCGGCCAGAAGATCAGCACCATTCATATAATCCGGAAGATTGACCCAGACGAACATACCGCCCTCAGGCTTTGTCCATGTAGCCGATTTCGGCATATATTTATCCAGCGCTTCCAGCATTTTATTGCGGCGATGTGAATAGACAGAGCGGATTTTAGCAATCTGTGCATCAAAACCATTGGCAGCAACATGATGCACAGCCAGCTGATTGATGGTTGAGGAATGCAGATCAGCAGCCTGTTTCATCAGCACCAGTTTGCGGATCACGGTAGCATTGGCAACGACATAACCAACACGCAAGCCCGGTGCCAGCGTCTTGGAGAAGCTGCCGGAATAGATGGTGCGGGTATTTTCAATCGAGCCTTTGCGCTCAATTTCCAGCGCCAGAACCGGCGGGATCGGCGTGCCGTCAAAACGCAGATACTGATAGGCAGCATCTTCGATCAGCGCGATATCCATTTCATCGCCCAGATCGATCAGCTTTTCACGGCCTTCACGATCAATGGTTTCACCGGTCGGATTGCTGAAATCTGCTGAGAAATAGGCAAATTTCACCTTGCCGCCAGCCTTCTCAGCAGCTTCTTCATAGGAAGCCGGAGTGCGGTTGCCGTTTGGCTGCAATGTATCATAGGTCGGCTCATAGGCATTGAAAGCCTGCAGCGCACCGAGATAGGTCGGGCGCACAACCAGCGCCGTATCATTCGGCGACAGGAACAGCTTGCCGAGATAATCCAGCGCCTGCTGCGAACCGGAAGTGATGAAGATATTTTCGGCAGTGCAAGGCACGCCGATTTTTGCCATTTCACCCTGCAGCCATTCGCGCAGCGGCTTATAGCCTTCACTTACCGAATATTGCAGCGCGGCATCGGATTTGCCCGTGGCGAAAATATCGGCATAGGCTTCTTTGAATTCTTCTGCCGGAAACAGTTTCGGATCAGGAATACCACCCGCGAAAGAAATAATATCCGGACGCTCAAGCAGTTTCAACAATTCACGAATTTCCGACGCTTTCATACGCGATGAACGTGTTGCGAATATTTTTTCCCAATCCAGCATGGGGGTTCCTCATAAAGTCAAAAGAGATGCCGTGAAATAGACCATAAAACTTAACTAAAAGCTGTGTGCCTTTGGTTATCACCTTATGCGTATTTCACAACAAAACAAGCAAAATATGTCAGCAATACTGACCTTTATTCATTTTATTGCGATTTGACGGATAATTTCGTTACATTCGAACAAAATCAGCTGCACAAAACTAACAATCATGCATTTTCAGCAACTGACCGCAGCATCATCACCTCATCAAACATTTCTCCGTTGAGAGAAATCCAGTTCGGTCTGCGGCCGAATTCTGTATATCCTTCGCGCAGGTAAAGCTGCCATGCCGTTTTATTCTCAGCCAGCACACTCAGCTCAAGCTGGGTAAAGCCATTGTCGCGCGCATAGGCTTCAACAACCTGCATTAATTTCTGCGCAATGCCCTGCCCGCGCATCTCGCTTTTCACATAGACCATCACAACAATGGCGCGGTGAGCAGTTCGCGCACCAGCCTGCGGCCACAAACCAATGAGCCCGACAGCTTTATCGCCGTCGAAAGCAGCAAAAACCGGTGCATTTAACTTTGCACGCCAGTCAGCTTCAGAGAATTTCACCCAGTCCTCATAGGCCGAACTATAGGCTTCCGGATGCAGTTGCAGAGCTTCCAGCCTGATCTCGCGCATGATTGCAAAATCATCAGGCACCAGCTGCCGGATTGTTATTCCTGTCATTTTTCCGTCCTCCCGCTAAAGCGGTTCCTGTTAATATTGAATCAGCAGAACCGCTCTATCTTTTTATTTTTACACGTATCTTATCCGATCGTAGCGGGATTCAAAAATCAGTCCAGTGGACTGATTTTCCCGCGAAGGCGGTTCCCGCTTTTCAGGATACGCTCTAGCAGTACTGCCAGAAACAATCAGGCCCGCACAAACAAATCTTTGTGCGGGCCTGATATTCAGCGATTAGGCAATGCCAAATTAGTTACGAGCCTTATCAACCAGCTTGTTTTTCGAAATCCAAGGCATCATGCCGCGCAGCTTGGCACCAACTTCTTCGATCTGGTGATCGTCGTTCATACGACGGATACCCTTGAAGCGTGCAGCACCGGCACGGTATTCCTGCATCCAGTCGGATGTGAATTTACCGGTCTGAATGTCGTGCAGAACGCGCTTCATTTCAGCTTTGGTTTCTGCAGTGATGATGCGCGGACCGGTTACATATTCGCCCCATTCAGCAGTGTTGGAGATCGAGTAGTTCATGTTGGCGATACCGCCTTCATAGATCAGGTCAACGATCAGCTTCACTTCGTGCAAGCACTCGAAATATGCCATTTCAGGTGCGTAACCGCCTTCAACCAGCGTTTCAAAGCCGGCGCGGATCAGTTCAACCAGACCGCCGCAGAGAACTGCCTGCTCACCGAACAGATCGGTTTCGCACTCTTCCTTGAATGTGGTTTCGATAACGCCGGAACGACCGCCGCCAACGCCCGAAGCGTAAGACAGAGCCAGATCATGGGCATTGCCGGAAGCATCCTGATGGATAGCGATCAGGCAAGGTACGCCGCCGCCCTTCTGGTATTCGCCGCGCACGGTATGACCTGGGCCTTTTGGCGCGATCATTACAACGTCAACAGTCTTTTTGGTTTCGATCAGACCGAAATGAACGTTCAGACCATGAGCAAAAGCAATGGCAGCACCGTCGCGCAGATTGTCATGGATGTGTTCTTTATAGATGTCAGCCTGCAATTCGTCAGGGGTTGCCATCATCATCAGGTCTGCCCATTTGGCAGCATCTGCAACGCTGAGAACTTCAAAACCGTCAGCTTCAGCTTTTTTAACAGTGGCAGAATCCATGCGCAGCGCGATGCGGACATGCTTGGCACCGGAATCTTTCAGGTTCAGCGCATGGGCGCGACCCTGGCTACCGTAACCAACGATAACAACATTTTTGCCTTTAATCAGATTTACGTCTGCATCACTGTCATAATAAACGCGCATAGGATATTCCCTTCCTTCTATGCTATTAGTCTGTGCCGTTTTTCCTCAAAACCGGCACTATTCCACACCGGCAAAATCAGGCGCCGGCTTTATTTCCGTAAAGTGCAAAAAACTGTCGTGTTGCCGTTCTGGCATCGCGGATAATTTCTGCATCACTGACCTCATGACGGTCGCCGAGCAGCAGACGAATCTGCATATCGCGCACCACAAGGCCGAAGAACGAGGCAAAAGCCTCATTAATATCATCAAAGTCCAGCAGGCCTGCATCGCGTCCGGTTTCAAGCACCGGCTTGAGACGACGCGCCATAGCGATCGGACCATTATTCAGCACGATCTCACCGAGATCCGACTTACCGGAACCCGCATGGCTGACCGCTAAACGGTTCAGTGCGATGGATGTGCTTCCGGACAGAACCAGCAACCAGTCGCGGGCAAAATGCTCCAGACTGGTAAAGAGCGATTCTTCATCCAGTCCTTCCCGCGCCACCGGCACAACACGCACTTTAGACGCCTGCCATTGCACGGTTGCAGTCAGCAAACCGTCACGGTCGGTGAACCATTTATACAGCGTTTCCTTGGAGCAGCTTGCACGTCGTGCAACACCCGCCATCGTAAGACTGTCACCACCCTCAACGAGGAGTTCCAGCGCGGCATTCAGCACATCCTTCTGACGATCTGTCAGCTCTGTGCCGGTTCCGACATTGCTCACGACATTCTCAGGTTGCTGCAACTGCACGCTTCCACGCTCCTTGATTCTTGTCTGAACAGCAGCCTGACGAGATTCTCATCATGCGTACCGTACGTTACGGTTCGGACTATGCCGCCAGTTTACCAACAATGCAAGAGGGATTTTATGCCGAAACAAATTTTATAGGCTATTTCCCCTGCCCGCTACAGACAGAGGAAATAATACAGCATTCTCAACACCGCAAAGGCCGGTTCATGCCCGAGGCCAATATCGCTGTTTGCAACCATGTCCGGTGTCTTTTTGGCCAGACACTCAGAGATTAACCTGTGTGCCAATCTCCACCACACGACCGGTCGGAATCTGGAAATATTCCGTGGCATCAGATGCACTGCGGGCAAGCGTAATAAACAATTTCGCCTGCCAAAGCGGCATTGGTGAACGCGGAGAAATACGCAAGACGCGTCGCGACAGGAAGAATGACGTGGTCATAATGTCATATTTCCAGCCAAGCTTGCGACAAATCCCCAGCGCACGCGGAATATTAGGCGACTGCATATAACCGAAAGTCAGCGTCACCTGCATAAACCGGTCGCTATATTGCGAGACGCGAGCACGGTCATCCTCATCCACCCAAGGGCGTGGTGCTGTCACCACGGTCAGGATCACATTGTTCTCGTGCAGAACCTTATAATGTTTGAGACTATGCATCAGAGCCGTCGGCACACTGGACGGATCACCGGTCAGGAACACCGCCGTGCCGGGCACAATAACCGGCTCCTTACGCGCCATCTGGCTGACAATAATATCCAGCGGCACTTCTGTTTTGCGGGTTTTCTGGAACAGATGACGGCTGCCGCGCACCCATGTCCACATCACCAGCAGCACCAACGCGGCCACCACAATTGACGCCCAGCCGCCCTGATGCACTTTGACCAGATTAGCACTGAAGAACATCAGATCAACAATAGCGAAACCGGCAATTGTCAGCACCACAACCGGCAGGCTCCATTTCCAGAGACGGCGCATGACAAAAAACAGCAGAGTTGTTGTCACCAGCATATTGCCGGTCACCGCAATACCATAGGCAGCCGCCAGATTTGTCGATTTCTGGAAGGTTACCACCAGCAGAACAACGGCAATACCAAGCAGCATATTAATGCGAGGCATATAAATCTGGCCGTGCAATGTTTCCGATGTATGCAGCACTTCAAGCCTTGGCAGAATATTCAGCTGCACCGCCTGCCGCGCCAGCGAATAAGTACCGGTCAGAACCGCCTGACTGGCAATAACCGTGGCAACAGTTGCCAGCAGCACCATCGGCAGCAGCGCCCAATGCGGCATCATCTGGAAAAACGGATTGCGCACTTCCTCGCCGCCCGCAGCGCTATGGGTCAGGATGAAAGCGCCCTGCCCGAAATAATTCAGGATCAGGCTCGGAAACACAACCCACAGCCATGCCCGCACAATCGGCTTGCGGCCGAAATGACCGAGATCGGCATAAAGCGCCTCGGCACCGGTAACCGCCAGAAAGATTGCACCGATCGTGGCAAAGGACGTGGCCGGATTACCGCCAAGAAATGCAAAGGCGTAATAAGGATTAAGCCCCGCCAGAATACCCGGATCATCAAAAATATGGATAAAGCCTGTGAGACCAAGTGCCAGAAACCAGATCAGCATCACCGGCCCGAAAATACTCGCCATACGTCCTGTGCCGTGCTTCTGGACAAAAAACAGCACAACCAGAATAGTGATCGTAATCGGCACCACATAGGGCGTCATATCCGGCGCAACAATTTCCAGCCCCTCCACTGCGGAAAGTACAGAAATTGCCGGTGTAATCACCGCATCACCGAAGAACAGCGACGCACCGACAATACCGATGCCGAGAATAATATCCGGACGATTGGCAAAACTGGAGCGCACCAGCGCCATCAGCGAGAGAATACCACCCTCGCCGTTATTGTCCGCACGCAGCACAAACAACACATATTTCACGGTCACAATCAGCGCCAGCGACCAGACGATCAGAGAGATCACGCCAAGAATTTCAGTGCGCAGCAAATTGCCGTCGGTGATAGAAGCGTGCAGTGCTTCACGAAATGCATAAATCGGGCTGGTGCCGATATCGCCATAGACGACGCCAAGCGCGCCCATCATTAAAAGCTTCAGATTTCCCTTATGATTATGAGGATCAAGAGTTTCCTCATCTGCGCTGACCGGCGCATCCTGATTGGCAATATCTTCACGCTGCGCCTGATTCATAAAATACCTTTTAAATACCTTTTGATGCAGAATGAGCACAGATAGCCGGATATGAAGACAAGAAAACAGGCTGATCCGGTGCTCAGTATAACCATGTTCCGGACATAAAGAAAACTGCCGGAAAGGCCGTATATAAATGCTCAATTTTACACAAAAACAATGTGCATCAATGCATAACTGCCCTGATGAGGCATCACAAATACGGATAGCTCATCAGGGCAGAAATCAAACAAAATCAAAATATTACAAGAGAAAACTGAATCAAAACACAAAAAGCACTTTAGCCGAGTGCTTTGATAAAACGCTGTACTGACTGGCGCATACCATATTCCAGTGCATCTGCTGTCAGGCCATGACCGATAGAAACTTCGCTCAGTGTCGGCATGACTTTTACCAGTGCAGGCAGATTGGCAACGGTCAGATCATGCCCCGCATTAATGCCTAACCCGAGTTCCGCAGCTTTCAACGCGGCCTTTTCCAGCAATGCCAGTTCATGCGCCTGCGCTTTAGGATCCGCATAAGCACCGCCATAAGGGCCGGTGAAAAATTCCACGCGGTCGGCACCGGTCTCTTTCGCAATCTCAAGACCATCCGGTGTCGGATCAGCAAACATTGAAACACGCATACCGCGTGCTTTCAGCCGCTTGGTCACTTCGCTCAGCATCACCTTATGTTTGGCAAAATCCCAGCCGTGATCCGAAGTATTCTGCGCCGGATCATCCGGCACCAGTGTTACCTGTTCCGGCTCGTGTTGTTCCACCAGAGCCAGAAACTCTTCAGACGGATAGCCTTCAATATTGAATTCAGCCTGAGGGAACTCATCATCAATCAATGCACGAATATCGGCCAGATCAGAAAAACGGATATGACGCTGATCGGGGCGCGGATGCACGGTCAGGCCGGAAGCACCGGCATCAAGCGCAACACGTCCCAAGCCTGTCACACTCGGCCAAGGCAGATCACGGCGGTTACGCAACATTGCCACCGCATTAAGATTAACCGACAGAGTTGCAACCATGATCCGAGCTCCCTGCTATATTTATTAGCGAACGATTGTTAGTTTTTCCGCCGCACGGGTAATTGCCGTATAGAGCCAGCGCTCACGCGTATCGCGGAAAGCATAGCTCTCATCAAACAACACCACATTATTCCACTGCGAACCCTGCGCTTTATGGGTGGTCAGCGCATAGCCATAGTCAAAATCATCAAAACGCTTTTTAGTTTGCCAAGGAATTTCCGCATCAGGATCTTCAAACTGCGCCTTCAGAAGCTTGATCTTGGCAACGCCGCGACCCGGTTCTTCATCTTCCGGCGCAATCAGCAAATTAATGCCGGGCTTCACGGTTTCCTTGGAAGATGTCATCACCTTCCAGAGCGAACCATTAAGCAGCCCCTTGGCCGGATCATTGCGCAGACAAACCAGCTTGTCACCGGATTGCGGATATTCTGCCGTAAAACCTTTGAGCTCACGCAGCCGCTGATTATAACGCTTGCGGGTGCGATTGGTGCCGACAAGCACCTGATCGGCATCCAGCACCAGTTCCTGATTAACTTCCGCCTTGCTGATGACCCGTGCGGCACCGTAATCGCCATAAGGGATTTCGCGGCCTTCACGCACGTCCAGTGCCAAACGGATAATCGGATTATCCTGAGCTTGACGGTGAATTTCTGTCAGCAGATAATCCGGCTCATGTTCGGTAAAGAAGCCACCACCGCTGATCGGCGGCAACTGACCGGGATCACCGAGCACCAAAATAGGTGTGCCGAATGTCATCAGATCGCGGCCAAGTTGCTCATCGACCATCGAACATTCATCGACAACGATCAGCGCAGCTTTGGCAACAGGGCTTTGACGATTGAGCGAAAAGGTCGGCGAGATTGAGGTCTTTCCGGTTGTTTCGTCTTCAATCGCTTCCTCACCTTTCGGACGATAGATCAGCGAATGCAGCGTGCGGGCATTGCTTGCGCCTTTAGAGCGCAAGACCTGTGCAGCCTTACCGGTAAAGGCCGCAAACTGCACCTCACCATCCACATGCTCGGCGAAATAGCGCGCAAGCGTCGTCTTACCCGTTCCCGCATAGCCAAAAAGGCGAAAAATCGGTGAACGGCCTTTAGCCAACCATTGCGCCACAGCCTGCAGCGCGTTGTCCTGTTCCGGTGAAAATTCCATTATGCCTCTGCCATCATGCCTTCCATTGACCGGATTCGTCCCGAAAGAGCAAGGTTTATCACTTCAGCATCGGCCACAGGCTGACCACCAGCAGAGCAGCCATCGTCAGATTGAACCATTTAAGCCGCACCGGATCTTCCAGCCATTGGCGTAACAAACTGCCAAAGGCTGCCCATGACGACACGCTCGGCACATTAATCACAGCAAACACAACACCGATCAGCAGCACGGAAAGCGAATAAGCATCATGCACTGTATAGCTCGCCATTGCTGTCACGGCCATCACCCATGCTTTTGGATTCACCCACTGAAACAGCCATGCCTGCATGAAACTCATCGGCTGAGCACTCTCATCATCGACACGACCGACAGACGTCGATGTGGCGATTTTATAGGCCAGATAGAGCATATAGGCACCGCCGGCGAATTTCAGTCCCACATACAGCGCCGGTGCGGTTTCGAGCACAGCGCCCAGACCATAGCCGACGCCAAGCAGAAGCGACAGAAAGCCGATGCCAATTCCCAGCATATGCGGAATGGTACGGCGGAAACCGAAATTCACGCCGGAAGCCAGCAACATCAGATTATTCGGCCCCGGTGTGATGGATGTCACAAAGGCAAACACCACCAAGGCCATAAAAACATCATAAGAAAGCAACATCTTGAAAACGCTCTCGTTGCAAAAAACAACACCGCTGCCTCAGACAGAGAACAGCGGTGCTGCTTTCAATCACTTATCAGAAAGAACTACATTCCTTCTGCACCACGGATCATAGCAGCTACGCCGGTGCGGCAAACCTCAATCAGACCGAGCGGCTTCATAATCGCGATAAATTGATCGATCTTCGCGCCCTTACCGGTAATTTCAAAAATGAAATGCTCGACCGTTGCATCCACAACCTTGGCTTTGAAAGCATCAGCCAGACGCAGCATTTCTGCACGGTCATCACCTTTGCCAACCACTTTGATCAGCGCCAGTTCACGCTCGACCGGACGCTCATGACCAAGCTGCTGGGCATGATAGGTCAGATCAACCACGCGGTGCACCGGAACAATGCGTTCCAGCGAGTGACGGATCTGATCCAGAACATTGGCAGTGCCGCGTGTCACAATCGTAATACGCGACAGGTGCTTTTCGTGCTCGGTTTCAGAAACCGTCAGGCTTTCAATATTGTAACCGCGGCCGGAAAACAGGCCGATAACACGGGCTAGAACACCCGGCTCGTTATCAACCAGTACCGATAGTGTATGTGTTTCAACTAGCTGGGTTTCTTCGGTCAGAAAGTAAGCTGAACCGGAAGCTGCATTTTGTGCGTTCATAATGAATATCCTTGTTCCGGTATTAGACGAGGTGACGGTCTTTGGCGTCGATAGCATTGGCAACAGCTTCATCCGTCGCTTCGTCCGGCAACAGCATTTCATTATGCGCCTTGCCTGAAGGGATCATCGGGAAGCAGTTCGCCAGATTGGCAACGTGACAGTCAAAAATCACCGGACCGTCTGTTTCAATCATTTTCATGATTGCATCATCCAGCTCATCCGGCTTGGAGCAACGGATACCTGTGCCGCCATAGGCTTCAGCCAGTTTAACAAAGTCCGGCATCGCTTCTGTATAAGAATGCGACAGACGGTTACCATGCAACAGCTGCTGCCACTGGCGCACCATGCCCATATACTGGTTATTCAGAATGAAAATCTTGATCGGCGCATTATGCTGAATGGCCGCTGACATTTCCTGAATACACATCTGTACCGAAGCATCACCGGCAATATCAATAACCAGCGCATCCGGATGAGCAATCTGCACACCCAGAGCCGCAGGCAGACCATAGCCCATGGTGCCCAGACCACCGGAAGTCATCCAGTGATGCGGCTCCTCGAATTTCATGAACTGAGCAGCCCACATCTGGTGCTGGCCAACTTCTGTCGTGATGTAGGTCTTGCGATCTTTAGTCAGTTCCTGCAGACGCTCCAGAGCATATTGCGGCATAATCACATCGCGGCTGTGCTTATAGGCCAGCGAATTGCGCGCACGCCATTTATTGATCTGCTGCCACCATGCGCTCATGTCCTTCTTATCAGGACGCTGGGCAGAGGCACGGTACTGGCGCACCATATCTTCCAGAACATGGGCAACATCACCGATAATCGGCACATCAACGCGAACGGTCTTGTTGATCGACGACGGGTCGATATCAATGTGAATCTTCTTGGAATTCGGCGAGAAAGCATCAAGACGACCGGTGATACGGTCATCAAAACGCGCACCGATACACAGCATAACATCACATTCATGCATGGTCATATTGGCTTCGAATGTACCATGCATGCCGAGCATACCCAGCCAGTTCTTGCCCGATGCCGGATAAGCACCCAGCCCCATCAGGGTCGATGTGATCGGGAAATCGGTAATTTCGACCAGTTCACGCAGCAGTTTCGAGGCTTCAAGACCGGAATTGATAACACCGCCGCCGGAATAGATAACCGGCTTCTTCGCATTGGCCAGCAGTTCAACCGCAGTGCGGATAGCACTCTGATCACCGTTCAGAACCGGATTATAGCTGGTGCGCGGGCTGGTTGCCGGTGGCGTATACATGCCGGTGGCAAACTGGATGTTCTTCGGAATATCAATAACAACAGGACCCGGACGACCGGTACGCGCAACATGGAATGCCTCGTGCAGAACGCGTGCCAGATCATTCACATCCTTAACCAGCCAGTTATGTTTGGTGCAAGGACGGGTAATGCCGACCGTATCAGCTTCCTGAAACGCATCTGTACCAATGAGACTGGTCGGAACCTGACCGGTGATGCAAACCAGCGGAATGGAATCCATCAGCGCATCCTGCAAAGGTGTTACCGCATTGGTGGCACCCGGACCGGAGGTTACCAGCATAACACCGACTCTGCCGGTTGAGCGGGCATAGCCTTCAGCCGCATGGCCGGCGCCCTGCTCGTGACGCACAAGAATATGCTCAACTTTTTCCTGCTGAAACAACTCGTCATAGATCGGAAGTACCGCACCGCCCGGATAGCCGAAAATATGCTCAACGCCCTGATCGATCAGTGCCTGCACAACCATTTCCGCACCGGTCATTTCCCGTTTGCCGGTTTCGTTCTGCGCTGCGGCTGTGGTGCCACTTGTATCTGTACTCATTGTCTTTCGATGTCCCGTCTGCTGTTCCGGTGATTACTCCCTGATATCCACCGGAAGTCCCGTACTGTTTAGCTATATTCGTTGTGTGAAGATAATAAAAAAGGCCCCCTGAGGGAGCCTGTGTTTCGCGCATGGGAGCTTTCGCCGGATGGTTACACCATCCTGCCCATACGCTTACCCACCACGAGAATAATTTTCTTAGCCATAAGGGGAGATTAAACAGCTGTTTTTTTCACGTCAATGGCAAAAAACGTAATCTTGTTATTTTCTTTGCCGGTTCGGGCAGAAAAGCACCGCTTGATACCAAGCCTGCGTCCCTCATGAATCTAACAGACAAACAAGACCCGCAAGCCATTGAAAAATATTAGAGCATAATTCCTTAAACTTGGATCAGTTTAAGGTAAAATTATGCTCAAATTTTAAAATGTTAGAGCGACCTTTGTGTGCCAAGTCTGGTACACGGCGCTCTAAAGAAAAATCAGCGGCCGGTCATCTTCTGCAAAGCAACACGCGCCTTTTTATAAAGAGCCGGTGCTTTATCCTTACCATTCCATTCGGCAACCGCAGACACCGCATGAATAATATGGCTGTCATGCCCCATCCGCAATTCGCAGGCTTCCAGCTCCTTGCAGATTCTCGCAGCCATCCTCGAAGCATCCCCTTCCTGCAGATCCGGCACGATCAATGCAAACTCTCCATCGCCCATATGCGCCAGAACATCATGATAGCGGGTGCAGTTGCGGATACATAAAGCCGCTTCCATCAGCAAGCGGTCAGCAGTATCACGGCCACGCTGCTCGCACAGCAATTGCAGTTTCTCAATACCAATCAGCAAAACGGTAACAGGATGATTGATCTTGCCGAATTGCAGCAAATATTCGTGCAGAGCGGCATCGAAATAAGGACGGCTTTGCAGCCCCGTCAAAGGATCATTGAAGCTGATCTGATCCAAATCTTTGGAGTTGCGCGCAATCATCCATGTGATGATTTTCAGCTGGCCTTTGTTTTTGACCTGCATACGGATTTGCGGCAACAGCATCAGGCCACCGGCTGCCCCCGCAGCCACCAGCAACAGCAAGGCAATGCCCAAAGGCGTATCGGACAGGGAACCGGATTTATACGGCTCACCAAGATCATGCATCAGCCGATACTGCATAAACAGCATCAGGCCTGCGCCGCAGAGCAGCACAATCATGATGATGAAAAACAGTTCAGCCCGCAGATAACGCATGATCCCCCCGTTGACCCGTTGTATCACAACAACAGATTTAGGTGGGAGATTAAATCTTAAGTGTTTCACCTGCGTTAACAACAAAGCCTGCTCAGGCGAAGTAATCTTCTGCCCGTACCAGCCGCCGCCAGTCATCACCAAACTGGTTACGGAACCATGTCATCTGCCGCTTGGCATATTGGCGCGTGGCAATTACTGACAGCTCAACAGCCTGTTCACGCGATATCTCACCCTTGAGCCAGCTTTCGATCTCGCGCACACCAATGGCTTTCATCACCGGCAGAGCCGCATCCGGCTGCAAAGCCAGCAGCGACTGCACTTCCTGAACAGCATTACCCTGCATCATCAGATCAAAGCGCTGCGCAATACGCTGACGCAACCATGCTCTGTCCGGCATCAGCACCAGTTTCTCTGCGCTGTCGGGATCAATCAGCGCCCTGCCTGTACTGTTTTGCCATTCAATGAGAGAGCGTCCGGTGCTGTCGACAACCTCCAGCGCACGGACAATGCGCTGACTGTCTCCCGCCTTCAGCCGTTCCGCCATTGCCGGATCGCGCTTTTGCAATTCCTCATGCAGAAGCGGCGCACCATCTTGCGCCATGCGATTGCGCCAGTAATCGCGCACTTCGTCTTTCACCTGCGGCATATCCGAGAGGCCGCCGAGCAGCGCTTTAAAATACAATCCGGTACCGCCGGTAAAAACTGCGACGCGCCCCTGCAATTCAGGCTTTGCCAGCAGGGCTTCCACTTCCTGAAGCCAGCGGCCGGTGGAATAAAGTTGCAATGGCGAGACATGGCCGTAAAGATAATGAGGAACAGTTTGCAGATCATCAGCTTGCGGGCGCGCTGTCAGCTGATCCAGCACATCATAAACCTGCATGGAATCACTATTTATGATATAGCCGCCGCAATCCCGTGCGAGACGCAGTGCCAATGCTGATTTACCGCTGGCAGTCGGCCCCGCGATCAGAATTGTCTTTTGCCTGTCTCTCTGCTCTACCACTCATCATTCTCCAAACGCACAAAGCGGAACCGGTATTATGTCCCAGCCAGCCTCACTTGTTGCCACACTGATCTGCAATCCTGCCAATCCGGTTCTGACACCTGAATTGGGGCATAAAGCCTGCGAGGCGGCTGATACGCAAGCCCTTTACTGGCTGGCAGATGGTATTGCCTGTGATCTGCCGCTGAAAACCGGCACAGATAGCGCAGAAACAACGGCAAAAATCAGAGCCGCTCTGGGTGATGCCCCTGTGGATATTGTCATTCAGGAACAGGATACCCGCCGCAAAAAACTGCTGATCGCGGATATGGATTCCACGATGATCCAGCAGGAGTGCATTGACGAACTGGCAGAAGAAGTCGGCCTGCGCGAACATATTGCCGGCATCACCGCCCGCGCAATGAATGGTGAAATCGCGTTTGAGCCAGCCTTGCGTGAGCGCGTTGCTCTGCTCAAAGGCCTACCGGTCAGTATTATCGATCAGGTGATTGCCAATCGCATCACCCTGACACCGGGCGGTAAAGAGCTGATCGCCACCATGAAGAAACACGGTGCCTATACAGCACTGGTTTCCGGCGGTTTTACCAGCTTCACTTCCAAAATCGCTGCACAGCTCGGCTTTGATGAAAACCGCGCCAATATCCTGCTCGATGACGGCACGCATCTGACAGGCCTTGTTGAAGAACCGATCCTCGGCGCCGATGCCAAGAAGATCAGCCTTGATGATATCTGCGCTAAACTTGGTATTACCGAGCAGGAAGCGATGGCCGTGGGCGATGGTGCCAATGATCTGCCGATGATTAAACATGCTGGCAGCGGCGTAGCACTCCATGCCAAGCCTGCGGTCGCCGCGCAGGCGCGCATCCGCATTGATCATGGCGACCTTACAGCACTGCTCTATATTCAGGGCTATCGAAAAACGGATTTTGTAATATGACCGCAATTATTGAAACGCCCCGCCTGCTCCTGCGCAACTGGCAGGAAGATGACCGTGCATTTTTTCACGAGATCAATTCCGATCCGGTGGTGATGGAATTCTTCCCTGCCCTGCGCAGCCGTGAGGAATCCGATGCACTGATGGATCGCATTGTGGCCATGGCCAGGGAAGACAATTTTGGCTTTTACGCCGTGCAGGAAAAAGCAAGCGGTGATGTCGTCGGTTTCACCGGATTGATGAAAACTGATATCCCTCCATTTGTACCAAAGGGTGTGCTGGAAATCGGCTGGCGCTTAGCACAACGCTATTGGGGCAAAGGTTATGTCACCGAGGCAGCGCTTGCTTCTCTTGCCTATGCTTTTGATGAGCGCGGGCAAGATGAGGTTGTGTCTTTCGCTGTCCATAATAATCATCGTTCCACAGCTGTGATGAAGCGCATTGGCATGGTCAACAAGCCGGAACGCGATTTCGACCATCCGAAAGTGCCGGATACACATCCGCAACTGAAACGTCATGTGCTCTACACAATCAACAAAGAGCAATGGTTGAATCAACATGACAAGACGACTGCTTAAACCATTCAACTGATTCAATATTTCAAAATAAAAAGGCCGGAGGATGCGCACATCCTCCGGCCTTTTTGCTACGATTCAAGTCCTGCGATCAATCAATACGCAGGGTTACAAAGCGCAGCTCACCGCTTGGCGCAGCCAGCATCAGCAATGCATTTTTACGTCCCTGCTGACGCAGTTTTTCGATTTTCTTTTGAATATCTGCAGGCGCTTTCACAGCTTCCTGCGCGAATTCAACAATTACATCACCTGCATTAACCCGCTTTTCTTCAGCGGCGGATTTGCCTTCAACAGCACTAATCACCACACCTTCCACATCGGCGGAGATTTCATACTGCTTGCGCTGCGCGTCATCCAGCTTGCCAAGTGTCATGCCGAGAACTTTTACTGTCTCAGCTTCTTTGGCCTTAGTACTGTCCTTGGCAGCCGCAGCTTTATCCTTATTCTCATAATCCTCGAGACGGCCGAGTTTGATCTTCACAGTCTGCTCTTTGCCTTTACGCAGCACCAGAACACTGACCTCTTTGCCCACAGGACTTTCTGCCACCACGCGCGGCAGGTCGCGGGCACTTTCCACATCCTTACCGTCAAATTTCAGAATGATGTCGCCCGGCATCAGTTCTTTATTCTCAACACCGCTATTGGCAATCAGTCCGGCAACCAGCGCACCCTTAGGCTCACTCATGCCAAAGCTCTCAGCCACATCGTCTGTTACCGGCTGAATGCGCACACCCAGCCAGCCTCGGCGGGTTTCACCAAATTCTTCCAGCTGCTGAATAACGGAAACAGCCAGCTCAGACGGAATAGCAAAACCGATACCGATAGAGCCGCCGGTCGGTGAAATAATCGCGGTGTTAATGCCGATGACCTTGCCGTTCATATCAAACAGCGGGCCGCCGGAATTACCACGATTAATCGCCGCATCGGTCTGAATGAAATTATCATAAGGCCCCGCCTGAATATCGCGGTTGCGGGCAGAAATAATACCGAGGGTCACAGTACCGCCAAGGCCAAACGGATTGCCGATAGCCATCACCCAGTCACCGATCCGCGATTTCTCTGAATCGCCAAAGCCAACCGCAGTGAGCTTATGCTTCGTCGGATCAACCTTCAGCAGCGCAATATCGGTTTTAGTATCCGTGCCGAGCAGTTCTGCTTTCAGTTTTTTACCATCGGTGAAATTCACCTCGATTTCATCAGCATCGGCAATGACGTGATTGTTGGTGACAACCAGCCCCTTCTCCGCATCGATCACAAAACCGGAGCCGAGCGACTGCATCTTGCGGGCAGCACTGCCACCGTCTTTCTGATTTTCTTCAGAGAAGAAATCGTCAAAAAACTCCTGAAACGGTGATCCTTCCGGCAATTGCGGCGCAGGCTCGGCCTTTTCCTCTCCGTTTTCATCTTTCACGGTCTGGGATGTGGAAATATTGACAACAGAATCCAGCAAGCCCTGCGCCAGATCGGCAATGGAAGCAGGTCCCGCAGTGGCAGTTCCGGCAGCCAGTCCGAGCGGCGCCAGCTTGCCGGCAATGGCCGGCTGTGGTGCCTGCGGCGGGTTTGCAGCGGTTTGCTGCTGTGCCTGAGCTGTCATGGCGCCCAGCAGCACCGTGCTTACAGACAAGGCGGCAAGTGCGGTACGCAGGGGAAATGAAACCGTGCTTTTAGTCTGAGTGCGAACCATCTGAAACTCCGCCTGTTTTGTTATTTAGATCGCCGTGCGCCCGATCAGGCGCACAAAGGTCGTTCCAACTCTGATACTTACAACGGATTGCAAGCAAAATACGGCCAGAGCATGTCGCAGTTAAATGTCTTCATTTAATATCCGCAACATACACTCACCTGCAATCCGAAGCGCCTCTATGAGCTGCCTGAATACAATACGCTCAGGTTTAAGCCCATTATGCTCTGCTTTTAAAGTGTTAGAGCGACCTTTGTGCGCCCGATCGGGCACGCGGTGCTCTGAAGCACATTATCAGAAGTTTGAAGCCCAAGCAGTCGCTATGATTTAATGCTGCAAATTCTGAAAAAAAGAGGCGTATGAAATATCATACGCCTCTTTGTAATTTTATCCGGCAGATCCGCCTCTGACCAGCCATATCACCCCGACGCCAAGCGCCAGTGCAACAATACCTGCTATTCGCAGATAATTTTCCGGAGCTTCTGACACGTCTTTAGCCATACGTCTGGCAAAGTGCGGGAAGCCGCCATAGAGAAGCCCTTCTAAAACGAGGAGCAATCCTATGGCTGTAATCAGGTCACTCACAGCGGCATCCGGTCCTTACTGTACGCTCTGACCGGCATTCGCAGGCTGCTGCGGCAGTTTACCAGCGGCATCCTTAAAGAAGCGGAAGAACTGAGAATCCGGCGACAGAACCATGGTTGTGCCTTCAGCCTGCAAGGACTGACGATAAGCATTCATCGAACGGTAAAATGCATAGAAGTCAGGATCCTGTTTTGCAGCTTCCGCGAAGATACGACCACGTTCACCTTCACCCTCACCGCGCAGCACTTCAGAATCGCGGTTGGCTTCGGAAACGATTTCCACAACCTGACGGTCAGCAACAGCCTTGATACGCTGGGCTGCTTCACGACCACGGGCACGCAGACGCTCAGCTTCAGCAAGACGCTCGGCCTTCATACGGTCGAAGGTCTGCTGGGAAACTTCAGCAGTCAGGTCCGTACGGCGGATACGCACATCCTCAATGGTCAGACCAAGGGATTCCGCATCCGGACGCAGCTGGTCGCGTACTTCACGCATCATGCTACCACGTTCTTCCGACAGAGCCGATTCAAAGCCGCGCAGACCATAGACCTGACGCAGAGCCGCATCGAGACGGGTACGCAGACGCTGTTCAGCAAGCATTGTATTTGCCGAAACAGTCTCACGGAATTTACGGGCATTGGTAATGCGGTAAACGAGGAACGCATCCACATCATAGAATTTACCGCCGGAAACCTGAACGCGGATATCGTCCAGATCAAAACGCAGCATACGGTCATCAATGATCTGCACATTGTCTGCTTCAGCGAAAGCAAATGGCAGTTTGAAGTAGAGACCAGGCTCTGTTTTCACGTCAACGATCTGACCGAAACGTAAGACAATAGCCTGCTGGCGTTCATTCACAACGAAAACCGAGGAATAAACCAGAAATGCGACAACAGCGATCGCACCAACAATAAAAGGCAAACGATTCTGATTCATTACTGGTTGCCTCCTGCTTTGCCCTGCTGACGCATCAGTTCAGTCAAAGGCAAATATGGCATGACATTATTGCCGCCTTCGATAATCACTTTATTGCTGTCTTTCAGCACCTGCTCCATGGTCTCAATGAAGAGACGGTCGCGGGTAACATCAGGAGATTCTTTGTAAATATTCAGGACAGAGTTAAAGCGCTGGCTTTCACCTTCGGCTTCCTGAACCATACGGGTTTTATAACCGGCAGCATCTTCACGAACCTGCGCAGCCTCACCGCGTGCCTGACCCAGCTTCTGGTTGGAATACTGGTTAGCTTCTTCTACAAAGCGGTCTTCATCCTGCTCAGCACGCTGCACTTCGTCAAAGGCATCAGCCACTTCACGCGGCGGTGCAGCATCTTCGATGGAAAGAGCAGTTACCTGAATACCGGCGCCATAGCCGTTCAGCGTATCCTGAACAATATCACGCACCGACTGGGCAATTGCCGCACGGTTGTCACGGAATACATCCTGTGCAGGACGACGGCCGACGATTTCACGGATCGCGCTTTCAGAAACCTGACGAACCATATTGTCAGGATCCTGTACCTTGAACAGGTAAGAACGCGGATCGGAAACACGGTAAAGTACGGAGAACTGAACATTAACAATGTTCTGGTCACCGGTCAGCATCAGACCCTGTGTGGCACCACGAGTGCCCTGACCGCCAATATTGATCTGGCGTTCGCCGGTCGAAACTTTTTCATAAGTTTCAATCGGCCAGAGATGGAAATGCAGACCCGGTTCGGAAATGGTTTCTTTCGGCACACCGAAGCGCATTTCAACCGCAAGCTCATCCGGCTGCACTGTATACATGGACTGGAACAGCCAGAAACCGGCAAGCGCAAGCGCACCAACAATATACAAAGCAGGGCCGCCACCACCGCCGCCACCCGGCATCACCTTTTTAAGGCGATCCTGACCTTTGCGCAAAATATCTTCGAGATCCGGAGGCGTTCCGCCCGAGCCGCCAGGCCCGCCGCGCGGTCCTTTAGGGCCTTGTCCCCATGGTCCGCCCTGATTAGAGCCGCCATTATTGGAACCGCCGTTGCCGGATCCGCCATTCTTATCGCCGCCGCCCCATGGGCCGCCGCCATTTTGATTACTCCAGGGCATCCTCACCTCTCGTGCCAGATGTCAGAGGCGGAACACCTCTATTCATCAATCAGTATGTTCCGTTTATAGGTACGCAAAAGCAGTCTTTCAACGCAGGACACGCAGATTCATCACGCTTTTGTAATTTTCTGGCAAAATAGTTGATCGACATGGTAAAAAACAGCTTTTTATGCAGCTGTCTTTTCGTTTAAAGCCGGTCGTAAACCACATAGCGGGTCGGGTAATTATCTTTCTCGCCCGCCGGTACGTCTTCTTCGCTGGTGATCTGCCAGACCTGCGGATCAACAGGACCGAAAAAAGCATCACCATCTATGCTGGCTTTAATATGCGTCACGTGCAGGCGCGTGGCCTTGTCCATTGCCTGCGCATAAATCTGCGCACCGCCGATAATGCAGATCTCATCGGCACCGGCTTCACGTGCTGCTTTTTCACCGGCAATCAGCGCTTCATCAATTGAGGGCACAACCAGCGCACCTTCCGCGCTGTAACCGGCATCACGGGTAATCACAATATTGGTGCGGTTCGGCAACGGGCGACCAAGGGATTCCCATGTTTTGCGCCCCATCACCACCGGCTTGCCCAGTGTGAGTTTTTTAAAGCGCTGCAAATCCGTGGAAAGACGCCATGGCATGCCATTGTCACGCCCGATCACACCATTCTCAGAAACGGCAACTACAAAAGAAATAATCATAGTCTTCACACCGCAATCGGCGCTTTGATAGATGGTTCGGCTTCATAGCCAACCAGCTTGAAATCCTCAAAGCGGAAGGCAAACAGGTCTTTTATTTGCGGATTGATTTCCATCACCGGCAGCGCTTTCGGCTCGCGGGTCAGCTGCAACTTCGCCTGATCGAAATGATTGTGATAGAGATGCGCATCACCAAGCGTATGCACAAAATCCCCCAGTTTCAGACCGGCAACCTGCGCAATCATCATGGTGAGCAGCGCATAAGATGCAATATTAAACGGCACGCCGAGGAAAATATCAGCTGAACGCTGATAGAGCTGGCACGATATTTTACCGTCCGCCACATAGAACTGGAACAGGCAATGGCATGGCGGCAGCGCCATTTCATCAACCAGCGCCGGATTCCACGCAGATACAATCAAACGTCTTGAATTAGGATTTTTCTGCAAATCCCTCATAAGATTCGCAATCTGGTCGATATGCGTACCATCCGGTTTAGGCCATGAACGCCATTGCGCACCATAGACAGGACCGAGATCACCATTCTCGTCTGCCCACTCATCCCAGATGCTCACACCATTCTCTTTGAGATAGGAGATATTGGTGTCGCCACGCAAAAACCACAGCAATTCATGGATGATAGAGCGCAGATGCAGCTTTTTGGTTGTCAGAACAGGAAAGCCCTGAGCGAGATCAAAACGCATCTGATAACCGAAAACCGAACGTGTGCCGGTACCGGTGCGATCACCGCGGTCAGTGCCATTGTCGAGAACGTGCTGAAGAAGATCAAGATATGTACGCATAGATGGTCTTTAGCCTTTTTCAGCGAAAATATCACGCGCAATCTGCGGCAATGCACAGCGTGGGCACGCACAGTTATTTGATCGCAGCAACCATAAAAAAAGCCCCGCTGAATGCGGGGCTTTTTTAAACTTATCAGAGGCTTTCCAGCTTACCGAGTGCTTTTGCAGTCAGGTAATAGAAGGTCACACGCTGCTTGCTGTGATCACCCTTCATGGTTTCAGCCACACTGGCGATAACCGCATTTGCCTTTTCAGCATCTTCAATACCGAGCTTCTTGCCGATCCAGCTGGTGCGCACACGCGCCAGTTCTTCAGGGTCGGATGCAGCAACCAGCGATGCATCGCGGCTGCGCAGAGCAATGCCAAGATGTTTGACAATTTTAGCAACAACAGCCTCATCGGCAGCAGCATCGTAACGGCGTACGTCGGCTAGATAATCAGTCATGAAACCAGTCTCCTTCAATCTGACCGCTTTTACGGCCGTTAAACCAGAAAAAGTAAATAAGACAATTGCTCAATATCATAGCTGAATCGACATTCAGCCTATTTACCTCTGTATTATGGAAAGATTGACCAGCAGACAAAACCTGTCAATGCCGTAAAACCTCTATTCTTTCAGAAAACACACCAAACTGTTATTTCAGTCTTTTTCAATAAATGATTGCCCGGCAAAATCGCCGGAGTTTTATATTTTTCACAGCTGAAAGATAAGGAAAGCCCTTTCCCCTCTTTTCAAGCGCACGGAAGCCACCTATATAAACCTTGTCGGCTTGACCGGCTATGGTGATAAATGGACTGCGTAATAAACCTATTGGACCCGGGGGCGGTACCCGGCGCCTCCACCAGAATACAGCTTAAACTGAAACGGCTGTATTGTGGCGGGGGCGAAACAGGATCGACAAGGGCGTAAAGGTTGATCTTTCACTCGGCATTGTACCACCGTTATCGGGCTAATTGAGTAGTTGCAAATGACAACAAAGCTCAGGGTTATGCTCTCGCTGCCTAATGGCGGTGCGAGAAACCCAACCTAAGTCCTTAGGGTTAGCCCCTTAAGGCGGGGTTCGGAGGCACCTGGCAACAGAAGCCTCCACTTCTCCCCTTTACAAGATGATATGAAAAAGGCACCGGAATTTCCGATGCCCTATTTTAGTCACTCAGTGAATTTCAGTCACATGCGATGACGGCTTTTTAAGCCCGTGCCGCATGATGGTCAGATAGGTCAGTACCCAGCCGGAAAAACCGCAAAGCGCAATGGCGACCAGCATCGGCAAAACATTCCCTGTCATAATGAATGAGCTGAGCCCCATAGCAGCCGCTGCGACCAGCAATTGCAATGTACCGAGCAAAGCTGCTGCCGTTCCGGCAATCTCGCCATGATCATCCAGTGCCAGCACACTGGTGCCCGGCAATACCAGTCCGAGAAAACCATTGCCGATAAACAGGAAAGTCATAATCATCCACAGGCTCTGTGTGAGGAATATGGCTGCAAGAACCATGATAACCATCGTCACCAGATAGCCGGTTACCGCATAGGAAACGACCTTACCCAGCCCGTAACGGCTCGCCAACATGCCATTGAGCTGCGACACACCGAAAAACGAGATAGCATTGAGTGAGAACACCAGCGAATATTCGCGCGGGGTCAGACCGTATTTCTCAATGAAGATGAAGGATGAATTGGCGATATAGACAAAGAATGCGGCCATGCAGAAGCCGCCGATACAGGTCAGGCCGATAAATTTGCTGTCGCGTATCAGAAAAGCATAGCCGCGCAATGCGCGCCCTACCCCGCCGGAAATACGCTGTTCAACGGGACGCGTCTCTTCCTGTGCGAAAAAGACCAGCGCAAGACCGAGAATGGCCGCCAGCAGAACAGCCCAGAACACACCGCGCCAGCTAAAATCTTCAATGATGAAACTGCCGGTCAAAGGTGCCAGAATTGGTGAAATCGAAAAAACCAGCATCAGCATCGACATCAGCCGTGCCGCATCCACACCGGTATAGAGATCGCGGACAATCGCGCGCGGCACAACCATACCCGCACTCGCCCCCACACCCTGAATAAAGCGGAAGAAAATCAGCATCTCGATATTGGTCGCCATTGCCGAACCGACACTGCCCGCAGCAAAGAGTGCAAGCCCCAGATAAAGCGGCAGTTTACGACCGTAAATATCCGAAAACGGCCCGCAAAACATTTGCATCAAAGCCGTCGCCAGAAAGAACACCATCAGGCTCATCTGCACGGCGGCATCATTGGCGTGTAAATCTTTGGCAATTGTCGGCAGTGCCGGCAAATACATATCAATAGCGAACGGCCCGATAGCCGAAATAAAACCGAGCACAAGAGCTGTGCGGTACAAACGAGCGGACATGCGTTTAACTTTCAGAAGCGCAATAAAAATGAAGACAGATTATTTCTCCGCCTCTGCGCAGAGATCATTATCCACGAGATAAATCAGCCGCTTGTCATCGCATTCGGATTTGTCACATCATCCGGACTGACGGGAGCGCAAAAATAGAAGTGAAGCGGAAAATGGTCAACCGTCAATTTCAGCCGATTTATCCTGTAACACACGGATCTGAACGGCAATTATTTGAGAAAGTTCTTTCACCTTTCATTACAGCGGTATATTGATAAATGAGACAGGGTTGCAGCATTTTTCTCGCACAAGTGATAAAAGCTGCTGTATCAATCCATCAGATTATATTGTCTCGGCCAGAATGACCGGCGCATTTCATTTCAACGGAAATGCCCTGATCCTTGATTATCAATTGATCATACGGCAATGCTGACTTAGACAACATATATGACAACACTCCTCGAATCCGCGGGATAAGGATTTAATGGTTCAGGATCTTATCCGTTACGATATTCTTGCTCAGGATGCGCTGCGCGGCGTTATCCGCAAAGTGCTCATGGAAGTGAACAAGGCCGGTCTGCCCGGCAATCACCACTTCTTCATCACCTTTCTGACAGAGGCACCGGGCGTTCGCATTTCATCTCGTTTGAAGGAAAAATATCCTGAACAGATGACAATTGTTATGCAGCACCAGTATTGGGACCTGGTGGTTACCGAGCAGTTTTTTGAAGTCGGTCTTTCCTTTGGTGAAATCGCCGAAAAGCTGGTCATTCCGTTCTCCGCAATCCGCGGCTTCTACGATCCGTCAGTGAATTTCGAACTGGAATTTGATGTGTCTGTTGCGCTGCCGACCGGTGACAATGACACGGATGATCTGGAAATCGTATCGGAACTGCGCCTGCAGGATGATGCGGAAGAAGATGAAACAGAAGCACCGGCCAAGCCTGCTAAAAAGCCAGCCAAAAAGGCTGACCGCAGCAAGACAACGGCCAAGGAAGACAGCAGCGAAACTACAGATAAGGAAGAGGCTCCGAAGCCTTCTGCCGATGTTGTATCGCTGGATGCTTTCCGCAAAAAATAAACAGATGCAATATTCCGGCCGGCAGCGGCCGGAATATATTCATGAGAATATTCTATTTTGAGAGGGCATAGTCATGAGTGACATTATCAATCTCAAACAATTCAAAAAACGCAAAGCCCGTGCGACGAAAGAAGTTGAAGCGGATGCCAATCGCATCCTGTTCGGTCGTACCAAAGCGGAAAAATCTTTCGATAAAAATCAGAACGATAAGCAAGTCCGGTTCCTTGACCAGAACAGGCTGGAACCACGCAGCTCCGTCTCATCTGCTGATGAAAAAGAATGAGCAATAAAACTGCCCGTCAGCCATTGAGCACAGCAGCACGCAGCAAAGCACGGTTGCGCAAACATTCGATCACATTGCACGGCCATGCCACCAGCTTCTCGCTCGAAGATGCATTTTATGACATCATCGTGCAGATTGCAGCGCAGAACGGTCAGTCGCTGGCTTCACTCATTGCCATGATTGATGATGAACGCGACCGCAACAGCAATCTGTCTTCCAGCCTGCGCCTCTATGCGCTGGATTGGGTGCTAAGCATCAAAGCACCTTAATAGCTGCGACATGCTCTAAACCCCAAACCGGCGGTAGTTTTACTGTAACTGCGTTTCAGGCAGAGTTTGCAGAAACTCATCAAGGCTTGGTTTGAAATCAGGCGCGGTATTTGGCTGCTGCGGTGTTTCCTGCGGAAGTGTTGTTCCTGCACCCGCAGCTTCTTCCGCACGTCTGCGCAAAGCTTCTTCAGCTTCAATACGCTCGCGTTTGCGGGCTTCTGCTTTCGCAGTATAATAATCAGCCTCGCGCTTCAGGCGCTGCTTTTCAATAATCAAAGCCTGTGCCGCCTCTACCCGCTGTTGTTCGCGCAACAAGCCGCGCTGGGTCAAGAACTGCACCATCGGCTGATAATCGAACTGCAATTGTGGCTGCTGCCATCCGCCGGAAACCGTGAACTGCAATTGCGGGGTTACATCATTCCGCTCATGCTGCGGCAACACCAGATCCAGCCGCCCGCTGCCGCCCCAGAGAAAGCGGTTCAGGTCAAACTGCAAATCCGCCTGCACTATGGCTCTTTCATTCTCTGCCTTAACAGACGGCGCACGGATAATCCCTCCGGCAAGCGATAACGGAGCCTGAATCCGGGCAGTGCTTATTTGTCCGTCCTGCGTCAGGCTTTTCGACAATTTACCGCGCTCGGCTTCGGCCTGTTTCGGCTCAACCTGAGAGAGAGCCGTATCCGACAATTCATCGGAACGTCGCAACAAATCCGGTAAAGCTGTGAGGTTAAATCCTGCAATAACAGGCTGCTCAACAGTCACGGCCCCCTCACCGGCCAGAGAATGCACCAGATCAGCCATCGACTTGCCGCTGCCCGTAAAGCCCAGCTTGATATCGCTAGCACCGCTCACTGGCGGCTGCATATTTTCCGGCTGATAGAGCACCTGCATATCCCCGCCGGAAAGACGCAAATCCCCGTTGGTGAGCAAGGTTCCATTGGCGTTGTTCAGCTCCAGTTTGCCGGATAATTTGCCCTTAGCCCACTCTCCGCCAATATCACTAAGCTGTAATTGCTGGTCGTTTTTGATGATACGAGCAGAGAAATCACTGAATGTCGCTGCATCCGTCAGCGCAGCCTGTGCGGCACTCACTTTCAAATCCATACCCAGCGGAAGATTGGTTCTGTTACCAAAGCCGGTTTCAGACCAGCTTCGGCCGTCAGCGCCGGTGATATCTGCAACCGACAGACCGCTCATCGCCGCAAATAATGCAGCCAGATCAAAACGCTCCAGCTTTATTTCGCCGCGTAATTGTGCAACCGACTGATCGCTGAGCGATCCGTCCAGTCTGGCGCTGACAGTCTCATTATCCAGTTTGCCCTGCAAATTCGGCAGCCGGACGATATTTTTCCCGAACTGAAAATCGCTGACGATATCCACCGGCAGACCTGAGCCAAAGCCACGACCAAATGGCAGGGCATAACCGGCGGTGGCCAGAAACGGCTCGAGATCATCGCTTTTCAGCACGGCTTTACCGCTGGCCGTCAGCTCATCACCGGTCAGCGTAATCACACCATCAAGACGGGCATTGCCATCATCGCCGCTGATTTCCAGCGCGGTTTTCATACCGGCAACCGGCGCACCCTGCGCCTGCAGATTAATCTCCGCCTCTCCCATCAGTCCCAGCGGCACAACAGGCAGACCGAGCAGTGCCAAGGCGGCTTCACCTGAAGCGGCTTTGGCATTGGCCGTCAGCGATAATTGCATCGGCTCGGAACCGGCCAGTGTCCCTTTTGAGGATCCGGCAACAGACAGGATCAGCGCGCCGCTCTGACCATTCAGGCTGAAAGAAAACTCGGCAATATCGGATTTTGCACCATCGGCCGGATTGCTCCCCGCTTTGACACGACTGCCCCGCGCTTTGGTATCTTTTGTTTCCGTTTTCTCGGTTCCGGCATCGTCAGTTTTCTGCGCATGCGCTCCGTCCCCGAACAGGTTAACCGCATTCACAAGCAGATCGAGCTTGGTGCCGGAGAACAAATCCGGATAGGCATTGGCTCTGGCGGAAAGCGCAGAAATAAGAGGCTCACGCGGGAAAGCTGCATCGAGCTGACGCAAGACAGGGCTGAGATCATCGGCCAGAATTGTCGCATCAAGTGACGCATTGACCGAATTATCAAACGGCCGCAATGATCCGGTTGCAGAAACGGTTGCGCCTTCCAAACCACTGACCAGCAGCTTGTCAAAATCCAGCTTGCCATTGCTCAGACGAAATGCAGTATCCAGCTGTTCCGCTTCCAGCCCTGCAAATTTAACGGGGCCTGCCTTTAGATTGACCGTCAAGTTTTCACCGGCAAGTGCCGAAAGATCACCTTCACGCAGGAACATGCCGCTCAGCAACTGCATTGTACCTGCATCCAGAGCTTTACCCTGAATATTCAGGACCGAAGATGCCGCGCGGCTTTCCCCGCCGCTGCGTTCAAAACTACCCTGCAGAACGGTTTCGCCCAGCACAATTTCCAGATCATCGACACGCTGGGCATCTTTATTCAGATTAATCTTGCCGGAAAATCCGGCGGCAGGAACCTGCCCCGCCAGCGCTTTGCCGCTATCACCGGACAACCATGAAGCAAATCCGGCAGGCTGGCGCGAAGCCAGCAGGAAACTGCCGTCAAAACCGAAATTTGCCCCGAGCTGCAATTTGCCCTTGGCCTCAATCTGGGTACGCCCCGGAAGATCAGCCTGTAACTGACTGATATTCCATGAATCCTTGTCCGGTTCAGCACGGATAATCACAGAGCGAATGGTTGTGCCGCTTGCCACAATAGCTGGCAGTCGCAGATCAATATTGCCCGGAATATCCGGCACCGGTACACGCTCCAGCAATGTCTGCAAGAAATCAATTTTCTGCCGGAAAGACATAACCGGCTGCGTCGGTGCAACAGTCTCATCTTTGAGGCTGACATCCGGCTTCATCCCGTCAAGATAGACCTGCTGGCCATCTGCACTAATCATGAAATGCGGGTTCTCAGCCAGATCAAGCTGTGCCTTACCATTAATCACATAAGGAGCATCGGCATCGCCCTGCTCCATCCGGAATTCTTCAATATTGAAGCCGCTGTTCTGTGCTTCGAATTTTCCGGTCAGCCGCAACTTATCAAGGGTAACGGCAGAGGTAATACCCTGTTTTTTCCGCTCTTCATCGCTTAAGGTAAGAAAGGAAAACTGCCCTTTATAAACAGGCTTGCCGTCAGCAACCGTTACATCACCTTCTGTATCCAGCGTCAGCGGCAGATCAGAAGGACGCAGGCCGATGCGCAAACGCAGCGGATTGTCCCGCTTTTTCTCGGCAGTATTGATATCAACATTGAAAACCTGCCCGTCGGCCTGCAATGTGCCGTTGATACGCCACGGCCCCATCAAACTGTCCGCAGACAGGGTGGCGTTGATGGACTGCAATTCCTGGCGACGCCCGCGCACTTCATCCTGCAGCGTTATTTGCCCGTCGCGTAAAGTCAGCTTTTCCAGCTTTATTCTGGAGCCGGCCAGATCACTGTTTTCCGGTAAAACCCAGTTGAGCTGTCCCTGCTTGTCCAGCCCTGCAAAAAGATGCGGTTTTTCCATCCGCATATCAAAGATCAGAATTTCACCGCGCAAGAAGGGCATTAATTCCGCATCCATGGAAAACTGATCCATGGTCAGGGCACTCTGACCGTTTTTCCCTTCAACGCGCACATCGGAAAAAGTAACGGACGGAAACGGAAAAAGCCGTGCTTTTGCTGTCCCGTTCACATGCACCGGCCTGCCTAAAATCCGGCTGGCCTCCAGTTCAAAACGGTCGCGATAGCCTGTCCAGTCGATAAAAGGCGGTACGACCAGCGCCAAAGTCAGCACCAGTACCAGCAAACCACCAATAGCAACGAACAAACGCCCCAAAGTCTCACTCCGGCTGAGTACAGCCATCTGCTAACAAAACTGCTTTGCAGTCATTGTCATTTATGAATCACATTTCAGCGCGCACCATAGCGGCTCGCAGCCTGCGACAACAAGGTAATTTCACCATGACAAAGGCTGTATGCACCTGAATAGAGCCGTAAACTCGTGCCCAAAGATACGGACACGGCTTGATCCTCTGGTATCTAACCGCTACAGCTGTCACATGACAGCCAATATCATTTTGTTTTCATATCTTCGGCCGCTTACGCTTCACACCCGAATTGACTTTATATCTGTGACATTATCATGAATTATTCAACGTCCGAGACCAATTCCCAACTTATGGAAACCATTCCTGATTTCTATGAGACTGCCGTTTTCAAGCGGGATATTTTCTCGGAAACCCGTGCAGGCTATTTTGTCGGCGAGCCGGAAACCCGTATCATCCGCCGCGTTGTCAGCGCAGCTCCGTGGTGGTCAAGCCCGCTGGCATGGTGGCTGGCCCGCCGTGAAATCCGCGGCCTCAAAAAAGTGCGCGGCATCAAAGGCACACCGCAGCTTCTGGCAACAGACAAACACGGCTTGTTCCGCACATGGACAGACGGCACGCCGCTGCATCTGGCACGCCCGTCCCATCGTGAATGGTATTTGTCTGCCCATCGTATTCTGCGCGACATGCGCCGCATGGGCGTTACCCATAATGATCTGCAAAAGCCGCAAAACTGGCTGATGACGCCGGAAGGCGAAGCCGCTGTGATCGACTTCCAGCTGGCTTCCGTGCATCGCCGCCGTGGCGCCTATTACCGTCTGATGGCCTATGAGGATTTCCGCCACCTCATCAAACAGAAGCGCAATTTCGCACCTGATCTGATGACACCAACGGAAAAGCGCATTCTGGCACGCCGCTCGCTACCGTCACGTATCTGGCTGGCAACGGGCAAAAAAGTCTATAATTTTGTTACGCGCGGCATTTTCAACTGGTCTGACGGTGAAGGTACGGGTGACCGTATTGATAATGAAGGTCCGGCAATTATTGCGGCACTGAAATCCGACCCACGCGTGAAAGATGTATCTCTGAGCCTCTATTCCCTGCCTGCAAAAGGTGTGGGGATTTATGCTTTTGTTGAAACACTGAATGCGGACGAAAAGTCACTGCGTGCACGCCTTAAAGGTTATAAAGTCGAACTGATCCAGCCGGTTGCCCATTTACCGCGCCGTGAGGACGGCACTGTGCGGGAAGATATCCTGCGCCTTGTTGCTATGAACCAAATGACAGAACTGGACGATCTTCTGCTGCGCGAGCCGGATATGCGCCCGCTGGTGGAAGCGCTCGCCGCGCATCGTCTCAATTTCACGGATCGCCGTATCACGCAGATGGAATAGGATTTTCCAGCCTGTAAATTTTAAAAAAACGCAACGAATGAAGTGCCTGTAAGCTCTGCAGGTACTTTATTTGTTCTGGTCTATGGCGTTTCGCTTAAGAATCATTACATTCGGAACTATGTCAGACTTTCCAGACGATATTCCCTTCTTCGGGGAGCCGGATGTACCGGCTACACCTAAACCGCAATCTGGTCCAAAAGCCGGGATTGCCGCGCGGGCTATGCAGGCGCGCAACCAGCAACGCGGTGAACCAGATTATCTGCAAGGGCTAAACCCTGAGCAGCGGCAGGCGGTCGAAACGACTGAAGGGCCGGTTCTGGTTCTGGCCGGTGCGGGCACCGGCAAAACCCGTGTTCTGACCACGCGTATTGCGCATATTATTCAGCAGGGGCTGGCATTCCCAAGCCAGATCCTTGCAGTGACTTTTACCAATAAAGCCGCACGCGAGATGAAAGAGCGTATCGGCCATCTTCTTGGCGGTGCGGTTGAAGGTATGCCATGGCTCGGTACTTTCCACTCTATCGGGGTGAAGATGCTGCGCCGTCACGCGGAACTGGCCGGACTGCGCTCTGACTTTACCATTCTTGATACGGACGATGTGATCCGCCTGCTCAAGCAGCTTATTCAGGCTGAAGGGCTGGATGACAAACGCTGGACGCCGCGTTCTTTCTCGATGATGATCGATGGCTGGAAGAATAAAGGCTATGGCCCGTCTGAAATTTCGGAGGGTGATGCCCGTGCTTTTGCCAATGGCAAAGGACGTGAACTTTATTATGCCTATCAGGAACGGCTGAAAACGCTGAATGCCTGTGATTTCGGTGATCTTCTGCTGCATCCGATCCGGATTTTCCGCAAACATCCGGACATCCTGCGCGAATATCACACGAAATTCCGTTATATTCTGGTGGATGAGTATCAGGATACCAACACCGCACAATATATGTGGCTGAGACTGCTGGCGCAAAGACCTAGCTCTAACGCAAACACCCAATCAGCATCAACACAACCACATAGCACTCCCAACGCGACCGACTGGTCGTCCGAGCCTATGCGAGGCCCTCACGGAGCCGGTGAGCATAGCGAACTCGGCGTGAGTGCAAAAAAATCAACACAACAGATTAACATCTGTTGTGTTGGCGATGATGATCAGTCGATCTATGGCTGGCGCGGGGCTGAAGTCGACAATATTCTGCGCTTTGACAAGGATTTTCCGGGCGCGACGATTATCCGTCTTGAGCGCAATTACCGCTCCACGCCGCATATTCTGGGCGCGGCTTCCTATCTGATCGCCCATAATGAAGGGCGCTTTGGCAAAACACTGCTGCCGCAGGCTGCGAGTGAAGATGACCAAAAGGTGCATGTACATGCGGCTTGGGACTCAGAGGAAGAAGCCCGTGCTGTCGGTGAAGAGATAGAACAGGCGCAGCGTCGCGGTCATCTGCTCAATGATATGGCTATTCTGGTGCGTGCCTCGTTCCAGATGCGTGAGTTTGAAGACCGTTTCGTAACACTCGGCCTGAATTACCGCGTTATCGGCGGCCCGCGCTTCTATGAGCGTCAGGAAATCCGTGATGCAATGGCTTATTTCCGCGTTGTTGCCCAGCCTGCCGATGATCTGGCCTTTGAGCGTATCGTCAACACGCCGAAACGCGGCCTTGGTGAAGCCAGCCTGCGTTTGGTGCATGATTATGCACGCGCAAAAAATATGCCGATGCTGCAGGCCGCGGAAGATCTGATTGCCACGGAAGAACTGAAACCAAAAGCCCGCTCGGCACTGCGTGAAGTGGTCGAGAACTTCCGTCGCTGGCAGGGACTGCTGGATAACAAGTCCCATACAGAACTGGCCGAGATCATTCTCGATGAATCCGGCTATACGGCGATGTGGCAGAATGACCGCTCTGCTGAGGCTCCGGGTCGTCTGGAAAACCTCAAAGAACTCATCCGCTCCATGGAAGAATATGAAAGCCTGCGCGGCTTTCTCGAACATGTGGCGCTGGTGATGGATACGGAACAGAATGAAGGCATGGATGCTGTCAGCATCATGACCCTTCACTCGGCCAAAGGGCTTGAATTTCAAACTGTGTTCTTACCGGGCTGGGAAGAAGGCCTGTTCCCGCATCAGCGTGCGCTGGATGAAGGCGGTCGCTCAGGGCTGGAAGAAGAACGTCGTCTGGCCTATGTCGGCCTGACCCGCGCCAAGAAAAATCTGCATATCTGGTTTGTGTCCAACCGCCGTATTCATGGCATGTGGCAAACTACTATTCCGTCCCGCTTTCTGGAAGAATTGCCGGAAGAGCATGTGGATATTGCGGAATCTGACAGTTCCTATGGCGGTGGTTATGGCCAGTCACGCTTTGATGCCGTGGGACGCGGTGATCCATTTGCCAATTCCTATTCCACACCGGGTTGGCAGCGGGCGCAGCAAAACCGCTCTGATGCCACGCGCAACAATTGGGGCTCCCGCTCCGGTGCCAATGTCGAGCGCATCGGTTATGGCGAAACAGATTCCGGCTTCGGTGCCGGTCGCGGTTCAGTCAAAGGCAAAGTGATTGACGGCGAGCTGGTGGCAAAATCCGTTTCCTCAACGCCGTCAGACTTTAAGGTCGGCGACCGTGTTTTCCATATGAAATTCGGCAACGGCAATGTCGCCTCAATTGACGGCAACAAACTGACCATCGACTTTGACCATGCCGGACAAAAACGCGTCATCGACAGCTTTGTGAAACGGGTATAAAAATCTGCTGACGCTTGAGTTTAGAAATAATATTCTAACATTGATATGTATGATAGTATAACTTCATCAAGGTGCTACGCAACGCAGCATAACATTGCTTAACCGAGCCATGAATCTCCGTTAAATTTCGAACCAACGAGCGAAGGAGCAAATTTGCCCCTTCGCTTCACTTGTTTTGAAAGAAAAATTCATGTCCGTCGCTCATGTGAAAAAATCTTCTGCGCAGGCCAAGCCACTCTATCTGAATTTCGGTTTTCAGGTATTGACGGCGATGGTTATCGGCCTGCTGCTCGGTCTCGTTGCCCGTAATATGGGGCCAGATATCAACGGCAATGCCAACTGGCTGTCTGTCACCCTGCAGACAATCGGCTCGATCTTTGTGCAAATGCTGCGTGCGCTTGTGCCGCCACTGGTTTTCACCGCGATTGTGGCCTCTATCGCCAATCTGGCTGCGCTTAACAATGCCGCCAAACTGGTCTGGCAGACCCTGCTGTGGTTCGCCATCACATCCTTTATCGCTGTGCTGATCGGTATTGCGCTGGGTCTGATTATTCAGCCGGGCATCGGCTCCGATGTTGCCGCAGAAGCCGCCAAAGCGCCAGCCTCTTCCGGCTCATGGCTCGACTTCCTTAAAGGTCTGGTGCCTGCCAATATGCTCGGCCTTGAAGCCAGCACCAAACTTGGCAAAGATGCTGCCGCCACTTCGCTCAATTTCAACGTGCTGCAAATCCTCGTTATCGCCATTACTTTCGGCGTTGCAGCTCTGAAAGCCGGTGATGCTGCCAAGCCTTTCCTCGCCTTCAACCAGTCTTTGCTCGTTGTGGTGCGTAAAATTCTGTGGTGGGTTATCCGCCTCACCCCGCTCGGCACCATAGGTCTGCTTGGCCGTGCTGTTGCGCAATATGGCTGGGAAACACTGGTTCAGCTCAGCTGGTATGCCGCAGCCGTCTATATCGGTCTGGCAATCGTGCTGTTCGTGGTCTATCCGGCAATCCTGATCTTCCACGGCCTGAAACCATCCCGTTTCTTTGCCGGTGCATGGCCTGCAATCCAGCTGGCTTTCGTGTCCCGCTCTTCTGTTGGCACGCTGCCGGTAACTGAAGCCGTGACCGAGCGTAATCTGGGTGTGCCGCGTGAATATGCAGCTTTTGCTGTGCCTCTTGGCGCCACCACTAAAATGGACGGTTGTGCTGCAATCTATCCGGCGATCTCGGCGATCTTTATCGCTCAATATTTCGGCCTGCCGCTCGGCCTTCAGGAATATGTGCTGATCGCATTTGTCTCGGTACTGGGTTCGGCTGCAACTGCCGGCCTCACCGGTGCGGTGGTGATGCTCACCCTCACACTCTCCACCCTCGGCCTGCCGCTGGAAGGTGTCGGCCTGTTGCTGGCGATTGACCCTATCCTCGATATGGGACGTACCGCTGTTAACGTTGCCGGTCAGGCACTGGTACCGGCCGTTGTTGCCAAGCGCGAAGGTATTCTTGATGAAGCTGTCTATAACAGCGAAAAGAATATCGACGATATCGATCCGTCACATCTGACAGCGCAAGGCGTTGCTGCTTAAAACAAAAAAGCCGGAGAAAACTCCGGCTTTTTTATTATCCGCCTGTCACCACATCATAGATCAGTTTCAGGTTCAGCACGATCACGATCAGCGCCACAATCCATGCCGCCCCTGTCAGCCATAAAGGCGCACGCAGAGCACCCATCTTTTGGCGGTCTGATGTAAACAAGATCAGCGGCACAATGGCGAATGGCAGCTGCAAACTCAGCACCACCTGACTGAGGATCAGCAGATTGGCAGTACCTTTATTGCCGTAGAGCATCGTCACAATAATCGCCGGTATAATAGCAATACCGCGTGTTATCAGCCGTCGCAGCCATGGCCGGATGCGGAAATTGATAAAACCTTCCATCACGATCTGCCCCGCCAGTGTCGCCGTTACTGTCGAGTTCAATCCCGCACAGAGCAGCGCAACACCAAACAGGATTGGTGCCAGCGTGCTGCCGAGCAGAGGCGCGATCAGGGCTTCCGCCTGCTCAATCTCCACCACATCAGTACGTCCAACCTTGTGAAAAGTTGCAGCTGCCAGAATAAGAATAGACGCATTGACGGCCAGAGCCAGCATCAGCGCAATTGTGGAATCCCATGTCGAATAGGTAATAGCCTCGCGTTTTTCCTCTAAGTTACCGCCATATTTACGCGTTTGCACAATGCCTGAATGCAAATACAGATTATGCGGCATCACCGTTGCGCCAATAATCCCCAGCGACAGATACAGCATTTCCGGATTGGTCACGATTTCAGTGGTTGGTGCAAAGCCACGGATTACAGCGCCCCAATCGGGATCAGCCAGCGCAATCTGCACCAGAAAACACAAAGCAATAATGCAAAGCAAAACCAGCACATAGGCTTCAATCCAGCGGAAACCCTTGCTCTGCATATATAGCACGACAAAAACATCGAGCGCGGTCAGCAACACACCGAGTTCCAGCGGCATACCAAACAGCAGATTAAGGGCAATCGCCGTGCCGATCACTTCGGCAAGGTCGGTGGCACAGATCGCAATCTCCGCGCCGATCCATAAGAACCATGCCATCGCCGGAGAATAAGCATCGCGGCAGGCCTGCGCCAGATCGCGCCCCGTCGCCACAGCCAGACGCGTGCAAAGCGATTGCAACAGAATAGCCATGATGTTGGAAACCAGCGCCACAACCAGCAGCGTATAGCCAAAGCGCGAACCACCGGCGATAGACGTCGCCCAGTTGCCGGGATCCATATAGCCGACTGCCACCAGATAGCCCGGCCCTGCAAAGGCGGCAAATTTTCTCCACCGCGTGCCATGACGCGGAACTGCAATGGAACCATTGACCTCAGCCAGCGATTTCGCTGCCGGTTCCTGACGCCATACGCCGGAATTGTCAGCACTTTCTGCCAGTGGAAATTCATTTTTCTTCATGAAAAATCTTCGCGCACAAATGATAATGAAACTCATTTGCAACTAAATGCCTGATTTTTCCTGTCGTCAAGAAAAAACAATTCCCCGTATCGTAACAGGGAAATACAGGCATAAAAAATGCAGCTTAGAGCGCCGTGCGCCCCATTGGGCGCACAAAGGTCGCTCTAACACTTAAAAATTACGCTTCAGAACCGGCATTTAAAAAAGCGCTTATTGCGGCTTACCTTTTTCCCACATCACATCCCCGCGATAAAGCGGCACGGTTGAGAGCGATGTTTTGGCAGAACCATCCTGCACCTGTGAGGCATGTGCCAGATAAATCAGCGTATTATTGGTCTGGTCATAAATGCGGGTAATCACCAGCTTCTTCCAGATCAGGCTGGTGCGCTCGGAAAATACCCGCTCACCGCCTTTGCCCAACTTGATATCTCCGATGGTAATCGGCCCTGTCTGCTCACAGGAAATCGACGCATTGGACGGATCTTCAAACCAGTTCCCCTTCTGCAGCCGGTCGATCATACCACGCGAGAATGATGCCAGATGGCAGGTCACACCCTGTACTTTCGGATCGCTGACCGCATCAATCACAATATCATTGCCGAGCCAGTCCACACCAACTTTGCCGATTTCCTCCGCCTGCACCATGCTCAAGCTTGTCAAAGGAGACAAGGCCAGCATTGCACCCAGAGCTGTAACGGTCAGAAATTGCTTCATAAACATCTCCTGCATTCAGATTTGAATCAAATATGGAGTGACTTACGCATCCCCCGCCAAAGGCAGCCACTTATCGAGAAAAGCATTAATCTCCATGGTCTGAATATCCGGTAAGGCTTTGTAGATCAGCTCCACCGGCCAGTCCCACCATGCACTCTGCAACAGGCGCTCAACCGTCTTTTCATCAAAACGCGGTCGCAGAATTTTTGCAGGCACACCGGCAACAATCATATAGGGTGGCACATCTTTAGAAACCACTGCATTTGCGCCGATCACCGCACCGGTGCCGATGCTCACACCTGGCAAAATCACCGCACCATGACCAATCCAGACATCATTACCGATCGTCACCCGTCTTGAGGAACGGTGTGCACGGTAATCCATATCCACGCCGATATTGCGGAAATATTCATTCGGCCGGTAGGTCATTTTATGCATGGTCAGGCGCTGCATCGGATGTTCCAGCGCATTGATCCGCACATTGGAAGCAATGGAGCAGAAATGGCCTATTTCGGCATAAATCCCCTCGCCGTTGCGCTCCAGATAGGTGAAATTACCGATCTGCACATCACGCAGGATCACCCGCTCGGCGATTTCGGTATATTGTCCGAGTTTAACGGATTTCAGCTGTGCGCTCGGATGAATTTTCGGCTGCACATCACGCGAAAACTGCAAAACATCCTCACTCATCACGTTTTATTCCTGCATAAGTTTAATTTCAAAAATTTCTGAAATTTCATAAAAAATGGGAAAATCACACAGACAGCCTTTGCCAAACTGCCACAAGCCAGCTATAACATTATTATGACGACAGCTGATAGACAGGCCAACGGACACGAGAGCAGAAAATTGCTTTGGATTAGCGGCGTGGTATTAATCACCGCTCTGGCCGCTGGTGCTTTGTTTGCAGGCTGGATGAATTACAGCGACACCATATTCATGACCATGCTCATGGATGGTATTTCATGGTGCTTCTGAGGATCTGATTTATGCGTAAATATCTTCCCGTTCTGGTGCTGTTTGTTGCTGCCTTCACAATCGGCATTGTCGGCTTTCAGGCCTATCGTGACAAACAAATGGCCTCCGGCGAAGAGAGCCCTTATGGCGGCGCGTTCAAACTTGTCTCTATGAATGGCAGTGAGATCACCGATCAGTCTCTGCGCGGCAATCCTTCAGTCGTGTTTTTCGGCTATACCCATTGTCCGGTTGTCTGCCCGACCACCCTCTTCGATCTCGACAGCTGGCTGAAAGAGCTCGGCCCTGAAGGCGCGGCTATTCGCGGCTATATGGTCACTGTTGATCCTGAGCGTGACACACCGGAATATATTCAGAAATACATTACCAATGTCTCCGACCGTATCACCGGTATTACCGGTGATCCGAAGGACATTGCTGCGATGCTGAAATCCTATAATATCTACGCCAAGAAAGTTGATGAAGACGGCGAGAATTACACGATGGATCACACCGCATCTATCCTGCTTCTCGACAAGAACGGCCGTCTGCGCTCAACCATCGCCTATGGCGAACCGTCAGAAACAGCAATTTCCAAGCTGAAACGTCTGGCAGCAGGCTGATTATAGCGGATAGCATTCGCATCTGACTAAGCTTCGTGATAGAGCAGTTTTCCTGAGTAAGGAAACTGCTCTATTCTTTTTTATAACTCCAATTCAGAGACCCCACATGGCACAGTACCGCTTATATCTCACACGGGACAAAGATCAGGCTGAGCAGATTTTCGATCTGCTGGAACCGGTATTTGAAGAAGACGGTCTGCCGCTGGCCAATACTGAAATTGATGAAGACAAGCAGATTTATGAAATCTCGCTTTATACCGAAGACAAAGCCGGAGCCGATGAAGCCCTGCCGCGCATGGCCGCTTGTCTGGGTCTAAAGCCGGAAGAAATCGGCGTGGAAGAACTGCCGGATATTGACTGGGTTCTGCATTCTCTCGAAGGTCTGAAGCCTGTTCGCGCCGGTCGCTTCTTTGTTCACGGCTCCCATGACCGCGACAAGCTGCAGGACGGCGATATCGGCATTGAGATTGACGCGGGTCTTGCTTTCGGTACCGGTCATCACGGCACTACCGCCAGCTGCCTTGAGATGATCGAAGAAATTGTTGCGCTTGAAGAGCCTAAGAATGTGCTTGATCTCGGCACCGGCAGTGCGGTTCTGGCCATTGCAGTTGCCAAGCTGCGCGATATTCCGGTTCTGGCTACCGACATAGATCCTGTTGCCGTTGATGTGGCGCAGGAAAATGTGGAGAAGAACGGCGCGGATAAATGGGTTTCCACCCTCACCGCCACCGGCTTTGACAATCCGGAAATGCAGACACGTGCGCCATTTGATCTGATCGTTGCCAATATTCTTGCCAATCCGCTGATTGAACTGGCAAGCGAGATGCGCGCCCATGTGAAAGATAATGGCTCGCTGATCCTCTCCGGCATTCTGGAAACCCAGCGCGACAGCGTGATTGCAGCTTATGAAGCAGCAGGCATCGAGCATCACAAAACTATTTACAAAGAAAGCTGGGTTGCTCTTCACCTCAAGCCAAAGCTCTGATTATAATGAGGGTCTAACCTTTTTCAGGATCAGAATCTCATGTTTCAGAACTTTGAAGTCAGCAGCAATCCGGCAACCGGTGCGCCGCGTGTAGCCAAATTGCGCGAGGAACTAAACCGTCTGCAACTGGACGGTTTTCTTGTGCCACGCGCCGATGAGCATCAGGGCGAATATGTGCCGTTGCGTGCTCAGCGCCTTGGCTGGCTGACAGGCTTCACCGGTTCTGCCGGTGCAGCGCTGATCCTGAAGAATAAAGCCTATGTCTTTGTTGACGGACGCTACACATTGCAGGTGCGCACTCAAACCGATCCGGCCGTGTTTGACATTGAAAGTCTGGTCGACAATCCGCCTGCCTCATGGCTGGAGAAAAACGGCAAAGGTCTGGTCATCGGCTTTGATCCGTGGCTGCATACAATTGCAGAAACTCGCGCGCTGAAAGCTGCCCTTGAAGCACAGGGCGGCCAGCTCGTGCCAGTGCAGGACAATCTGGTTGATCTGGTCTGGACTGACCAGCCTGCCGCCCCACTGGAACCAGTGACTATTCAGCCGCTGCAATATGCCGGTCAGGAGCCACGTGCCAAACTGAATTGTTTGAGTGAAGCAGTTGAGAAAAGCGGTGCTTCAGCCACTATTCTGACAGACCCCGCCTCCATCGCATGGGCGTTCAATATTCGCGGCCGCGATGTCAGCAATACACCACTGCCTTTGAGCTTTGCACTGATTGCGGCTGACGGCCAGCACATTCTGTTCATTGATAAGCGTAAGCTGCCGATTGAAACCGAAGCCTATCTGACGCAGCTGACCAAAATCACTGCGCCAAATCTGATGGAAAACACGCTGGCTCAACTGGCAGGTGAAGGTGCAAGCTTCATGCTTGATCCTGCACTGGCTGCGGAAAAGCTGCGCATGATCATCACGCAGGCCAATGGCACTGTGATTGAAGGCACCGACCCTGCCCGCCTGCCACGTGCAATGAAGAACAAAGCCGAACTGGATGGCTCCCGTGCTGCGCATGAGCGTGACGGCGTGGCAATGGTCAAGTTTTTCTCATGGCTCGATAGCCAGCCTGCCGGCAGCGTGGACGAAATCAGCGCCGCTCAGCAGCTGGAAGAAAGCCGTCGCACAGTCGGCGAAATGTTCCAGAAGCCTCTGGAAGACCTGTCTTTTGACAGTATCTCCGGCGCAGGGTCTGATGGCGCAATCATCCATTACCGCGTCAATACCGATACCAATCGCAAGCTCAAAGATGGCGAGCTTTATCTGATTGATTCCGGTGCGCAATATCGTGACGGCACTACGGATATCACCCGTACCGTGGCGATTGGTGAAGTCTCTGCTTTTGAGAAGAAGACTTTCACGCTGGTGCTGAAAGGCGTAATCGCACTGTCACGCCTGCGTTTTCCTGTCGGCACACGCGGTCAGGATATTGATGCCTTTGCGCGTGCCGCTCTCTGGCAGCATGGCTATGACTATGCACATGGCACCGGCCACGGCGTTGGTTCCTATCTCGCCGTGCATGAAGGGCCGCAGAGCATTTCCAAACGCGGTGCACAGGAACTCAAAACCGGTATGATCCTGTCCAATGAGCCGGGCTATTATCGTCCGGGCGAATTCGGCATCCGTATTGAAAACCTGATTATCGTCAAAGAGCCGCAAGCAATTGATGGCGGCGATATCGCAATGCATGAGTTTGAAACACTGACTTTCTGCCCGATTGACCGTCGCCTCATCGATGTTTCATTGCTCAATGCGGATGAACTGGCATGGCTCAATGATTATCATGCACAGACACGCGACAAGCTTCTGCCGCATTGCTCGGAAGATGAAAAGAGCTGGCTGATTGCAGCGACCGAAGCCCTGTAAAGCTTTGCCATACAGAAATAAAAAAACCGGCGATTTTGCCGGTTTTTTATTATCAATATCATACCGATCTCAGAACGGCATATATTGGCGCAGCAGCACAATCAGCACACCACCAAAAATACAGAGCGGAATAATACCGATGCGGAATGCCGCCAATGTGCAGAGCACCATGGTCAGAAACTCTTTCCAGCCAGCATTGAAAGCAGCCGGAGCAACAAGCGTTGTCAGCACTGCCGCAGGCACGGCATTGAGGCCGGCCTCAACGCGATAATGCACACGCTCAAACTGCGAAAGAATGAGATGCCCGCCGATACGGGTGATATAGGTCAGCACAGCCGCGCCAAAAATAATCCAAACAGTTGAAGACATTACTGCACGTCCTTCACAGTTTTCACCGGTTCATCATCCAGCGTAATCACGGTTTCACGACCAGACAGCGGCTTGGCAATCACAACAGCCATGACAATACCGCCGATTGCACCAACGGTGACATGCCACGGCGAGCCGATCCAGAAATAAGCAGCAACGGAAGTCACGGAACTCGCCGCAACAATCGGGAACCAGTTTGTACGGGAGCGAAAGCCCATCACCAGACCGAGGAAGTAAATTGGCAGCAGCATATCAAGACCGATGGCTTTCGGATCACCGATCATCCCGCCGAAAGTCGCACCAATATAAGCTTCAATTACCCATGACAGATAAAGCGGAATGGCCAGCCCCATATACCAGACAAAGGTAATCGGCTTTTTCTGCTCCGCCTGCTTTTCGCTTTCCGCATATTGAACATCGGTCAGGAAAAAGAAGGCCACAATCTGCTGCAACGGCGTGAAATGCTTAATCAACCGTCCTGTGCCTGCAGAATAGAGCACATGGCGGAAATTCACCGCGAAAATCGACAGCAGGATCATCCATGGTGCAACATGTTTGCCAAACAGCTCCATACCCACCAGCTGGCTGGCACCGGCAAACAGTGCCGCGCTCATCCATACCGATTCACTGACATTCAGGCCGTTATCAACGGCAACAACACCAAACAAAATGCCAAAAGGCGCGACCGCCGCCATAACCGGCCCGCCGCGTCTTGCACCATCCCAGAATTGTGCAAGTTTACCTGTCTGGGTACCAGACAGGATTTTTGGATTACATCCATCCATCATCATTACCAGTATTTTTCAAACGCGCCTTAAAGCCCGCGTTTACATTTGAGGAATGGACTAAAGCAGAAAACTGCTCTCCGTTCCCACACTGGTTATGAATAGGCTGATGCATAAAACCAATCAAGTGCAGGGCAGACACACCTGCCCTGTCATAAAAGGTAATATTTAATCCGCACCAACAAGCGTAAACCACGCATCTTCGTCGATCACCTCAATGCCCAGCTCCGCAGCTTTGGTGAGTTTTGAGCCTGCCCCCGGCCCTGCAACCACCAGATCTGTCTTTTTTGAAACCGAACCCGCTGCTTTTGCGCCATAGCGCTCCGCCATGGTCTTGGCTTCATCACGCGACATGCGCACCAGCGATCCAGTGAAAACGATGGTTTTACCGGCAACCGGTGAGCCACTCACGATTTCGTGAACTTCATCCAGCGGTATTACCTCTGCCAGCAAGACGCTAAGCACTTCTGTGTTATGCGGCTCCTGATAAAAGTCCACAATCGCTTCAGCAACAATTGTGCCGATGCCTTCCACATCCGTCAGCTCGCGCCATGCATCATTGCCCTTGTCGCCCTTATCCTGCGGCACCAGAGCGGCCTGTGCCACTTCTGCCAGCTTAGCATAAGAACCAAAGGCGCGTGCCAGTTTCTTGGCATTGACCTCACCGACATGGCGGATACCAAGCCCGAACAGAAAACGGCTGAGCGCAATCTCACGCCGCTCATTAATCGCGGCATAGAGTTTCTTCACCGATGTCGCACCGAAACCTTCAATATTTTCCAGCTTCTTCAGCGGTGATGCAGCTTGCCGCTTTTCCAGCGTGAAAATATCTGCCGGTGTGCGAATTTTTAAACTTTCATCTTCGGCATTGAAGAAGAATTCAACCTGCTTTTCGCCCAAGCCTTCAATGTCGAAAGCATTACGCGAAACGAAATGGCGGATACGCTCAACTGCCTGCGCCTCGCAGATCAGACCACCGGTGCAACGGCGCACCGCCTCACCTTCTTCACGCACCGTATGGCTGCCGCAGATAGGGCAAAGACGCGGGAATTCATAAGCCACGCTCTCCGCAGGACGTTTATCCGCAACAATATCCACGATCTGCGGGATCACATCACCGGCACGCTGAATTATGACGGTATCGCCGACGCGGATATCACGCCCTTCACGCAACGCATTGCCCTTCTGGTCAAATCCGCGAATATAATCCTCATTATGCAGCGTGGCATTGGTCACCACCACGCCCCCGACAGTGATCGGCTCCAGACGCGCAACAGGCGTCAGCGCACCGGTACGGCCGACCTGAATATCAATGCCTTTGAGAATGGTAAAAGCACGCTCTGCCGGAAATTTATGGGCAATTGCCCAGCGCGGGCTGCGCGAGATAAAACCAAGGCGCTGCTGCAAGGCCAGATCGTCAATTTTATAAACCACGCCATCAATGTCATAACCGAGGGTGGCACGCTGTTCTTCAATCGCATGATAGTGAGCAACAAGTTCCGGCACACTCTCAAAACGGCGCATCAGCGGATTGATGGTGAAACCATAGGATTTGAACTTTTCCACCATGCCCATTTGCGTAGTGGCAGGCATTTCGCTCACCTCCCCCCATGCATAGGCGAAAAAACGCAACACACGGCTGGCGGTGATTTTACTATCCAACTGGCGCAGCGATCCTGCTGCCGCATTGCGCGGATTGGCAAAAACCGGTTTACCGTCTTTTTCCTGTTTTTCATTGAGCGCCGCAAAATCGGCATGGCTCATATAGACTTCGCCGCGCACTTCCAGCACGTCCGGCGCATCGACTTTCAGCACCTGCGGAATATCGGCAATCGTGCGCGCATTATTGGTAACATTCTCGCCTACAGAGCCATCGCCGCGTGTCGCAGCACTGACCAGCCGCCCCTGCTCATAACGCAGTGAGAGCGACAAGCCATCAATCTTCGGCTCTGCGGTTATACCGAGCGGGCTGCCCGGAAAGAGCTTGAGAAAACGGTAAATACGCCCGACAAATTCACCCACATCCTCATCACTGAACGCATTATCCAGCGACAGCATCGGCACATTATGGGTGATTTTGGAGAATTTCTCCGAAACCGCCGCGCCGACTTTCAGCGACGGCGAATCTTCGCGGATCAAATGCGGAAAACGTTGCTCAATTGCCTGATTGCGGCGACGCAGAGCATCATATTCCGCATCAGAGATTGTCGGCGCATCCTGCGTATTATAGAGAAAATCATGCTCAGCGATGGTTTTAGCCAGCAATTCAAGCTCAGCTGCGGCCTGTTCTTCGCTCAAATTTTCAACGCTGATTTCACTCATATTCAACCCGTCTCCGTTTACGGATTCAATATAACACAGGTGATGAAAATCAAACGCTCAAGACTGATTTTTATGCAGTCAGAGCACCGTTTTCCCGCAGCAAGCGCTCGGCAGCAGCACGGGCTTCATCAGTCACACTGGCACCGGCGAGCATACGCGCTATTTCTTCCTGACGCTCGGCCACTTCCATCGTGCGGATAGAGGTGCGCATCTGTTCGCTCTCGCCTTGCGCCTTGGCGATCAGGAAATGCGTTGTTGCACGGGCAGCAACCTGCGGCGCATGGGTGACAGACAGTACCTGCACATTGGAGGACAGCCGTGCAAGACGCTGACCAATCGCATCGGCCACTGCACCGCCCACGCCCGTATCAATTTCGTCGAATACCAGTGTTGGTGCCGAGCCGCGATCAGCAAGAGCAACTTTGAGCGCCAGCAGGAAACGGGACAATTCACCGCCTGAGGCCACTTTCATCATTGGCCCTGCGCGTGTTCCCGGATTGGTACGCACCCAATATTCAACAATATCAATACCTTCAGCACTGCGATTTTCCGCATCGGTTTCGATATTGACGATAAATTCCGCACGTTCCAGCTTCAAAGCCGGCAATTCCTGCATCACAGCCTGCGTCAGCGATTGTGCAACCTTTACACGCTCTGCTGACAATGCAGACGCCGCCGCATCGTAGATTGCACGGTTTTCCTGAGCCTGCTTCTCCAGCTGCTCCAGCTTTTCCGCACCGGCATCAAGATCCTGCAAATCCGCATCCATCTTGTCGCGCAATGCAGCCAGATTGGCCACCGGCACAGAGAATTTGCGTGAAGCTGCACGCAGCGCAAAAAGACGCTCTTCCACTGTCTCCAGCACACGCGGATCAAAATCAATCTCGCGCATTGCCGTATCAATACCGCTCTGCGCATCACCTAGGCGATCCAGCGCCTCGTCAATCGCTTTAATCACCGGCTCCAGCAGATGCGGTGCTTCCGGCATTTTGCGCTCAAGACGGCGCACCAATGCGGCCAAAGTCGGCACCGGCGATTCATGACCGGACAACAGGTCATTGGCTTCGCTGACATCTGTCGCGATCTTCTCGGACTTCATCATGATAGAGCGCTTTTCAGCCAGCTCATCTTCTTCGTCTTCTTGCGGATTGAGCTTATCTAGCTCTTCAGCCGAGGCACGCAGATAATCCGCCTCACGCGCTGCGGCTTCCACCTTGGCGCGATGCTTGACCAGATCACTCTCACTGTCACGCCATTGCTTATACAAGCGACGCAGCTGCAAAGTCTGCCCGTCCAGCCCGCCAAATGCATCCAGCAATGTGCGATGCAAATCTGTGTCGATCAGCGCACGATCATCATGCTGACCGTGGATTTCCACCAGATGACGACCGAGTTCACGCAACAAACCAACGCTTGCCGCCTGATCATTGATGAAAACACGCGAACGGCCGTCACTATTCTGCACACGGCGCAGAATAATGTCGCCGTCATCATTGATTTCATTATCTTTGAGGAAATTACGGGCGGGATGATTGATGCCGACATCAAACACCGCCGTCACCTGCCCCTGCTCCGCACCATGGCGCACGAGGGAAGCATCGCCTCTGGCACCAAGCGCCAGAGACAAACTGTCGAGCAAAATAGATTTACCCGCACCGGTTTCACCGGTGAGGACAGACAGACCTTTTTGAAACTCGATATCGAGTTTCTCAATCAGGACAATATCGCGGATCGACAGTTGCGCTAGCATGGCTGCCTTTTATAGCATTTTACAGTCAAATGGCCACATTGGGCATCGTATAAATGCGGGGAAACAATAAGGCAGAGCAAGCTGAAATTATCTTGTAATCACAACTTGCTCTATTTTCATTAAGCGCCGCCCGTGATGAGCGAAGATGCTTTGGAAAGCCACGAACCGGTGTTTTCACGCGGCTCAAGACCACCACCCTGCAAGAGCTTATAGGAATCTTTATACCAAGGGCTGTCCGGGAAGTTCTTACCCAGAACCGCAGCAGCAGTCTGCGCTTCAGAGGTCAGCCCCAGTGCAAAATAAGCCTCGGTCAGACGAGCCAGCGCTTCTTCCACCTGACGGGTGTTGGAATATTCCTCAACCACATTGCGGAAACGCTTGATCGCGCCGAGATATTCCTTGCGCTCAAGATAGTAACGGCCAACCTGCATATCCTTACCGGCGAGCTGGTCGCGGGCAAAACGGATCTTGGTCTTGGCGTCTTCAACATATTCCGATTTCGGGAAACGATCGACAACTTCCTGCATCGCAGCAATCGCACGGCGGCTTGCCGCCTGATCGCGCGTTACATCCGGAATCTGACGGAAATAGCTCAGGCCGATAATGTAATAGGCATAAGCGGATTCATCCGAAGTCGGATAAAGCGTGTTGTAGCGCTTAGCCATTGAAATGGCTTCTTCATAATTACCTTTGCGGTAATTGGTGAATGCGGACATCACCAGCGATTTACGCGCATATTCTGTGTAAGGATGCTGACGGTCAACAGCGGCGAATTTCTTCGACGCTTCGTCCAGACGTCCGGCTTCGAGATTGGCAAGACCTTCATTATAAAGCTTGTCAGCCGGATCAATGCTCTCGACATATTTGGACAGGTCAACATCTTTGTCACCGGAGGCACAACCTGCAAGCGCCATTGTCAGCACGACAGCACTGGTCGCCATAGCCAGCTTGGTCATTTTACGAATTTGAGAACCCTCAGCACCAGTAATATTGGCTGCAGTATCTGGGAATTTAGAAATCGTCATGCTGTCTCCGGTGTTTCGGCAACACAAATCATGGGCAAATCATTCCTGTGTCAGAGGGTTCATAAACCATAGCTGAGAACAATCGGCAATGTTAATACAAGTTTATTCGCACTGCTTCGAGACTGCAATGCCTGCCAGACACGACTTTTTCAACCCGTACAGTCATAAAACAGCAAAATCTCTTACAAACCGCCATCACACTGCATGTGTTCGCGGCTCAATTAAGGCTGACAGAACAGACTCTCAAAGAATCATTGAGTAATTTGTCCTGATTATCATTTATAGTTGCGCGCTGTGTTCTTCAGATAACAAAAACTCAGCTTTTCATCTGGAAATGATCCGGTTTTTCCAGCAATGTCTTCACCAGAAGCGCGTTCAGCTTATGACCGCCGCGATAGGAGCGGAACAGGCCACGAAACGGATGACCTGCCAACGCCAGATCACCAACAGAATCCAGCAATTTATGACGCACGAATTCGTTCGGATAGTGCAGCCCGTCAGGATTAAGCACCTCACCCTCATCGCCGATAGCAATGGAATTTTCCAGCGACGAGCCAAGCGCCAGCCCCATGGAGCGCAGCTTTTCTACATCGCGCATAAAACCGAAAGTGCGTGCTTTAGCGATTTCACGCTCAAAAACATCCGCATCAAGATCAAAGCTGAAAGACTGACGGCCGATAGAGGCGACAGGAAAATCAATTTCCACCTCATAGCGGGTGCCGTTATGCGGTATAAACTCTGCCCAGTTCTGTCCGTCTTCAACACGCACGGGTTTCAAAATAGTCAGATACTGACGCGGGGCATCCTGCTTCACTAATCCGGCCTTGCGGAATGCACTGATAAACTCAGCCGAACCGCCACCGAGGATCGGCACTTCAGGGCCGTCAATTGCAATGGTCAGATTATCAATGCCAAGCGCTGCAATCGCTGCCATCAAATGTTCAATCGTGCTGACACCAAAATCAGCTGAACCGATGGACGTATTCAGCGTTGTCGAACCAAGCGAGGCAGACAATGCAGGAATGCTCTCACGCCGCCCTTCGCTATTGTGACGAATAAAAACAATACCGTGGTTCACAGGCGCCAAACTGATATCCAGCGTAACAGGTTTGCCGCCATGCACACCAAATCCCGAGAGCGGGAATGATCTGGCTATTGTTTGCTGCATAGTTTTCATAACAATCCTGTTTCCTGTCTTATCTGCCAGTTTCATATAGGACGCACAGCCTCAAGGCTCAATCTTGTTTCCCGATAAAACACCAGCCTTAAAACAAAAAAACACCGCGTCCCTGATGAGAACGCGGTGAAATTTAAGCAAAAGGTATTTTATCAGATCAGTTGGCCTGACGGCGAAGGAACGCCGGAATTTCAAGCTGATCATCTTCAGAAGCCATGCGCGGCTGTGCACGACCCTGACTGTCAAGCTGACCGTTGCGCGGTGCATAGATCGAGGCATCCTGCGACAGCGGACGACGCTGTTCAGGGGCACGAGCCTGCATCGGAGCGGCCGGCATTTCACGTTTCTGAGCCGGTTCCAGACGGGCAGTCGGCTGTTCGTCATCACGGCGGGACAGGCTGGCAGTCAGACGACGCAGCAGACCAAGCGGGCCGCGTTCTTCATGTGCCTGCTGTGCCGGCTGCGGAGCCGGTGCGCGACGAGCATTCATTTCCGCCTGAACAGCCGGAGGAAAGTCCGATACGCTTGGCATACGCGGAGCCTGACGCGGCTGCTGCGGAGCCAGAGCCGGATCCATGTGCTGCTGCGGCTGGAACTGCGGCTGAGGTGCCAGATTATGCGCTGGCTGCTGCATCTGCGGCTGAACCGGAGCCTGCATCTGCGGGCGCGGAGCGGCTGGCTGCTGACGCATTTCCATCATGTCTGGTGCAGGTGCCTGAAAAATACGGCTCTGCGGCTGGAAAGCAGCATCATTAGTGGCGGCTGGCGGCGCATAGGAGCGCTGCTCACCTTCACCCAGATGCAAGGACTGTTGAGCCGGAGCGGCATGTTCAACAGGTTTAGCCTGAGCAACAGGCTGCTGAACAGGAGCCTGAGCGGCTGGCTGCGGAGCTGGTTTAGCTACTGGTTTCGCTGGCTGGCGAAATTCCAGCGGCGCAGGCGCCGCGTCTCCGATCTGCTTATCGATTCCGGTAGCAACGACAGAAACACGGATCACACCTTCGAGACCTTCATCGAAGGTCGCGCCGAGAATGATCATAGCATCCTGATCGACTTCTTCACGGATACGGGTAGCAGCTTCGTCAACTTCAAAAAGTGTCATGTCACGGCCACCTGTGATCGAGATCAGCAGGCCGCGCGCACCGCGCATGGAGGTTTCATCCAGCAGCGGGTTCGCAATAGCGGCTTCAGCAGCGGCAATCGCACGACCGTCGCCGGAGGCTTCACCAGTGCCCATCATGGCCTTGCCCATTTCGCGCATAACCGAGCGAACGTCAGCAAAGTCAAGATTGATAAGACCTTCTTTAACCATCAGGTCGGTGATGCAGGCAACACCGGAATACAGCACCTGATCGGCCATCGCAAAAGCGTCGGCAAAAGTGGTTTTGTCATTGGCAATACGGAACAGGTTCTGGTTCGGAATGACGATCAGAGTATCGACATTCTTCTGCAGTTCTTCGATACCCATATCAGCCGTTTTCATACGGCGCTGGCCTTCGAAGTGGAAAGGTTTGGTGACAACACCAACGGTCAGAATACCTTTTTCGCGCGCTGCACGGGCAACAACCGGCGCGGCACCGGTACCTGTACCACCGCCCATACCGGCGGTTACAAAGCACATATGTGTGCCGTTCAGGTGATCGATGATTTCATCAATGCACTCTTCAGCGGCTGCGCGGCCGACTTCCGGCTGCGAACCTGCACCCAGACCTTCGGTCACAGCTGCACCGAGCTGAATAATACGTTCAGACTTGGACATAGTCAGAGCCTGGGCGTCGGTATTAGCCACAACAAAATTTACGCCACGCAAACCGGCGTTAATCATGTTGTTGACAGCGTTACCGCCACCCCCGCCCACACCGAAAACGGTGATGCGCGGCTTCAGCTCGGTGATATCCGGCTTTTGCAGATTGATTGTCATCAGTTTCGTTCCTTTTGCCTTTCACCGCTTCGCCGCCGCGGTGCCGTATTCTGATTTATTTTTTGTACGCATACCCCGGAAGGAACCGCGTTATCATTTTGAAATTATCCGGTCATTTACCATGATTTGGCAAAAAGCCCAGAGTGTAATCGGGTCAGAAATGAAAAATCTCAAACCCTTGTTTCAAAACTGCTTTCCTTCAATTTTACTCCTCAGGAAAGCTGCAGCACCTTCTTACTAAAAACTTGTTTTCAGCCATTGGCCGACCCGTGAAATACGTCCGCCGGAGCCGATAAGACGACCACCGGAGGCAGCACGAACAGACCGTTCTTCAATGCCTGCTACCTGCGGATAAATCAGCAGGCCTACTGTTGCCGAGAATGCCGAACCTTTTGCAGCTTCCGGCAATCCCGCAATTCCTAAAGGCCGCCCGATACGGACATTACGCGCCAGAATACGGCGGGCAACTTCCGGCATACCGGTCAGCTGGCTTGCGCCACCTGTCAGCACAACACGCTTACCGACAATATGGCCCAGCCCCGAAGCATTCAGCCGGTCACGAACCAGCTCCAGTGTTTCTTCAACACGGGCACGAATGATACGGGTGAGAACTGAACGCGGATACTGGTTCGGCACATCACGATCGTCATCGCCGATCGGCGGAACGCTGATAAGGTCACGGTCATCGGCAGCGCTTGGCAGCGCCGAGCCATACATAACCTTGAGCCGTTCAGCATCTTCCATACGGGTGGAGAACCCGCGTGCCACATCCATTGTTACATGCATACCGCCAATGGCAATGGCGTCAGCATGGATAAATTTGCCTTCCGAGAATACGGAAATCGTTGTGGTGCCGCCGCCCATATCAATACAGGCCGCGCCCATTTCCGCCTCATCATCCACCAGAGCCGCCAGACCGCTCGCATAAGGGGTGGCGACAATCGCTTCAACCGAGAGATGGCAGCGATTGATGCACAATTCGAGATTGCGCAAAGGTGCACTGTCTGCGGTCAGCACATGCATATCAACGCCGAGTGAATCGCCCAGCATTCCCATCGGATCGCGGATACCGCGTTCACTGTCGAGCGTGTAACCAATCGGCAGCGAGTGAACCAGATGACGCTCAGCCTGCAGCGCCTGTTTGGCACCGGCAGCAAGCACGCGACGAATATCGGTTTTCTCTACTTCATGGCCGCCCAGATCAATGCTCGCATTGAAGGTTTCGCTTTTCAGGCGACCGGAAGAAATATTGACGATCAGCGATTCAACGGTCAGACCGGCCATACGTTCAGCCGCATCAACAGCCAGACGGATCGACTGCTCGGCCGCATCCAGATCAATCACCACACCGGATTTAACGCCGCGGGATTTCTGATAGCCGATACCCAGCACATCCATACGATGCGTACGCCCCGGCAGAAACGCGCTTTCATCCCGCGGGCGCAGACGCGCAATCACACAGGAAACCTTGCTCGATCCGACATCAAGCACTGTCAGAAGCCGCGTACGGCGACCTGAAGAGGACGAACCGGAAGTGTTTTTTGCAGACCAGATACTCATACGCGCCTACCCGCTGCCGCTTTGGCAGCTTTTTCACGGTCTTTCAGCATTTTCTCACGGCTTTCCATGCCGGTCGGTGTGAGCTGTACTGTCACACGGTCATCCAGACGCATGTCGAGGCTGAGAATATCCCGACCAAGAATATTTTTAGTCCGCTGCAGGGTTTCAACCTCTGCCAGAGCACGCTTTACATCCTGCTCAGGCAACAAAACCCGCACACCATTATCAAACAACAAATCCCAGCGGCGGTCAGAAACCCGCGCATAGGCACGCACTTTGGCGGCCAGATCAGGATAGGCTGCAACTGTTTCAATAAAAGCCTTGCCGCGCTTCTGCGCACCTTCGCCCACCACCAGCGGCAGCGAGGCATAACGGGAACCGTTCAGCGGAACGATCGGCTTGCCTTCTTCATCCACCAGCAGCAAATCACGGCCGGACTGCCAGACTGCAAATGCCTTACGCTCCTGCAGGGAAACCACAACAGAACCCGGATAGACTTTGCGGATTTCAACACCGGCGACCCAAGGCAATGTTTCAATCGCCTGACGTGCCTCATCCGCATTGAAACCGATAAGAGATGTCTCTCCGTCCAGTCCGAGCTTTTCAAGAATATCAATTTCAGAGGTTTCATTATTACCGGCAACGCTCACCTTCTCGATTGCAAAACCGAAAGTTGATGCCGTTGCTTTCACAACCTCATGTGTATGGTTACCGATGACCATACCGTAAATACCGGTCGCACTCAGAAAACCGATCATGCCGAAAGTGCCCGCATAACGCGGAACATTAACCCCGCCGCCGAACAGGCGCGAGGCAATACGGAAAGGCTTGCGCAGAAAACGCGGAAGAACAAAAGCACCACCGTGCGAAAGTGATGTACGGGACATCATCGCATCACGATTACTTCTGTCAGATCTCGCCTTTATCGCATGCACGAGGCATCCTCCACCATCCAGCTCAACAACTCACCGAATGAATACCCTTCAGCCTTGGCAATATCCGGCACCAGAGAGGTCGGCGTCATGCCCGGCTGCGTATTCACTTCAAGCCAGATCAGCTCACCGTCACCGGAGCCGTTCTCATCAAAACGGAAATCGGAACGACTCACGCCGCGACATCCGATTGCCTGATGTGCCTGAAGTGCCATTATTTGTATTTTTTGGTAAATATTTGGTGAAATTTTCGCAGGACATTCATGCCGCGAGCCACCATCTGCATATTTTGAGTCATAATCGTAGAAGGAATGTGCCAGCGGAATGATCTCACACACACCAAGGGCACGATCCCCCATCACAGCGCAGGTTAATTCACGTCCGGCGACATAGCGCTCGACCATAACCTCATCGCCGTATTTCCATTCATCCGAACCGAGAATCTGCGGCGGAGCGCTCTGCCCTTCGCGCACGATCACCACACCAAAGCTGGAACCTTCACGCACCGGCTTCACCACATAAGGCGGCTGCATCGGATGCTGATTGCCAATATCAAAACGGTTCATCACGCGCGACGGTGCGACAGCCACGCCGGCAGCACCGGCAACAAGCTTGGCACGCCCCTTATCCATTGCCAGCGCCGAGGCCAGCACACCGGAATGCGTGTAAGGAATTTGCAGATATTCGAGAATACCCTGAATGGCACCGTCCTCACCAAAAGGACCGTGCAATGCGTTAAACGCAACATCAGGCTTCAATTCAGCAAGAACAGCAGCCACATCGCGGCCGACATCAACACGCGTCACACGATAGCCCTGCTCTTCAAGCGCTTTGGCGCAGGCAGCACCCGAGGAAAGACTGACCGGACGCTCCGATGAAAACCCGCCCATCAAGACAGCAACATGTTTACCTGTCATTTTAACCATGTCCCCTCTGCCAGCAACGCTGATACACATAAAACAAAACTCTAAGCCCGCCGGAGCTGAGCCGCATGTCGAACAGACACGCAAAACACATTAAAAATATTCCCTGGCACGCCGCACAATCAAAAAACTGAACCAAAATTCAGACAATCATACAGCGCTCCGGCGGAAGATTTCCGCAGAACCCCAAGGCAAAATTAACTTGCCGACCCAAATCACTAACGCTTGTTCACTATAAGAATCAGAGAGTTGATTCTATGGCAAGCCCTTACAAAAAATTACGACTGCAAGATCCGAATCAGATTCGGGTGAAACTACTGATTTATTATGGTTTTTTGATAATTAGTTTGTGCGGAAATTTATTTTAGCAAAATGCAAAGACAGGACTCTTGACAGGGGCAAATCACCCGCAAAACCGCGTAAATCGCCCCTCAAAAACAAATCACCGCTGCCCTCCCAAATCAGAGAAAACAGCGGTGACTTTACAGAACTTCAGCGGCCTTCCCTAAAACAGAACGACCACTGCAAAAGCGCAAAAGATTAATCGAGAAATTCGGTGACTTCGCGTCCTTCGAGGAACTGGCCGAGACGACGGATTTCCCAATGGAGATTAATACCGGAATTCGCACGCACTTTATTGCGCACAGTCTCGCCCAGCAGCTCCAGATCATAACCGGTGGCATTATCGCCATTAATCATGAAATTGCAGTGCATATTCGACATATGCGCACCGCCGACAGTGAAACCACGGCAACCGGCTTTATCGATCTCTTTCCACGAAGATGTGCCTTCAGGATTTTTGAAAGTTGAGCCGCCGGTCTTCTCGCGGATCGGCTGCACAGTCTCACGATGGTTCTGCACTTCATCCATGGCAGCGCGGATTGCAGCCGCTTCGCCGCGCGGTCCTTCAAACAGCGCACTGGTGAAAATCAGATCTTTCGGCGCGGAACAATGGCGATAGGCATAGCCCATATCCGCATTACTCAGAATGTGCAGATTGCCTTTACGGTCAAGCGCGCGCACTTCGACAACACGTTCACAGGTTTCAACACCATTGGCACCGGCATTCATACGCAATGCACCGCCGATACCGCCCGGAATACCGTGATAGAAATGGAAACCGGCAATTTCAGCTTCAAGCGCTGCCGCAGCCACACGCTTGTCAGGCGTGGCCGTACCGGCACGCAGACGCGTATCCGACACCCGCTCGACCTCACCAAAGCCTTTGGCAGACAAACGCACCACAAAGCCCGGAATACCGCCTTCACGCACCAGCAGGTTCGAGCCGATACCGACAGTCATCACCGGAATTTCTTCCGGCACATTTTTCAGGAATTCTGCCAGATCATCTTCATCCGCAGGCTGAAACAAAACTTCCGCAGGGCCACCGGCACGAAACCATGTGATCTTATCCATGCCGGAATTTGGCGTCAGACGTCCGCGAATACCGGACAAAGGTTTTTCAAGCTGCTTTAACAGCGCTTCACCATCAAGCTTTACAGCCATTTTCAACCATCTCTCTTAAATCGATCCGGACTTCAAATTTTCCGGATTATAAGCATCGCAACAATTCGGATAAGGTCAGGAGAAAGGCGGCAGGATCAAGGCATTATCCCTGATCCGTACCGGTATTTTTTTAAGTCCGCTACATTTCAGTGTCTGAATCAAAAAGCGGCAGACGCAAGCGAAAATGGTGATTTTAGAGCATCCGAACGGAGCGTACATATTGTACGTGAGTACGGAAGCGGAGAAAATTGCCATTTGCAGCCAAGTCGGGCGACTTTTGGATCAGACACTCAGGCAGCGCTTGTACCACCTAATTGCTTAGGCAATGCGTATGCCCATTGCGTGATATTACCGGCACCGAGGAACACGACAAAATCGCCTTCCTGTGCCAGTGCTTTAATCGCTTCAGGCAAATGCGCAGGGTCTTCCAGATAGCGTGCATCGCGGTGACCGGCAGTTTTGATCTTGCTGACCAAGGCTTCCGAGGTCACGCCCTCAATCGGATCTTCACCAGCGGTATAAACCGGCGCAATCATCACTGTATCCGCATCATTGAAGCAGGTGGAGAAATCGTCGAACAGGCTCGCCAGACGCGTAAAGCGGTGCGGCTGGGCAATCGCAATCACGCGCTTAGGCGCGGCTTCGCGGGCAGCTCTCAGCACAGCTTTGATTTCCACTGGATGATGGCCGTAATCGTCAAAGATTTCAACGCCGTTCCACGAACCGGTATGGGTAAAGCGACGCTTAACACCACCAAAGCCCGACAGACCTTTGCGGATATCATCAGCAGTCAGACCAAGCTCATGCGCCACAGCAATGGCTGCAGTCGCATTGGACACATTATGACGACCCGGCATCGGCAGACGCAAATCCTTGATCTCAACGACTTCGCCCTTGCGATCGCGGATTACGACATCAAACACCGAAACGGCACCATCCATGCGATGATTGGAGAAACGCACATCGGCCTGCGGATTTTCACCATAGGTAATCACGCGGCGGTCTTCGATACGGCTGACAAGCGCCTGAACTTCCGGATGATCAAGGCACATAACGCCGAAACCATAGAATGGCACATTCTCAACAAACTGGCGGAAAGCCGCGCGTACATTATCGAACGAGCCGTAATGGTCGAGATGCTCAGGATCAATATTGGTAATAACCGCAATATCAGCAGGCAGCTTCAGAAAAGTACCGTCGCTCTCGTCGGCCTCGACCACCATCCACTCACCCTCACCCATACGGGCATTGGTGCCATAGGCATTGATGATGCCGCCATTGATAACAGTCGGGTCAAGATGACCGGCTTCCAGAAGCGTTGCAACCATCGAGGTCGTGGTGGTTTTGCCATGGGTACCGCCGATGGCAATTGCCTGACGGAAGCGCATCAGCTCGGCCAGCATTTCCGCACGGCGCACGATTGGCAGCAGATTTTCCCGCGCTTCAACCAGCTCCGGATTATTCGGACGGATAGCAGTGGAGACAACAACCACATCAGCCTTGCCGATATTCTCGGCTTTATGACCGACAAAAACCTCAATGCCCTTGTCACGCAGACGCTGCACATTGGCGCTGTCAGCCTGATCTGAGCCCTGAACTTTATAGCCCAGATTATGCAGCACTTCCGCAATGCCGCTCATGCCAATGCCGCCGATCCCGATAAAATGAACCAGACCAATATTCAGAGGCATTTTCATACGCGTTTTCCTTGCTTATAATCAGAAACAGACAATCCTGCTGCAATAGCCTCGACAAGATCAGCAAGCAACCGTGTTGCATCAGGACGACCTGAACTTTTTGCCCGCGCTGCCATATCTGCCAGTCTTTGCGGCTCATTCAGCGCTGCAATCAGGATTTTTGCCAGTTTTTCCGGCTTCAGTTCTGCCTGACGGATAACCTCACCGCCACCGGCTTTTGCCAGCGCCTCGGCATTGGCGGCCTGATCGTGGTCAAGGGCAAACGGAAACGGCACCAGCAGGCTCGGACGGCCAATTGCTGCAATTTCAGAAACGGTAGAAGCACCGGAACGGGAGAGAACGAAATGCGCCTGCGCCATCATCTCCGGCAGATTACCGAAGAATGGTGCGACCTGTGCTTTAACGCCCAGCTTTTCATAGGCTTTACGGCAAATCACTTCATCTTCAGGGCGTGCCTGCTGAGTGACAAACAGTCTTTCACGCTCGTCAATCTCAAGCAGAGCAATCGCGGCAGGCACCACGGTAGAAAAATATTGCGCGCCCTGACTGCCGCCAAAAACCAGCAAGCGGAAAACATCCGGTTCTACCGAAGGCTTATAAGCAACATTGGTCTGCGCCATAACGCTCGGGCGCACCGGATTGCCTGTCTGCACCGTTTTAGCCGCATGAGTGCCGCTCTCTGCCGACAGGAAACCACCGGCAATCGCTGTCACGCGGGCAGACAGACCTTTATTGGCACGTCCCATCACCGCATTCTGCTCATGGATAATGGTCGGAATATTCATGCGCGATGCCGCATAGAGCGGCGGCAGGGTCGGATAGCCACCGAAACCAACAACCAGTTTTGGGTTCAGACGGCGGAAAAGCTTGCGGCAATCGAGATTGCCCTGCCACAAGCTGTAAAATGTCTTCGCCAGTGCAATCGGATTTTTACCGGCAATGGTTGCGGAACGCACGACATGGACATGATTTTCATCAAAACCGGAAACAAAACGCTGTGCACGTTTGTCGGTTACCAGATGCACATCATAACCGTCTTTTGTCAGCTCATGCGCGAGCGCCTCAGCAGGAAACAAATGCCCGCCGGTACCACCCGCTGCCAAAACGATAACACCTTTTGTCATCATCATCCGTTCTGTATTTTTTTAACAGGCAGTCCCGAACAATCATCGCCGGAACTGCGCAATTCGTCTTATAATTTAAAGCACAGGAATACGTTCGCCCGCACCTTTCAGCGAAGCAGACATACGGCGCTCAGGATTTTGACGTGTCAGCGCCAGCAGAAAACCCATCGTAATTGCAATCGCCACCAGCGATGAACCGCCATAGGAAATAAACGGCAGTGTCATCCCTTTGGCAGGCATCAAATGCAGGTTCACAGCCATATTGATGATCGACTGGAAGCCGAACAAAATCACAATACCGGAAATGGCCAGACGCGAGAAAGCATCACGCTCTCTCATGGCAACAACAAGCCCGCGAATAACGATAAAGGCGAATAGCAGCATAATCAGAATACACAGGATAATGCCGTATTCTTCCGCAGCCACCGAGAAAATAAAGTCCGTATGGCTGTCAGGGATAATACGTTTGATCGTCCCTTCACCCGGCCCCTGCCCGAACCAGCCGCCGCTGATAATCGCTTCGCGGCCGGTATCAACCTGAAACGTGTCACCTTCACCGGTCATAAAGCGGTCAATACGACCCGCCACATGGGGAAGGAATGTATAGGCACCCAAGCCCAGCACAACCGCACCGCCGCCAAAGACGACAATCCACATCCATGACATGCCCGCCAGAAAGAACATAGCGCCCCAGCTCACGGCTGTCAGCGTGGTTTGCCCGAAATCCGGCTGTGCCATCAGCAGTGTTGCAACCAGACCGAACAGGATAAGCGCCATAAAACTGCCCGGCATATCGCCGCTGCGCTCCTGTTCGGAGAACAACCATGCACAAATCACCACAAAAGCCGGTTTCATAAACTCGGACGGCTGGATGGAAACTCCGGCCAGAGAGACCCAGCGCCGCGCACCTTTGACTTCAATCCCGAAAAACAGGGCTGCAACCATCAGCAACAGAGAAATACCAAGCAGAGCCAATGCAAAACGGCGCACCAGACGCGGGCTGAGAAATGACGTACCAATCATAGCGATCAGCGCAGGGATCATGAAAAAGATCTGGCGCTCAACAAAGTGAAAACTGTCCAGACCAATACGCTCTGCCACCGCAGGACTGGCGGCATAGGACAGCAAAATGCCAAGTCCCATCAGTGCCAGACAGGCAGCCAGAAAATAACGGTCAATCGTCCACCACCAATTGGCGACAGGGCCTCTGTCTACGCGGCTAACCATCAGTCTGCCCTCCCGATCGGTGCAAATCCCTGCAGCGTCATAACTTTATCGCGGAATGCTGCGCCGCGCTTTTCAAAATTCGGAAACTGGTCAAAGCTGGCACAGGCCGGCGACAACAGCACAACCGGCTCATCAGCCACATCCTGCGCCGCATCCAAGGCTGCATGATCAATCGCGGCATCCAGCGTATGGCTGATTTCAAACGGCACATCATTGCCCAGAGTAGCCGCAAATTGCGCTGCCGCTTCACCGATCAGATAGGCTTTGGTAATGCGCGGGAAGAAGATGCGCAGGCTTTCAATACCACCGCTTTTCGGCAGACCGCCCGCAATCCAGTAAAGTTGCGGGAAAGACGACAGCGCGGGCGCAGTTGCTTCCGCATTGGTGGCTTTTGAATCATTGATAAACAGGGTTTTACCCTGATGGCCGACCTGCTCCATACGATGAGCAAGCCCCGGAAAACTACGCAGACCGGCGCGGATTTCGTCAAGGCTCAGACCAACAGTCAGGCAGGCAATGATTGCTGCCAAAGCATTTTGTGCATTATGTGCGCCGCGCAGAGAACCGATGCCCTCCAGCGACAACAGCAATTCGGTCTTGCCATTCTGTGCACGACAAATCTGCGCGCCCTGCGCATAATAACCGTCCTGCAAAACCTGATCTTTGGAGAAACGGATCAGCTTCTTGCCAGCTTTTTCCAGCCGGTCAGCAATGGCAACACAATAAGTATCATCAATGGCGACAATCGCCGTATCACTGCCTGCAACCAGACGTTCTTTAATGGCGGCATAATTTTCCATCGTACCGTGACGGTCGAGGTGATCGGGCGTCAGGTTCAGTAAAATACCCGCTGTCGGATTGAGTGAAGGTGCCAGATCAATCTGATAGGACGAACACTCAACCACATAATTACGGCCATCTGCCGGTGCTTCAAGCGACAGCACAGCAGTACCGATATTGCCGCCGAGTTGCATATCACGGCCTGAGGCTTTGATAATATGGGCAATCAACGCAGTTGTAGTGGATTTGCCATTGGTGCCGGTAATGGCGACAAATGGCACATCATCGCCTGCAGCCAGCACTGCATTACGCTCACGACAAAACAGTTCGACATCACCGATAACCGGCACCTGCGCCTGATGTGCCAGTTCCGCGCTCCAATGCGGCTGCGGATGGGTCAGCGGCACACCGGGAGAGAGGATAAATGCACTGAAGCCCGACCAGTCTGCTTCGCGCAAATTCTGTGTGAGAATGCCTTCCGCTACCGCACGGGTAACACTGTCTGGATTATCATCCCATGCCACAACCTTCACGCCACCGGCGATCATAGCTTTAGCTGTTGCAATACCGGAACCGCCAAGGCCAAACAGCGCAACGGCTTTATCTTTGAGGGTCAGTGTCGGGATCATAATCAGGCCGCCAGTCGACAATAATATTCAATATATAATTTAATCCGAATGGTTAACAAAACCATTCGGATTACGTGTGTTTTACAATTTATTTAACGCAGTTTCAGCGTTGAAAGACCGATCATCGCCAGAATAATCGCGATGATCCAGAAGCGGATAACCACCTGACTCTCAGTCCAGCCTTTTTTCTCAAAATGGTGATGGATAGGTGCCATCAGAAACACACGCTTGCCGGTCAGTTTGAACCAGCCAACCTGAATAATCACCGACAGTGCTTCCATAACGAACAGGCCGCCGATGATTGCCAGCACGATTTCGTGCTTGGTCGCAACCGCAACCGCACCCAGCATACCGCCCAGCGCAAGCGAACCGGTATCACCCATAAAGATCGCGGCAGGCGGAGCGTTGAACCAGAGGAAACCCAGACCGGCACCAATAACCGCGCCGAGAATAACCGCCAGCTCACCAGTGCCCGGCACAAAATGGATTTGCAGGTAATCAGCAAAAATCGCGTTACCTGACAGATAAGCGATAAATCCGAAAGAAGCCGCGGCAACCATCACCGGCACAATCGCCAGCCCATCAAGACCATCGGTAAAGTTGACCGCATTACCGGAACCAACCATGACAAAAGCGGCAAAAGGAATGAAGAACCAGCTCAGATCCAGCAACATGCCTTTCAGGAACGGGAATGTCAGCGAGGACGAAAACGGCTCCTGACCGGTGCGCATGATGACATAGGCAGCAATTGCAGCAATGATGAACTCAAGCCCGAGACGCGCCTTGCCGGAAAAACCTTTATCCGACTGTTTTGTCACTTTCAGATAGTCATCGTAGAAACCGATAGCACCGAAGCTGATTGTTACCAGCAGCACAACCCAGACATAAACGCTTTTGAGATTGCCCCAGAGCATGACCGAAGCCAATGTTCCGAACAGGATCATCAATCCGCCCATGGTCGGCGTACCGGCTTTTTTGAAGTGAGTCTGCGGGCCGTCAGCACGGATCGGCTGACCGCGCCCCTGCCGGACGCGCAAACTGTCAATAATGCGTGGCCCAAGTAAGAAGACCAGCAAAGCTGATGTAATCAGTGCACCGCCGGTGCGGAAAGTAATATAGCGGAATACGTTGAAAAACGATAGATGATCCGCAGCATTGGCTAATAACATCAGCATCGGGTGAATGCCCTTCAGGTCGGTATCGGCACTTTAACACATCGCATTACACAAGAAATGCAGTGCTTAGTTCCTGTTATTCTTTAGCAGCCAGCTATGACTGTATATGGAAAATCCGGTTTTATACTTTGCGCATAAAACCGGCCTGTTTATTCTGCGGCCTCAGAGACGGCATATTTTTTCAGCAACGCATTGACGATTTTCACAAAGCCGATCGACTTTGACGATTTAATCATCACCACATCTCCGGGACGCACTGCTTTGACTACAAGTGGAAGCAGTTCGTCAACGCTTTCCCGATACTCAACCTGAATTTCTGCAGGCATTGCGGATTTCAGGGCACTCATATGCGCGCCGCCGATGAAAAGCATATTCACATGCGCATCCACAATCGGGCGTGCCAGATCACCATGCAGCTTGGAAGATTGCTTGCCCAGTTCCAGCATATCGCCAAGCACTGCAATGCGCCGTCCCTTCTCGATCCCCTCGCCTTGCGGCTCTGTAGTCTCAAGCAGTGATAGTGCAGCGCGCATGGATGCCGGATTGGCATTATAGCTCTCATCAATCAGCGTGAATGTGCCGTCACCATGGCGTAGACGATATTGCGCACCGCGTCCGGCTTCAGCCTGCAGACTTGCCAGCGCCAGCACAACTTTCGTCATATCCGCGCCAACCAGATGTGCAGCGCCCATCACCGCCAGCATATTCTGTACGATATGCCGGCCGGGAGCACTGATCTTCACAGCCGCTTCCTGACCGCCGAGCGAAACCGTGATGCAGGAGCAATCCGTCTTCATCACCAGATCACGCAGCTTGTAGGTTGAACGGGCATTTTCACCGAATGTGGTGATGTGCTCAATACCGGCAGCTGTTGCCAGCGCTTCCAGCTGTTTGAAGCGTTTGTCATCGCGGTTCAGCAGTGCATAACCACCGGGCAGCACGCCTTCGAAAATCTCCGCTTTGGCAACAGCAATTTCTTCGAGATTAGCAAAATGCCCCAGATGCGCAGGCGCAATCAGCGTAATGACAGCCACATGCGGCTGAACCATTTTCACCAGCGGGCGAATTTCATCATGATGGTTCATGCCGATTTCAAAGACACCATAATCGGTATCTTCCGGCATACGTGCCAAAGTCAGCGGCACACCCCAGTGATTATTGAATGAAGCGGCGGAAGCATGAACCTTGCCGCAATCAGACAGAACATGGCGCAGAGCTTCTTTGGTGGTGGTTTTACCCACAGAGCCGGTAACAGCAATGATCTGCGCTTTGGAGCGTGCGCGGGAAGCAATGCCAAGACGGGTCAGTGCGGCCAGCACATCATCCACCACAATCATCGGCACCTGTAATTTACCCAGAGCAGGCAAACGCGCTTCGGTCACAACCAGCAGGCCTGCACCGGCAGCCATAGCAGCGGTTGCAAAATCATGCCCGTCAAACACATCACCTTTAATCGCGAAAAAGGCTTCACCCTTCCGCAGCGTGCGGGAATCGATTGAAATACCGGTAATACCTTCAGGAAGGTGGCCGACCGGCCGCCCTTCCATCGCTTTTACCATGTCAGACGATTTCCAAAGCAAATCACTCATTTAAAACGCGCCTCAAGCGAGCGGGCAACTTCTGCATGATCGGAGAATGGCAGCGTCACATCATTGATGGTCTGCCCTTCTTCATGCCCCTTGCCCGCAATAATAACTGTATCGCCTGCCTGTGCGAGCAGCACGGCATGGCGGATAGCTTCATGACGGTCACCGATTTCCAGTGCATCCGGTGCCGCAGCCAGAATTTCTGAGCGGATAGTAGCCGGTACTTCCGAACGCGGATTATCGTCGGTGACAATCACCACATCGGCCAGACGGGTGGCGATTTCTCCCATGATCGGACGCTTGCCCTTGTCGCGGTCACCGCCGCAGCCAAATACTACGATCACACGGCCGGTGGTAAACGGGCGAACTGAAGTCAGCACATTTTCCAGCGCGTCTGGCTTATGGGCATAGTCCACATAGACAGGCACGCCGTCTTCAGTCGAACCGACCAGATCCAGACGACCCGGCGCACCTTTCAGACGCTCCAATGCACGGAAAGCCGCATCCGCAGGCACACCGGAGACAATTGCCAGACCGGCAGCAACCAGCGCATTCGCCACCTGAAAATCACCCGCCAGCGGCAAAGCAAATTCGTAAATCTTACCGGCATGGCTCAGCTCAACATGCTGGCGATGGCGCTCGTGCTCCACGCGTTTCAGCGTAATGAAATCACCTTTACGGCCAACGGTTTTCACATCAGAACCGGCAGCAACAGCGGCTGCAATCGCCTGCGGTGAAAAGACATCATCAGCAAAAATAATCGCGGGAGCACCTTTTGGCAGCAGCGTATCAAACAGGCGCATTTTTGCGCCAAGATAATCTTCAACCGTCGGATGATAATCCATATGATCGCGGCCGAGATTGGTGAAAGCTGCGGCTGTCAGTTTCACACCGTCCAGACGGCGCTGATCCAGTCCATGCGATGAGGCTTCCATACAGGCATGGGTCACACCTTCATCCGCCAGCTCTGCGAGAAGTTTCTGCAGCTCCACCGGATCCGGTGTTGTCAGCGAGCCATATTCATTCCGTGTCGGGGAGAAAACGCCGGTCGTACCAATGCTTGCTGCCGCAAAACCTGCATAGGCCCAAATCTGCTGGGTGAAGGAAGCAACGGAGGTTTTGCCGCTGGTACCGGTAACAGCAGTCATAATCTGCGGTTGTTTACCATAGAATTTTGCAGCAGCCATTGCCAGCGCATGGCGCGGGTCTTTGCTGCGCAGCACCGGCACAGTGATGCCCTCGGCATTCATGTCTTCATCGGCCAGAATTGCAACTGCACCGCGTTTGACAGCATCAGCAGCATAGGCCGAACCGTCATTTTTCACGCCTTTCAGAGCCGCAAACAAGCTGCCCTTCTGTACCTTACGGGAATCGGAACTCAATCCGGAAATCTCAGTCTGCACGACTGAGTCCGTCATATCATTTACATAGGCTGCGATATCTTGAAGTTTCATGCCATTCAGATCCCGATTTTGAATTCATTTCATGTGACATAATAAGTGCTCAAGGCATTATTACGTCACATTGATCCCCTGCTCAGATCAGTCATTCTCATAAGCTGCCAGAATTGGTGCATTATCCTGCGCAAAATCAGGCGACACCCCTAGAAATGATGCTGACCGGCGGATGATATTTGCAACCATTGGGGCAGCATTGAGTCCGGCGGTCGCAGAAAGTTTGCCTTCCTCCGGTTTTGGTTCATCGATAATGGTCAGAACCACATAGGTCGGGTCATCCATCGGGAATGCAGCAAGAAACGCATTAAAACGGACATCTTTGGAATAACGGCCGTTAATAACCTTTTCCGCTGTACCGGTTTTACCGCCAACGCGATAGCCCTTTACCTCAGCACGACGACCGGAACCGATCTCGGAATTGAGACGATAGAGATAACGCATATCATCGCTGGTTTTAGGCTTCAGAACCTGTGTGGCAACAGCATTGGCCTCGTCTTGTGTGCGTGGCAGGAATGTCGGCGGAATGAGCTTGCCGCCATTGACCAGCGCCGCAGCAGCAACGGCCGTCTGCAAAGGCGTGGTCATCATACCGTGACCATAGGAAATGGTAATGGAGTGTACCTTCTTCCACACGCGCGGCTCAACAGGACGTGCCACTTCCGGCAATTCGGTCTGCATACGATCCAGCAAACCGACGCGCTTCAGAAACTCGCGATGGCCTTCAATACCAATCGCGTCAACTTCTTTACCCGAACCGATATTGGAGGAATAAATAAACACTTCTGCCAGTGTCAGCCAACGGGCTTTACCGTGGAAGTCGCGGATGGTCTGACGACCAATCGTGATCGGTCGGGTCGCATCAAACTTGCTTTCCAGATTGAACTTACCGGAATCCAGAGCCATCGCTGTGGTGAAGCTCTTGATCGTCGAGCCCATTTCATAAGTACCGGCAGACATCCGGTTCAGACGGTCTTTCTCCAGCGCATTATACGGATTATTCGGATCAAAATCCGGCACCGAAGCCATAGCAACCACTTCACCGGTCTTGGCATTCAGCACCACAGCACCGGCAGCAATCGCACGATATTTTTCAACAGCGCGCACCAGTTCGTCGCGCATAATATGCTGCACACGCAGATCAATCGACAGGCGGAACGGCTCGAGATTATCCGGCTGGGCAAGGCCTGCCATACGCAGATCGCTTAAGCCCTGACTGTCGATATATTTTTCCATACCGGCAATACCCTGATTGTCGATATTGACCAGACCGACAATATGAGAAGCCGTAGGCCCGCCCGGATAGAAACGGGATTTCTCTGTGCGGAAACCGATACCCGGCACACCCAGCGCCATGATCTGGCTTTGCTGACGCGGTGTCAGACCGCGCTGAATCCACACAAAGCCCGCACCGCTTTTCAGACGGCGATAGGTGCTTTCCCAGTCAAGATTCGGCAGAACCGTTGCCAGCAATTCCAGAGTTTCGTCCGGATCGGCAATTTTTTTCGGCTCGGCATAGAGCGAAGCGGTTTTGATATCCGTCGCCAGAACTTCGCCATTGCGGTCAAGAATATCCGGCCGTGCTGCAAGCGTGCTGGCCGCACCGGCGCGATAACCTTCATTATCGCCACCCTGCATACCGTAATAAACGAGACGGCCGCCAATCACCGCATAAATACCGACAAAGCAGGAAATCGCCATAATCAGACGATTACGCGCACGGTTTCCGTGTTTTTTGCGGTTTCCGGCAAAGGCAACACTGTCATTGAGCGGAGACGTGGCAATGCCGCGCTCACTCTCGAGCGCGGCACTGTCAAATTCAGGTGCCTGTCCCAGAACCGGAGCATCATCTGATGAGGACTTTTTATTTTTACGCCGGAACCAGCTGCTTTTTCCGCTCATGGCCGCACTCCCGGAACCACAACACGCATCGGTGCCGCATTTGAAACCGCACCCGCCGGTGCAGTTTGCGCAACACTGCCTGTGCTCATCGTATCAACAGATGCAATCAGATCGGCGCTGCCGCCGATCAGCTTTTCAATATCATCAGCCTGTTTCATCGGAATATCATCGAACAAACCGATCTGCGTCACATCAACCGGCTGCAGTTTCAGCTGTGACTGATAAATATCAGACAAACGCTGCAAACGGTTCGGCTGGGTCATCAGGCTCCAGTCGGCTTTCAGCAGATTGATCGTGTCTTTTTCAAAGGCGATCTGGCGCTGAATTTTCTTGATCTCAACCACCTGCTTTTCAGCATCATGTTTGATCTTATAGGTCACGGTTGCCGCTACCAGCATGACTGCGATCAATATAATATCTATAGTTCGCATCATGATGATTTCCTCTTCGCATTATCAGTTTCTGGCAGAACAGGCAGGGTTGGCAGGCCGAAAATACTGTAATCCGCTTTAAGCGGCGGATATTCTGTGCGGATACCGGCACGCAGCTTGGCCGAACGCGCGCGCGGATTGCGCTCCGCCTCCTCCTCGCTGGCACCCACCGCGCCTTTGACTGCAGGCGCGAAGCTGCCGTGACGCATATGCGCCTCCGGCAAATGGCGCGAGCCGCCGCCGCCGCCCGCACGGTCTGCAAAGAAACGCTTCACAATACGGTCTTCCAGCGAGTGGAATGTCACAACAACCAGACGACCGCCCGGTTTCAGCGAGCGTTCTGCAGCAATCAATGCACGCGCCAGTTCACCCAGCTCGTCATTCACATAAATACGCAGCGCCTGAAAAACACGGGTCGCCGGATGAATACGGTCTTTCGGATGACGCCCGACCAGCATCTCAATCGCATTAGCGAGATCACGGGTGCGGTTGAAAGGTTCGCTCTCGCGGCGTTTTTCGATCATGCGCGCAATGCGTCCGGCATGACGTTCCTCACTGAGAAAATTAAAGATGCGTGCCAGATCACCCATTTTATACTGGTTAACCACATCAGCAGCACTCAGGCCCTGCGAGGACATGCGCATATCCAGCGGCCCGTCTTTCTGGAAAGAAAAACCGCGATCGGCCTCGTCAATCTGCATAGAGGAAACGCCGATATCCAGCACAACACCATCAGGCTGCACATCGCTCAGCACATCTTCCATCTGGGAAAAGCGTGCCTGCACCAGACGCAAACGTCCTTGATATTCTGCAACCACCGCCTGTCCGGCAGCAATTGCATTCGGGTCGCGGTCAATGGCCAAAACTTCGGCACCGGTTTTGAGAATTCGTTTTGTGTAGCCGCCGGCACCGAAAGTGCCGTCCACATAGAGTTTACCGGCTTCAGGCTGCAAAGCACTGACAACCTCTTCCAGCATAACCGGAATATGGCGGGAATAATCTTCATGCTCTGATGCGCCCGCCTGTGTATCAGCGTGCGGTGTCAGTTTGTCTGCCTGCGCTTCCGGAACCATAATTTCCTTCGGTCCTGTCATTGTTTTGCTTTCTTCAGCGGACCCAGCGTGAGAACGGCAGATCCTTGCCCGCCAACGGTTAAACCGCGGCTGCAGATTTCAGCATTTTGCATACCGGCCAATACCGGATGCAGCACAAAATGTCTGGAAACTGAACAAAGTCTGGACGCAACAAACTGCATTAAGAAATACCACCGGGGTAAGGTAGGCGTCAACGCAGGCGCAAAAACTGCTCCGAACGTTGCCATATTATCGATTTTTGCGACTGCGCAGCCGGCCGGACACGCAATACGCCGTGAATAAATTTATCCAATATTAATATTAAGGAAGGGTTATTATACGGGCACAGTTATGATTTATCAGCGGTTAAAATGGCGCTTTGTGCAGCATCTTATGCCGAAATAATTTAAACAGAATTGTCAGCCGGTCTGTAAGCCGGGTTCTGTATGGCCGGACTGTTTCCAGCCCGACGCGGCAGCCATTCATCTGGGACGGATGTCGCCACCCGCCTCTTGCAACCCACCCGGACGGCTATCCGGAAACTGATTACCAGACCGAAGCCTGATGCGCCGTCCCTATTCGGTCTTGCTCCCGATGGGGTTTACCGTGCCACTCCCGTTACCGGCAGCGCGGTGGGCTCTTACCCCACCCTTTCACCCTTACCTGCCCGATGCCCTTACGGGCGATGGCAGGCGGTCTGCTCTCTGTTGCACTTTCCCTGAGGTCACCCTCGCCGGGCGTTACCCGGCATCGTGTTTCCATGGAGCCCGGACTTTCCTCACTTGCCACCTTTCGGTATTGAACAAGCGCGGCTGCCCGACCGGCTGACATGCGTCTATAGGCTTGATCTGTCATAAAACGCAATAAAAAAGCTGGGCTCCGGCGACGGAAACCCAGCTTTTGTATAAAATCTCAGCCCTGCTGTGTAAGGGCTGTTTAGATTTAGGTTATGGCGTACAAAACATCCCGCCAGAGCCTGAATATAAACAGGCATAGAGCATTTGCAGTTAACTGACCTCAGTTAACGGTCGCAATTGTGCTCTTAGAATGAACGCATGAAGTCTTTAACTTTGCTGCAATATTTTGCAGATGTCGGGTTCATACGCTTGGCGCCGTGACCGGCATTATATTTCAGAATTGTGCCGCAGGTTGAACCACCACCGAGCTTCTGTGCCTGTGCAAGATATTTCATGCCATATTGCACATTGGTTGCCGGATCATAGAGACCTTTTGCCGAACCGGTATAACCCAGACCGCGTGCAGTACCGAGCTTGATCTGCATCAGGCCGATTTCACCGGCGCTGCCGCGAACATGTGCCTGATAATTGCTTTCATTGCGCACAACCGCATGAGCCAGTGCCAGCGGCACGCCATAGGAAGATGCATAACGGGCAATGATGCCGGAATAAGGCTTGCCTGACTTGTCTGTCTGCGCCTGCTTGGTTTCTGCTTTGCCGCTGATCTGATTATTCAGATCAATGCGGGTGCGAGCGGAACGACGCTCAATAACCGGCATTTTGGCAGTACCGGAAGCCTGTTTCTGATAGGCAGTACGGCTGGTATCAGCCTTGTTTTTAGTCGCTTCATTCTTCTTTGTTGCAGTCTTTTCTGAAGCTTCTTTTTTTGCTTTCAGGATGTCTACAAGATTTGTTTTTTCAAGTACCGGTGCACTCATGGCTGGTGTCAGACCGAACGAAACCACCGCCCCGCTGAGAGCGCATAAAAATCCAATTTTTTTAATCATAAACCTTAACCGTTGGAACTGTTGCATAATCCGTCGAAAGGGTTTGCAAGGCATGCAAAACCAGCTTTCAACGCCCTTCCTTTTGGGAAACAGTCCGCCCCATCACCAGACTTGCTCAAGGAAATTGAGGTTGTATCTGACGGGGAAATGCAGCCGAAGATTGTCGGGGCAAGTCACAGATTGCAAAAACCTGTAACATTAGCGGACTATTTCTTGCTGCCAACAATAAGGTCTTTTGAAAAATCAGCTGGTTACGGTTTCACGCAAATTCGTCGAAATAAGCCTGTGCAGTGTCTCAATTGTCGAGATATCCGCCACACCATCAATCTGAATCGGGCGAAAATGGCGCTGAAATGCACTTAGCACCACTTTGGTCCGTTCGTTAAACTCGCCATTGATGGTGATATCATAGCCATACATTGCCAGCATGGACTGCAAAGCCTCAACCGGTTGCCCCTGATCGCCCATGGCAAAAAACCGTCCGCCGCGGATCGGTGCCGGTTCAACCCAATGACCGATGCCTGCTTTAAACAGGGTCTCCCACGGAAAATTCTCGCCCGGATCAATCTTGCGTTCCGGAGCAATATCCGAATGGGCAAGCACATTCTCCGGCGCAATATTATAGCGTTCGCAAATCGAGCGGCAGAGAGAGATCACCGAGGAAATCTGCGCATCTGGAAAAGGCGGAAAATTCTCCAGCACACCCGGATTGACAATCTCGATACCGATAGAAGCAGAATTGATATCCCGCTCCCCTTTCCAGCAGCTCTGGCCTGCATGCCATGCGCGTTCGCTTTCCGCGACCATCTGCACAACCTGACCATCTTCATGCACGAGATAATGTGCCGAGACTTCACGTTCAGGACATTTGAGAATATCCAGAGCCTCCTGCGCAGTCGCAAGCCCCGTATAATGCAGGATCAGAAAACGCGGTTCTTTACCGTCTTTACGCGGGCCGAAATTGGCAGATGCATCAATAACAGCGCCCTCATAGTCAGCTTTGCTCAGCAAGGCGCGCGGGACGGCCTGATTATTCTGTGCCAAACCGGCTTCCGGTGTTGAATTATCCTGCATAGTCATGCTGACCCAATTGTTTCTCAAGTGTCGCCCAGGCCGCATTGATTGCAGCCAGACGGTGATTGGCTATTTTCTGAAATTCATAGGGCATACCGCGGGCAATCACCAGATCCGGATGGTTCTGACGCACAAGTTTGCGGTAATGCTGCTTGGCCTCTGTAAATCCTACGCCGCGCGTCAAACCCAGAACAGCATAGGGATCGGAAGGGCCGAGATTGACGTGCCTTCCGGCGATCAGCAAAAACTCGTCTTCTTCAATACCGAAAATTTCCGCCACACGCCGCAGGAACTGCATTTCCTTATCATGCACATAGCCATCGGCTTTGGCGATATAGAACAAACCATCGAGAACATCGGAAAGCGCACCGCAAGGCTCTTCCGCGCCGTTTTGCTGGGAAGAGCGGCACAGCGAAGCAATCTGACGGGCATAGCTCTCAAAACCGGCCACATCCTGCTTGGCAAGATTATACAGTCTTGAGACGTGATCCGCCTCTTTTTCCGGTACTTCAAAAATATCCTGAAAAGCCCGCACTTCATGCTGCGAGACAATGCCGTCAGCTTTGGCCATTTTGGCAGACAGCGCGATCATGGCGATGGAAAAAGCAACACGGCGGCGCGTTTCCGCATCGCCCTCAAAATAGGTACGGACGGCTTCAATCACTCCGGAAAACGCACTGTAAGCCGTCTGCGTTAAAAAATCAGCGATACTGGACCAAATCGACATAAGCTTATGTAATTCAAAACAACTCTGATGAAAACCATCAAGCGCAAAGAGTTGAATGAAATTCAGCTGACATTGCTGACAGTCAGTACCGGAGCGCTAAGGACATTGCACAGAAAGAGATGGAGACAGCATAAAGAGAAAGCATTTCCGGCAATGCAAACGAAAGCCGGAATGCTCTTATAATTTTACATGGATTTTGCAGATGACTGTTCCGCACGCATCTGACTTTCCATGCGCACACGCACGAAGTCTTCTGCAGTTTTTTTAGCTGCCGCCGCCTGATCTGCAGTCTGACCGACACTCAGAGCGGTTTTCTCTGCATCATCACCTGCTTTTTGCACCGCAACTCTCACATCTTCTTCTGTGAGTGGTTTCTTCAGCTCCGGCAAAAGCACAGCAGGGCCTGCAACACTGTTCTGTGCAGCCTTGGCGTCAATTTCAGCCAGTTCCTGATCGGCCTTTGACTGCAATTCCTGCTCCGAATGAGCAATAACGGCTGCAACACTGTCAGGTTGTTTTTGTGCAGTCTTGTCATGCGTCAAAAATCCGCCGGAAAAGACCAGACCGGTCAGCACACCGACAGCAAGGATAAAAGCCAGCAGACGATACATTTGACCTCCTCAACCGCCTTCAGCAAGGCGGCTTACAATCTCTCGTTAATGCCGGAAATATTTAATTGTTCCGCTTTTTATTCCGGCAATTCTGACAGTATCCCCGTCAAACCTGTATAAGTTATGACCCAACTAATCAAAAAATATTTATAAATCAAACAGTTTGGCACAAGACATTGACCGGCTGAGACAAAATGCGTCCGCCTGCATCCCGCTGTTGGCAGGAATTATCCTTATTCCTCTAAAGGAAAAATTTAACCTTTTGCAGTAAGAAAGCATTCATGATTTCCCTGTGATTGTTGTGAGATGATACCCGATGAAGCCAGCAGCACTTGCCGTTCTCAGCCTTGTGCTGAGTGCATGTACATCTGTGGATTATGATTTTTCAGATGTAAAACCGTCGGCAGGTTCTGTCTCCGGCACAGGGATTGCTCTTCCTTCTTCCAGTGCCAAGGCGCCGCGCTTCTATGATCGCAAGCCCCATGACTATACCGGTAAAACCCCGTGGCATTATCCGGTCCATGGTACGGATGTCTCCAAATATCAGGACAAAGTTGACTGGCAGCAGGTGCGCAACAGCGGCATTTCTTTTGTCTTTATCAAAGCGACAGAAGGCGGCGACCGCGTTGATGACCGCTTTGCGGAACATTGGGCAGGTTCACGTGCAGCCGGTATTCCGCGCAGTGCCTATCATTTCTATTATTTCTGTCGCAGTGCAGCCGATCAGGCACGCTGGTATATCCGCAATGTACCGAAAGACCCGAACGCCTTGCCACCGGTTCTGGATATGGAATGGAACCCGCTGTCACCATCCTGTAAACTTCGTCCTGATCCGGCTGTTGTGCGCAAGGAAATGCGCACATTCCTGACCATGATCGAGCGTCATTACGGCAAGAAGCCGGTCATCTATACAACGGTTGATTTCTTCGATGACAATGACCTGCGCAGTTTCCGCGATTATCCGTTCTGGCTGCGCTCTACGGCCGGTCATCCGGATGAAAAATACGGCCCTCACCCGTGGGTCTTCTGGCAATATACCGGAACAGGTACAATTCCCGGCATCAAGGGTGATGCTGATATTAACGTATTCGCGGGCAATCATGCCCAGTGGAGAAAGTGGCTGGAAAGCAACAAAGTCAGATAAAATCGCCTTTACTGCGTGAATCTGACTTTACCATCTTCTTTTTCACAAAATGTTTATGCAGGACATAATTCAGAAAACTTGAACGCTCTGGTCAAAACCGGCCCGATCAACCAAAACAGCAAGACCTTACCGAGGCCTGCTGCAGAAAGAACTGAGTTATGTCACGCCCTGCCTCCCTGTCTGCCTTCAGATCAGTTTTTAAACCACTTCTGACTGCCGCTACTCTTCTCTCTACTGCAAGCTTTGCTTTTGCTACAGCAACGCAGCCTGCGGCTCCCTCGGCAGCACCATCCGCACCGGCCGCTGTCGCGATTGAAAAACCGGCCTGCGGCGGTGATTATAATGTCTGGCTTGAAGGCGTGGTGACTGAAGCCAAAGCCGCAGGCATCTCAGACAAGGCACTTACAGAGCTGCATAAAGCCCGGCTTGATGAACGCACATTGAAGCGTGACCGCACGCAGACCGTTTTCAACCTGACCTTTGCCGAATTCTCCAAACGTCTGATTTCCGAACAGCGCCTGAAAAAAGGTCGCGAAAATCTCGTGAAATATGCAGATGTCTTCAAAAAGGCCGAAGACACCTATGGTGTTCCGGGACCGGTGATTGCTGCATTCTGGGGGCTGGAAACAGACTTCGGTGCTATTCAGGGCGATTTTGACACGCTGAACTCGCTCGTTACGCTGGCTCATGATTGCCGCCGTCCGGAGCTTTTCCGTCCGCAGCTGATCGCTTTGCTGAAACTGATGGATAAAGGCGTTGTGGATGCCGGCACCATGGGCGCATGGGCAGGCGAAATCGGCCAGATGCAGTTGCTGCCGAAAGACTATCTGGAACGCGGTGTCGATGGCGACAATGACGGTAAAGTAGATTTGCGCAACAGCGTGGCTGATGCGGTAATGACTGCAGCCCGTATGTTGTCTGAACTCGGCTGGCAGCGCGGCGAGCCTTGGCTGGAAACTGTGCAGCTGACACAGGATCTGCCATGGGAGAATTCCATCCGCACCTATCGCCTGCCCCATTCGAAATGGAGCGGCTGGGGCGTAAAGTCTGTCAATGGCAACGCACTCGGCGCTGATGACGGTGACGCCTCCCTGCTCATCCCTATGGGACGCAAAGGACCGGCATTCCTCTCCTACCGCAATTTTGATATTTTCGTCGAATGGAACAAATCCATCGTCTATGCCACGACCGCCGCTTATTTCGCAGCGCGTCTGGCTGGCGGCGAGCCTTTCCTGCTCGGCACACCGGAAGCCGGTCTTTCAACAGAAGAGCTGAAAGAACTGCAGAACAAGCTCGTTGTACGCGGCTATGACATGGGTCGAATCGATGGTGTTTTCGGCACCATGACCAGAGATGCCGTGCGCACTGAACAGCTGCGTTTGGGCATGCCTGCCGATTCATGGCCGACACGTGAATTGCTCGAAAAGCTATAAATTTAGTGGGATTTTGATGCCGTCTGTAAAAAATTTTACGGCGGCATCAAAACTTTTGACACCTGCCTAACATATTGTATTTTTTACAAGTTTAAAATTCTGCATTGATTGCGAAAGCTTCCTTCGCCGCTCCGCCCAGTGCCCTCCCATGAAATTAGACTTTTCTTTGGCCGTTTATGTCGATAAAATGACACAAACGGGAAATGTGCTGACACAGTTAAAAAACAGTCAATTTGATCGTGAGACCATGCCTCTTGCATGGGTGGTTAAAGAGACTGGAAGCGGCATTTCCGGTTTAGAGTTAAGAGAAGCGGCTCCGGCATATTCCCTCAGATCGGGTTCTGTCAGGAGTGACTTTCCGGCCTTTGAATGTTGTTCATACGGCATTTGAAAACTGAACTTACAACCTGCTCAGGAGGCAATCCATATGGGTTTAACGCGTTCAATCAATGCCTTGGTATTTTGCGCAGCTTTTGTTTTTGTCGCAGCAATGATTGTCGGTGTATTTCCCTGACCTCGCATATTCACCATCTGAATTTCAGATGCTGACCTGATATCTGCATTTCGGTTTCATAATCAGAAAATATACAGATTACGGTCTTAATTAGAGACATTTTGCAGGCATCACTTTTACAGATACCACCGGCATATTTGGCATTCCGCAAAAGTAGATAAATCAAGTCCTGTCATTTTTAAAAACGAAAAGCCCTGCGGAAACATTTTTCCGCAGGGCTTTTTCGTTTCATCCCATATATTTTCAGGCCGCTACCGGCGCCCTCACGCCAAGCAAATGGCAAATCGCAAAAGCCAGATCCGAGCGGTTCATCGTGTAGAAATGAAAATCATTTACACCGCGCTCAATCAGATCATTCACCTGTTCGGCTGCAAGCGCCGCTGACACCAGCATATGCGTCTGCGGATCATTCTCCAGCCCGTCAAAACGATCTGCCAGCCATGCCGGTATGCGCGTTCCTGCACGTTTGGAGAAATTCGCCACCTGCTTGAAATTATGGATCGGCAAAACACCCGGAATAATCGGAATATAAATGCCTGCGCGGCGCACACGCTCCACATAACGCTCATAAAGATCATTATCGAAGAAGAACTGCGTAATCGCGCGGGTTGCACCATTATCGACTTTGCGTCGCAGCATTTCAATATCAGTAGCAAAATCCGGACTTTCCGGATGCTTCTCCGGATAGGCAGAAACGCTGATATCAAAATTGGCAATGGATTTAAGACCGGCCACAAGATCGGCACCATTCTGATAGCCGCCCGGTGTCGGCTGATAGACTTCACCGATACCGCTTGCAGGATCGCCACGCAGCGCCACAAAGCGCGTCACACCCAAAGAAGCAAAGGAGCGGACGATAGAATTGACCTCTTCCTTAGTTGCATCCACGCAGGTCAGATGCGCGGCAGGCGTAATGGATGTTTCTTTGATGATACGGGCAATGGTTTTATTGGTGCGCTCACGGGTCGAACCGCCCGCACCATAGGTCACAGAAACAAAAGCCGGATTAAGCGGTGCCAGGCGCGTCACTGTCTCCCAAAGACGATCTTCCATCTCTTCAGTTTTCGGCGGGAAAAACTCGAAGGATACACGGATCGGATGCGCGCTCTCGGAACGGCGCTGCTGGCCAAAACTAGACATCGGAAATCTCCGTTCTTCTTGCCGTCATAGTTTGCACCATGGGGCAAATATTCATGGTCATGTCACCATGAAGAAAATCAAAACTGCGCCTGCCCGCACCTGAATGGCGCAAAGCTAAACATTGGAATGCTACTCAATATTGCCGATGCCCCTCTAAGTGCGCCTCAAAGTGCACCTCAGGCAGCATCGGCGATCAGCATTCGCGGATCACGCGCAAGCCACAGTTTAATCACAAGACCGGAAGCCTGCCCGCCCTGCGGCTCAAGCGCTTCAATCTTCTCCGGCTCAAGCCCTGCGGCTCTCATCCAGCCGGTCATTTGCTCATCGCTGAAACCAAGCCGCAAATGGGCATGTTCGTCACGCAGGAATTCCAGATCATGCGGCGCAAAATCCACCACCAGCAAACGCCCCTGCGGGCGCAGCGCACGCGCAGCCTCACGAATGGCCGATTGCGGCTCGTCAAGGAAGTGCAGCACCTGATGGATAGTCACCAGATCATAACCGTCGCGGTCAACCGGCAGCGCATAAATATCGCCCTGACGCACCTGCGCATGGGCAACACCGGCCTGATCCAGATTGGTGCGCGCAACTGTGAGCATATCGCGATTGATATCAATGCCCACACCGCGCACATAAAGCGGGCTGAACATTTCCAGCAAGCGGCCGGTACCGGTGCCGATATCCAGCATAGACTGGAAAGCCTGTTCGCCGACAATACCACGCAGCGCATCTTCAACCATTGTTTCATCAATATGCAGCGAGCGGATCTGATCCCAGCTTTCTGCATTGGCACTGAAATAGGCAGTTGCCCGCTCATGGCGCTCGGCTTTCACCTGCGCAAGACGCTCCTGATCGCGCAGCAGCAGCGGATCCTGATTGTCCTGCCAACCGATCAGTGCACGGGAAAGCCCCTGATGGATCGGGGTTTCCGACAGGCGGAAATAGGCCCATGACCCTTCCTGATAGCGGCTGATTAAACCGGCTTCACTCAGCAATTTGAGATGGCGGGATACACGCGGCTGAGACTGGTTGAGAATAGATGTCAGATCAGAGACCGTCAGATCACCACCGGCAAGCAGCGTCAGAATACGCAACCGGCTTGGCTCTGCCGCAGCCTTCAGCACTTCCACCATTTCTTCAAGAGCCAAAGGCTTGCCAGTCATACCGCACTCCGCATTTAAAACACATAAAGATATGTTTATGTGATCTATGCGATTATTGCAACTAAAATCGACTGATAAAAATGTTAAAATACCATATTTGATTTAAGCACAATCACGGCAAAGCACATCACAGGAAGCTTCCATGGCCGCATCCGCAAAACGCCGCAAAGAGATTGAACTGGCGCTCCGCTTATTGGCGCCACATACGCCTTATTTTGATGCGGAGCAAATCCGCGAAGCAGCTGCCGCACCGCATATGCGCAGCCTCACTGCACAAAATGCCGTGCGCCTGACACTGCTCGCCTATATCCGCCACACCTACACCGACTACGACAAATTACGCGATGAAGGACTGGATAAAGACAGCGCGCTTTATTGGATTCAGGATCAGATTTCAGAAAAACTCAGAGAATGGCAAGCAACGGATTTACTGCCTGACATTAATTACAGTGACCAATAAAATAAATATGTGGGAGATTAAAAATGTAATTTAAATCACTAAAAGGATTTCATAATGCCATTTAAGTTTCAAATCAAGAATGCAAGCACATCTAAATTTCTACATCCACAAATAAGTAATCTTGCTAACACCTATATCACCTATAGTATAAAGGGCACACCTACTGATAACACGAATAACCTCATATGAGTGACCACCGCAGATCCAAAACCAAGCTCCTCTACGTCGGCCGGTATGAGATTCTACAATCCTGAGTGCAACATCTACCTCGGGGACACGGAGCAACCAGCAAATTCCGCTCTTGCTAGTGGCGCTGTGGCATCAATTTCAGGCACTGTGGCAGGGGCACCAGATTTTACAACTCCGGGCATCGTAAGCAAATGGTTTCTGCAAACCGCCGGGTCAGGTCAATATAGAATCTTTATTCATGACAACGACACCAACAACACCAGAAAACTGATGATGGATGTCAACAACGACTATAGAGTAATAATAACCACAGATACTCGTCCACCTACAGCAAGTATAAGCGACTTATGGACTATTGAATACGTATAAATAAAAATATAGGAAAAAACAATGGTAAATTTTCTAACATTTGTAAACACAACCACTGATTCAACATATCCAAATCCAAAATTATATATAAGCCCATCAGTACCAGTCAATAATACCAATACAATTTTGAAATATCCCGCCGCAGTACTCCAAGCAGGCACAACAATGAGTGACACTACTGATGCAGGGCAATATTTTGTAATTCATGATTGGCCCGCAACACCAACTGCCGCAGGGGTGCCGTTATACGAACCATCCACAGGCTTACCATTAACTGCCCCCTTATATCATCCGGCAACTGGCGGTTTCCTGGACTCTCTGGGACAGACAACCCAAATAAATGGCTTTACATGCTACCTGGCAGGATCTGAAACATTTCTTCCTACACCTCAAACAGACCAATTTCGCTTCATTTCAACAGGCGTAACTACCGGCAACATCCAAAAAGTAAATATCGTTAAACCACTAGACGATACCAATACAAATTTTCTGGTGCTTGCTTACTACAACAGTGATGGCTCCGTACAGCTTGTAGAATCATCAGATGACTTCGCTGCAATTCCCACTGCCCTTTCCATAGAATGGCTGGTATATGTAAAAAAAGATAATGTTCCTCCTTATCATAAAGTAATAAATGCAACACCTTCAGAAGAAGTAACCGATATATAATAAAACAATATTATAATTTGTTTTGATTTACTTTCTTAAAAATCAACACTTCCCGCGCATAACAACCATAAATACGCGCGGGAAGTGCAGCAGCACTTTACCATCCACTGTCAGCGGATAATGTTCTGCTAGTCGCTCCGTGTATTCCTCCAGATAATCGCGCTGCTCTTCTTCACTGAGCGGATTTAGAAACGGACGCAGGCCGGTGCTTTTTACCCATTCAGTAATTGCCGCATGCCCCTCAAGCGGGTGATTATAAATCGTGTGCCAGATATCAATATGGGATGCGAGCGGTATCAGAGCATCATAATAAGCATTCACACTCGGCATTGGCGGACGGGGCGCTTTATTGAGACGTTCAATCCAGCGACTGTCTTTTGCCACCTGCCGCATCATGCGATGGGACGGTTCATTCCAGTTATCCGGCATTTGCACAGCCAGTGCGGCACCTGATTTCAGTCCCTTCAACAAGCGCTGCAAATGCTGGATATGCTCAGGAATCCACTGGAACACCGCATTTGAAAATAGCAGATCAACATCCGCATCCGGCTGCCATTGCGTTACATCGCTTAAATAAAACGGCACATCAGGCAACCGTTTCTGCGCCTTTTCAATCATATCCGGCGACGCATCAAAGCCGGATAGTTGCGCCTGCGGCCAGCGCTTTTTCAAGGCCTCAGTGGAGTTGCCGGGCCCGCACCCAATATCAACAATGACCGCAGGATCTTTCAGCGGAATACGGGCGATGAGATCATTAACCGGTCTTGTGCGCTCATCCTCAAATTTCAGATATTGCTGTGCCGACCAGTCTTTCATCGTGATGCTCCTGTGCCTTACCTATAACAGACAATCTATAGCACCGGTGCATTTTGCCAAGCACTTTACAAACAAAAACGCCCTCCTTTCGGAGAGCGTTTCTATAACTTCAAATCTGCAACAATTTCTGTAGTCAAAAGTTGCAGGCAGCGGCGAAAATGGTGATTTTCGAGAACCGGAGCGGAGCGTACTTATAGTACGTGAGCACCGGAAGTCGAGAAAAGCGCCATTTGCAGCCCTGCATGCGGCTTTTGACCCCGAAATTTTAGCGTGTCAACGGCTTATAGGTCACCCGTTTAGGATTAACGCTTTCAGGTCCGAGACGACGTACCTTGTCAGCTTCGTAATCTTCGAAGTTCCCTTCGAACCACTCCACATGGCTGTCGCCTTCAAAAGCCAGAATATGCGTGGCCAGACGGTCGAGGAACATACGATCGTGCGAGATGATAACAGCGCAACCAGCGTATTTTTCCAGCGCATCTTCAAGCGCCGCCAGTGTTTCCGTGTCCAGATCGTTGGTCGGTTCGTCGAGGAGCAACACGTTGCCGCCCGTCTGCAGCATCTTGGCAAGATGCACGCGGTTGCGCTGACCACCGGAAAGATTGCCGACTTTAGCCTGCTGATCGCCGCCCTTGAAGTTGAACGCACCGCAATAAGCGCGGGAGTTCATTTCAAACTTGCCGAGCTTGATGATGTCATTGCCGCCGGAAATTTCTTCCCAGACATTCTTGTTCGGGTCAAGGTGATCACGGCTCTGGTCAACATAACCGAGCTTAACAGTATCACCGATACGCACACTACCGGTATCCGGCTGTTCCTGACCGGTGATCATTTTGAACAGGGTCGATTTACCTGCACCGTTCGGCCCGATCACACCAACGATACCGCCCGGAGGCAGTTTGAATGTCAGATTGTCGATCAACAGACGATCGCCGAAGGATTTGGACAGGTTTTCAACTTCGATAACCACCTGACCAAGACGCTCACCCGCAGGAATGAGAATCTGCGCATCGCCCGGACGCTGATTTTCAGCCGCTTCAACCAGCTTGTCATAGGCCTTAATACGGGCTTTCGACTTGGACTGACGTGCCTTAGGGCTCGCTGCAATCCACTGGCGTTCACGCTCAAGCGCTTTTTGGCGGGAATCGTCTTCACGCCCTTCCTGAATCATGCGCTTAGCCTTGGCTTCCAGATAGGCAGAATAGTTGCCTTCATAAGGAATACCGCGACCGCGGTCGAGTTCGAGAATCCAGCCGGTCACATTGTCGAGGAAGTAGCGATCATGCGTGATGAGCAGCACAGCGCCCTTATATTCACGCAGGTGCTTTTCAAGCCATGCAGTGGTTTCAGCGTCCAAATGGTTGGTCGGTTCGTCAAGCAGCAGCAGATCTGGCTTGGAAAGCAACAGCTTGCAAAGTGCAACGCGGCGGCGCTCACCACCGGACAGAGTGGTTACATCAGCATCGGCAGGCGGGCAGCGCAGAGCTTCCATCGCCATTTCAACCTGACTTTCCAGATCCCAGAGATTCTGGCTGTCAATAATATCCTGAAGTGCCGCACCTTCGTCAGCGGTTTCATCAGAATAATTCATCATCAGCTCATTATAACGGTCAAGAATGGCCTGCTTGTCAGCCACACCTTCCATCACATTGCCGAAAACAGTTTTTTCAGGATCGAGATGCGGTTCCTGAGCCAGATAACCACAGGTCGCACCATCGGCGAGCCATGCTTCACCGGTAAACTCTTTATCGAGACCAGCCATAATCTTGAGGATTGTCGATTTACCGGCGCCGTTCGGGCCGAGAATACCGATTTTCGCATCAGGATAAAATGACAGGTGCAGATTTTCGAGAATCTTCTTTGTGCCGTAGTTTTTATTCAAACCCGACATATGATAAATAAATTGACGTGCCATTGGGTGGCTGTTCTCCGAGAATTTGAGCCCGTAATGTGTGGGAATTCGCTTTGATGCGCTATTTAGGCTAAATATTGCGCAGGGGCAATGCCAGAACAGAGGCGAAGAAGACGCGATAAGCATCTTCCCCTGTTTAACCTCTGAGGGTCTGAATAAAAAATCACCATTTGCAGCCAAGTGGGCGACTTTTGGATCAGACTCTGAATAGCTGATTATTATTACAAGTATAGTCTCCGCACTCCCGAAACAAGGTTTCACAATGCCGTTTAACAATCCTGAAATCCTGTTAAGTCCGAGCGGTGCAAAACTGGCATTGCGTTTTCAACCGGCGAAGAAAACGGCAATCGGCAATATACAGATCAGCCACGGCCTTGCTGAACACGCTGCCCGCTATCAGGAATTTGCGGAGCATCTCGCGGAGCACGGCTTTAACGTCTATGCCCATGACCATCGCGGACACGGATTGACCAGCGCACCGGATGCACCGCTCGGCCAGTTCGCAGCCAAAGATGGCGATGAAAAAGTGCTGCAGGATATCGGCTTTGTTGAAAAAACAATCCGCGAAAGACATGAGCAACTGCCACTCATTCTCTTCGGCCATTCCATGGGGGGATTGGTAACACTCGCTGCTTTATGCGGAAAATTCTGCACGCCCGATGCAGCAGCCATATGCAATTCCAATTTTGCCAATGTGCTGAATCAAACACTGGCTTTCACTTTACTCAAAGCCGAGCGCATGTTTCTCGGCTCCGATGTACCGAGCCATTTCCTGCCAGCCATGACTTTCCGCACATGGGCAAAGCAGGTGAAAAATTACCAGACGCAATTTGACTGGCTGTCCCATGATACAGCGGAGGTTGCGCTTTATAATAATGACCCGCTCTGCGGCTATGATCCGTCGGTCAGTATGTGGATCGATGTTTTCCGCTTTATGCGTCGCTGCAACAATCCTGCACCGCAACAAGCGATACCGTTGCATATGCCGCTTTATTTACAGGGTGGCGGACAGGATCCTTCGACTGAAGGTGGCAAATCCCTGCTTGCACTGGAGAAAAGACTGAAAGCTTCCGGTTTCAGCAATATCACCACACAGATTTATCCGGATATGCGTCATGAAAGCCTGCATGAAACAGATCGCGCGCGTTTCATGCAGGACTTTACGTCATGGGCATTAAAGGCAATCGCCTGACAAAACTTTAAGCCAGCCACTTGTCATAATCAGACACGAGCAGGTGTAATGGCCGGACATCATCTTCCACATCGGAGAACCGGCCGATCGGTTCACGGAAGATGTTATCCGTGAGATCATCATTGACGGTTGAAACCTCGCCGATTAGCACATCTCCGCCCTCGCCCCAGAAAGCATGCCAGTTACCGGGCATCAGGGTAACGCTCTCACCCGGATCAAGCTTCAGCAAACCTCCGGCAGACAGTCGCTTGATACGCCCGTCACAGGCAACAACCACGTCGCTTTTATCGTCAATCGAGCCATCCGGATTGGAATTGAACATTTCCAGTACCAGTTTGGCACCGCCGCGATTGATAATGTCCTCAGCTTTCACCACATGGCGATGCATGGGCGACAGCTGGTTCTCGCGCGAGATCATGATCTTTTCTGCATAGAGCATACCAGTGCCTTTTTGCAGATCTTCGGCCTGTCCGTTGCGCACGGTAAACAGGAACAGCCCCATTTCATCGAAACGCCCCTGCCCGTAATCAGTAATATCCCAGCCGAGACGCGCATTGCGGATTGCTGCACTGTCATCGCTCACACGGGTGCGCATTTCCTCCGGCGACCAATAGGCAAAAGGCGGCATGACAAAACCGAAAGACCGGATAAAGCGGTCACTTTCACGGATAATTTCATTAATTTCCGAGCGTTTCATAAATGTTTCCTCCAGCGGTCATCCGTTTGATACAGGTCTTGTCTGCGCAACAGAAAAGCACGGCCTGCCCCGTCTGACCAGTCCCTTTTCGGTTACAAAATATTGCCGCCGATAAATTTCCGGATGCGGCGGTTTGGCGTGTCGTCTTTACGCGAAGCCCATGTCGTTTTCGTATGCGCGTCCGCCATATTTCAATGGTTGAATACGGATAATCAGAGCAGATTTTTTGAGAAATATTCTGAGACTTAACTCTTGTCGTCAATCTTAATACCCATACGGGATCAGGCTTTTTCATGTCGCACATAAGCCACTCCGGCTGCGACATGTTTTAAAGTCCGGCACCCCCGATGAACAACGCTATGCGAGGCATATTATGGACGTCCGCAATCAGATGCTGAGTGACTTGTTGGGGCGCGACCCGAATTTCAGTCTCGGACAGAAATTCTACACAGATCCCGACTTTTACAAGCTGGATCTTGAACATATCTGGTACCGTGAATGGGTTTTTGTCGGCCATGATTGTGAACTGCCGAAAGCAGGCAGCTATATCACTGTGCAGATCGGTGATTATCCGGTGATTGTCGTGCGCGACAGTCAGGGCGGCATCCGCGCTTTTCACAATACCTGCCGCCATCGCGGTTCACGTATCTGCACAGCGGAAAAAGGCACCGCTGCCCGCCTCGTCTGCCCTTATCATCAGTGGACTTATGATCTGGATGGTAAGTTATTGTTTGCCCGTCAGGTCGGGCCGGATTTCAAACCGGCAGATTTCGGCCTGAAAACCGTGCATTGCGAAACCGTCGCCGGTTACATTTATATATGTGTCGCGGATGAAGCACCGGATTTCAACGCTTTCCGCGCAACAGTTGAGCCTTATCTGGCGCCTCACCAGATTAAAGATGCCAAAATCGCCTTTGAAAGCACGATCATTGAAAAAGGCAACTGGAAGCTGGTCTGGGAAAACAACCGCGAATGCTACCATTGCGCTGCCAACCATCCGGAACTGTGTCGTACCTATCCTGAAGCACCAAGCGCCACCGGCGTACAGGGCATGATGGAGGATGAGGAGACCAACCAGCTCTGGAAGCGCTGTGAAGATACCGGCCTGCCTGCTAAATTTAATATGTCTGAGAACGGCCAGTATCGTATTGCCCGCATTCCGCTGCTGCGCGATGCCGACAGCTATACAATGTCCGGCAAGCCCGCTGTGGCTAAAAGCCTGAGCACTGAAGTCAGAGCGTCCAAAATCGGCGCGATGCTGCTGTTCAACTATCCGTCCACATGGAACCATGTGATGATTGACCATGCAATTTCTTTCCGCGTGCTGCCGATCAGCGCCGAGGAAACCATGGTCACCACCAAATGGATGGTCAATAAAGATGCAGTTGAAGGCGTTGATTACAATCTTGATGAGCTGACCCATGTCTGGATCGAGACCAATGATCAGGATCGCCGGATTGTGGAAGAAAACGCCCGCGGCATCCGCTCACCGGCCTATCAGCCGGGGCCTTATTCCGTGGAGCATGAAGGCGGCGTCATGCAATTTATTGAATGGTACGCCAATTTCATCACCCCGCGTCTGCAAGGTGAAGTTGCAAAACTCAGCCGCGTGGCCTGATGCTCAACGCAATATCCCGGAGCGCAGCACAGCGCTCCGGACAATATCATGACAGGCAGGTTCACTATGAACCCACCTCAAGCCCCCTTCAGGTGAAGAGCAGCACGAATGAAATATCTTGATGAAATGCTGCCGTGGAACGACAGGCTTCAGGTTCTGGAATGTGATGCGGCGATTGAAGAAGCGCCGGACGTGATGACTTTCTCGTTCCGCACGCCGGAGAATAATAACTGGTTCCGCTATATGCCGGGTCAGTTCATCACGATTGAGATACCGGCCGCACCGGAACCGGTCATGCGTACCTATACGCTGTCTTCCACGCCGTCGCGCCCCTATTCCGTATCCATCACCATTAAGGCACAGGCAGGCAGTATCGGTACCCGCTGGATGCTGGATAATATGCGTCCGGGCATGCAGCTGAAAGCTTTTGGTCCTGCCGGTGACTTCTCACTCGTTTCGCATCCGGGCAAAAAATACCTGTTCATCTCAGCCGGTTCCGGCATCACGCCGATGATGTCGATGACGCGTTTTCTTTATGATACGCAACCGGCCAGCGATGTGGTTTTTCTCAATTGTGCCCGCTCACCGGATGAAATCATTTTCCGCAAAGAGCTGGAACTGCTTGCCAGCCGTATGGATAACCTGCGCCTGCAACTGGTTGTTGAGCGTTCCATCGCCCGCAATGTCTGGAGCGGCGTTCATGGCCGTATCAGCCATAGTATTATTGATATTTCCGCGCCGGACTTCAAAGACCGCACAGTTTTCTGCTGCGGCCCAGAGCCGTTTATGCGCGCTGTACGTGACATGCTTGAAGCCAATGGCTTCAACATGGACAATTATCATCAGGAAAGCTTTCAGCCCGCCTCGGAAGCTCCCGCCATACCGGTGCCTGCCGCGCTTGAAGCCGCAGCCGGTGATGCGGAGACCGAAGCGCCGAGCGTTATTTTCACATTATCCGGTATGGAAGTGCAGTGCAGCCCGACCGATACTGTGTTGCTGGCAGCGCGTAATGGCGGGTTGAAAATACCAAGCGCCTGCGAGTTTGGTGTCTGTGGTACGTGCAAAGTCAAATGCCTCAGCGGCGAAACCGTCATGAACCATAATGGTGGTATCCGTGATGATGAAATTGAAGAAGGTTATATTCTTGCCTGCTGCTCTCATCCTTTGGGTCGGGTGGAAATCGAAGCCTGATCCTCTTGACCTTTCCGCGTGCTTTCGTCACTGATCGCTCTCGGACGTGACGCAGCGGGAGAATGGGATGCCACAACACGATCAGAAAAACTCCGCCTTTATTGTGATTGATATTCAGAATGATTTTTGCCCCGGAGGCGCGCTGGCTGTAGCCGGCGGGGACAGTATCGTTGCAGGCATCAATCAGGAGATTGAGCACTTTGACCATGTCATCCTGACACAGGACTGGCATCCCGCAGGTCATTCCAGCTTCGCTTCGACCCATGAAGGCCGCGAGCCTTATGAAATGGTAACAATGTCCTATGGCAAACAGACTTTGTGGCCGGATCATTGCGTACAGGGAACCCATGGCGCGGAGTTTCATAAAGACCTGCAATGGACAAAAGCCGAGCTGGTGATCCGCAAAGGCTATCGTAAAGCTATCGACAGCTATTCCGCTTTCTTCGAAAATGACCACATGACCCCGACCGGTCTTGGCGGCTATTTGCGCGAACGCGGCATTAAACATGTAACACTCGCAGGTCTCGCTACCGATTTCTGTGTGGCCTATTCAGCACTGGATGCGGCAGCACAAGGTTTCAAAGTCACCGTATTACCGGATTTAAGCCGCGCGATTGATATTGGCGGCTCGCTGCAAACCATGATGAGCCAGATGCGCAATGCGGGCGTAGCGTTCCGTTAAAACTGCATTCTCCCCGCAATCAACAAGGCAGCGCTCGACGGCTGCCTTTTTTGCTTTATATAGACGCCTTTATCCTCCTACCCGTTTTCCGGAACAGAAAGCCTCACCGTGATTGAGAAAAAAGACGTTGTAATTATCGGTGCAGGCGCAGCCGGAATGATGTGTGCAATCCGTGCCGGCCAGCGGGGTCGCTCCGTCGTACTGATTGACCATGCGAAATCCCCTGGTGACAAAATCCGCATTTCCGGCGGCGGCCGCTGCAACTTCACCAATATTCATGCAACGGCAAAAAACTATCTGTCCGCCAATCCGCATTTTTGCAAATCCGCACTGGCACGCTTCACGCCGCAGGATTTCATCGCCATGGTCGATAGTTACGACATCAGCTGGCATGAAAAAACATTGGGGCAGCTGTTCTGTGACCATAGCGCCAAAGACATCATCAATATGCTGCGCACGGAAATGCAACAGGCCAATGTGCGGCTTGACCTCAACACCACAGTTTCGGACATCAGCAAAACCACAGACGGTTTTATAGTTACGACGAGCTATGGCAAAATCGAAGCGCAATCGCTGATCATTGCCACCGGCGGCAAATCCATCCCGAAAATGGGCGCCACGGGTTTTGCTTACACGATTGCCGGTCAGTTTGGGCACAGCCTGATTGAACCCCGCCCCGGTCTTGTACCTTTGACGCTGGAACCCAATCTGCTGGAACAGCTCAGCCCGCTTTCAGGGATAGCCGTCGATGCCGAACTTAAACATGGCAAAACCCGATTCCGCGAAGCACTGCTTTTCACCCATCGGGGTATGAGCGGCCCTGCGATTCTGCAGATTTCATCCTATTGGCGCGAGGGCGATGAGGTCGTTTTGACCATTGAACCGGACTTTGACTTCCTCGCATTGTTAAAAAATGCACGAAAAACGAATGGCAAACAATCTGTCCAGACGGTCCTTGCAGAAAAGCTACCCCGCCGTTTAGCCCAGTTTTTCACGGAAAAGACACAATTGAACAAGCCTCTGGCTGATTTGTCCGACAAGATCTTAACAAATCTCGTTACCGCAATTCAGGATTGGCATATCAAACCGGCAGGTTCCGAAGGATATCGCACGGCAGAAGTTACACTCGGCGGTATCAGCACCGATGAGCTCGACTCAAAGACGATGGAATCCAAAAAGGTACAAGGTCTTTATTTCATTGGAGAATGTGTGGATGTAACCGGCTGGCTTGGCGGATTTAACTTCCAATGGGCATGGGCATCGGGCCACAGCGCAGGTCAGGCCGCATAATATTCACGTGACAAATCATACGTTTTCGTGAGCGGCGCGCACACTTACATTATGGCGGAAAAGTGTCAATGCGATCACATTTACTTCAAGTCGATAAGAACTTGCTGTTGCATATTTGTGACAGACATTTCCGAGGCTATATTTTATGTTTCTAACGAAATCTAAAAGGAGTTCATCACATGAAATATACAACTCTGGCAGCTGCTCTGCTTCTCTCCTCCACAAGCGCTTTCGCAGCTGATGCTATCGTTTACAACGAACCAGCTCCTGCTGTTGTAGCTGACACTTTCTCCTGGACAGGCGGCTATATCGGTCTTAACGCCGGTTATGCAGGCGGCAAGAACAAGTTCAACGGTTACGACAACTTCGCAGTATCCGCTAAAGACAATGCAAGCGGCTTCCTCGGCGGTATTCAGGCCGGTTACAACTGGCAGTTCGACCAGACCATCGTTGGTATCGAAACTGACTTCCAGGGCGGCAACCTGAAATCCGACGCTGAAGTAACTTACGGCGCGACCACATACGGTGCAGAAGCCAAAATCAACTGGTTCGGTACAACCCGCGTTCGTCTCGGTTACACACCGGTTGACCGCTTCATGGTTTACGCAACAGGTGGTGTTGCTTACGGTAAAATCAAAGCTTCTGCTTTTGATGGCGTAAACAGCTTCTCCCAGTCCGACACTAAAGTTGGTTACACTGTAGGTGCCGGTGCAGAATACGCTGTTACAAACAACGTAACTCTGAAGACCGAATACCTCTACACCGACCTCGGCAAGCTGAAACTGGATGATGTAAACGGCGTTCGCTTCGGTGAAGTTAAGGCTCCGTTCCACACAGTACGCGTTGGTGTGAACTACAAGTTCTAACCCATACTTGCGAACTAAAAAGAAAGCCCCGCATTGCGGGGCTTTTTTTATTTCTGAACAGCCAACTCAAACCGGCAGCAAAAACGCCGTCACAAAAGGTCTTGCAATTCCCTGCCGGTGGTCAGCCCGTATTCTTTATCACCATACCCATATTATAATCCCCCGCACCTACCCCACGGCATGGTTTATGCTTATCTATACATCAGCACTATGATGTATCGGGAGAGATATGAATAAGTCCTGTTTCGCAATTCTTCTGGCTTGCAGCCTGTTTCCGTCTTCACTTCATGCCGCCCCTATCGGCGAAGTGATTGCCGAAATGGCAGGTAAATGCTGGAAATTGCCGGAGAAAATTGACTATCAAAAAGCATCAGCCATTTTTGAAGTCACTTATAATGCGGAAGGTGAGTTATTGGAGATCATCACTGTCGAATATCGCCCTGTGCGGGAAGCGGGCAAAGTCTTTGCTCTCAGTGCACAACAGGCACTTCTGGATTGCGCCAATAAAACCGATGTTAAATCCAGAACAATACGGGTGGTCATGAATTACACCGCGCCAAGATCCAATGAGCCACTGATTATGAAAAGGTCTCTGCGGTAAGATCAGCGCAAATTTCCCGAACACAAGGCCTATATCAGCAAGCCGAGTTCTTTTTGCTTTTTCTTTGACAGTCCCTGCGCAACAAGATGGTAGGATTGCAGGATATAATCCTTCAGCTCATCGTCACTGAGACCCGGCTCCGCATAATGCTGTATCCACTTCATGCCGCGCGAGGCAAGATATGGCGCAGGGCGCAACCCCGGCTGCTCCTGCAGCATTTCAAATGCAATATGACTGACTTTAAAACTGAAACTCGGCTGATCATTATGCCAGCCGCCAATGACAAAAACCTTGCCGCCGACTTTCCAGACATGTGAACCACCCCATTGAACAACATAAGTTGTTGCCGGCAAGCTGCTGCAAAAGGCATTATATTCGTCATAAGTCATAGCTACTCACCACATCAAAAAATGATCTGCACAGAGCAGAGATAATATCTTACTGTTTTTAAACACCAAGATGTTAAACTACGCACTTCCGTCCTTTTCACCATTTAAGAAGCATCCGACATTTATGGCCAGTGAATTATCAAACCTAGAATCCGCAACAAAATATCTTTCCCCTACCGACAAAGACCGCTTCTTCAAAATTAAGCGCGACATGGAAGCATCCGGCGCTTCAAGAAAAAGCATTGAGGAACGCTTGCGCGCCTTTCTATGGGATATTGTTGAATCCGACGATGATGATGAAAATGAGGACGACACGCTTTAAGCAAAAGCCGTCTCCATGAAACCAGTTATGAACTCGGCTGCAACTCTTATAATATTGGCTTTGCTGCACGGAAGCAGCAAAGCTCTGGGGAAGATTGTTTCGGGAACAGATGTCTCTGAAATACTAATCAGCTTCACCGGAACCATATTTATCGGCACTGCCGTAACATGGGCTGTGGTCTGGATTATTTTAAGATTGCTCCAGAAGCAGGAACTCACAATCACAGTGACCAACTGGATTTTAGCCGCAGCAACAATCACCAGCTTTGCGCTGGCAATAATGCGCATATAATAACCTAACAAATCCAAGTGAGGATGGTGGGCCCGGAGGGACTCGAACCCCCAACCAAGCGGTTATGAGCCGCCGGCTCTGACCAATTGAGCTACAGGCCCACGCAATCCCGATCTACCTGAATCGAAACATGATCGCAAGACTAACTCGCTTATCAGCCAAAACATTATCAATCAGTGTTTAAAGACATACCGGATATTGACGACGGCACAGCATATCATTCTGTAAAACAAGATATTTCCATAATTTTAGCGACAAAAGCCGTCTTCTTATCCGCATAAAAAAATCAGGCTGCGAATCTGTTCGATTCACAGCCTGACAGGAAATCAATTCAACCAGTCAATGCCGGATTAACGCAAGATCGGGCAACCACGCGCTTTACCGAAGAGCACGCTCACCGGACGGCCATGACGATAACCGGAGACGCGGATCGTTGAGCGGTTGCTATGCACACGCATCCCGCGAATGCCCATACGCGATGCTTTGGAGACCGCATTGCGCGGTGTGCAGGCATAACGGTTCGGACGATATTGCGGACGATTATAATGGCCATGACGATGGTTCACCTGCACCACCGGCGCACCGGTTGCCGCCACACCGCTGATGGTGAGCGATACTGCAGGCGATGCGGCCTGTGCCGATGCACCCGCCGAGAAAACACCGGCAAGACCAATCAGGCCGGAAACAATTGCTGCCTTCATTGAGAAACCCGACATATTGTCCTCCTTGGATAATTCTTTGCTTGTTGCGATATCCAATATTTAGCAGGCTATTTCTGAATGCAGCAGCAATCAATCATTCATTTGCAGTTCATCTGATCACTTTTTATCAGGCAATGTGACCGGTCATATGTTTCAGATATGCCTCTTCATCCGGTAGATCATGATCATAAGCAGTGATCTTGCCACGCACGGAAATACCGGCCTCATGCACTGTTTCTTTGGAGCCGGAAACAAGCGGATGCCACCACTCCAGATCCCTGCCCTCAGACACACGGCGATAGCCGCAGGTCTCCGGCAACCAGCGCACGGTCTCAATGATTTCCGGTGTCAGGAATACGCAATCCGGCACAGTTTTTCTGCGGTTCGGATAATCCGAGCACTGACAGCTTGTGCCGTCCAGCAAAGTACAGGCAACACTGGTGCCGTAAATCTCGTCTGTATCGTCATCCTGCAATTTATGCAGGCAGCACTGGCCGCAGCCATCACAAAGGCTTTCCCACTCCTGCTTGTTCAACTCACGCAATGTTTTGGTTTGCCAGAATGGTTTCTTCATAACGCCCTCACCTTCCCGCAGCATTTTAGCAAACTTACTGCGGCCGGATAAATCAATTTCAAAATAAAAGGCCCGGTAAACCGGGCCTTATGTCTCGTCAATTTCGCCTCGGTTTAACGAAATAAATTGTCGCCCTGCTCATCAATAATCTGGCGGGCTTTGATGAGGGTAATATTTACCGCATCATCCATGGTTGCGAAACGATCTGCGCGGATGAATTTATGTTCTTTCATCTCGCCAGCGATTTCCTTACGGATCAAGCCGCAGGTCTGAAACTGTCCGGCTTCGGCAAATGGCGTTGCCAGAATGATGAAGCCCTTATGCTCACTGCTGACCGGCTCAGCCTGAGCCTTGCTGTCTGCGGCCTCAGAAGAACCAAAACCGAAAAGGCGTTTAAGAAAAGACATTCTATCCCCTAGAGCATTTCGCAGTTAAATGGGATCATTTAACGTCCGCGACAATGCGACAGTTAAAAGAATTTAGAGCGAGCGCAGCGGCTAGTATTAAACACGACACGCTCTAAAAAATGCCGCCACCACAGGGATGACGACACTTTCTTGTGCTTTTTAGCTATCCAGGAACGAGCGCAGCTTGCGCGAGCGGCTCGGATGCTTGAGCTTACGCAGTGCTTTCGCCTCGATCTGACGGATACGCTCACGGGTAACCGAGAACTGCTGACCAACTTCTTCCAGCGTGTGGTCGGTGTTCATACCGATACCAAAACGCATACGCAGAACACGTTCTTCACGTGGGGTCAGCGATGCCAGAACGCGGGTTGTGGTATCACGCAGGTTTGCCTGAATGGCTGCATCAATCGGCAGCAGCGCATTCTTATCTTCAATGAAGTCGCCCAGATGTGAATCTTCTTCATCACCCACCGGCGTTTCAAGGGAGATCGGCTCCTTGGCGATTTTCAGCACTTTACGCACTTTTTCCAAAGGCATAGCCAGCTTTTCAGCCAGTTCTTCCGGTGTCGGTTCACGGCCGATTTCATGCAGCATCTGGCGCGAGGTACGAACGATCTTGTTGATCGTTTCGATCATATGCACCGGAATACGGATGGTACGTGCCTGATCCGCGATAGAACGGGTAATCGCCTGTCTGATCCACCATGTCGCATAGGTCGAGAACTTATAACCACGGCGATATTCGAACTTATCAACCGCCTTCATCAGGCCGATATTGCCTTCCTGAATAAGATCAAGGAACTGCAAACCACGGTTGGTATATTTCTTGGCAATCGAAATCACGAGACGCAGGTTTGCTTCAACCATTTCCTTCTTGGCAATGGTTGCTTCGCGCTCGCCCTTCTGCACCTGATTAACGATGCGGCGGAATTCACCGATCGAAATCGCGGTTTCAGTGGCCAGATTCTGAATTTCCGAACGCAGATTATCAATGCCGCGTTTTTCCTTGGCAACAAAGTCCTTCCAGCCGCGGGCTGTCAGGGTTGCAAGACGGTCAGTCCAGTTCGGGTCAAGTTCATTGCCCTGATATTCTTTGAGGAATTCTTCACGGCGCACGCCGAAAGATTCCGCAAGACGTAACAGCTTGCCTTCGTTCTGAACGAGACGCTTGTTAATGTCGTAGAGCTGCTCAACCAGCGATTCAATACGATTCTGGTTCAGCGACAGCGACTTAACTGCTTTGATCAGCTGATCTTTCAGTTCCTTGTAGCGGCGCTCCTGCGAGGTCGACAATTCACCGGCAGCAGCCAGACGGCCTTCAACCTGCTGATCCTGCAATTTGCGCAGTTTCTTATAGGTATCAGCGATCAGATCGAGGGTTTCCATGACCTGAGGACGCAATTCGGCTTCCATCGCAGCAAGCGACAGATTGGCCTCATCATCTTCATCCTCGTCATATTCTTCCTGAATTTCACCGCCGACATTGGTGATATCATCGTCATCGCGTGAACGACGGCCACCCTTGTCATCACCGCGCGCAGGCTGTTCTTCCACACGCTCGATCACCGGCGCCTGTTTTGCTTCAGGACCCGCATAAGTGGTTTCAAGATCAATGATTTCGCGCAGCAAAATCTGCTGGTCGTTCAGTGCTTCACGCCAGATAATCAGAGCCTGAAATGTCAGCGGGCTTTCGCAAAGCCCTGCAATCATAGTTTCGCGGCCAGCTTCAATACGCTTGGCAATCGCGATTTCACCTTCACGCGACAACAGTTCAACCGAACCCATTTCGCGCAGATACATACGCACCGGATCATCGGTACGGTCTGTCGGCTCTTTTTTGGTGGTCGTTGTCGCCAGCGCGGTACCGCCGGCTTCTACCAGATCACCGCCGCTTTCTTCGCTGTCATCGTCGCGCTCTTCTGCGTCGGCATCCTGCTCGTCATCTTCAACAACATTGATGCCCATATCGGACAACATCGACATTGTATCTTCGATCTGCTCGGATGTGACTTCCTCAGAAGGCAGCACGGCATTCAGCTCGTCCATCGTGACATAGCCACGCTTCTTGGCGAGCTTAATCATCTTCTTGACAGCGTCGTCCGAAAGGTCGAGAAGCGGCCCATCGGTCGCGCCATCGCGCTCGACTTCAGCTTCTTCGTTTTCCTTTGCCTTCGTTGCCATATATTTATCTCCAGACGATCGGTTTGTTTTGTCCATCGGGCAGAATGAACAACAAAACAAACGATTCGCGTTATGCCCCGTGACTATCGATAGTATCGGCAATAGCGCTTTCGCGTTAAAACCGGATTAACCGTGCTGATTACCGGCTGCGGCAATTAAAACAACGGTTTGCAAATTTCATATTTACAGAGCTTTCTCAGCCCCGTATTGACCTCATACCGGCCATAAACTCCGGTAATGACATTGTTCAGATGCTGTGTATTATCGCCTTTCAGCGACGAACGAGCTCTCACCGATACAATTAAAGAATGCGACTCATATGATTCGCATGGAAAAAGCGAATCATTTATGCAGATTCGCGACAGAGTGACGCCGGTTAAGCACCGAACAATGCAGTTCTGAGCAGTTTTTGTTCAAATTATCTCTGTTTGGCGACCTTATTCACGTATCTGTTTATCCTCAGAAACCGCCGGGCGGGCGTCCTGAAGACTGACCGAAACCTTCAATAAGCGCTTCGGTTGCATCGGCCTTGCGAATTTCGCTCTGAATATCAATCAAACGCGCAAAAACCTCGGCTGACGCTTCAGTGGAAAGAGCCTCTTCTACGGCTCTTAGTTCCTTATGTAGTGTCCGTGCGCGCAGATGCAAGTGCATCGCCTGTTTGAGGGCTTCGCGGGCATCATCTTCGGCTGCCAGCAGCGTTGCAGGCCACAGACGCGCACGGCGCACCACCAGCTCCAGCTCATCCAGCAATTCTGAAAAACCGTTTTCATTGAGGATTTTACGCATCATCTTACCGTCTTCGGCAAGATGGCTGGCCATCACATCCAGAACCGCGGCATGAAGCGCCGTCAGCCCCGCATGGGTCAGTTCCAGTGTAGCTACAACCTCAAAATTCTCATCGATCAGTGCCGGATGATTAATCAGCGTCAGAACGATCGTCGCCTCGCGCAGACTTGGTGCGGATGAACCGCCCTTCACAATCGCGGAACGGGTCAGACTGTCAGAAGCCTTGGTTGAGGCCGCATTGCCAAAGCCACCACCGAAACCGCTACCTTTACCGCGCTGCGGCTGAAAATTACCCTTGCCGCCGAAGCCACCGGCCTGCTTACCGGCATTCTGCCGCCCCCATTTAGGACCGAAGAAGCTCTGCGATTTCTCGCGCATATGCTGGCTGTAATAATGTTTGACGCTTTCGTCCTTGATGCGCGCCACATGGGTGCGCATCCGTGCATCAAGTTCAGCACGGCGCTCCGGCGTTTCAAAATTCCCGCCCGCAGTTTCCCGCATCCACAGCATTTCAGCCAGCGGTTTGGCATCCTGCAACACGACACGAAATGCGGAAGCACCCTGCTCCTTGACCAGATCGTCGGGGTCTTTACCCTCAGGCAACAGAGCAAAAGCCAGCGATTTGCCCGGTTGCAAATTCGGCAAACCGGTATCCACCGCACGATAGGCAGCACGAAGACCGGCCTGATCGCCGTCAAAGCACAAAACCGGCTCAGGGCTGATCCGCCAGAGCAAAGCCATCTGCTCCTCGGTCAGTGCCGTGCCAAGCGGCGCCACCACCTCGTTGAAACCTGCCTGAGCCAGTGCGATCACATCCATATAGCCTTCAACGGCAATGACCGGTTTGGCTTCTTCGCCATTTTGCGCCTGACAGGCACGGCGCGCGTGTACCATATTGTAGAGCACGCGACCTTTATGAAATAGTTCGGTTTCCGGTGAGTTGAGATATTTCGCAGGTGCATCCGGTGACATTGCACGTCCGCCAAAGGCGATTACGCGATTGCGGCTGTCGGTAATCGGAAACATAATGCGGTCGCGGAAACGGTCATAAGACACCGCAATGCCTTCACCATGCACAACCATGCCGCAGGCTTCAATCTGCTCACGGGTTGCGCCTTTTGAGGCCAGATATTCCTTGAGAATATTGCGCCCCTCCGGCGCATAACCGATACGGAACTCGGCCTGCGTCTGCGCATTTAAGCCACGGTCGCGCAAATAAGAACGCGCTTTGGCACCAACGGATGCCTGCAACTGATCTTCAAAAAATGCTGCGGCCAGTTCCATCACATCATAGAGCGTGCCGCGCTTTTCCTCGCGTCTCTGCTGTTCGGCATCCATAACCGGCATCGGAACACCGGCCATATCGGCGATCCGTGCGACAGCCTCGGGAAAGTTCAAACCTTCGAGTTCTGTAAGAAAACGGAAATGATCGCCCGTCACACCACAGCCGAAACAATGATAGCGGCCTTTGCGATCCTCACAGTGAAAGCTCGGGCTTTTTTCACCATGAAAAGGACAGCACGCCCAGAAATCCCCCTTGGACGCATTGGTTTTCTTGCGATCAAAACTCACGCGTGTCCCGATCACAGACGATATCGGAACGCGGTCGCGGATTTCATCAAGGAAGGACGGGGGGAAACGCATGCGCCTTTAAATTCTCTCTCAGTTCTCTTGCCAGAACAATACTGGCTTCGGGGGACATCAGACTTGTCCCCTCACCTTAATAGCACGGAATACAGAAAAACACGCCTCAACAACGCATCTTTCCCCGATACTCACATGCCGGTTCCTGTGCAAGTGCAGCCTCTCCTATAAGCGGGTAGCACAGTTGTCATAATTATCGCTTATCATCTTATACAACGGGACAGCAATATTATCCTTCAGTACCTGAAAATGCAGGATTTTGATTTAGTCGGCTAACTGTCATAAATTTGTCATAAAAACTTTAAATACCATCTGTTAGAGGTAAAATCCCTCTTCCAAATTAAGCATAATGTGCCTAGATTGATTAGCCAGTGCATGATTTTCGCACTGCATTTTATCCGTCCTGATCATTCCGCCAAATCACTGCAGCAATGTTGTGTATGCGCGAACAGGAACGGAGCATCCGGAGACAATCCGGGGAACCACAAAGGATGAGCTAATCATCCGGTAATAAAAAAGGAATACGCATTTGAATGGTTCAGTCGTCCTCCTGCATCTTGCAGGGGCAGTCGCGTTGCTCTTATGGGCAACCCGTATGGTTCGGGCAGGCGTTGAAAGCGCCTATGGCGACCGGTTACGCCGACGACTGCGCAAATATATGCAAAAACCGCTTCTGGCGGTCAGCTTCGGTGTTTTGCTGGCTGTATCCCTACAAAGCTCCACGGCCGTCACTTTGCTGGTCGGCTCTTTTGTCGGCGCAGGCTTTGTCAGCGGTGTGGCCGGACTTATGGCCGTGCGCGGCGGCGAGCTCGGCTCTGCCCTTGTCGTTAAAATCCTGAGCTATGACCTGACTTTGCTGGTGCCTTTGGCGCTTGTGGCAGGCACATTCATTTCCATGTCTTCCGAGCGTTTGTTCTGGCGGCAGAATGGTAAGATTCTGGTCGGTATCGGCCTGCTTATTCTCTCGCTTGAACTCACAGGTGAAGCGACAACGCCATTGCGCGACAGTCAGCTGCTGCCGGTGATTGTCAATTATCTGGCGAGCGATCCGGTCACCACTTATCTGCTTGCAGCGCTGATGACATGGCTGTTCCATTCATCAATTGCCGCAATCATCTTACTCACGTCTTTCGCCTCACGCGGCCTCATTCAGCCGGATCTGGCTGTGGTAATGGTGCTTGGCGTCAATCTTGGCTCTTCTATCATCGCCCCCCTGCTCACACGCAATGCCCCGCCGGAAACCCGCGTGGTACCGCTCGGCAATCTGCTGATGCGCGGCGCAGGCTCTCTCGTTATCCTGATCCTGTTTCTGTCCTTTAAGCCTCCGGTCGAGTTTCTCGGCTCCGATCCGGTCAGTCAGGTTGTGAATGCGCATATCCTGTTCAATACGATTATTCTGATTGCAGGTATTCCGCTGTCAGGACTTGTGCTGCGCGCTACGGAAGCACTGGTCAATCTTAAAGCCAAACCGGAAGCACCGGCAGAAACTGTATTCACGCAGGAAATCAGCGCGCTGGATATGAGCGTCATCAACTCCCCGCCACTTGCCCTCGGTAATGCAACGCGTGAAGTTGTGCGCACCTGCGAAACCGTTGACGTGATGCTGCGCCGGATTATGGATCTTTATGAAAAACCGGATCAGGTCGGCATTAATGAACTGGCAAAACTGGATGACCGTCTGGATGCCCGTCATGCCGCCATCAAGCTCTATCTGGCGAAACTGGCGACCAAAAACCTGAGCGAAGATGAAGCTCTGCGCACGCAGGAACTACTCGGTGCCTGCGTTAAACTGGAACAGGTCGGCGATATTATTGTGCGCAATATGCTTGCCCATGTGCAGAAGAAGATGGATCGTAAGCTGGAGTTCACAGAAGAAGGCTGGGATGAACTGACCGAATTCCACGCCATGGTCGTTTCCAATGCGCATCTGGCCTTCAACGTATTGGTATCGCGTGACAGCTATACGGCGCGCCAGCTCGTGCATGAAAAAGACCATCTGCGCGATATGGAGAAACGCACCAGCGAAATGCATTTCCAGCGCCTGCGTGAAGGAACTGTGCGCAGTGTCGAGACCAGTTCGATCCATCTGGATACGATCCGCGATCTCAAGCAGATCAACTCGCTGCTGGCTTCAATGGCCTATCCGGTACTGGAAGAAAAAGGCATGCTCGGCGGCACCCGCCTGAAAACAGTGACGGAAAGCTGACACAAAAAAGCCCGCGTTGATCGCGGGCTTTTTGTTTTTCTCAATTATTCAGGATCAGCTACCGAGCAGTTCTTTCAGCACACCGCTGGCCTTAGCGAAATCCATCTGGCCGGTATAACGTTCTTTAAGAACCGCCATTACCTTACCCATATCGCGCAGGCCTTCCGCACCGACTTCGGCAATGGCAGCGGCGCTGTTGGCGCGGATTTCTTCATCGCTCAACTGCTGAGGCAGAAATTCTCTGATGATCTCGATTTCAGCGCGTTCATTTTCAGCCAGTTCAATACGATTGCCTTCTTCGTACATTTTGGCAGATTCTTCACGCTGCTTGATCATCTTGGCAAGAATTGCCAGAATTTCATCATCCGATACAGGGTCTTTGCCTGCACCGCGATTGGCAATGTCGCGATCCTTCAGAGCAGCCATAATCAGGCGCAGCGTTGAAGCACGCATTTTTTCATGGGCTTTCATAGCCGTTGTCAGAGCTTGCGAAATTTCCTGACGCAGCATTTCTTATCTCCTTGGCAGGACAGCATTATATATTCGTATCCGGCCTGTTAAATTTATAAAATCCGGTCAGAGCAAGGCGCGGTCAGTTGTCTTTTTATAAACACGCGCATGATGCAAATTTTACAGAAATCAGAGCGTGCGCACAAAACAGAATAAAGGCGATACGCTCCTGAATGCAATAAAGCTGGCCGGAATAAGCAAATCAAAGGCCTTATAGCGCAATTTGCAGTCTTGGCAAAACCATCAGCTTATTTTCTTCGCGCAACCTCATTATGCCTCCGCATTATGCAAGCAGAAACCAGCTTTTTCTGGCTGTCTTGATAAGCCCAAAGTACTGACCGCGTACTGGCCGCCGCTTTTCCCGCGAAAATATCCGTCACAGCAATTGACCGCAGGGCAAGATTTCTTTACATTATTAATCTTAGCAGAAGATTTTTTTCATTCTCGCGACGGAGCTCATTGTATCCGGCGCGTTTTTGCACATCTGGTGTTTATCATACCGGGTTGCATCTGCACATATAACACATAGTTGCCGTTCAGATGGCCGACCACAAAGCCGGTTACGGACGCGACATACTTAGAGCGCCGGGCGCCCTGTTGGGCGCACAAAACTCGCTCTAACACTTAAAAATTGGAGCATAATTTATCCTTAAACTGATGCAAGTTTAAGGTGTTATGCTCTAACAGCACAGCGCGCAATTTTGATCAGGAGTGCCTCAATGACCGAAACCACACACAAAACCGCACCCTGGACGACTTCCAAGCCAACAGCTGTTCTTGTTTTGGCGGACGGCACAGTGATCGAAGGCAAAGGTGTCGGCGCAGTCGGCGCGATTGAAGCGGAAGTCTGCTTCAACACCTCCCTCACCGGTTATCAGGAAGTTCTGACCGATCCGTCCTATGCAGGCCAGATCGTGACTTTCACATTCCCACATATCGGCAATGTCGGCACCAATGAAGAAGACAGCGAGCGCCTTAATCCGGCCAGCCGCTCCGGCGCAGTCGGCACAATCATTAAGGCTGATATTACTGCCCCTTCAAACTACCGCGCCACTCAGGATTTCGACAAATGGCTGAAGCAGCACGGCATTATCGGCCTCAGCAATGTTGATACACGCGCACTGACCGCCCTGATCCGTGAAAAAGGCGCAGCCAATGCCGTGATCGCTCACGATCCGAGCGGCAATTTCGACATTCCGGCTCTGAAAAAACGCGCGGCAGCATGGGCTGGTCTCGTAGACCTCGACCTCGCTAAAGATGTTACTTCCGGCCAGTCTTCCGTATGGACAGAAAAGTCATGGGTCTGGAATGAAGGCTATGGCAGCCAGACAGAAGAACAGTTCCATGTCGTTGCAGTTGACTATGGTATCAAACGTAACATTCTTCGTCTGTTTGCAGATCTCGGCGGCAAGGTAACGGTTGTTCCGGCTACAGCAAGCGCTGAAGATATTCTGGCGCACAATCCGGACGGCGTATTCCTGTCCAACGGCCCTGGCGATCCGGCGGCTACCGGTGAATATGCAGTGCCAACCATTAAAAAACTGATTGAAACCGACATTCCGCTGTTTGGTATCTGCCTCGGCCACCAGATGCTGGCACTGGCAACAGGTGGCAAGACAGTGAAGATGCATCAGGGTCATCACGGCGGCAACCATCCGGTGAAAGATCACACAACCGGTAAAGTTGAAATCGTATCGATGAACCACGGCTTTGCAGTGGATGCGGACAGCCTGCCTTCAGGCGTGGAAGAAACTCACATCTCGCTGTTTGACGGTACAAATTGCGGATTGCGGATTATCGGCAAGCCGGTCTTCTCAGTACAGCACCATCCGGAAGCTTCTCCGGGTCCTGAAGACTCGTTCTACCTGTTCCGCCGCTTTATCAACCTGATCCGCGCACGCAAGGGTCAGGAACCTCTGCCGGAACGCGAAGCGGCCTGAGCTTAAAAGGACGCGATGCGGCCTGAGATAAATATTCATAGACAAAATAAAAGGCCGGTGATTTTCACCGGCCTTTTTCTATACTCGTAGTTTGATTTTTCTATCAAGCGCGAGGTCATATTCGGGATGATGACGTGGCGAAAATAGTGTCTTACGAGAACCGGAACGGAGCGTACTATAGTACGTGAGTACCGGAAGCACAGGAAGGCGCTATTTGCAGACCGTCAGCACCCGAATATATTAAATGGGGTTGTTGAAAGTATCACAGGCATCAACCCGTCCCGTATCGAAGCCGCGCTTGAACCATTTGGCACGCTGTTCAGAGGTACCGTGATTGAAGCTTTCCGGCACGACATAGCCCTGCGAACGCTTCTGCAAAGTATCGTCACCGATCTGATGGGCAGCGTTCAGAGCTTCTTCGAGATCACCCTGCTCCAGCAGGCCTTTCTGCTCGGTGAATTTACCCCAGACACCGGCAAAGCAATCGGCCTGCAATTCCACGCGCACGGACATGGCATTGGACTGCGCTTCACTCATGCTTTGACGCATCTGGTTAAATTTCGGCAGAATACCGAGAAGGTTCTGCACATGATGACCAACTTCATGCGACAGCACATAGGCATGGGCAAAATCACCGGAAGCGCCGAAACGCTTGTCCAGTTCACGGTAGAAACTCAGATCGATATAAACTTTCTGGTCGCCCGGGCAGTAGAAAGGTCCCGAGGCAGCAGAAGCAAAACCGCAGGCGGATCTTACCTGACCGTCAAACAACACCAGAACCGGCTTTTTATAGGTCTGACCGGCAGACTGGAAAATACCGCTCCAGACTTCTTCTGTTTCTTTCAAGACAACACGACTGAAACTGGCCGCTTCATCATCGGCGCGCGGCGTGGAAGCACCAATATTGGAAGAGCCGCCGGATGTCTGTGTGCTCTGGATGGAACCGTCACCGAACAGGATAGGCAGCGGATTAATACCGGCCATCCACAAAACAAGTGCCATAACACCCAGAATAAGAATGCCGGAAAGCCCGCCGCCGCGCACAACACGGAAACCCGGCCCGCCGAGTCCGCCACCACCTCTCAGACCACCTCCGCCATTCCCACGGCGATCCTCAACATTGTCACTCTCTTCGCGACCTTGCCAGCGCATCAGCGCTCTCCTTATTTTACATAATTCTTTGGCAGCTATAATAAAACGGAAATGCTCTGCCCGCTACTCTGCCCGCGGTCTATTTAGCAAAGATAAAACACAGGACATTTCAAAACAGGCTGACAACCGGTCAAATTTCAATAAGAATTGTTATAAACGCATATTTTCTCCCAAATAACGTATTTAAGGGGTTACTTTCCGCAAATTGATTACCTATAAGACACGCTTAGCCCAGACGCATCATATAGCCTCTGAACCCGACGGTCATACCGTTCGGGCTTTTGTCGCAGAGCCGAATAAGCGCTAAACACAGGATGAGACCATGCCAAAACGCACAGACATCAAATCGATTCTGATTATCGGAGCGGGACCAATTGTTATCGGTCAGGCATGTGAATTTGACTATTCAGGCACACAGGCCTGTAAAGCCCTGAAAGAAGAAGGGTACCGGATCATTCTGGTGAATTCCAATCCGGCCACGATCATGACAGATCCTGATCTGGCGGATGCTACATATATTGAGCCGATCACACCGGAAGTTGTTGCCAAGATCATCGCCAAAGAGCGCCCTGATGCGCTGCTGCCAACCATGGGCGGCCAGACTGCACTGAACACCGCGCTGTCGCTGAAGCGCATGGGTGTTCTCGACCGCTACAATGTGGAAATGATCGGCGCTGATGCCAAAGCCATTGATAAAGCCGAAGACCGCGCATTGTTCCGCGAAGCCATGGCTAAAATCGGCCTTGAGACACCAAAGTCCATGCTGGCCAATGCCACGGACGTTAAAGACGAAGACCGCAAAGCCCATAAGATCAAACGTGAAGAGCTGAAAGCCAAGCTCTCCGGCGACGATCTCGACAAAGCACTCGACAAGCTGGAAACCGAATGGCAGCTCGGCGAAACTGACCGCAAGCAGCGCTACATGACCCATGCTATGGGTCTGGCAGCACAGGCGCTCGATCATGTTGGTCTGCCTGCCATTATCCGCCCGAGCTTTACACTCGGCGGCACCGGCGGCGGCATTGCCTATAATCGCTCGGAATTTTTTGAAATCGTAGAAGGCGGTCTCGATGCATCGCCAACCACCGAAGTACTGATTGAAGAATCCGTGCTCGGCTGGAAAGAATATGAAATGGAAGTTGTGCGCGACAAAGCGGACAACTGCATCATCATCTGCTCGATCGAAAATATCGACCCGATGGGCGTTCACACCGGTGACAGTATCACTGTTGCCCCTGCCCTGACGCTGACTGATAAAGAATATCAGATCATGCGCGATGCTTCGATCGCAGTGCTGCGTGAAATCGGCGTTGAAACCGGCGGCTCGAACGTACAGTTCGCGGTTAATCCTGAAAACGGCCGCCTGATCGTTATTGAAATGAACCCGCGCGTGTCCCGCTCGTCAGCACTGGCCTCCAAGGCAACCGGCTTCCCGATTGCTAAAGTCGCCGCCAAACTGGCTGTCGGCTACACCATGGACGAGCTGGAAAACGATATTACCGGCGGTGCAACACCGGCTTCGTTTGAACCAAGCATTGACTATGTTGTTACCAAAATCCCGCGTTTCGCTTTTGAGAAATTCCCGGGCGCCAACAATGTCCTGACCACCGCGATGAAATCGGTCGGTGAAGTGATGGCTATCGGCCGTACCTTCCAGGAATCCTTACAGAAAGCTCTGCGCGGTTTGGAAACAGGCCTGACCGGTCTGGATGAAATCGCAATCCCGAATATTGAAGACGGCGATGAAAAAGGCGCAATCCGCGCAGCTATCGGCACACCGACACCGGATCGTCTGCGTATGGTTGCACAGGCCATGCGTCTCGGCATGCCGCTTGATGAAATTCATGCAGCCTGCAAGATCGATCCTTGGTTCCTTGAGCAGATGGCCGAGATCGTTGCGACTGAAGATCGTGTCCGTGAACATGGTCTGCCGCAGGATGCGGAAAATATGCGCTATCTGAAAGCCATGGGCTTCTCAGACAGCCGCCTTGCAAGCCTGATACGCAAAGATGCCAAGGATGTTGCCAAACATCGTGCAGAACTGAGCGTGCATCCGATTTTCAAGCGCATTGATACCTGCGCTGCGGAATTCTCTTCACCAACGGCTTATATGTATTCGACCTATGAAACGCCGTTTGCAGGTGTTGAAGCCTGTGAAGCGGATGTATCCGAGCGCAAAAAAGTTGTGATCCTCGGCGGTGGTCCTAACCGTATCGGTCAGGGTATCGAGTTCGATTATTGCTGCTGCCATGCGGCTTTCGCGCTGAGCGATGCCGGTTATGAAGCGATCATGATCAACTGTAATCCGGAAACGGTTTCCACGGACTATGACACGTCAGACCGTCTGTATTTCGAACCGCTGACCGATGAAGATGTGATCGAAATTCTGCGCAAAGAGCAGGAAAAAGGCACTCTGCACGGCGTGATCGTACAGTTCGGTGGTCAGACCCCGCTGAAACTCGCCAATGCACTGGAAAAAGCCAATATTCCAATCCTCGGCACCTCACCGGATGCGATCGATCTGGCGGAAGACCGTGACCGCTTCCAGAAGCTGCTGATCAAGCTCGGCCTCAACCAGCCGAAAAACGGCATTGCCTATTCCGTTGAACAGGCTCGCCTGATCGCTGCTGATCTCGGCTTCCCGCTGGTGGTTCGCCCGTCTTATGTTCTGGGTGGCCGCGCCATGCAGATCATTCATGATGAGCGTATGCTGCAGAAATATCTGCTGGAAACTGTGCCTGAACTGGTGACCGAAGATATTAAAGCCAAATATCCGAATGATAAAACCGGCCAGATCAACACACTGCTGGGCAAAAACCCGCTGCTGTTTGATACCTATCTGACCGATGCTATCGAAGTGGATGTGGACTGTCTCTGCGACGGCAAAGACGCTTATGTTGCCGGTATCATGGAACATATTGAAGAAGCCGGTATTCACTCCGGTGACTCAGCCTGCTCCCTGCCGGTTCACACTCTGAGCGATGAAATCGTTGCTGAACTCGAACGCCAGACCATTGCCATGGCCAAGGCGCTCAATGTCGGCGGTCTGATGAACGTGCAATATGCGATCAAAGACAATGTGGTCTATGTGCTTGAGGTCAATCCGCGTGCATCGCGTACCGTGCCTTTCGTGGCTAAAACCAACGGCACACCGATTGCCAAGGTTGCAGCACGCATTATGGCCGGTGAAAGCCTCGAACAGGCACTGGCTGCCTATGGCGGCAAGCCTGATGTGAAAGCACAGCGCCACATCGCGGTGAAGGAAGCCGTGTTCCCGTTCGCCCGCTTCCCGGGTGTAGACACCCTGCTCGGACCTGAAATGCGTTCGACCGGTGAAGTCATGGGTCTCGACTATGACTATGCACTGGCCTTTGCAAAATCACAGCTCGGCGCAGGCGTTGATCTGCCACGCGACGGTACAGTATTTGTCTCCGTCCGCGATGAAGACAAAGCACGCATCGTAGCGCCTGTTAAGCGTCTGGCAGACCTCGGCTTTAAAGTTCTGGCAACCGGTGGCACACAGCGCTATCTGGCTGAACAGGGCATCGAAGCCACCAAGGTCAACAAGGTTCTGGAAGGCCGTCCGCATATTGAAGACGCCATCCGCAACCGTCAGGTGCATATTGTCTTCAACACCACAGACAGCGTCAGCGCGGTTTCCGACAGCAAGTCGATCCGCCGTGCGACCCTGATGCACAAACTGCCATATTACACCACACTGGCTGGTGCAGAGGCGGTTTCTGAAGCGATTGCCGCGCTCAAGGCCGGATCACTGGAAGTTCGTCCATTGCAGGATTACTTCAAGAAAGCCTGATAAGCACATAAACGATCAAGCAAAAGGCAGCCTTATAAGGCTGCCTTTTGTGTTTTCAGCACTGTAATTCCTGCTCCGGATACATCGCTCCCCTGCATTGAACTCTACAGAGATACTTTTCGGAGAGCGGCAATTTGCAGAAATATTCTCGCGCGTTGTAAAGGTTTGCCGGAGATTTATTCTCCGTCCATGTGCGATTTCCTGAGAAGCCGCCTTGTATTGGTCAAAAATGTCGCATATGTTGAGTTCATCGAATTTTCGGTCGAGTGATTTTGCGGCCCGCACGGCAACGCCTTGCTTCTCATGATCTTCCATCAACAACTTCGATCCACCGGGAACGTCGCAAGGCGAACCTGAATTTACTATGAACTTGAAGGAATTTCCCATGGCTACGGGAACAGTTAAGTGGTTCAACACGACCAAGGGTTTCGGTTTTATTCAGCCTGATCAGGGCGGCACAGACGTGTTCGTTCATATCTCCGCTGTACAGCGCGCTGGCTTGGCTCAGCTCGATGAAGGCCAGAAAGTCACCTATGAAATCGTGCAGGACCGCCGCTCTGGTCGTTCATCTGCCGACAACCTCGTTGCAATGTAATTTGCGATAAGGTTAAGAGCTGCATTTCATGCGGCTCAGGGTTGAGATACAGGGCGTTGAGGTCACACTGACTGACAATCTGGGATCGAATAAAAGGCGGGTTTTCCCGCCTTTTCTTTTTTCTGCACATCCCAAATATAAAACGCCGCAATTACGCTGAGACGCAAAAGCTTTCCTTGCACTTTGCCTGTGATTGCGACATAAAGCTGTAGCCTCTGACTGAACAGTCCGGCTCTATATCAGCGTTGCTCCCCACCGGCATAAACAGCCTCAAAACTGTAAACTCCCCGGATATCATATGCGACCAGATCAATCTGCGCTCGCGAAGGGCTCAACAACGTCGCTATAGCGGCTGCTCAGGCACCGGCAGCAACGCTTAAACACACGCGGTTGAGGAGATTGCGCTGTGTTTTAGGTTTTCTTTTATCCTCCGGCTCATCAGCCGGATCGCCAGTTCCATTCAGGAGTAATGATCATGGCATTCCTCGCCGACGCACTGTCCCGCGTAAAACCATCTGCCACAATCGCTGTCAGCCAGAAAGCACGTGAGCTGAAAGCTAAGGGCAAAGATGTTATCAGCCTTGGTGCAGGTGAGCCGGATTTTGATACCCCTGATAACATTAAGCAGGCAGCCATCGACGCAATCACCCGCGGCGAAACCAAATACACCCCTGTTTCCGGTATTCCTGAACTGCGCAAGGCAATTGCTGCGAAGTTCAAGCGTGAAAACGGTCTGGATTACACCTGGGAACAGACCATTGTCGGTACTGGCGGCAAGCAGATCCTCTTCAACGCATTGATGGCAACCCTCAATCCGGGTGATGAAGTTATCATCCCTGCGCCTTACTGGGTAAGCTATCCGGAAATCGTTGCCCTGTGCGGCGCAACACCGGTGACTGTTGAAACCACAATGGATAACCAGTTCAAGCTGCAGGCTGCCGATCTGGAAGCTGCGATCACGCCAAAAACCAAATGGCTGATCCTCAACATGCCTTCCAACCCGACAGGTGCTGCTTATTCTGAAAGCGAAATCAAAGCGCTGACCGATGTGCTGCTGCGTCATCCGCAGGTCTGGATCCTGACCGACGATATGTATGAGCATCTCGTTTACGGCGAATTCAAATTCATGACCCCTGCGCAGGTTGAGCCAAAGCTCTATGACCGCACACTGACCATGAACGGCGTTTCCAAAGCCTATGCCATGACTGGCTGGCGCATTGGTTATGCAGCGGGCCCGCTGCAGCTGATTAAAGCTATGGATATGGTTCAGGGTCAGCAGACCTCTGGTGCCTCCTCCATCGCACAATGGGCAGCGGTTGAAGCTCTCAACGGCCCGCAGGATTTCATTGAAAAGAACAAAGCAATCTTTCAGGGTCGCCGCGATCTCGTTGTTTCCATGCTCAATCAGGCCAGCGGCATCACCTGCCCGACACCGGAAGGCGCATTCTACGTCTATCCGTCCTGTGCAGGTCTGATCGGCAAAACCGCACCTTCGGGCAAGGTTATCGAAACCGACGAAGATTTCGTTTCCGAATTGCTGGAAGCTGAAGGCGTAGCCGTTGTTCACGGTTCAGCCTTTGGTCTCGGACCAAACTTCCGCATCTCCTATGCGACTTCCGAAGAGTTGCTGGAAGAAGCCTGCATCCGCATTCAGCGTTTCTGCGCTTCCCTGCGCTAATACGAAACGCATAAAGTATCTGAAGCCCCGAACATATTGTTCGGGGCTTTTTTATTGCGCACAAAACTCTGCCTGCATAAGCAGGGTCACATAGAATACGGAAAAAGGGATGGCTTTTGTCGCCCTGAAATTTGGACAAAAAAAAGCCGGACATAAGCCCGGCTTGGAATTTTGAAGGCGTCATATGGACAAGCCTTCAGAGGGGAACACTTAGGATGCGCAATGGGAGGAGGAGACGCATCACTAAGATGAGTTGTATATGCTCCTTTAAGCCTGACTTCACAACGCCCGATATTGCAAAGCAGCCATGCATTTTCAGATAGCTCAGCATCTTGAAACCGGTTTTTCTGCACAGATGGGCATTAAACAACAAAAAAGCCGGTAAAACCGGCTCTTTTTAGCGTCAATTGGTCTGTTTCAGAAGGACCAGTTTCTCGCTTTGGAGAAAATGAAATCGCGGAAAACATGCAGCTTGGCCGCATTTTTCAACGCTTCCGGATAACAGAAGAATGTATCGAAGGAAGGAATCTCTCCCAAAGCCGGCAACAAACGCACCAGCCCTGATGTTTTATCGACCATGTAATCCGGCAGAACCCCGATCCCGACACCGCTGAGAACCGCGCGGCGGATGGAAAGCAGATTATTGACCTGCAAGGTCGGAATGCGCGCACCGCCATCAGTGCGGCCTGCTGTTTCCAGCCAGTTCAGCCCCATCAGATAGGACGGCGCAGATTCACCAAAGGTTACAATGCGATGCTCATCCAGCTCTTCAATAGCATTGAGCTTGCCATATTTGGCAATATAGCCTTCAGATGCATAAACATGCATATGCACGGTAAACATGCGGCGCTGGATGAGATCCGGCTGCTGCGGCTGGCGCAAACGCAAAGCACAATCCGCATGACGCATAGTCAGATCAAGCTCTTCATCATCGAGAATGAGCTGCACCTGCACATCCGGATAGAGATCGGCAAATTCTTCCATCCGCTCGATCAGCCAGCCGGAACCAAGCCCGACCGTTGTCGTCACACGCAGGCGACCGGAAGGCTTTTCACGGTTTTCATTGAGTTTGGAGCGGACATTTTCCAGCTTCATCAGCACATCATGTGCTGTGCGATACAAAACTTCGCCCTGTTCAGTCAGAATAAGGCCACGCGCATGACGATAGAACAGCGCCACACCGACATCCTGCTCAAGCGCGCTGACCTGACGCGAGATCGCAGATTGCGACAAATGCAATGTCTGCGCCGCGTGGGTAAACGAGCCGGCCTCAGCAGCGGCATGAAAAATGCGTAGCTTATCCCAGTCAAGTGGTGCCACCACACTATCCCCTTTTCATGCAATGCCCGCCTTTATAGCAACGGACATTGCTTTTCATCCTCCGGCACAATGCGGTTCATCCGCTATGCACTTCCCATTTCAACTTCTCGCCGATGTCCGACAGTAAATCAGAATCAGCTTATAACTGCCACAAGACAAAGAACTAAATTTTGTGGCAACTTTAAAGAGCCAGAGCATTTTCAACAAAAACGAAAACCGGTTTTGCAAAGAAAATGTAGCCGAAACAAAGAAACAGAGCGGTTTTACGATTCAGGGTCATTCAAAACCGCTCTGCAGTGCAGAATTATCAGGTGCCGGTTGTTTAAACCACGAGCTTTACCACTCAGGCTTCCGGTTGTGCTGCCAGCCAGCGTTCAGCTTCAAGCGCAGCCATACAGCCCATACCTGCCGCAGTTACAGCCTGACGGAAAATATCATCCGTCACGTCACCGGCAGCAAATACACCTTCAATGCTTGTCGCGGTTGAATCCGGTGCAGTCCACAAATAACCGCTATCCTTCATCTTCAGCTGATCTTTGAACAATGACACCGCCGGTGCGTGACCGATTGCGACAAACACACCATCAGTTTTCACCTCGGTAATCGCACCGCTCACCGTATCTTTGAGCCTTGCGCCGGTTACAACCGGCCCCATCGGCGGATTGGCAGGATTACCGGTGATTTCCTCAACCGCATGATTCCAGATGATTTTTACATTTTCGCGCTTCAGCAGACGTTCCTGAAGAATTTTCTCGGCACGGAAACTGTCACGGCGATGCACAACAGTGACGGATTGAGCGATATGCGAAAGATACAGCGCTTCTTCGACAGCAGTATTACCGCCGCCGACAACAATCACATCCTTGCCGCGATAGAAGAAACCATCACAGGTTGCACAGGCAGACACACCGCCACCCATGAAATGCTGCTCGCTTTCAAGACCAAGCCATTTGGCCTGCGCACCGGTTGCGATAATCACAACATCACTTGTAAACACCGCACCGCTGTCGGTTTTCGCCGTGAACGGACGCTTCGACAGATCAACTTCCGATACCAGATCATAGACAATTTCAGCGCCGACATTTTCAGCCTGCTTGGCCATTTGCTCCATCATCCACGGCCCCTGCACGGTTTCTGCATAGCCCGGATAATTTTCAACATCGGTGGTAATCATCAGCTGACCGCCCTGCTCCAGACCGGTGATGATAACCGGTTTCAGCATGGCACGAGCCGCATAAATAGCTGCCGTATAACCGGCAGGTCCTGAACCGATAATAAGGACAGGAACATGGCGCTGTGTCATAGACTTTTCTCTTTCCGCGTAACTTCATTGCCGCGCATTACAGAATGAAATCCGTATTGCACCCAGATAGTGTGAAACTAGGTTTCGCAGTCTCCGATTACAAGCTGAAGCGGGGCTTAATCACAGGCAAGTTTATCCATCGGTCAGAAAAACGCGCTTGTGTTTCTGAGAAGTCACAAATCGGCTTTTGTGTCTGCCCCCCCATAGGAAATGCATAAAAATTTTGCTAGATTCCTATAGTTTTCCTATAGAGTTACCAAACCCGTGCTGCTTTACGCATAAACAGGCAGTCCTGCTGACGGGAAGAGTTATTACAGCCGAGAGGGCAGGATCATATTTCGCTTCGTTAGTAATATTTGCGCGCGTTTAGGCATGATGATGGCCGTCGCTATGCTGTTTCCTGCAATGTTTGACCTGCGCGACGGCACACCGGACTGGCTGATTTTCATCCGTTCTTCCCTGTTTACCGCCGTTGTATCGTCACTGGTCTTTCTCTCCACGCAAAACAGTCATATCCGCTTTTCGCCGCGTCTCGGCTTTCTGCTCACTGTCTCGCTCTGGGTAACGGCAGCCCTGCTCGGCTCAATTCCGTTTTACTTCTCCCATTTGCCGATCAGCTTTGCGACAGCCCTGTTTGAATCCACATCTGGCATTACCGCCACCGGCTCTACAGCACTGACCGGTCTCGACCAGATGCCGCGCGGCATTCTGATCTGGCGCTCATTGCTGTGCTGGATCGGCGGTATCGGGTTTATCGGTTTGGCGCTGTTGCTGCTGCCGTCTCTGCGCATCGGCGGCGTCCAGCTTTTCCATATGGAATCTTCGGACAAGTCCGAGAAAATCCTGCCACGGGTCAATCAGCTGGCGATCGGCATCATTGTCGCTTATTGCGGCCTGACTATCCTATGTATTGTTGCATATTTTGCCGCCGGAATGGGCATGTTTGATGCCATCAATCACGGGCTGACCACGATCTCCACGGCCGGTTATTCGACTCATGACAGTTCTTTCGGCTTTTTTGACGGTAATAAAGCCATCCTGATTGTGGCTATGGTCTTTATGACGCTCGGCTCCCTGCCGTTCATTCTTTTCATCAAAGCTGTCATTCCGCAGCAAATGCCCAATCTGCTTGATCCGCAGGTTAAACTATTCCTGTCGTTGATCCTTATTTTCACATTCGGGCTGGCAGTGATGCTGCGCATCAGCTCCGATATGCCTTTCGGCACTGCTTTGCTGACCGCAGGCTTCCATTTCATTTCCGTTATCACCACCACCGGTTTTGCAATGGAAGATTACACACTTTGGGGCCCTGCGGCTGTCGGTGTATTCTTTCTTGCCTCCTTTATCGGCGGCTGTGCCGGCTCCACTTCCGGCGGCATGAAAATCAACCGCATCATCATTTTGTGGCGCACCACACAAGCCAGCCTCACCCGTCTGGTCATGCCTCACGCCGTCGTCAAAGCCCGCTACGGCTCATCGGAAATCACACCGGATATTGCCCAGAGCGCCCTGCTCTATCTGTTTCTGTATTTTGCCTCGCTGGTGCTGGGCACGATGGCATTGTCCATCTTCGGGCTGGATTTTGTCTCCGCCTTTACCGGCGCGCTTACCGCCCTCTCCAATGTCGGCCCCGGCCTTGGCGAAACCATCGGCCCTGCAGGCAACTTCTCCACCATCAATGACAATGCGCTCTGGGTGCTGAGCTATCTGATGCTCGCCGGACGTCTGGAGCTGATTACTGTGGTCATTCTGTTCACCCGTGCCTTTTGGGTACGCTGAACAGTGACAATCACGAAAAACTGATCCGGTTCCGGAAAAGAAAATGATGCAGAATGGTTGATAATTTCAATTAACCATTCTCATTGTTTCATTCATGATATAATGCAATGACTCTAAAGCAATTCTTGGAAAGCCCGTCACAGGCACTGAGCCTTGCATTGTTGTTATATAATTGCTTTATGCACTTCTGAGACTTCCATTCTGCCTCCGGCAGTTCACAGCCCTTTTATTGCCACCCTCTTACGGAGTTCCTATGCCGATTAAGGTTGATCTTGATGATATTGACTGGAAAATTCTGCGGGAACTGCAAAATGACGGGCGGATGACAAATGTCGAGCTGGCGGAACGCGTCGGCATCTCGGCACCGCCATGTCTGCGCCGTGTGCGCAAGCTTGAAGAAAGCGGCATCATTCAGGGCTATCAGGCGATCATTAAAGGTGAAGCTGTCGGTCAGGATCTGGTGGCTTTCTGCTCAGTCGGCCTGAAACACCAGTCCGATGGCGAATTGAAAGCCTTTGCCGAGAAAACCAAATCCTGGTCGCTGGTGCGCCGCGCATGGATGGTGTCCGGTGAATCCGATTTTCTGCTGCATTGCGTTGCACCAAATCTCAACGCGTTCCAGACTTTTGTGATTGAAGAACTGACCGCGACGCCGAATGTGGATTCCGTGCGCACAGCACTGACCATCAAGCCGGTCAAAGACGAAGTTCTGATCGCAATTTAAAAGCGACACATCTCAGAAAATGAAAAAGCCGGTGAAAACCGGCTTTATTTATGTCTGCTCGAAAATCCGTTGGTAGAAATCACCGATTGTTTTCGCTTCGCGTTCCAGCGGGAAAAACTCGCGCACACGCTGCAAGCCTTTTTCCGCATGTTGTGCGGCAAGTGCGGGATCACGCAGATAATTTTCAATCGCAGGCGCCATAGTCGCACCGGACGGCACAACATAACCGGTTTCACCTTCAATCACGATTTCCGGATAGGCACCGGCATCGCTGGTCACGACTGCGGTTTGTGAAGCCATGGCTTCAAGCGGCGTCAGGCCAAAACCTTCTGTACGGGACGGCGCAACATAGACATCCAGACGGCGATACCATGCACTGATACTGTCGCCCGCAGGATCGGCACTGACAAACGGCACCTCACCCAGAAAAATAATCCGGTCAGCCAGCCCCGCTTTTCTGACCTTTTCCTGCAGTTCTTTTTCAAAGCCAACATGCTCAGCTGTAGCACGCCCTGCCACCACGGCCGTCCAGTCAGGATAGCGCGGCAACAGCTCAATCATCGCATCGACAAAAAGGTCTGTGCCTTTCTGATGCCGCACACGGCCAAAACAGCCAATAGCATATTTTCCGGGCAGACCGGTTGCCGCGAAACGATCCTGCGCGCTTTGCGGCGGGCGGAACTGTTCCAGATCAATACCATGCATGCTGACAGTATTAGGTACTTCCAGATAGCTCGCCGTGCGGCCACTGGTTGCCAGAACACCGTCCATACGACGGATCAGCCATTTGGTGAATTTCTTATGATGGCGCTGTGAAGCCGAGGTAAAAATCACCTTCAGCTTCATCCGCAGCACATCGCGCATCACAATACCGGCCAGCATTTCAACATTGCGGCGGGCATGCCAGATGCGGAATTTTTTGCCGGACGCAGGCCTGCGCCATAATCCGGCAAGGTCACGCAAATTCACATGCGGAAGATCATCCGGCAATCCCCGCCCGACAGCTGCAATCCTGATCCCCATTTTGCGTTGCACCGGCACCAGCTGGACAATCGTCGAGGTGACGCCGGAGAGACGCTTTTTAAAATTCGGAGCCAGAATATCAGTGTCAGAAAGGGATACGCGCACTGGTTAAATAAATCTCATACCAAGGATTTCATAGGAACGGGCGCCGCCCGGTGCATTGAATTCCACAGTATCGCCTGCGCTTTTACCGATCAAGGCACGCGCAATCGGTGACGAGATAGAAATGCGGCCTTTTTTAACATCCGCTTCCTGATCACCGACAATCTGATAAATGCGCTCTTCTTCGGTGTCTTCATCAATGAGCGTAACAGTCGCGCCGAATTTGATGGTCGTGCCTGTCAGCTTTGAAATATCGATCACTTCAGCACGGGCGATAAAGTCTTCAACTTCACCGATACGGCCTTCATTGAGGCTCTGTGCTTCTTTGGCTGCATGATATTCGGCATTTTCAGAAAGATCGCCGTGCGCGCGCGCTTCCGAAATCGCCTCGATAATGCGCGGACGCTCTTCCTGCTGACGCCAGCGCAGTTCCTCTTTCAGCTGATCGAAGCCAGCCTGTGTCATAGGGAACTTTTCCATGCCCTGTCCTTTCTCATGCCTGATGCGCGGTCTTCAATCGCGCTAAAGCACTCCGCAGTCATAAAACCACGAAAATGCAGAAACAAAAAATGAGACTATCTTCCGGCTAGCAGAGCACCATGCGCCCTGCTGGCCGCACAAAGGTTGCTCTAACATTTATATTTACAGCGTAATTTTACCTTAAGCTGTTTCAGGCTTAAGGAATTATTCTGCAGCAGCCGGAGAACACCCCCGAGACTCAAAAATAAAACGGTCACCGAAGCGGTGCTTCGGAACCGTTCATCATTCATCATCTGTTTCAGTTATCGTGCCAGCTTTGCAAACAAAAAGAAAGAGCAAAAAGCATCGCCAAAAAACTTGTGAAAAACTCGGGGCCTGCCCGCCCCGCGCCAAGCTTTTCTGAAACATTTTTTTAAAAAAACAGATCTTTTTTACTGAAAACCTGTGACAGCTTTTACATGAACACAACAGCATGAAAACGCTGAAACAATATATAAGACTTCAGTATAAAGTATTATAAGTCCGAAAATTTCAAAAAAACTACAGCTGACAGCGTGAGAATCATTTCGGATATACGTTGTAACATCATATATTATGCTGAAATCCGGCTTGCTTTCCTGCAATAATACAGCATAGTGACCGCGGTTCAGCACATAGTCTCAGCCTGCTCAGATCCGGTTTGCCCTCAGCTCTGTCGCGTATCATACAGAGAAAAGCAGTTCCGGCCTGCCGGACAGTTCCGTCTTCCGCAAGACAAACATGATCTGAACTGTAACGATCCACGTTTATTGCATTCCGCAGGCATATCATGACCCAGTCACGCGCTAATTTATTGCTTCTTTTTGCCGGCCTGATCTGGGGTCTTGGCTTTGTTGCCCAGTCAACCGCCATGGAAAATATCGGCCCGCTGACCTTTATCGGCCTGCGCTTTATCGTGGCCACTGCAACAGTTGCGCCTTTTGCCTTTATGGAAGCCGGACGCGCATCCAAACCGCTTTCCTTTTCCGATCATAAAGCCTTCATGATTCTCGGCAGCATGTTGTTTTCCGGTATGGTTCTGCAGCAAACCGGCCTGCTCACCACTTCCGTCACCAATGCAGGTTTTCTCACTGGTCTTTATGTTGTGCTGGTGCCGATTTTAGGCGTGATTTTATTTTCCCAATGGCCGCATCCGGTCGTCTGGATCTGCGCCGTGCTCAGCCTTACAGGCATATTCATGCTGTCCGGCGGTTCGCTTGACGGTTTCAGTCAGGGCGACTGGCTGATGATTGCCGGTGCATTTTTCTGGGCTTTGCAGGGACTGTTCATTGCCCGCTATGCATTGCGCATCGGCAGACCGGTCACCATGGCCTGCGTTCAGTTCGCGGTCGTTGCATTTGCCGGCATTGTTTGCGCTGCGATTTTTGAACAGATCGAATGGCAGACCATTCAGGCCGCAGCGCCGGAAATTCTGTTCACCGGCATGTTCTCATCCGGCGTGGCGTTTACATTGCAAGCCATCGGCACCCGTTACACCAGCGCACCGCAGGCAGCTATTTTCCTGTCTTCCGAAGCTTTATTCGCAGCCCTGTTCGGCGCAATTCTGCTTGGCGAACGTCTGCCATTCATCGGCCTTGCCGGTTGTGCGCTGATTTTCCTGTCCATGCTGATGGTCGAAATTGTACCCCGTCTGCGCTTCAAAAAACCGGCAACCGGCAAGACAAGTCTTTCAGAGATTCCGGCAGAAAACCTGTAAGGCAAGCCGTTACAGCTATGGTTTAAAAGACACGACAGCGCGTTAAACCGCCGGATTTATCTGTGCGGTTTAGTTTTACAGATTGCCAGACTTGCTAATTACTGCTTTTAAAAACACTGAACATCCGGTTACGTACACGGAAGATGTTCCGCTTGGTTGAACAGTAACAGGCTTGGCAAGGATAGAGCAGCGAATGACTCGTATTTTGTTTCTGGCATTCGTTTCCATCATTATCAGCGGCTGCACCGGCTCCCGCGCGGTACTCTGGCACGGCCCCAATTCCAATCCGGCTTCTGTAGCTGCGGCCAATGCTGCCATCATCAAACCGGCTCAGCCAGCTTCCGTCGTCCCTGTTTATGTAGCCACAAGCCGTCAGCGCAGCGATGATTTTTCAATGCCTTACAATGCGAAACGTTCAGACAAGCTGAATTTTTCACGCGTTGATATCGGCATCCCGAAATCCCATGTGAAAGGCGTTGTGGAAAAGACCGGCTATAAGCCGGATCCGGCCAAGCATTTCGCAGCAGTCAGCTTCCAGCCTTTTGATAACAGCCAGATTTTCGTCAATCAGCTGAATCAGGCTCTGGATCAGCACTCGGCAAAAGATCAGGAACTGCTGATCTTTGTGCATGGCTATAACAATAATTTTGCGGACAGCACGTTCCGCGCTGCCCAGTTTACCCATGATTACGGGTTAAAATCCGTGACCGTGCATTATGCATGGCCGTCTGCGGCCTCGCTCGGCCTTTATGTTTATGACCGCGACAGCGCCAATTTTGCGCGCGACGGTCTGGCAGAATTGCTGAAACTGGCATCAAAGACCAAAGCCAAACGGATTTTGCTGGTTGGGCACTCCATGGGCAGTTTCGTCACCATGGAAGCCCTGCGCACATTGGCACTCAATGAAGAACGGACTGCACTGAACCGTCTGACCAATGTTCTGCTGGCCGCCCCTGATATTGATCTGGATGTGTTTGAAAAGCAGGTCAAAGATGTGAAGCCTCTGCCTCCTATGGCCGTTCTGGTTTCGCGCAATGACAGCGCGCTGAATATTTCAGGCCGCATTACCGGCGGACACTCCCGCGTCGGCGACGGCTCCAGCATTGAAACACTGCAGAAATATGGCATTGCCGTGCTGGATGCCAGCACGGTTGACGGCGGAGATCACAGTGTCTTTGCCTCTTCGCCAACGCTGATGGCACTGGTTAGTGACGGCAGCCTTTCCTTCAATACTTTGAAAGGCGAAGGTCAGACATCCGGTCAGGCCATATTGGCCGATGGTACAAATGTGATTACCGGTGCCGCTTCTATGGTTATCTATCTGCCGGGACGTATTTTAACTGCGGCTGCCACAGGTTTTCAGCAATAGTGTCAAGCTCTCACACCATCCCCGACCTGTTTTGACTTCGGGGGTGGTGTAAAATCTGTTTTCTGCAGTAACCACATTTTGCAATATTGATTTTATCCCTATCAATAAAAGCCTATATTGAGCCGGTAAGCATTCAGGCTGCATTCACATAATTCCGTATAGATTCTGACAAACGAAAAAGCTCCGCTATCCGTCCGTCCATATTCCGAATGGATGTATGACGGAACCGGAACAGGTGCTTATTCGTTTATAATTCATGGCGCCCTTTGATGCTCTGTGCTCAGAAAGCCTCTGACATGAAAAGCGCGCAGATTGTTCTGCTGCAAAAACAGACAATTCATCACGGGGAGACCGAAAAATGAAACTTGGTATCAAATCGGCAATTATTGCCCTTGCTTTATTCTCCGCCACAGCCGCACAGGCTGCGAATGCGATTGTAACAACCAATCTTAATCTGCGTACCGGCCCCGGCACGAATTATCGTACGCTCGGCTCTATTCCGAACGGTGCACGCGTTGATGTGAACGGCTGCACCAGCGGCTATGGCTGGTGTCGGGTCAATTACGCAGGGCGCTCGGGCTGGGCATCTTCACGTTATCTCGCAGTGCGCGAAGGATCATCCGGTAACTACAGTAATAATAATTTCGGCAACACAGCTGCCGCCATCGGCATTCCGCTGATTGCCGGTGTGGTTATCGGCTCGGCCATCAACAATGACAGGTATGACCGCTGGGATCGTCCATATTATCGCCCGCACCGCCCATATTACAGACCGCATTACCGGCCGAATTATCGTCCGGGCTGGGATGGATACCGTCCCGGTCGCCCGGGCTGGGAAAACGGCAACCGTCCTGGACGCCCGCACTGGAACCGTCCGCGTCGCGGCGGTGACGGTCCGCACGGCCAGTAATCACTGAGCCTCTAAAAACGCCGCAGAGATTTTCTGCGGCGTTTTTTTATTTCTGATAATTATCAGCCAGAATGAAAACGTACCCTTTTCGTTCTATACTTATATGCCTATATTCGCTAATGTCTGACGACCCGCTTTATTCTGATCGGGCTACAGACTGGCTGTATCCATCATCTGCCCTTCGCTTCTGCTTGCCGAGAGAGTTCTGACATGTCCAAAAAAGATAAGTCATCACAGCCCCCTGCTGATTTGAACAAGCAGCAACAGGACGCTGGTTTCGGTGAAACACCTCATAGCTCAGGTTTCGGCGAAGCGCCTCAGGCAGAATTTTCAGGCATTCCGCTCTCCTCTTCGGTCGGAGACTGGTCGCGGATGATCAGTGAAATGGCTGAACAGCCGGAAGCCATGCCTTCCGCACCAGTCGCTAAAAAAACGGCAGCAAAAAAGACAGAAGCGAAAAAAGCACCTTCATCTCGCGCCAAGGCAGCCACGCTGAAAGAACGCGTCGCGGCAGGTCTTAATCCTGTCTCCGGCATGGATATCACCATGGAAGATGCAGCCAATATGCCTTCCAGCGGTGCCACCGCAACCGTGGAAGCTCTGTCTGCTTTGATTGAATCCGGCAATCCGCTGTTCAAAAACGGTAAACTCTGGACACCGCACCGGCCGGAGCGCCCTGCCAAATCCGAGGGCGGCATCCAGATTAAAATGGAAACCGAATATACTCCTTCAGGTGACCAGCCGACAGCCATTGCCGATCTGGTAGAAGGTATTGAAAACAGCGATCAGACACAGGTACTGCTCGGTGTGACCGGTTCGGGTAAAACCTTTACCGTTGCCAATATTATTGAGCGCACACAGCGCCCTGCTCTGATCCTCGCACCGAATAAAACACTGGCCGCTCAGCTATACGGCGAGTTCAAAAGCTTTTTCCCGAATAATGCGGTCGAATATTTCGTTTCCTATTATGACTATTATCAGCCGGAAGCCTATGTGCCGCGCTCCGATACCTTCATTGAGAAAGAATCCTCGATCAATGAAGAAATCGACCGGATGCGCCACTCCGCAACCCGCTCACTGCTGGAACGCGATGATGTGATTATCGTCGCCTCGGTCTCCTGTATTTACGGTATCGGTTCCGTCGAAACCTATACGGCGATGACCTTTAAAATGACCATCGGCGACCGTCTCGATCAGCGCCAGTTGCTCGCCGATCTCGTTGCACAACAATATAAGCGGCAGGATATCAATTTCGTGCGCGGTTCCTTCCGTGTGCGCGGCGATACGATTGAACTCTTCCCTGCTCACTTGGAAGACCGTGCATGGCGTATCTCGCTCTTTGGTGACGAGATTGAAACCATCACCGAATTCGACCCGCTGACCGGTCAGAAAACCGGCGATCTCAAATCCGTAAAAATCTATGCGAATTCGCACTATGTAACGCCGCGTCCGACCCTTAATCAGGCGATCAAATCCATCAAGGAAGAGCTGAAGCACCGCCTTGTAGAGCTGAACAATGCCGGACGCCTGCTCGAAGCCCAGCGCCTTGAACAGCGCACAACCTTTGATCTGGAAATGCTTGAGGCAACCGGCTCCTGCGCCGGTATTGAAAACTATTCGCGTTATCTCACCGGCCGCCAACCGGGTGAGCCGCCGCCGACTTTGTTTGAATATATTCCTGATAATGCTCTGGTTTTCATTGATGAAAGCCACGTTACCGTTCCGCAGATCGGCGGCATGTATCGCGGCGACTTCCGTCGTAAAGCAACGCTCGCGGAATACGGATTCCGCCTGCCATCCTGCATGGACAACCGCCCGCTGCGCTTTGAAGAATGGGATGCCATGCGCCCGCAAACCATTGCGGTATCGGCAACGCCGGGCAAGTGGGAAATGGAGCAATCCGGCGGTGTATTTGCTGAACAGCTGATCCGCCCGACCGGCCTGATTGATCCACCGGTTGAAGTGCGCCCAGCCCGCTCGCAGGTCGATGATGTGCTGGGAGAAATTCGTGAAACAGCAAAGAACGGCTACCGCTCTCTGGTCACAGTGCTGACCAAGCGTATGGCCGAGGACCTGACAGAATATCTGCATGAACAGGGCGTACGCGTCCGCTATATGCACTCGGATATTGATACGCTGGAGCGTATCGAGATTATCCGCGACCTGCGCCTTGGTGCATTTGATGTGCTGATCGGGATCAACTTGCTGCGCGAAGGTCTGGACATTCCTGAATGCGGCTTTGTCGCTATTCTCGATGCGGATAAAGAAGGTTTCCTGCGTTCGGAAACCTCACTGGTGCAGACAATCGGCCGTGCAGCGCGAAATGTCGATGGCCGCGTTATTCTTTATGCGGATACGATCACCGGCTCTATGCAACGCGCGATGGAGGAAACCAGCCGCCGCCGTGAGAAGCAGGTCGCCTATAATACCGAACACGGCATTACACCGGCATCGGTGCGCAAGAATATCTCGGATATTCTCAATTCCGTTTATGAGCGGGATCATGTGCGCGCGGATATCAGCGGCTTTGCCGAACAAGGCGGCATGGTCGGCAATAATCTCGGCGCGCATCTTGAACATCTTGAGAAGAAGATGCGTGACGCCGCGGCCGATCTCGACTTTGAAACGGCTGCAAGACTGCGTGACGAAATCAAACGTCTGCGAGAAAAAGAGCTGGCTATTGCCGATGATCCGCTGGCGCGTGAAGCGGAGCTGTCCCTTGAACGACCGTCCAGAGGTGGCAGAACATCACCGTCGCCATCACTGTTTAAAAAACCGTCGCTCGACAATATGGGACCCGGAACAGATATGGCGAAACCGCTCGGCCCGCAGAGCGACGACGATCCGGCTCCGGTCAGACGGCATCGTGCCGGTGCAGGCTCCTATGAAGATCCGGTGGATGTAAAGCGTAAAACCCGCCGCTCCGGCAAGACCGGACGTCCCGGCAAATAGCGTCTGCTTCTTGCCTGTATTGACAGCACAAGACGGAAAACGCATGAAAGCGATGTGCGTTTTCCATTTTTTAGAGCGTCGCGCACCCATTCTGGCGCACAAAAATCGCTCTAACACTTTATATTTGCAGTATAATTTCACTTTAAACTCATTCAAGTTTAAGAAATTATGCTCTGGCATTAACATATGTCTCAAAACCCGCGCAGGACTTTTGCGACATATTCTGACAGGATCAGCCTATGCGCCTTCCGGCCGGATTATTTACTGCACTCATGCTGTCTGTTCCGGTCTCTGGTCTGCCTGTTGCCTTTGCACAGGAGCAGCAGGAAAAACCAACCGAATCCGCTCCTCCCGTAACGAAGAAAAAACAGAGCGAGAAGTCTGACGCCGCTGCGAAACCTGCGCCGGATGTTGCGCAAATCTGCCGCCTGATCGCTGGATCGGCTGAAAAACATGGCATCCCACCGAATTTCTTTGCCCGCTTGATCTGGAAAGAAAGCCGCTTTGACCATCTGGCTGTCAGCCCTGTCGGTGCGCAGGGTATTGCGCAATTCATGCCTTACACAGCCAAAGAACGCGGCCTGACCGATGCTTTTAATATTGAACTGGCTCTGCCCGCCTCGGCATCGTTTTTGAAAGATCTGCATGGCAGTTTCGGCAATTGGGGGCTGGCAGCAGCCGCCTATAATGCAGGGCCGACACGCCTGTCCAACTGGATGAAGAATGGCGGTTTTCTGCCGCTGGAGACAGAAAATTATGTTCTCTCCATTACCGGCAAAAGCGTGGATCATTTCAGTACCGGACAAGAGCTGACTGACACGCCGCTGGATGATAAACTGCCCTTTCAGCAAGCCTGCCAGCTCCTGCCCGTCATCAAATCCCGCTCAATCTCTATGGCACAGCTTAATCCGTTTCCATGGGCGGTTCAGGTGGCAGGGAATTTCCGTCAAAGTGTTGTCAGCGCGCAATGGAACCGTTTGCGCAAACAGAATCCGAAACTGTTCGCCGGTCGGGAAATCTATATATCGCGTGTGCGCAGCCCGATCGGCAGAAGAGGAATCTATGTCGCCCGCCTCGGTGCGAACAGCCGTCAGACAGCGGATAATCTCTGCCAGACCATCAGAATCAGTGGTGGCTCGTGCATCATTCGCAGAAACCGCTGAAACTTTCAGAGCCTTTGGCGACAATGAAAGTGAAATACACGGGGCTGCATCACTTTCCGGAATAAGCGACAACCCGAATACACAACCGGAATGCCAGCAATTGTTCAATTTCAGCAGTGAAAACAACGCTCTTTAAAATCGAAAGCAGCCTTTTCGTGTATTTTTTTCTCAAAATATGCGATTTTTTAAGTGATCCGACTTCTTCCAACCATAAAGAACTACATAATTCAGTTATTATACAACAATTTTCAAAACTAAATAAAACTTAAGTCATCTTGAATTTCTTTTTAGTGAAGTATCTTTGTATTTATGACTATTTATTTTTTATTATAGCCCATCTTGGCAAAGAAAAAACAGCGTCATAACAAAAATTTGCTTGCCAAATACCTCTCTATAGATCAGTCTTCAAATGTTCGGGCATTTGGCGAACAATGGAAGACTGGAAGAACGGCGCGCCGGAACCGCTATAAGCTCCGGGTCAGGCAACTGACAATGATCGGCTCCTTTCCTGATTTCGATAACTGCCTGCATACCCCTACCGCTGGGCGTGTGGTGCGCATAGCGGTTCGAAAAATTCCGTTGCGGCTGAAAGGCCAAGACGGCGCCAAGGAAAAGGAACGTATCCCATGGCACAAACCGGCGTAGTCAAATTCTTTAATGGTGAAAAAGGCTTTGGCTTTATCAAACCGGATAATGGCGGACCAGATATTTTCGTACATATCTCTGCTGTTCAGGCTTCCGGCCTCACAAACCTCGCTGACAATCAGAAAGTTTCTTTCGAAACTGAACCGGATCGTCGCGGCAAAGGCCCTAAAGCTGTAGACATCAGCATTACCGAGTAAAAAGCACCAACTGCCTATATATGATTTCTGCGTGACATTCTCACAGAAGTCAGATTGCAAGCAGTGCTTTATCCAGAAACCCCGGTTACGCCGGGGTTTTTTATTATCTGCAGAGCGGCTCCTGTGAGCGCTCGCTGTTCACTTTCTGATACAGTCTGAAAACCAAAAAAGACGGCTCAAACCAGCACGCAGAGCATTACGGGATTGATCCTTTCATTAGAGAGTCTCCTATCCCTTTGTTTTCATGAATGTCTTACAGCTGAAGCCCGCTTCCGTTTAAGCAATGTGTCCCCACGCTCTCAAAGCGCATGAAGCCATGTTTTCAAATCCACGCTGCTTGTCATTAATCGTGACATACGGAGATATTTAAAAAGCTGAACATTCCCCCTATTTTCTGTTCAGCAAGCATTCATATGCCCTGCTCTAATGATTGGTCATCATCTTATCACAGCACATAAAGTTGCTGCTGAGAGAAGACCAAAACCGGCATTATCGAATGCGTATAGCTTCGTAAGGAGGCACAGATTATGATGAATAAGTTGACCAAGACCGCTCTGATCGCAGGCCTCTCCATTGCCACGATAGCCGGCAATCTTTCAGTTGCATCCGCTGATGACTGGGGACGCCGCCACGGGGGCTGGAACAATGGTGGCTGGAATCATGATAATGGCTGGCGCAATCGTGACAGAGACTGGGATCGCCGCGACCGCCGCCGTGATCGCAACAATGCCATAGCCGCAGGCGTGCTTGGCCTTGCAGCCGGTGCGATTATCGCCGGTGCCATGTCGCAGCCGCAACCGCAGCCTGTTTATCGTGAACCGATTTACAATGCACCGCCACCGCAGACTTTCTACCCTGCCCAGCCGGCACGCGGAAATTATGGCCGCGACTATCGTGGCTCTTACCAGCCATGGACACGCGAATGGTATAACTGGTGCTCCCAGAAATACCGCTCCTTTAATGCCCAGTCCGGTACATTCCGTGGCTATGATGGTCAGGATCACTTCTGCGTCGCAAACTGATCCCGTTCAGATGAAAAAACCGCCGGTCACTCCGGCGGTTTTTTTATGAGAGTTTTGGGTGCCCGTGGCAACTCATTCACACCAGAAACGGATTGCCTCTGCGCTCATCGCCAAAGCGGCTGCCTGCACCATGACCGCAGATAAAGCTGAATTCATCACCAAGCGGCAGCAACTTCTCCTTGATGGAGCGGATCAATGTATCATGATCTCCGCCCGGCAAATCCGTACGGCCCACGGATCCGTTGAACAAGACATCACCGACAATTGCAAAATGCATGGCTTTATTGATGAAAACCACATGCCCAGGTGAGTGTCCCGGACAATGCAGGACTTCAAAATTCTCACCGGCAACCTGTAAAACATCACCTTCTTTCAGCCAGCGATCCGGCTGAAAATTGCGGAAGCCCTCTCCCAGACCGAATTTGGTCGCCGAGGCTTCCACATTGTCGTAGAGAAACGCATCCTCTTCCTGAGAGCCGATGATCGGCACCTGCAATGCATCACGCAGATCAGCAGCAGCACCGATATGATCGACATGACCGTGGGTGATCCAGATCTCTTCGATCTTCAGCTGATTGTTCTCGATCACTTCTTTCAGCACATCAACATCACCGCCCGGATCAACAACAACGCCTTTTTTACTGTCCTTATCGAACAGGATTGTGCAATTCTGCCGAAAAGGCGTGACTGCCACTATGATTGCCTGAAGCTTGCTCATTTATCACCCGATTATAGTTTGCGTGCTCTGACCGGTTTTCGTTTTGCCTAGAGCGCCATGTGCCAGATCTGGCACACAAAGGACGCTCTAACACTTTAAAATTCGCACATGTCTGGCTCAGATGGTTTCATCTGAGCTCCCGCGAACATGCGCCACAGAAGGATCCAGAGTAAGTGCCATGCGTATAATTAAGCGCGGCACACTCTGGTGCAAACAAAAAGGACAGCCGTAGCTGTCCTTTATATAGGCCGGATAAATCAAAAAAGCAGCGCATCGCGCACCGCCTGAAGAAAAAACATATTCATAAGACCGGCATGATATCATACCCTGCCGGTCATAAAGTAATTAATCCTGAGTTTTTACGGTCAGGCTTTATTAGCCATGCTGTTTTTAATCAGACCGATCACGGCTGTCAGAACGGCACCACCGGCACCGCCGCCGATCAGCTGTCCGACAATACCGCTCAATGCAGAATCGACACCGCCACCGGCCAGCATTGGCAGAAGCTGACCGAGGATCAGACCGCCGATACCACCGGCAACTGTATTGCCTGTTGTTCCAAGGCTGAGATTCTTAACTGCGCCGGCCAGATTGCCGCCGACAGCACCGGCGACTAACTGTACAAGAATAGGAATAATGGCATCCATAATTGTCACCCCAATTAATGTTAAACATCAAAGTAGAACGCCTTGACATCTTGATGATGACAAGAAAAAGGAGACTGTCAATTCTTATAATTATTACCTGATAAATTCAGCATGTTTCATCCCTCGGCGCTGCCCGCAATCATACAGTTTCACACAGAATCAGATTTAAACGGCAGATAGTGTGAAAATGCAGCATGTTGCGCCGCAAAATATTGCCATGGTTGTTTCTAAAGCAGATAATGGAAAGTAAGATGCAGATAATCTATCCGCATAGCAAACAGGCTGATAGAACTAGCAGGCTGAAATATGAATGAACCGGAGACCGGACGTGCGTTTCAATCACAATGATACTACTATTCGTGCCGCCCTCTCAGAAGATGAGGTCAACGATCTGGGCATCATTGAACTTCTGTTCTTTTCCTATCGCGATTTTACAGCTGATCCCGATAAGCAGCTTGAAACCATGGGCTTCGGCCGCGCGCATCACCGTGTGTTATATTTCGTCAACCGCAAGCCCGGCATGAGTGTTGCGGAACTGCTGGATGTTTTGAAAATCACCAAGCAGAGCCTTGCCCGCGTTCTGAAACAACTGGTCGATAACGGCCATATTATCCAGCTAACCGGTGAAACAGACCGCCGCCAGCGGGAATTATATCCGACTGTTTCCGGCCGCGAGCTTATTCTTTCGCTGACACAACCACAGTCAAACCGCATTGCCGCGGCTCTGGCTGAAAGCAATGTTACGGAAAAACAAATTATCCAGAATTTCCTGAAAGCCATGGTCAACAGCGACCAGCGCGATCAGATCGACAGCCTGCCGCTCAGCCGGTAAATATAAACAGCCTTCATTCACATAGTGTGTATATCCGAAGGCCGTGCACACAGATAAACAGACTGCAGAAGCCGAGATAACAAGCTGAATACACGCCTCGCCTGAGGCAGGAAAAGCTCTGTACTGAAAGGGTAAACCAATGACCAGCGAAGACACAATTCTGTCCGACGATGCCCCGCACCTGCTGGTGGTTGATGATGATACCCGTATCCGCAGCCTGCTCTCGCAATATCTGAGCACCACCGGTTACCGTGTCACAATGGCAGCCAATGCGCAGGAAGCCCGCCGCAAGCTCGAAGGCATTGATTTCGATCTCATTATTCTCGATGTCATGATGCCGGGCGAAAGCGGTGTGGAGCTGACCCGCTCCCTGCGTGAACAAAAGAATGTGCCCATTCTGATGCTTACCGCGCTTTCAGAAACTGACAGCCGTATCAGCGGCCTCGAAGCCGGCGCCGATGATTATCTCTCCAAGCCGTTTGATCCGCGTGAACTGACACTGCGCATCAATAATATTCTGCGCCGCGGTGCGCAGCCGACACAGCATATTATTGAGCAGATTGTTTTCGGTCCTTACACTTTTTCTATTCCGCGCAAGGAACTCAAACAGGGCGGTGAAGTTATCAAACTGACGGATCGTGAACAGGATATTATGACGATCTTCGCTGAACGCGCCGGTGAGACAGTGCCGCGCCATGAACTGACAGGTCAGGACGGGGAAGTCGGAGAAAGAACAATCGATGTGCAGATCAACCGTCTGCGCCGCAAGATTGAAGTCGATCCTGCAAATCCGATCTGGCTGCAAACAGTGCGCGGTATCGGCTACAAGCTGAGCATTGAGCAATAAAAGCGCTCGTCGCCAATAACATAATCCTGACGGACAGGAGAGAATAGCAGTTGCTCTGGAAAAGGTTTTCCGACTGGCTGGCATTGCGTATGCCCAAGCGGCTTTATGCGCGCTCGCTCATCATCATCATCGCTCCGATGGTGCTGTTGCAGTCGGTTATTGCCTTCGTTTTTATGGAACGGCACTGGCAGATGGTGACAGAGCGTCTGTCCACTGCGGTCGTGCGCGATATTTCTGCTATTATTGATATTCTGGAAACCTATCCGCAGGAACCCGATTACGCGAATATTATCCGCATTGCGCAACAGCGGCTGGATCTCAACGTATCTGTTCTGCCGTCCTCGCCGCTGCCGCCGCCGGGGCCGAAACCGTTTTTCTCTATTCTTGATTATTTTCTCAATGAGGAAATCACCCGCCAGATCAATCGCCCGTTCTGGATTGATACGGTCGGGGATTCTGACTTGGTAGAAATCCGTATTCAGCTGGATGACAAAGTCTTACGTGTTTTTGCCAAGCGCAGTCAGGCCTATGCATCCAATACGCTGATCTTCCTTACATGGATGATCGGTACGGCTCTGGTCTTGCTCACGATTGCGATTGCCTTCCTACGCAATCAGATCAAACCGATCCAGCAATTGTCAGAAGCGGCGGAAAGTTTCGGTAAAGGCCAGCCCATGCCTGTCGGCTTCCGTCCCCATGGTGCTGAAGAAGTGCGCAAGGCGGGCATTGCCTTCATCCAGATGCGCGAACGCATTGAACGGCAGATTGAACAGCGTACAGCCATGCTCAGCGGCGTGAGCCACGATCTGCGCACCATTCTCACGCGCTTTAAATTGCAGCTGGCCATTGCAGGCAGCAAGATTGATACGGTGCCGCTCAATCAGGATATTACCGACATGCAGAATATGCTGGAAGGCTATCTGGCTTTTGCACGCGGTGAAGGCAGTGAAGAGCAAGGCGTTCTGGATCTGCAAATCCTCATCACAAAACTGGAAGAAGAAGCGCGGCTGCGCAATCGCGACTTCTCCGCCGAGATACACGGCAACAGCAATATTCACGTCCGCCCGAATGCGTTCACACGACTGGTCAGCAATCTCGTCGGCAATGCTTTCCGCTATGCGCAATCCGTGCATTTAACGGCAACCCATGAGAATGACTGGTTGACCATTGTTGTCGATGATGACGGCGTTGGTATACCGGAAGACAAGCGGGAAGAAGTTTTCAAACCCTTTGTCCGTCTGGATGAAGCCCGCAATCAGGATGCAGGCGGCACTGGTCTGGGCTTAGCGATTGCCCGCGACATCGCTCGCAATCACGGCGGCGATATCACACTGGACAGCAGCCCGAAAGGCGGCCTGCGTGCCATTGTCAGTATTCCTGCCTGATGCATTCTCAAGCAGTTTAGATAAGACAGCGTAACGCGGTATAAGACTAGATCAGCTTCTGCCCGTTCGGCACATTCCGCTCTGTTGCCGCCAAGACAATATCGCCATTTTCATCGGCAAATCCGAGCGTCAATACTTCAGACATAAACGGACCGATCTGGCGCGGCGGGAAATTGACAACGGCCAGAACCTGACGGCCGACCAGCGTTTCCGGCGTATAATGAACAGTAATCTGTGCGGATGATTTTTTAATACCGATCACATCGCCGAAATCAATTTTCAGCTTATAAGCAGGCTTGCGGGCTTTGGCGAAAACTTCCGCTTCAATAATCGTACCGGTGCGGATATCGACTTTTTCAAAATCCGCAAAACTGATTTCCTGCTGCTCAGACACGACACCCCCGCCCATACTTGTAAAGCGTGTCGCGTGTAATTTTATCCACTGCGCCCGCTCTGTCTCCAAGTTTTACGCATGTCACTATCGGAAAACCGGTAGCCGCTTTTCCGCGACATGCTCTGGAGCATAATTCCTTAAACTTAGATCAGTTTAAGACAAAATTATGCTCTAATTTTAAAGTGTTAGAGCGAGTTTTGTGTGCCAAGTCTGGCACACGGCGCTCTAGAGCATTTCACAGTCAAGTTGGATAAACTTGACGCCCGTGATAATGCGGCAAATTAAAGAATCTAGAGCGAGCACTGTGATCCAATCGGGACGTAAACCGCTCTGCCGCTGCCATTCTAAACAGGCAGCGTTTGTTTTATCACCTTAAGCCCGGCCGACTGTTTCAAACAGCACGCCCTGCAAAGCTTCTTTTGCCGGCACACCCGACCAGACTACAAACTGGAAAGCCTGATAATAGCATTCACAGGCTTCCAGCGCGCTGGCCAGCAATACTTCGACCTGACGACTGGTTGGCTTAGCGCCGCCCGCCAGCAACAGGGACTGGCGATACATAATCGCCCCTTCCTGACGCCACAGATCAAAATGCCCCATAAGCAGCTGCTCATTAATCAGAGAGAGCAGACGCATGACTTCATTCACGCGCGGCTCACTCACCTTTACATCAAAGGCGCAGGCCAGATGCAGCGCTTCAAACTCTTCCATCCACGAGAATGAAAGGTGATAATCTGTCCAGTTACCGACAACAGAAACTGCAATCTCATCGTCACCGGTACGGTCAAAAGCCCAGTCATTGGCATGCGCAACCTGTTCAATGACATCCACCGGATGTGCATCGCGAGCGATATCGAGCTCAAGAAGGTTCATGTTCGTTCCCTGTTTTTGGGCTTACCCGCAAGAGTAAAACCCGGATTCCGGCTGTCATAAACACGCAGCCGGAATGTATCCCCCGCAGCAATCGCCACAAAAAAGACACACTGGTTAATAGGCCGAGACAAATGTTGCCAAACGCTGCAACCCCGCCTCCAACACACGCGCAAACACATGACTGTTACACTGACGCATCAACCGGATCTGTGCGGCTGAACTTATTGTCCTGCCGCTCCCCGCTTCTGCCATGCTTCATGACTCAATTACGAATCATGCAGTGTTTTCAGTCTATTGATGCTGAGTCAGAGTACCAGTCCTTTTTGTCAAAACTCTAAGAAACCATGTGGAAAGAACAAACGGCGCCCGAGTGGGCGCCGCTGTAACCGATTCTGGAATAAGGGCTTTTAGGCATTCGCCCCTGTGAATAAAAAGTTAAAAAATCTTTGAGATTTTTAGACCTTAAGCGCCTTTTTTCGCTGGTTTTTCTGCCAGTGCTGCTTCGATTTTAGCAATACGCTCTTCGAGCTCGGCAATTTTGACCGTCAGGGCACTGTTTTCGGTACGGGTTTTAACGGCCATTTCACGCATGGCTTCAAAATCTTCACGCTGCACAACATCCAAAGTGTTAAGCAGCTTTTCACCCTGAGAGCGCATTGCTGTCTCGACTTCACGACGCACGCCCTGCGCGGCACCCGCAGCATCAGTGACGAGTTTTGCGAGTTCATCAAGAACTTTACCGGTTGCATTACTCATTGGATCACCTCTTTTTAGCCGCCACAGGCGGAAATAATTTCTGCTTCTGAGATAAGCCCGCATTATATCGTATGCAAGACTTAAACAGCCTTACTTTGTAAGACATTTAAGTTCGGCTTAAGGCGAGTGGATTGAATTTGACGTTTGTCACCGACCGACACCAATGTTGTTTCAAACGTCAAATTCGAAAATCCACTCGTTTCATATAATTGCCAGTGGTCATTTCAATACCGACATTTGCTCAGCATCTACATCCACGGGATGCAAATGTCGGTATCAGACCACTGGAACCCGAATAAAGCCATAAAAGCAACGGACTTTTATCCTGAACAAAAATTCGCTATGCCTCATTAACAACAGCATCAACCAGTGCTGAACACATAATAGCAGACGCAGCCATAACGGAGTGAAGAATGACCGAACCGCAGATCATGATGGCTGCACTGCCCTTCCCGAATATTGATCCTGTGCTGTTTTCCATAGGGCCGCTCTCCGTGCACTGGTATGGTATCGGCTATGTCATCGGCATTCTGTTTGCATGGTGGTATGGCAAGAAACTCGTAAACACAGCGCGTCTGTGGCCGAATAATAATGCGCCGATGGATCCGCTGGCGCTGGACGATTTTGTACTCTGGGCAGCGCTTGGGGTCGTGATCGGCGGCCGTCTCGGCTATGTGCTGTTTTATAATTTCGGTTTCTATATCAGCAATCCGCTGGAAATACCGGCTGTCTGGGACGGCGGCATGTCTTTCCACGGTGGTATTCTCGGCACGACCGTTGCGATGATCCTGTTTGCCCGCAAGCGCGGCATTCCTGTCTGGAGCATGTTCGATACTATCGCCGCCGGTGTGCCGATCGGCCTCGGCGTCGTGCGTATTGCCAATTTCATCAATTCCGAACTATGGGGTCGTGTCAGCGATGTTTCATGGGCGGTCTATTTCCCGAATGGCGGGCCGCTGCCACGCCACCCGAGCCAGCTTTATGAAGCAGCACTCGAAGGTTTTGTATTGTTCTTCGTGCTGGCTCTGCTGATCTGGAAGGGCAACAAGCTCAAAGCTCCGGGTTTCATCGCCGGTGCCTTTGTCGCCGGTTATGGTTTATCCCGTATTCTGGTAGAATTTTTCCGCGAGCCAGACGCACAGCTCGGCTATCTCGTCGGTGGTTGGATGACCATGGGCATGGTTCTGTCCGTGCCGATGGTGCTGCTTGGTGTCTGGGCAATGTGGCGTGGCAACCGCGCTGCGGCAAAGGCATAAACAATGGCAGAAACGACAATCCCCGCCGCAGACAAGCTGAAACAGCGTCTGATCCGCTTAATTACCAATGGCGGGCCGATCAGCGTGGCAGATTATATGGCTTTCTGCCTCGCCGATCATGACGGCGGCTATTACATGACCCGTGAGCCGTTCGGGGCGAAAGGTGACTTCGTCACCGCGCCGGAAGTCAGCCAGATGTTTGGTGAACTGGTCGGCATCTGGGTCGTCAGCCATTGGGAAGCTCTGGGCAAACCGGAAAACTGCACCATTTGCGAAATTGGCGGTGGTCGCGGCACATTGATGAGCGATCTGCTGCGCGCGGCTGGCAAACTGGCACCGGACCTGCTGCGCACCGCCCATATTGCGATGGTGGAAACCAGCGACCGGCTGACAGGCGTGCAAAAGAAAAAGCTTGAGGGTGCCGCGCCCCATATATCTTGGTATAAAAACTTCGGGGAAATCCCGCAAAATACGCTGATCCTCGTCGCCAATGAATTGTTCGACGCGCTGCCGGATCATCAATATGTCAAACATGAGGGTCGCTTTGTTGAGCGCATGGTAGCGACCTGCAATGAGGCAGCACCGGAACTCTGCTTTACCACCGGAACCGGCGGCATTGATCCTGCCATTCTGCCTCAAGGCCATGAAACAGCACCGGAAGGTACAATTTTCGAGGCCTCACCGGCACGTTCTGCGCTGATGCAGCAGATCAGCGAACATATCCGCAAGCACAAAGGCGCGGCGCTGTTGATTGACTATGGCTCTCATGAAGCCGGTTTCGGCGACACTTTGCAGGCGCTCTATCAGCATGCCTATCAGGATGTTTTTGCCGCTCCCGGTCAGGCCGATATTACTACCCATGTGGATTTTGCCGCTCTCGCACAAATTGCTTCCGCCCTCGGCTGTACGATAAAAGCTGAAGAACAGGGCGATTTTCTGCTGAGAATGGGACTGCTCAGCCGTGCCGGTCAACTTGGTGCCGGTAAATCTGCCAGCGTGCAGGAGCAAATCCGTGATGATGTGGAGCGGCTGGCTGCGCCAAACCAGATGGGCAGCCTGTTTAAAGTCTTAAGCGTCACTTATCCCGACCTGAAAACAATCTGATATTTCATTTTCCAGAGAGACTATCATAACCAATATGCCTGATCCGATCCGCTCTCCTTTACTCGAAACCAATGACCGTATTGTGCATGGTTTTTTCACCCGTCTCGGCGGCGTATCTTCCGGCATTTATGACAGCCTCAATGTCGGCGCAGGTTCTAAAGATGATCCTGATGCTGTTGCAGAAAACCGCCGTCGCGTAGCAGCCTATTTCGACCTCCAGCCGGAAGATCTGCAAACTCTCTATCAGGTGCATTCACCAACCGTTCTGACTATCACCGAAGCCCTGCCTTCGCCACGCCCGCAGGCGGATGCGATGGTGACCAATGTGCCGGGACTGATTCTGGGTGCATTGAGCGCCGATTGCGGCCCCGTGCTGTTTTGTGAGCCGGAAGCGGGCATTATCGGCTCCGCTCATGCGGGCTGGCGTGGTGCGCTTGCCGGTGTTCTGGAAAACACCGTGGAAGCTATGGTCAATCTGGGCGCGGAACGGTCAAAAATCCGCGCAGTTCTGGGGCCCTGCATCGGTCAGGACAATTATGAAGTGGGGGCTGAATTCGTTGCGGAATTCACTGCCCGCGATCAAAGTTATGAACAATATTTCCGCCCTTCAAGCGATCCGGCGCGTAAAATGTTTGATCTTTGGAGCTTTATCGTTGATCGTCTGTCAGCCTGCGGTATCCAGACAGCGTCTCTTGATCTCTGCACCTATGCCGATGAAGCGCGGTTTTTCTCTTATCGCCGCACCACCCATCGCAAGGAACCGGATTACGGACGCCAGATCGCCGCTATTGCCATCCGGAAGTAAGCGCTTCCGGTTCTGAAAACATGCATGATCCTGCCGGACTGCTCGCAGAGCGGTAACCGGCACGGTCGTTTGTTCAATGCGGAGATAATTATGGCACTTCACTTTGCACCGGAAGAATTTGCGGCACGCCGTGACCGGCTGATGCTCTGCATGGCTGAGAACAAGCTTGATGCATTGCTGCTGTTCTCTCAGGAAAGCATGTATTGGCTGACCGGCTATGACACTTTCGGCTTTTGTTTTTTCCAGTGTCTGGTCGTCAAGCAGGACGGCAGCATGGTGCTGATGACGCGCTCCGCTGATCTGCGTCAGGCGCGCCACACTTCTACGATTGAACATATCGTGCAATGGACAGATCGCGAAAACGCCAATCCTGCGGTTGATCTGCGCAATCTGCTCAATGATATGGATCTGCTTGGTGCCCGCATCGGCGTTGAATATCAGACCCACGGGCTGACCGCCGCCAATGGCCGCAAACTGGATGAGCAGCTGAACAGCTTTGCCAAGGTGATTGATGCTTCCGGCATGGTTGATCGCCTGCGCCTGCTGAAAAGCCCTGCAGAAGCCGATTATGCCCGCAAGGCTGCAGCCTTGAGCGATGCCATTTATGATGCGGCGCTGGAGCAGGTACGCAGCAATGCCAATGAGGCGAATATTCTTGCCGCGATGATGGAAGCAAACTTCCTCGGCGACGGCGATTTTCCGGCCAATGAATATATTATCGGCTCCGGCCCTGATGCCCTGCTCTGCCGCTACAAATCCGGCCGCAGGCAAATGTATAAAAACGACCAGCTCACGCTGGAATGGTCCGGTGTCTACCGCCATTACCATGCGCCGATGATGCGCACAGTACTGACCGGCAAAGCCACCAAGCGTCATGAGGAACTGTATCAGGCTGCACATGAAGCCCTGATGGCTGTGGAAGCCGCCCTCACCCCTGCTTCGACATTCGGCGATGTTTTTGAAGCCCATGCCAAAGCACTGGAAGCGCATTCCCTGACGCGGCACCGCCTCAATGCCTGCGGCTATTCTGTTGGTGCACGCTTCACACCGTCATGGATGGATCCGCAGATGTTCTATGCGGGCAATGCCGAGCGCATCGAGCCGGATATGACGCTGTTTGCCCATATGATTATTATGGATTCTGAAACCAATACGGCCATGACTTTAGGCCAGACCTATCTGACCACCAACGGCCCTGCCGAAAGCCTGTCGAAAAGCAGTCTTGATCTGGTGATTATTTAACAGGAACTGAAGCCGATGCCGGTTACTTTATCTGCCTCTGTTGATGCTTCATTTAAACGGAAAGCAACACTGCCGTTGCCTTTTAAATCCTCCGCAACAGTACCGTTGCTTTTTAAGTCTTCCGCAACATTACCGTTGCTGGTATCAGCCCTTCTGCTGGCTGGTTGCTCCTCGCAGACGACCAGTGAGAAAAGCGCGGCGTTTGCCCCGCTGACCTCTGATTTTGGTCAGCCCGCACAGGCTGCTCAGGCACCTTTGAATATGGCCAAGGTGCGTAATTACAAACTCTATATTGCACCGATCATCGGCGCACCGCTGGAGATTGTGACACCGCTCTCATTGCGTTTTGACACAATCATAAAAACACAATCCATCACTCTCGCCTCGAATATGGAAACCGAAGCCGATTATATTCTCAAAGGCTATCTGTCCAACCTCACCGAGAATAATCAGACTTCTGTGCTTTATGTCTGGGATGTTATGGATAAGCAGGGCAATCGCGTCCATCGCCTGCAAGGTCAGGAGAAAGTCTCCGGCAAAAACGGCTGGTCGTCTGTTCCTGCGACTGTGATGGGCAAAATTGCCGATGATACGCTGGCAGACTATTTCCGCTGGGTCTCGGCCAACGCTCCGTAAACAGCTTCAATCGCGATTAAACATCAGGTGAGACTCAGTTTCACCTGATCCTGCCGGTCATGTTAAGCCTGTTCTCAGAAACTTCACACAAACGTGTCTTTTTGGCCTATAGAGAGCATGAAAATGCAGCTTTTGTGAAATATCGGGGCATTAATGCTGCCCTGCGGCTTTTGTACCCTTGCAATACTGGCCAAGCTTTGTAAAAGGCCGCTCATCCAGCCAGTGTTGTATGAAGAAATGATGCATAGCTGCTGAAGTTGAAATTCTATGAGACGGACGGGTTGCAGACCCTGAACTCTCACAATCAAACCCGGATACAGGGAATCCGCGCATGACCAATGCAAAATGCATTCAAGGTTTATGCGCTAGGCAAACCAGCGCCAGAGGCAAAAAAGCATGAAACTTTTCGCGGGCAACTCCAATCGTGTCCTAGCAGAATCCGTCGCAAAACATCTGAATATTCCGCTCGGCAAAGCCGTTGTAAAGCGTTTTGCCGATCAGGAAATCTTCGTGGAAATTCAGGAAAATGTGCGTGGTGAGGACGTTTTCGTTCTGCAGTCCACCTCTTATCCGACCAATGACCACCTGATGGAACTGCTGATCATGATCGATGCATTCCGTCGTTCTTCAGCACGCCGCATCACTGCAGTGCTGCCTTATTACGGCTATGCCCGTCAGGATCGTAAACCAGGCCCGCGCACACCGATTTCCGCCAAGCTGGTTGCCAATCTTATCACTGAAGCCGGTGCAAACCGTGTTCTGACCCTTGATCTTCATGCCGGTCAGATTCAGGGCTTCTTCGATATCCCGACCGACAATCTCTATGCTGTTCCGGTTATCGCCCGCGATGTTAAAGCCAATTACGATACATCCAATGTGATGGTGGTTTCGCCTGACGTTGGCGGTGTGGTACGCGCCCGCTCGCTGGCGAAGCGCATTGATGCGCAGCTGGCAATCGTTGACAAGCGCCGTGACCGTCCGGGTGAATCGGAAGTTATGAACGTCATCGGTGATGTGACCGGCAAAGACTGCCTGCTGTTCGACGATATCGTTGATTCCGGCGGCACACTTTGCAATGCGGCTGAAGCCCTGCTAGCCAAAGGCGCAACCAGCGTTACCGCCTATATCACCCATGGTGTTCTCTCCGGCGGCGCGATTGCCCGTATCACCAATTCCAAGCTGAAAGAGCTGGTTATCACCGATTCCATCCAGCCAACCGCTGCAATTGATCAGGCACACAATATCCGCGTTCTGTCGATCTCCGGTCTGATCGGTGAAGCGATTGCCCGTACCGCTGCGGAAGAATCCGTATCCAGCCTGTTTGATTAAAAACTGCTGGTTATCTGAATTGAAAAAGCCGGATCATTGATCCGGCTTTTTTGTTTTCTTCTTCACAAAGACAGTGCATTCTTTCTCTCAAACGGAGGAGAATGCATCATGTCAGATCCCATACTCTATACGAATCCGATGTCGCGCGGACGTATTGCCCGCTGGATGCTGGAAGAAACCGGCTCTCACTACACTACACAGATCGTCCCTTTCGGTCCGGTTATGAAAGATGCGGAATACCGGTCGATCAATCCGATGGGTAAAGTACCGGCATTGCAGCATAACGATCACATCATCACCGAAACAGCTGCGATCATCGCCTATCTCGCCGATGTTTTTCCGGATGCTAAACTCGCACCAACCGCAGACGAGCGGGCAAAATATTATCGCTGGCTGTTTTTCGGCGCAGGACCTGTGGAAGCGGCTGTCAGCAACCATGCCAGCGGCTTTAATCCGACAGAAGAACAAGGCCGGTTTATCGGATACGGCTCCTATGAAACCGTTATGGATGTGCTGGATCAGGCGCTGTCAGAAACGCCTTACATCACCGGCGACCGCTTTACCGCAGCCGATGTCTATGTCGGTGCGCAAGTGAATTTCGGACTGGGGTTCAATACAATTGAAAAACGCCCGAGCTTTATCGCATACAGCCAGAGACTGCTGGAGCGCCCTGCCCTGCAACGGGCAACAGCGCTCGATGATGCCGATATGGCGAAAATGAAAGCCTGATTATTCTGCAGCCTCGGCGCTGTCCGCGCTTTCATCCGGCCCGTTCGGATCACCGGCTGCGGTTTCACAACCCATATCGGGAAATGCAACAATACGCATGCCCTTGAAGTCATTTCGTACAACCAGCAGGCCGCGCTCTTCAAAATAAGTCAGCAGACGACGGGCGCGGCTGGTGGAGTGGCTACCATAGGCACGCGCCAGCGTGGCGTCAGACGGACATGGCGCCCCTTTGACCGCAGCCTGCGCCACAATCAGGAATACACCCTGCACATCATCGGTCAGGCTTTCTGACAATTGCAGTGCAGTCTGCCACTTCTCATCATCAATCAGCTCATCCCCGCCGCTGGCCTGTGCCACAGCAAGACGACGACGGAATGCCGGTAACGCCAACGGCTCACCCGGCACACGGTGAATACGGCAGCGCACCAGAAAATCCTGATACAGTACTGCCACAGTGCGATAAGCGGCTTCCGGATCTTCGATGATCTCGGTCATCACCTTATCCAGCAGCTCTTCACGCTCGGCTTCCACCAAGCCCGGAAACAGCGGTTCATCCGGCACTTCGGCTTCCGGCTTGGCTTTCACAACCTGCTCCAGAATTTCTGCAATCGGGCGCGGCGGTGGTGGCGGCGGCGGCGGACGACGCACAATCATCTTCGCTTCAGCCGCACTTGGCGTAAAAATCAGATCAGCCGCATCAACCGGAGAATCCGGCAATGGCATCAGTTTCGGGCTGGATGAGCGCGCAGAAGTTTCCACCTTGCCGATTTTCACCGGCAGCGGACGGCGCGACAAGGCAGGCCCCAACGCCACAAAATGGCCGCGCTGCAAATCACGGAACTGTTCTGCCTGACGGCGATCCATACCCAGCAGATCGGCCGCACGCGCCATATCAATATCAAGAAAGGTACGCCCCATCAGAAAGTTGGAGGCTTCAGCCGCCACGTTCTTGGCAAGCTTTGCCAGACGCTGCGTGGCAATGACACCGGCCAGTCCGCGCTTACGGCCACGGCACATCAGGTTGGTCATGGCGCTCAGCGAGATTTTACGCGCCTCATCCGAAACCTCACCACCGACAGAAGGTGCAAAAAGCTGCGCCTCGTCGACAACCACCAGCATCGGATACCAGTAATCACGGTCAGCATCGAACATGCCATTGAGAAATGCCGCAGCGGCTTTCATCTGTTGGTCAATATCCAGACCTTCGAGATTAACCACCACAGACACACGGTGCTGGCGGATACGCTGGGCAATACGGGTCAGTTCAGCCTCGGTACGCGCGGCATCAACCACCACATGGCCGTAAACATCGGCCAGCGTGACAAAATCACCTTCAGGATCAATGATGCACTGCTGCACCCACGGTGCGCTCTGCTCCAGCAAGCGGCGCAGCAGATAGGATTTACCGGAACCGGAATTACCCTGAACCAGCAGACGTGTGGCCAGAAGCTCTTCGAGATCGAGCATAGCCGCGGTGCCGTTCGTTGTGGCTCCCATGTCGATGCCGACCTTCATATGACCTCCTGAAATACACGTGAAAAAACACCCTGATGAACGGGTGTGATAAAATAAGATTCGGGATATGGAACTTGTCTATCAGCTATGTATCATAACACCAAGCCACGAAGCGCGCGCATTTAGCACGGCTGCGTCTGAATACACAGCGACAGGCACTATAAGGGGCAAAAATGCCAGTCTTGTGCACAAAAACTTGCACTCACAGGTTTTATCGCTTATGAGAGCGCATCCGCGTAGACACCCTTGGAGGCAACGCGGAATGATATGCCCGCATCATCGCTGTTTTTGCTGCGTATTTCGCGGATATATCATGTTTCGGAATCTCACCTGATTTTGCGGAACACTCCAAATTACTTGATAAGGAAAAGCCATGAGCGAAGTTAAAACTCTCAAGGCCGTAAAACGCGAACGGGCTGGTAAGGGGTCCTCCCGTGCACTTCGCGACAACGGTCAGATTCCAGCAGTCATCTACGGTGACAAGCAGCCTGCTATTTCGGTCGCTATCGACTATAAAACCATTTACTACCTGATCTATGGCGGCGGCTTCAAGTCTACCGTTTTCAACATTGATGTTGACGGCCAGACCATCAAAGTTCAGCCTAAAGACTACCAGATGGATCGCGTTAAAGACACGCCTCTGCACGTAGACTTCATCCGCGTAGCATAAATTTCAAGCCTTCAGGCTTCTGATTTATCAAACATCTCCGGTGCAAACCGGAGATGTTTTTGTTTGTGATACCAGCACAGCCTGATAAAACGCTTGCCATATCTTACTCTCGGAGACGACCATGCTGCTGATAACCGGCCTCGGCAATCCCGGTGCGCAATATGCGCGAAATCGTCATAATATCGGTTTTATGGCCGTGGATGAAATTCATGCCCGCCATCGCTTTTCGCCATGGTCGAAAAAGTTTCAGGGTTTGATTTCCGAAGGCATGATCGACGGCGAGAAAGTACTGCTGCTCAAGCCGCAAACTTTTATGAACCTTTCCGGTCAGTCTGTCGGCGAAGCGATGCGTTTCTATAAGCTGGCAATCAGCGATCTCATTGTAGTCTATGACGAGCTTGATCTGCCGCCAGCTAAATTGCGGGTCAAAGCCGGTGGCAGTGCCAATGGTCACAATGGTATCAAGTCCATCGACCAGCATATGCACGGGTTGCTGAACTCCAAGGAATATCGCCGTATGCGCCTTGGCATCGGCCATCCGGGTTCGAAAGATCTGGTGCATCATTATGTGCTGGGTGATTTTGCCAAAGCCGACAATGAATGGCTGGATCTGCTCTTTACCGGCATTGCTGACAATCTGTCCTATCTCGTCAAAAAAGACGATAACGGCTTCATGAATAAGCTGTCGCTTGTCATGGGCGGCAAGCAGGATGCCAAAGCAGAGGCACCGGTAAAAGCTGCACCCAAAGCCCAGAGCCATATCCGTCAGGCACGGCAGAATAATACGATTGCCCCCAAAGTTCCGACAACCGGCCCTATGGCCGATATGCTGGCCAAACTCTTCGGCAAAAAGGGCGACTAAACACAAAACGCGCTGCAAGCTGCAATTTTCAGCGGCTTTTTCCCGCAATTTACACCACTGCCCTTGACCTGTGCTTGCCCCATAGCGCATAGGCAATGGCAATATTCATTACGTTTCATGCTGAAGGATAAGGGCTGAACCGCGCCATTGCCGGTCGTTCTTAAAATTCGCACCAGACCGGATAAGGTTCTACCATGGGTTTCAAATGCGGTATCGTTGGCCTGCCAAATGTCGGCAAGTCCACCCTCTTCAACGCACTGACCAAAACAGCTGCCGCACAGGCTGCAAACTATCCTTTCTGCACCATTGAGCCGAATACCGGTGAAGTTGCAGTGCCGGACAGCCGTATGCGCCAGATCGCAGACATTGCCGGTTCAAAAGAACTGATCCCGACCCGCATCAACTTTGTTGATATTGCCGGTCTGGTACGCGGCGCTTCCAAGGGTGAAGGTCTGGGCAACCAGTTCCTCGCCAATATCCGTGAAGTCGATGCGATTGTTCATGTGCTGCGCTGCTTTGAAGATGATGACATCACCCATGTTGAAGGCCGTATTGATCCGGTCTCCGATGCGCAGACTGTTGAAACAGAACTGATGCTCTCCGATCTCGAAAGCCTTGAGCGCCGCATCGTGCAGATCCGCAAGCGCGCCACCGGCAAAGACAAAGAAGCCACAACCGTTCTGCCGATGATGGAAGAATCCCTGAAGCTGCTTCAGAATGGTGAGCCTGTCCGTATGCTGCTGAAAGGCATTGCACCGGACGATCTGCTGATCCTCAAAGGCCTGAACCTGCTGACTTCAAAGCCTGTGCTTTATGTCTGCAATGTCGCTGAAAGCGATGCAGCAAACGGCAACGAGCACACCGAAGCTGTCGCCAAAATGGCAAAAGAACAGGGTGCGGAAACTGTTATCATTTCCGCAGCGATTGAAGCGGAAGTTTCGCAGCTGCCGGATGAAGATGCACAGCTGTTCCTTGGTGAAATGGGTCTGGAAGAGCCGGGTCTCGACCGTCTGATCCGTGCGGGCTACAGCCTGCTTGATCTGATTACTTATTTCACTGCCGGACCAAAAGAAACCCGTGCATGGACTGTGCATCGCGGTGCTAAAGCTCCGCAGGCAGCCGGTGTGATCCATACTGATTTTGAACGCGGCTTCATCCGCGCGCAGACTATCGCGTTTAATGACTACGTTACCTTTAAGGGTGAAGTCGGCGCCAAAGAAGCCGGTAAAGCCCGCGATGAAGGCAAGGAATATGTGGTGCAGGACGGCGATGTGATGCTGTTCAAATTCAACACCTGATTTTATATATCACCGAATTTAAAGCCCTGCTCTGCAGGGCTTTTTTTTGTATCTGTGCAATTTAACAAAACATCATTTGACGTTTACGTAAAAGATCATAGGATACAACACCGAAAACAAAGCAGCCACATATCACTATTGCACGGCAGCTTGTCATATAAACGGAGGAGAGTGCCGTTGAGCCAGCCCCATTTCACCTATAATGATTTTATCGTCGGCGACAGCCTGCAACTCGGCTCCAAGCTGGTGACTGCAGAAGAAGTCATTGCCTTTGCCAGCGAGTTTGACCCTCAGCCTTTTCATATGAGCGAAGAGGCAGGCAAAGCGTCAATTCTCGGCGGGCTTTCCGCTTCCGGCTGGCATACCTGTGCCATGCTGATGCGCATGATGGCTGACCGGTTTATCAGCAATTCCGACAGTCAGGGCGCACCCGGCGTGGAATATGTCAAATGGCTGAAACCTGTACTGGCCGGAGACACAATCAGCGCAACCACAACAGTGCTGGAAAAGCGTATCTCTCGCTCTCAAGCCTCACTCGGCATCATCCGGCTGAACCACAAGATCACCAATCAGAATGACATTCCCGTTTGTGAAGCACAGGGTTCAATTTTCATGCGCGTAAATATTCAGGAGGCGTGATGATGGAAAAGACCAGCAAGCCATCCATTCTTGAAGAGAATATCGGCAAAACAGTTACCATCGGCTCTTATGAATTTACCGAGGCGAAGATTATCCGCTTTGCAGAAAAATATGACCCGCAAGTCTTTCATACCGATCCGGTTGCAGCCAAAGAAAGTTTCTTTGGCGCCCTCTGCGCCTCAGGCTGGCACACCACTGCGGTCTGGATGCGCCTGAATGTGCAATCCATGATTGGTATAATTAAAACCTGCATGGAGCGCGGAGAAACGCCGCCGGTTTTCGGCCCCTCACCCGGCTTTGAAAATCTGCGCTGGGAGCATCCGGTCTTTGCAGGTGATGTGATCGCTTATACTGCACAGATCACCGGTATTCGCCCGCTGGCGACGAAACCGGGCTGGTCTATGCTCAGTCACCACTCCACAGGTACAAACCAGCATGGTGAGCGCGTGATGCAATTTGACGGCGCCGCTCTGGTGAAGCTGCCCTGATCGTAAGCACATTAGAAATATAAAAAGCCTGCCTGATTGCTCAGGCAGGCTTTTTATTAGAGCGCCGTGCGCCCTATTGGGCGCTACACAAGGTCGCTCTAACACTTAAAAATGAGAGCATAATTTTTACCTTAAACTGATCCAAGTTGAAGAAATTATGCTCTCATCTCAGAGATAAGCAGACTTAATCGCCTTCAAATTCCAGCAAGGTGCGAACCTGCACACCGAGCTCTTCCAGCTTCTTGCGTCCGCCAAGATCAGGCAGATCGATAATGAAACAGGCAGCAACAATTTCAGCTTTCATCTGACGCAGCAGATTGACCGCAGCAACAGCTGTACCGCCCGTTGCGATCAGATCGTCAACGAGGATGACCCGTTCACCAGGATGGATCGCATCGCTATGCATTTCCATTTCATCAAGGCCATATTCCAGACTATAGGCAATACGCACAGTCTCATAAGGCAACTTGCCTTTTTTGCGGATCGGCACAAAACCGGCCGACAGCTGATGCGCCATTGCGCCACCGAGAATAAAGCCACGGGCTTCTACGCCGGCAATCTTGTCAGCTTTGCCACCGGCAAAAGGAAATACCAGTTCATCAATCGCACGGCGGAAAGCCTGAGGATTGCCCATCAGTGTCGTTACATCGCGAAACATTACGCCCGGACGCGGATAGTCCGGAATTGTACGCAACGAAGCCTTCAGAAACTCTTTGGTTTCATCATTCATGGCAAATCCTCATTTGTAACTCTCTGGTTGGCTCTATCCGTTCAATCCTCTGTTGAGACAGATAATCGCCATCCGGCGTTATAGCGCTCTGTTTACCGGCTACGCACAGTAAGCAGATAAAACAGATCAAACTTCACATAAAAAAGGACGCCCTAAGCGCCCTTTTTCTTATTTATAGGATCACACGATCAGTGTGAAGCCAATTAGTGCTTAATACCCGCAAAAACACGACGTTTCGTTGCGTAAACAATTGCACCCAGCAACAGCAGGAACACGATAACGCGGAAACCGGTTTTCTTACGATCTTCCATATGCGGCTCTGCAGCCCACATCAGGAACGCAGAAATATCGCGCGAATATTGCTCAACCGTTTCCGGCGAACCGTCATCATAAGTCACCTGACCGTCGCTGAGTGGCTTGGCCATAGCAAGCGACTTACCGGCAATAAAGGCAGGGTTATAATGCGTGCCTTCCGGAATTTGCATACCTGCAGGCGGTGTCTCATCATAGCTGGTCAGCAGGGCGTGAATATAATCAGGACCCGCTTCCGCATATTGTGTGAAAATATCAAACACAAATGTCGGGAAACCACGCTCAACACCACGCGCCTTGGCGATCAGCGAGAAATCCGGCGGAACTGCATTATTATTGGCAGCGGCCGCGGCTTCCGCATTCGCGAAAGGTGACGGGAAATAATCGCCCGGACGCGCTGCACGGGTGAACATTTCACCATCAGCATTCGGGCCGTCCTGCACTTCATATTCCGCAGCAAAAGCTTTGATCTGGTCATCATTATAACCAAGATCGCTCAGCGTGCGGAACGGTACCAGTTTCATCGAATGACAGGCGGAGCAGACTTCCTTGTAGATTTTCAGGCCGCGCTGCAACTGTGCCTTGTCATAAGTGCCGAAAGGCCCTGCGAATGACCAGCTTTCCTGTGTCGGATGCTTGATCGGGTAATGTGCCGGTTCTGCTTCACTGCCCGCAGTCTCAGCCTGTACAGCGCCCAGTGTGAGCGCTGTGGCCAGACCGAAAGCAGCAAGACCGGTAAAGAACATTTTCATAACTGTACTCTTCCTATCTGGTGCTGCAATCAGGCTTTAGCATCTGCTTTTGCAACTTCATCATCCGAACCGAGAACCGCTTCAGTGATGGAGTTTGGTATACGCTTCGGCTTTTCAACCAAACCGAGTACCGGCAGAATGATGATAAAGAATGCGAAATAATACAGCGTGCCGATCTGTGCCATCAGAGTATAGACACCCTCAGCAGGACGGGAACCGAGCCAGCCGAGGAAAATCGCATTGGCGACAAATACCCAGAAGAACATCTTGAACCAAGGACGGTAAACCGCCGAACGTACCTTCGATGTATCAAGCCATGGCAGCACAAACAGGATAGCAATCGAACCAAACATCACCAGAACACCGCCGAGCTTGGAGTCGATCGGGCCGATATTGAAGGTAATCGCGCGCAGCATCGCATAGAACGGCAGGAAGTACCATTCAGGAACGATATGCGCAGGGGTTACCATCGCATTTGCTTCAATATAGTTATCCGGATGGCCGAGATAGTTCGGCATATAGAAGACGAAATAGGCGAAGAAGATGAAGAACACGACCGCGCCGAATGCGTCTTTAATTGTCGCATAAGGTGTGAATGGCAGTGTATCTGTCTTCGTTTTCACTTCAATACCGGTCGGGTTTGTCTGACCGGTCACATGCAGTGCCCATACGTGCAGCACAACAACACCGGCAATCATGAACGGCAGAAGATAGTGCAGCGAGAAGAAGCGGTTCAGTGTCGGATTATCCACGGCAAAACCGCCAAGCAGCAGCTGCTGGATCGGTTCACCGATAATCGGAAACGCCGTAAAGAAGCCGGTGATAACGGTCGCACCCCAGAAGGACATCTGTCCCCATGGCAGCACATAGCCCATGAATGCGGTTGCCATCATCAGCAGGAAAATGACCACGCCGAGGATCCACAGCAGCTCACGCGGTGCTTTATAGGAACCGTAATACATACCGCGGGCGATATGCAGGTAAACCGCAATAAAGAAGAAGGATGCACCATTGGAGTGCATATAACGCAGCAACCAGCCGGAATTGACATCACGCATGATCTTTTCGACCGAGCCGAAAGCCAGCTGGGTGGATGCTGCATAATGCATAGCCAGCACAATACCGGTCAACAGCTGAGCGATCAGCATGAAGGCCAGAATGCCGCCGAATGTATACATATAGTTCAGGTTACGCGGAACCGGATAAGCAATAAACGAGTCATAGACGAGGCGCGGCAGAGGCAGCCTTGCGTCAACCCATTTTTCGATACCGGTCTTTGGCGTATATGAAGAGTGTCCGCCGCTCATAAAATTTCTCCTCAGACCACTCAACCGACTTTAATGACGGTGTCGGAAATGAATGCAAATTCCGGAATGTGCATGTTTTCCGGTGCCGGACCGCTGCGGATACGGCCAGCCGTATCATAAGTCGAACCGTGGCACGGGCAGAACCATCCGCCGAATTCACCGGCTTCACCAAGCGGCACGCAACCCAGATGGGTGCAAACGCCGATCATGACGATCCAGTTTTCTTTGCCTTCACCGGCAGTGCGTTCCAGATCCGAAGCCGGTGCGTCGGCTGCCAGATTGGCATTACGCGCCAGAGGATCCTTCAATGCAGACATCGGCGTGTTTTTGGCATCTTCGATTTCTTTAGCCGTACGGTTACGGATAAATACCGGCTTACCGCGCCATTTTACTGTCAGCGATCCGCCTTCCGCGAGGGACGAAACGTCCACTTCAATGGATGCCGCCGCAAGGGTTGAAGCATCCGGCCGCATCTGGTCGATAAATGGCCATGCCAAGCCGGCAGCACCGACTACGCCGGCCATTCCCGTCGCTATGTACAGAAAATCACGCCGTGTCGGCTCAGCTGTGTCGTGTGCGCTCACGTACCACTTCCTTTTTGACTTGCATGTTGAACTGTCCTCTGTTGTCCGCGAGCACATTCGTCCGTAATTATGTGACGTTTTGTGCTGAGAGCTGTAAGACCTGAAAACAGATACAAACCGGACATAACTCCCCCACCTTGTTCAAGGTTTAGGCATGATAAAAAAGCTTGTCCAGTCATCTGAGGCACTTACGGCACCATGTCGCAGGCATGGAAACCGGCAAAGTGAAGGCCGCACTATGGTCAAAAAACGGCTTTCCTCACCCGTATCAATGGCAAAGCACCTGTGACCATTTCGTGCAAAATCACACGGGGCAGAACAGGCAAACGGCCATTCCGCACCTGTATAAAATTACCTGCGAACAGTTTTTAAAATAAAACCGCGCTCTGCCCGAACCGGTCAGGAAACCCGGTTTACTGATATGCAATATAAAATAAGAACCGGCAGGCCGCAGATGCAACAACCGCATAAAGAGTTACAAAAACGTCATAAAACACTGCATTTCCGTCATCAACCGGCATAAGAACTCTGTTTTGACCGATCACGCGCAAAGTTCACACGGGGAGAATTCTCCCCGCTATTCAGATTTCCTCATCGGCCTCACCAAGAAAGCCACCGGACTGACGCGCCCATAAACCGGCATAAATACCACCCGAAGCAATCAGCTCGTCATGCGTACCGCTTTCGGCAATCCGGCCATGATCCAGCACAACCAGACGATCCAGCTGCGCAATTGTCGACAGACGATGCGCAATAGCGATCACGGTTTTACCCGCCATCAGCCGCGTCAGATTTTCCTGAATGGTTGCCTCGACCTCTGAATCGAGAGCTGATGTGGCCTCATCAAGAATAAGAATCGGCGCATTTTTCAAAACGGCACGGGCAATACTGATTCTCTGCCGCTGTCCGCCAGACAATTTAACGCCGCGCTCGCCGACAAAAGCATCATAGGCTTTACGACCTTTGTAATCCTCCAAGGCGCCGATAAATTCCTCAGCCTCGGCCTGACTGGCGGCAAAGCGCAGCTCTTCCTCAGATGCATCGGCTTTCGCCAGCATAATATTGTCGCGCAAAGAGCGGTGCAGCAGTGCCGTCTCCTGACTGACCACCGCAAAAGCCGCACGCAATGAGCTTTGCGTCACATCGCGCACATCCTGCCCGTCAATGCGCACAGAGCCGGTATCAACATCATAGAGCCGCAGCATCAGATTTATCAGCGTGGTTTTACCGGCACCGGAGTGACCGATCAGACCGACACGCTCACCGCCGCGAATGGCAAGGCTGATATCACTCAGCACACCGGCCTTCACCTTGTTTTCATTCTCGGAGCTATAACGGAAAGTCACATGCTCAATATCAATAGCACCGGAAGTCACTTGCAGCGGCTTGGCATCGCGTTTATCTTCCATGCCGAGCGGTGCAGAGATCAGCCGCATGGAGTTTTCAATCACACCATAGGAACGCAGCATACCGTTCATCTGCATCATCAAACGACCAAGCAGCATATTCAGACGCAGAACCAGACCGAGCGTGAAAGCCACCTCACCCACTGTCGCCTGACCTTTGGTCCACAGATCAATCGAGAATGCCGCAACCAGCACAATCATCAGGCTGGAAAGTGCAGTCATGGAAACGCGCATTCCCGTCAGCGTGCGCATGAAAGGCAGCATGGTCTTGATATAGCTGGCAAAGCCTGACCGCAGATAGGCCTGATCCATATCCGGCGTATTCAGCTTGATGGTCTGAATATTGGTATAGCTGTCGACGATACGACCGTTAATCAGCGAACCGGCCTCAGCACTGGCCTCGGCCTGTTTACGCATGGTCGGCAGATAGAGGCGTGCGATCCACGCGAATAACACCATCCACACCACCACCAGTACCGCAAGCCGCCAGTCGAGCTGACCGAACAGCAGCAATGTTGTGATGCTGTAAATAATCATAAACCAGACAACCTGAATGAAACTGGTAATCAGATCACCGGCCGCCTGCCCTGCCTGCCAGACTTTGGTAGCGATACGGCCTGAAAAATCATTCTGGAAAAACGCATAGGACTGACGCAACACATAGGAATTGGCCTGCCAGCGGATCAGATTGTAAAATCCGGGCGTAATTGTCTGGTCATCCAGCAAGGAGCTGAGCGCGGTCATCAGCACCCGCACCACCAGCACGATAAACCCCATGGCCAGCAATTCATAACCGGCGCTGATATAAAGACCGTGCCAGCTACGCTCCATTGCACTCTGGTCAAGAATATCAACAATGCGTCCGGTAAAATAGAACAAGCCAGCTTCCAGAAGCGGCAGAATACCACCAACGATCAGAGCCAGCAGCAAAGGCCAGCGCGCCTGATAAATATAATGCCAGAGAAACCGCATTGTGGTTTGCGGCGGGCGTTTACCGTCGAAATCCTGCAACGGATCAATCCAATTTTCAAACAGACGGTAAATCATATTCATCGGGAAGGCCTTTCCGCAGCATCCCGCAATAATTACAGGCAGGAAGGCGCATGCAAACAGAATCGGCAAGCAAATTGCTGATGTTTTTAATATATAAAATAAAAAACTTTCCGTCCGCGATTAACGCCGGGCATAATATTTAAAAGACTGAAAACGTACCCGCCGCCGCTCTGGCAGAGCGGCGGCGGGTGTTTTTCTCTACTTGAACAGTGATTATTCAGCAGGCTCAGGCAGCGCCTGTTTTTCTTCTTCATCATCAAAGCCGAGGAACCCGCCGGACTGACGTGCCCAAAGCGAAGCATAAATGCCGCCCTGCGCAATCAGCTCTTCATGGGTGCCGTCTTCGATAATGCGTCCCTGATCCATGACGATCAGACGATCAAGCGCGGCAATGGTTGACAGACGATGGGCAATGGCAATCACAGTCTTGCCTTCCATCAGCCTGTACAGACTGTCCTGAATTGCCGCTTCCACTTCGGAATCAAGCGCAGATGTCGCTTCATCCAGAATAAGGATCGGAGCATCCTTCAGGATCACACGGGCAATTGCCACACGCTGGCGCTGCCCGCCGGACAGTTTCACACCACGTTCACCGACATGCGCGTCAAAGCCCTGACGGCCTTTCGGGTCAGTCAGATGCGGCAGGAACTGATCGGCCTGCGCCTGCGCAACCGCTTCCAGCATCATTTCATCCGTTGCATCAGGACGGCCATAGCCGACATTATCCCTGACGGAACGATGCAGCAGTGAAGTATCCTGCGTCACCATACCAATATTGGCGCGCAGACTGTCCTGTGTGACTTTGCAAATGTCCTGACCGTCGATCAGGATTTTACCCTGCTCCAGATCGTAGAAACGCAGCAGCAGATTGACCAGTGTGGACTTACCCGCGCCGGAGCGGCCGACAAGACCAACCTTCTCACCCGGACGGATATTCAGCGACAGATCATTGATGATGCCTTTACCCTTGCCATAGTGGAAACCGATGCGGTCAAAGGTGATCTCACCGGAACGCACATGCAGCGGTTTTGCACCTTCATGGTCAATCACTTTGCGCGGTTGCGCGATCGAACGCATACCGTCTTCCACTGTGCCGATATTTTCGAACAGTGCCGACATTTCCCACATGATCCACTGGGACATACCGTTCAGACGCAAACACAGCGCAATACCGATGGCCACCGCACCTACAGAAGCAACATTGTCCATCCACAGCATGATACCCAATGCACCGACTGAAAACAGCAGCAAAGAGTTCATGAAATAGAGTGAACCGAAGAACTGCGTCACCATACGCATCTGGCGGTTTACTGTACCCTGAAACTGCTCAAGACTGTCACGGACATACCCTTCCTCGCGCTGTGTGTGCGAGAACAGTTTGACCGTGGCAATATTGGTATAGCTATCAACGATACGGCCGGTCATCTCGGAGCGGGCATCGGCCTGTGCTTCGGAAATCACCCGCAGGCGCGGAATGAAATAGCGAAGCAGACCGACATAGGCCAGCAGCCAGACAATGAACGGGATCATCAGGCGCCAGTCAGCCGTGGCTGCGATGAAAATTGTACCGGTAAAATAGACCGCTACATAGACCATCACATCCGCAAATTTGATAACCGTCTCACGCACAGCCAGTGCTGTCTGCATCAGTTTGGTGGAGATACGTCCGGCAAATTCATCCTGAAAGAATGTCATCGACTGACGGATCAGATAACGGTGCATCAGCCAGCGTATCCGCATCGGGAAATTCCCGATCAGTGTCTGGTGCAGAACCAGAGATTGCAGCAAAACAATCAATGGCAAAATCACCAGAACAACACCGCCGATCAGCGCCAGCTTCCAGCCCTCCTGCTGCAGGAAGGTTTCACGATTATGCTCACTCAGCCAGTCCACGACATTGCCGAGAAAAGCAAACAGCGACACTTCAAAGATTGCGATCAGCGCTGTCAGAAAGGCCATCACAATAATCCAGCCCCACGCGCCGCGGCTGTAATACATACAGAATTTGAACAAGCCCTTCGGCGGTTGTTCAAGCGGAACATCCGGATAGGCGTTCAGCTTCTTTTCGAACCAACGAAACATTTTCGACCTCAAATACGGGCTATCCCGTGCGAAAACCAATTCCCCCGCATCATTTTCGTAAAACGAAGACGGCAGGGGTCAGTTTTGATTCATTTGGGTTCTGCCATTCACTTCAACAACTGAATATGAGGCAGAATTTCAGCATTTTTAAAGCATCGGAAAATCAACGGGCACAGAACCCGAAACACTCAGATGCGGTTTGAGGATTAAATGCGTGAGTACACTTAACCGGAAGATAGATGGAAGAATCGTATTTGACCTGCGGATCCGACGGCACAACTCATCATCGGTTTCAGGCTATCAGGTGGTTTGCTACAGCAATCTGATATATACGCTCATTTTAACAGTCCCGTTCAGCGCAACGCCCGCAAAAACAATTCGGAAGAAGATACCACAGCTTCGATTGGTGCGGTACCCGCCATGAAAGTTACCGGAGCGGGGTTAATCACGCCGGATACAGGTGCGGCTGCAACTGGGCAAAGATTCAAAGAAATCTTAATATTCATCACAGCCTCCTTCATGGTCAATCTGATAAAATGGATGCTCCGTATAGCACCATGTTATTTTACCGGCTAGTCACTGCTGGTTCTTTTCTCTTCACTTTACCGAGAACACATTAAACTGTGACAGATTGCACACAATTCTTATTGTTGGAAATTTTATGCTATAGGCCGCTTATCTGATGTCACCCGAAACAGAAGCAACAGCCTGATGACAATACATATCGCCCTCTTCCAGCCTGACATTCCCGGCAATACCGGAACCATCCTGCGTATGGCAGCCTGTCTCGGACTGGCCGTGCATGTGATTGAACCAGCCGGTTTTGACCTCTCCGATCGCGGGCTGAAACGTGCGGGCATGGATTATCTGGAACAGGCAGCGCTGACCCGCCATCTCGACTGGGAGCATTTCAACAACTGGCGCTTGTCTGAAAACCGCAGACTGGTGCTGCTCTCCACCAAGGCGGCACAACCCTATACGGATTTCAGCTACCGGCCGGATGACATTTTGCTGTTTGGCCGTGAATCTGCCGGTGTGCCGGACTATGTGCATGAGACCTGTGAGGAACGGATCATCATCCCGATGGTCGAAGGCGCACGCTCACTCAACCTCGCGCTTTCGGTGGCAATGGCCGCCGGAGAAGCTATTCGACAGGGCAAAACTAGAATAAATCTTTAAATATCAGTCAATTAAAAAGAATAACAGAATCATATTCTGATCCACTTGAATCAGAATATGAGCAAACAGCGCTAACCTGTTTAGTCAGAGCTTGGCAGACGGCGGATGGTGAATTCGATCACATCATTCGGGCGCACATACCAGCTTTCAATTTCTGTCCAGTAAGCGGCTTTCGGATAGGTTTCAAACCATTCCCGCGCTTTAACCCGCGCTATGCTGCGAGGCAGTGAAAATGTTTCGCGGATATAGCCGTCGCTGATATTCGGCTTCACGCCGGATGCTGCTTTGCGCATCTGCCTGCGCAAACCTTCCAATGGCGGTTTCGGCGGAATGGATGTCATAAGCGATCTCCTTTACAGCGCCCTGACGGGCTCAAAAGACAAAGCAGAATAAGCACCACGCTCAACACTCAAATATGTTTACACACACTACAAGCAGAAGCTGCACAGGGACTTACAACTCTACAGAGCATGTCTCCCAAAAGTGGAAACCGGTTTTGGGATCAAGACATGCGTCAAAACAAATTGTTAGAGCCAGCATCATGAATTCCACTAAATGCGACACGCTCTTATGCAATTTACAGCAGAATCTCATCCGAAACGAGTCATTTCCGCGCCTGTTATCGCTGTAAAGTATGAACGAAATCTGTCATTTTCCGAAAAGCAGAAAGCTTTCATAAACATAATCCGGTTTATGAAGACTATATAACCTGTTGACAGCTGCTGATATGCTGGCGCTGCGGCTTCGCCCAAAGCTCCCAAAACATAATAAGGAACCAAGCATGCAACGTCCGGATCTTCCAGCTCATCTTCCAGATAATCTTGAAGACAAAAAACAACTGGCACAAAACTGGTTCGAAGAATTACGTGACCGTATCTGCTCCCTGTTTGAAACCCTTGAAGACGAACTGACAGGCCCGCTCAGTGACCGTGAAGCCGGCCGCTTTGTCCGCACCCCTTGGGCAAAAGACGAAGGCCGTGGCGGCGGCGGTGTTATGTCGATGATGCATGGCCGCGTTTTTGAAAAAGTCGGCGTTCATGTCTCTACGGTCTATGGCGAGTTTTCGCCGGAGTTCCGCGCCCAGATTCCGGGTGCCGATGAAGATCCGCGCTATTGGGCGAGCGGTCTTTCGCTGATTGCCCATCCTCAGAACCCGAATGTACCGGCAGTGCATATGAATACACGTATGGTTGTGACGACACGCCAGTGGTTCGGCGGTGGCGCCGATCTGACCCCTGTGCTTGATCGTCGCCGCGCGCAGGAAGACACCGACAGTCAGGCTTTTCATAAGGCGCTGAATTTCGTCTGCAACAAACATGCAGGCATTGCCGATTACGACCGCATGAAACAATGGTGCGATGAATATTTCTATCTGCCGCATCGTCAGGAACCGCGCGGTATTGGCGGCATCTTCTATGACTGGCTGCATTCAAGCGATGAACAGGGCGGCTGGGATGCAGACTTTGCATTTACCCGCGATGTCGGCCGCTGCTTTGCTGTCGTCTATCCGCATATTGTGCGCCAGAACTTCAACCAGCCATGGACAGACGCTGACCGCGAGGAACAGCTGATCCGTCGCGGCCGCTATGTAGAATTCAACCTGCTGCATGACCGTGGCACGATCTTCGGTCTCAAGACCGGCGGTAATATCGCCTCGATCCTGTCTTCCATGCCGCCAGTGGTGAAATGGCCTTAATATAAAATCAGAACGGGGGCATCAGTCCCCGTTTTTTTTATGAGAGCGCCGTTCTTTATTGATCAAAATTTTTCAGGAACTGCCCGCGGATCAGTAGCCCAGGGCTGGTCTTTAATGCCTTGTCAAAGACCTGCATCTTGGCAAAAACCAATTGACGACCATCCTTTTCCGCCCAACCGACAAACCAGCCTAAGCGCTGCTCCCCTGCAAATTTGCCATTTGCATCACGCAACCGCGCAGCGCCGGTTTTGCCGGTAACTTTCCAGCCTTTTTCCGATGTAAAAACCGTCATGGCAGCTTTGGCTTTCTGTTGTGCCGGCTTGGAGACCGGCAAAGTCTCATGCACAAGCTTATTCAGAAATTGCACCTGCTCGTCCGGTGAAATCTCCAGTGAAGAGCCGATCCATGAATCTGTCAGCCCGTCTTGTTTTCCGGCTCTGCCCGAAACATCCTTATTCCCGTAATCAAGGGCTGCGACAGCTTCGGAAAACTGTTTCTGTCCCAACTGTTTTGTGATCTCACGTGAATACCAGACAACCGACTGCTCCAGCCACCGCGCCGGATCAACTGCAATCCGGTCACGTTCCGGCGCTTCCATTTCAGGCTTCCACTGCCAGACCGGATCATGCTCAGAGCGGAGGATATTTTTGTCATAACCGATCACGGCAAGCGGCACTTTAAACGTCGATGCCGGTGTAAAGCGTTTGTCGCAAATACCTTTACGGGAAAGGATTTTCTGCGTTGCGGCATCCATAACCACCGCACATTCCGTTACAATCCCCTTCTCTCCGGCCTGAGCCTGAAAACTCGTGCCGCTTGTCAGCGCAAAAGCCAATAATGCCGCTGATCGCAATTTTTTATCCATGATACGCAACTCCGGAATTCTGAAATTATTTAAATCACCTCAGATGAATCATGACCTGCAGAAATCGCATTAATCATCTGAACCGGCAGCTAAAAACAAAAACGGGGCGGAATTTCCGCCCCGATATGTCAGGATAATGTTGCTAACAAATTTTCTTTATTAAGCTCAAATCCGGAAGCCAACCATGCCGCCTCCAGTGTTTTGAGTTGTTTGCCAAGTTCTGGGCCTTTTTCAAAACCCAGTTTCATCAGATCAGCTCCGCTGACCGGAAATACCGGTATGTCAGCCTGCTCTGCCACATCCAGCAAACGACTATACTGACCTGCCCGCATCATCGCCTGATTATCATTTTCAGCCTCTCCACGTGCAGAAACCAGAGCCAGCTTAATCCGGTCAACCAAAGCCTGCCGCGAACCGCTATAAATCAGCTTAACCAGACCTGTCTCCGACAGTTCCGGCTTAGGCAGATCAGCCAGCGCCCAGCTTTCCAGACGGGCTTTATCGGCATTGGACAGGCGCAGCCTCTTGCCAAGCTCGGCCATGCGCGCTGCATCCGGCGGCACAATCGCCTGCAAGCGCAGCAAAGCATCCGGCTTCCAGCCCAGATCGCGTTCACTGCGCACCAGCGCATGAATAGCATCAATGCCCCATTTCTCGCTCTCCGGCAAAATCTGGGTCAGCACACCGGACTGGCGCATCCATAGCAAGGCGCGTGACGGATCAGGAGCAGAAAGCAGCTTCTTCAGCTCTGACCACACCCGCTCAGCGGACAAGGTTTGCAAATGGCTTTTCAGCTTGGCACAGGCTTTCAGCCCTGCCGCATCCGGCCGTCCCGAGCCATACCAGGCGAAGAAACGGAAGAAGCGCAGAATACGCAGATAATCCTCCGTAATCCGCGTTTCCGCATCGCCGATAAAACGCAACTCGCGCTTTTCAATATCTGCAAGCCCGCCGACATGATCCACCACATCGCCATTGGCACGCACATAAAGCGCATTGACGGTAAAGTCCCGACGCTCGGCATCAACCTGCCAGTCACGGCCAAAAGCGACTGTGGCCTGTCGTCCATGCGTTTCCACATCGGCACGCAAAGTTGTCACCTCATAAGGCACACCATGGGCAACAACAGTCACTGTGCCATGGTCAATGCCGGTCGGCACGACTTTAAAACCGCATTTCTCGGCACGCGCTTTGGTCTCTTCCGGTAAGGTTGTCGAGGCAATATCAATATCGCCCACCGGTTCGCCCAGAAGGGTATTGCGCACGGCACCGCCAACCACCCGCGCTTCTTCACCATCTTCAGCCAGTGCTGCCAGCAATTGCTGCAAAGACAGCACGGCAAGCCACTCCGCACGATCTGCAATATTCAGCACAGTTGTTGTCTTTTCACTCACGCATAAAGCCTTTCATAGAGGCTGCGGATAATCCCCGCTGTTGCGCCCCAGATATTCCGATTCTGATAATGGATGGCATAGAAAAACCGCTCATGCCCCGCAAAGATCCGGCTCTCACGATGATGCTCACGCGGATCCATCAGAAAATGCAGCGGCACTTCAAAAATATCCGCCACCTCGTCGGGATTGGCGTGAAGCTCAAACGGCGTCCGTATCACCGCAAGCACCGGCGTAATCGTATAACCGCTGCCGGTCATATATTGCGGCAGACGACCGAGTGTCTGCGTATGCCGTGCATCCAGTCCGATTTCCTCATGGGCTTCACGCAGAGCCGCATGTTCGGGGCTCAGATCCTCAGCATCAATCTTACCACCGGGAAAAGCGACCTGACCGGAATGGCTGCGCATCTGCGCATTGCGCGTGGTCAGCAGCACACTGGCATGATCGCCGTGATCCACCACAGGGATCAGCACTGCCGCCGGTTTGAGCTTGATCTTCAACCGCGGATCAGCTCCCGCCATCACATGAGAGGCAGTCCATTGGGGATTGAGTGCATGATCGCCGGACAAAGGCAGGCCGCCTGAATCAAATTCATCAGCAACCGCCATAAAGCTTTGTTTCTGTTCAACTCTCCGCATCAGATCCTGTGCGGTAAAACCTGTATCAGTCATCAAGTTTTTCATAGTATCACTGTAAATTTTCAGCAGCCATCACCGGAAATATCCGGCCATTGGAGCGCAGGGCAAACATCAGCTTTCCGTCGATCATCAGTTCTTCTCCGAGTGCTGCCAGATCATACATAACTGCGCGACTGACCAGCGCCTCCAGCCGCCCTCTCACCAATATATAAGGTTTGAAACCGCCGGTTTCACTATCCGTTACAAAACGCAGCGGATGCTGCTCTCCCGCCTCAACCACATCGCCGACATTGGTGCGGAAAGTGAGAACCTGCGCCTCCCCCTCGCCGGAAACATGCATCTCCACGGCATTGAAATGCGCATCTTCCACACGGATGGCGATTTTTTCCACCGGTGTTACCAGATAGGTTTTACCGTCGGCATCCTTGCGCAACACGGTTGAGAACAGGCGCACCAATGCAGGGCGACCGATCGGCGTGCCCATATAGAACCACGTGCCGTCGGCTTTGATTTCCATATCCAGCTCGCCGCAAAAATCCGGTTCCCAGCGTTCCACCGGCGGCAGACCTTTGCCTTCTTTTCCCTCAGGCAATTGACTGGCGGCACGGCGCATCAGCGCATCAAGCCCGCTTGAAGGATTGGTGGCAGAACCGGCATCAACATCAGCAGTTTCTTTATTTTTCGATATATTACCGCTGTTCATTTCAGTTTCCTGTTAAGACCTGTGCCTGACAGTCCGGTGCATTCCGGTTAATGCGAACTGTGCCATTTACGCTCCCGTCAGCATGACATAGTCTTGCCCGATGATTCAAGTAAACCAGATAAAGCATCTGATCTGGAATAAAGAGGACATCATGAATTTTACCGCTGCGTCGAAAATTGATCCTGATGCCGTGATACGGGCTGCCGATCAGGCTGCCAGTGACATTAATCTGATCCGTCAGCAAATCGGACAGGTTATTTACGGTCAGGAGCAAGCGGTTGAAAATACGCTGGTCGCATTGCTGGCCGGTGGCCATGCCCTGCTCGTCGGTGTGCCGGGGCTTGCCAAAACCCGTCTGGTGGAAACGCTGGGTACTGTCCTCGGCCTTGATGAAAAGCGCATCCAGTTTACGCCTGATCTGATGCCGTCCGATATTATCGGTTCTGAAGTCATGGATCAGGACAGCGACGGACGCCGTTCTTTCCGTTATATTAAAGGGCCGGTTTTCGCCCAGCTGCTGATGGCCGATGAGATCAACCGTGCATCGCCGCGCACGCAGTCTGCTTTGTTGCAGGCGATGCAGGAATATCATGTCAGCGTTGCCGGTCAGCGCCATGATCTGCCAAGCCCGTTCCATGTGCTGGCGACCCAGAACCCGCTTGAACAGGAAGGCACCTATCCGCTGCCGGAAGCTCAGCTCGACCGTTTTCTGATGCAGATTGATCTGGATTATCCGGATATTGATGCGGAACGTGCCGTGTTACTCAACACCACCGGCACAATGCAGGCACGACCAGCCAAAGTGATTGAAGCCACGCGCCTGCAGGAAATCCAGCAGCTGATCCGTCAGATGCCGGTGCCGGAAACTGTGCTTGAAGCTATTCTGAAACTGGTTCGCTCAGCCCGTCCTGATGCGGATAATGACCATGCGAAAAACCATATCAGCTGGGGTCCCGGCCCGCGTGCCGGTCAGGCACTGATGCTCTGCACCCGCGCCCGCGCGCTCTACGAAGGACGTCTTGCCCCTTCTGTTGATGATGTGAAAGCCTTGGCAGAACCGGTTCTTCAGCATCGTATGGCTCTCAATTTTGCCGCGCGTGCCGATGGTGTGGGCGTGCGTGATGTGATTGCCAAACTGACACAGGCGCTCAACTGATGACAGCAACCGGTGCCATAACCCGTTCTAAACAGGCTGTTGATCTGCTGGCGCCATCGCGCAGGCAGGCAGCACTGATGCCTGATCTGATTACGCAGGCACGCCATATTGCCGGCTCTGTCATCAATGGCTGGCATGGCAGGCGCAAACGCGGCACCGGCGATAATTTCTGGCAGTTCCGCCCTTATGCGCAGGGCGATATGCTCTCGCGCATTGACTGGCGGCGTTCAGCCCGCGACGACCATACCTATATGCGTGACCGTGAATGGGAAACGGCGCATACAATCTGGCTGTGGTGCGACCCGTCGCCGTCCATGCTCTATCAGTCCCGTTTCAGTCCGGTTTCCAAACAGCATCGCGCATTGGTGCTGACACTGGCACTGGCCGAATTGTTCAGCCGCTCCGGTGAACGTATTGCCTATCCTGATGTGCTGCCGCCATTGCTCGCCCGCAATGGTGCAGAGCGTCTGGCAACCGCCTTATTGCAAACCGGTACTTTAGCAGCACAACCTGATCTTCAGCCTTTGCAGCGTTTTAATGAACTGGTGCTGATCAGTGATTTTTTGCAGCCTGCCGATATACTCAGCACGCAGCTTGACCAGATTGCCAGGCGCGGTATCCGTGCGCATCTCATCGCCGTTGCCGATCCCGCGGAGGCGGATTTTCCGTTTTCCGGCCGCACAGAATTCAGAGACCCTGTGTCCGGTCAAATTCTTGTCGCCGGTCGTGCGCAGAATTATGCGGAAGATTATCGCAGGCTCTATCAGGCACAGCGTGAATTTCTGCGTGAAACCTGCACCCGTTTTGGCTGGAGTTTTATCACCAGCGCAACAGATAAACCGGCAGCACAGGCTCTGACCACACTCCATGGCTTTCTCGGACATCATTCTTCCACCGGCGGAGGCGCCGCGTAAATGCCGCTGATTTTTACTGCCCCGTGGCTGCTTGCCGGTCTACTCACTCTGCCCGTTATCTGGTGGCTGCTCCGTGCAACGCCGCCTAAACCGGCACAGGAGCCGTTTCCACCGCTGGCTATTCTGGCAAAAATTGCCCGTCACGATCAGGAGGCCAGCAAAAGCCCGTGGTGGCTGACGCTGCTGCGTCTGGTTCTGGCCGCTCTGGTGATCTTCGCCGTTGCAGGGCCGGTGTGGAAACCACAGCCGATCACTTTCACCGGTGCGCAGCCGGTTGTCATCATGATCGACAATGGCTGGGCTTCTGCCCCGCAATGGGCAGCCTATGAAAATCAGGCGCAATGGCTGATCTCCAATGCAGAGAAAAATGATGCTCCGGTCTATCTGATTGCCACTGCCGATCCGCAAAACACAGCAAGCGGGCCTTTCACGGCTGCGCAGGCACTGGAACGCTTGCAGGCACTGGAGCCGCGTGCTGTTCCGGTTGAACGTCTGGCTGCCGCTGAACGTCTTGGCACTGCTCTGAACAATACAGCTGACAGCCGCATTTTTTATCTGAATGACGGACTGGAGACTGCACAGGATCAACAAGCCTTTACGGCTCTCGACAAACTGAAAGCCACGACCATCCAGCTGATTATGCCGGACAGTCAGCAGCTTTTTGCCGTTCAGGGTGTAGCCAATCAGCAGAATGCATTGGTGATTGATCTGTTGCGCCCGTCCAATGATGTGCAGGCAGCCAAAGTTCAGCTCAGCGCCTATGATAATCAGGGGCGTGTGCTGGCGCAAACACAGGCGGATTTTGCCGAGAAAGAAACCAAGACCGTGGCGCAAATGACCATTCCGGTTGAGTTGCGCAATGATATTGCCATGGTGCGGGCAGATCAGATGCGCCATGCCGCAGCCACATGGTTGCTGGATGAGAATAACCGCCGCCGCCGTGTCGGCCTGCTGGATGCAAGCAATGCTGACAAAGCACATTCGCTGTTGTCGCCATTGCATTATATTTCCTCGGCACTGGCACCTTTTGCCGACCTTATTAACGCCAATGACCGCGACCTGAGCCAGTCTGTTGATCGCCTGCTAGAGCAGAAACCCTCTGTTATTGTCTTGTCGGATATCGGCAGACTGCCGGAAAGCACCGCTGCAAAACTGATGCAATGGGTTGAAAACGGCGGCACATTGCTGCGCTTTGCCGGCCCGCGTCTGGCGGCAGCACAAAGCGATACGGACACCAAACGCGATCCGCTGCTGCCGGTACAATTGCGCAGCGGTCAGCGCAATCTTGGCGGCACCTTGTCATGGTCAACGCCGCAACCCGTCGCTCCCGCACCGGAAAACAGTCCGTTCCGCAATATCCAACTGCCTGATGATGTCACTGTATTGCGCCAGGTTCTGGCAGAGCCGTCACCGGATCTGATGCAAAAAAGCTGGCTCAATCTTGCCGATGGTACACCGCTGATTACCGGTGAAAACCGTGGCGCGGGGCGCTTGGTTCTGTTTCATATCGCACCGGATATCGGCTGGTCTAACCTGCCGCTCTCAGGCGGATTTGTTGATCTTCTGCGCAGGCTTACCGAAACATCCGGCGCACAGGCTGCCAATGCAGCCGGTGAGCAAACAGTGACACTGCCTGCCTATCGCCTGCTGGATGCCGCAGGTAATCTGACAGGCCAGCCCGCAGCTGCACAGCCGCTGGTGATTGAAAAAGGCAAAACACCGGAAGCCTCGCTGCTTAATCCGCCCGGACTTTACGGCACAGAACAGGCTTATAAAGCACTGAACCTGATGAAGAGTGACACAGTTCTGAACCCGCTTACCAAACCGGAAATGACGACCAATCTTGCAATGGTACCGGCCACCAAGGCACAGACCGTTAATCTGCAAGGCTCGCTCTTTGCGCTGGCCGCAATATTGCTGGCACTCGATGGCTTGCTGATGCTGTGGATCGGCGGCACCTTCTCGCGGAACAGATCGCGTAACTTTACCGACAAAGCGTCCGGCACCGTGAAATCCCTGCTTATCCTGTTCGCTTTATCCGCAAGTCTGACAGCTGCGCCCTTCATAGTGCAGCCGGTTCTGGCACAGGAAGCGCAAGTCAGAGACGATAGCAAGCCCGACGATCAGGCAAAAATTGACGTGCTGGATGTCACCCATCTCGCTTATGTCATTACCGGCAACAAAGCGACAGATGATGTAAGCCGTGTCGGGCTTAGCGGTCTCAATCAGTTTGTTGCAGATAAAACCTCACTGGAACCCGGTGCACCGGTCGGTATTAATCCGGAAAATGACGAGCTCGCTTTCTATCCGATGATCTATTGGCCGGTTGATGAAAAAGCCCCTTTTCCGAGTGAAAAAGCGCTGCAGCGCATTGATGCCTATATGCAGCAGGGCGGCACGGTGATTTTTGACACCCGCGACCAGCTCTCCGGCGACACAAGCGGGTTGAATGGTACCAGCCCTGCTACCCAGCGGCTGCGTGATATGCTGGATGCGATGAATGTTCCGCCTCTTGCACCCGTTGCCGATAATCATGTGCTGAGCAAAACATTTTTTCTGATGCCGGATTTTCCCGGACGCTATCGTGGCAGCCCGCTTTGGGCGGAAGCCCCTGCCGATAATCCGGATGCCGCTGACCAGCCCGCCGACAGGCCTGTGCGCAATGGTGATGGTGTGAGCCCGATCCTTATCACCGCCAATGATCTGGCCGGTGCATGGGCGATGGATGAAAACTGGCAACCGCTATATCCGACCGTGCCGAATGATCCGATGCAGCGCATCTATGCACTGCGCGGCGGTGTGAATATGGTGATGTATGTGCTGACCGGTAATTACAAAGCAGATCAGGTGCATGTGCCCGCTTTGCTGGAACGGCTGGGGAACTGATAATGAGCCTGTTTTCCCTGCATTTCTCCCCCCTGCTCTCACCGCTCTGGCTCGGACTTTGTCTGGCTCCGCTGGCTCTCATTACTCTGGCTGGCTTGTTCTTACGCAAACGCGGCAGCTGGTTGCGTTTTGGCGGTTTTGCAGCGCTTGCACTGGCCTTGTTTAATCCGGAGATCACACGTGAGCAGCGCGAGCAGCTCAAAACCATTGTCGGCATTGTGGTTGACCGCAGCGCCAGCCAGTCTCAGGGCAGTCGTACACAGGATACGGATGCCGCGCTTGAAGCGCTAAAACAAAAGCTCGGCGCACAATCCGATATTGAAACACGGATTATCGAAGCCGGTTCCGGTACTGAAAACCGTGACAATACACGCTTATTTACAGCCCTGAATGAAGGCCTGCGCGATGTGCCGCCGTCACGCATCGGCGGTGCGGTTATGATTACTGATGGTCAGGTTCATGATGTGCCTGCCAAAGCAGACGAGCTGAATTTTAAGGCCCCCCTTCATGCGCTGATTACCGGTACCGGTGATGAATTCGACCGCAGTATCCGCTTCATCCGCGTGCCGCGCTTCGGCCTCAGCGGCAAGCCGCAGGAACTGGTTTTCCGTGTGGATGATGCCGGTAAAATTCCGGTGGATGCATCACAGTCCAGCGTCACCATCCGTATCAATGGCGAACTGGTCGCCACAGTTCCGGCGGCCATTGGTCAGGATGTCAAAACCGAGATCACTCTGCCCCATGCCGGTCGCAATATTGTGGAAATCGCCACAGAACCGCTGAACAGTGAAGTCACCACGGCCAATAATCAGGCGGTGGCGCTGATCGATGCCATCCGCGAAAATCTGCGTGTGCTGCTGGTATCCGGTGAACCGAATAATGGCGAGCGCACATGGCGCAACCTGCTGAAATCCGACACCTCTGTCGATCTCGTGCATTTCACCATTCTGCGTCCGCCGGAAAAGCAGGATGACACGCCGATCAATGAATTATCGCTGATTGTCTTTCCGACGCGCGAATTATTCGTCGATAAGGTAGAAGATTTCGATCTGATTATTTTCGACCGCTATCAGCACCGGAATGTGCTGCCGCTGCTCTATTATGATTATATCGCCCAATATGTGCAAAATGGCGGCGCCCTGCTGATCGCCGCAGGCCCTGAATATGCAGACAGTATGTCGATTGCACGCACGCCGCTGCTCAGCGTTTTGCCTGCATTGCCAACCGGTGATGTCACGGAAAAAGGCTTCTATCCGCGTCTGACTGAAGCCGGAAAGCGCCATCCTGTCACACGCGGGCTGGAAGGCAGTGAACAGGAACCGCCGCAATGGGGACGCTGGTTCCGCTCGATTGATATTGCCACACCGCAGGGCGAAACCGTCATGCAGGGGCCTGACAACAAGCCGCTGATGGTGCTCGGCCATCAGGGTAAAGGCCGTGTCGGCATGTTGCTGTCCGATCAGGGCTGGCTCTGGGCGCGTGATTTTGAAGGCGGCGGGCCATATGCATCGCTCTATCGCCGTATGGCACACTGGCTGATGCAGGAACCGGAACTGGAAGAAGAAGCGCTGACGGCCAAAGGCACTGCGGATCGTCTGGAGATTACCCGCCAGACTATGAGCGACAAGGCCGCTCCGGCCAAAGTTACCACGCCATCCGGCAAAATCATTGAAGTGCCGCTGACGCAATCCGTTGCCGGACAGTTCACAGCGCAATTACCGGCCGATGAACAGGGACTGTATAAGATTGAGAACGGTGATTATTCCGTGCTTGCCCATGTCGGCAATGTGGACACGCCGGAACTGCGCGACAGTATTTCCACAACACAAAAATTGCTGCCTGTGGCGCAGGCCAGCGGCGGCAATGTTCTGCGTCTGAAAAAAATAACTGAACAGGCTGCAATCTCCGTGCCCGATGTTTCGCTGATGAACCCGTCGCAAAAACAAAGCCCTGCCACTCTTCTGGGGCTGCGGCCTACTCAGGATACAAGTCTGGTAGCGGTACATCGCATTCCGCTTTTCACCAGCCTGCTGGCTTTAGCCGCACTGCTGCTTATTCTCGGCGGCACATGGTATCGTGAAGGGCGATAGAGCATTTCACAGTCAAGTTGAATCAACTTGACGGCAGTGATAATGCGACCGCTCAAGAATCCAGAGCGTATCCCGAAAAGTCTGAAGCGCCTACGCAGGGAAATCAGTTCACTGGACTGATTTCTCGTCCTGCTTCGATCGGAAAAGGTACGCGGCAAATAAGGAAATGAAGCGGTTTCAGATCACTGAAACCGCTTTTTACATCAAAGCTGGTTGAGATGCTTAACCTGCCCCGCCAGCTCATTGAGCGCAGGGCCTGACAGAGTTTCAGCTCCCGGCAGAATACAGGCAAGCAGCCGCTCCGGATTAACCGGTGCCGGCATAATCACCTTATTGGCATCCACTTTCACAAAGCCGAAAGCATTATAATAAGGCGCATCGCCGACAAGCAGGCTCAGCCTGTGCCCTGCTTTTGCTGAGGCTTCCATCGACTGGTTCATCAATATCCGGCCAATGCCGCGGCTTTTCCAGCCATCCCGCACGACCAGCGGCCCCAGCAGCAACGCAGGTGTGGTGCCGATAGCAATCGGTGTCATTCTGATGGAGCCGATCAGCCTTCCGCCATGAAGAGCCACAAAAGACAAATCGCGGTCATGCGCCCCGCCCTCGCGGATACGCGCAGCTGCGCGGACAAATCTGCCCGGACCAAAAGCAAGCGCATTGATTTCTTCGATTTCCGCATCGTGGGCGCAGGTTTCCTGCGTGTAAGTCAGTTCAGACTGCAACATGGCACATCACTATTTCAGAGATTTAGTTCAGAATTATCGCGTGATTTGTCGCCGCTATGGGGCATAAAAACGCAAACAGGTATCCACCGGTGCCGCGCACCGTTTACAATTTCATCGTCGGATGAACTGCAGACCTGTCAATTCCGTTCTCCTGAAAGGTGAATAGCCGCAAACTGGTGCGGTGTGTTTGCTTAACATCATTTTTTTTGATCGTAAAGAGCCGTGCCGGAAAACAGTCCAAACAAAACATCGTCCTGTTTTCAGGACAGCGTGTTTCGTAAAAACAGCCAGATCAGGCGAGACTTTCCCGCATTATGTATTACATTAAGGATCAGAATTCTCTGCCGCTGCCGTTGAGTTATCCGGATTAACGCGGCCAATATAAGGAATATTCTTATGGGTCTCTTAGTTGACGGCAAATGGCACGACCAATGGTATGATACGAAAGCCACAGACGGCCGCTTTGTCCGCTCCGCTTCGCAATTCCGCAACTGGATCACAGCAGATGGCAGCGCAGGCCCCAGCGGCACCGGTGGTTTCAAAGCTGAAGCCGGACGCTATCACCTCTATGTATCGCTGGCCTGTCCGTGGGCGCATCGCACACTGATTTTCCGCGCGCTGAAGAAACTGGAAAATGTCATCAGCGTCTCAGTTGTTGATTATCTGATGGCGGAAGAAGGCTGGACGCTGACCGGCAAAGACGGCGCAACGCCGGATCATCTCTATGGTGCCAAACGCCTCTATGAAATCTATACCCGTGCCGACCCGAACTATTCCGGCCGCGTGACTGTTCCGGTTCTCTGGGACAAACAGCAGCAGACCATTGTCTCCAATGAATCCGCTGAAATTATCCGTATGCTCAACACTGCTTTCAATGAATTCGGTGACGCGTCGCTTGATTTCTATCCGGAAGATCTCCGCGCAGAAATTGATGCAATGAATGAGTTCGTCTATCCGAATATCAATAACGGCGTTTACCGAGCAGGCTTTGCCACCTCTCAGGAGGCCTATGAAGAAGCCTATAGCAATGTGTTTGATGCTTTGGACAAGATTGAGACCATTCTCGGCAAACAACGCTATCTCACCAGCTCCCGTCTGACTGAAGCGGACTGGCGTCTGTTCACCACACTGATCCGTTTTGATCCGGTCTATGTCGGTCACTTCAAATGTAACAAAGCACGGATTGCCGACTATCCGAATATCTCAAACTATGTACGTGAGCTTTATCAGGTGCCGGGTGTTGCCGGTACTGTGAATTTCACACATATCAAAAACCATTATTATATGAGCCATAAAACAATCAATCCGACCGGTGTTGTCCCCCTCGGCCCGCAGCTTGATTATGATGCACCGCATGACCGTGCCCGTTTCAGCTAAGCTCACATATTAAGTGACAGTTTTATCACACCGCATAGCGAACATCCCGCTATGCGGTGTTTTATTATCTGCAATTGATTTCAATCAATGGAAAGCCGCCTGCCCGCTGTCAGTTTGCCTTCATTCTCAGACTTTAAGGAAAACAGACATGGCTATCCTCCCGGCAAATCGTCATACATGTGCTCTTCTTGCTGCAACTGCTCTCACCGCTATCGCTATGCAGCCTGCACTGGCCGCAGATGCGGTTATCGCACCGGTTGAACCGCAGGTATCGGAACCGCTTGCCGTGGCGCTCAGCCCGTGGCAGGTTCGTGTACGTGCGCTTGGCGTCATCACAGAAAACAAAGGCCATGTGAATGAAGTTCCGGGTTCCGGCCTGAAATACTCCAACACAGTGGTGCCTGAACTCGATATTTCCTACTACTTCACCAATAATATTGCAGCTGAACTGATCCTCGGTACGACCTATGCCAATGTTGACGGTAAAGGCGCAATCGATGGTCTGGATGTCGGTAAAGTCTGGCTGTTGCCACCAACTCTGACCCTGCAATACCACTTCACTGATTTCGGCGCATTCAAACCTTATGTCGGTGCCGGTGTGAATTACAGCATCTTCTACAACCAGAAATCTCATGATGCTGATTATCTGAAAGTTAAAAACACTTTCGGCGGCGCATTACAGGTTGGTTTCGACTATATGATCGACGATCATTGGGGCTTCAACTTCGATGTGAAGAAACTCTATCTGCGTCCTGATTTTGATGTAACCGTTGGCGGCGCTCAGATGAGCGGTAAAGCCAAACTTGACCCATGGCTGATCGGTACCGGTATCACTTACCGCTTCTGATATGAGCAATTAAAAAGCCCGCTGAAAAGCGGGCTTTTTTTTAGCATCTCAAATCTTATTCCGCACCGATCAGATCACCCCAGTCAGCGCGTCGCGCCTGTCCGAACAGGTCTTTATCTCGCTTGGTAATCAGATGTTCTGCAACCTGTCCGTCAGTGCTGCATAGTTTAGCAATAACTTTCCCGCCACCGGTTTTCGGCTGCATCAGCACCCGCTGACCTGAAAGGGATACCGGCTGACGGCTGACAGCCAGATAACTAAACTTTTCATCCTCCCAAGGCACATCTGCCTCTTTGGTCAGACGGTGGATTTTGGAACGTGCCACGCGACGGGAGAAATGACACCAGTCCGGTGTCTGCACAGCGCAAGCCTGACTATGGGTGCAAGGCGCTGCGATATGCGCGCCCAGAACCTGCAACTGTGCTCTGGCATCGAGAATGCGCTGCCAACCGGCCGGTGTTCCCGGCTCCACAATCACAAACATACCTTCCGTCAGGTTCCATAATTGCGCAATCAGCTGTTGCCGTGCAGGTTCATTCAGTTCATCCAGCACATAGGCCAGTGTCACAAGTTCTGCAGCTTTGGCATCTTTCAGCCCCGTTGTCACATCGGCGGCACGCCATTGCACATCGGCCACCGGCGCATGAGCAGAAAGCTTCTCGCCTACAGCACGGATTGCATTACTGCCTTCCAGAAGAAGCGATGTTTCAATCTCCGTCCAGACGGCAGATGCCGCCCATAATGCTGTTCCGGGTCCTGCACCAATATCCAGATGACTGCGCGGGGCAAAGTCTGGGATGATATCAGCCGCATGTTGCAAAGCAGAGGTCACAGCGGCAAAAGTAGCAGGCAAACGCGCAGCCAGATAGGCATGTGCGGCCAGTTCGTCGGATAGATGCCATTTGCCATCGCGCGTCTCGGCACGGTAACGACGGCTGAGGATGCCGGAAGCCCGCTGCAGATCCGCCAGCGCCACACCCTGCAACTGCGCATCCACAGCCTGTCTCAATGCCGCCGGTAATTCCATAATTCTATCTCACGTAAAAAAACTCTGCCGCGCTTTAACACGCGGCAGAGTGATTTAAAACATATCTGCTCTGATAATCAGCGTTCGAGAACCTGACGGATATCCACCAGATTGGAGCGTACGCGCAGAATGTGGAAACCCATTGTCGTCAGATGGGACGGCGTGAACCATGCATCCTGACGACCATTGGAAACGATGGTTGGCTGCATATCCAGTGCCGAGCGCAATTGCTGCTCCATTGTATCCCACAAACCATCGAGATGTTTCTCAGCCAAAACGGCCTTAAAGTCGGAATGCGTTGCGCGGATCAGACCGTAATAGGCGTAGAGCTGACCATAGGCGAACCAGAACCGGTCGTCGGCCCGTGTGTCAAACCAGCCTGCATGATAATTATCAGAACGGTCTTTCAGAATAGCAGATGTCGAGCCGAGATCGCTGGCAATACGATCCACATACTGGATCAGATTGTCCGCACGGGCATCGAAAGTTGCCTCGCATTTTTCAAGACGCGCATTGAAGGCACGCAGCTCTTTAATGGCGGAACGATAATAGCTCGGTGTCGGCGTTTTCGGGCCAAACGGGCTTAGACCGAAATACCATGTATCCTCACGGAACTGCATGTTTCCGCGCGCCTTTTGCAGATCATTATCAATCTGCGAAGTACCGCGCAGACGGCCGAGAGAATCCACCAATTCAATCGTTGTGCGGCGTACAGCCGAATGCACACCGCGCTGGAACGAGGCTTTATTATCCAGAAACGGTGTCCGGTCCCAGTCCAACCCGAAGAAACCTGTTTTATAGAACAGCATGGAAGAGACCCATGCATTCTGGTTCACATTGAAATCGGTCAGTTCAGCGGTCACTTCAGCCAGAGCCGATGGTGCACAAACCCGCGCCCCTGCCGGCTGCGATAAGGCCATTTGCGGCGCAGGCTGCGGTGCTACTGGCTCAGTCGAAGGCGCTGCATTATTGGTCGTGCTATCATTATTCCCCGTGGCATTTTCCGCAGGCAGTGCCGTCGGGTCGGCAGGCGATGTGCTTTCTGCCGATGATGGTGATGGGGCTGCCGGTGATGTAAGCGCTTTTGACGGCTCGACAATTTCACCGGGTGTGACAGCACTTTGATAGGCATATTTTGCCGGATAATCCGGATCAAAATTCGTCCAGACCTGTGTCTGCACTACGAAATAACCATACAGGCCCGCCCAACCGATAACGGCCACAGCGATAAGGGTTTTCCACAAGACGCTGAGGCTCTGATAAACGCGCCACAAAGCGCCGAAAGGTACAGCGATCAGCCGTAACAGCGCTGCAATTATGCGCCCTATAAAAGCAAAGATATTTCCGATGACCGTCACGATCTTGTCCTTTGTGTCAGCTCTTGCCCCGCATCCTGAACAGAACGCAGCCCGAAAGGTATTTTTCCTGTAAACCCTTGCATAGTTTCAAAGAAATACGCAACAGCGCCGGATTTTTTAAACAGCAATCATTCAATCCGGCACAAGCCGTTCAGCACGCTTTGCCTGAAACCGGCACAAGCAGCTTCCGCATAACCGGCACCGGCGCCTTACAGCGAAACAATGTCATTACGACTTTGATATAAACCGCAACAGCGCAGGTTCAACCGGTGAGTCTGAATTTAATTTTCAGCTTTAGCCTTGAAATTACTGCATATTATTTTTAGCCTGCCTCATTCCGACGTTAATTGTCGTGTTTGCGGATTCTAGGATCACAAAACTGCTTGAAGACTCCGGACTTTGATGCTTGTTTAGATTTGGGGCCGGGACATGTCGCGCAAAACAGTGCTGCGGTTTTCTGTTCAAACTGCATAAAAACAAACAACAGAGCAGTTTCGGGGAAGCGGAAATGCTCTGCTATAAATAAATATAATCCGGTCAATGGAGATATTCATGCGTTTTCTGCCAGTGAAACATCTGTACCCTGCCAACCTGTCCTTAGCCAAAAGCCGCAAATCCGTGCTGGCGCTCACCTGTGCCGCTCTTATGGCGGGCAGCGCAGGCGGTGCATGGGCGGCAGAACCTGAAGCCTGTTCCACAATCCGCTTCTCTGATGTCGGCTGGACAGATATTACCTCGACCACAGCGGTTGCTACAGAAATTCTCAAAGGTCTTGGCTATAAAACAGATATCAAAATCCTGTCTGTGCCGGTGACCTATGCGTCCTTGAGCAAAAAAGATATCGACGTTTTCCTCGGTTTCTGGAACCCGTCCATGGCTGCCGATCTCCAGCCATATCTTGATGACAAGACCGTCATCACCCTGCGCACCAATCTGACCGGCGCGAAATACACATTGGCAGTGCCTGCTTTCGCCTATGATGAAGGTCTGAAAAGCTTTGCCGATATTGCCAAATTCAAAGACCAGCTCGGCAATAAAATTTACGGTATTGAGCCGGGCAATGACGGCAACCGCCTGATCCTCGACATGATTTCCAAAGGTGCTTTTGATCTGAAGGGCTTTGAACTGGCGGAGTCTTCCGAACAGGGCATGCTGGCGCAGGTTGCCAAAGATATTAAAGCCAAGAAACCGGTCGTTTTCCTCGGCTGGGAACCGCATCCGATGAATTCCCGTTTTGAAATGCGTTATCTGGAAGGCGGCGACGACTTTTTCGGCCCTAATCTCGGTGGCGCGAAGGTCGAGACCAATGTCTGGAACGGCTATACAGAACAATGCCCGAATGTCGGAAAGTTCCTGACCAATCTTGAATTCACCCTTGAGATGGAAAACCAGATCATGGGTAAAATTCTGGATGATGGTGAAGATCCGGCCAAAGCAGCAACGGCATGGATCAAAGCCAATCCGGATGCGCTGAATGCATGGCTGAAAGACGTTACCACTTTGGACGGCAAAGACGGTCTTGCGGCTGTCAAACAAACTTTCGGTCTCTGACCGCACACAGACAATCTGCTGCCGGTATCACACCGGCAGCAGATTGACCGTACGACTATTCATGGTTTTCACAAACCAAACCCGATTGAAAAATAGACTGACAGGAAAACGGGGACCTGACTTTTGGACTGGCTGACATCACAAAAAATTCCCGTCGGGCGCACAGCGAAGAATGTTGTCACCTGGTTAACTGAAAATCTGAGCTGGCTGTTTGATGGTATTGCCGCCATCATGCAGACATTGATTGACGGCTTACTGGCCGCGCTCAAATTTCCGCACCCCTTTATTCTGATTGCCATTTTTGCCGCGATCGCATGGGGGCTGCAAAGAAAAATCTCGACTGTCATTCTGACGATTATCGGGTTTTTATTCATCCTCAATCAGGGTTATTGGGATCAGACGCTGGAAACCCTGACGCTGGTTCTGTCAGCCTGTTTCATCTGTATGGCGCTTGGCGTACCGCTCGGCATTGCAACGGCACACCGGCCAAAGCTTTATGCGGTGGTGCGCCCGATCCTTGATCTGATGCAGACATTGCCGACCTTTGTTTATCTCATTCCGGCGATTGTGTTTTTTGGCATTGGTATGGTGCCGGGTCTGCTGGCAACAGCCATTTTTGTGCTGCCCGCGCCTGTCCGCCTCACCCATCTCGGTATTTCTTCAACGCCGGAACACTTAAGAGAAGCCGGAGAGGCTTTCGGCGCTTCGCGCCGCCAGTTGCTCTGGAAGATTGAACTGCCCTATGCCATGCCGCAAATTCTGGCCGGTCTCACCCAGACCATCATGCTGTCTTTGTCGATGGTGGTGATTGCAGCGCTTGTCGGAGCCAACGGGCTGGGCGTGCCGGTTGTGCGTGCCCTTAACTCGGTCAATACCGCGCTCGGTTTTGAAGCGGGACTGGTGATTGTGGTTGTCGCCATCATCCTCGACCGCATTTTCCGTCCGGGCAGGGAAAAATAATCATGGCCTCTATCAGTCTTCAGAATATCAGTATTGTTTTCGGCAATAAAACGGACAAGGCACTGGATCTTGCCGATCAGGGCTTTACCCGCTCGGAAATTCAGGCAGAAACCGGCCATATTCTCGGCGTGCATAATTGCTCGCTCGATATCCGCGAGGGCGAGCTGCTCGTCCTGATGGGATTGTCCGGCTCCGGAAAATCCACACTTTTACGCGCGATTAATCGCCTGAACCCGATCAGCCGCGGTTGCGTCACGGTCTATAATCAGGGTGACGAAATCAACGTAACCGCAGCCGGCACTGCACAATTGCGCGCTCTGCGCACCCATGTGGTTTCCATGGTGTTTCAGCAATTCGGCCTGTTGCCATGGCGTACGGTCGAGGACAATGTCGGCTTCGGCCTTGAAATTGCAGGCTTAGGCAAACAGGCACGCAAAGAAGCGGTACAGAACCAGCTGGAACTGGTCGGATTGCAGGATTGGGCAAAGCGCAAGGTCGGTGAATTATCCGGCGGCATGCAGCAGCGTGTTGGTCTTGCCCGTGCCTTTGCAACCGGCGCACCGATCCTGCTGATGGATGAGCCCTTCTCCGCGCTTGATCCGCTGATCCGCGCGCGCTTGCAAGATGAGTTGCTGCATTTGCAGGATCATCTGAAAAAAACCATTGTCTTTGTCAGCCATGATCTGGATGAGGCAATGAAACTCGGTAACCGCATTGCTATCATGGAAGGCGGCCGTATTATTCAATGCGGCAGCGGACAAGATATTCTGCTTAATCCGGCCAATGATTATGTGGCGGATTTTGTGGCCAATATGAACCCTCTGGGTGTGTTGCTCGCCGCTGATATCATGTCTCCTCTTGACCGCAGTGCGCCGCCCCGCCCTTTTGCAGCAACAGCAAAACCGGAAACCGCAATTCAGGATATTATGCAGGCGATGGTGCGCAATAATGGCGATGTCGGCGTTGTGCATAATGGTGCGATTGTCGGCAAAATTTCTGCCGATGATGTGGTGCGCAGCCTCACCCGCCACCGAAGATAATTTAAAACCTGCAAACAAAAACGCCGCGCTGATCTTATCAGCGCGGCGTTTTTATTATCACTGTAATCGCGGTTTAGGCTGCTGAACGTTTTTTCGCACGTTCAGTCACACGCTGACGAATGCTTTCGATATCCGAACGCGGAGTGGCCCCGAACAGCTTCTTCGTATAGTCATGACGCGGATGATTAAACACCTCGTCACGTGTGCCATATTCAACAACCTCACCATAATACATCACCATCACCTCATCGGCGATATAGCGTACCACAGACAAATCATGGCTGATGAAAACATAGGTCAGTTCAAACTCTTCCTGCAGATCCGCAAGAAGATTAAGCACCTGCGCCTGCACCGAGAGATCGAGTGCCGAGACCGGCTCATCCAGCACCAGAAGGCGCGGGCTGAGCATTAATGCACGGGCAATAGCAATACGCTGACGCTGACCGCCGGAGAACATATGCGGATAGCGATTGAAGTGCTCGCGGCCAAGACCGACCTTGAGCAGCATCTGCATCGCTTTTTCCTGACGCTCTTCCGCTGTCATATTGGTATTCAGCAGCAGTGGTTCCGCCAGCACATCACCGATTTTCTGACGCGGATTGAGCGAGCCATACGGGTTCTGAAACACAATCTGCACACGCTGGCGCATTTCGCGGGTCAGACCATCGGTGGCAATATTCACCGGATGACCGTCAATCAGCAATTCACCGGATGTCTGCGGGTCAATCAAAGTCAGGATGCGGGCAAGTGTTGACTTGCCGCAACCGCTTTCACCAACAATAGCCAGTGTCTTGCCCTTCTCGACCGAGAAGCTGACATTTTTCACCGCATGCACAGTTTTCGCCTTGGAAAACAAACCGCCGCCAGTGTGATAATCCCGCACAATATTACGGGCTTCAAGAACGATCTCACTCATTGGGCAGCTCCTGACGATGCGGCATTCTGCAAGACAAAATCCGAAACCGTTGGCAGACGGTCACCGGTTGCATTTTCCGGCAGGGCTGAAAGCAGTGCTTTTGTATAAGGGTTCTGCGGATTCTCAAACAATGAGAGCACATCCGCATCTTCCATCTTATGACCTTTATACTGCACGATAACGCGGTCTGCGGTTTCTGCCACAACACCCATATCATGTGTAATCATAATCAGGCCCATACCGTGCTCTTCCTGCAAACGCATCAAGAGATCAAGGATCTGTTTCTGAATGGTCACATCAAGCGCAGTTGTCGGTTCATCCGCGATCAGCAATTTCGGATTACAGGCAATCGCAATGGCAATCATCACGCGCTGGCACTGACCACCGGACATCTGATGCGGATAGCTGCCCAGACGCTCAGAGGCATCACGGATGCCCACCAGTTCCAGAAGCTCGATCGCACGGCTACGGCGCTGTGCTTTACCCATATTCAGGTGGAAGCGCAGAACTTCCTCAAGCTGGAAACCAACGGTAAAGCACGGGTTGAGGCTGGCAATCGGCTCCTGAAAAATCATGGAGATTTCACGACCGATAATCGCGCGGCGTTCTTTATCGCTCATATTGAGCAGATCACGGCCGTCAAACAGCATCTTGTCCGCAGTGACTGTTGCAGTCTTCGGCAACAATCCCATCACCGCCAGCATACCAACGGATTTACCCGAACCGGATTCACCAACGATAGCCAGAACCTCACCGGCATCGACAGAAATATCGATGCCGTCTACGGCTTTGAAAGCACCTGTTGACGTATCAAAGGCAACTGTCAGATTTTTGATTTCTAAAAGAGCCATTATCAGCTCCTCTTCAGTTTTGGATCAAGCGCATCGCGCAGACCGTCGCCAACCAGATTGATCGCGAGAACCGTAATCAGGATAGCAAGACCCGGGAATGTAACAACCCACCATGCACGGGTGATAAATTCACGCGCTTCAGCAAGCATTGTACCCCATTCCGGTGTCGGTGGCTGTGCACCCATACCAAGAAAGCCCAGAGCAGCAGCATCAAGGATCGCATTGGAGAAGGACAAAGTGCCCTGCACGATCAGCGGTGCCATGCAATTCGGCAGAATGGTCTTGAACATCAGACGCAGACGGCTGGCACCGGCTAAGCGGGCAGCAATCACATATTCACGGTTCTTTTCCGCCATCACGGCCGCACGGGTCAGACGCGCAAAATGCGGCTGCAAAACAAGCGCGATAGCGATCATCGCATTCATCAGACCAGGTCCGAGAATTGCCACAAGAACCAGCGCCAGAATAAGCGACGGGAAGGACAGGATGATGTCCATCACGCGCATGATGATTGTATCAACCACGCCGCCAAAGAAACCGGCGATCAGACCAACGGTCACACCGGAAACCAGCGACAGAACAACAACCACAAGACCGATAAACAGCGAATATTGCGAGCCGTAAATCAGACGGGACAGAACATCGCGGCCAACCGCATCTGTACCGAGCAGAAATGCAGCTTTACCGCCCTCTTGCCAGACCGGAGGGGTCAGCAATGCGTCACGATATTGCTGTGTCGCATCATGGGGAGCCAGCAAAGGTGCAAAAACAGCCACCAGAACCAGCGCGACGAAAACGATCAGGCCGAGAACCGCACCGCGGTTCACGCTAAAATAATACCAGAAATCGGCAAGCTGGCGTCGCAAAGACACGTCAACTGACTTTTCCATTGGTACAGTAGAATTACTCATTGGAAGCCTCACTTATGCCGGATGCGCGGGTTGATTAAGCCGTAAAGCAAATCAACAGCCAGATTAACGACCATCACAAGGATGGCGATCAGAAGCAAACCGCCCTGAACAGATGGATAGTCACGACGGAAAATACTGTCGATCATCCATTTGCCGATCCCCGGCCAGGAGAAAATAGTTTCAGTCAGAATAGCACCGCCAAGCAAAACGCCGACCTGCAAACCGATTGTGGTAATAACCGGAATAAGCGCATTGCGCAGAGCATGCAGCCCGATAACACGACGCTGGCCAAGGCCTTTGGCGCGCGCTGTGCGGACATAATCCTCACCCAAGACTTCAAGCATAGCCGAGCGGGTCTGACGTGCAATCACCGCCATCGGAATTGTTGCCAATACGACTGTCGGCAGGATCAGATGCGAAAGCGCAGAGGTAAAAGCCCCCTTCTGCCCCGACAGCAGACTGTCAATCAGCATAAAACCGGTAACCGGCGGGAAAAAATACATCAGTGAAATACGGCCGGAAACCGGTGTCCACTGTAAAATACCCGAAAACAGAATGATAAGCAGCAGGCCCCACCAGAAAATCGGCATGGAATAGCCGACCAGTGCTACGCCCATCGATGTCTGATCAAACCACGAACCGCGCTTAACCGCCGCGAAAACACCGGCAGGAATACCGATCAGAACCGCAAGCACAATAGCACACAGCGCCAGTTCGACTGTCGCCGGAAAAAGCGTGAAAAACTCGGTAATAACCGGTTTTTTGGTAACCATGGACATGCCGAAATCGCCGTGTAGCAAATTCCAGATATAATCCAGATATTGCTGCCACATCGGCTTGTCAAAACCGAACTGCTTCATCAGCTCCGCATGTCGCTCCGGCGATACGCCGCGCTCACCTGCCATCAGCAGGACCGGATCACCCGGCAAAACGCGTACGAAGCCGAAAGCAAGAATAGTGATGCCGAAAAATGTCGGTATCAGATAGGCAATTTTGCTTAAAATGAATCGTATCATGAATATAGCAAGACCGGGCGCTGAAATATTTCATCCAGCGCCCGGTCATTCTCCTTTTAAGAATTACTCGGAAATATCAACACCGTCGAAACGGTAATCACCGAGCGGGCTCATCTTAAAGCCCGTAACTTTGGCAGACATAGGCACATAAACTGTGGAATGTGCCAGTGTGTTCCAAGGAGCCTGCTCCTTGAAAATTACCTGTGCCTGCTCGTAAAGCTTAACGCGCTCTGCCTGATCGGAAGTCACTTTGGCCTTCTGGATCAGATCTTCAAATGGCTGATAGCACCATTGTGCACGGTTGTTGCTGCCAACACCGGAACAGCCGAGCAGAACGCCGAGGAAGTTATCCGGATCACCATTATCACCGGTCCAGCCGAGGATAACCGCACCGTCACGATCCTTTTCACCCGACTTCTTGAGATATTCACCCCATTCCATCGAAACGATTTCAGCTGTTACACCGACTTTGGCCAGATCGGCCTGCATCAGCTCAGCTGTACGACGTGCATTCGGCATATAAGGACGGCTTACAGGCATAGCCCAAAGCTTCATCTTCAGATCTTTAACGCCGGCAGCTTCCAGAGCCTTTTTCGAGGCTTCAGGATCATATTTGTCGTCTTCAATCGCGTTATTGTAACCCCACATTGTTGGTGGGATCGGGTTTTTGGCAACCTGACCGGAACCCTGGAACACGGCGTCAATGATCGCCTGCTTATTCACAGCCTGATTGAGTGCCTTACGTACTTCCGGCTTATCGAAAGGTGCAACAAGCGTATTATAGGCAAAATATGCAATATTCAGACCGGCCTGTTCATCAACCTTCAGATTGCTGTCAGCCTGCAGGCCTTTGATATCTGCCGGAGCCGGATAAGACATCAGATGGCATTCGCCGGCTTTCAGCTTCTGCGCACGAACTGCAGCATCGGTTGTGATTGCGAAAACCAGATCGTCGATTTTCTGCTTTTCACCCCAGTAATCAGGATTCGCTTTAAAGCGGATAACCGCATCTTTCTGATAGGCTACAAAAGTAAACGCACCGGTACCCACTGGGAACTGGTTGAGGTTTTCTCTTTTACCTTCTGCGTCCAGCTTGTCCGCATATTCTTTCGACATAATGGATACGAAAGGCATCGCAATATTGGCGAGGAATGGTGCTTCAGGACGTGTCAGCACGAATTTAACAGTATTATCGTCAACCTTGACGATATCCTTGATCAGAGTGCCCATTTCCATACTGTCGAAATATTCGTAGGAAATACCGGCAGTATACTGGTGCCAAGGATTGTCTTTGTTGCGCTGACGGTCGAATGAGAACAGAACGTCATCAGCATTGAAATCACGGGTCGGTGTAAAATAATCAGTTGTCTGGAATTTTACGCCCTTACGCAGATGGAATGTATATTCCAGACCATCTTCGGACACTTCCCATTTTTCAGCGAGACCTGGCTCAACAACAGTTGTGCCGTTCTCAAACTCAACCAGACGGTTATAAACCGGATGCGCAGACGCATCAAAAGTATCACCACCTGTGTAAGGTGCCGGATCAAATCCCTCCGGCGATGCCGGCGAGCAATATACCAGCGTCTTTGCGGATGCAGCGCCGGAAAAACCCGCCATCATGGCAGCGGTCAGCGCAGTCGCAGCAAGAAGTTTAGTGTGAAATTTCATTATAGGCCTCCACCCGATAACAAGCTGCAACGCCTCACGTCGCAGTCTGAGGCGTAAAGAAGCATTTTGCGCGGCAAAAAGGCAAGTTGAATTTACGTCTTGGTCAACGGCGCAGAAAAAATAATTCCGCTCCATAATTAGACATAAAAAATATATATTTGATTTTTAATGATAATTTCGGCTTTTCAACCGTTTCAATTTCACAAAGCACGCAGGATTTTTTTGTGATTAGCTGCTAGTAATCAGCCTGTTTGCGCCCGTTCCTGTCAGAATCGGAACAGTACCGGACGTTACGCAAGCTATTGATAGATCAGGACAAGACACGGAAAATGAGGCAGGATTATGAGTGAAAAGAAAGACGTCATCCAGCAGACAACAGAGGAAGCACGTGTACTCGCTGTTCAGCTGATTTCAAATGCTACTTACGGCTCACTCGCAGTGCTTGATCCGGCAACCGGTCGTCCGAGTGTAACACGCGTTGCAATCACCACTGATACGGATAACACGCCCCTGCTTCTGGCATCGGGCCTTGCCACCCATACACCGGCCTTGGATGCCAATCCTGTCTGTTCGCTACTGCTTGGCGAACCTGCCGATAAAGGTGACCCGCTGGTTCATCCGCGCATTACCCTTGCCTGTTCAGCAGAGAAATTCATGCGTGGTCAGGAGGGATATCAGCGCCTGCGGGATTTATTCCTCGAAAAACGCCCTAAAGTTAAACTTTATATTGATCTCGGCGATTTTGTTATTTTCCGCCTCAATGTGGAAAGTGCCGGTCTCAATGGTGGTTTCGGAAAAGCTTTCCATCTAAAAACCGAAGATATTGTACTGCCGCAATAAATATCGACGATTTCCCGCTGTCCAGCCTGCGACATTTGCGACTTATATAATAGTTTTTGAATGATACGGCGAAGCACAATCTGATTGAGCTTCGTCTTATCTGCCTGTGTTTGACTTAGATTTTTTTCTCTATCAATACTCTAAATTAAAAAGATCACAAAAATGTGTACTTATTAAAAAGCCTGCTCATAAATTTTGAAATTCAACGATTATTTTTTTACAAAAGCGACCAATATTTATTATTAATATTTTAGTTTAAAATGACATTTTCAATATTTTAGCAACCGCTAAATATAAAATAAACAAATAATTTTGAAATCGATTTATCACTCCCTTAAAGAGTAATTATTCTGTACGTTTTAAAATAATTCTTGCAAATATCAATTCTATTGGTAGTTGTAATAGTGCGCTGATTTCTTTCTTATAAGCGCACTATCAAAATTGCTGTCATACGGGGGTAGGACTGCACATGAAACATGATAATATCTACGCAAATCTTGTCGATAACGCGGATCAGGCTGCCGACTTCCTGTCGGCTCTCGCCAACAATAAAAGGCTGCTGATCCTTTGTAAGCTGTTGCATAATGAAATGTCTGTGGGGAGTCTTGCAAAAGCAATCGACCTCAGCCAGTCTGCATTATCACAGCACCTTGCAAAACTGCGCGCACTCAATCTTGTTTCCACAAGACGGGACGCCCAGACAATCTACTATGTTGTTTCATCTCCGCATATTGAGCTGGTGCTTTCAACATTAGGCAGTCTGTATCTGGCACGCAGCGAGAAAAGACGGGAAGCGTTTGCTTAAACTGAACTGATGCATAATCAGACTAAATATAATTCCGTCATATTTATTAATGACTTAGCAGATAAGCGCCTCGGCGCTTATCTCAATATTAAAGAAAAAGACCTTACAGGACGCGAGTCCCGCTTCATTGCAGAAGGCAAAGTCGTCTTACGCGTTCTGCTGAATTCATCGCAGTTTGAAGCTGAATCTCTTCTTATCACCGAAAACAAACTGGCCGGTCTTCAGGATATTTTGCCTCTGGTTCCGGATCACGTCCCTGTTTATGCAGTCTCGCCATCCGATATGGATCAGATTGCGGGCTTCAATGTCCATCGTGGCATTCTCGCTGTCGGGAAAAGAAAAACCCTTCATAACATCCAGAATCTCATAGAGAATTTGCCGAATAATGCCCTTATCCTGATCCTTTGCGGCATATCCAACCATGACAATATCGGATCAATTTTCCGCAATGCCGCCGCCTTTGAAGCCAGTTGCGTGATGCTGGATGAAACATGCTGCGACCCGCTTTACCGTAAAGCAATCCGTGTTTCGGTCGGCGCAACATTACAAGTTCCCTATGCCCATAACGGCAAGATTGACGATATTGTTAAAACCGTTGCCGAAGCGGGCATCAACCTCATTGCACTGTCACCGCAAAGCCCGCAATCGCTCTATGATTTGCCTGTAAATGGGCGAACCGCGCTTTTGCTGGGCACTGAAGGCGAAGGACTGCCGCAGCATCTGCTTACCTCCCTGCAAAGCGCCCGCATTCCTATGTCCCGCCGGTTTGACAGCCTGAATGTAGCGACAGCCTCCGGCATCGCATTATCCTGCCTGAGCCGCGCAAATTTTGATTAAACTGCCTGATTTCAAACTGAAGCCGCTCGTTTCATACCACCGGAAGCAAACAAATCATTTCACTGTAACGCGGTCAATGCCGCAAAACCTCAGCATCAATTGACTGAACAGAATACTGGATACATACAACCTGAAATAGAATTATTAAATTCTAAATTATCAGTTCAATAAATCATCAAATATATGAATTTCAACACTCTTTTCAGAGTGAGAATCTAAGCTCAATTTTATTGATGAACCGTATCAATTCTGAAAATATTGGCTTCAGCTTCTGGCTGTTATTCAAGTGCCGTGTATTTCAGGAGTTTTTTGATGCCGGTTATATCAGATCAAGATAAAATGCTTATCTGACAGGTTATCGCAATCACAGGAGCGATGAATATATCCAAAACACAGCTTTGCAAGCATATATATTTTGAAGACAAGCTTAGTACATAAATAATCCGGAGTAAACAAATGTATCATTCATCTGTTTACTCCGGATCATAGTCTTCAACACTCATATGCAGCTCAGGCTGCGGACACTGAGCCTGATGTCGCTCCTGCGCCATTGCCGGTCAGTTCACGAAGCATTTTTTCTGCTTCCGGAGCACGTTCGGAACGGGCAATAAAACCACCGCCGAATACGCGCGCCGTATTGCTGTCGTCGGAATAGAGCACACAGGCCTGTCCCGGAGCGATACCGCTCTCACCATCAATCAGCTCAACCCAGGTTTGACCGTCCGCATGATGCAAAACAGCAGGCTTTGGCGGACGCGTTGAACGCACCTTGGCAAAGACTTCCATACCTTCCGCTGGCAGATCAGCAAGCGGACCGTCACCGAGCCAGTTCATATCACGCAGGAATACTTTATGTGTTTCAAGCGCTTCACGCGGGCCGACAATAACGCGCGCGTGGGCAGCATCGAGATGCACAACATAAAGCGGTTCACCGGTCGCAATACCAATACCGCGGCGCTGGCCAACCGTATAATGAACAATACCGTCGTGATCACCCAGAACACGACCATCAATATGCACGATATGGCCGCGTGTCGCCGCTTCCGGCTTCAGGCGTGAAATAATATCGGAATATTTGCCCTGCGGGACAAAGCAAATGTCCTGACTGTCCTGCTTCTTGGCAACAGTCAGCCCCATTTCCTCAGCCATTTCACGAACCTGCGCTTTTGGCAGATTACCAAGCGGGAAGCGCAGATAATCGATCTGCTCCTGCGTGGTGGCGAAAAGGAAGTAGCTCTGGTCACGATCCGCATCAACTGGGCGGAATAGAGCTCTGTGAGCGCCGTTTGCACCGCTGCGGATATAGTGACCTGTCGCAAGCGCTGCCGCGCCCAGATCGCGCGCTGTGGCCAGCAGATCAGCAAATTTTACAGTCTGGTTACAGGCAACGCACGGGATCGGCGTTTCACCGCTCACATAGCTGTTGGCAAAAGGATTGATAACCGCTTCACGGAAGCGCGCTTCATAATCCAGTACATAATGCGGAATACCAAGGCTTTCGGAAACGCGGCGCGCATCTTCAATGTCCTGTCCTGCGCAGCAGGAACCGGCACGGTGCACGGCAGCGCCATGATCATAGAGCTGAAGGGTTACACCAACAACATCATAGCCTTCACGCTTGAGAATACCGGCAACAACCGAAGAATCAACGCCCCCTGACATTGCAACAACAATGCGCGTATCTTCCGGCTTTCCCGGCAAATCGAGGCTGTTCAGTTTCATGATTAGGTCCATATCCGGGGTCAAAACCCGATATCTTGCTTCAAATTCTCCCCTTATATAGGCCATTGTGACCCGCCTTGCCAAGATGCCGCAGGGCAAAGGAGATTTTTTAATAAAATATTTTGAGCTGAAAACGAGTAAAAAAGCCTCAAAACGGCTTAAATATGGCGTTTTCAAGCTCTTTCTACATAATCTTTAATGAAAATTATTATTTATTACCAGAGCCTTACCGAGTGCTTAGCTCTTTTTTAAAGCTGTGACGCTATCGTGAAGCGTGATTAGGTCCTTGAGTGTTGTGTAGAGAGTACAATGACCGATCTGGTAAGACCACGAGTAAAGTACGTCATCGGTCCGGACGGAAGTCCGCTCACCGTTGCTGATCTTCCGCCGTCGAATACACGGCGCTGGGTTATCCGCCGCAAGGCTGAAGTTGTTGCCGCTGTACGCGGCGGCCTCCTCAGTCTTGAGGAAGCCTGTCAGCGTTATACGCTGACAGTCGAAGAGTTTCTGTCTTGGCAGTTGTCCATCGACGAGCATGGTCTCGCCGGTTTGCGGACAACGCGCATTCAACAATACAGACACTAATTTCATCTTCCCTCTTTAAAGGGCTGATGAAAACAAAATAAGGATATGCCGTACGCGGCGCATTCTACAGATCAAGCCGGAGAGTTCTGCTCTCCGGCTTTCTTTGTTTTCAAGGGCTTAGAACGCCACGCCTCATTCCCCCCCTTCACCAACACCAGCCTAAAAACAAAAATGCATAATTCCTTAGACCGTGTGGTTTAAGGAATTATGCATTTGTAAAACTGAGACCTGTTGATCAGAACGCAGAGGCTGCGGTTCTCATCATGCCCGACGAAGCAGAGCCGGTCAGATTTTGGTTATGATGAGACGAAAATGGTGATTTTCGAGCCCCGAAGCGGAGCGTACTTACAGTACGTGAGCATCGGAAGCGGAGAAAATTGCCATTTGCAGGCCATCAGAGCCGAAATCTTTATCCGATCATGACGCGACGATCGTAGACAGGTGCCTCTTCAATCTCTTTGAGCTTGCCGTCGCGGGTTTCGAGGGCTTCGGCGCGGGAGAGATCGGCTTCGGCTTCCAGAAGTTCGGCTTCGGCGGCTTCTTTCTGAGACATCAGATCGCGGATCGAATCAAAAAGATTGTCGCGGCGCTGACGGGCAGCTTTGGCAAAGGTCGGATAAGCAAAATGCGTGGTATCCGTAATCCCTGCTTTACGCTCTTCTGACTGGATTTGCGCATCAAGCTCACCGGCCATCCGCTCAAACTCGCCCATCATCAGGTCCAGCTGACCAATTTGCCGGCGCTTTTCTTTAACCTGAAACAGTTTCAGCCGGACAAGACTCTCACGTGGCTTCATACGCATTACTCCTTGAACACCAAGTTCCCAGGCAATTTTTCAACACTTGCTGCCTGCGACCACCCTCTACGCAAAGAAATCACTTAATTTCGAAACAAAAAATTAAGATTTCGGGCTTTTGGTAACCATTCCTTTACGTACAGCGTTAATCATAGCCGTTAGGACTTAAGGCTAGGTAAATTAACTGTGTTTTTTCAGCAACATTAAAACTTTGAATCCAATGAGTCACTTATAACGATTTCTTAAACTAATTTGTTAAGAAATTTTTCGAGTGATTATCCTGCAAATTCAATAAGTTAACTGAAAATTCTATAAGACTCATATTTACTATTGCCAATGAGAATCATATTTTGTTAACCATTCGGTGGCAGACTTGGTTCAAAGCGAGTGCTGTTAGGCAATTAACTGCTGGATCAGGTTAAGCGGCGGAAAAAAGGATTCTGAAGATGCGCGTTCTTTTGATTGAAGACGATAGTGCAATCGCACAAAGCATCGAGTTGATGCTCAAGTCAGAGAGCTTCAATGTTTATACGACAGATCTGGGCGAAGAAGGCATCGATCTGGGTAAGCTCTATGACTATGATATCATTCTGCTCGATCTGAACTTGCCGGATATGTCAGGTTATGAAGTGCTGCGCACACTGCGCCTGTCCAAGGTAAAGACACCTATCCTCATCCTGTCCGGTATGGCTGGCATTGAAGATAAGGTTCGCGGCCTCGGTTTCGGCGCTGACGACTATATGACCAAACCTTTCCATAAAGATGAGCTGATTGCCCGTATTCACGCAATCGTTCGTCGCTCGAAAGGCCATGCACAGTCTGTTATCACCACCGGCGATCTGATCGTTAATCTGGATGCCAAGACTGTTGAAGTCGGCGGCCAGCGCGTTCACCTCACCGGCAAAGAATATCAGATGCTGGAGCTGCTCTCCCTGCGTAAGGGCACAACCCTGACCAAGGAAATGTTCCTCAACCACCTCTATGGTGGCATGGACGAACCGGAACTGAAAATCATCGACGTTTTCATCTGCAAATTGCGCAAGAAGCTCGATGCTGTTTCCGGCAGCCAGAACTATATTGAAACTGTCTGGGGTCGTGGCTATGTGCTGCGCGATCAGGACAGCATGGATCACCGCGAAATCGCATAAGTTCTTATGCAATTCAGGTTTCAAAAAGCCCCGCTTCAGCGGGGTTTTTTATTGCCCTGTGTCAGCAATATTAAAAAGCCGCGCAATTCAAAACTGCGCGGCTTTCAAATTTAACTGAGAGTCAGAGCTGATTAATCGTCAGCCAGTGTACCGGCATCGGCGGCGAGTGTGCCGTCATCGGCTTCAGGCACATCGCCCTGAAAAGCCGGTTCGACTTCTGCTTTCTGCGCACGGAAGACGATTTCTTCTTCGCTCACATCAATAATGATTTCCATACCGGCTTCCTGTGCCAGCAACAGCGTGTAGTAAGGCTGCACGGAATGCGCATCAATTGCCTCTTCCGGAATGATACCGTCGTGCAATTCCTTAAATTTCGGCGGAACGCGCAGCATACGGCCGCGTGTTTTGATGCTGATTTTCGGATCGGTTTCCGCATCTTCCAGCACCACATCCAGATTGCCGCCACGCGGAATGGAAGAAATACCGATCAGGATCAGGTTCAACAGCAGCTTCACCTGATTTTTAGGCAGGAAAGCGCGGTTGCCGGTCCAGGTAAATTCAGGCTTTTCATTCGCCATATAAGCGGTGGCAACATTTTGCGCATCACCGGTATCGATCTGCACTCCGGCAGAACCGGCAGCACCGAAAGCGATACGGGCAAATTGCAGACGGGCAGATGCATTGCGCGCACTGGCAGCAATCAGCGCCATTGCATCTTCATCCGCACCGCCCTCTTCCAGCAATTCCAGACCATTATTAATCGCACCGACCGGTGAAATAATGTCATGGCAAATGCGGCTGCACAGCAATGCGCCGAGATCAACCGCGGAAAGAACAACAGGCAAGGACATTGATTGCATCTCCAAATTTCATATCTGCCTGCCGGCAGGCTTCGATCAAAGTTCCGGCTCAGCCTTGCGGGCAAAATCTGGCACATCGCAAAACGAATCACCGGAACATAAACTGATAACAGGACGCCATGGCATCCTTGTGCCGTGATTATGCGCCAATAGGCTTAATGATTACCAAATAACAGGACAAAAACAGCTTTAATGCTTTTTCATTAAGCCATTGAAAGGACAATTTTTCATATAAACAATTCGACAAGGTTTTTGACGCTACAATAAGGGTCATATCCGTGCGGAAGGCTATAAAAATCAAACAGCCGTTTCGCCAAACCACCGTATCCTGCTGTTCCGGCAAGATACATACCGGATAAAGCAATCATCAGAATTGCTGCTCCGGACAGGGATTTAAACATGTGCAGCAATCATTTGCGCATGTTTGGAAATACGGACAACAGCGCCTGTTCAGGGCGCTCATTGTCCCGTCAGACAGAATGAGCCAAGCAGCCAGAAGGATTTTTTTATGGCTACCCTAAACCTGTCCTCTTTCCGTGTGCATATTGCATCGGTCATAATAGGATTACTGGCTCTGATCAGCGTCGTACCGCAGCAGGCCAAAGCCAATGAAGGCTTCAGCATGGAGGAAATTGTTGCCTCCGGCCACCGTTTCTTTGGCTCGACCTCAGGCGGCATTGCCTCCGCCATTGAAAAAGCGTTCCAGAGTTACGGCCTGCCAAACGGCTATATTCTGGGTGAAGAAGGTTCCGGCGCCTTTGTAGGCGGCCTCACTTACGGTGAAGGCACGCTCTACACCAAAAATGCCGGCGATCACAAAACCTACTGGCAGGGGCCTTCCCTTGGTTGGGATTTCGGCGGTCAGGGTTCGCGCGTTATGATGCTCGTTTACAATCTTGATGATGTAAACATGCTCTATGGCCGCTATGCGGGCGTTTCCGGCTCTGCCTATATTATTGCCGGTGCAGGTTTTAATGTGCTGAAGCGCGGTAATATTCTGCTGGTACCAATCCGTACCGGTGTCGGTGGCCGTCTCGGCGTCAATATCGGCTATCTCAAGCTGACACCAAGCGCGACATGGAATCCGTTCTGATCGCAGATATATGACCGGAGAGAGAATTGGAAAATTCTCTCTTTTACAGGCGCATCCCGTATATTTTGCGGATCAGATGCGCATTCAGTCAAAGGGACAGAGCAGTAATCCGGTTAAATCAGACCGGAATGCACTCTGAATGATTTAAATTTCATGCATTCATGTCATAATCTGAAAGCACCGGAGATCGGCAGATCGTGATACAATCCGTACTGGTTTTCCTGCTGGGCTTTTTATGCGCAGTCTTTCTGATTTTGCTGGCAGCGCCATTGTTCTGGCGACGCGCGAATTATCTGTGGCAAAAACAGATGAATGCCCAGCTGCCGCTTTCGCTGACAGCCATTGAAGCCGACAGGGATATGCTGCGTGCATCCCATGCGGCCGCGCTCCGTAAAGCGGAAATGCAAGCCTCGGAAATCCGTGAGAAGCACACACAGGCATTGTTGAAAATCAGCACGGATCGTCATGAAATTGAGAAGATTCTGCCTTTGCAGCAGGAGCTTGAAATTGCCAGAATACAACAGAAAGACGACCGGCAGACTTTAAACGCTGCGCAGGAGCAGATGAAAAAGCTTCAGCAGAAACAGCAGGCGTCCTTTGAGGAAAACGGCCGGATGCAACGCCAGAATGAAGCCCTGAGCCATCTCAGTGATACGCTGCGTGAAGAGGTCTCCCGTCGTGAAAGCGAAGCAGACCGGTTGCGGCGTGAGGCAGGCGATCTGCGGCAGGAAAAGAAACAACTTAACAGCTTGAAGTCAGAACTGGCTTCTCAGGTGGCATCATTGAAAACATCTCTTGAAAGCGAGAAACAGCGTAATCAGGCGCTTGAGGAGAAACTGCATCGTCTGATTTCAGAACTCTCTGATGCGCAGGAAAAACTCGAACGACAGAGTAAAACCATGCGCTCCGGCGAAAAATCCGCTGAGAATGAAAGCCGGACGCTGAGTGACGAAGATAATCAGCTGCGGGAAACCATCAGCGATCTCGCTGCTGAAATGGTTGCCAGAACGGCAGCTCAGGAAGGTGAAACCTCTCCTATCCACACATTGCTGAAAGAACCGGACACAGAACCGGATGCTCCAGCTAAAAGCGCCAAAAAAGCAAAAGCATCAAAACAGAAAAGTCTGGCCGGACGCATTAAAAAGATCACGGCCTGACCTGAGAGCGCCGTGTGCCGGACCTGGCACACAAAGGTCGCTCTAATTAGTCAGGCAGTAGCTTTCCTTGAAATCGCACAACCAAAGCCATCCGCTTAATGGTCATCCGTAACGCCACGCCGCCAATAGGCAACCGCCATGTGGTCATCGCGTTTCAGACCGCATTCTTTACGCCAGAAGCCGCGAATAGCTTTAAAAGCATCGAACTCACAGCCAGCCCATGCAAACAACCGGCGCCCTTCGCTTTGCGCCGGCATGGCCTGTTTTACCGCATCGATCAGCAGCGTTGTCGTTCCGGCTTCCGCACCATTACGATGCAGCCATTTCAGATCAAGCTGTGCCTGAGTTTCCAGTAGCTGCTCTTCCGCACTGTCGGCCACTTCAATACGCACAATTGCCGATGCCGTCGCCGGCAGTCTTTCCAGAATACGGGAAATAGCGGGTAAGGCAGTCTCATCACCGACCAGAATAAAATCATCACCCGCAGGCATATCCCCGCCACCGGGGCCGGTCATACCGATAATATCACCGGTCTGCGCCTGCATGGCCCATTCTGTTCCCGGTGCTTCAACCGTGCTGGGATGCACGACCATATCAATATCAACCCAGCCCTGCTCAACATCAATGGTCCGGATTGTATAGACACGATTTTGCAGACGATGCTCGCCATCCGGCCAGACCGGACGACCGTCAGCTCCCAGATGCGGCCATTTCGGCTTGAGCGGCGGCTTAGGCGGCAATATCAGGCGGATATGAAGCCCGCCGCTGGCATAGCGCCCCAGATCATCGCCCTGCAATCTGATCCGGCGCATATGCGGCGTAATATTGCGCACGGCAATGACCTTCATTTCGCGGAAAAACGGTGGCAGACTGCCCTCGCCTGCGCCATCGCCCTCCCAGCGGAAGCTCACAGTTTCGGCACCCGCATGGTGGACGATGCCTTCCGCGACAGCAAATTTCAGATAAGACAGATCGCTTTCATTGGCAGCCTCGGCGGTTACGGTAAAACGCTCCTGTTCCAGCCTGAGTTTTGCAACACCCATCAGCAGCGGAATTGTACCTTCATTCCCTGTGCGCACCACGGCATAATGTTCACCATAAACACGTAGCAGATTTTCGAAAATTATCTCAGCCTGCGCGGAGGAAACTTCCGTTTGCGCAATAAATACAGGCTTATTCATCATCTCTCCTGCAGTCTCTGCCGGTTAGAACCGGCGGTTTATCTGCAGCTAACACTCGATAATATGAATTTTCAATTCATATTTTAATTTGCAGTCACACTGACTGCCCGTCTGAAAAAGCAAAAAGGCCGGATGTTTCCATCCGGCCTTTAAGATCATAACTGAAACCGAAAAATTCCGGTTATTTCCCGTGGAACTCACGAATCGCAGCGATAACGCGTTCCTGATCTTCCTCGGAGAGGTAGGCATGCATCGGCAGGCTGAGAATGCGTGAAGGCAGAGCTTCAGACACCGGCAGACCACCTGGTGCTACCATATAATGCTTATAAGCAGTCTGCAGATGCAGCGGCTTCACATAATAGATAACCGAAGGAATCCCCTTCGCCTGCAGATGGGCTTTCAGCTCATCTCGGCGTTCGGTTTCAATCGAATATTGCGCCCATGCGGAACGGATACCGGCAGCCGGACGGGTTACTTTAACAATGTCACCCAGACCTTCGGCATAACGATTGGCAACCTTTTGACGGGTTTCCATTTCGTCTTCGAGAATAGCCATTTTTTCCAGCAGAACCGCTGCCTGAATCGTATCCAGACGGGAGTTCAGACCAATGCGCACATTGTCATACTGGGTTTCGCCTTTACCGTGGAAATGGATGGAGCGCAGAACATCGTTCAGGTCGTCATCATTGGTAAAGATTGCGCCACCGTCACCATAGCAGCCGAGAGGCTTGGCAGGGTAGAAGCTGGTTGCACCGACATGACCGAAAGAACCGCACATCGCATTATCACGCTTGCCGCCGATCGACTGGGCAGCATCGGAAATAACCTTGAGGCCTTCTTTATCAGCAATTGCCATAATGGCACGGTAATCAGCAGGCAGACCGAACAGATCAACCGGAATGATCGCCTTTGGTGTCAGACGGCCTTCCTTGCGCACTGCATCAATAGCAGCCTGCAACTGTTCCACATTCATATTGTAGGTGTCTTCCTCGACATCCACAAAAACCGCTTCCGCACCAACCAGCGCCACCACTTCAGCGGTTGCTGCAAAGGTAAAGCTCGGGCAGAAAACTGCATCGCCGGGGCCGACGCCCATAGCCATCAGCGGCATCTGCAATGCATCTGTACCATTGGCACAGGCCAGAACATGTTTGACGCCAACATAATCGGCAAGCTGCTTCTCAAACTCAGCAACTTCAGGTCCGAGAATATACTTGCCTTCCGCGACCACTTTAAGAACAGCAGCGTTAAGACGGTCTTCAATGCGAGCGCGCTGGCTCACAAGATCAATGAATTGCATGTCGGCTCCAATATCAATTGATCCGCATCATGCACGCGCACACCCGCGAATCGAGTAGTATGTAGTCCCTCATAAGAGACTTCGCCATGGTGCATTCTTCACTGTTTGGCAAACAATGTAACACAGCTTGAAGCAATGGCGGAACATCGCGTCTCCCTTGTTCCGCACAGCAGTCGCGAAGACCGGCTCGCCGGTTCTTATACCAGAAAAGCCGCTCAATCGCGTTGTTTTATTCGCATCCTGCAGTCTGTCCACATGGATACAGTCTGATTATCCCGTTCAGCCCCTCAGACTATGGGTCAATCTATCAGTACCGTCAGCATGACAAAGAGCCGGATATCTCAAATATCTGTGATTCCGGTTAGCGAACCGGATGGTTCACAGTGCCTTTGGTCAAAATCCGCAACACACTCACAGCTTCTTCACCATTAGTGCGCGGTGTTTCACGCGTTTCAATGCAATGAATGAAATGTTCCAGCTCACGGGTCAGCGGCATGCCTTCCTGTACCGGCACATATTCCGGATCAGCCTTGGTGAATGCGATCTGCCCGTTTTCCTGCCAGACTTTATGACGATACAGGGTCAGCTTGCGCTCCCATGGTTCAGCATCGTCAAAAACAGCCATCGCCTTGTCGCCGACAACCGCAAGACGGCGATCCATGATCGGGTTCAGGCGCGAAGCAAACAAATGGCTGCGAATACCGTTCGGGAATTCCATATGCAGATGGGCAAAATCGCTTAAATGATCGATCATTGCCGCACCTTCACCACGCACCTCAGTAGGTTCAGAGCCGGTCAGTGCCAGAATCATCGACAAATCATGTGGTGCAAGATCCCACAGGGCATCATTCTGGCCGTGGAACTTACCAAGACCAATGCGATGCGCCTGAATATAACCGATTTTGCCGAGTTCACCGCTTTGTGCCAGTTCCAGCAATTTCTCAAATGCCGGATGGAAGCGCAGAATATGACCAACCATAAACACACGGCCATGTTTCTCAGCCGCTTGTATTGCGGCCTCACCATCAGCAACAGTCAGAGCGATCGGCTTTTCAACCAACACATCCTTGCCGTTTTCAACCGCGCGGATGGCATATTGCGCATGGAACTGCGCAGGCAGTGCCATAACAATCGCATCAATGTCTTTTGAAACAAAAAGATCATCAACACTGATTTGCGCCACATCATAATCCGCAGCAAATTTTGCGGAGCGTGCCGGATCAATATCACTGACAGCAACGAGTGCGCCCAGACCTTTAAGAGTGCGGATATGATTGTTGCCCCAATAGCCACAACCGAGAACTGCGATACGCGGTGCCATATTTTCCTGCCTTTGCTTGTTGAAAACTCAATAACTTTGCAAAAGTTGGATTTCAATACCGATTAATGCATAACAGTGCTTGACAGCTATGCGCATACCGACTTATACGACCCCCGTTCCCAACGAGAACATTGCTTCGCGAAGCAGCTGAAAAGCTCTGAAGCATCGTGGGGCGGAGTAGCTCAGTAGGTTAGAGCAGAGGAATCATAATCCTTGTGTCGGCGGTTCGAATCCGTCCTCCGCTACCAACAAATTTTCCCAATCATAAAACAATATTATGAATGTCTCATCTGTTTTAAGTATGAGATATTTGCTTCACTGCGACGGCATTTTGTAAAATGCCTCGTGCATCAGCGATTTATTCCCGTTTTGGGAATCACTTGAGAATCAATCGGATAGACCTGTAAATTTCACAAGACCGGTGCCGGAGTATAAGTCCGGCACCGTTTTTTCATTTCGGCTGACTAGAGCATTTCACAGTCAAGTTGGATTAACTTGGACAGTCCGAGATAATGCGACAAACTAAGGAATCTAGAGCGAGCACTGCGATCCAACATGGACGTAAATCGCTCCAGTCATTTTCAGCAGCATCAATGTCCGCCGAGCACCAGCAGCTGTACCGGCATCATAATCGCCTGAATGCGCAGAATGACAGCATGAACGAGGCCGGTGGCATCCACCGCGTGCAGGAATGCCGAACGTAATGGCCCTGCTGTGCCTGCCTGCAGCTCTTCATGATTGCTGGTATAAGCATTGGCAATGCAATTGCTGCCCGGAGGCACATTGCCAAAACTATTTTCATAAAGAGGTTCCAGCGTCGCAGTAATCGTACCAGGACGGCTCAGCTGCTGCACATCAACCAGCTGATCGCTGGCACGCACCTGCCCGCCTGCAATCACATCCTGAACCTCAGTCACCACCATCGGTACAACTGTAAAAGGCTGACCGATACAAGTAACTTCGGCGATCATGCCGGTCTTGATGACCTGTGTCTCAATCTGGTTGAAACCGGCAACCAGTCTGCCCCGTCCGGCATCATCCGGCACCAGAACACCTGCAGGGCGCAGCAGCGGGTTCACCACCTCACCCGTGCGCAAGGTAAACTGCTGCACGGTGCCGGACACACCGGCACGCACAGTGGTTTTATCCAGCTGCACCCGTGCCTCTTCCAATGCGGCCTCTGCACTGGCTTTTTGCGCAGGCAATAAAGTGCTGATCTTGGTCTGCAATGTCTGCTTTCTGGCAATTGCCTCAGCCAGTGCACCTTTGCGTCCTTCAAGGCTGGATGTCAGGCGGTCAATTTCGCGCTGGGCAACCACATTCGGGTTGCGGCGTTGCAACTCAGTCTGTGTATTGAGATCAATCTGCGCCTGCAAATAGGCGGCCTCAACTGACTGTATCGCACCATCTGTTGCAGCAATCTCAGATTTTGCCACCTCAGTTTCTGCCTGCACTTCAACAATACGCTGCTCTGCAGTTTTCATCGCAGCTTCCTGCTTGCTGCTGTCAAGGCGGAACAACGGATCACCGGCTTTCACTTTCTGAAAGCGGGTCACATAGACCTCTTCAACACGCCCCGGAATTTCCGGCAGGATTGTCACCGTGCGATAAGCGGCGGTCACATTGGATGTGGAAGGGTGATAATAAAAGATCATCGTAATCAGCGAGATTGTCAGAATAAGACAGGCTGTAATCCCCCAGCGCAGCTCAAACCACACCGAATAAAGCGTGATATGGTGACCGATAAGTTTACCCTGACCATAACGCCGGAACAGATAATCCGGCAAAATCGTCACCATTGAACAGAGAAGAAATTCCAACATTATTGCTTCTCCCCGTTCTGATCCGGATTATGAGATGAATGCCCGTCTTGAGCTGCCTGCGGCTGTACTGTTTCCACTGGTTTAGCGGCAGCTTCTGCTACAGGAGCAGGCTGTTGCGCAGCCGGTGCTGATGCAGGCGGATAGTTCTGCGGCACATAAGTGCTGCGCGCAATCCTGTTCAGAGACTTGGCCATTGAGGTTACCGGCGTAATAAAATTCGGCAGTTCAATCATCGCCAGCAAGAGGGCAGCAATCCAGAAAAGCTGATTATGGGTAAAGAGCGCAATCAGCGCCAGAACCGCAACTACCTGCAACTGCACCTTATTGGTACGATGTGCCATTTGCTCCGGCAAAGCATGAAGCCGGAGATAGAGGGTGCCAACGGCAAAGATCATGCAAATGAGAAAAACAATGACGAAATTAAACAGAATATCGGTCTGTCCCGGTGCCGTAATAAATGCGGGCACATGATCAATGGCTATGGGGTGTTTACTCACATCCATAATTTGCCTGTCTCCTGATCTGAAGATTAAGTTTCAGTGATTAAATACACTCAGCGAAAAACAGGCCGCACTTCCTGTGCAAACAAGGCCAAAAAATGTTGGTTTTAGTGCCAGAACAAGGCGCATATGAGTAAAACGGCATTAACGGCTGCTGATAACGCTAAGTTGAAAAGTTCCGTGCGTCCTCATCATGAGTACAGCAAATATTTTATCAGAAATTTATAATACACAAAACAATATTGCTCAGTCGTGAAACTCTCTGCGTCATATTCCGGCAAGGATATGATTCCCGCCTTCAATGCGCCGCATCAAAGCTCTATGATAAAGGCGTTATTATCAGCATGAGATTCTTATGACAGACATTACCAGACGGATTGCCGCCATCATTGCCGGTGAGATCAATGCCAAACCGGAACAGGCGGTTGCCGCTATCGGCCTGCTTGATGAAGGCTCGACCGTGCCGTTTATCGCCCGCTACCGTAAAGAAGTGACCGGTGGTCTTGATGACACGCAATTGCGTAACCTGTCCGAGCGTCTGACTTACTTACGTGAACTGGAAGCCCGCCGCAGTTCCATTCTGGACTCCATCCGTACACAGGAAAAGCTCACACCGGAGCTGGAGCTGAAAATCGCCAAGGTCAGCACCAAAGCTGAGTTGGAAGATATCTACCTGCCCTTCAAGCCAAAGCGCCGTACCCGTGCGGAAATCGCGCGTGAGCGTGGCCTTGGTGCACTGGCTCAGGCAATCCTCGACAACCGCGCTGCAGTACCTGCCGAACTGGCTGCCAGTTATATCACACCGGATGTGGCTGATGTGAAAGCCGCCCTTGAGGGTGCGCGTGATATTATCGCCGAAGGTATTACCGAAAATGCCGATCTGCTTGGTCGCCTGCGCTCCTATATGAAAGACAATGCGGTTCTGCAATCCCGCGTCGTTGCCGGAAAAGAGACTGAAGGCGCCAAATTCTCCGATTATTTTGCCCATAGCGAACAGTGGAACAAGGTTGCCGGTCACCGCGCTCTTGCCATGCTGCGCGGCCGCAATGAAGATTTCCTGACGCTGGATATTGTTGTTGACCAGCAGGACACATCGCCGGTCAAACCGGTTGAGCGGATGATCGCCCATAGCTATCAGGTCGGCGGCACACTGGCCGGGGATAAATGGCTTATGGAAGTGATCGGCTGGACCTGGCGTGTGAAACTCTCGTTGTCTCTCTCCCTCGATCTGATGCGTGATCTGCGTGAACGTGCGGAAGAAGAAGCGATTAATGTTTTCGCCCGCAATCTGAAAGACCTGCTGCTGGCAGCACCTGCCGGTTCCCGCGCTACCATGGGTCTTGATCCGGGCATCCGTACCGGCGTGAAAGTGGCGATCGTTGACGGTACCGGCAAACTGCTGGACACTGCAACGGTCTATCCGTTCCAGCCGCGCAATGATCTGCGCGGTGCACAGGCTGAAATCGCCTCGCTGATCCGCAAGCATAAAGTAGAGCTGATCGCTATCGGCAACGGCACTGCAAGCCGCGAGACCGAGCGTATGGTTGCGGACTTATTGGGCGATATGCCTGCGCCAAAGCCGCTTAAAGTGATCGTTTCAGAAGCCGGTGCATCGGTTTACTCAGCCTCGGAAACAGCCGCCGCAGAATTCCCGCAGCTCGATGTGTCGCTGCGCGGCGCAGTTTCTATCGCCCGCCGCCTGCAAGACCCGTTGGCAGAACTGGTGAAAATCGAGCCAAAATCCATCGGCGTTGGTCAGTATCAGCATGATGTGGATCAAAGCCGCCTCGCCCATATGCTGAATGCCGTTGTGGAAGATGCGGTGAATGCTGTCGGTGTTGATCTCAACACTGCTTCCGCTTCACTGCTCGCCCGTGTGTCCGGCCTTGGCACATCGCTTGCCGAAGCCGTTGTTGCGCATCGCAATGAAAACGGCCCGTTCAAGAAGCGTAAAGACCTGCTCAAAGTCGCCCGTCTCGGCAACCGTACATTTGAGCAGGCCGCAGGCTTCCTGCGTATCCCGAATGGTACAGAGCCACTTGATGCCTCATCAGTGCACCCTGAAGCCTATGGTGTGGCTGCTAAGATCGTTGCCGCCTGCGGCCGCGATGTGCGCTCGCTGATGGGTGACGCCAGTGCTTTGCGTGCGCTTGATCCGAAGCTCTTTGTTGATGAGCGCTTTGGTCTGCCAACGGTAAAAGACATTCTGTCAGAACTTGAAAAGCCAGGTCGTGATCCGCGTCCGGAATTCAAAACCGCCACCTTTGCCGATGGCATTGACGATATTAAAGATCTCAAACCCGGCATGTTACTGGAAGGCACTGTGACCAATGTTGCCGCCTTTGGTGCCTTTGTTGATATCGGTGTGCATCAGGATGGTCTTGTGCATGTGTCGCAGCTTGCCGATAAATTCGTGAAAGACCCGCATGAAGTGGTAAAAGCCGGTGATGTGGTGAAAGTGCGTGTGACGGAGGTTGACGTGCCGCGCAAACGTATCGGCCTGACCATGCGCAAAGATGGCGGTGGCGAAGCGGCTCCTAAGCCTATGGGTGAGCGCGGACAGCGTCCGGCACAAAAACATTTCACAGCCAAGCCACAGGAAAAGCCTGCTGAAGCTCAGGGCGGTTTTGGTGCAGCGCTGCTTGAAGCCATGAAACGTAAATAATCAAAATAAAAAGGCCGCTGAAAACAGCGGCCTTTTTCATATCTGAATCAAAAGACGAATTTATCTATCTAAGGATTTGATAAAATTCTCATTTAGCTCCGTCTCACCAAACCAGTTGAGCCGGTTGATGCAGATGAAACCGCGATCAATCAGATCATTATCATCACCTTCGGAAGATGAATGCGGACGTCCGCGCGGCACTAGCAGCACTGTCTCGGCCCCATCTGTGCTGACCACCTCAGACGATGATGCAATCTTGTCCCGACCGATGCGCGGCTGAGCCACCGGCGCAGGCAAACTATGCGGCAGATTAATGCTCAGCCAGTGCCCTTCTCTCTGCCAGTCTGCACGCTGCTCTAAAAGATTGCGCAATAATTGCACCAGCGCCACCAGATCGTCTTCACCACGGCGCGGCTGTTTAACCTGCGAGAAACCAATGGCAGGAATACCCCAGAATGTTGCCTCGCGAGCAATACCGAGCGTGCCGGAATAGGCCAGATCTTCGGCCACATTGCGCCCGTCATTAATCCCCGCCAACACCAGATCAGGCTTGGCCTGATCTTTGAACAACCAGCTCATCGCCGACACAACACAGTCCGCAGGTGTGCCGGAACAGGAATAGCGCTGCTCACCGCGTTTCACCATGGTCAGTGGTTTGCCGATGGTGATGGATGCACCCGCAGCCGTGCGCTTACCATCCGGTGCAACCACCCACACATCATCACTCAATGCCCGCGCAGTACGTTCCAGAAAAGCCAGACCTTCCGCATCAATACCGTCATCATTGCAAAGCAAAATACGCATCAGGCTGCTCCCAATTCCAAAGCATTTCCAGTTGAGTTTGCATTGTTAGAAATGCTTTGTTTTTTTAAATTAACGCGCATTTTAATCCGAAAACCGCTTCACACTTTTCGGAATGCGCTCTATCACATCACCGCTCTTCACATCCTGACGCACAACCGGGATATGCTCTGCCAGTTTGCTAAGCAACGTAGCGGAACAGGAATGCCCAAGCATGCCAGGCTTACCCGCCTGCTCCCAAAGCGCGACCATACCGCTCAAAGTCGGGTGGGTCGGCAATCTGATCCAGTCCGCCAGTTCATCCCGCAGCATATCAAAGGCTGGTGTATCTTCCGGCACATGGCCGGTCAGCAAAACCGGCCAGCCGGTGCGCAGCGCACGATTCATCGCATAGGCGGAAGGCCCTGCCTGCCCCATCGCATCAAATGTCAGCAGCGGACAGCGCGGCAGCGCCTGATCTTCACGCCAGTCCTGCGCCTGATGCAGCAATTGTTTCAACCGTCCGGCCACACCATCCCGCAGGGCACCAGACGCCGCAATCTGTTCAGCCAGTGCAGCACGCATATCCGCATGAATAGCAAAATTACCCGGCATCAGCGCCATCAGTTCCAGCGAGCGACCGGAGAGTGGGGTCGGCAGCAGACAACCATCACGGTTCTGCATAATCCATTCATGGATTTGCTGCGCTCGCACGCTACCCGAAACCGCATCAGCACCATAAGAGGCATCCAGCAACAACAGATCACAATGCGGAAATGCATCCATTTCCAGCACCTGACTATCCGGCACCACATCGCCGCTATAGAGAACCTTACGCCCTTCGGCCTGCACACAAAACCACACACCGCCTGCCACATGACCGGAACGACCCGTAGCAATTTCTGCATCTCCGATGGTCAGCACATCGCCAGCTTTGAACAGTTCAATACGCTCATGCGTAAAGGCAATCATATCCAGATGCTGCTGTTCGGCATAATTCCTCAGAGTTTGGCCTGTTTCAGCCAAAGTTTCGGCAGTCATCAGGATACGCCCCTGAAAGCCCTGCGCCAGCAACCATAACAACCCGCCGACATGATCCTCATGGGCATGGGAAATCAGTACCGCATCAAGTGCAGCAATCGCATCCACCTCAATCAACGGATAATAATCACGCCCAGTGGCTCCGACCTTAATGCCGATATCAAACAGCAACCTGGTTTTAGTTGTGCTGATACCGACGCCTAAGCGTCCTTTTTCACCAAAACCGCCATAGAGATTGATCTTCATACCGCACCTGCTTCCGGTATTACCCAGCCTGACCGGATACGTAATTGCGCCACATCATCCGCTTTGAGATGCAGCGGATCCGGTAGATTGAAATGCAGGTTCAGTTCCGGTGCCTGCTCAGCAACGGCTTCAATCCGCGATGCACCGCCCTGATAGACCGAACGTGTCACCCGCACGGCAAATCCGTCCTGTTTCACTAGTTCCAGATCATCTTCACGGATACAAATCTGTGCGTCTTTACGCACCACTTCATCGGCGCGGCAACGCAAACGCACCTGCTGTCCCAGCACCAATGCCTCGCAAGCACCACTGCCATTGACGCTCAAAATCTCCGCAGGCAGCACCATACCCTGCGCGATAAAGGACGCGACCATCGCATTGGCCGGTTCATTATAGAGCGTTTTCGGTGACGCAAACTGCATCAGCCTGCCTTTGTCCATCACCGCAATACGGTCAGCCAGCGCCATCGCCTCAGCCTGATCATGCGTAATATAAACAATCGTCGTGCCGGTACGCTTATGGAAGCGCGCAAACTCATCTTCCATCGATGCACGCAAATGCACGTCCAGATTGGCCAGCGGTTCGTCAAACAGCACCAGCGACGGCGCAGCCACCAGACAACGTGCCAGTGCCACACGCTGACGCTGGCCACCGGACAGATTGGCCGGACGGCGATCCCCATAGCCCTGCAGATCAACCAGTTTCAGCGCCTCTTGCACACGGCGCTCGCGCTCGGCTTTTTCCACCTTGGCGATTTTCAGACTATAGCCGACATTCTCGGAGACAGTCATATGCGGCCAGAGAGCATAGTTCTGAAACACAATACCGACACGGCGTTTTTCCGGCGGAACAAATTGTCCTTTGCCGGTCACCAGATTATCGCCGACATAGATCACACCATCATTAGCCTGTTCAAATCCGGCAATCATACGCAGCAATGTGGTCTTGCCGCAGCCGGAAGGCCCCAGCACGGCAATGAATTCACCATTGGCGATATCCAGCGACACATCGGTCAGCACTTTGGTGTCGTTAAAGCTTTTGGAAAGCTGAGAGATAGTCAATCCCGCCATGGCAGAACTCCGTCAGGCAGATATCTGGCAAACATATTGGTCACCAGCATCAGTAAGAATGTAATCAACACGACCAGCACAGATATTGCAGCCGCATAGGGTGAATCGCCACCCTGCTCAAAAGAGAAAATCACCACGCCCAGCGTTTCCGACCCTGATGACCATAATAGCGCAGAAACTGTCAGCTCCGAAAAGGCGGTCATGAAAATCAGCACACCGCCAGCCAGAGTTGCCGGTGCTACCAGCGGAAACACGATGGTGCGCAGGCGTGTCAGCAGTCCAGCACCGGCCACCTGCGCCGCCTCTTCCAGAGCGCGGTCAATCTGATGCAGGCCGGTAATGGTCGGGCGCAATGCCAGCACCAGAAACCGTGCCAGATAGGCGTAGAGAATAATCCAGATCGTATTATAGAGATGCAGCCCGACAACCGGCAAAGGTTTGAGGAACATCAGCAGTGCCGCGATCGACAGCACCACACCCGGCAGAGCATAAGGCAGTTCGGCTGCGAGATTGAGCAAGCGTGTCCACCAGCGCGACCGCCATGTGATGAGATAACCGAGCGGCACCGCTACCAGCACCGCAAAACCGGCTGCGGCCAGCGACAGGGTGAATGAATTGACCAGCGCACGGCGAGCCCCTGCATGGTCAAGCAGCACGAATTTCAGATTATCCAGTGTTGCGGTCTGCCAGCTCAGCGGAATACCGAAAGCAGGCACCAATGCGGTGAGCAACAGGCCGAACATCGGCAGCACCAGCACCACGGCGATCAGCAGCCAGCAAGCGACCTCAACAGTCAGGCGCCATGAACCAAGTTCAAAAGGCGCGGCAGGCAGTGAGGTTGAAGCGATACGATAATCACGGCGGCGTGCCATATAATCCTGACACAGAATACCCGCCATTGCGATCACACCAATCAGCAGCGAAAGCACAGCGACCTCCGACAGCACAGATGGCCCGCCACCGGCAAGCTTCTGATAAATCAGTGTCGGCAATACCAGCACATTGGCTGGAATACCTAAGAATGCCGGAATACCAAAATTGCCGACACAAGATACAAAAGCCAGCGCAGAGGCACCAATCACCGATGGCGTCATCAGCGGCACAATGATTGTGCGCGTTACCTGCCATTTGCTGGCACCACTGCTCAAAGCGGCTTCAACCAGCTCACGCGGCAATTTACGCAAACCAGCGCGTACAATCAGGAACACCAGCGGCGCATATTGAATGCCGAGCAGTGCAATAATACCGGTGGTCGAATAGAGCGGGTTACGGCTGCCAAGCTCCGGCGCCATGCCGATCATTTTGAGAAACGGGCTCGCGGGGCCAAAGAGTTGCAGCCATGCCAGCGCAGTCACCTGCGGCGCAATCAGCAGCGGCACCACAAACATCAGCACGAACACGCCGCGCCCGCGAATATTGGTCAGGCTTACCAGCAGCGCGACGGCACTGCCAAGGATAACAGCTGCAAAGGTACCGCCAAAGCCGGTGATTAAAGAATTACGGGTGGCAACCCATGTGGAGGTTGAAGAAAGTGCTGATCGTACTGCACTGTCAGAGAGCTGACCATTCGGCGCGATGATCTCGCTGGCCAGCCGTAACATCGGCCACAGAGACAGCGTGAACACCACTGCCGCCACAAGAAAAATCAGAGCCGTATCCCGGCTCTGACCAAATATTTTATCTGACATCAAAGAATGCCTTAACCGCCGAACAGTTCAGAAAAACGCTTCTTGTCGGCTTCTGTCACACCCAGAACTTTGAGCGTATCAATCGACATGATGTTGATTTTTGTACCTTCCGGCAGCCAGCCCGGGCGACCAACAGATTCCTTGGCTGGCAGATAGCCCTGCTCCAGTGCCAGTTTCTGACCATCGTCGGAGAGGATGAAATCAACAAACTTCTCTGCACCGGCAACATTCTTGGCAGTCGCCATGATTGCAACAGGCTCAGTTACCGCAGGCACGCCTTCTTTCGGGAATACGAACTCAACCGGCGAACCTTTTGCCTTGGCATTCAGTGCCATGAAATCCACGAGAATACCGTAAGGCTTTTCACCGCTGGCAACGGATTTCAGCACAGCACCATTGCCGCGCACGCTGATCAGCTCATTGGCTTTCAGCTTTTCAAAATAATCCCAGCCGAGTTCCGAATTCAGTGCAAAGCCGGAGAGCAGATAAGCAGCCGCGCCGGAATAAAGCGGGCTTGGCATCACGATCTGGCCTTTATATTCTTCTTTGCCGAGATCAGCCCAGCTTTCAGGCTTGCTTTTCGCCTGTGTGTTATAGGCGATACCTGTGGTGATCAGCTTGGAACCGAAATAGGTTTTGTCCTTGTCGAACGAACCCTCAGTCAGACCATCTGTCTTCGCGCCTTCATAGGCTTTCAGACGATTGTCTTTTTTCAGCAGTTCCATAGAAACAGCATCGGCGATCAGCAGCACGTCCGGCTGCGGCGCACCGGCAGCAAATTCAGCGGCCAGTTTGCTGAGGATATCGCTGGTACCGGAACGGAATACCTGCACATCAATATCAGGATTGGCTTTGCGGAATGCTTCAACGGTTTTGGTCGCATCAGCTTCCGGCTGCGAGGTATAAAGATTGAGCGTTTCTGCATTCACCGCAGTTGCGCCCATAAACACTGCCAGAGCAGTAGCCAGAACTGTTTTACGTGACGTGCGTTTCTGCAACATGATTCTTATCCCTGAAATCATTCATCCGACACCGGAGCGAGCCGGTTACTCGCCGTTCATTTATTAAATGAACACTACAAGTTTATGACAAAGAATAAAGTCACCACAGAAAACAAAAACAAACAGGGCATTGAACCAGCAATGCCCTGTTAAAACCTCATCTATTCTGGCAGTTGGCTCAGAATCTTGCGTGGTCTTTAGTTTTGGCGCTCAGAAGCGAGCATGCTCTTTGATTTAGGCGCTCAGAAGCGAGCGCCGGCAAAATGCGCGATCTGTGCGCCGGTTTCATAATAGGCTTCGCGGATACCGAGGAAGGACTGTGTTTCCGGCTCAGTCACCGGTAATGGCAGATCAGCTTCGCTGATTTCACCGCTGATATGACGTGCCAGCACATTGCCGAATACTGTACCGGTGGCAATACCGCGACCATTATAACCGCTGAAACCGATCACATTCTTATCAAAGCGATGGAATTTCGGCAGGCTGTCATTGGTCATGCCGATCAGGCCGTACCATTCATAATCAAATTCGACTTTACCAAGCTGCGGGAACAGACGCTTCATTTCGCGTTTTGCCCATGCCGTATGAATACCTGTGCCGGTATTGCGCAATGCACCAACGCTGCCGAACACCAAACGACCAGCCTGATCGTAACGATAAGACGACAGCACCTGTTTGGTATCCCATACGCCCTGACGTTCCGGCAGAATCTGTGCCTGCTGCTCTTTGGTCAGCGGCTTGGTTGCCAGATTGAAATAAGGCAGATGCATAATTTCTGCGCGGATCTGCGGCCATGGTGCCTGTGTATAGGCATTGGTTGCCACCACGATCCACTGCGCACGCACTGAACCCTTGGCAGTGCGAACCACCCAGTCATTGCCCACACGTTCTGTAGAAGTTACCGGAGAACCGGTGAAAATCTGTGCACCCGCAGCAATGGCCGCATGGGCAAGGCCACGCACATAGGCCAGCGGCTGAATGGTGCCTGCACGCATATCCAGCAGCGAACCGCTATAGGCTTTAGTACCGACTTTCTTTGCAGTTTCTTCGGCGCTCAGCAGAGTGACCGGCGCGCCACGGCGCTGCCACTGTTCCGCACGATCCTGCAATTCGCGCAGGCCTTTCTGACCGACAGCGCAATGCAATGTACCCGTGCGGGTCGCTTCACAGGCGATATTATGCTTTTCAATTCGCTCGAAAACCATTTTCGGGCCATTGCCGAGCGCTTCGAGCAGACGGTCACCATATTTCTGACCGAGCACTCCCGGCAGATCATCCGGCATAACCCACATACCGGCATTGACCAAACCGACATTGCGGCCGGAACCGCCGAAGCCGATTTCAACGCCTTCAAGCACGGCAACTTTGCTGCCGCGTTCACTCAGATTCAGTGCGGTTGAAAGTCCGGTAAAACCACCGCCTACAACAACCACGTCAACGTTTAACTCGCCTTGCAGGGCAGATGTAACCGGAGCGGCAGGAGCGGATTTTTCCCAGAGACCGTGAGAACGGGGATTATTCAACATGTCAGTTCATTTCTCAAAAACAACGTTGCCACTTATGTCAGCCTGGATTGCAGCAACAAGCCTACGATTATGCGCCTGAAATATACGCACCACGCAAAAGCGGCTCAGACAAAAGGGCAACGATCAAAATGGATAAAGAGCGCCGTATATATAATGCGGATACACACACAACACTCTGAGTGTTTGAAATTTGAAGCACAACACGGAAAATCATCCGGCTTGTTAATTACCAGTGTTATTATCGTCTTTTTCTTCTGGCGCCTGAGTAGGCATACACCTTTCGGTTTTGGCAAAAGTAGCAATTTTTGCGCAACAGATCATTCATTTGCGGAATGACCTGTTCCACTTAAATTGCATTACATATCTTATTCTGCGTTCAGATGCACCAGCGCCATATAGTCATGCTGGCCGACCTGCCCGCGAATCCAGCTGGAAAATGTCTGTATCAGCGGATTTTCATGTTTGCCTTCCGGCACCACCAGATAATAATCATTCTCGGTACGCATCGGCTTATCAAACAGAATTCGCAGGCGACCTTCCTGCAACTCCTGCTCAATCAGATAAACCGGCAACAAACCAATCCCAAGCCCTGCGGCAGCGGCCTCGATCACCATAGAGAATTGATCGAAACGATGGCCGCTATAAGTGCTGCGTGCATCCACTTCGCAAAGTTCAAACCATTGCGTCCACATTTTCGGACGCGTTGTCAGATGCAGCAGAGGCTCTTTTTGCAGGTCTTCCGGCTCAACAATGCGGTGGCTTTCGATCAAAGCATTGCTGGCAACAGGTACCACCATTTCACTGCACAGATAATTGCAGGTGGCATGTGCCCAAACCGGCTGACCATAATGAATAGCCATATCAAACGGATATTCTTCAAAATCGAACACGCCGGTGCGTGAGCCGACATTAAAAGCCACACCCGGATTTTCTTCGATGAAATTCGGAATACGCGGCATCAGCCAGCGCGCGCCGAATGTCGGCAATGTCGCCACGCTGAAAGCCGAAGAAGACTGTGCCGAGGCCATCGCTCGCAACATCGTGTCTTCAGTCTGATTCAACAGACGACGCACTTCCGGCAAAAACTTGCGTCCGGCATCGGAAAGCAGGATGCGCTGACGGATTCGCTCAAACAGCAAAACGCCGAGCTGGCCTTCCAGATCCTTGATCTGACGACTCACCGCGCTTTGCGTCAGGTTCAGCTCGTGGGCTGCCTGCGTGAAACTTCCGTGACGTGCAGCGCATTCAAAAGCCTGCAAAATGGCGATATCCGGTATCAGTCGTCGGCTGAGCTTCATTCCTGCCTCGCATAAACATAGTCGGTTTCGTCGCAATCACGCGGCCACTACAGCTGATATGATCAATTTTAGTCATGATATCAACATCTGATACGTGTTTCTGATAGTCGAAAATCGATTTAAAAAGAAATTACGCATCAAATTTAAAGCATATCCCGAAAACTGGCTGACATTTTTCGGATCAGATAGGCCTTTATAACAACATCAGGATGGTTTTGTGCGACTTCCAAAGAGCACAAATCAACCACACGAAGCAGTTTTAGGGCAGTTTCAGGAAAAACGTCATCCGCTTTTCTTTATGGAACTGCACCAAGAGCAAAACAGACAGGGCTTTATCTTCTCCCAAGACAGATAACAGCTCGCATACGGAAAGCCCTCAAGGAGGCAAACCATGAATTTCGTATCAGCCGACAGCATCCGCGCTGCATTCTCAGCCGCAATGTCCGCAATGTACCGTACAGAAGTGCCTGCTTACGGCACGCTGATGGAACTGGTTGCAGATGTTAATGCTGCGACCCTGAAAGCCCAGCCTGAACTGCTCGCCCGCCTCGAGGATACCGACTCTCTGGATCGTATTTCCGAAGAGCGTCACGGCGCGATCCGCCTCGGCACCGCCGCTGAACTTTCCATGATGCGCCGTGCTTATGCCGTTATGGGCATGTTCCCGGTTGGTTACTACGACCTGTCCGCTGCCGGTGTGCCTGTGCATTCCACAGCCTTCCGTCCGGTTGCTGATGCATCGCTGAAGATCAATCCGTTCCGCGTTTTCACCTCGTTGCTGCGTCTCGACCTGATCGCTGACGAGAAACTGCGCAAGGAAGCTGAAGAAACACTCGCAAAGCGCAACATCTTCACTGCCGGTGCGATTGAGCTGATCGAGATTGCTGAAAAACAGGGCGGTCTTACACAGGAACAGGCTGACAAATTCGTTTCCGAAGTTCTGGAAACCTTCCGCTGGCACGATAAGGCCAATGTGAGTGCAGAACTCTATCACCGTCTGCACGACGCCCATCGTCTGATTGCTGACGTTGTGTCTTTCAAAGGCCCGCACATCAACCACCTGACACCACGCACACTCGACATCGATGCCGTGCAGGCTCAGATGCCGGCGCGCAATATTTCGCCTAAAGCTGTTGTTGAAGGCCCGCCAACCCGTAAATGTGCGGTTCTGCTGCGTCAGACCTCGTTCAAAGCGCTCGAAGAATCCGTTTCTTTCACCGATGCTGCAGGCGAATGGAAAGCCGGTACACACACTGCCCGTTTTGGTGAAATTGAACAGCGCGGTATCGCTCTGACACCAAAGGGCCGTGGCCTTTATGATGCGCTGCTCGACAAGACCCGTGCACGCATCCGCCCTGCGCCGGATGGTTCGAATGCTGCTGAATATGTTCGTATTCTCGGTGAAGTTTTCGAAGAATTCCCGGATACATGGGCAGAAATCCGTGAACAGGGTCTCGGCTACTTCGCTTACAGCGTTGCAGACCGCTCGAAAGCCAAGAGCGAACTGACCGCCGCCAATCTCGACAGCCTGATTGCTGAAGGCGCAATCCAGTTTGACCCGATTGTCTATGAAGACTTCCTGCCGGTCAGCGCCGCTGGTATCTTCCAGTCCAATCTCGGCGACGATGATACACAGGAATTCACTGAAAGCCCGAACCAGAAGCGTTTTGAAGCTGATCTCGGCGCAACCGTGCTCAATGAATTTGAACACTATGCCCGCATCGAGCGCGAATCTGTTGAGGGTGCATTGAAGGCTCTCGCCTTTAAAGCTGCAGCAGAATAACTAGATAACATATGAAAACGGCAATCTGCCCTCAAAGCGGATTGCCGTTCAGCTGTTTATACTAGAGCGTGTCGCGCTTCATTTGATCCACAACACTCGCTCTAGATTCTTGAGTTGTCGCATTATCGCGGTCGTTAACTGCGAAATGCTCCGGAGCAAATTACTGCTCCACCGTACCAGATAGAATATCAGGTCTGCTCACTTACCCGAACAAACGCCTGATATTCTGAACGATAAACAATAGGGAATGCGATTTATGAGCACCGAAAATAAAAAAGTGAACGTTAAGCAGGAAGCTGCTGACATTCTCGCCAAGCTTGGCGTTGACAGCGCTGCCTATACAGGCGGTGATCTTGCCTCGTTCAGCCCGGTTACCGGCGAACAGATCGGCGCCCTCAAGACTCATTCGGCTGCAGACACTGCCCGCATGATCGAAGAAGCTGATGCAGCATTCCGCACATGGCGCGATGTTCCGGCTCCACGCCGCGGTGAGCTGATCCGCCTGCTCGGTGAAGAACTGCGCGCTTCCAAAGCTGATCTCGGCCGTCTCGTTTCGATCGAAGCCGGTAAGATCATCTCCGAAGGTCTCGGCGAAGTTCAGGAAATGATCGACATCTGCGATTTCGCAGTTGGTCTGTCCCGTCAGCTTTACGGTTTGACCATTGCGACTGAACGCGCCGGTCACCGCATGATGGAAACATGGCATCCGCTTGGCGTTGTCGGCGTTATCTCCGCCTTCAACTTCCCTGTAGCTGTCTGGTCATGGAACGCGGCTCTGGCTCTGGTTGCCGGTGACTCTGTTGTCTGGAAACCTTCCGAAAAGACCCCTCTCACAGCTCTGGCTTGTGAAGCGATCTTCAACCGTGCAGCTGCCCGTTTCGGCGCAGATGCTCCTAAGGGTCTGTCCGCTGTTATCATCGGCGACCGTACAATCGGTGAAGTTCTGGTTGACCATCCGAAGGTTCCGCTGGTTTCCGCAACCGGTTCAACCCGCATGGGTCGCGATGTAGGTCCACGTCTGGCCAAGCGTTTCGCACGCGCTATCCTCGAACTCGGCGGCAACAATGCCGGTATCGTCTGCCCGTCAGCCGATCTCGACATGGCTCTGCGCGCGATTGCTTTCGGTGCCATGGGTACTGCAGGTCAGCGTTGCACCACCATGCGTCGTCTGTTCGTACATGAAAGTGTTTACGACACACTGGTACCACGTCTGGTCAAAGCCTATCAGAGCGTATCCATCGGCAACCCGCTGGAAACCCCTGCACTGATTGGTCCGCTGATCGACAAGGCTTCTTTCGACGGCATGCAGAAAGCTCTGGCAGAAGCCAAGGCTCATGGCGGTAAAGTTGTCGGTGGTGAACGCGTATCCGTAGGTCCGGACACAGGTTACTACGTACAGCCAGCAATCGTTGAAATGCCAGAACAGGCCGGTCCGGTTCTCGAAGAAACCTTCGCACCGATCCTCTATGTGATGAAATACAGCGATTTCGACAACGTACTCGAACTGCACAACGCAGTTGGTGCTGGTCTGTCGTCTTCGATCTTCACACTGAATCTGCAGGAAGCTGAGCGTTTCCTCTCTGCATCCGGTTCGGATTGCGGTATCGCCAACGTCAATATCGGTACATCCGGTGCTGAAATCGGCGGCGCATTCGGCGGTGAAAAAGAAACCGGTGGCGGTCGTGAATCCGGTTCGGATGCATGGAAAGCTTACATGCGCCGTGCAACCAACACTGTGAACTACTCGAAGGCACTGCCGCTCGCACAGGGCGTATCCTTCGATATCGACTAATCATCATTGCTGATGACAAAGAAAAGCCCCTCTCGCGAGGGGCTTTTTTATTGACTAAAATCACACGCAGGTCTCTATTAGACGCAGCAATCACGCATATCCTGTCAGACTTCTCCGCCTTGGAGGCCTACATGCGTTTATTTTTAGCAGCCCTGACGACTATTATTTATACCGCTCCTCTGCCCGCAGCGCATGCGAGCGAGAATAATACGGTGTTCTGCACCAAGCTCGGAGAGCTTGCGGGGCGGTCGATGGCGGCACGTTTACAGGGAAAGCCGCTGGCTGATCTGTTGCAGGTCAAGTTTGATCCGGCGGTGCATGAGATTTTTCAGACAGTCATTCTGGATGCCTATTCCAGACCTCTGGTTGAGGGAGAAAATGCGTGGGTGAGAAATATGTCTGACTTCAGAAATGCGGTTGAAGAGAAATGCCTGTCATCTCTGCAAAAATAAAAGCCGGAAATTCCGGCTTTTATTTTCTTCAAAGCGCGACGCTCTCAACCTGCCGGAATTCTTGCAATGACGAGGCGAAAACGGAGTTATTCCGAGAACCGGAGCGGAATGTACTTTGAGGTACATGAGCACCGGAAGCGGAGGAATGCTCCGTTTGCAGACCGTCAGTGCGTGAATAACGGTGGGTTGATCAGCCCATGCGTTCAGAGGCGTACGACCCTGGCGACGCCGGAAACACCACTGTCCGGTTGCCATTGAGGAACACGCGGTGATGGATATGCGCATGGATGGCGCGTGCCAGAACCTGCGCTTCCACATCACGACCAATGGAAACATAATCAGCAGCCGACTGTGCATGAGTAATACGGGCAACATCCTGCTCGATAATCGGACCTTCATCGAGATCAGCGGTCACATAATGCGCGGTGGCACCGATCAGCTTCACGCCACGCTCATAAGCCTGCTTGTAAGGATTGGCACCTTTGAAAGACGGCAGGAAGGAGTGGTGAATATTGATGATCTTGCCAGACATTTTCTGGCTCAGCTCATCAGACAGAACCTGCATGTAACGCGCCAAAACCACCAGTTCCGTGCCGGTCTGGTTGACGATATCCATCATCTTGGCTTCGGCTTCAATTTTATTCTCTTTCGTCACCGCAATGTGGTGAAAAGGAATATCGTGGTTCACAACAACCTTCTGATAGTCAAAATGGTTGGAGATCACACCGACAATATCAATCGGCAGGCCGCCGATTTTCCAGCGATAGAGCAGATCATTGAGGCAATGGCCAAAGCGGGAAACCATCAGCAATGTTTTCACCGGCTTGCGGGTATCGTGGAAATCATAAGCCATGCCGAACTTGTCAGCAGTGTCCTGAAAACCACCGGCAATTTCTTCGAAGCTTTTGCCCTGCTCGGTAATAAAGCTGACGCGCATAAAGAACTTATCAGCACCGAGATCATCGAACTGTGCGCTGTCAACGATGTTACACCCCATACCCGCGAGATATCCGGAAATAGCGGCAACTATACCGAGGCGTGACTGGCAACTGACGGTCAACACATAATTCTGCATGGGAGTGTCCCTTAAGCTTCAACAGTTCAAATGAGAATGAACCGGAAAATTCCGGTTCCGTATGAAGCTCTTACACAGAATTTCAGCGCTTAACAGTCCCGATTACGCTTTTGTTTGACGGATTCCTGCCATTTGCAGACAAATCTGCATGACCCATAATCTCAGGTTACAGGTGATGATTTCCTGACTTATGGGTGGTATGTAAAACTCACAAATGCGGATTGCGGGTCTTATATTTTTCAATCAGCCGGTCATTGATTTCCGTGGCACCCGGCATATTCGCACTGCGATAAACCGGAACTTCTCCGCCCTCTGCGGCCAGTTCGGCAGCAACCGCGGTAAAGATCGCATGGAGAATGGTGGCACCAACGGCGGTGGAAACCGCGCCCGCTTTCATCCCGCTGTTTGGCAGCTGCATCATCGCATCACCGGCCGGAATTTCATTATCCAGCACCAGATCAGCCAGTTCAAACAGACGTACACGACCATGGGCCGCGCTGGCAGAATAGGAAACAGATGTCAGCGCGATAATTTTTGCACCGGCTTCACGGCCGAAGCGCGCAGCTTCAACCGGCGCGGCATTAACACCGGAATTGGAGACAACCAGCAGAATATCGCCGGCACCGATATCATAGCGTTGCAGCAAAGGCTGAACCATGCCGCTGATACGCTCGAATTTGGTGCTGGATGATGCGCCTTCATGCAGCATCGTGAAAGCCGAGAGAACCGGTACGGTAATCGCCAGACCACCGGCACGATAATGCACCTCTTCCGCCAGCATATGCGAATGGCCGGTACCGAACACAAAGACACGCTTATCATTGCGTGCAGCTTCGCCGATCATGGCAACAGCCTGCTTCATCGCCTCGGCCTGACTGTCACGCAATTGCGTGAGATGCGCGGTCAGTCTGTCGAAATAGTCATTGATAATGCTCATACCCGCTGATCCTGTCGCACACCGGAAATCCATGTGGAACGAACATGGCACTGGTCGTCCAGCCAGACCAGATCAGCACGCTTTTTCGGTGCCAGAACCCCACGATCCTTCAGCTGCAAAAACGCGGCCGGATAGGATGTCGCCATGCGCAGAGCTTCTTCGGAAGAGAGATCCAACATTGCCATACCATAGCGGATACCCGATGCCATATCGAGATCAGAACCAGCCAGCGTAGTTCGATCTTCCAACACCAGTTTCGGGCAATAACCACCCTCGACACGATAAACTGTGCGGCCGTTGAGTTGGAATGTATCGCGGCCGGAACCGACCAGCGACATTGCATCGGTAACAAAGAACAGGCGACCCTGCCCGCGTTTTGCCCGCAATGCCACACGCAAAGCCGCAGGTTCGGCATGATGACCATCGGCAATAATGCCACTCCACACGGACGGATGATCCAATGCCGCACCAACGAGATTAGGCGTACGATGGCCGAACTGGCTCATTGCATTGAACAGATGGGTCACGCCCTGCGCGCCCGCATCGAACCGCGCCATAGCCATTTCATAAGTGCTGTCACTATGGCCGATGCTGATAATAACACCGCCTTCGGTCAGCTCACGCACCTGATCGGGTGTGACCTGCTCCGCAGCCATTGTCACCAGCAGACAACCGATTTTCTGCGCCGCTGCAGTCAGCGCCTGAATGTCAGCTGCCTCTACAGGGCGCATCAGCTCCGCCAGATGCGCACCTTTTTTCGCCGGTGCCAGATGCGGGCCTTCAAGATGAAGACCGGCAACGCCCTTGTCAGCCTGCACCGCAGCCACGGCGGCAGTCATAGCCTGCGCCGTCACATCACCGGTATCGGTAATCAGGGTTGGCAACAGGCTGGTTGTGCCATATGGGCGATGGCCTGCTGCGATGGTGCACATGATTTCCGGCGTTGGCCCGTCATTGAGCATTGCTCCGCCGCCGCCATTGACCTGCGCATCAATAAAACCGGGGCTGAGAATGCCGCCCTCCAGTTCAATGATCTGCAGATTTTCCGGCAGCGCAGCACCATCCTGTACCAGACGGACAATCCTGCCCTTCTCGATCAGAACGGCTGTCCGCTCATGAAAACGATGACCGTCAAAAACACGCGCACCACGCAGCAGCTGAAAACCCATCAGACAGTCTCCGTTACCTTATTCAGATTAAGCGGCTTATCAGGATTAAAACCACGGCGGCGCGTCACCGCTTCGATCACACGATAATAGGCGCCGAGCGATACCAGCGGATCAAGCAGAGCCGAACCGGTTGCCGGTGTTTTAATCTGGCTCCATGGCAGATCCAGTGGTGAAATCGCCAGAATATTACCGCCGATGCTTTCCAGATGTTTCAGCGCCTGCAGATTATGCTGATAGGCCTGATCCTGCGAGACAAAGGCCACAATCGGGAAGCCTTTTTCCACCAGACGCATCGGGCCATGCATCAGCTCGGCCAGCGAGAAGGCTTCCGCATGAATGGCCGAAGTTTCCTTGGCTTTCAGCGCTGCTTCAAGCGCAATTGCCATTGAAGGCCCGCGACCGCCGATAAACAGCGACTGTTTTTCAGCCAGAATATTCTCAAGCGCATTGCCTGCATCAACCTGAACCGCGCCCAGTGCTTCCGGCAGCTGATCAAGTCCGCCCTGCATTGTGCTGTCTTTGCTCACCGCAGCAATCACACCGGCCAGAGCCGCAGCAGAAGCGATAAAAGATTTGGTCGCAGCCACACTTTTTTCAGGACCTGCACCAATACCCAGCACGATATCAGCTTCATTGCCGAGCGGGCTGTCGGTCACATTGACCACGGCGACAGTGACCGCACCGCCTTTTTTAGCTGCGCGCTGCATGGCAACGATGTCAGGGCTGGCGCCGGACTGCGAAACGGTAAAATGTACAGCAGAACCAAGCTGCAACGGCGCATCATAAACTGATGCCACCGACGGGCCGATTGCTGCCACCGGTAAACCTAAACGGATTTCTGCCAGATATTTGAAAAATGTTGCTGCATGGTCAGAGGAACCGCGTGCACAGGTCGAAATCAGCGCGGGCTTACGGGAGGCAAAGACCGCCGCGATTTCTTCAAAAACCGGCTTCTGGTCTTTTAACATGGCTGCAACAACGGAAGCAGCCTGTTCGGTTTCCTGAAGCATGAGTGTTGGTGATACGGTCATCGGACCTCTCCCGTTTTCAATTCTGCAATAAAGTCATAAGCATCGCCGCGATAAAGCGAGCGGGTATATTCAACAATCCGGTCTGTCTGTGTGCGCGACACGCGCTCCATTTGCAGGGCAGCAGCCTTGTCAGCCACACCAAGCAAACGCGCATTGACCGGATCAAGCACAACAGCGGTCAGACGCTGCAAAGCGCGCACCGGCTTATAGCCATGTTGTTCCAGTGCTGTATAAAGCGACAGCGCACCGCTGAGCACAGCCTGTGCCAGTTCCGTTTCCTGTCCGGCAGCAGATAATGTAGCGGTACCCAGCAGACGCTGCGGCACCACTGCACGTTCAATTGCCATCGGCATATCATCGGCAAGGCGCAGGCGCTCTACCCGCACCACCAAATCCTGCATGGAAATGCCAAGCTGGAATGCCTCTTCCGGTGACGGCTGACCGATACCGCCGGATAGAATACGTACCCCTGGTACTTTACCACGGGCGATCATATCCTGCGAGAATGAGGTAAGCTGCCAGAGCGGCTGGCTGATCTTTTTCGGGCGTTCGCAAATATAGGTGCCGCTGCCATGACGGCGTTCCACCAACCGGTTTTCAAGCAGCGCCTGATAGGCCGAGCGAATGGTGACCCGCGCCAGACCAAGCGCCTGCGCCAGTTCACGCTCGGGCGGCAGACTACTGCCAGCGGCAAGACTGCCATCCTCAATCAAATTGGTCAGCACCACGGAAACCTGCTTATAGAGCGGCCCGCCGGTCGTTTGCGCCGCTAATCCGCGCTGAAGAAGAGGAAGTAATCTGGTATTATCCATACCCGGACTATAATACCTTTTTAATACCAATGACAAATGGAATTATCTGTCAGCTCAAAATAAAAAGGGCAGCTTCTGTTGAGAAAGCCGCCCTTTAGAGCATTTCACAGTCAAGTTGAATCAACTTGACTTCTTGATTATGTCAAGTTGGATCAACTTGACGCCCGTGATAATGCGACCAAATAAAGAATTGAGACGCGAGCGCTATAATCCAATCTGGACGTAAACCGCTCTAGCATTTGAGCTATTGTACTAACACCGGTTCAGCCGGTGGCACCTCGGAGCTATCTTCCGGCTCCGGATGCTCAGGCTCTTTCACACGGAACCATGCCACATAAAGCGCAGGCAGGAACAGCAATGTAATAACTGTTCCGGCAATAATCCCGCCCATCATGGCATAGGCCATCGGTCCCCAGAACACTTCGCGGGAAATCGGGATCAGCGCCAGACTGGCCGCCGCTGCGGTCAGCGCAATCGGACGCATACGATGCTGGGAAGCCTGATAAACAGAATCCCACGGATGCATCCCCTCTTTGATGTGATCCTCCACCTGCACGATCAGGATCACCGAGTTGCGGATCAGGATACCGATCAGCGCCAGCACACCGAGAATAGCGACGAAGCCCAGTGGTTTGCCGCTTGGCAGCAAGGCCGCCACCACACCAATCAGACCGAGCGGAGCAACCGCCACCACCAGAAACAGTCGCTGGAAGCTCTGCAATTGCAGCATCAAAATCGTTGCCATAACGAACAGCATCAACGGCACAACGGCAGCAATCGGCCCCTGACTTTTGGCGCTTTCTTCCACAGTACCGGCAATATGCACGGAATAACCAAGCGGCAGTTTCTGCGCAAATGCATCAACCTGCCCCTTCATCTGTTCCACCACCGTATCCGGCATGGTCTTGTCGAGAATACCGGCAGAGACTGTGATCGTCGGCAGACGGTCCCGACGCCAGACAACCGGCTGCTCAATCTCGTAACGGAAATTGGCAATCGAGGCGAGCGGGATGGAATCCCCGTTGCCGGTACCGATCTGCAGATTGCGCAGAGTTTCAATCCGGTCACGTTCCTGCGCCTGTGCCCGCACCACCACATTAATCAGATAGGTAGCATCGCGCACCTGTGTAATCGCCAGACCGCCGACCACGCTGTTGAGCGTCATCGAGATGTCTTTGGAAGAAACGCCGAGTTTACGCGCCTTATCCTGCAATACATCAACCCGCACCACGCGTGCCGGTTCGTTCCAGTCATAGGCCACAACACCCAGACGCTGATCCTGCGCCATGATCGTTGAAACCTGATGCGCATAGCTGCGAACAGCCTGAATATCCGGCCCGCTGACGCGATACTGCACCGGACGGCCAACCGGAGGTCCCAGCTCAAGGAATTTCACATAAGCATCGGTGCCGATATAATCCTTGCGCAGCACCGCATCGAATTTCTGCTTCAGCCGGTCGCGCGCCTCCACATCCTTGGCGACAATAATCATCTGACCGAAATACGGATTGACCGGCTGCACATCGAAAGTCAGCACGAAACGCACTGCGCCCTGCCCGATATAGCTGCTCCAGTGGTCTATATCCTCATTGCCTTTGAGCATCGTCTCTTCAAAACGCAGCATCTGCGCCTGTGTTTCGGCAATGGAACTGTTCTCCGGCAATTTCCAGTCAATCACCAGTTCCGGCCGATCCGAAGACGGGAAGAACTGGCGCTCAATCAGTGTCATACCACCGAGAGAAATCAAAAACAGCACGACCGTGGCAAAGATTGTCGTCCAGCGATGACGCATGCACCACAGCAAAGCCGCGGCAAAAGCCTTGCCGACACGGCGCGGCTTTTCCTCATGTTTTTTCATCGTTTTTGGCAGCAGCGTCACGCCAAGCAGCGGCGCAAACAATACAGCCACCACCCATGATACGACCAGCGAAACCGCAATCACAACGAACAAAGTATAAGTATATTCACCCGCCTGACTGGTGTTCAGACCGATCGGGATAAATCCGGCAATCGTCACCAGCGTACCGGTCAGCATCGGAAAGGCGGTGTGAGAATAGACATAGGTCGCCGCTTTATTGATCGGATCACCCGCCTCAAGTCGTGCAACCATCATCTCCACGGCAATCATCGCATCATCCACCAGCAGGCCGAGCGCAATTATCAGCGCCCCCAATGACACACGCTGCAGCGAAATATCCATATATTGCATGGTGAGGAAGGTGATCGCCAAAACCAGCGGAATGGACAGCGACACCACAAAACCGGCTCGCACGCCAAGGCTGATAAAGCTCACAGCCAGAACAATAACCACCGCCTCGAACAGGGCTTTGGTAAAACCGGACACAGCCTCATCCACCACATCCGGCTGATCGGCCACCTGATGCACGCTGATACCAACCGGCAGTTCTCCTTCAACGCGCGCCATCAAATCATTGAGCGCCTTGCCGAAGTCCAGCAGGTTTTCATTCGGCTTCATACCGATGGCCAGCCCGATTGCCGGTTCACCATTCACGCGAAACAGACTTTCCGGCGGATTGGTATAGCCGCGCTTGATTTCCGCCACATCGCTGAGGCGGAAAAAGCGGTTATTAACCCGCAGATTGACCGCTTTCAGACTGTCTTCTGAGGTAAATTGCCCGCTCACCCGTACAGAGACGCGTTCCGGCCCTGCATTAATTACACCGGACGGAGTAATCGCATTCTGATCCTGAAGGCTTTTTAAAATCGCTTGCTGATCCAGCCCCAGCGCCGCAATCTGACGGGATGAAAATTCGAGATAAATCACCTCATCCTGCGCGCCGATCAGATCAACTTTACCGGCACTTGGCAATTGCAAAACCTGGGTGCGCACAGTCTCTACGTAGTCACGCAACTGCCGGTGGCTCAGACCATCAGCCGTGAAGGCGTAAATATTACCAAACACATCGCCGAAGCGGTCATTGTAAAAAGGCCCGTAGACGCCTTCAGGGAAATTCCCCTTGATATCATTGATCATATTGCGGGTCTGGAGCCAGATTTTCTCCACATCCCGCGCTTTGGTCGTCGCTTTCAGATTGACAAAAATCACCGCTTTACCCGGCGTTGTCACCGATTTGGTAAAATCGAGACTGTCGAGTTCCTGCAGCTTTTTCTCAATCCGGTCAGTCACCTGATTGATCGTCTCGTCCACCGATGCACCGGGCCAGTTGGCCTGTATCAGCATGGTTTTAATGGTGAATTGTGGGTCTTCCTCGCGCCCGAGATTGATATAGGCGGCAATACCGGCAATCAGAAAGACCAGCATGAAATACCAGACCAGCGAGCGGTGATTAAGCGCCCAGTCAGAGAGATTAAATTTCTTCATTATTGCTCTCCCTGCGGCAGCTTAACCTTCTGGCCATCCTGCAAACTGTTCACGCCTGCACTGACAATGCGCTGACCGGCTTCCACGCCTTTGGCAATAAATTGCCCGTCCCTGCGGCTGACAACTTCGACGGCCTGACGGCGCACAGTCTGGCTCTGCGGATCAGCGATCCAGACATAGGTTTTGCCCTCCTGTTCCAGCAAAGCGGATAGCGGCAGGGTAATCTGTTCCTGATGGTCGCCATTACTGCGCAGCGCTGTGATTGTTGTGCCTAAACGGAAAGCTTCCGGTGCATCATCAAGCGTGATTTTTACACGGCGCAAACGCGTGGCATTATCCGCCTGCGGTGCAATTTCCCGCACATGACCTTCTGCCTGCACAGTCGGATCGGCCTGCAGGAAAATCATAAATCTATCGCCGTCTTTGACCGTCTCCGCAATGTGATCCGGCACATCGACAACGGCTTCACGCACATCCGGCCGCGCCACGGTCAAAACACTCTGTCCGGCAGCCACAACCTGCCCGACTTCGGCATTTACCGCAGAAACAACACCATCAAAATCCGGATCCAGTTGTGCAAAACCACGCTCGTCTTCAGCCTTTCGTAAGGCGGCACGGGCTTTTTCCAGACCGGCAGCCGCAGTGTCGCGCCCCTGTTTGGCACTGTCATAAACCGCCTGCGGAATACTACGCATGGCCAGCAAACGCGCCTGCCTGTCCTCTGTGGCCTGTGCATTCACATATTGTGCCTCGGCACTGGCCATATCAGCTTTGGCTGCCTGCAAATTCAGATCAAGCTGTGCGGGATCAATCATCGCCACAACCTGATCTTTTTTAACAAAATCACCGATATCCACATCACGCTGGATCAAGCGCCCTAAAACGCGGAAGGCAAGATCCGTGCTGAATTGCGGCTCCACAGATCCGGCAAAACCGCTTTGCTGTGAGGCCTCCGCTTTTGCGATAACAAACAATACCGGCCGGACAACCGGCTCCTTTGCCTCATCAGCCTGTTCACCACAGGCTGCCAGCATCAACAAAACTGATCCTGCCGCAGCTGCTCTGAAAATTCTGCGCTTCATCGTCCAACCCGTCGCCCGCATCACTGTGTTACTTTCTGCTCATCAGCCACCAGAAGCTCCACAACAGCGCCTTCACTCAGCAACTGCCCGCCGCGGGTTATGACCATTTGCCCGTCCTGCAAACCTTCAGAAATAATGATTTTTTCCCGCTCATAGTCCATAATCCGCACTAAAGCGGAAGAGACCGTTTTCGTTTGCGGATCAAGTACCCATACAGCCGGTTTTCCGCCCTGTGATGTCATAGCACTCCATGGCAAAATCACAGCACGCACCACCGGCAATTGCAGACTGCCGGTTACCGGAGCCGCTAGTGTCATGGCAGGTGGCGGCGTATCCAGCTCAACCTTAATCCGCACAGTACCGGTTGTGGCATTCACCACCGGCGCAACCTCACGCACATGGCCGGTTGCAGTGACAGACGGATCGGAAACCAGTGTCAGACTCACCTGAGGCAGCGCCTGTTTCCCGCCTTGTTGCTCCATGGATTCCGCATGGGCAGCCAGCGCTTCCTGCACATCAAAAACGGCGTCCCGCTCACCATCGGCAGCAATCACAAAGGCAGTTTGTGCCGCCTGTACCAATTGTCCCGTTTCAATATTACGAGCAGTCACCACACCGGCGCGCGGCGCACGCAATTCCGTATAGCTCATCATATCCTGCGCATTTTTCATCTGGCTTTGCGCACTGATAAGAGCCGCCTCGGCACGCTGCTTGGTTTCCTCCGCAGTGCCGAACTGACTGCGCGTGGTAAATCCCTGATCCAGCAATGCCTGTTGGCGTGTGTAATTGGCGGTTGCCTGTATTAATTGCGCCTGCGCCGCATTCAGAGAGGCCAGAGCGGAGCGCAATCCAGCCTGCTGCTCCACAGCATCAATACGCGCCAGCAATTCACCGGCTTCAACTTTTTGCCCCACATCAGCGCTGCGCTCTGTCACCTGACCGGAAGCGCGAAAAGCAAGATTGATAAGATTGCGGGCTGCGATCGTTCCTGTCTGCACCAGTTTCGGGCGATAATCGCTGACACGGACGGTCTGCGCGCTGACTGCAACACTATGGGCATTCGTGACAGGCTGTTGCGAGGGAGGATTGGCCTGAGCAAAAACACTGCAAACAGATGCAAACATAAAGGAAGCGAGGGGAACAGGAAGAAGAATGTGTCTGCGCCGTCTGACCATCAAATTCACAACCTTTAAAATACCTATTGCATTACAGCAAACATAGCGGATCATTCCGGTATTAATAGTCTTTCTGAGCCTGACTTTATAAAATCGGGATGATAATAACTCTTTAAAACTGAATTTAGAAAGCAACTGACATGAGTACTGTTCTGGAAATCGCCGATCTGAAAAAACTGGCGCGTCGCCGCGTACCAAAGATGTTTTTCGATTATGCAGATTCCGGCGCATGGACAGAATCGACCTATCGGGCCAATGAAAGCGATTTTGCCAAAATCAAACTGCGTCAGCGCGTACTGGTAGATATGACTGACCGTTCTCTGGCAACAACCATGATCGGCCAGAATGTGACTATGCCGGTAGCCCTGTCTCCGACAGGTCTGGCAGGGATGCAGCATGCGGACGGGGAAATTCTGGCAGCGCAGGCAGCACAGGAATTCGGCGTGCCCTTTACCCTCTCCACCATGAGCATCTGCTCGATTGAAGATGTCGCCGCAGCAACGAAAAAGCCTTTCTGGTTCCAGCTTTATGTGATGAAAGACCGTGATTTCGTCCGCAATCTGATTGAGCGTGCCAAAGCCGCCGGTTGCTCGGCACTGGTGCTGACGCTCGACCTGCAAATTCTCGGCCAGCGTCACAAAGATTTGCGCAACGGTCTGTCGGCTCCGCCGAAATTCACGCCGAAACATATCTGGCAGATGATGACGCGCCCGCAATGGTGCCTCGGTATGCTGGCAACGCAGCGCCGTACCTTCCGTAATATTGCCGGTCATGCCAAAGGTGTCAGCGACCTCTCATCCCTGTCCTCATGGACAGCCGAGCAGTTTGATCCGAAACTGAACTGGGATGATGTGGAATGGATCAAAAAACTCTGGGGCGGCCCGCTGATCCTCAAGGGCATTCTCGATGAAGAAGATGCACTGATGGCAGCCAAAACCGGTGCCGATGCGATCATCGTCTCCAATCATGGCGGTCGTCAGCTCGACGGCGCACCATCATCCATTTCGATGTTGCCGCGCATTGTTGATACGGTCGGTGACAAGGTGGAAATCCACCTCGACGGCGGTATCCGCTCCGGTCAGGATGTGCTCAAAGCCGTGGCACTCGGCGCGAAAGGTACCTATATCGGCAGACCGTTTCTTTATGGTCTGGGTGCCATGGGCAAAGCCGGCGTGACCAAGGCGCTGGAAATCATAGCCCGTGAGGCGGATGTGACTATGGCTCTGTGTGGCAAACGCCGTATCACGGATGTGGATGCCTCAATCCTGCATAAAGATTAATATGGGCGGGGTGGTTTAGGTAAAACACTCTCTGAACCACCCCTCCCTGCATTTTCTGTTAAGAAGAATAAGATTAAACTGCAAAAAACATAATCAAAAAAATATAATTAAATTTATTAATTTTCTACACGTAACCATACTTCCCGAAAGATACCCAGATCAGTATCCCATTCGATAATTCCGTAATAAAACTGATCGTTTTCAGCTGTAATATCGTCAAAAAAGTAATTTACATCAGCAACTTGCCCAGGTTCTTTTGGAGAACTATAACACAACCAATCAGATCGATTTGTACTATTTCTTGATAGTACAACAGAAAACAAATTTGCCGTAAATAATTCAGAACAAATCAAGCTTGTGTTATCATAATTTGTCCAATTTCCCAGCGATGTATGGAATGTATCATAAGCTGCTTTAGTTTCACTATTATAATTATAGAAACTATCTGTGCACATCGTGACAACTTTATAAGACGGAACGATAGGGAAACGTATCAACAGCTTTGTAGGGTCACTTTCAGTCGGAATGAATGTATTCTCATCAATAGCGCCACTATAGGTTCCGACTTTAGGTGTCTGGATATCTGTTCCTTCTGGTATCTGGTAAAAATATTTACAATTTTCGCCATCCGGAATAACAATATCTACATCTCCCGTTACATTTTGGAATAATGCAAATGGGCAATTCTCTCCTAGCACACCTGAAAGTTTTGCGGGACTTCCATCACTCCCGTTCATACTATAATTGAAAGTGACCATTCCATCACAATCGTTAGCTTCATCTCTAAACTTAACCTTTCTGATTGTGTCAGAATTTTGCGGCGTAAAATTTGGAATGGTCATAGAAAAATTACACAGCATTTTTTTATTATCTTTATTTATAACAATAGAATTCAACTGAGATTTATCACCAAAATTTTTAATAATTTTTGGAAAAAAATTTTTAATATCGACCATAAAACAATCCAATACATTAAATTAATAACAAATTAATTATGCATAATATTTCTCCTCTTGTCTTTCACGATACTATTTTATTACTTCACCGGCGCTCTGCTCAGCAGCACACTGCGGATCGAGAAGCTGGAGTGAATACGCACCACACCCGGCAGGCGTGAGAGAATTTCTTTGTGAATGACCTCATAGGCTGCCGTATTTTCTGCCTCGGCACGCAGGATATAATCGGCATCCCCCGTCATCAGATAACATTCCTGAATTTCCGGATGGCGGCGCACCGCTTCTTCAAAACGATTGAGATATTCCTCCGTCTGCCGCTCCAGCGTAATGCGCACCAGCGCCACCAGCCGGTCATCAGCATCGGGTGCCGCAACAATCGCCGTATAGCCGCGGATAACCCCGCTTGTTTCCAGCAATTGCACACGCCGCAGGCACGCCGATTGCGATAAACCGACCTCTGTTGCCAGCTGACTATTGGTCATACGCCCGTCGCGGCGCAGACAGCGGATAATATTACGATCAATAGCATCTAAGGTCGACACGCAGAATCTTCCAATTTATAGTATTTTATCGTGCTGATTTAGCTACAATTCGCATAAATTGCGAAAAATAGCAAAAACATTCGAAGACTATTCGACTACACTGAGAAACAGGGAGAGAGTTCCGGCACGTGATACCGCTCGTAAAGTTACGACGCTGAACGATGCTGCCTCTTATAAAATTTGTTTGGCATCTCTGGCATGGTCTGCATGCAGAGCATAACCTGAAACTGTGTTATAGTTTTCCGGATATGCATACTGGCAGCCAACCAACTTGTTGAACATGACAATGCGGAATTGCTTATGTCTGTACTCTTTTCTGAAACCCGTGCGGCAGCGCCTGTTGATACAACTGCCGGTGAAAATCCGGAAATCCTCGCGGCCGGCGGTATTCTTACCGTTGATCTGGCCGCTTTGCGCGCGAACTATAAGCTGATCGCCGACGCACTGAGCCCGACCAGAGCCGCAGCTGTTGTGAAAGCCGACGCCTATGGTCTGGGCGCAGATAAAGTTGCCCCGCAATTTTATGCCGCCGGTTGCCGTGATTTTTTCGTTGCACATCTGGGAGAAGCCTTGAAGCTGCAACCGCATATCGGCAAAGATGCTGTTATTTATGTTCTCAACGGCCTACAGCCGCAGACAGAAAAACTCTGCGCGGATAATAATATTATCCCTGTACTGAATTCGCTGGAACAGCTGCGCAACTGGGCAGCTCTGGGCAAAACCGGCAACCGGAAGCTTCCGGCACTGCTTCAGCTTGATACAGGCATGTCGCGTCTCGGTCTTTCCGAACAGGAACTGAAAGAACTGCTGGCAGATATTTCCCTGCTGGACGGCATTGATGTAAAATTCATTATCAGCCATCTGGCTTCTGCTGATAATGTGCAGAGCCCGCAGAACCACGCCCAGCTGGAGCGCATGCAGGCAGCTCTTAAACTTCTGCCGCATTATGCTGTCGCTTTTTCCAATTCCGGCGGCAGCTTTATGGAGCGCGGCTATCATTTTGATCTGGCACGTCCGGGCATCGCACTTTACGGCGGCGCACCACAGGAAAATGCACCAAACCCGATGCAGCCGGTTGTGTCACTGCAGGCGCGCGTCATTCAATGCCGCACCGTTCCGGCACATACTCTGGTGGGTTATGGCGGCAGCTATGAAACACAGGGCGAGACACGGATTGCCACGATTGCCGTCGGCTATGCAGATGGCTGGCCACGGCATTTAAGCAATAAAGGCGCAGCATATTATGGTGCTGTGCGCCTGCCTATTATCGGCCGTGTTTCCATGGATTCCATTACACTGGATGTCAGCGCCCTGCCGGCAGGCACATTAAAGCTCGGCAGCCTTGTAGAGCTGATCGGCGCACATCAGAGCCTTGAACAAGTGGCACAGGATGCCGGAACAATTTCCTATGAGATTCTGACATCTCTGGGGAACAGATATCATCGCAATTACATTAACGACATTCTTGCCTGAAGAACAAACAAGCCTGCACATGCGGCATCAGACAGGATATGACAGAGGCAGACCATGAAAGTTACAATACTCGGCAGCGGTGTGATCGGCGTAACGACCGCCTATTATCTGGCAAAAGCCGGCCATGAAGTGACTGTGCTCGACCGTCAGGAAGGACCGGCGCTCGAAACCAGTTTCGCCAATGCCGGTCAGCTTTCCTATGGTTACTCGACCCCATGGGCTGCTCCGGGTATTCCGCAGAAAGCGGCAATGTGGCTGTTTAAAAAACACTCACCTTTGATTTTCCGTCCGACCTGCAATCCGGCAATGTATAGCTGGCTGATGTCCATGCTGGCCAATTGCACCGCATCGGCCTATGCGACCAACAAAGCCCGCATGCTGCGCATTTCCAATTACAGCCGTGAATGCCTGACCGAACTGCGCAATGATACCGGCATCACCTATGATGAAGGTTCAAAAGGCACTTTGCAGCTGTTCCGCAGTCAGAAAGATTTTGACGCGGTAATGACCAAGGATATTGAAAGCCTGCGTCAGGACGGCATTAAATTTGAAGTGCTGGATGCCGAAGGCTGTACCAAGGCAGAACCAGCCCTTGCCAATGTAAAGCACATGATTACCGGCGGCCTGCGCATGCCGGATGACGGCACCGGCGATTGCTTCACCTTCACCAATAAACTGGCCAAAATGGCTGAAGAACTGGGCGTAAAATTCCACTACAATGTGGATATTAAAGGCTTCCAGCTTAACAGCGGCAAGATTGTTGCGGTTGAAACCAATAAAGGCATCTTCACTGCTGATCGCTATGTAGCCGCACTCGGCAGCTTCACGCCGCAGCTGGTCAAAGGCCTCGGCCTCAATGTGCCGATCTATCCGGTTAAAGGCTATTCGATCACCATTCCGATTGTCGATGAATCCCGCGCACCGGTTTCCACCATTCTGGATGAAACCTATAAGATCGCGATTACCCGTCTCGGCGACCGTATCCGCGTCGGCGGTATGGCTGAAGTCACCGATTATGTGACACGTCTGCTGCCTGAACGCCGCGAAACGCTGGAACTTTCCGTCAGCGGCCTGTTCGGCGGTGCGGGTGACCTGTCCAAGGCAACTTTCTGGTCGGGTCTGCGTCCGATGACACCGGATTCAACACCGATTATCGGCGGCACAAAATACGACAATCTCTATATCAATGCCGGACACGGCACACTCGGCTGGACAATGTCTGCCGGTTCTGCCCGCGTTATGGCCGACCTGATTTCCGGCAAAAAACCGGATATTGATACTTCGGATCTCGGCCTGTCACGCTACAAGTAAAATTACATCCTCCGCTTAAACGCCGCCGCAAATTTTGCGGCGGCGTTTTGCATTTCAGAGCAATCCGATCAGATGCGCCTTCATCACCGCATGAACCTTGTTGGAAACAATCAGCTTATTCAGAACATTGTTCATGTGAAAATGTACCGTGCGCGGCGTGATATTGAGTATGATTGAAATATCCTCAGCGGTTTTACCGTCACCGGTCCAGCGCAATATTTCCCGCTCCCGCAGTGTAATAATCTGATCCTCAGCATTATAGGTCTCATCCAGCCGATAAAGATCATAAAACCTTGTGAACAGAGACAGGCTCAACTCACGCAATTCCGGCTCCAGCTCTTTCAGTTCGGCTTTGCTGATTGCATCGCTGGTTCGGCTGAAAGACAGAAAGCCGGCAACCGATTGCGGCCCCCAGCAGGACTGCGTAATACCCACAGAATGGCCGTCACGTCTCATTTCCTGCCACAGAATTTTATTCTGCTGATAGAGTTTCTCAGTCCAGACGACCGGCTTGGAAGACCGCATCGCCTGCTGAATTGCGGGATCGGTCAGAATACATTCATTGCGCACATAATAACTGCGCCAGCCTTCAGAATAATTGTCGAAACCCTGAATTTTCGGGCGCGTCAGTGACTGCGGGATACGAAGAACAAAACTGTAATAGTCAAAGCCAAGCCGCACCGCATGACTACTGATAATATCGACAAGTTCAATTTCCTGTACATCTGTTAAATTGACACCATAAAGTATTGGCCGCGATATATTCATCGGAAAAACCTTATCTTATTTTAAAATATCAATAAAAATAAAACAGTATAAAAAATCAGGACAACCAAAGAATAACAATTCAAATAAAAAATGACAATCAATTAGAATAAATTTCACAAAATATGTTCACATCTTAAGAAAGATACAAATATTTAAGAATAACCATGAAAATTTATTGAATAACATAGATTGATAAATCTAATTTTCTAAAAGATGAAAAGCTGCATGAAACGCTTTTTACAAGACGTGACATTTTTGCCATGAGCTTTGACAAGGCGAATGCGACCTTTAACGCCGCTATTCCCGCTAATGATTCTTATTGCGAGCCAATAAAAAAGCCCGCCAAAAGCGGGCTCATTTGATGGAGCACTCGTGCTGCTGATTACTTTTTCTTGCTCAGCACCTTCACCAGACTATATTTCAGGTTGGAACTGTCCATAGGCGGATTTTTGATTTTGCTCACATTCACTTTCAGCTTGTAGCGATAACCCGGCTCATAGCGAAAACCGTCAATACCGCCATAGAATAATGTCCACTCGCTTTTCGGGCTTTTGCGCACCTGCATACATTTTTGTGGCCCTACACCAACACAATCAACCAGCTTGTTATTGATATAAAGCACCTCATTCTTACCGGCTGCACTCGCCTGCTGCATCGATAACAGACCGGCACCAACAATGGCCGCAGTTACAACAGGTATAATAAAGGTTTTTTTCACAGGCTTCTCCGTCTTCGCTTCTTACTTGCGTCAGCACTGAACTTAGCTAAAACAACCTGAACAGCAGGTGAACCGGATGACGTCTCAAAACACACATACCAACGGCAAGACCATTGCCATTATTGGCGGCGGCCCTTCAGGCCTTGCTGCGGCAGAAATTCTGTCCGCGCACGGGCATGACGTTACTGTTTATGAAGCCATGCCGACTGTTGCACGCAAATTTCTGCTGGCAGGCAAATCCGGCTTGAATATCACCCATTCAGAACCCTATGAACGCTTTCGTATCCGCTATGGTTCCAGCGGTGTGCGCCTCATTCCGGCACTCGATGCTTTTACGCCTGCTGATATCTGTGAATGGACTGAACAGCTGGATATCGAGGTCTTCACCGGCAGTTCCGGCCGCGTCTTTCCGAAACGGATGAAAGCCTCACCACTATTGCGCAACTGGGTCGCACGACTGGAAGCGCAAGGCATCAAAATCCTGAAACGTCATCGCTGGAAAGGCTTCAGCGGAGACACTCTTTTATTTGACACACCGGAAGGTGAAAAGCAGATCAGCCCTGATGCCACATTACTGGCTCTGGGCGGCGCCAGCTATCCGCGCCTTGGTTCCGATGCCGCATGGGTGCCGTGGCTTAAGGAAAAGAATATCAGTATCGCGCCTTTCCAATCGGCCAATTGCGGATTTGATGTTGACTGGAGCTCAGTCTTTCGCGAGCGCTTTGCAGGTGCACCGATCAAATCGGTTGCCGTCACATCTCCGGCAGGCCGGATTGAGGGCGAATTTGTTATCTCGCAGCACGGCATTGAAGGCAGTCTGATCTATGCTCACGCCGCTGCATTGCGCGATCAGCTGAATAATACCGGCACCGCCAGTCTCTATCTTGATCTGACACCGGCACGGTCAGTTGAACGGCTGATACGCGATCTCACCAAGCAAGGCAGCAAAAGCAGCTTCTCCAACCGCCTGCGCAAAGCCACCGGCCTTGAAGGTGTGAAAGCAGCTCTATTGCGCGAACTGGTACCGGATGCTCATATGCTCTCCGCGGAAAATCTCGCGCAGCAAATTAAAAATCTCGCAGTGCCATTGCTGCGTCCGCGCCCGATTGCAGAGGCGATTTCCTCTGCCGGCGGCATTGTCTGGGATGAGGTCAGCGACAATTATATGCTGCACAAATTGTCGGGTGTTTTTGTTGCCGGTGAAATGCTGGATTGGGAAGCGCCGACCGGCGGCTATCTGCTCACCGCCTGCTTCGCAACAGGCCGTGCCGCCGCTCAAGGTATGCTGGATTGGCTGGAGCATTTCACAGTCAAATTAGATTAATTTGACGGCTGTGATAATGCGACCACTAAAAATCTGGAGCATGTCCTCTAAAATTGCACATCGGTTGTAGGAGACATGCTCCAGAAACTCAAATAATCTTCGCCTTCACAAACACATCATAGCGGGTGCTCTTACCTAATATCTGGTGCGAAGGTTTGCGGATACCTGCCATTGGTTCCGCACGCAGCGGCCATTTCAGCACAACACGGTTTTGCGCAGCTTCCAGCGCCACCTGCATCAGCCTTTCCGCATCGGGGTCGGTACCGACAATCTCGCGGATCTGGCGCATTTCTTTTTTGACCAGTGCCGTATTTCCGCGTGGCGGATGCATCGGATCAACCAGAACTACCTGCGGCTTCAGTTCCGGCAACAATGCACAGGAGTCACCAAAGAGCAGCGTCATCCGCGCCACGGTCTCCGCCAAGCGCCCGCCTTCTGCCGCAGCGCGTTCCAGCCCTGCGGCGAGCAAAGCGTGCATTTTTTCTGACCGCTCAATCAAGGTTACTTTTGCACCGAGTGATGCCAGCAAAAAAGCATCGCGGCCAAGCCCTGCGGTAGCGTCCACAATATCCGGTGTTGCACCGCGCACCAGTCCAGCTGCTTTGGCAAGCGCCTGCCCGCGCCCCTCACCGGAGCGGAAACGATGACCGACAGCCCCGCCGACAAAATCAACAATCAGGTCATTATCATCTGCTTGCTGCATAGGTTCCCTCAAAACGGGCAAGGTATGGTAAAAGTAACAGCACGGCCATCAGGATGGCGAAAGCTCAGGCTCTCCGCATGCAGCAGCAAACGATCTGCCGCCTGCAATGCAGCCCCCTCTGCATAGAATTCATCACCCAGCATCACATGACCGATGGCCTTCATATGCACACGCAACTGATGCGTCCGGCCGGTCAGTGGAAATAAACGCAGCCTTGTTGTCTGCTCTCCGCGCTCCAGCACCTGCCAGCGACTTTGTGCCGGTTTGCCACGTTCGTAATCCACACGGTGACGCGGTTTATTGTCCGGATCAATCGCCAGCGGCAGATCAATCAGCCCTTCATCCTCGACCACATTGCCCCAAACAACTGCGACATAGGTCTTCTCGGTGCTGCGTTCTTCAAACTGTCTGGCAATCTGTGCATGGGCTTTACGGTTCAGCGACATCAAAACCACGCCGGACGTGTCTTTATCCAGCCGGTGAATCATCAAAGCTTTGGGAAACTGCTTCTGCACCCGCGTCGCTAAGCTATCAGACAAAGCCGGATCACGCCCCGGCACGGACAGTAAACCGCTTGGCTTATCCAGCACCAGAATATCCGCATCCTGATAGATCACCGATATCGGATCCATAGGCGGATTATAAACAAGAGAAGCGGAAGAGTATGTGCTCATGCCTCCCTCTAACATAGTTTATCCGCCGCATAGAAGTGCTGACTTTCAGGAGAAACCAAGAAAAACGGGAACTGAAACGGCAGTTCAGCGGTTTACCCAGGCACTCCCTGCAAAATCAGTCGTGATTTTGCACTCACGGAAAGGCTTTTGATGCGATATTTTCTGCCCCTCTGTTTGCTTGCAGTGCTGAGTAGCGGCACTTTGATGACAATACCGGCCACAGCGAAAACTGTTCCGATACCTGCACAAAAACCCGCTGTGGAAGAGAGTAAAACCATTACCCCTGCCCCAAAACCGGAACTAAAAGAACCGCCCGCTTCCCCAAAGCCGGATATATCAAAACCGGAGACACCGAAAACCGAGCGGATTTATCAGGCGGCCTGCCTGCCATTAGTGCAAAATGAAGTGACCGGTAAAGTCATCCCGCCTGTCAATGAAGGGCAATGCCAGATCAGAAGCCCGCTGGAAATCACGGCCTTCACCAAACCTGTCCCGATAGATCTGGATCAGCCGGTTACAACCAATTGCACGATGACTGTCGCTCTCACTGAATGGGTGCAGCAGGCTAACAATCTGGCCAAAACCCATCTCGGCAGCGATATCAAAACCATCGGCACCGGTTCGCATTATCAATGCCGCAAGGTGAATAACGGCTCGGCAGGACGTGTATCCGAACATGCATTCGGCAATGCTCTGGATATCATGTCTTTCACACTCGCAAATGGTGAAAAAACCACACTTGCCACAGACTGGAACGGCAGTGAAAAACAAAAGAAATTCTGGCGTGAGTTACATAAGGCAAGCTGTACGCTGTTCATGACCGTATTGGGACCGGAGGCCGACAGCGCCCATGAAACCAATCTGCATCTTGATATGGGCTGCCACGGCAAATCCTGTACCTATCGCATCTGCCAGTAACCTGATGAAACAGAAAAATAGACGCCCGATTTCCGGCGGCACCGGAAGCAAATCATGATAAAGTCTGTTTATGCTATTTTCTTTACCCGACCCGCACACTCTTTATCAGGCGCTTCTTGATCGTGACCAGTCCTATGACGGCCATGTTTTTGTTGGTGTGACCAGCACCGGCATCTTCTGCCGTCTGTCTTGTCCGGCACGTAAACCGAAATTCGAGAACAGCCGCTTTTTCGATCATCCGGCCGCCTGTATGGAAGCGGGTTTCCGGCCGTGTCAGCGCTGCCGTCCGCTGGATTTTTATCGTGGCAAGGAACCGGTCGTCGCCAAATTGCTGGATTGTCTGGATGCCCGACCGGATCATTTCTGGTGCGAAGATGACCTCATCGCCATGCAACTTGATCCTTCCACAGTGCGCCGTGCTTTCAAACGCCATCTGGGTATGACTTTTCTGGATATGGCACGACTGCGCCGCAAAGCACGCGGGCTTGAAAGCATTGCTGCCGGTCATTCCGTGATCGATGCACAGCTTGAAGCCGGTTATGATTCCGGCAGCGGTTTTCGCGAAGCCATTACGCAGCTGATCGGTGATACGCCTGCCCAGCTGAAAGGGCGTGACCTGCTGAAAGCAGATTGGCTGGAAACACCAATCGGCTCCATGCTCGCCGTTGCCGACCAGCATCATCTGCATTTGCTGGAGTTTTTTGAGCGCAAAGGCCTGCCCAATGAGCTGAAAAAACTGCGTCTCTACACCAAATCATCCATCAGCTTTGGCCGTCTTGCGCCGATCGATCAGATTGAAGCAGAGCTGAAGCTCTATTTCACCGGTGGTTTTACCGGTTTTAAAACGCCGCTGGCGCTTTATGCTCCGGCCTTTACCCGCTCGGTCTGGGATGCATTGCAGGAAATTCCGCTGGGTGAAACCCGCTCCTATGCCGAGCTGGCAGAACTGACCGGACGCCCCGATGCCATCCGTGCCGTGGCCAATGCTAATGGCGCTAATCAGCTGTCAATTATTATCCCGTGTCATCGTACCATCGGCTCGGACGGATCACTCACGGGATATGGCGGCGGTCTATGGCGCAAACGCTGGCTGCTTGAGCACGAAAAGCGCATGGCTGCCCGTTCCGCCGCCTGAATAGTTTAAAAGCCTGTATGGGTTTTCAGGAATTCGGTTTCTTCCGGCGTATTTTTGCGGCCGAGTACGGCATTGCGATGCGGAAACCGGCCGAATTCCTCGACAATATCACGATGCTCTCTGGCAAAGCCGAGAGCAAAATCATTGCCGAGCGCTTTATAAAGCTTCACGCATTGCTCCTGATCTTCAATCACTTCGCTATGCATCAGCGGCAGATAGAAAAACTGCCGTGCTTTCTCATCCACAGCCATGTCATAATCATGCTCCAGCGCATATTTTGACAGTGCACAGGCAAGCGGATCACTCGCAAAAGCCTTAGGATCACCGCGGAACATATTGCGCGGAAACTGATCAAAAATAATAGTCAGAGCCAAAGCGCTTTTGGCATCATTCTTCCAATGCGCAAGATCACCTTCCACTGCCTGCTCATATACCGCGCTGAAACGCTGTTTGATTTGCTGGTCAAGATCATCAGAACGGACAAACCAATGCGCTTCCGTTGCATCAGAAAACCAGAAATCCAGAATATCCTGCGGGGTCACCTGCGTCATAGATCATCTCTCCTGTCTTATTTTCATTCTTTATACATAGAGCAAATCTCCGCGCTTACCAGTTTCAGAAATTTTACTTATGCAAACCAACAAAAAAGGAGCCGCAAGCGGCTCCTTTTACAAATCATCTTCATGAAACGATCAGGAAGAAAACTCTTTGTCTTTATGACCGAGAATGGCCAGCAAAGTAATTGCCGCCGCAGCCAGCAAATACAGACCAACATAGCTAAGGCTGTAGGTTGTAGCCAGCCATGTCGCGATATATGGCGCCAGCGAAGCACCAAAAATACTGGCCATATTAAAGGTCATGGAAGCACCGGTATAACGAACGGCAGTCGGGAACGGCGAAGCCAGCGCCGCACCGATCGGACCATAGGTCATGCCCATCAGCGCGAAACCGATGATCGAGCACATCACAGCGCCGACAACACCGGCACCCAGCAGCGGTGCCATGAACAGGCCGAACACACCAATACCGATTGTGGTGAGGATCATGATGAAACGGCGTCCGAAACGGTCAGACAACAAACCGGAAACCGGAATCAACAGACCAAAGAACACAACGCCAACCATCTGAATGAACAGGAATTGCTCACGGGAATAGCCCATGCCTGCCTGTTCAACCGGACGTGTTGCCCATGACAGCATGAATACGGTCATCAGATAGAACAGCACAAAGGTTGCCAGCGCGGAGAAAGTACCGAGAACCAGCGCACGCTTGTGATGTTTGAAGACTGCCGCCAGCGGCACCTGAACGCGCTCCTGCTTGTCCATTGCTTTCTGGAATTCAGGTGTTTCAGTGATCTTGATACGAACATAAAGACCAACAGCAACCAGCAGGATCGAGCCGACAAACGGAATACGCCAGCCCCAGCTCATGAACTGCTCATTGCTCAGTGTGGCACCGAGAATAATGAATGTACCGGCAGAGAGGATGAAGCCGATCGGCGCACCAAGCTGCGGGAACATTGCATACCATGAACGCTTGCCTTCCGGCGCGTTTTCGGTTGCCAGCAACACCGCCCCGCCCCATTCACCGCCAAGACCAAGTCCCTGACCGAAACGGCACAGTGCCAACAACAGCGGCGCAACCACACCGATTTGTGCATAGGTTGGCAGCAAGCCGATGATAACGGTCGAAAGACCCATGGTCATCAGCGCGGCAACCAATGTTGCCTTACGGCCGATTTTGTCACCGAAATGGCCGAAAACCATGGCACCAAACGGACGGGCAAAGAAAGCAATCGAGAATGTAGCAAAAGATTGCAACATGGCCGAAGTCGGATCGCTGGCCGGAAAGAACACAGCCGGAAACACCAGAACGGCAGCCGTTGCATAAACATAAAAATCGAAAAATTCGATTGTTGTTCCCACGAGGCTGGCAAACAGCACGCGCGCGGGCGAATTCAAGGCCGGAGCTGCCTCGCCGTTTTTACCGGCAACTGCACTCCGGGGGGCACCGGAAACACTCATTTTTTTATCCTGTTTGCGCAAGTTTACGAGTGTAAAATCCGATCCCGCAGACCTGCTGAAATATCGACGCAGAACAGCCGTTTAAAAAGAAAAGGACTGACCTGAATTATGCACCACCGACACCGAAAACCGGAATCCCGCGCATTCTGATCGCAATGGTCTATCCGATTAAAAGCAAGAAAACTATCAAAAATATCAGGGTTTCTTTTTAAAATTGCGCAAAATGCACGTTTATTTTGCAGTTCGCCATGCCACATGCATTTTCGCGCAATAGTCTGATAACGACATTTCAATCCGGCCATGCAAATGATGCGAACGAGTGCCGGACTTATCACAAATGCGTTGCACAACAGTCATGCGCTGTTCATTGAAATTGCAGAGAATGCGGCAGTCCTGTTTTTCGGAGATTACGGTCATGCATCCGCCCTCGGAAAATACCAATCGCAGAAAACAACCGCCACCGGTCAGATCAAGCAATAATAATTGCTCATCCGCCATCTGGTTTCCGCGCTGGATACCGCACAACACAAAAAGAGCTCTGCCTGTCAATGCGCCGGTCAACCGCGGCTGGTGAACTAGCATTTATCTGACAAAAAAGCCCTTGTGCAGAACACAAGGGCTTTTCATTTTTAACAGCTGAACAATCAGAACTTCGAGGTCATGCTGACCCAGAGACGGCGTCCGTCAACCGAAGCGTTGAAATCGCTCTCTTCAATACGCTTGTCGAACAGATTGTAGAGTGCCGCATTGAATGTAACATTCTCGCTGAACTCATAGCTCGTACCGATATCGAAAGTCATATAGGCATCATATTTGCGGGCAATGACCTTGCCGTTTTTGTAAACCGGCTTGCCGTTGCTGCCGATACGGGCACCGGCATTGGTTTCCGAGCCATGATAATTGGCAGCTGTCCATGCAGACAGGCCTTCAACCGGTGTGATCCAGTCCGCACGGATATTACCCATATGTTCCGGTGTGCGTGTCAGCGGCAGACCATCATAGTCCCCGCCCTTCTGACGGGAATGTGTATAGGTATAGCTGGCGCGCAAACGGATGTCAGATGTGGCTTCCCAGTTTGCAGTCAGTTCCACACCCTGCATCACAGCATTATCGATATTGAAGCTGTTCCACAGAACGTAATTTGTATTTTCGCTCCAGCGGATCGGCTTGCCATTCGCATCAAGCATCTGCTTGTTGGAGATCTTGTCCTTGAAATCCGTGTAGAAATAAGTCGCCCCAAGCTGCAAACCGTCCTGATTGTCCCACAGGGCGCCCAGTTCATAGCTCGTGCTCTTTTCTGCTTTCAGGCTTTCATCGCCAATAATCACACCGCAAGGATTTTTGCCGGATGGCAGGCTTGCCTCAGGACCATAGAAACAGCCGCCACCGCCGGTCGTATAAGCATAACCCGGTGCAATTGTGCGGATTTCCGGTGCTTTAAAGCCTGTGGAAATACCACCTTTCAGCGTCAGCTGCTCCGTTGCATGCCACACGGCATAGGCACGCGGGCTGAGATGGGAACCGTAGATTTCGTGGTCATCCATACGCAGACCACCGGTCAGCGAGAAGTCCGGTGTAATCCACCACTCATCTTCAGCAAAGACCGCCCATTGGCGAATGCTGAATGTCTCATCAAGACCGGTGCGGCGTCCCGGATTCTGATCTGTCAGCTGTGCATCAATGAACTGACCGCCGGTGACCAGCGTATGATCGCCGTAAAATTCAAACGGTGTGGTGAATTTGCCGTCGAGAACAGAGTTGCGGATTTCCGGTGAACGCAGATTTTCCACATAAGAGCCACGGGCTTTATCCCAGTTGAAATTGGTGCGTTCTGCCCATTCCTGCGAGAACGAGAAATCAGACGTTGTCGGACCCCAGCGGCCGGTATGGCTGATCGACCAGTGTCTGCGGTCGTTGTAATTATATGTATCCGTTCCGGTTGCAGCGATTGTATCACCAACTGTGCCTTCACGGCGCACGCGGGTGACGCCGCCTTCGATGAAAATGTCATGATCTTCGTTCGGCGTAATTGTCAGCTTTCCGCCCAGATCGCCGTCGCGCTGTTCCTGCGTACCATTGAGGAATTTATCTTCACTGCGCTTCAGACCACGTCCCCAGGCCTGAACGCCAACAACGTCAGGCACCAGTGGTCCGCTGACATAGAAGGAAGCCTGTCCGCTGTTACCATAACGTGATTTGGTCTGCACGGTACCGTCAAGGGTCAGCTCACCATGCCATGCATCGTCAACTTTACGGGTAATAATATTGATAACACCGCCCATGGCATCCGAACCATAGAGCGAAGACATCGGGCCGCGCACCACTTCAATCCGCTCGATGGCCGATGCAGGCGGAACAAAACTCTGTTCAAAACCGGCATTACCATTGGTGCGGGCATCGCGGGTGCTCTGGCGCTTACCATCGACCAGAATAAGCGTATAGGCACCCGGCAAACCGCGGATATAAATATCCTGCTCATTGGCGATACCGGTCACGCTGACACCCTGCACGCTGTTAAGCGCATCGGTCAGGTTGCGGAAGGCACCTTTTTCCAGCTCTTCGCGTGGCACAACAGTAATACTGGCCGGTGCATCTTTAACATTCTGCTCAAAGCCGGTGGCTGTGACAACGATCTGATCCAGACGCACAGTACCTGCCGGCGCGGCAGCCTGTTCAGCTGCCTGATCCGCAACTTGTTCCGTTGGTTGCTCGGCCTGCGCTTCAGCCGCAACCGACTTCTTTTTAACAGCCTGTGCCTGAGCCGGAAGGGCGAAAGACAGCATTGTTCCGGCCAGAATTGTACCGCATGCAAGAGCTGCGAGACGACGCATTTTGACCTGTTTTAACATCTCAGATCCGGAAACTGTCTGAATTTCCGCTCTTGAATGTCCGATATCTGTCATTTCAATTGCCCTCTGCCACAAATATGAGTTATTTACTCCCCTTATGTGTGGCAAGGTAACAGGTCAATCGCCATGTTTCAGACTTATTCCAACATCAGCTTTTTGCATTCCGCATAATGAAGATATCGCACCGCCTGAAAAAAGCTTTGCTCTGCACCAAAGCAGGAAGGAACAGTTAAATGCGTGAAAAGACTGTGCCTGATGACAAGAAGTCAGCCAAAGACAGCACAAACAGTGCTTTGCCCGCGTCCCGCTTAGGGCAGTTAAGGCTGTTGACAGCGTTAGATACATTGCTTGTGGAGGGCAGCGTGCAACAGGCTGCCAAGCGCATGAATCTCAGCGCTCCGGCGATGAGTCGCCTGCTCAACCAGATTCGGGAAGCCTTCAACGATCCCATTTTAGTGCGTTCCGGCCGCCGGATGATCCCCTCTCCACGCGCGGAAATGCTGCGCCTGCGCCTGCGTGCTCTTGCGGATGAGGCTGAAAACCTGCTCAGCCCCGATATACCGGCAACGCAGACACCGGCGGAAACCGGCTGGCAGCAACAGGCCTTGCTCGCCGTTCCGCCTTTATCTCTCAGAACACCGCTGATCGGCGGACAACCCAGCCCCAAACAACTCGCCAATCAGCTCGCTGATCTGAGCAGTAGTCATGATCCTGTTTTACGGTTTTCGCGGTTTCTGGGCATACTCGGCCGTGGTGCCGGAAACAGCCGTCCGCTGACGATTGAGGAGGCAGAGGAAGCCTTTTCCCTGATCCTGCAGCAACAGGTTGATCCGATGCAGGCCAGCGCATTTTTCAGCCTGATCCATTATCGCGGAACTGCCGCTCAGGAACTGGCAGGCATGGTCAGGGCTGCACGCCAATATTATCAGCTGGATGATACATTCAGTCCGCAGGCGGATCTGGACTGGCCTGCCTATCTCTCCCCCAACTCCCCGCGTGCACCATGGTTTTTACAGGCCGCCAAACTGCTCGCACAGGCCGGATATAAAATCGCACTCCATGGCAGCAATGGCAGCGGTATGAATAGCGGTAAGATTGAACAGGCAGCGCATGCGCTTGGCATTCCTGTTGCACAAAATCTTGCCGATGCCCGCCAAACACTGAAGAACAGCCACATTGTCTATATGCCATTAACAGGTTTTGCCCCTGCTCTTGCATCCATGATGGCGCTCTATCCGCTGTTTGCCGCGCGCTCTCCTGTGGGCGACTGTGTGCATCTTCTCAATCCGTTGCAAGCGCGTGCCAGCCTGCTGGGTGTATCCCGACCGGCCTATCGGGAACTGCACAGGGATACAGCAAAACTGTTACAGGAACTGCCGGAAACACATGACACTACCGTGTATGGAAACAGCCAGCGGCAATTGACTGTTCTCAGCGGCAATCGCGATGTAGCCGAATTTTATCCTTTCCGTGTGGCAACACTTTTAAGCCTCAGCGGCACGGAAAGCTCTGATATTATTATAAAAGCACTGCATGAACCGGAATCCCTGCCTCGTATCGGTATGGATTCCTTTGAATATTGGCAGGCTATCTGGGCAGGAACTGCAATTGACCCGCGTCTTGAAACCGTTGTCACAGCAACAGCGGCTCTCGGTCTGATGACATTGCACAATGATCCCGACTTCAGTGCCTGCCACTCCAAGGCAAAGCAACTCTGGCAGCAGCGCCACAATAAATAAACGGCACCTTCTGCAAAAGGTGCCGTTTAATCACTGTCAGGTGCCCCGCCATTTCTGTGTCTTGCGCAGCAGCATTTGCGACAAGCCATAATGCACAAGCCGTGCCGCGACATTGGTATAGAAGATCATCATCCCCATAGCGGCAGCGGGTGCCACATCCCCAGCATCATCCATATTCAGCACGGCCACGGAAGCCAGCGTAGTATGAGCAGAATACAGGAACACCACGGCGGAGACTGTCGTCATCGCATTGACGAACAGGTAGATTGAAATATCCAGAATGGCCGGCAGACATACCGGCACGGTCACCCGTGCAAATAGTTTGTAGAATGGTTGCTTGAGCGATGCCGAAACGGACTCGAATTCCGGATCCATTTGTTTCAGTGCGGTCAGCGCTGTCAGATGGGACACTGTATAAAAATGCGTCACGGTACAGATGACAAGAATTATCATTGTCCCGTAAATAGTGCTCAGCGGGTTGGCCGGATTGTTGAAGAAGAAAATATAGGCAAGCCCCAGCACCATACCCGGCACAGCCATTGGCAGCATGGCCAGAAACTGAAACAAGGCACGGCCTTTGGCAAAGCCCTCGGTCTTCTCAACCGCATAGGCACCGACAAACACGACAACTGTTCCGATAATCGCCGTCAGAAAAGCCAGCTGGATAGAATTATAATAGGAACTCCAGCCACCGCCATCCATACGCCCGAACTCAAAATTGCGCAGGCTGAAGCTCAGATCATAAGGCCAGAATTTTACGATGGCCGCTAATTGGCAGACCAGCAAAAGACCGGTGATGAAAACAGCTATCAGAGCGCAATAAAGCAGGCACAGATTGTCAAACAGCGGTTTCTTTTTCGGGGCAAACGGCACCGCACGCGCAGATAACAGAGCAACCTGTTTGCGCTGGATAACTCTGTCGACGGCAAAGGCAATCACAGCGGGAAACAGCAGCATTACAGAGACAACCGCACCGATTTCAAAATTCTGCTGGCCAATGACCTGCTTATAAATATCCACCGCCAGCACATTATACTGGCCGCCGATAACCTTTGGCAGACCAAAATCTGTGATAACCAGATTGAACACCACAAAAGCTGCTGAAATCAAACCATAGCGGGCACCCGGTACTGTCACAGTCCAGAATGTGCGCCATTTGCTTGCCCGCAGGGAATCTGCCGCCTCATAATGACGGGCATCCGACACAGCCAGAGCCGTTGAGATAATCATCAGCGCATGGGGAAACGTAAAGAACACCGATCCCAGCACAATGCCCAGAGGTCCGTAAATCGGCAGGCCGAACAGCAGCTCTTTCAAAATTCCCTGATTACCGAACAGATAGATCAGCGCAATCCCCGGCAGCAATGACGGCACAAGAATTGGCATCACCGCCACCAGCTTGAAAAAGCCTTTAAAGCGCATTTTGGAACGGTTGAGCGCATAGGCAAAACCAAAAGCCAGTGAAACGGTGAGCACCATGCTGACCAGCGCGATCACCAGAGAATTCCTGATCGACTGAAACAGCGCCGGTGATGAAAAATAAGTGCGGTAATTATCCAGCCCTGTCGTTTGATGCGGCATCAGCATGACACGGCGGAAATTATTGGAATCCACCTCCTGCCACTCCTGCCCCTGATAGGGAGCAGAGCCGATCAGAAACCGGCTGTTATCCGTCAAACCACGGATGCGATAATGCTCTGGCCCGCGAAAGCTGAATTCCGGAAACAAGGCCACCGGAGACAAACGACCACTATTGGAGGTTGCCAGCTCATCTTCTGAAATGGTTTTCAAACCGGCATTCAGCTGGCTCAAAGACTGAGCAGGAGCCCAGTTGCCTTTGCCATCACCAACCTGCACTTCATAATTTTCCAGCTGAAACTGGTAACTGGCAAAAGATTTGGACAGCATCACATAGAGCGGCGCAGCCAATGTTATCAGCAGATACGCGCCGATAATCAGCATCATACCGCGTTTGATCCAGTCGTCCGAACTGACCTTCTGACGGATAGCCTTGCCTGCCGGCATGAGCGGCGCAGCAGAATAATCGCTTACAGCACTCATCGCCTGCCCTTTCCGTCAAAAATCAGCAAACGGCTTTTCGGCAATTCAACAAGAATGGTCATACCCTCTGTCAGGCCGAGGCGCCGCTCCGCATTGATGGAAAAGTCGGCAATCAGCTGCTGGTTTTGTAAATAGGTGCTGCGCATATGCGTGCGCCAGAAAGAGCCGAGAAATTCCATGGCTTCAATCTGCACCTCAATCAGATTTTCCCCGTTTCCGGCAGAGGAACTCGCATCCACAGCGCGGCCATGGGGGATCACATCATTCGGCCTGATGACTGCAACCGCCTCGCTGCCCTCCGGCAGATTATGTTCATTGCATTGCAGAACCAGATCACCGGAAAATGCGGTGCCATCCGCCCCGATCGTGACCGGATATTTATTGGTCTCTCCGATGAAATCGGCCACAAACAGGCTGCTTGGCTGGCGATACACATCAAGCGGTGTGCCAACCTGTTCGATTGTCCCTTTATTCATCACCACGATACGATCAGCCATTGCCAGCGCTTCTTCCTGATCGTGGGTGACCATGATTGTTGTCACGCCGAGCTTGCGCTGCAATTCTTTAATCTCGTGACGCAGATGAACACGCACCTTGGCGTCAAGCGCGGAAAGCGGCTCGTCAAGCAACAAAAGCCCTGGAGAAATCGCTATCGCCCTTGCCAGCGCAATACGCTGCTGCTGCCCACCGGAAAGTTGTGAAGGATATTTTTTCGCCTGATCTGCCAGTCCCACCAGTTCCAGCAATTCGGCAACGCGCTGCGTAATCTCGGCGCGTGATTTCTTCATATTTTCAAGCCCGAAGGCGATATTCTTTTCAATGGTCAGATTGGGAAACAAAGCATAGGACTGAAAAACAATCCCATAATCGCGTTGGGCAGGCGGCAGGCAGGAAATATCTTTGGAAGCCTGATGAACCGTCCCCCTTGTCTGCAGATCCAGCCCTGCAATGGCACGCAGCAATGTGGTCTTGCCACAACCGGAAGGCCCGAGAAAACAGATAAATTCGCCTTCTCTGATTTCCAGATTGATGTCTTTCAGCGCATAAAACTCTCCGAAAGCTTTCCAGAGGCCGTCAACCTTGAGATATTCCTGTCTGTTTGCTGCCGCATCGCCGGCATTATATGCCTGCTGACCGATACGAACAGCATCTGTAGCCATTTCATGTTTCACGAATTCATTCCTCTGGACTGACATGGTCACACTCCCTGAACGAACGCGGAAAAGCCCGCGTTCGCAGTCGCATTATGCGTGTCTGTTAGAGCAGCTTCGGAAAACACGGGAACCGGTCTGTGTCCGAAACCATATGAAGACAGAAATTCTGCCGCTCAATGAGACAGCGTTCCGATCAGCCTTTGGATTCAGATTTTGAATCGTACCGTTTCGACCATTCTTCCAGAATGGCTTTGCGATTATTCGCCGCCCATTCCAGATCATTCTTAATCATCTTCTTTTCGAGATCAGCAGGGATATGTTCCACAGGCTTGGCAATACCCGGCAACGCGACCACGGCAAAACTCTTATTGAGCGCTTCCATGGCATTCGGTGTCAGTGTCCAGTCCATCAGGGTTTTGGCGGCATCCATATTCGCTGTACCGGCCATAATCGCCACGGCCTCGGACTCCCAGCCGGAACCTTCTTCAGGGAAGATAATATCCACCGGCGCACCGGCACTTTTTACCTGAGAGGCAGGGAATTCAAAGGAAACACCGATCGGTATTTCACCTGCACCGGCCATTTTGCACGGTTTGGAGCCGGAATGCGTGTAATTGGCGATATTCTCATGCAGGGCATCCATATAGTCCCAGCCGCCCTTTTCACCGAACATCTGCAACCAGGATGACACATCGAGGAAGCCGGTGCCGGACGATGCCGGATTAGGCATGACCACATGACCTTTATATTCAGGCTTGGTCAAGTCTTTCCAGCTTGCCGGCGGTTTTAGGCCAAGTTTCTCTGCTTCAACCGTATTGAAACAGACCGCGGCCACATAGGCATCAAGCCCGATCCAGCTGGTCGGACGATCCTTATCCACAAAACGCGGATCCAGCTTGTCGACATCTTTCGGCGTATAAGGCTCAAGCATACCTTCATTTTTAAGGATCAGCAGCGATGTGGCCGCAATACCCCAGACAATATCTGCCTTCGGATTGTTCTTCTCGGCCAGCAGCTTGGCGGTCATAACCCCTGTGGAGTCACGTACCCAGTTCACTTTAATATCCGGATGATCTTTATTAAAAGCTTCTGCAAAGCGTTGCAGATCAACCGCTTCAAAAGCAGTATAAACAGTCAGTTCTGTTTGTGCATAAGCACTTGATGCCAAAGCAATACCGGCAGCAAGGGACAGAATAAAAGCGCGATGCTTTTTCATTTCATATTTCCCCATTGTTATATCAGCTTTTTGTTATGTGTTTGATAGCTGATTGCTTATTTTTATACCTGCTTTTGCAGGCTGTTCCCTCTTATGGCTCCTCATAGTGCGAACCGCAGTTCAATAAGTAAAATCTATTTATTTTATACATCGCCCTCCAAAACTTATAGGTTAGGGGGCGTTTCTTCCGGACAGAAAAATCTATGCGCCTTCCAATATCGCTCTTTCGACAACGGACAGTGCCTGTTCAAGCTCCTGCTGAGTAATGATGAGCGGTGGCGACAAGGTCAGCACATTGCCCTGACTGATCTTGAAGCTGACACCGCCCTCCAGACAGCGATAATAAACAGCCTCAGCCAGTGCATTATCCGGCTCACGGCTGTGCCGGTCGCGCACCAATTCCACGCCGAACAGCAAGCCACGACCGCGCACATCTCCCACATGCGGTGAGCGCAATTGCAACTCCCGAAGACGGTTCATCGCATATTGGCCAAGCTCGGCCGCACGCTGAACCAGCCCTTCTTCCTCAATAATCTGAATTGTGGTGAGTGCGGCGCGTGTCGTCACCGGATTTTTCTCATGCGTGTAATGCCCGATCGCATAATCACCGCACACATCCAGATCGCGGCGCACAATTGCCGCCGCGATCGGCAGCATACCGCCACCCAGCGACTTACCAAGCACAATCATATCCGGTGTCACACCATCATGATCAGACGCAAAAAACTTTCCCGTCTTGCCAAGTCCGGTTGGAATTTCATCAAAAATCAGCAAAGTCCCGTGACGATCACAGGCCTCACGTACTTTTTGCCAGAAACCGGGCGGCGGTGGATAGGGTGTGGCGCGCATCGGCTCTGCCACCACAGCGGCAATATCACCCTCGCGTTCCAGCACAAAAGACACAATATCCGCGCAGGCAATACCGCAACTCTCAGGCCCTTTATGCTTGTAATGACAACGATAACAGGCAAAAGGCGGCACATGTTCTGCGCCCGACAATAAAGGCCCTGCAATACCCGAACGGAATGTTGCTTCCCCTCCGACTGAAGAGGCGCCAAAGCCAGCCCCGTGAAAGGCATCCCAGAAAGACAGGGTTTTAAACCGTCCTGTGGCTGCCCGCGCCACTTTCAGCGCCACCTCAATCGCATCTGATCCGCCGGTGGTAAACAGCGTTTTTCCCAAGTTGCCCGGTGCTATTTCTGCCAGTTTTTCAGCCAGTTCAATCGCCGGTTCACAGGTAAAACGGCGTGGTGCAAAACTCAGATCATCCATTTGCTGCTTCACAGCAGCAATCAGTTTAGGATGGGCATAGCCGATATGATGGGCGCTGTTGCCGTGAAAATCCATAAAACGGCGCCCGTTGGCATCTTCAATCCAGATACCCTGCGCCTTAACAATCGCTGTGAGGCAAGGGCTGGAAAGACTCTGATGCAGAAAAACATCCGCATCACGGCGCAGCACTTCCTCCATATGAGGACTGTTTTGCTGCGCCTGCCATCGCTGCCTTGCCTCGGAGCGGTTGGACTCGCCCTCTGTGTGCACTGCCAGTTTCATACTCGCCGCCTCCCCGAACGGTTTTCAGATAATGTGGCGGTTGCGATACGTATGCCTGTTATACTTTATTGCATTTTACGTATCGCGAACCTTGTTTTAAGCCCTTCTCCCGCGTCTCAATCCCATGGCAGCGAGAAGGTTTTGACATTGGTGAAGCTTTTCATCGCTTCAATCACGCCTTCTTTATAACCATTGCCGGAATCTTTAATCCCGCCGAAAGGCGACATCTCGATACGGTAACCCGGCACTTCCCAGATATTGACCGTGCCGACATTGAGCCCGCGGATATATTTCTGCATACGCCGGTAATCATTGGTGCAGACACCCGATGACAAACCGAAATCTGTCGAGTTAGACAGCGCAATCAGCGCATCATCATCATCCGGTGCGCGAATAATCGGAATAACCGGCCCGAAAGTTTCCTGCATTACCAGCTCCGAGCTGTGCGGTACTTCGTCAACCACAATCGGTGGCAGCAAAGCGCCCTGACGACCCGGATCATAGAGAATTTTTGCCCCCTGCTCAGCTGCCATATAGACCAGTTTTTCAAACCGTGCGGCCGCCTGTTCATGGACGACGGTACCGAGTTCTGTTTTCGGATCCATCGGATCACCAAAGCGTATTTTCTTTGCCCGCTCCAGCACCATTGGTACAAAACGATCGGCCACGCTTTCCTGACACAAAATACGTTTCACGGCTGTGCAGCGCTGGCCGGAGTTTTTCGTCGCCCCCGCCACAGCAAGATCGGCCGCTTTTGCCAGATCATCATCACTCAAATCATTGAGAATAATCAGCGGATCATTACCGCCGAGCTCCAGTACTGTGCGTTTATAGCCCGCAGTATTGGCAATCATCTTGCCGACCGGAACGCCGCCGGTAAAGGTAATCAGATCAATATCCGGATTGGTAATCATTTCCGAGCCGATATCTTTCGGCAGGCCTGTCACCACCGACAGCATTTCCGGCGGCAATCCGGCTTCATACATAATATCGCACAGCAGCAATGCGGTCATCGGTGTCAGTTCGGTCGGCTTTACCACCACGCAATTATTGGTGGCAATCGCCGGTGCCACTTTATGCGAAACCATATTCAGAGGATGATTGAATGGCGTGATTGCAGAAATCGCACGCAATGGCTCACGGAACGTGAAAATCTTGCGGGCTTTACCGTGTGGTGTCAGATCACAGGAGAATATCTCACCGTCATCATGCAGGCACATCTGCCCTGCGAGCGTAAACACGTCATAGGCACGGCCTACTTCGTAATAGGAATCCATCTTGGAGATGCCCAATTCCGAAGTAATCAGATCAGCCATTTCCTCTTTGCGCGCCACCAGCAATTCAGCTGTACGCAGCAGGATTTTTTGCCGTTCATAGCGTGTCAGCTTCGGCTTATAGGCTGCGGCAATCCTGAAAGCCTCGCGGGCATGTTCAGCTCGCCCTGCCGGAACCGTACCGATGACCGCATTTGTGTAAGGATAATGCACATCAAAAACGGCATCTGCATCGACCTTTTTACCGGCGATACGCATAGGCTCATGTCTGGTTTTAATGATTGTTTCCGGCTTCACCACAAAGGCTCTCCCTTCAATTCACCCCACCGGAAACCATTCTGATTTTAAAATCAGAGATCGGTTTACCGGCACGGGGGAATGTTTCTCCTCAATTTACTGCTGAGCTACCGCAGCTGTAACCGCATAGAAAAACGCATCAAAATTACGCAGAACCGGTGCTTCCGGCAATTCCGGCATCTGACGGTTCACAATGAAAGGCACGGCCTGTTCTGTCAGCCCGCCATGCGAGCGCAGAGGCTCATTCAATGCTGCAAGATCATGGCGATGCTCGCTGGTGCCGATGGCCTTATTCTCCGATGACACCAGAACAATATCGCCGATACGGTCTTGAGGCAGTTCAAAACGCTCAGCAGCATCAGCATTGTTCAGCACCACATCAATGCCTTCAATAGCCGCCAGCCGTTTCATAATATCACCGATATCCGTACCATCCGGCAGATAGGCCGTTGCAAAAGAACCAAGCGCGCCGTGGTGCACTACATAAGGATCTGTGATCGGGAGAATGACCCGCGCGGCATCTTTGCCCAGCCAGTCGTCAAGAACGTCCTGCACATAGACAACATCCGGTGAGCCATCAGCCTTATGTTTCGGCTTCATGCCGTGATCTGCCGTCACCACAATGGCCGCGCCTAAAGCATCCAGCTCGGCCAGATATTTGTCGAACATTTCATAAAATGCATTGGCCTGCGGCACACCCGGTGCATATTTATGCTGCACATAGTCTGTTGTGGTCAGATACATCACATCTGGCCGGAAAGTTTTGAGCAGCTTCACACCGGCAGCAAAAACAAATTCTGAAAGCTCTGCGGAATAAACCTCCGGCACCGACATACCCAGCCATTGCGATGCATTATCAATGCCGTTTTCCGCTTTCGTTGTCGTATCGGAACGCTCTGCCGAAAAACAAATCGCGCGATTATCTCCGAATTGCAGGCCTGCCCCAAGCAATGCCCGCAGCTTGTCTTTGGCGGTCACTACAGCGACTTTCGCACCGGCATCATAGAAGCCTTTGAAAACGGTCGGCGCACGCAGAAAGCGCACATCATTCATCATCACTTCCGTACCGGTTTCGCGGTCATAAAGATAATTACCGCAAATGCCGTGCACAGCAGGCGGACGCCCCGTGGCGATGGAAAGATTATTCGGATTGGTAAAACTCGGAATAACACTATGGGCGGTGCGTACCGTGCCGGTTTCTTTAATGCGTTTCAGTGTCGGCATCAGCCCCGCAGCAATTGCCTCATCCAGATAAGCCGGTTCGCAGCCGTCAAGGCAGATCGCGATAGCGGGGACGTTCGGCCAGTTATAATCACGGCCGTTCACGGTTACGGTTACCTTGGTCATCTTGTTCACTTCATTATCCTCCGCAGGCGGCATTACGCTAACCTGCTGTTTTAAATTTAAAACTCAGGCTGCGAGCTTGGCGCGTTCATCCAGTGCGGCGGCTGGCGGGGCAGCTGTGTCCACACCCATTTCTGTCAGGCTGTCTGCGGCGGCAGCAACAACCTGCCGCATAATATTGGCGTCCATGCGCCCGATACAGCCGACACGGAAACTGTCGACAACTGTCAGCTTGCCCGGATAAATGATGAAGCCTTTTGCTTTCATTAGATCGTAGAAGCGGGAAAACTCGAATTTCGGATGAGCAGGATTGAAGAAGGTAACGATGATCGGCGACAGCCAGCGGTCACGCAGCAGTGTTTCAAAACCCAGCTGGCGCATCCCCTCCACCATCACATCACGATTATTGGTGTAGCGTGCCAAGCGTCCTTCAGCACCGCCTTCGGCTTCATGCATTCGCAAGGCAACCAGAAACGCAGCAACCACATGGGTCGGTGGTGTATAGCGCCACTGTCCGGTTTTATTCATCGTTGCCCATTGCTCATATATGTCGAGACTCAGAGAATGGCAGTTGCCTTTAGCGGCTTCCAGCACGCTTTTACGGGCAATCACAAAGCCAAAACCGGGCACACCTTCGATGCATTTATTGGCCGAGGAGACCATGGCTTCATAGCGGATTTTATTCACACTCAGATCAACCGCACCGAAAGCACTCATACTGTCGACCAGCAGCTTGCGTCCCTTGGCATAAACAATCTCTGAGATTTCCGCGACCGGATTGAGGATGCCGGAGCTGGTTTCGCAATGCACCACAATCACATGGGTGATTGCCGGATCGGCATCCAGCGCCTGCGCAACCTCATCGGCACGCGGCGGGAGATAGTCTCCCTTGTCAATTTTACTATGAGCACGCCCCAGATAATTCAGTGTCTGCACAATGCGCTGCCCGTAGGCACCGTTCATCAGCACCAGAATTTTGCTGTCTTTCGGAAGAAATGTACCAAGCATCGCTTCAACAGCAAAGGAGCCGCTGCCCTGTATCGGCACACAATCAAATTCATGCTTGTCATCACCGGCAACACGCAGCAAACGCTCACGCATTTCAGCTGTCATTGCCCGAAAATCACCGTCCCATGAGCCCCAGTCCCGCAGCATTGCCTGCTTCACCGCATAATCGGTGGTCAATGGCCCCGGTGTCAGCAAATAGGGTTCTCCCAATGCCGGTGCCAGAAACTGATTGGCTTTCCAGTGCGGAAGCATATCTGCTCCTGACTGCGGTCGTTTTTCACCGGCTGATTGCATTTCCTGTCCCTCCGGATAGCTTGCATAAATGCGGATTTGCTTCATCCTCGGGCAAAGGTAATTATTTGTAAAATCGTTATTTCAAATCAATCTATAAGTTTTGCAGATATAACTTGTGCCGGAATTCCTCTGTGTTAGAGTTCGTTTTACAGTCAGAAAACACTCGGCATCAGGAGAAATCCATGCGCTATGTTCAGTTACGGGCGTTTCATTATGTGGCAATTTCCGGCGGATTTTCCCGCGCTGCGGAAGCTTTATGTCTGACACAGCCTGCTATTTCCGATCAGGTGCGCAAACTGGAAGAAGAATATGATGTTCTGCTTTTCAACCGTCATAAGAAACAAGTCAGCCTGACCGATGCCGGTGTAAAGCTGCTGGAGATCACGCACCGGCTCTTCGAAGTGGAACAGCAGGCACTGGATTTCTTGTCAGAATCGCGGGTGCTGCGTGCTGGTAAATTGCGTATTATGGCCGATGCAGCACACCATATTCTCGGTATTCTCGGAGCCTTTCGGGAGAAATATCCCTCGGTACAAATCAGCGTGCAAACCGGCAATAGTGAGGAAGTTATCTCGAGTCTCTATCGCTATGAAGCAGATATCGGCGTGCTGGGCGAAGTACCCAAAGCAAGGGACTTTCTCATCCATAAGCTGAACTCTTCGCCGATCATCGCCTTTGTCGCCAGAGATCATCCGCTCAGCCGTTTTTCTAATATTGATCTCGCAGAACTGCTGCAATGGCCACTGGTCTTCCGTGAAAAAGGCTCAAAAACACGTCAAAAACTGGAAGATCTCGCGCTTGAAAAAAATGTCGTGCTGAAACCTGCTATTGAGGCAGAAGGACGCGAGGCCGTTCGTGAGATTGTTGCAGGCGGTGCCGGTATCGGCTTTGTTTCATTAGCCGAATTCAGCAATGACAGCCGCTTGCATCCGCTTTCGATCAATACGCGTGAAGAGCTGATGGATGAAACACTGATCTGCCTTCAGGAACGCAGCAATGGCACGCTCATCAATGCTTTTTTTAAAATTGCTTCCGAAAGTGATACACACAATATTATCAAGAATTAACAAGTAAAAAAACCGCCAGAATAATCCGGCGGGGTATCAATATCAAACTTTTTTATAGATTATGTCGCGGGCAAGCCAGCAGCCGATTGTCAGCCCCGAGATCGCACCGGACGCATCTCGTTCGGCCACCACAGTCCAGTCTCCCGGCGCCGGAGCATCCATTCCGCGCTGACATGGCAAAAGCCAGATATCTTCAGCAATCGCATAAAGCGGTTGCATTGGCCCTTTACCTAAAAAGCCTTCAAATGCTGCATAGGCGGCAGTGCCTGCAATTTCACAGACAAAATCAGCATCCATTTCCGCACAATGATAGCGTCCGGCAATATCTTGCCGCCCGTTTCCGGAAACACGATGTAATTTTGCGGAGAGGTTTTCCCCATCGCGACGGAGAGCAATCTCATCACCTTTACGCTGCAAAACCATTCCCGAAGATTGCAAACTGCCATCGGCCTGCATATCCATCATTTCAGGTGATGTACCAAACCGCGCATGAACCTGCCCGCCGACAGCCGGTGTAAGGCTAAGACTCAGTTTCGTGGCTGAATCAAAATAATTTCCATACCAACCTGCATCAACAGGCAGAACTTCAGTTTTCGCTTTAGGGATGCCTAAAGCAGCACGCATCAACTGCTCAGCTGCACCATAGGCGCTGGCCTGATGATTAAACATCACAATAACAGATACACGTGCATCAGCCGCATGGAACCGCTGGCAGCGCCAGCCGCGCAACGCCCCGCCATGACCGGTAATTTTAACATTGTCGAAATTGACATGGTTAAGGCCATAGCCGTAACAAGCCGGTTTACCATCCGTGTAAAATTGCGGACGGGACAAACGGTTATAAATACCGTTTTCATCACCACGCGTTGCATCAATAAACTGATCCCACGCAATCATATCATCCAGAGAGGCGCAAACGCCTGCATCCCCGCTCCAGTGAATATTATTCACTGCCGGTGTAAAACCGGAGACAATATTGCCCTCATAACCGATTGCATCGCCAGGCGTTATAGATGTGTTAGGGAAAAGTCCGGCAGTTTTCATGCCTGCAGGCAGGAAAATACGCTCACGCAGAAGTTCATCCAGTGAACGACCGGTTTTCTCTTCAATCAAAAAAGACAGCAGACGGAAATTGCCGTTATTATAAGAATAATGTGTACCGGTTTCAAAATGGGTTGTCCGGATTTTTCCAAGAAGCTGACGTGCATCATCTGCCGTAAAAACACCTTCCGGATCGGCACCACTGATCACTGTCAGCGCCCAGTAATCCCGCAGGCCGGACTGATTGTTGCATAAATCAGCAATCGCAGGGCGTTTGCCTTCAAAGTCAGGCAGATAGCTAGCAAGCGCATCATCAAGAACAGAGGCTTCACCAAAGATATCCAACAAAGCTGCGCAGGTAAATTCTTTGCTGACGGAACAGATCGGCATCATGGTCGCCGCACTCATCGGCACCCTTTTCTCCAGATCAGAATAGCCCCAAACCTGCTTCGCTATAACCTCACCATCTTTGAGAACTGCAGCGACGCCTCCCGGTCCTTTATATTGTTCGGAGAGGCTCAGCAGCACGGTATCAATTGCTGATTTATCAACGGCTTGCATAAATTTCATTCCCGCTTATGTGTCTTTGCACTCAGGCATAAGCCACTCACCTTCACAGCTCAAGAGGGATTATCTGCCTGTAATGCCGCAGGATCAGGCATGAGCATTAAACAACCTGCAAAGTAGCTACTAAACCAACCACACCTCCCCTCCTCTTGCATGTTTTAAACACAAAAAAGCCCCGCGCATTTCTGCCGGAGCTTGGGGGATTTATGAGATCTTGTTTCGGGATTGGTTTTTTGTTTGCAGGATTTGTGGTTTTGTATCCCGCTTTGTCGGCTTTGCCTCCTTGCGGGCCCCTGACTAGGCTTAAAATCTACGACCCGTTACCAAAAAAAATCCCGCTCAAAGAGCGGGCTGTTTGTTTGGTTGCGGGGGCACGCAACTACCGATACCGACACTTATTCTCAATTGAAATTTAAGCCTTATCCATTAGAATACGCAACCGAATTGATGTCACACAAATAGCTTTCCATTTGTAGAAGACACGTTACTAAAATTTTCAGTGCTACATTAGAAAATATAGCTATTTTACTAGATGTCATAAGCGGAGACGCGCAGCACGCCACTACCGCGCCTAAACACACTTAAAAGGTTGCGTTGATAGATATCTAGCCGCCTTATCAGCTAGCTGGTCTATGGAGAGACAAGATAGCTGGCACAACTTTAATGTCCGTGACTATCGGAAATTAAAGTTGTGCAATAATCACTTTTACGACGGTTCTTCCTGGCGTTGATGAAATTTCTAACTTGCCACCGACTTTGAGAATTCTTGTTGACATACTTCTCATACCAACACTGATATTGGCTGTTTGTACCGCTAAAACATCAAATCCGATACCGTCATCTTCCAATTCAAGTACGAGTTCATTTGGGCTTTGCTGCTGCAACCGAAAGCACATCTGCTGCGCTCGACTATGCTTTATGAGATTTGTTAATGCCTCCTCAACAACACGTGTGAGTGCAAGACATTGTAATGTGCTGGGTGTACTCCGCCAAGCCGATGGAAATTGCCAGTCGGACTTAATGCCAAGCTCATCAAAAAGAATGCTAAACCGATGACGTAACGGGGCAATCCATTCCTGCGGCGTAGCTGGAACTTTAGTGCTAGGGCTGGAATTATGATCGATGGTTTGACGCAAGTCATCCCGAAGCAATTTCAACATTGAAATGACTTGAGGACGGTGAACCTGCTCACTGCCTTGTTCAACTTTTGCCATCATATGAACGAGCGTTCCACCGATACCGTCATGAAGATCATGGGCGATATCCAAACGCTCTCTTAATTTTGCATTTTTTAGCTCTAAGAAATGTTCTCGCTCTAATGTAACGGCTAGTTCTGAACGTGCGTTCGCAATGCTCTCGGCTAATTCAACATTAAACCGTTCAATGCGTCTGACATTATGCGCCTGACGCAGCCCCAGTATCCCCGCCAGGCATAATGTGATGACAATATTCGCATATGGCAATATTGGAAATTTTTCCGGATCAGGCCGAAAGAGGAGCAACGCATCGTACTGAATTGTCACAAAAAGTACTAATAAGCAAATTGAGAACAAAAAATATTCGTTATTGCGCTTTTGAAACGTCAATACCGGAAACTGCACACAGTTAAACAAGAAAAAGCCTAACGCAACGAGTACACTTGATATTTGGATCGCACCAAGATAATCTTGTGGTGTAAGAATGAGTGCGCCAATAAATACGCTGAAAATCCCCCATAAAAAACGCTCATAACGCTTTAAAACCAGCTCGCCAAAGCGCAATGTAAACATGCAAAAACATGCAATATTCAGCAATAAGGCAATTGCGTTAACTCTTACGAATGTTACAGAATTCGAAAAAGGCCAAGGCGTGGTCACAAGAATATTAGCTATGAAGACAAGCCAGAACAGTGACGAAAATGCATACCACCCGTAGTAGGTCTGATCACGGCGTATGATCCAGATACAAAAAAACAAGATACCGATAACGCCGGAAACTATCACATTTGCAACATATAAAGTACGTTGCCGCCACCAGTAGTTGTCATAAATACTTTGGACCTGCGTTGGCTCACCAATGATAACAGAGCCTAGCCCAAGTGCTTGTCCTTTGACACCAACAGTTTTAACCCAAAGTGTATTGATACCTTCAGTCAGCCATGCATTATGCAGAACCCAATAGCGCGGCATATTCCAGCTACGCGATAATGGTTCTGTCAGATTCTTATCACGCCAGAGAAAATGGTCATTAACGAAAACCTCTCCGGCCATATTGATTGTCTGTATGAACAACGCAACAGGATTATGGCCTGCTTCAGAACATGTCTGTCGCCAATGAATGCGATACCAAACTTCATCTGAATATTCTGAATGCAGTTGGTTCCAATAATTTGGTAAAGTTACGGCTTCCCACCGTAAATTTTCAGATTTACGTCCATCAGGACCAGCTTTTGCGGCAGAAATATCAATGATCTCTGCGGAACATTGCGCTGAAGTGGTCTCTGCCGAAGCAGGCATAGCAATAAGGCTGAACCATATAATAAGCAGCCACTTCACTTTAACAAACCGCGCTCTCTCGCCGCATGAATAGCACGTGTGCGTGAAGAGACTGCGAGTTTTCGGTAAATATGTTTAATATGGCATTCAACCGTATAGCGCGACAAAGAAAGATGGTCTGCAATATCCTTATTGCCAAGTCCGTCGGCGACCAACAATAAAATTTGATTTTCGCGTGCGGTCAGCACTTGCTGACACAAGTCTTTATTGTCTCCGTCTTTTTCCAGTGCCTTGGAAGGCAGTTCATCGATAATGCGCTTTGCAATAAAAGGATCTATTGGCGCACCCCCGCGTAAAACACTACGCAATGCAATAGCAATCTCCAGATCATCCCGCTCTTTAAGCACATAACCGACAGCACCGGCACGCAAGGCACCTAGAATGACGTCCTCTGTGGCCCATGCCGAGATAACCAAAATGGAGAGGCCAGGATCACTCGTATTCAGCTCGGATATCAAATCGATACCACTACCATCCGGTAAGCCAATATCAATCAGCGCCAAGGCGACTGGCTGATCTGACAATTGCGCGCGCGCTTCACTCAGTGAAGCAGCAAAAATAAGGGCATCAATTTTATAGCCAAATTGTAGTAGAAGATTTTCCAGCCTCAAGCGAACCTGCATATCGTCCTCAACGATAAGTACCGGCGCAGGCAAAATTAGATTGATTGCTATTGCACCTAAAGACATAGGTTGGCTCCTCAAGAAGGCCGTAAGGGTTACACAATCTAATACAAGATAATTTACCCACATGAAACTTAACGGCTAAATTTACCTACATGCAGCTCTCCAAATCCAGTTTATTCTTACTCAGTCTAAAACTTCACGCTGAAATTAGCATTCACGCCGTTTTGAGTGATGCCTGAACCAAACTGTCCTTGATAAGAGACACCAAGTTTGGAATTTTTCGTAATGGCGAAATCAAGTCCGGCTTCAATCAGTGCGGTATCTTTGCCAATCGGACTGCCCGATGCTGTGAACGCATTGGAGCCTGCAGCAAAGCTCGCAGTCGATGACGGGATCACATCGCCAAAAGCATGTCGCCAACCAAGATCAGCGCGTGCGGTTGTCAGTGTATTACCAAGCTCAAAGCTGGTTGAGAGACGCATGCCGAGGGTTGAGAGTGTCGTATCCATCGTACCGGACTGTACGCTGAGCGCTGCACCATTATGGCCTGTTTCGGTAAAACTATCCGTTCTGACATTGACATAGGCAAGATTGGCATAAGGCTCGATGATCGCGCGCGGGCTGAGATCATGCTTATAGCCCAACTCGCCAAACACCTGAAACGTACCGCCATTGTAATCAGCTGACAGCTTGTCGGAATAGCCATTGAAAGCAACCGAGCGGCTCATCTCGATATTGTGCCAGGAATAGGAAAGCCCTGAGCGGAAACCGATGGAACCTTGGCCGGTCGCCCATTCAGTGCCCGCATAAGCACCAAGCGTGTAATTATCGCTGGAGCCGGATGAAGAAAGGCTTGGTGTTTTAAAAGTTGAACGGCTGTATCCGGCCATAATGCCAAGTCGCCAATTATTATAAACATCACCGTCAATACCGGTGATGAACCCACCAATGGTCGACTTGGTGCGTGCGGCATTATCTGTAGCAGATTGTGTGGCCCAACTGCCGAATGCTGCCCCCCATGCGGCATAGCGCTGAAGATCATCAGCATTAACCGGAGCAACATGATCAATGGCATTGCCTGCCTGACTGGTTTTAGCTGCCGGACCATAGGCCATCACAGACACCGGATTAACCGGTGTACCGCCAAATGCCTGAGACAGGCGATTATTGACCGATGACCGGGTGATGCCACTGGCATTGAGCAAAACGCCACTTGCGGATGCATAGGCCTCACCACTTAGTTGCGGCAGGCTTGAGCGAACAGTTGAGCCGTCAGATTCAGAAAAATCCAGTGCTGCGAACAATGGTTTAAACTCTGTCGCAGCATTATTGGCGAGACTATCCAATGCAGCGCCAACTTCACGGTCTTCACTATCTCCCGCATATTGCGAATAGGCATTCGCATCACGGCTCAATGATACGGTATAAGACAGATTACCATTATCTGTCGCACTCGCGTTAAGTGTCGGCGAGGTCAATGTGGTGTTAGCATTTGTGAAGTTACCACTCATTGCGTCCACTTGTAACCACTCGTTTGAAGTGACGGTGAAACCATCGCGATAATAACCCAGATCAGGTGCAAAGCTGATCGTGCCATTAAGACCAGCACTACCGTTTACAATTAGGCTGCTGATGTCAGACTGATCATTGAATGCGAGTTGCAAGGTGCCGGTAGCTGACTGAGCATAATTTCCGTCAATGGTGATTGCTGCTCCAGCAACAGAAGGATTTAATATCCCGCTATTGCGGAACTGCTGGGCTGCATCTATCTGGTAAATCCCTTGACCGGAAAGCGTTGCTGCTTGCGCCACACCGACATCAAAGACTTGATGGTTGCCAGTCAACAGTGTCGTGCCGCCATTAAGATGCAGCGAAATATTCTTGCCCTTGATATTGCCACCGTAAGCCAGTCTGAAATCCGTATCAGCTGTGCCAGTCGAATTCCCTTGTGCATCAGCCTTCAAACCGAAACTCAGCTCCGTCAAACGCAGATGGCCATCTTCATTTGTTTGATAATAATCAGAGATAATATCCCCGAAAATGCTCGCCCCCTGCATGACATTGATCTGTCCCACCAAGGCATTTTCTGACATGAAAATGGCAGCCTTGTTACCTGCAACACGGCCGGTCAGATCGAAACTTGAAACAAGTGGGCCATTCAGTTCCTCAGTAATAGCGGCGCGCTGATCCTCCACTCTGTCATCAAGTTCCAGAATATAAGAGCCACGATAGCCCGTTCCGTCACCACGCGAGTTATGACCAAAATCAAAGCTGACCGCGATACCATTTTCACCCATTGCTTGCACATCACCACGATGGGTTAATGTGTGATCTTTACCATAAGCAAACATGATGCCACGGCCATTCGCACCATTGGCATGAACCCTCACATCAGGGGCAACAATCAGATTATTGGCTGCGCCATCGACACGGATGCCACCGCCGCCAGACCCGACGGACAGTAAATCGGCATTCTGGGTGATAGTATTATGACTGCCATAGACATGAAGTCCCAAGCCCAAAGTGGCAGTATTATATGTATTATTGATATAGGCTGTGCCTTCCGCATTCCGTCCAAAATACGGGTTATTATTGATGATGGTCAGTCCGTTGCCGTAAACAGAATGCCCATAGAAATTACGTCGGTCGATTGTGTAACCAATATCTTGTAAAGCTGCGAGCTCTGCTTCCATCAGCGTGCTATAATTGCGATATAGCTGATGGCTCATCAAACTGTTTTTAAGTTCGATATGGCCGAATAAAGGGGAATCATAGGGCCCGTAATCCGTGGCAACACGCATAGGCAGCCCCTTCATCGCCCCGTTCAGTACCTCGCTCACATGGGCGCCGGTAAAATAGGCCTGATCTTTACGGACATCAAAGGCATCAGCAATTGCTGCGGGAGGAAGCCAACAGCCATTGCAGTTTATCCATTGATTTGGTCTTGCTGCATTATCATTATCGTCACGTAAATGCGTGCTCCAAGCATCAAATCCACCGCCAAATCCTGCGATTTGAACACCGTTATCATCATCGAAAAAGCTAAAAGCATTCGCAGCTATACCAAGAGCATGGCCGATTTCATGAATAAGCACTGTGCCGAGTGATGTTTCAGCTGTCAGCGCAATATGAGACGGCGTATATGGAGCTTGTGACCAATCCTCAGTCCCGACTTTATTCGCAACCACAATATAACCATGCGCCCCATTCGTCAGGTTCGTATAATACTGATTGGTCAATGCTGCTTGCACAGTTGTGGGGGAACCATTTTGCATAGTCGCATTCGGACTTGAAGCCGCCGCGCCCCAATCGGCTGTATTAGTACCCACATTAATAATTGCAGGATTTTCACCTGGTACAAGTTTTATAATTTCCGACCAATAGCCTGTCGCGTTAATAATCTGATTTTTATATATATCAGTGATGTTCCAAGTCGACTGATTATTAACATCAAAATCACCATCCCCCACATCGAAAAACCGCAATTGAATAAAGGGCGTGCCTTGCGGGTCATTGACCACATGCGTGGTTATCGCAACTGCAGGATTAATCATTGCCCCATAGAGAGCACCTGTGGCCAGACAAGTTGACATGGTCAGTTTGTCGATCAGTCTGGATGTCATTGCTTTCCCCTCAAATGCTGCATTCCCAGCATGACATTGTCTTAGACAGAGTGTCTTATTCTAATCTATGTCGTCATTTTTATTGTAAATCCATCCCTGAAAACTGGTAGTTTTACTATAAAAAGTGTTTTCAAGTGATAGCTAGTTATCCCGGCAATCGCTGTCAGCACCGATGTCTTGCATCAATGATGCCACTGCCGCCTCCAATTGCGGATCAGACGTCATACTGTAGCGGTTTGGATCGAATTCCACGACGATATCCGGTGTAATGATACCATTTTCATATTTGCGCCCGTCAGCATGCCGATAAGGCAAAACCGGAAATCTATATTGCAGTCCGGGTACGATTTTGCTGTTGACGGTAGTTACTGCGGTACCCGTATTGAGGAGCACATCGCCAATCACTTTGCCAAGTTTACGATCCTGATAGGCTTGCGGAAAAATTGACCCATCAGAATAACTGAAACTGTCAACCAATACTGCACTTGGCCAGAGCCAGACATTGTCAGGGCCGTCTTCACGAGGACGGTCATCTACTCCGTAGCTGAAGGCTGGTGTACCACTGAGCAGCGTGATCAATTCACGTGTCAAGTTACCACCAGTATTGGATCGAACATCTATCAGGGCAGCTTTCGCAAGACCTCGTTGTGACAGCAAAGCACCGAGTAACGACAGGTAATTGTCATTATCCATCGCATCCAGAGACTGATAGACAATACACTGGCGAGAAAGCTTACTGACTATAGCACGGCGATTATCGCTCAGATTTTTACTGGCCAAAATCAATTCGTCACGCCAATGGATGGGGGTAACCTCAATAAGACGCTCGCCATTATCACTGTTATCCGCTACACCAATAACGACCTGCCGTCCCGCATTGATATCAAGCAAACGGTCAATACCACCAGCCTCCGGAACTAGCTGTCCGTTAATCGAGGTGATGATATCACCTGCACCAATATTTAGTTTTTGCCGATCTAACGGTCCGCCGGGCAGGATGGCGGCGATTTTGCGCCCTGCACCGTTGTAATCATTATCCAGATAAATCCCCAAAGCATCATTCTGTGTTCCCATTCCAACAAGGGCAGGATCAGGTGCCGTCATATCCGTAAAGAGATGCGAAGCTGACAGTTCGCCAAACATGGCGGCCAGTAGACGTTCAAGATCACGCGGTCCGGCAATAGAGGGCAGATAAGCTCGGTATTTGGCACCGATCTGCTGCCAGTCACGGTTTTCATGTGCCGCATCATAATAACGGTCATTAATATCAGCCCAAGCCTGTTCAAAGGCGGCGTTCAACGCAGCATTTTCATTTCGGCTGAACAAGATTTTAAGCGGTATTTCCACCCTCTGCGCCGGATCCTCTATAGAGCTTCGGATGATATGCGTGGGTGTTTTAATATCAACTGTTTGTATAGCAGGGTTGTGGCGGATGAATTGTATCTCTAAAGGATTAGCCACCGGAATTGTTGTAACTTCCTGTATATCACCATTCTCAAGGCCTATCAAATTCACCGACAGCCCCTCATCTATTGCCGAAAAACCCAGCAAATTTTTACCATCCGGTGCTGTGGCCAGCAATTCCATTTTTGGCAAGTTACTGGTCAAGCGCTCTTCAAGCAAAAAGCTGCGCTGACGATCCGGCGTATATTGGGTGAGCAGTTGCTCCCCATCATTCGGATCGGTTTCATCCTTGGCATTTGCCAGAAAATCCTGCCGTGACTGCCCAGACAAAAAGGCGCGATAAAGATCGAAGCGCGAATTCTGATGGCGATTATCAGCGCTGCGTGCAGTATAAAGCGTCGTTAAACCAATAATTTGTGTGCCATCCGCACTCCACAAGCCATCATAAAAATTAGGGACAGCCAGTGCCAGGGGGCGCATCGGGGCACTGCCATTAGCGGGAACGATTGCAACACGATTCAATCCTGATCCATCAATACTACGCCATGGAACAAGTAAATCTTTTGAGGTCGGAGACCAGCTGAACTCACCATTTCTATCAAAGTAATCCGAGTTATAATCTGTCGGCTGATACAGCGTGGCAATCTCTCTGCTGGTCAGATCCAAGACTTTGATCTCGCGACGATCCGACCAAAAAGCCAATTTACTCCCATCAGGGGAGAATTTAGGATCGAGAGCATCACTATTGGCAGACACAACAAGCGGAACTTCATCGTAGGTCAGGCCAAGCTTGCCATTTGCCTGATCTTCAGAAAGATCAATGCCATAAATGCCCCATTTATGATCGCGCATTGCCGCATAGGCTAGCATACGACCATCAGGTGAGAAAACAATATCGCGTTCCTCGCCTGCTGTTTTAGTCAGTTGCCGGTAATTACCTTTCAAATCAATAAGAAAAACATCTGCATTGATTATCAGTGCAAAATACTGCCCATCGGGAGAGCTTTGAAAATTCTGACTGCTCAACGCTTGATAATTCACGAGATGGTTCATCCCCTGTTCCAGCGTATTGATATCAACCAGCTCTGCTTTATCCGCACCCGCTGCGAGCGTATGGACCTGACCATTGAAAGAAAAGGCAATTGTATTGTTATCAGCAACGGTTAGGTCGCGCACCGGAGAGCCCTCGAAATGGGTGAGCTGCTCTTCGCGCTTATTTTCTAGATTTAGCTTCCAGACATTTAGCCAGCCGGAAGCTTCAGACAGATAATAAAGCGATTGACCATCTGCACTCCAATGCGGATCAAGCCGATCAATGCCATCAACAGCAAAAAAACGCTCATATTTGTCGCTAGCCCGCTCATAGCTCCATAATTGACGGGCATTTGCCGCAACTCTGTGCTGGCGCTCTATGGGGTCACCTGACGGATCATAACTATAAACCAACTTGGTAGCATTCGGATTCCAACTGGCTTCAAGCGCAAAATTTGGCAGCACCAGTGACTCGCGCCCGCCGGCAATATTTACGGCGTAAAGCTGGGGCTTCCAACTTGCAGCCCCCTGCACACTGCGTTGTGCATCTCCTAGCCGAAGAGCCGTATAAAGTACGCTTTTACCATCAGGAGAAAAACTCGTCGGTACTTCTCTCGCCGATGAATAGGTCATGCGCTGCAATTTTCCCGAAAAATCAGCCAGATAAACATCATCATTGCCGTTCACATCTGAAGCAAAAGCCAGCCGCTGAGAATCCGGAGCCCAGACAACACTATGACTATAAGCATTGGCCGGTGAAACTGCGACTGACAACCCGCCATCATTATCCGTCAGAAAAACCTGACCGCGATGGGTGAAGGCAATCAGTTTGCCATCTGGTGATAGCGCCGGCTTTTGAATCCAGCGCGCCGGCTCACCGTCAAAATCGGCTTTTGTTTGATTGGGGGCAATCACGGTCAGGGTTAGTAATGCAGTAAAAATTACGAATTTTTGCATTATCATGACCGTCTCCATCAGAATTTCAGGCTGAAATTTTCATTCACGCCATATTTAGTGATACCAGAACCAAACTGCCCCATTCGTTGAAACACCCATACCAAGTGTCGACAATGAAGCATTCACTACCTCTGATTTCTCACAAATTGCTGCACAATTACTGCCTGTTTTTGTAAAACTAACTGTTCTGACATTGGCAAGATTGGCAGAAGGCGCAGAATTTTTCTAATGGTTAAAGCGTCAAGTATAGAAAGATCCATCACCGCGATCAATCTCGAGGCTTTTCCCTCATATACTACAGTTTCAGCTTAACTATCGACTACGACACGTCGAAACGAATGTGAGAACTTCTAGTATTATTTATAACACTATATTTCCTGCAAAAATATCCCTGAAAACTGGTAGTTTTACAATAATTAATAAGAGGATAAATACAGAATAAATAATTACAAATAATGATTATAAAACCAATATACCAGTTTTCAGGGATATCTATTGACCATGCGTGATGATTAACATTCTTAAATTCAATGTTCATTCTGCAAAAAAATATCGCGGAATATCTTTTTCTTAGAGGAAGTGGAAGTTATGTCTCTTATAAAGGTTGGTTTAAAATACCTGACGTTAACCACGGCACTTGCAGCGCCAGCTTTTGTCCCAACCTTTGCCTATGCACAAAACGCCGAAGCCATTCCACCAGCCGCTGATGCGGAATATCACGCCAATTGGGGGCTTGATATGATCAACGCCCTGCCCGCCTATCTTAAAGGATATACCGGAAAAGGTGTGGTCGTAGCAGTAATTGATACTGGCTTAGACGTTAATCACCCTGAATATGCCGGTCGCGTTTCGCCCTTCTATTACAACTTTGGTGACGAACAACCAGCCCGCGATGTTTTCCCACGTAAAAAGAGGGGATCATTAAACGGCCATGGCGATCATGTCGCAGGCATTATTGGTGCAGGCCGCAATGGCTTTGGCATGCAAGGTGTTGCCTATGACTCCATACTCATGCCCTTACGCGCGGTTGAAGTTGAGAATGACGATGAAGATTTTAACCCGACGGATGAAGCTATAGCATATGCAGTAAAAAACGGGGCAAAAGTCATTAATGGTAGCTATGGTCCCGATGTTTATCCTAATCGGGATCTCGAGCAAGGCATCCCAAACCCCAATTATCAAATATTAAACTATCAACTTATGATTAGTACTCTTGACGATCTGGAGCAAACCTATAAAGTACTGAAATATGCAGCAGACGAAGATGTTGTCATGGTCTTTGCAGCCGGAAATTCTCGACAAGAACAACCAGGTGCTTATACGAGCATGCCCATTGGTAATGGCATGCTTCCGCTCATCACCCGCGATTATATCAATAGTGGCAAAATTCGCTTTCTTGGTGATGGTGATGATGATGATGATCTTGATGACTTTGATTTAAATAACCCAAATACCTATCGTCTTATAGATCCGAATGATCCCGTCTTTGAGGATACGGATTTCTCTGATCTCAAAGGGTCATTGATTGTGGTCGTTTCGGTTGGTTCCGACGGCAAGCTCGCTCCTTACAGCAATGAATGTGGTGATACGGCGGAGTGGTGTATAACAGCTCCCGGTGGAGCGATGACACGTGAGAATATTTCGGGAGGGATTTACTCCACTTGGCCGCAAGGCGATGAGAATGATGGCTATCGATACATACACGGCACATCTATGGCAGCGCCACATGTTGCTGGCGCCGCGGCGGTTGTGCGTTCAGCATTTCCCTATATGAATGCCCGCCAGACTATTGAAACCATTTTAACCACCACTACTAAAACCGGTTTTGAAGATCAGGACAAGTTCGGACAGGGCTTACTCAATCTCGGCGCGGCCATTGATGGACCAATGGCCTTTCGTTACGCTGGTGTTTTTGATGTAGATACACAAGGTTATTCTTCAATCTGGTCAAACTCCATTTCCGGCATAGGTGATCTCACCAAGCGTGGCGATGGTATTCTCGTTCTTAGCGGTCAAAACACTTATCAGGGACCAACCAACATTGTTGGCGGCGGCCTGGAAGTACAGGGAAGTATTACATCGGATAGCCATGTCTCGCAGGCAGGCCAATTGTCCGGCAGCGGCTCTGTTGGCAATGTAATACTGGCAAAAGGTGGCAAGATCTCTCCGGGCAGTGCGATTTTTGCAGACAATGCAATCGGTACTTTAACGGTTAATGGAAGTTTCTTCCAATCAAGCGGCTCAACCTATATTGCAGGTCTGTCAGCCGCTAATGGCACTGATCACATCAGCATCAATGGTGCAGCTATATTGGGCAGCAATAGCTCACTGGAGCTTGTGCGCCAAGGCGCAGGACGTGGCACTGCTGCTGGACGCTACACGTTACTTACAGCCCGTGACGGTGTTATCGGTACCTATGATAATTGGGGCGGCAGCTTGGTTACGCAAACGCCATTCATCGATTTTGCCTTGGATTATGATAGCACTAATGTCTTTTTAGAAACCAGCCGCTCAGATGTAGCTTTTGCGGATATTGCTGTTACGCATAATCAAACAGCCACCGCAACCGCCTTGGAAAGTCAGGGCGCAGGAAGCATTTTATACGATCACATGTTGTTTTTGAATAAAACAGAAGCCCGGCAGGCCTATGATCAACTCTCAGGTGAGGCATATGCCTCGATACAATCCTCATTGATCAATAACAGCGCATACACCCGTACAGCTGTATATAATCAATTGTCCCGAAGCTTTTCCAAGTCTTCAGGCGTTGCTGAAACAACAATCGGTTATCTGGATCAGCCGAATTTCTGGATGCATGGCCTTGGTGAATGGACAACACAATCCGGCAACGACAATACGGCAAAAACAAGAAACAGTATTGGCGGTTTTCTGACCGGTATTGATGCACAGGTTTGGGATAATTGGCGGTTTGGCTTACTGGCTGGTTACAGCTACAGTAAGTTCCGCATTCATGAACGCATGTCTTCCGGCAAAAGTGACGATTATACCATCGGCTCTTATGCTGGTACTGAAATGGCCCATAATCAAGGCACTTTCGCATTCCGCTCGGGGGCTGCTTATACATGGCATAATATTAACATGAACCGTGGTATCGCCTTCGCCGGCTTTGAAGATAAACTAGCAGCAGATTATAAAGCGGGAACGTTCCAAATATTTGGAGAACTCGGCTACAAGCATCAAACCACAGAACAATTCGCTATCGAACCCTATGCCAATCTTGCGTATGTGCATTTGAGAGCAGATAAATTCAGCGAAGACGGCCGTAATGGCGCAACCTTGAACATGTATAAATCCACAATGGATACGGCGTTGGCATCACTCGGATTTCGGATCTCTGCCGACCTTAATCAAGGGGTTATCCCGGTTAAAGCACGTGCCGACATTGCATGGCGACACGCTTTTGGCGATGTGACACCAACATCAAAAGCAAATTTCACCGGATCTGATGCTTTTACTATCAATGGCATGGCTATTGGTCGTAACACCGCATTTATCTCGACCGGACTAGATTTCCAACTTGAAAAGAATGCAGTTCTTGGAGTTAGCTATCAGGGGCAATTCGGTTCCGGCATCACGCAAAATGGTCTGAATGCCAGCTTGAAAATCCAGTTCTGATGAATTTACGTTAAAACATGTCGATATGCAGCTTACTCGTGCGACGTCTCCTTCTCTCCCCATTGTGGGATAGAAGGAGATGTTAATGAGCATGGGTGACCGCGATATCTTGCGCCCAACCATAGTCATATCCGTGGACGTGAGAGTGTCTTCACTTCATCGATAACAGAAGCGATTTTTTTCATAAGCTTTGTATGCCCAATACTGAAATCTGAGGCAATTTGGCGGCGCGGCAAGTCACTGTCCAGTGCGATGCAAACCGTATTGAGCTGTGAGTTTATGGCGACGCGGACGGAAAATCAGGTTGATCTGATCGTGAGCGACAAGGAACCTTTGCGCCTGTCGCGCTGACTTGAACCGACCCAATATCGTTTCCTGTTTTCGCGTTGGCCTATGAGAGACTTCTATAGCATTATTCAAGCCTTTATGAACCCGGTGATCCGCATCTGCTGAAAGGTTTTGTATCGGCTCAATGTAACTACGCAGCTTGTCCGTCACGATCACACGTGGTTGACGAATTGCTTCACCAGTCTGGAGAAAAACCGTTTGGCAGTCTTAGTATTTCGACGCGTTTGAACTATAATATTAAGAACATCGCCATCTGCATCAATTGCCCACCAAAGCCAAAACTTCTTTCCTCCGATAGTAATGAAAGCCTCATCAAGGTCCCACTTGTCTTTTGGCTTTGGTAGACTCCTGCGGATACAGTCGGCTAAATGGCGACCGAAGCGATTAATCCAGGCGCAAACGGTTTATCGGCTGACAAACTCGCCACGCTCAGCAAGAAGATCTTCCACATCGGCCGTGCTCAATGCAATTCGGTGATAGGTTTAGACAGCGTAAGCAATAAATTCACGCGGAAAACGCCCCCCCTACCTCAAACAACCTGGCAATGATGTCATATGCCTAACATTACTCCTCACCCTCAATTAAGGGTGAGAAATAACCGAATAATTCGGGGCTATTACAATTTATTGTACAGGTACCAGTTTTCAGGGATGGCTTTGCTGAATTCTCAGGGACATAAATCAAGTGAAAGTAGGTTGAATATTCATTTTGCGTCGAGGATCAGAAATATGCCCAGCCACAAAGTCAAGTCTCCTTCAGCTCTCACGAGACGGACTTTTTTATGCTCGTCCTCGGCAGCACCTCTTCTTGCATTATTTCCCCTGCCAGTTTGGGCGGCTACATCAATTTTTGATGTCAACTCATTCATGAGACTCTCAGAAAAACAACTGGGACAGACCGGACTTTCTAAGGACATGGCGACCACAATTATGGAAGTCTATATCAGACTTGGCAAAGAAGATGATCTCGTCCAACTGGCAGCAGGTGATGACAATCAAGATCTATCTGATTCATTGGTTGCCACTTGGTATACAGGTGAATCTCCAAACCCGGATGATCTGGTGGTGGTAGAATATACGGATGCGCTGATCTGGCAGGCGATGGATTACACCAAACCAATGGGATACTGCGGTGGCACAATTGGCTATTGGTCTGAACCGTCAGAAGCTTAATTCCGTTAATCGGGGCACTAGGGATTGTTACATGTCGGAAAATATTTCTGTTGATGTACTGATTATCGGAAGCGGTATTGCTGGTGCAATTGCTGGTGCAAAATTGGCGCAAAAGGGTATGAAAGTGGCCTTTTTGGAAAGTGGAAAGCGTATTGATCGTTTTGATGCCGTCGAAAAATTCTGGAATGCGAAAATTAAGGTTCCGGAGTCGGCTTACCCGAATGATCCGACTGCCCCGCATCCGTTAGCTCACAGGATTGGTGATTATTATCAACAAATGGGGCCTGAGAATTTCAAATCGACTTATATCAAGGTTGTGGGCGGAACCACCTGGCATTGGTTGGGAACGACACTTCGCAATGTGCCTGCTGATTTCAAGATGAATTCACTTTACGGACAAGCTGTCGATTGGCCATTCGACTATCATGCGCTTGAGCCTTTTTATCTGGCGGCTGAACAGGAAGTCGGCGTAGCAGGTGATAGCACTGAGGACCTTGGCTCACCAAGATCGGGTGATTTCCCGATGCCGCTGATACCGCAGACATATCTCGATAAACAATTCACAAAAGCACTGGAAGGATCGAAATATCAAGTTCGATCCACGCCTCAAGCTCGCACCTCTGTAGCAATAGGCGATCGGCCTGAATGTTGCGGCAATGGCTCGTGCATCCCTGTCTGTCCGGTGCAGGCGAAATATGATGCGACTATCCATCTGGATCAGGCAGAAGGTGCGGGCGCGGTTATCTATGATCAAACGACAGCAACAAGATTGAACCTCGCGCCAGACGGGCAAATTGCCTCTGTCGATTTTCGGCGTGCTGATGGCAGCACTGGAACGGCAAAAGGCAAGGTGGTTGTTGTAGCTGCTCATGCTATTGAGACGCCACGCTTATTGTTAAACTCTGCTCAGGAGGGTGCCGCAAATGGTGTTGCCAATAGCTCCGATCAAGTTGGTCGCAATTTGATGGATCATCCAAGCAAATTAAGTTGGGCAGAGGCTAAGGATCCCGTCTGGCCTTATCGTGGACCGCTTTCCACATCAGGAATTGAAAATCTGCGTGATGGTGAATTTCGTAAAGACCGTGCGGCCTTTAGAATAGAAATTGGCAATGATGGTCATAATTGGCCAACGGGTGCGCCTTTGTCGACGGCGGTAGAATTGGCAAAGCAAGGATTACGCGGTGCCGAGCTTGACGCTGCAATCAGACAGGTGACTTCGCGACATATCCGCTTGGCTTCTCTGGTAGAGCAATCGCCCGAAGCCAGTAATCGCGTTACACTCGATCCGGAAAAGCGTGATGCCAATGGCATGCCACTGCCACGGATAGAGTATAATTATGATGAATATACGCGAGCCGGATTAGCTGAAGCTGAAAAGGCTCATACGGAAATATTCACAGCTTTAGGTGCAACAAACATCAATCATGCTAAGGACATACAAGGATCGGGTCACGTAATCGGTACGGTTCGTATGGGGACGGATGCTGCCAGTGCAGTCGTTGATGCTGATCTTCGTAGCTTCAATCATCGGAATTTATTTTTATTGGGTTCAGGGACATTTCCAACATCAGCGACGGCCAATCCTACACTCACAATTGCTGCCTTGTCATTGAAAGCAGTGCCGGCAATAGCTGCGACGGTAAAATTTTGACTTTAAGGTAAGAGTTATCAGACCATGACCTTCCTTCTGTGTTTTCTATCTGCGATTTACATTTGTGTTGATTTGGCAGGAGTTTAGCGATGGCCACTTCAATGGAGTTTCTCAAGGGCTCTGACTCAGATATCCGTGGGAATGCTTAGTGGCGCTGGACAAAATATATAAAGACGTGGTTGTTTTGGAAAAGCTTAAAGCTTGGAGCAGTAGTGAATGCAGTTGCCGCCCGCTACAGACTTCGGATGTACCATCTTTCTGAATGGCGCAGCCAGGTGCATTGCCGAAATCGTGTGGGCGATTAGATCATTCTCATGATATTTGACCTGCTGATGCACCAGTTCATCAGGGCATTTGCCTTCGGCCTTCAACTGCGTGATGGCAATCCCGTAGGTTGGTGCTTTATTAGTGTTGATGACACATTGCTTTCCCCAGTCTTTCAAGCTATTCAAAGCCTTCCCCAAGAAGCGCTTGGCTGCTTTGGCGTTGCGCGTCGCAGACAGGTAGAAATCGATCGTGTTGCCGAATTTGTCGACGACTCGGTAAAGGTAAGTCCATTGTCCCGGGACTTACACATAAGTTTCATAAACTCGCCGACTCGGGGGGAACGCGAACGCCGTCGGCAGCCATGGAGAAAAGAACACCGGTTAGATCCTCAACATTGGATAGTATGATGGCTTTGGCGATCAGGCTGGTGTATTTGACCTGTTTTTCTTGCTCGACTGGATCGCCGCATACGACGACCCTGACGAAATGGCAGGCTGGGTGAGTATGGCCTATAATGCAGCAGTAAGAGCCAAAGCATAATCGCCTTTCATACGTTTACTATTGCGGACGCTAAAAGCTTCTAGCCATTCATAGGCCCCTAAATGGTACCGAACTGCGTCATAATAAAAGTCATTTGGCAAACGATCGCTAGAACGAGAAGAACCGATTGCGATTTCTGCTGGCGCGCATAGATAGCGGCACTACAAACTACAACCAAGAATAAATTGCGCAAAGGATATTCCAGCCCGAGAGAGAGGAAATGATCCATACCTTTTAACGCAGTATCGACAAAATCCATTAAGAAAACTGATATCAAAATGCAAAAAAACCAGCCGCGCTGTGACGTAAAATAATGTTGAAAGCCGGAATAGCCTTCCATGTTGTCTGGGAATAGCAAACTACAAGCCAGAAAATGCAAGCTGGCGAAGAAGATAAGGAACAGGTAGGCCTCAAACCTCCACACTAGTGTCTGGTTCAAGTATAATTCATACCACCAAAAATGTACGACTGTCAGAAAGGTAAATAATACCCATCCCAAATGAATCAGATATATATTCTGGCGCTGTGGATGCTGAATAATACGACAAACACCCGTTAACAGCCTTGAAATACTTAGACCAAGTACAATGCCGATAATGACGCGTACATGGGTAAAGACTTCTACACTCGAAATATTAACATCCATCCCCCCGCCCCCCTTTGCAAATCCCCAAAGTGCTTAGAATGACAATTGCGCGCGCGCTTCACTCAGTGAAGCAGCAAAGATAAGGGCACCAATTTTTTAGCCAAATTGTAGTAGAAGATTTTCCAGCCTCAAGCGAACCTGCATATCGTCCTCAACGATAAGTACCGGCGCAGGCAAAATTAGATTGATTGCTATTGCACCTAAAGACATAGGTTGGCTCCTCAAGAAGGCCGTAAGGGTTACACAATCTAATACAAGATAATTTACCCACATGAAACTTAACGGCTAAATTTACCTACATGCAGCTCTCCAAATCCAGTTTATTCTTACTCAGTCTAAAACTTCACGCTGAAATTAGCATTCACGCCGTTTTGAGTGATGCCTGAACCAAACTGTCCTTGATAAGAGACACCAAGTTTGGAATTTTTCGTAATGGCGAAATCAAGTCCGGCTTCAATCAGTGCGGTATCTTTGCCAATCGGACTGCCCGATGCTGTGAACGCATTGGAGCCTGCAGCAAAGCTCGCAGTCGATGACGGGATCACATCGCCAAAAGCATGTCGCCAACCAAGATCAGCGCGTGCGGTTGTCAGTGTATTACCAAGCTCAAAGCTGGTTGAGAGACGCATGCCGAGGGTTGAGAGTGTCGTATCCATCGTACCGGACTGTACGCTGAGCGCTGCACCATTATGGCCTGTTTCGGTAAAACTATCCGTTCTGACATTGACATAGGCAAGATTGGCATAAGGCTCGATGATCGCGCGCGGGCTGAGATCATGCTTATAGCCCAACTCGCCAAACACCTGAAACGTACCGCCATTGTAATCAGCTGACAGCTTGTCGGAATAGCCATTGAAAGCAACCGAGCGGCTCATCTCGATATTGTGCCAGGAATAGGAAAGCCCTGAGCGGAAACCGATGGAACCTTGGCCGGTCGCCCATTCAGTGCCCGCATAAGCACCAAGCGTGTAATTATCGCTGGAGCCGGATGAAGAAAGGCTTGGTGTTTTAAAAGTTGAACGGCTGTATCCGGCCATAATGCCAAGTCGCCAATTATTATAAACATCACCGTCAATACCGGTGATGAACCCACCAATGGTCGACTTGGTGCGTGCGGCATTATCTGTAGCAGATTGTGTGGCCCAACTGCCGAATGCTGCCCCCCATGCGGCATAGCGCTGAAGATCATCAGCATTAACCGGAGCAACATGATCAATGGCATTGCCTGCCTGACTGGTTTTAGCTGCCGGACCATAGGCCATCACAGACACCGGATTAACCGGTGTACCGCCAAATGCCTGAGACAGGCGATTATTGACCGATGACCGGGTGATGCCACTGGCATTGAGCAAAACGCCACTTGCGGATGCATAGGCCTCACCACTTAGTTGCGGCAGGCTTGAGCGAACAGTTGAGCCGTCAGATTCAGAAAAATCCAGTGCTGCGAACAATGGTTTAAACTCTGTCGCAGCATTATTGGCGAGACTATCCAATGCAGCGCCAACTTCACGGTCTTCACTATCTCCCGCATATTGCGAATAGGCATTCGCATCACGGCTCAATGATACGGTATAAGACAGATTACCATTATCTGTCGCACTCGCGTTAAGTGTCGGCGAGGTCAATGTGGTGTTAGCATTTGTGAAGTTACCACTCATTGCGTCCACTTGTAACCACTCGTTTGAAGTGACGGTGAAACCATCGCGATAATAACCCCGATCAGGTGCAAAGCTGATCGTGCCATTAAGACCAGCACTACCGTTTACAATTAGGCTGCTGATGTCAGACTGATCATTGAATGCGAGTTGCAAGGTGCCGGTAGCTGACTGAGCATAATTTCCGTCAATGGTGATTGCTGCTCCAGCAACAGAAGGATTTAATATCCCGCTATTGCGGAACTGCTGGGCTGCATCTATCTGGTAAATCCCTTGACCGGAAAGCGTTGCTGCTTGCGCCACACCGACATCAAAGACTTGATGGTTGCCAGTCAACAGTGTCGTGCCGCCATTAAGATGCAGCGAAATATTCTTGCCCTTGATATTGCCACCGTAAGCCAGTCTGAAATCCGTATCAGCTGTGCCAGTCGAATTCCCTTGTGCATCAGCCTTCAAGCCGAAACTCAGCTCAGTCAGGCGCAGATGGCCATCATCATCTTTTTGCTGATAATCAGAAATAATATCCCCGAAAATGCTCGCCCCCTGCATGACATTGATCTGTCCCACCAAGGCATTTTCTGACATGAAAATGGCAGCCTTGTTACCTGCAACACGGCCGGTCAGATCGAAACTTGAAACAAGTGGGCCATTCA
>NZ_VZPG01000003.1 GCF_008801715.1 Pseudochrobactrum saccharolyticum | reverse complement strand
GGCTGTGTGAATTGCTGTGAGTGATTAATGAGGCCGTACGGCGCTTAAAATAGGAATAGGGGGATTTCTATATTTGTTCTTTTCTTTGGTGAGACGATCTTATTTTCCGCCTTCGCCTAAAGGTAGGACAGCGCACTTTGAATGTGCCGATCGTGGTTCGATCCCATGAGGCGGAACCAGATGTTGCATTGGAAAGCAGCTGAAGTTGCTACTCAATTAAACAAGATATTGAATAAACAGCATTAAATATAATCAATATAGTGGCTATATAAATTAAATTTGTAGTGATTGAGCTTTTGCGCTCTAATGAGGTTCGACACTCCTCTTCTAAAGGAGGCGGAATTGAGTGATTTTCATTATTTGAATGATGCATAATCAACCTTCCAAAGTAATAAAAATTCCCCGTGAATTTATATATTACTAATATAAAATTCTTAAGTAAATATGTATGCAATTCTTGGTGCCCCGCCTAGTGCGGGGTTTTTTATTGTCCAAACATGGGGAGGGTGAATGACCTTTCTCGAATTCACCTTTCAATCATTCTGGCACTTTATCGGCATAGTCATTCTCATGTGGTTGGCTCTCGCTGGCATTGCATGGATTGCAGCCGCAGCAAGGGGTAAGTGATGACTGATGAAGCGCCGGTAACAGGCAGGCCAGCGTAGTGTCGGTAACATCAAAGCAAGCACGTAAGCGTCACAGGCCAGAGCATCGCAAGTTATATGCGTTACCTGCATGGCAGCAGTTGCGGTTACAGATATTCCAGCGTGACAATTACATCTGCCAATGGCCGGGCTGCGGGGAGTTACTGATAGGCAAGGGGAATGTTCCTAATTCGCCTGTTGCGCACCATAAGAAAGATCATAAGGGCGATATGGAGCTGTTTCTTGATCCTGAGAACATCATAGCAGTATGTAAGTCCTGCCATGACCAACCAGTACAGAGAGCCACACACAGAGGCTATATCAGCGGTCATGATGATGATGGTAGGCCAGTCGATCCTGATCACCCATGGAACAAGAGGGTATGAGCATGCAAGCGGATCGTAAACGTATCGAGCTTCGTGCTTCACCTTCAGGCCTAACTGCATGGTGTGATGGTCAATGGCTTGGGTGGGCAGACGTAAACGGTACAGATATAACGATTAAGGTAAGCATGCAGCAGGTAGAAGCAGGCATTATTGAGCCTGATTGTGATGCGCTTGCAAGAGGACATATTCAAGCAATCTGATTGGTCGAAGCCCCCCCTAAATCTTAAAGACCCCCCTTGTTTTGCAGTACCCGCGTCCCCCCTTCATTTTCACTCAAACCAGTTTCACAAAGGGGGTACGGGTCTAAGGCGTTCATATGAAGATAAACCAGCCGCGTTACGCGCAAATTTTCCGCGAGAATGAAGAGCGGGCAGAGCTTGCATCCCTGATCTGGAAAGAAGTTATCGGTGCGTTGAAAGAAGCGGGAGCAATTACGATTGCCAACCTTGCCCGTGCTGATCGGTATGTTCGCGCTCGTGTTGAATATGAATGCCTGTACCCGACTGCGGCGGATGAGGGGCCGGTAACTGTTGGCCCAAACGGAGGCGACGTATTCAATTTTAACTGGTCTGCCTGTGAGAAGCTGAATGACCGCCTCCTAAGGCTTGAAAAGGCGATGTTCGGTGAAGCAGTTGCAAAAGAAACCAGCCAGAAAGAAAAAACAGGTGGTGCGCCAAGCGACGAGTTCCTTGGATCGCACAACGGATTACGCCAATAAAGTTATATCTGGTGAGATTATTGCCGGCAGGTTTGTACGCGCAGCATGTAAACGGCATGTAAATGATCTGAAACATGGTCATAAACGCGGATTGTATTTTGATATTGAACACGCAGAAAGAGCGTTCAGGTTTTTTCCTGCCATGTTTACGGTCAGTGCTGGTGCGAAGGTCGGAGAGCCATTCCATCTTTTAGATTGGATGGTTTTTGCAACGGGCTCACTCTTCGGTTGGCGTGACGCAGAAGGTCGCCGCCGGTTCCGCCATGCGTGGGTTGAAACGGGTAAGGGGCAGGCCAAGTCGCCGTGGATGGGTGCTGTTGGTCTTTATCTGATTGGGTACTGTGGCATTAAACGAGCAGAAGCATATGCAATTGCGAATGATCGTGATCAGGCAAAAGTACTGTTCTCCGATGCTGTGGCACTGTGCAGGTCTGAAATACCGCAACGTGATGGAGAGACATTAGAAAGCCGTGGGGACGTTCTTATTCGCGGCACCGGCGATAATGCGTGGAAAATCGAGCATCCGGCAACACAGTCTAAGTTTCTACCTGTGGCTTCAGGGGATAGTATTTCGGGGCCTAAGCCTATTGCTGTCTTTGCTGATGAAGTTCACGAGATGCGGACAAGTAAGGCAATTGAACTTTGGCGCGCTGCCATCGACAAAATGAGCGGTGATCCGCTCCTTATACTTGGAACGAATACACCGGCGGCCGATCAGGCGGTGGCTACAGACCTGTCAGAGTTCTATCAGCGTGTCGTTGAAGGTGTAATCGAGGATGACAGCGCATTCGCATACATCGCTCGCGTGGATCGCGAGGATAAGCCATTTGAGGATGAAAGCTGCTGGATAAAGGCGTTACCCGCTCTTGGTGTGACGTACCCGATTGAGAACGTTCGTAAGCGTGTTGAAACTGCAAAGCACATCGCAGCGCAGCGCCTTGCTACAGAGCGCCTGTTTTTCGGTATTCCTGTGGGTTCATCAGGCTTTTGGCTGGATGATGAAAGCGCATGGCGAGCCGTTCAGGGCAAGGTTATTGAAGACGATTTGAAGGGCATTCTTTGCTACTTGTCTCTCGATTTATCCCAGAAGAACGATTTGACCGCGCTTTCAGCCTGCTGGCGGGATGATGAGGACAGGCTATCTCTCAAAAGTTGGTACTGGACTACGAGAACAGGGCTGGAAGCGCGTGAAGCATCTGACCGGATACCTTACTCGGCCTATGAGCGTGATGGTTACGTGACGATCTGTGAGAGTGAAACGATTGATTACACTTTTGTCGCTCAGCAGGTGGCAAATCTGGTTGCATCGCAAAATGTGGATAGTCTGACGGTCGACCCAGCGTATGTGACCAGTTTTATTTCGGCCTGTGAGGAAATCAATCTTCCGGTGTGGCGGTACATGGGACCAGATAAGCCGGTCGGATCAGGCTTGAAGATCGTCACCCATGCGCAGGGCTTGAAGGTCGCATTCGAGGATAGGCAGCTCTGTATGCCTCATTCGATCAGTCGGTTCACAGACAAAATTCTGAAACAAGAAGTCATCATCGACGCAAACAAGATGACAGACGTTTGCGCGTCGAACGCTGTTTTGCGCTCCGATGGGATGGGAAACCAGATGTTCGACAAGAACCGCTCTCGTGGCCGCATCGATGGCATGGTGTCAAAAGCGATGGCTGTTGGAGCGTCAAAGACTGAGCGCAAAGGCAAACGCAGTTATATGGAAAGCGGAGTTTTGTTCACATGAACATTTGGCCTTTCTCCAAGAAAGATTACGACCTCAACGGCAACCGCTTCTATCAGGAATATGTTATTGAGAGAGAAATCACCGCATCAGAACGCCAACTGAAAGTCACAGCAGCTCTCGCGGCTGGGCTGCGAATTGCTGAAGGTGTCGCTGCGATGCCGATTATTACTGGCACAAAGCGCTATGATGAAAAGGGGCGTAAGATCACTGCGCCAGTAATGGATGGCGATCTGTTTGAACGCCTGACCATTAGCCCGAACGATTATATGACACCTGTTGAATTCGTGGAGAGCCTGACCTTACACGCAGTCTTCGAAGGCGTTGGGCGCGCCTACATTGATCGTGGCTATAAAGGAAAGATACGACGCCTTATCCCGCTTTTGGATGGTAATGTTACACCAAGAAAAGACAGTGAAACGGGCAGAGTATTTTACTCCGGTACAATTCCGGGCATTGGTTCGGTTTCAGATCTGACCAGAAGAGACTTCATTGAAATTACGGCCCCTCGTTGGAGTGACATTGAGGGGCTTGATGTAACAAGCGAAATCCAAAAGGTCTTAAGCCTTGCGCTCACATTGGAAGGGCGGCAGACGGAAGATGGCGCGAAGAAGTCTGTTCGCGGGTATCTTTCAACGGATCAGCAACTGTCACCTGAAGCTGCAAAGCTCGTCAAAGAAGCGTTGGCGGACAAATTGCCCGGAACGCCAATTTTTGACAGTGGCACGACTTATAGAAGCATCGTTCCGACACAGGCAGAAATGCAATTGCTTGAAACGCGCCGTTTCCTGATTGAGGAAGTTGCCCGGGCTTACGGTATTCACCCGATTTTCCTTGCTCATGATGCAGCAGGCCAATCCCTGACACGCATTGCAGATGCGATGGATTATCACGTCACGGTTACGCTTGCACCATGGGCGCGCCGGTGGGAGCAGGCGATTGCTTTCTCCATGCTGAAAGCTGACCAGTTCGTGAATATGGACGAAAACCAATATTACCGCGGTGATCTGAAAACGCAGGGTGAATACGGCTCGAAAGCGCTCGGCAACAACGCTGCTTGGGAAACCCCGAATGATATTCGTGCCCGTACTGGCCAGAATCCGATTGAAGGCGGGGATGAGCTGCCGCGCGCCGTACCTGCAAAAGAGGTAAAAGATGGAGCTTGAAACAAAATTTGCTGCGATTGAAACCGAAGCAGTTACTGAAACCGGACTTATTTCCGGTTATGCATCCCGTTTCAATATTGAGGATCAGGGCGGGGATATAGTGACCGCAGGCGCTTATCTTAAAAGCTTATCAGTGCGCCACCCGCTGATGTTCTGGAGCCATAATATTGATCAACCAATCGGGAAATGGCTCAAGGTTGAAGAAGATACAACTGGCCTTCGGGTTGAGGGGCAACTTGCTCTTTCAACAGTGAAGGGGCGTGAGACGTATGATCTGTTGAAGATGGGGGCATTGAAAGGCCTGTCTATTGGTTACCGAACCCTGAAATCAGAATTGCAAGGCACTGCGCGCCTTCTGAAAGAGGTTGCGCTTTATGAGATTTCAGTAACGCCACTTCCGATGCAGGAGGAGGCCGGAATTGATGCAATCAAGAATATTGGTGAATTGATTTCAGCCGCGAAATCCAACGGAGATTTTACACCACTTAAACGTGCAGTGGAAAGCGCCATGCGTGATGCTGGTTTCCCTGCATGGTTAGCAAAAGCGCAGGCTGCGCTTGCGCCACAAATCCTGAGCGATGGACAGCGTGACGCGTCCGCTTCGGAGACCGCGAGGCTGATTAAAGACAGCTTCAAACTCTGATTGTCCATCTTTAGGAGAATACACATGGACTTGGAAATTAAAGAAGCGCTCGATAGTGCAAAGACCACACTCAACGAAGTTAAAAAGGCGCAGGCTGACCTGTCTGAACAGTTGGCTGTTCTGGAAGAAAAGAAGGCATCCGGCGAGGATGTCACTGATATCAAGTCTCGCATTGAGGATAGCCGTAACGAGCTAACCGAACTCGGCGAGGCTGTCACTGATCTGACCAAAAAAATGTCAGCTGGTCGTCAGGAAGAAAAGTCCCTCGGTCGCATTATTGCGGAGCAGAAAAACTTCAAAGACCGCATTCTTGGCCGTGAAACTGTCGAAGTAAAGGATATTACATCTGCTTCATTCGGCACGATCACATTGCCTGCCGGCGCGCGTCGGGGAAACCGTGGTATGATTGCTCCGGTTAATCAGGCGCTGTTTTTGCGTGATATTATTCCATCTGCATCAACTTCTGCGGCTGTGATCGAATATCTGCAGGAAAGCGGCTACACAAACGCAGCCGCAACGGTTGCCGCCGGTGCGCAGAAACCACAGTCCGAACTCACCTTTGCAGCTAAACAGGCCGCTATGGTGAAGATGGCGCATTTCTTCCGCATTAACGAAGAAACGCTGGATGATGTTGACGGACTGGAAGCTTACATCAATCAGCGTGGGCTGTACGGCCTGCTCCTGAAAGAAGAAGCCGAAGTGCTGAATGGCACCGGTGCGGCGAACCGTGTTGACGGTTTGATTAAAAACTCGACCGCTTACAATAACGCCCTTATTCCAGGTACAACACCAGAGAACGCAATGGATGATATTCGCGTTGCCATTGCGCAGGTTGCTGATGCTGATCTGATTGCCTCAGCGGTGGTCATGAATCATCTGGACGCTGCAGCACTTGATCTGGCGAAGGACAAGGACGGTCGCTATTTGCACCCTGCCTTTGCAGGGAATACGGCTTGGGGATTGCCTGTCGTCCGCACTAAAGGCCTGCCGCAAGGCAAGTTCATTGTTGGTGGCTTTGTCGGCAATACACTGCTCTGGCAGCGTAAAGGTATTGAAATCCGCCGTTCAACCGAAGACCGCGATAACTTTGTCACCAACAAGGTCACCATACTGCTTGAAGAGCGCATTCAGCTTGAAACGTTGCGTCCTGAAGGCATTGTGCATGGTGATCTGACTGTGGCTCCTGCTGGTACTGGTGGCTAAGCTTAAAGGGGCGCATCAAGCGCCCCTTTCTCTTGTAAGTGAGGCCACTATGAAAATTGAACAATCCGGCGAACCTGTGGGTGAAGTTGTTTCTTTGGATCTGGTGAAACAACATTGCCGCATTCGGCACAACGATGATGATGACTTGATCGGGCATTACATCAACTCAGCCGTTGAGTGGGTGAAGGATGCTTGTCAGACTACACTTCTGAAAACGGAATTTACTGCTACAGGGAAAAGCTTTCATCTATCTTTTGATGGTTATCCAAATCCTGAAATCGTTTCTATCGCTTACGTGGATATGTTAGGCGCAACCGGTACAATCACAGAATTTGAAATCTGCGATAATCGATTGGTCGTAGAAAATGCGCCACAAGTTTCGAGCGTAACGGTCGTATTCAAAGCAGGTCTTGGCGCCGGGAATGTGCCGGCCAAACTAGCACAAGCAGTGTTGATGTTGGCGGCCAGTTTTTACCTGCAACGCTCCGACATCACGGGAGATCTTACAAACAGCGTGCCTTACGGCGTGAAGGCGATGGTTGCGCATCACAGAAGTTTTGCATTTTGACCCGTGAGGCTTTTTACTTATCCCTCACTTTTGAAATTCTCTTAAGATACAAAGATGATTAATAATGCTGTGTGGGGAAGTAGATGGAAAAAGTTTTAAGTGGGTCTGATATTTTTAATTTGCCTTGGGCAACTCTTGTGACATTCGCATGTGGGTATATTGGGTATTTTATTTCACACGTAGGATTGCGAGATCATCATAAGCAAATTGATGTTGCTTTTGGGACTTTGGTTTTTGGGTTTGTCGCAGCGTTTGGTTATACGCTACTGCGAAAACATGAATTCGGTTTACAACTATCTTCGCTTTTTGCGGTATTAGTCGCATGTTCGTCAGGCGCATTTTGGAGACTAGTCGGGCGGCGATTATTCTATAAGGCGCTGCATGTGGGCAATGTAAGTCATGCTGATGATGTGCCGACAGCATGGTTGTCCTTATTTGGGGTAACAAACGTAAAAGCAACACAGCTATCGGTTCGATTGAAAGATGGAACGATATTGCTTTGTGAGGATTTACATAAGTTTTCTCAGAAACCTAATGGTCCGTTCGCATTCTGGGCGTCCGGTGACATTCTCATGTATGTTACCGACATTAAGAATACAGATGGCAAATGGGAAACTGAAGATGATGTCGATTATGACGGCTGGGGAGCCGCCATAACTTATATTCCTGTGTCTGAAATTGCCCGTGTAAGATTTAGACGAAAGTAAATTATTTTTTAGGCGGCGGTGGAACATCAATTTGTTGGGTCGGAGCGGTGTAATTCCCCTCAACACCGCTGCCCCCGCCTGATGGGACGGTTTTTGGTGAGTAACTTTTATGCTCAATATTATTATTTTGATTATTACTCATGTTTGATTCCTTTAAATTTTAATTAAGCCATCCAAGCTGACTCTCCTTGAATAGTCTAGCCGTTAAACCTCATCATAAATTACTATAAGACAGGTGTTCTGATGATCGACGCAGGGCAGATGGATTACTCTGTCGCATTCGATGCGCCTTCCAAGATACCGGATGGTCATGGCGGTACTGAAAATGGCTGGACTGCTGATAATGTTGCTGTGAAGGAATACGCTGCATTTCGCTTTCTACGTGGTGGCGAAACGGTTCAGGCTGCTCGCTTACAGGGTAAGCAGCCGGTCGTTGTTACGGTTTACAGCAATTCGGTTACACGCCAGATTACTACAGCCTGGCGTATGCGTGACGTTCGTGCCGGTGCATATGATGCCAAAGGCAATTGGCGCGGCGATGTTTATAATATCCGCTCTATTGTTCCAACAAATGACCGGCAATTTCTAGAAATTACTGCTGAAAAGGGCGTGGCGCTTTGAGTGTTTCTGTCAGCTTGCAAGATGTGATTTTGAACAAGCTACAAGCTGATCAAGCTATCGTGGCGTTGGTTGGTTCCCGCATTTATGACGGTGTGCCAGAGAATGCAGAGTTTCCCTATATCAGCTTTGGGGCGACGGATTATTCGCCTGATGATGCGGATTGTATTGCTGGTCGCCACGAGACAATTCAGCTTGATTGCTGGTCACGTGATCAAGGGAGAAAATGGCCGTGTAAAGCATTGGCGGATGCGGTCAAGAAAGCGCTCCACGATATTGATGCTGATATGAGCAATGGGGCTTTAGTTTCAATGACCGTGACTTTGGTTCGAGTGATTGATGATCCTGACGGCATCACGGCTCACGGCATTGTTCAAGTAACTGCAATTATAGAGGATGAATAATGGCGCGCGTTCGATTTACCGAAGATTACGATTATAAGCCCACAAAACAAACGACTGTAGCTTACAAGGCCGGTATTGAAATGACCGTGAAGCAAGAATGTGCAGATCGGGCGATTGCTGCGGGCAAGGCTGTATCATTAGATAATACAAAACAATCAGTGAAGGCCGCGGAACAGGTTGCAGAATAATGGCGACTGCTTCCCGTATTATCGGACTTGTCAAACTTCAGCGGAAGATTGGCCGATTATCGAAAGTTGCTAAACAGGAAATCAAGCAGGCTCTTGAGCAGTCAGCCGAAGAAATAGTCAGTCTGGCGAAAAGTCTTGTTCCTGTGGATCAGGGTGCTTTACGTGACAGTATTGGCTGGACATGGGGCAAGGTTCCCAAAGGGGCGATGACCATTGGTAAGGTTGCTGAGGCAAGTCTTGCCGGTGAACTGACCATCACCATTTATGCAGGCAATAGCGATGCCTTTTATGCGCGTTGGGTAGAATTCGGTACGCAGAAAATGGGCGCTCAGCCATATTTCTATCCGTCTTACCGAGCGAACAAGAAAAGCACCCGAAACCGTATCAGAAGTTCTGTGAGACAAGCGGCCAAGCAGGTCGCTTCGTCCTGATCCAGTGAAAATTTGATTATTCATCTCCTGCCTGTCCGGCGGGATTTTTTGTGCTGCCATTATAGGAGAAATCATCATGGCGCAGGCTACAACGATCAAAGGCGGCAAGTTCCGCGTCCTGATTGGTAACGATGCAACACCGGCTGTGTTTACTGCTCCGTGCGGTTTCACGCAGCGCTCAATCACACTGAATAAGGGACTGGAAGAAGTTCAGGTTCCTGATTGTGACGACCCTGACAAAGTGGATTGGATGGGGCGCGATGCCACTAGCCTATCCATGAGTGTGAACGGAGAAGGGGTTCTTGCCGCAGAAAGCGTTGAGAAATGGTTGGATGCATTTGACAGCATCGACTCTGTACCGGTGAAGGTTGAATGGGAATTCCCACTCAAGACTGTGACATGGACAGGCGCGATGCATATTGAAAGTCTTGAGGCTGGCGCTACCAACGGCCAGCGCGCAACACTCAATGTTTCAATGCAGTCTGATGGCGAAATGAAACGCGTGGTCACACCAGTATGAGCAGGGATGCATCTGTTGAACTCACATGGGCGGATGGGACTTATACCTTTCGCCTTGGGTGGGGTGAGATCGAAGCACTGCAAGAAGCTTGCGATGCAGGGCCGTGGGTTATCCTTGAGCGATTGGCGAATAAGACCTGCCTGATCGGAGAGATTGCCCATGTTATCCGGCAAGGTCTGATTGGCGGTGGTATGGTTCCGACTGATGCCACCAAGCTTGTTCAGCGGTATGTTGAACAGCGGCCAGCTTCTGAAAATCTGATTTATGCGATGAGTATATTGCAGATCGGGCTTCACGGATCACCGGAAGAACCAGTGGGGGAGCAGGAGGCGGCAGATCAGGAGGAGAGCAACTTGACAGCCTCCCCAACGGGAAAATCCGATTTGCCGCCATCTACGGAAACGGTGCAGCTTTAGGATATTCGCCGCAGCAAGTGCGGCGCATGTCTATGTGGCAGTTTATGGCCTCTCTTGACGGTTATATCGCCGCCAATACACCGGAAAACGACAAAGGCCTGACAGAAAAAGAAAAGAATGAGCTGTTCGAATGGCTATAATTGGCCGCGCATACAGCCGTATTAATCCGTGTGTATCTCCCTGCCAACAATCACCATAACAAGACCGATGAGTGTTAGCGTTGCAAGAATTGTTAGCAGCAGAGGCGATGGTGTGTGAATTTGGATTGCTCCACTCATTTCAGTGAGCCTTCTTTGAAATGCAGCTTCACCCTCTGACAGATTAGGCGGAGTAGATAACCAAACGGCTATTGGTGTTGGTAGTATGAATAAAGCAGCGCCAATCCAGCCAGACGCTGTTAGCCTATACCTTTGAATGCTCATTAGCCCCCTCCATTTTCATGCTCGCTTATGCGGGCTTTTTTCTTATCAGGATACAGAACTGAATGGCAACAGATCTTGAAAAGCTCGTTGTGCAGCTTTCTGCTGACATTAGAGGTTTTGACCGTGAGCTTGCCAAAATGAACGGCATCTCTAACCGTCAATTCCGCGCTGTAGAAAACCGCGCGCGTCAGATGAATAAAAATCTTGATGCAATTTTTGCACGGTCTTTTAGCGGCTTGACTGCCCCATTGACTGGAATTGGCGCCGCGCTGTCTGTACGTGAAGTGGCGCGATATGCAGATGCATGGACAGTGGCGGGGAATAAGCTTGCAGCTGCGGGTCAGGTGGCTAGTATGCAGGCCAGATCGCTTGAAGACCTGAACAAGATTGCCAATGATACTCGGAGCGGCATTTCTGAAACGGCTGATCTTTATGCCAAGCTTATGCGTTCGACAAAGGGCGTCGCACAATCTGAGATGGAAGTTGCCAGAGCAACCGAGATTGTGAACAAGGCATTCAAGGCTGGTGGCGCTGCGGCATCTGAGCAGGCGGCAGGTATCTTGCAGTTAGGGCAGGGGCTTGGTTCCGGCATGCTGCAAGGGGATGAACTACGGTCGGTGCGTGAAAATGCGCCAATGCTGGCACAGGCGATTGCGGATTATTTTAAAGTCAGCATCGCTGGTCTAAAAGACCTTGGTGCCGAGGGTAAGTTGACCTCGGATAAAGTTTTCAAAGCCATACTTGCAGCGCAGCCGCAAATTGAGGCCGCATTTAATAAAACGAACTCAACGATCTCAGACGGTTTGACCAAGGTCAACAATGCGATGACCCAATATGTTGGTGAAACCGACAAGGGTCTTGGTGCGTCTCAGCGGTTGATTGCCGGTTTGAACGCGCTAGCGGATAATTTTGATACAACGGCTGATATTGTTTTGAAACTTGCCGCAATCATTGCCGGTGCATTGGTTGGTCGCTCTATTGTATCTATGGTGCGTGGTCTTGGCTTGGCGACAAGTGCAACTTTGTCTTTGATAGCTGCATTACGTACAGCATCGAGCCTTTCAGGGCTGGCTACAGCATTTGGTGGTATAGGTGCTGCAGCAGGACCGTTGGGTATGATTATCGGCGGAACTGTTGTCGGTGCGCTTGCATTATTTTCAACGAGTTCAGGCCGTGCAGGTGATGGCGCAGATTTATTTGCACAGCGTCTGAAGCGGATGGGCGAGGAAGCCGAAACTGCGGGCAATAAGGTTGAAGAGGCTCGACGTAAAACTAATGGGGAGGATTTATTCCTTCGAGAAAAAGAAATAGAGGCTTCAACCAAAGCTGTTGAAGATGCTCGACAGGCTGTTGATAATCTTTTTGAGGCTTGGATACCTGTACAGTCAATGAGCCTTGTGACTGATGAGCAGCGTGAGGAGCTTAAGCGCCTTAAAGATGGATTGGATGACGGATCGTTATCCGCTGAGGATGCGAAAAGCGCGATATTTGATATGGCGCGTGCCGATTACAATTTTGAGGAGGCCGCAAATCAGTTCCAGCCAGTACTTGATATGCTTGCAAACGTTATCGCAGGCTCACAGCAGGCGAGAGCTGAATTTGCCGCATTGTCAGGCATGAGTGCTATGAAAGAAGGGCGTTCTGAACGATCTGCCCTCGATCCTTATATTAAGGCACGTTCTGCCGGTAACGACTACATCAAAGACGCTCAACGCCGGAACACCCTGACCAAAGATCAGCTTGCACTTGAAAATGAAATTGCTGCAATCCGCAAAAAATCTGTTGAGGATGGTTTTATCCTTACAGATCAGCAGATCAAGGCGCAGGCACAGGCTAATCTTGCCGCAGATGCAAGGCGTTCTGCGGAAGGTAAAAAGCCTCGTAAAGAGCGTAAAACACCGGAGCAGGACTTCTCGGAAGATTTGCAATCAATCGCTGATCGTACTGCCGCTCTGATTGCTGAAACGGAAGCGCAGCGACAGATTAACCCTCTTATTGATGACTACGGCTACGCCATTGAAAAAGCACGGGTTACGCAAGAGCTTTTAAATGCTGCGCAAAAGGCTGGTGTAGCGATTACACCTCAATTGCGCTCTGAGATTGCAGCAACTGCTGAGCAGTTTGCATTAGCCACTCAGGAAGCCGGTAAGCTAGCGCAGGCTCAGGATGATATTCGTTCCAGCCTTGAGGATTGGCGAAGTGTCGGGAAGGATGCCACAGGCGGCGTTCTGAATGATTTTATTGCTGGTAAATCAGCGGCAGAAGCATTTGCCGATGCTTTGAATAAGGTCTTGGATAAACTGCTGGAAATGTCTCTTAATGGCATTTTTGGACAGTCCGGTGGCAGTAATTGGTTCTCATCTCTGTTTGGTAGTATCGTCGGTCGGAAGAATGGTGGCGTTGTTTATGCCGCTACCGGCGGTCTCTTGCGTGGTGCTGGTGGACCCAGATCGGATAGTATTCCGGCAATGCTTTCTAATGGTGAGTATGTCGTCAATGCAGCGGCAACTAAGCAATTCAGGCCCATCTTAGAGGCTATAAACAGCGGGCGTGGTTTACGTTTGAATGATGGTGGCATGGCTACATTGAAAGCTCCGACAATGCCGATCTTGAAGGCTGCTGGCACCAAGAGTAACGATGTCGGTTCAACGAAAATCGATGTTGGTGTCAGTGTCGATCAAAATGGCAATCTGCAGGCCTATGTAAAGAACATTGCGCAAACAACGACACAAAACGGCATTAGATCATACGATAAAAGCGGGGCTGCGCGGCTAAGGCGTGATAGCCGTGAGGCAAATCGCAGGGGATTGGTATGATTGATCTTATCTCGTCTGTGCGGTTTAAGGCCTCATATCCGCAGCTTAAACGGTTCGTTTCATCATCAAAATATGGGGGCAGGGCAATATCATTTGTTGAGTATGCCGATCCTGTCCGGATTATTGATATGGAAACGCTGCCTTTGCGTGTGCGGGAGGTAGTGCAACTTCAGGCGTTTATCGCAGCTGCCCGTGATGGCATGGAAACAGTGATTTATCGCCCTACTGCAGTCTGTGTACCGCAAGCATATTGGGGGGATGCAAATCATCCGCATATTGTCGGCACGGCTGTTCGTGGCACTGTCACCAATGGCCGCACCGTACAGCTGACCGGTGTGATGCCGGGTCTAAAATTACTGGCCGGTGATCTGATTTCTTTCACTCACAACAATTACCGGCAAATGTCGCAGATTGTTATCGGTGCGACTGCTGTCAGTACGCAAATGTCCGTGACCGTGGATCAGCCGATTGCGGCCTATATTGCGGCAGGAGCAACAGTTCGCTTCAAGCGTCCGGAACTGAATACCCGGCTTATGCCTGGCTCATTTCAGCTTCCAAATGGTTCGCGTCCAGTTGCTACTTTTCAACTCGTAGAGGTTCCAAGATGAATAATGATCTACAGAAAGTCATACAAAATAAGGCGGAAAAATATCCGCCTTATTTTGTCAATATTGATGAAGTGCTGGTAAGTCGTATCCCTATCTTTGACCCATATAAAGATAACTACGACACCTTCATTAAGCAAATTTCCCCTCAACCATTTGATTGATCGTGGCAGCTACTTTTTTCATTTCCCCAGCAGGCATGGCAATTACGAACATTGCTTTACCGAACATAATTTGAAGTCGCGGTTCACCGCTTTCCTTGTGAAAAACAACGCCTGCCCCAGTTGGGTAAAGAATAGCTCCACCCTCTGGGGTAATGTCTCCGCTCATTTCTGCCTGTTGTGACATGCCAGCAAGAATTTGCGAAATGAATGCACTTACAATGGCAGATTGAAGAGTTTCCGTTTTCCCATCAATGCTGATTTCTACATTGCCGTTTGGTAATGCTTTATTGTCGATCATCTTTCAATATTCCCTCGCTTGTTAACTCTTACAAGAGACCTGACTCGTTCGGGAGTGTCCAGTTATTGCCATTGGAGAAAAAATGGCTTTTCCTACACGATTACAGCAGTTGCTGGCTGAGGGGCGGGTGATAGTCCGCTCTATGGGTGATTTCAGATTTGGTACCGGAACATGGTATATGTGGAACGGTGTTGCGGAGCTGCAATGGGGCGGGAATACCTATATCCCAAACCAGCTGATTGCCATTGAAGAGCCGCCGTTTCAGATGGGGGCAGAGGCTTTGCCTATTGTGATTACCATGCCGACAGCATCGGATTTTGGTATCACTCCGGATATTCTGGCTCAGATTGAAAGTGTGGATTACAAAGGCCGTACGGTTATTTTGTATGATGCTTATTTTGATCCTGATACACATGAGCTTCTGCTTGTTGAGCCTATGCATCGTGGTTTTATCGATACGATTGACCATTCCTTCGATAATGGTGAGTTTGTGCTCAAGGCAAATATCGAAACCTCGGCTCTGGAAAACCACAGAGACGGATATCGCTCTGCATCCCATGCGGATCAGCAGTTGGTTTCTGCCGGTGATAAATTCTTTGAATATGCATCTGTCATCAAGCGTGAAAACTTCTTCATAACGGTGCCTTAAAAATCATGAGACATTCCGATTGGGAAAAGCGCTTTGTGGCTGTCACAGAGCGTCACCTCAACACGCCTTGTGTTTGGGGAAAGAGCGATTGTTTGCTGACGGTTGCCGATGCTGTTGAGGCAATCACCGGCACCGATCCGGCAGCGGATATCCGCGGAAAATATCGCAGCATGACCGGTGCATATAAACTCATCAAAGCGCGTGGCTTTTCCGATGTTGCATCGGTTCTGGCGGGGCAGTTTGAGGAAATTGCACCCGCCTTGGCACAGCGCGGCGATATCGGAGTGTATGAGAAAACTGCCGGATATTTTTGTGAGTATGGCTTCGCTGTCAAAGGCGATGATGGCTTGCGCTTCATCCCGCGCACTATGGCTGAAAGAGCTTTCAAGGTAGCCTGATGAAAATCCTGTTATTGCTGGTCTTTGTGCTGTTGGCTTCACCGGCCTCTGCAGAGCCGATATCGCTTATTGTCGGTGCTATTGGTGCAGCTGGTTCGTGGCTGTTCGGCGGTACAGTTCTGGCCAATATTGTTTTGGGTGGGCTGGCAGCTGCTGCCAAATTTGCACTGACCTCAATCTTTGCCAAAAAGCCGAAGGCTCAAGCCTCTAAAACTGAGACGCAATATGGTGAAAACCTCGCCCGTGAAATCGGCATGGGTGTTTTTGGTACCATGGGGCATCACGTCTACCGCAATGCTTTCGAAGAAGGCAACCGCATGGTGCAGGACGTGTTTAAGGTTTCAGATTTTCGCTGTGTCAGCCTTGAACGTGTGATGATGGACGGGAAATGGAAGGCCATTTCTTCAGTTGAGGAAGAGTTTGGCCGGCGTGTGCTGGATGTTCATGAAGGTGGTGAAGTTTGGGTGCGTTTTTATAATGGCGCCATGGCGCAAGCTGCCGATCCGCAGCTTATTGGTTATTCCAATCCTTCAGGCCGCTGGACTGCTGATCATCGTGGTGCTGGCGTTTCCTATGTGGCTGTTACCTCGCGAATGGATCAGGATAACCTGACCGCCCCGCCTAGCCTGTTGTTTGAGGTGCGCGGTGCGCCGCTTTATGACCCACGCAAGGATAGCTCTGTTGGTGGCTCCGGTGCGCATCGGTGGAATGATCAGAACACATGGGAGTTTTCCGATAACCCTGCTGTTATGATGTATAATCTTGAACGTGGTTTGTTCAATGGCACTGAGATGATGGTGGGGCGTGGTGCGTCCGCAGACCGTTTGCCGCTTTCCGAGTGGTTTACTGCTATGAATATCTGCGCTGAGGGCATGCCAGACGGTAGCAAACGCTACACAGCTGCCTTGATTGCTTCATCCGGTGATGCAATTACCCATGACAGCAATATGACCCCGCTGCGCGAAGCTTGTGCCGCATCGTGGGTTGAGGCGGTCATGGGTGAATATCCGATAATCGGTGCCAATCAGGCTGTTGTTGCCACAATTACAGATGATGATATCAATCTGGAAAAGCCATTTAAGCTGTCCTTGTCACGTCCGCGTTCCGAATTGGTGAACACGATTGCCGGTACATATGTCAGTCCTGAGGCATTCTATGAAACGACACCTTTGCAGACACGAATTGACCAGAATGCTTTGGCTCAGGATCGTGAACGCTTTGCATCCAAGGTTGATTATACCGCTGTGACTGACCCACGTGTTGGTGATCGTCTGGCAGATATTGCGATCCGTGCATCGCGCTATCAGGCCAGTGCATCAATCTGTGTGCATCCTAAATTTTTGGAACTGAAGGTTGGCCAGTGGGTCACATGGCAGTCCGGTCGGTACAATTTCAGCAAGACGTTTCAGGTTCTTACAAAATCGCTTGGTGCATTGGGTGCTGATGGCACACGCGATATAACGCTGGCGCTGCAAGAAGTTGGCAACGGCATTTTTGACCCGACTGCTTACACCACCAATCCGCCTGTGCCGACACCCGCAGGTGATCCGGTTTATCTTTTAGAAGTGCAGCATCCGCAATATTTTGCGAATATTGTTGTTGGTTCTGCCGGTGAAGAGCATGCGGGTATTCGCATCTCATGGGATGAAATCAAAGATCTGACTGTGACTGGCGTTGATATTCAGTATTGGCCGGATACTGACGCGACACAGATATTCGATAAGCAGGTCAACCGCGATGTTTCTACCGTGCAGCTAACCGATGGCCTGACCAGTCTGACAGAATGGTGGGTGCGCACTCGTTTGCGTGTCGCCTCCGGCACTCGAGCGGTGGCGTGGACTGTGCCTGTACGTGTTCTCACGTTGGATGCGCGTAGTGAGCAAGACCCTGTTGATTATGATGGTCTGGAAAAAGACATGCAGGGACTGTTGAATTGGGTCACAGGTCAAACCCGTGAGTTGATCAGGCAGGCCGAAGAGCAGGCAACACTGACAGCGGATAATCACAACAGCATTTATTCCAATATTCAAACGCTAAGCCGTACACTGAGTAGTACGTTTGGAAATGCAAAGGCACAGTGGCGCGAAGATATTTACACGGCAACAGGACCTAACAGTGCAATCGGTCAGCAGTTGGTGCAGATCAATGTATCATTGAGCGATAAAGCCGATACCAGTATTGTTAATCTGCTGCGGGCTCGTGTTGACGGTGTTGATGAAGACATAACTGCGATCACTAATGCTTTGTTGCAAGTTAACGCGGCTGTTGGCGGTGATGTGTCTGAGGGTACCTTCCGTATGGAAGCTATTGCCGGTAGCGGCGGAACCAGCATGCGTATTTCTGCTTTCGCTCGTGTTGGGGCGGGTGAGTCATGGCGGCGCGCAGGCTGGTTCGTCAATGTCACCAAGGATTTTGGCCAGTTTATGGTCTTTGCTGACCAGTTTGCCGTAGTTGATCCAAGTGACCCCGATAATATGACATTCCCGTTCGTGGTGAGGGATCGCCAAGTTTATATTGAACGCGCTCGTATTGGCCAGGTTTTCTTTGATCAGCTCACTTCCAATAACGGCAGGCTGGTTATCACTGGTTTCGGGGATCGTGCCGAAATCCGGATGTATACGTGAGGGCAGATGGCACAGTTCTTTATGGGCTATAAGCCGGGTGTTGGTCAGGTTCTCAAAGTTCTGAAATACAATGATGATGATGCGCTGACATTGGCGAACACGGCCTATGATCGGTATCTCTTCAACAGTGAGACACAGAAGCTGGCTTATATCCGAGATCAATGGACAGCATCATTCAATTATCACAACCTTTCTAATGGTCAGGTGAACGATTATGAAGGTACAAGCTCTACAGGAAAATATGCTGCCTATACCATAAAATATGGAGGCAGTATCCATCTTACCAATACGAATATTTATGCTCGCTATAATAATATCTTCAAAGATATTTCTTATGTACCAATGGTGGAAGCGCGGATATTCGAACCTGATGGACGGGTGTATTGTGCGCAACGTGTTCTTCACTGGATATCAGACAGCTTAAATAACGAAAGTGCCGTAATTGGCACCTCTCAATTTGGTTCTGCGTGGTTTAAGCCTTCGATGTATGGCGGTACAGGTGATTGGATACGTAGAACGAATAATTCTCTATCTTATATGGGCCTAGACAGCTGGTTATGCTGGATTGGTGGCGCGCCAGCGCCTAACGATGCTAACCGACCCGGAGTTATTGCTACAAACAGTGATGGACCTGTAGAGAAAAAAGTTATTGTTGCTTATTGGGATTTGCCTGCTGACAGCAGCCCGATGACAACTTACCCTCATGTGCAGGGGCTGGAAGCTCTGAGATGGAACAGGCAGGAGTTCATCCTTTCCCGCCCTGGTTATTCGGTTGACAGTTCTGCTGGTACGCGGCACAGGATCATTGATAGCAGTCTCAATCTCGCTTCAATCATCATGGCGGGGGAGACAACAACCATTGGTACTGGCGGATCGGTTGTGCTGCCGGTGCCATATGGGTTTAAGCTTTCGCCTGATGCGATTGTTGATATGATGATCCGGCTGCAAGGTCAGCCGCAATATATTCCGCCTCATATGTTGGGCGGATATGTCCGCAACAATTACATTAATGTTTCCTACAAAGTGCATGAGCAAAGTGTTGAAATTTTCAATGAAAGCTCAGAGCCGGTCATTGTTACCTATATGGTCTCTAATATTGATTTTTCTGCGCGTTCAACAGGTGGCAGGGAAATCCTATATAAGGGGCATGACGGCCAGCAATATTTCATCCAGATCAAAAAGCCCGGAACTTCTGATCCTGCATCCCGCGCCAATGATGTGATGATGGATAGTCGCCTGCCGATGATCCAGATTGTGAAAGAGGGGTATATCCCTTTTGATCAGTTTTCATCAGGTGCGGCAGAAAATACCATGCTGTTTGGTGCACAAGCTCATGAACTAAACTTTGAGAATAATGGGTTTATTCCTTTCCTGAAATACAGTCTCGTATTCTCTGACCGGATCATGCCGCCTGCGATGGCAATTTATTACAGCTACACATCAAGTGGCGGTCCTCAATATGGCCCACCCAGCAATCATTCATCACTTGCCCGTCTGGAAAATAACAAGGTCAAATTTTGGATGAACAAAGGCGCATGGTCAGCAAAATTCTGGTCAAACAGCTCTGGTTCTGAGCGCACCGACTATTACGGTGATCCGCTTGGTATTCGTTATTACGTTCTCGGAATAGCGCGACCTTAAGCTAAAGATCTCACCCTAATCTCTGATCTTCAATGCCTCTTGCATATGCGAGGGAAGGAATAAATATGGCTGTTTTATCTGATTATCTATCTGGAACGATAACTGTCACCAAGGGCTCAACTGCATTTACCGGCACAGGCACTGCATGGCGCGTGGCAGGTTTCCGCGAAGGGGATACAGTACAGTTACAGGGATTTACTGCGGTAATCGCGGGAACGTCTGCTGTTGATCCGCTGATTAAGAGTAATAACACTGGTAATTTCACAGAACCGTGGGCTGGCGCCAGTGGCACGTTCGCTTATCGCATGCGCTACTTGCCAGATGGTGCGCGGGTTACCGCTCAGACCAGAGCACTGATTGATAAGCTCGGTAATGGCAACATTGATGCTTTTGCAGGTTTGAACAGTGTAGCGGATAAGGTGCCTTTTTTTAGCGGTACCGGCACGATGGATGTCTCAACGCTTACAGAGTTCGCCCGTACACTCCTTGCAGGCGATGACGCTAATGCAGTCTACACGGCTTTAGGGGTTATACCTGAAAACCAGCTACCCAATAGATTGAAGGCGACAGGTTCATACGTTTCAGATTTGAATGAATTCAAACAAAACGGGTGGATGGCTGCTGGATCGAACACAGCAAACAAGCCTACAAGCATAAATGGTTATGTTCAGGGGTACTTTGAAGGTGGCGGTGCATGGGGCGTTCAGGTATTTTATGAAGGGCGAACTTCAAACCAAATAATGTATATTCGGTCTTGGCGAAATACATCATGGACTTCATGGGAGCGAATAGCGACGAAATCAGAAATTGATGTAAAGCAAGATATTATATCAACTTCCCGAGGTTTTTCATCTGGTTATTTCACCATCCCATCGTCAACCGGAAATATAATTGTTCAGTTTGGAACTTCTTCGATTGCTGTAGATAGTGGCGGCAGGGGAACTATATCTTTGCCAATTTCATACCCAACCACGCATGTTACAGCCATTCTGTCATCTGGAAATTATTCAGCATATTCAGGAACCGTTGCGCCATGGACGGGTGGGGAGGCCGGTCTTCCGAAGGGCGCGATTGAGTTTAGAGCTTCAGCCACATCTACAAACGTCCGCGTCAACTATTTATCTGTGGGGTATTGATATGAAGCTAGCAACCTTAAGCGAAGATGGAAAAGTTTTAGCTTTTTATGATCCAATCATTAACTCTGACAATATCCCACCTCATGCTGTTGAAATCACCGAAAATCAGTGGCAAGATTTGCTTGAAGATCAAGCAAATAAGCGATTGATAAATGGCAACGTTGTTGATGCTACCCCACCTGAAAATATTCAGTCTGCACTTATAGCCTATGCTGCCGACAAACGCTGGCAGAAAGAAACCGGTGGGTTTGAATTTAATGGCCTGCATATTGCTACTGATGACCGTTCTAAGATCATGATTGCTGGTGCGCGTGAAGCCGCAAAAGCCAATCCAAATTTTACAACGCCTTGGGTCACATCAACAGGCGAGATTGCCGTACTGGATGCGGCAGCAATTATTGCAATATCTGATGCAGTCGGAGCGCATGTTAACAACGCCTTCGGCATTTATTCGCAGGTATTGCCGCAAATTCTGGACGGCACAATTATCGATCAAGCCCAGATCGACGCTGCTTTTGCCTGACCGGCAATAATCACTCCAGCCTGTTAGTCAGGCACAATCACAGGAAAAATCAGATGGATAAAACCGTGCCAGCTGGCGCGGCGATCTTGCTTGTACTTACGAAAGGAACGCTATGCGTGAGACCTTAACGACCGCGCTTGACCTGATGTTTGGTCATGAGGGCGGATATGTGAATAATCCGAAAGACCCGGGAGGTGCCACGAAATACGGCATTACTCACAAGACATTAGCCGCGCATCGCGGCGTGTCTAGCGTTTCGCCCGCTCAGGTCAAAGCCTTATCCAAAGAAGAAGCTGCAAAGATTTATCGGCGCTCCTATTGGGTGCAATCCGGCGGTGATCTGCTGCCGGTCGGTATCGATTTCATGGCTTTTGACTATGGCGTGAACAGTGGCCCCGCTCAGGCGGTTAAATCGCTGCAGCGCGTGGTTGGCGTGACAGCGGATGGCATTGTTGGCGGCCAGACTGTCGCTGCGGTCAATGCTTACAAAGGTGATCTGATCGACGCTTATGCCGCTGAACGTCTGCGGTTCATGAAAACCTTGAAAACGTGGTCGGTGTTCGGGCGGGGTTGGCAAAAGCGAGTATCAGCAGTGGTATCGCAGGCTCGTCATATCATACGGGGAATGCAACCAACTACAGATGCCCCCATCCACTCAGCAAAAGCCAACCCCAAAGATCAGTCAATCACGGAAACGCTGAAAAAACCAGAGGCATGGGCATCTGTTGGGGGGCTTTTATCCGGTCTTGGCGGTATGGCCTCTGGTACCGGTCCCATGCAGTGGGCGCTTGCAATCATCATGGTTGGGGCATTCGCTGTTGGTGCATATTTCCTCATCAAGCGTATGCAGGATCAGGTAGCATGAGGATCAGTCTTCAACACATCACTGGTGCGGTTATCGGAGGGGCAGTTTCAGGCCTCTTTTTTTATGCGCTCGGGCAACATGACGGCAAACAGGATGCGGCATTAAAAGCTGCTCAAGCTGTCACGCAAGCAATCCAGAACAGGGTAGGGATTAATGAAACGATCGACAATATGGATAGTGTTGCTCTGTGTATTGAGCTTGGCGGGCTGCGCGACCAGTGCGAACAATTGCGCAGGCTGGCAGAAGATCAGCATTAAACCGGAAACGGCAGTCTATCTGGCAGGCAATGACATGAATGCAGGTAAAGGCGTTGCCGGTCACAATGCTTATGGGAAAAAGGCGGGGTGCTGGTGATGGGGGAGGATATCAAATGGCTGATCGGGATATCTGCTTCAATGGCAGTTTCATTCATCATTGCTCTGATCGCTTCATTCCGGTCGCTGGCTGCATCAATTAAGGCCGGTGATGATGCTTTACACGAGCGGATCAATAGAACGCGTGATGATTATGTGCGCCGCGTTGATCTCGACGGGCATGTAAACCAGTTGCGCGAAGGGATGAAGGAATTGAAAGACGAGACAAGGGAAAGTACGAGAGAAACAAACAAGCGATTAGATCAGGTTCTTGCGGTGCTGACACAGGAGCGAAAATAGCCGTCTTACTGCGTTTTAATCAATTTGCTCGGCGATAGTGGCCGCTGCAGCTCTTTGTAGGATGGAGTGTATGATACTTTATATCATGGTTATTTGTGTGTAACGCTAAGGCAGCTTAAAGGCTGCCTTTTATATGGTGACTAAATCCCGTGCAAAAGCGCTTTATTCACGCTTATGTTATCCATCAATCACTAAACTTCACAGCTGAATAGCTTAATGCTTTCAGAGGCATCGGCTTAAACGTAATAGCGCTATTTCCCGTATATTCGACACTAAATGCCATTTCGTAACGATCGGGCCCTACCGCCCAAAAAATTGGTGCCTTACGCCTACGGAGGGCGGTAACTTTTTTGTAGGCATTTTTCTCTGTATCCTTGAGTGTAAGGATATCTAATTCTGGAATGGCGGCGTATTGATGCATTAGTTTCAAGAGGCTATCAATTTCTCTACGTGTTTTTTTTACTTCACAGGCGATGTACTCATCGCGGGAATCGTCGGAAATTTGAGTAATGGCATCAAAAGCCCAGTCAACTGATTGTGCGCCAATGAGGTGCGCCGGCCATTCAAAATCAAAGTGAAGTCTTGCAAGTACACCAATCGTAATAATTGGCTCAACGGAAAGGGAAAATGTTCTTGGTGTAACAGATTTAGGGCCAGACGAAAAAAAGCCCTCGGTCCCTCCCTTTACAGCCTTATATTTTCCTGATCCGACATACTTAATGAGGCCAGCATTCCAGGCTCTGGCAAAATCCGCTTTATCGATTTCAGAAACTTTAACGGATGTCGCTTTAATGTCGGATGGTATAAAACTATTGTTAGTCTTGCTACAAAAATTTGGTATCAGAACGTCATGCAAGATTGCATCAAACTGCATTTAGATTTCCTTATATAGCCCATAATTAAATAGATCGCATTTGTGTTATTACTGATCCATCACGCTTTATTGCGCCATTATAAATGGCTTTATAAAGTTTCCCTTTAATATGCCAGCTGTATTTGCTTTTGCCTGAGCTTCAGCGGAATTATATTGCCAATCTTACTTTTTTGCCAACGAACGTCTAGACGCGTTGATTCAGCTGGGCGCTATGCATTCTAATTTTATAGAGATTGCACATTCCATCCTCGCTTCCTAAGAAACGCAGGATCGTGCCCTTGGTTCATTTCGGCGTTTTTGCGCCATCGTCTTTGTGTTCAAAGCAGAACCATTCGACGCCATAGCGGCCGTTAAATCCCCAGCTACCCCATTTCTTACAACCCTCGTGCATGCACCAATGGATATAGAGTGCCTCCTGTTTGGCAGGTTTGCTTTCCCATGGCGGGGTATCATCGCTCATTGTGCTGAGTCCTCATTCAAAATAGTCTCCTCATACCGTCATCCTCCTGATAAATAAAATACGATCCTTGCAGATCGACTTGACCAGCAAGGATATCCACGTTACTCGCGCCGCGATAGCTGCAAACATGACAGCGCAGTCTGTTGGGGAGCGTATTAATATCGGTATTCTCACCGCACATCATGGCCATAAAACGCGACGGGATATCTCTGATCCGTCCGCAGCCTCCGCAGGTAAGGCGCAACAGGTCAAGGTGACTTAAGCTGCGTAAAGTTGGCATCATGCCAGCCCTCCGGTAAAGCCGGACATTTCATCCTGCCGAACCATGGCCATGCGCATTTGACCTTTGCAGCCCCGTGCCTTGCATCGGGCGCGTTTCTCTATCTCATCCAGATATAATTGTTCGCGTCCTTTGGCTGTGCAGATTGTGGCCTTGTTAATGTAAACAAGCCTGCTGCATTTTTTACAGATCATTTCCAGCTTTTGAGTGTCAGATAAATCACTGACCCTGTAATTGGTTTTCCAGTTGCCCATTTAGGCGCACTCCTCTGTGGCGCAAACGAGTGCGCAAAAGGTCGGTAAGTTTTTAAAAATTCAATTCTGTTCTACAAATGTTCTCTTCCGAGAAAAGAGTCAAGGAAGATTCGGGAGCGCTAATTGAGGCTGTGAATCAGTGTGGATGACGGGAAGGGCAAGATTCGATTCGGGCGAATGCCGTGCAAAACGGTTGTAGAACAAACCTTGCCAGAATCTTGCCACTTACATGCGTATAGCTATGCGCAGCTATGCATATTCAAAAATCTAAATGTTTGGGAAAAGCTAGGAAAACTGGTGCTGCGAGAGAGGATTGAACTCTCGACCTCTCCATTACCAATGGAGTGCTCTACCACTGAGCTACCGCAGCATACTGTCCGTTGCGGCGGACTTCTGGCATAAGATTCGTGAAACCGCAAGCCATCAAATGCATTTCTTTTGCTTAAAATACAAAAACCGTACAAACCTGTGCATATGTATGCTTTTCCAAACAGGTTTGCTGGTGTAAAAGAACCGCATAATGACTGATAAGCCTGATACCCCATCCCAAAAAGCAGAAGCAGATCAGCGTGCTAAGCGCCGTTCTGAACAATTGCGTGCGAATCTTATGCGCCGTAAAGCGCAGATTCGTTCAAGACGTTCCGGTGCGGAAGATGAGCGCGGCGAAGGATTGCCTGCTGCCGGTAAGACTGAGACTGACTGAATACCTCGTCCGGATGATATTTCTAAACTTTTTCAATTTAGGATCATGGCCGGAAGACGAAAGCCTGAATATTTACAGTTCGGGGCTGCATTATGAGCCTCCCGCATAATGCAAAGCTGCCAGACGGATCATGGCTTTAATGAAAAGTGTGATTTTAGAATAAAAGACACATTTCTGATTGAATCAGACTGTTGTGTTGGCACCAAACTGCTTTATGGCAGCATCAATATCAGCGCAGACTTTGCACGGCAAAGATATCTGTAACAGAAAAACCGGAACAGGACAGAAGCAGCATCTGCTGTGGCTGTCTGAAAACAGGCTGTCTCGACAAATGCAGGGAATGCGTTTTGTGCCGGAAGACATTGCCGTGAAAGTGAAAAATTATGGATCGTATTAAAATCACCGGCGGCAACAAACTGAACGGCATTATCCCGATTTCCGGCGCGAAAAATGCAGCTCTGCCACTGATGATTGCATCGCTTCTGACCAATGAAACGCTGACGCTTGAAAATATGCCGCATCTGGCGGACGTAGAGCTGCTGACACGCATTCTCGGCAATCACGGTGCGGATTATTCGGTCAACGGCCGTCGCGAACATCAGAACGGCTCCTATGAGCGCACTGTGCATTTCACCACGAAGAATATCGTCGACACCACCGCGCCTTATGAACTGGTTGCTAAAATGCGCGCCAGCTTCTGGGTTATCGGGCCGCTTCTGGCACGTGCCGGTGAAGCGATTGTGTCGCTGCCGGGCGGCTGCTCGATCGGCACACGTCCGGTTGACCTGATGCTCGATAGCCTGACTGCACTGGGTGCAAAGATCGAGATTGAAAACGGTTATGCCCGTGCAACAACCAGTTCGGGTCTTGTCGGAGCTGAATTCACATTCCCGAAAGTCTCTGTTGGTGCGACCCATGTGGCGCTGATGGCTGCCTGTCTCGCCAAGGGCGATACAATCATTCACAACGCGGCCTGTGAGCCGGAGGTGGTAAACCTCGCAGAATGCCTGAATGCCATGGGTGCGAAAATTGAAGGTGCGGGTACGCCGACTATTCACATTCAGGGTGTAACCAGCCTGAATGGCGCGCGTGTTCGCGTGATTCCTGACCGTATTGAAACCGGCACCTATGCCATGGCTGTTGCCATGACCGGCGGTGATGTGGTTCTGCAGAATACCCGATCTGACCTGTTGCAGTCTGCACTGGATGTCGTGCGCCAGACCGGCGCAGAGATCACCGATGTGGAAAACGGCATTCGCGTGGTGCGCAATGGTCACGGCATTGAGCCGGTGAATATTACGACCGATCCGTTCCCGGGTTTCCCGACCGATTTGCAGGCGCAGTTCATGGGTCTGATGACCAAAGCCAAAGGTACATCGCATATTACGGAAACGATTTTTGAAAACCGTTTCATGCATGTGCAGGAACTGGCGCGTCTGGGTGCAAAAATCTCCCTGTCCGGCCAAACCGCAACGGTTGAAGGCGTTGAACGCCTGAAGGGTGCGCCGGTGATGGCGACCGATCTTCGTGCCTCTGCAACACTGGTGATTGCAGGTCTGGCGGCAGAAGGTGAAACCACTGTGAACCGCGTGTATCATCTGGATCGTGGTTTTGAACGTCTGGAAGAGAAGCTGTCTAATTGCGGGGCCGAGGTTTCCCGCATCAGCGGTTAATCTGTTTGCAGGTTTTTCTGAACCAGACCCCGATCTGTTGTCGCAGGTCGGGGTTTGCTATTAATCAGTAGTGCTTTTTACTGTTAAGTGCTTATATCAATGGCATAGACCGTTCTTAGCGAATTGAAATGCTCAAGGAGAATGATTGCGAATGCTCAAGCTTGTGGCAATGGATGAGGAAGACTTACAGATTATTTCTGCACATATGCAGGATGCGGTTCTGAAAGTCGGCGATCTGGATTACCGCCCTGCGGAGCAGCGTTTTATTCTTGCCTGCAACCGTTTTGCCCGCGAACAGCAGCCTGTGCGCACACGCGGTAAAGAGAGCTATGAGCGCCGCCGCAGCGTGTTGCATTTTGACCGTGTAACGCAGGTACGTGTACAGAATATCGACCGCACCGCACCACAGGATGTGTTGTCTTTGCTGGCGATTAATTTTGAACCGGCTGATGCGCCTTCCGGTGTGATTGAACTGGTTTTTGCAGCAGATAAGACCATTCGTCTTACTGTTGAAGTGATTGAAATGCGCCTTGCTGATCTGGGACCTGCCTGGGAAACCGGCAATAAACCGGATCATATAGCTGCTGATAATATGACGAAATGAGGGGTTAGCGTGGTTCAGACGCTCATACAAAGTGCCGCAGATTTTGAAAACCGTTTTGCGGCGTTTCTGGCAGGCAAACGCGAAGTTTCAGAAGATGTTGACCGTGCCGTGCGTGAGATCGTGCAGCAGGTACGCGAGCGCGGCGATCATGCACTGATCGACTATTCCAAACGTTTTGACCGGATTGATCTGGAAAAGACCGGCATTGCTGTGACGGCTGAGGAAGTACAGGAAGCTGTTAAAAATGCTGACCAGTCTGTGATTGATGCGCTGATTGTGGCGCGCGACCGGATTGAATCCTATCATAAGCGTCAGCTGCCGAAAGACGATTATTATACCGATACACTCGGTGTTGAGCTTGGCTCACGCTGGACAGCTGTTGAATCGGTCGGGCTCTATGTGCCGGGTGGCACAGCCAGCTATCCGAGCTCGGTGCTGATGAATGCGGTTCCGGCTAAAGTCGCGGGCGTTGAGCGTATCGTTATTGTGGTTCCGTCACCGGATGGCGTGTTGAATCCTCTGGTGCTGGTGGCTGCGCATCTTGCCGGTGTTTCAGAGATTTACCGTGTGGGCGGTGCGCAGGCTGTTGCAGCTCTGGCCTACGGGACTGAAACCATCAAACCGGTTTCTAAAATCGTCGGTCCTGGCAATGCCTATGTTGCGGCCGCAAAACGTCTGGTTTTCGGCACAGTCGGTATTGATATGATTGCAGGCCCGTCAGAAGTGCTGGTTGTGGCTGACAGTGACAATAATCCGGACTGGATTGCCGCGGATTTGCTGGCGCAGGCCGAGCATGATGCTTTTGCCCAGTCAATTCTGCTGACCGACAGTGCGGATTTCGCCAAATCGGTGGAAGATGCGGTGGAACGTCAGTTGCAGACCTTGCCGCGTGCGGAAATCGCCCGTGCCAGCTGGCAGGATTTTGGTGCGGTCATTCTGGTAAATGATTTTGACAGTGCTGTGCCGCTGATTAACCGTATTGCTGCCGAGCATCTGGAAATCGCAGTGGCTGATACGGATGGTCTGCTGCCGAAAATCCGTAATGCCGGTGCGATCTTCATCGGTAAATATACACCGGAAGCGATCGGTGACTATGTCGGCGGGCCGAACCATGTTCTGCCGACAGCCCGATCCGCGCGGTTCTCTTCCGGTCTGTCGGTGATGGATTTTGTAAAACGCACCTCGCTTTTAAAACTGGGTGCAGAGCAGTTGCGTCTTCTCGGGCCATCCGCGATTACGCTGGCTGAAACTGAAGGATTGCAGGCACATGGTCTGTCGATTTCACGACGACTGAATATGTAACGATGAATGAGGGACAGCGGGCAGGTTTTCTGTATACCGCCTGCGTAAAGAGTGATGACCGGAAAAAGTGACAATGCCCGGCTGATCGATGTGGAACTGGACGAGACAATCGGCCAGTCTACGCCGGATATTGAGCATGAACGGGCCGTCGCTATTTTCGATCTTATCGAGGAGAACAGTTTTTCTCCGGTTGGTGACAGTAATGGCGGGCCTTATCGTCTGCGTTTGTCACTGGTTGAAAAACGCCTGATCTTCAATATTACGCGTGAGGCAGGGGAGCTTGTGGCAACGCATATTCTCTCGCTGTCTCCGCTGCGTAAAACGGTCAAAGATTATTTTCTGATCTGCGAAAGCTATTATGCAGCCATCCGCTCGGCAACGCCGAGCCGTATTGAGGCGATTGATATGGGGCGGCGCGGCTTGCATAATGAAGGTTCTCAGACCTTAATGAACCGGCTTGAAGGTAAGATCGACCTTGATTTCGATACGGCACGGCGTTTGTTTACGCTTGTCTGTGTGTTGCACTGGCGCGGGTGACGGATGAGCATAATTCCTGATCCGTTACCGGATGCTCATGCAGATGCTGTCACTGTCAAAAAACCGGCTTCCGTTCTGTTCGTTTGCGGAATGAATGCGATACGCTCGCCGATGGCGGAGATTCTCACCCGTTCCATGCTGCGGGGCAAAACCTATGTCGCATCAGCGGGTGTAACACGCGGTGAACGTGATATGTTTGTGGATGCGGTGCTTGAGGAAGAGGGGTTGTCACTGAATGAAAGACAGCCTGTCGGACTGGAAGAGCTGAATGACGGTTATTTTGACCTGATTATTACGCTGACACCGCAGGCACATCATGTGGTATTGGAGCGGATGCGCAGTTTTGCGGCCAATGTGGAATATTGGCCGATGCCTGATCCGACACTGGTCACCGGTTCACGGGAGCAGCGTTTATCGGCCTACCGCGACGTTCGCGATCGTTTAAAACAGAAAATTACTGAACGTTTTCTGTGATTCAGCAGAGCTTTTAACAGTTCTCCATTTCAGTTGTTCACAAACGGACTCTAATCATATAGGTTCCGCGCAAATTCAGACCTTCTGCATGATGCAGATTTATTAAACTAAAAGACAGGTTACGTATGGCTAAAGAAGAAGTCCTTGAGTTCCCGGGTATTGTAACGGAACTTTTGCCGAATGCTATGTTTCGGGTAAAACTCGAAAACGAACATGAAATCATCGCTCATACGGCTGGTCGTATGCGTAAAAACCGCATTCGCGTTCTGGCCGGCGACAAGGTACTGGTGGAAATGACCCCTTATGACCTTTCCAAAGGTCGTATTACCTACCGCTTTAAATAAAATTTCTGCTGCCGGACTCATATCTGACCATGAAGACAACAATGTCCTATCCTCTGGTACTGGCCTCGGCATCGCCGCGGCGCATTGAGCTTCTGGCGCAAATCGGTATTGAGCCTGCATTTCTGCAGCCTGCTGATATTGATGAAACACCACAGCGTTCGGAACATCCCCGTTCGCTGGCAAAACGTTTGTCAAAACAGAAAGCAGAAAGAGCCAAGGACAAGCTGAAGAATGATGCGGATTATAAATCCGCTTTCATTCTCGCAGCCGATACTGTGGTAGGCGTGGGACGGCAGATCCTGCCTAAGGCGGAGAGTGAGGATGTGGCGCTTGATTGTCTGCGCCTGCTTTCCGGCCGTGCCCATAAAGTTTTTACGAGTGTTTGTCTGGTCACGCCGAAAGGCAGCCTGCGTCAGGTATTGGTTGAAAGCCGTGTGCGCTTTGACCGGCTCAGCCGCCGCCAGATGGATGCTTATATCAGTTCCGGTGAATGGCGCGGCAAAGCTGGCGGCTATGCTATTCAGGGGCTGGCAGGCAGTTTTATTGTCAAAATGGTCGGTTCCTACAGTAATATTGTCGGCCTGCCGTTGCATGAAACGCAGGCATTGCTGGAAGGTGAAAATTTTCCGGTTTATGACCAGTGGCATGAAGGCAAAGTGTGATGGCGGATAAAGACAAACCTGCCGTCTCCTATGAAAATGTGACGCCGTTGCGTCCGACGCGGCCTTGCCCTGAATGCGGAAAACCCTCAATACGCGACTCTTATCCGTTTTGTTCGCCGCGCTGCCGCAGTGTCGACTTAAACCGCTGGCTGTCAGATGCTTATGTCATTCCCGGCAAGCCGGTTGACGACAGCGATCAGGAAAACAGCTGACAAAAACAGAAGCGGTCAGGGGAGCAATATGAATTTTCTGATTGTTTTTCTCGGAGCAGGGATCGGCGGGGCAGCCCGTTACGGCACCGGTTTGCTACTGTCACGTTTCTCTGCACTGACAATGTTTCCGCTCAGTACATTTGCGGTCAATATTACCGGCTCTCTGCTGATGGGGCTGATTATCGGCTATTTTTCAGCGCGTAGCGGCCTCGCGGAGAACTGGAAATTGTTTCTTACCACCGGTATTATGGGTGGTTTCACGACATTCTCTGCCTTTTCACTGGAAACAGTGCTGCTCATGGAAAGCGGGTATATTGGCACGGCACTGGCTTATATCCTGTCCTCTGTGATTTTTGGGGCAGCAGCCCTGATGGCAGGGTTGTATTTGATGCGCTTAATTTAGAGCGCATCCCGAAAAGTGCGAAGCGCCTTCGCGGGGAAAACAGTCCGGCGGACTGTTTTCTTATCCCGTTTCGATCGGATGAGATGCTTATTAAAATAAAGAGTCAGAGCGGTTCTGCCGATTCAATAATAACCGGAGCCGCTCTGGCATATCACCACATTTCAATATGGATTTTTGAGCCATCGCTGAAGCGGTTGATATGAAACGGTGAAGGGTCAACAACGGGCTTTTCACCGGTCACCATATCGGCGATCAGTTTTCCTGCACCGGGGCCGATACCAAAGCCATGGCCGGAAAACCCGGTGGCGACAATGCAATTCGGCAGATGATCCAGCGGCGAGATGACCGGTACAATATCCGGCGTCGTATCAATCAGACCTGCCCATTGCTGGGCGATTTGTACATTTCTGAAGGCAGGCAAAGCTTGTTGCAGCGCTTTGAAAACGGCCTGATTGCCAGCTTTATGCGGCTCCGGATCAAGAATACGGATTTTCTCGAAGATAGATGTCTGATCTGCGGGGCGTAATTTCCACTCAAAAGCTTCTTCAATAAAGCGCTGGCCGAACCGCAGGCGTACGGTTTTCCATTCAGTGCGCAATGCAGGAATGAATTTGGGCAGAAAGCGGAAACTGTCCGGCACGATATCGGCAATACTGCCTGAGAGGCTGGCAACTGTATAGCCGCCATCCATCCGTTTGCGCAGTGCGAAGTCTGAAAAGGCGATGGCAGACTCAACGCCGGCTTCAACCGGTGTGGTGCGCAAGACCGAGGAGCGCATTTTCAGTTGCGGCAGGGTAATACCCAGATCAGAGCAAATCAGACGGGACCAGCTGCCGCCGGCAATCACTACAGCTTCACACTCAATCGCGCCTTGTTCGGTAATTACAGTGCTGACGCGGCCATTGGTGGTTTCAATCCGGCGCACGGCACAATTTTGCATAATGACAGCGCCGAGCTCGCGCGCTTTTTCTGCAATGGCAGGCGCTGCTTTTTGCGGCTCTGCGCGGCCGTCAGCCGCGGTATAGAGCGCACCATAGAGTGAACGCTGCAGGCCGGGTGCCAGCGCTTCGGCCTGTTGTTTGCCTACAACCTGACTGTCAATGCCGTGCTCTTTGGCAATGCTCACCCATTCGCGCCATTTATCCAGATTTTCTTCTTTTTCCGCTGCAAAGGCGATGCCGGTGGTGCGGAAGCCGGTTTCCCTGCCGGTCAGCGCATTCATCTGCGCCCATTGTTTCATACTCTCAACAATCAGCGGCATTTCGCGGCTGTCGCGGCCGGTATGACGGCACCAGCCCCAATTGCGGCTGGATTGCTCACCGGCAATCACACCTTTTTCCAGCAGGGTTACAGGAATACCGCGCTGCGCCAGATAAAGTGCCGTGGACACACCGATAATCCCGCCGCCGATAATCGCGATCTGCGTTTTTGCCGGTAAGGACGGAGAGGACTGGACGCTGTCTGTCTGCGGACCCATAAGATATTCCTGTATGCCTGTATTAATTGTACTTTGCAGCTTCGGCTATTCCGGTTGATTCGACAATTGCAGAAACAACGGCGGAACTTGCCTGCTGATGAAAAAAACATGTCATAATCCGCGCTCAGTTTTGTCATCAAACCAATTTAATAGATAATTTGCGGGCGAGTTTTTCCACACCTTGTGTAAAAGCCATCGAAATCGGAAATTTTGTGCCTGAGATCGGGAAATTGCAGACATAAGTTGCAATCAAGCACTTGCTATTATGCAGGCCAAAACCACATAATAACAACCGGATTTAACGAGATAATTTCGTTTCTATTATGTAGTTTTATGAGAGTGAAAACCGCTCTTGAGGAATTTGAGGAGGGCAGGCGCGGATGGTGACGGACGGAAAAGTCCTTTTTTTGCTCATCATACTGCCATTTATTGGCTGCGCCCTTACAGGCCTTCTCAGATCGAATGACCGGCAGGTTGCTGTCTGGTTCGCGGGGCTGACCGCGGTTGCCGCATTGCTGCTGACTATTGCGCTTTATCCTTATGTGACCGGTGGTAAAGTTCTGCACACGCAGATGGCATGGTTGCCTGCCTATGGTCTCAATGTCACTTTGCGGATGGATGGTCTTGCCTGGCTGTTTGCCATGCTGGTCACAGGCATCGGCCTGCTCGTGGTGATCTATGCGCGCTATTATATGTCATCGGAAGATCCGGTGCCGCGCTTTTTCTCATTCTTTCTTGCCTTTATGGGCGCGATGCTCGGCGTGGTGCTATCGGGCAATATGATCCTGATGGTGGTGTTCTGGGAACTCACCAGTATTTTTTCCTTCCTGCTGATTGGTTACTGGTATCAGAATGTCAGCGCCCGTGACGGCGCGCGTATGGCGCTGACCGTTACCGGTCTTGGCGGTTTCGGCCTGTTGCTCGGTGTGCTGCTGCTTGGTCATATTGTCGGCAGTTATGAGCTGGATGTTATTCTGGCATCGGGTAATCTGATTAAAAACCATCCGCTTTATACGGTGGCTTTGGTGCTGATCCTGCTTGGTACTTTCACCAAGAGCGCACAATTTCCGTTCCATTTCTGGCTGCCGAATGCGATGGCCGCGCCGACACCGGTTTCAGCCTATCTGCACTCCGCCACGATGGTTAAGCTCGGCGTGTTTCTGATGGTAAGGCTGTGGCCTGCACTGGCGGGCACAGAAGAATGGTTCTGGCTGCTTGGGCTTGCCGGTCTGACGACTTTGCTGCTGGGCGCTTGGTTTGCGCTGTTCCAGCAGGACCTGAAAGGCCTGCTTGCCTATTCAACCATCAGTCATCTGGGGCTGATTACCGCTTTGCTCAGCCTTGGCAGTCCTCTTTCAGCTGTTGCCGCGATTTTCCATATGGTCAATCATGCGATCTTCAAAGCTTCGCTGTTTATGGCGGCGGGGATTATCGATCATGAAACCGGCACGCGCGACCTGCGAAAACTAAGCGGTTTGTTCCGCTTCATGCCGATTACGGCAACTTTGGCGATGGTTGCCAGTGCGGCGATGGCCGGTGTACCACTGCTGAACGGCTTCATTTCCAAAGAAATGTTCTTTGCGGAAACGGTGGAGACACATCTGTCTTCATGGCTCGATACGGTCACGCCTTATGTGGCAACGCTGGCGAGCGCTTTCAGTGTCGCTTATTCGATCCGCTTTATCTATTCGACCTTCTTTGGTCCCGCACCGGTTGACCTGCCGCATACACCGAAAGAGCCGCCGCAATGGGTACGTTTCCCGATTGAGTTGCTGGTGCTGCTCTGCCTGCTGATCGGTATTGTGCCGACATTGATTGTCGGACCGTTCCTGCACACGGCTGTCGTGTCGGTTCTTGGCGGTGCCACACCGGAATACAGCCTTGCAATCTGGCACGGCTTTAATGTGCCGCTGCTGATGAGTGTGATTGCGCTGATCGGCGGAACCGTGATCTTCATGGTGATGAAAAACTATCTGGCAAAATGCGATGAAGGGCCGCCATTGCTGCGCCATCTCAATGGTCAGCGTATTTTTGAGCTGGTGCTGGTAACTGTTTCATGGAAATGGGCGCGTAGTATTGAAAGCCGGTTCGGAACACGTCGCTTGCAACCGCAAATGCGGGTGCTGATGCTGATTGCGATTTTTGCCGGTGCCTGGCCTGTTTATCAGGCGGGACTATTTATGGGGCCATTGGTGCCGCTTCCTGTGGATCCGGTCTTTGCCATTGTCTGGCTGATCGGCGCGCTTTGTGCGGTCGGTGCAGCCTATCAGGCTAAATATCACCGGCTGGCATCGCTGATGTTGCTTGGTGGCGCCGGGCTTGTGACCTGTTTTACATTTGTGTGGCTCTCCGCACCGGATCTCGCGGTTACGCAGTTGCTGGTTGAGATTGTCACCACAGTTCTGTTGCTGCTTGGTCTGCGCTGGCTGCCGAAACGCTGGCAGGAAGATGAAAATGCAAGCATTCCTCTTGTACCGCGCTTACGCCGTTACCGCGATCTGATTATCGCACTGGCGGGCGGCGGCGGTATGGCGCTTGTGTCCTATGCAATGATGACCCGTTTCAGCCCTGCAACGCTTGCCGATTATTTCCTCGGCAATTCCTATACGGAAGCTGGCGGCAAGAATGTGGTCAATGTGTTGCTGGTGGATTTCCGCGGCTTTGATACGCTGGGAGAAATCACGGTGCTTGGTATTGTCGGTCTGACGGTTTATGCGCTGCTGCGTCGTTTCCGTCCGGCATCGGACACTATGGAATCCCCGCAACAGCAGAAAATCCAGAACGCTTTTGACGAGGCTGATCCGGAGCGTCATGCCGGTGCAACCCTGTCCGAATATCTCGCTGTGCCTTCTGTGATTATGCAATATTTGTTCGGCGTGATTATCGTTTTCGCCATGCATTTGCTGCTGCGCGGTCATGATCTGCCGGGTGGCGGTTTTGCGGCCGGTATTACGATGGCGATCGGCTTTATTCTGCAATATCTCGCCTTTGGTACCCGCTGGGTGGAAAGCCATTTGCGCATTCTGCCGGTGAAATGGATGGGCTTCGGTTTGCTGACCGCAGCGGCAACCGGTGCCGGTTCATTCTTTGCCGGTTATCCGTTTCTCACCACCTATTTTGATTATGCGGAAGTACCGCTGATCGGCAAAATGCCGGTGGCATCCGCACTGCTGTTTGACATCGGCGTCTTTACACTTGTGGTCGGTGCCACCGTTCTGATGCTGATTGCCTTGGCACACCAGTCGATCCGTCATCGCCGCTCGGAAAAAACACAATCGGAACAGGCTGAACAGGCCATACTCGTTAAGCAGGGAGAGGGACGCTAATGGAACTTATTCTTGCTCTCGGTATCGGTATTTTGACAGCTTCCGGCCTGTGGCTTTTGCAGCGTCCGCGTACTTTTCAGGTGATTATCGGTCTGTCACTGATTTCCTATGCGGTTAATCTGTTTATTTTCAGTATGGCCAGTCTGCGCACAGATTCCGCGCCTATTCTGGGCGATCAGCCTGATCCCGCTCTTTATACCGATCCGTTGCCGCAAGCACTGGTACTGACTGCGATTGTGATCGGCTTTGCCATGACAGCCCTGTTTCTGGTGGTCATGCTGGCTTCCCGTGGTCTGACCGGTACCGACCATGTTGACGGCAGGGAGAGCCAGTAATGCAGGATTGGCAGGAACATCTGATTATCGCGCCGATTCTGCTGCCGCTCATCACCGCAGCTTTGTTGCTGCTCTATGATGAGCGTCGCCGTGTGCTGAAAGCTGCAATCAGCATTGCAGCAACTTTTGTGCTGTTTGTTGTGGCGATCATGCTGGTCAATATGGCCAATACGCCGGACGACCGCGTACTTCCTTATCTGCTGGGTAACTGGCCGGCACCCTATGCGATTGTGCTGGTGCTGGATCGTTTCTCGGCAATGATGGTGCTGCTGACCAGCATTCTCGGACTGGCGGCACTGTGTTTTGCGCTGGCACGCTGGCACAAAGCAGGTTCGCATTTCCATACGCTGTTCCAGCTGCTGCTGATGGGGCTGAACGGCGCATTCCTGACCGGTGATCTGTTCAACCTGTTTGTGTTTTTCGAGGTGCTCTTGGCGGCATCTTACGGGCTGGTACTGCATGGCTCCGGTGCCACCCGCGTTAAAGCGGGCTTGCATTATATTGCCGTCAATCTCGCGGCCTCATCGCTGTTTCTGATCGGCGTCAGCATGATCTATGGCGTGACCGGCACACTGAATATGGCCGATCTGGCACAGCGCATTCCCAATGTACCGGCAGATGATCTGATGTTCCTGCAGGCTGGCGGTGCCATTCTCGGCACGGCATTTCTGGTGAAAGCCGGTGCATGGCCGCTGAATTTCTGGCTGCCGACAACCTATACGGCTGCGGCCGCACCGGTGGCCGCATTGTTCGCGATCATGTCCAAGGTCGGTATTTATGTTTTGCTGCGCCTGTCTTTACTGTTTTTCGGTGAGCTGACACCACGGACAACAGGTTTCGGTGATGCAGGACTGTTTTACATCGGTCTGGCGACGATCACTTTCGGTCTGATCGGGGTACTGGCATCGCAGGCGCTCGGGCGTATTGCCGGTTACAGCGTGTTGGTTTCTTCCGGTACATTGCTGGCGGCAATCGGTACGGGCAATGTGGCGGTAACCGGCAGCGCTCTGTTCTATATGATCAGCTCAACGCTGACGATTGCGGCTTTCTTTCTGCTGATTGAGCTGGTGGAGCGCGGTCAGGATGCGGCGGCCAACGTGTTGGCGGTGACGATTGAAGCCTATGGTGACGAGGAAGAAGAAGAGGAAGAGGAAGTCGGCACAGTTTTGCCTGCAACGCTTGCTATTCTCGGTGCCTGTTTTGCCGTCAGCGCTATTTTGCTGATTGGTTTGCCGCCATTTTCCGGTTTCGTGGCAAAAATCTCGCTGTTGTCGGCATTGTTCAATCCGGCTGGCATGGGCACGGATGCACCGATTTCCGCAGCAAGCTGGGCCTATGTCACGCTGATTATTCTGTCCGGTGTCTCGGCACTAATTGCGATGTCGCGCTCCGGTATCCGTACTTTCTGGGCGTCGATGGAAGGCAATGTACCGCGCGTGCTGATTATTGAGCTGGTGCCGGTGGCGGGGCTGTTGTTTCTGTGTCTCGCTCTGACCATTCAGGCGGCACCAGTGATGCGCTATCTCGATGCGACCGCGCAGGCACTGCATCGTCCGCATAATTATATCGACCATGTTCTGGACGCAAAACGCTCAGCGGGATTTGAACCGGCCGCTGCCAGTACACCGGCTGCGAAGGGAGACGCACAATGAGAGCATTGTTTCCGCATCCCGTTTTGTCGCTGAGCTTCTGGATCATGTGGCTGCTGCTCAACGGCTTCACACCCGGTCATACGATTTTGGGCTTTTTCATTGCATTGGGCGCAGGTCTGGCTTTTACCTCGCTGGATCCGGAACCGGTGCGGGTTCGCTCGGTACGGGCAATTATCGAACTGTTTTTCCGCGTTGTTGCCGATATTTTCTGGTCAAATATTGCGGTCATCAAAATCATTCTTTTTGACCGGCCAGAGCGTCAGGCAGGATTTGTGACCATCAGCCTGCAATTGCGCGGACGTTTGCCGCTCGGCATTCTGGCCTGTATCGTGACCTCAACGCCTGGTACGGCATGGGCAAATTTTAATCCCGTAACGGGTGTTTTGCTGATTCATATTCTCGATAAAGACGGAGAAGATGAGTTCCGCACCGTGATAAAACAGCATTATGAACGCCTGCTGATGGAGATTTTCACATGAGTACAGTGATTTTATCCTGGGCGCTGCTTTTGTCCCAGCTTTGTCTGGGTGCAGCTCTGCTTTGTGCAACATGGCGTCTGATCGCAGGGCCGCGTGCGCAGGACCGTATATTGGGTCTGGATACGCTTTATGCGACGATGATGATGTTGTTTATCACCTTCGGTATTCGTACCGGCACATCGATTTATTTTGAAGCTGCCTTGGTGATTGCGCTGCTGGGCTTTGTGTCCAGCGTGGCGCTGGCAAAGTTCCTGATGCGCGGCGAGGTAATCGAATGAACCATGCAACGCAACTGCCGCTCTGGGCAGCCATTCTGGTTTCGGTCTTTTTGCTGGGCGGATCACTGATTACGCTGATCGGTGCGATCGGTCTTTTGCGCTTTAAAAAGTTCTATGAACGGATTCATGCCCCGACACTCGGCACGACTTTTGGCGTCGGCGGCATTCTCATTGCATCAATTATTTTCTTTACAGTCTTGCAATCGCGACCGGTTTTGCATGAACTGTTAATTACCGCTTTTGTGTTTGTGACAACGCCGGTAACACTGATGCTATTGACGCGGGCAACCATGCATCGCGATAAAACGGATGACAGCCGGCAATTGCCGACCTCAAACGACCTTTATTAGCGATTTCTGGACGTGCCTCTTCTCTGATTTGTGTTGCGACTTATTGTCCAGACCTGCTTTGCGGGTTGCGGAGGAGCAACAATAATAATATCTGAAATTTCAGTAATTTCTGAAAGTTCAGAAAATACGGGAGCAACTGATTTGGAATTGTCGCCAATCGTACAATCATTTGTACTGCACTTCGGTGAAATGGGCAGCCGCTGGGGTATCAACCGCACGGTCGGGCAGATCTATGCCTTGCTCTATCTTTCTAAAGACCCGCTCTGTGCCGATCAGATCGTGGATGCCCTTGGCGTCTCACGGTCGAATGTTTCTATGGGTATCAGAGAGCTGCAAGGTTGGAACCTTGTTTTGCTGAAGCACATTCCGGGTGACCGTCGCGATTTTTATTCCACACCGGGCGATGTCTGGCAGATTCTGCGCACATTGGCGGAAGAACGCAAAAAACGCGAAGTCGATCCGACTTTGAGTGTGTTGCGTGAAATTCTCATGGAAAAGCCGACAACGGAGAGTGATGCATTTGCGCAAGCGCGTATGGGCGATATGCATGGTCTGATTGAACGCCTGACCAACTGGTATGATGATGTGAAATCGCTCGAAACCGAACGACTGACAATGCTTTTGAGCATGGGGTCAAAGGTCACGCGTTTCCTTGAAGCCAAGGACAAAATCGTCTCGCTCGGCCGCAGCCGTGCGCAGAAAAAAGAAGGACAATCAGAGTGAAAGGAGGGACGGAGTGAGTGAAGCTTTATCCGGTTCGTCTGCCCCTTCGGAAATTCCGGCGGCAACGCCGGAACGATCCATGTCTGATGCAGCAACAGTTACCGGCAGCGACAAGGCTGCCGGAACTGTAAAGGCGTCTGCACGACGCCGTAAAAAACGTGCACAACCGGCCAATTTACGCAAAGGCGGCTGGTTACAGGTTCTGGCGGCGCTGATCTGGCTGCCGCAGGCGGGCCTGATGGCCTATGCGATTAATGAGCTGACCGTCAGCGGGACAGTCAGCAATCTTCTGACGATCGTTGCCGGTATTTTTCTGCTTGGCCTGCTGCGTACCATTTTGCAGGGCGCGGGCGAGCGGATTGCCTTTAAAACATCGCGCGCGGCACTGTCTGATCTGCGTGCAAAATCGGTGCAGGCGCTGGCTGACCGCTCCCCGCTGGATCGCAACCGTGCGGCATCGGGTGAGGCGGCAAGCATTCTCGCCGAACAGGCCGAAATGGTAGTGACTTATTGGTCGCGTTACCAGCCGGTGCAGATGAAAGTTATGATCGTTCCGATTGTCTTTCTCATTGCTGTGCTGTGGTATTCATGGGCTGCGGCACTGGTCTTGCTGGTTGCGGCACCGCTTATTCCGGTTTTCATGGCGCTGATCGGTTATCGCGCCAAAGCCGCCAGTGAAGAACAGCTGGTGGAAATGGGGCAGATGAATGGTTTCCTGCTCGACCGTTTGCGCGGACTGGCAACAATCCGCACATTCCACGCTGTTGACCTGACCGCACAGCGCTTGCGCCATAATGCGGAAACGCTGCGCCATAAAACCATGATCGTGTTGCGTATTGCTTTCCTGTCCTCAGCGGTACTGGAGCTGTTTTCTGCGCTCGGCGTGGCGATGGTTGCGGTTTATATCGGCTTCCACCTCTTGGGCGAGCTGAATTTCGGCGCGTGGGGCGCAACGCTGACATTGGGGCAGGGGCTGTTTATCCTGCTGCTGGCGCCGACATTTTTTGAACCGCTGCGCGAACTTTCTGCCGTCTGGCATGACCGCGCTGCCGGTGAAGCCGCGATTGATGCGCTGGAAAATATCAGTGCAGGCGGTATGAAACTCACCGCGGTTGCTGCGAATGCGATACCCGCTGAGACAGAAAAAAACCATGCTGTCACACTGCGCGATGTGGATTTCAGCTATGATGCAGATGACGAGACTGATCTGCTCTCCGGCTTTAGCTTGCAGATTGCGCAAGGCGAGCATGTTGCTCTCCTGGGGCCAAGCGGTAGCGGTAAATCAACGCTGCTGGCGATGATGGCCGGTCTGATCGCACCACGCAGTGGTGATGTTCTGATCCATGATACCGTGCTCGATCAGAGCAGTGCTGACACGCTGCGTCAGCAATTCTCATGGATCGGCCAGAAGCCGCATATTTTTTCCGGTTCTGTGCGTTCCAATATTACGCTCGGCCGTGAAGGTTTTGCCCTGAGCGATGTGCAGGCTGCATTGAAGACAGCAGCGCTGGATAATGTGGCCTCTGCCGCTGCAGCCAGTGATCTTGGTGAAAACGGCACCGGTCTTTCCGGTGGTGAAGGCCTGCGTCTGGCATTGGCAAGGGCAGCTCTGAAATCCGGTGCGGATATTATCTTTGCCGACGAGCCGACTGCCCATCTCGACAGTGAAACCGCGCTCAAGGCAACAGAGGGTCTTCTGGCTATGGCGCAAGGCAAGACATTGATTATTGCCACCCATGATGAAGAACTGGCGCGCAAAATGGGACGCATCATTCGCGTTGACAGGCTGAGCGGTGCGGAAAATCTGCATGTGCAGGAAGACAGCGGCAATGCTGCTGCACCTGTATGTTCTGCACGGAGGGCGGCAGAATGAAGAAACTTGCAGTTCTGAAACCTGTTCTCAAACTGTTTTTCTCGGAAAAGCGCGGCAAATTATGGGCCGGTATGTTGCTCGCTGCTGTGACTGTTTTGTGCGGTATTCTGCTGCTTGGTCTGTCCGGCTGGTTTATCACAGCAACGGCAATTGCCGGTCTGGCAACGGCCACAGCTTTGGCTTTCGACGTATTTGCACCGGCTGCGGGTATTCGTCTGCTGGCTATTCTGCGCACTGCGTCGCGCTATGCGGAGCGTCTGGTTACGCATGATGCAACGCTGGCTGTGCTGGCGGCATTGCGCGAGAAATTGTTCCGCAGCTGGGCTGCACCGCAGGCAGCAAAAGAACTTTTGCGCCGTCCGAGCCGTCTGCTGTTCCGCCTGACGGCGGATATTGATGCGCTGGATGCGCTTTATCTGCGCGTGCTGGTGCCTGCCGGTGCGGCTTTTGTCACCATGCTGGTGGTTGGTTTTGCTTTCTGGCTGATGGATAGCACTTTCTCGCTGGCAATGGTGGCGGTTTTGGTACTTGCCGGTTTTGGCCTGCCGTTGATTGCAGCACTCTGGGCGATGAAGCCGATGCGCCGCCGTGCCAAAGCTGTTGAAGCCGTACGCGCGCGCAGCATTGATCTGGTCTCCGGCCAGACCGATCTGCTGATGGCGGGACGATTGCAGGCGCAAAGCGCAAGCATATGTGCGGCTGACAAAAGATTGTCCGATGCTGATGATCAGCTCAACCGGATTGAAATTTCGGTCGGTGCCGGTTTTGGTATCGCTACGGCTTTGCTGCTCTGTGTTGCTTTGCTCGGCGGTGTCTGGCTTGCAGAGGCTGGCACTATTTCACCTGCTGTTGCTGCCTTTGCGCTGCTGATGGCACTGGGTGCGATGGAACCGTTTGCAGCATTACGCCGTGGTGCCATGGAACTTGGCCGCACGCTGATGGCTGCGCACCGCGTTGGCGACCGTTATGAAACCCAGCCGCATTTCTATGTGCCTGTACAACCGGCCGATCCTCATGAGGCTGTTTATCTGGAACAGATCAATATGCGCTATGAGGACAAGATGCCTCTGGTGCTGCAGGATATCAGTCTGAGCGTGCGCAAGGGTGAAAAACTGGCGATTGTCGGCACAAGCGGCACAGGTAAATCGACGCTCATGGCTTTGCTGGCCGGTGAGGTGACCGCGGATTCCGGTATTATCCGTCATGAGGCAGCAACGTTGCTGACGCAGAAAACCCAGCTGTTTCAGGATAGTCTCGCGGAAAATCTGCGTCTTGCTCAGCCAAAGGCAACGGACGATGATCTGATGCAGGCACTGGAAATGGCCGGCCTGTCAGAAACGGTAGGTGACATGCCGCAGCAGTTGGAAACAATGCTTGGCGAGGGCGGCCTTGGTCTGTCCGGCGGGCAGGCTCGCCGTCTCGCACTGGCGCGCCTGTTTTTGCACAATACCCCGCTCTGGCTGCTGGATGAACCGACAGAAGGGCTGGAGAAAGCCACTGCGCAGGACATTCTGCAGCGGCTGGCACAGGCCACAAGTCAGAATGGTGGCCACGGCAGAACTATGATTATTGCGACGCATCTGCGCCGTGAAGCTGAGATTGCCGACCGTATTGTCGTAATGAGCAATGGTCGCATGACGGCAGAAGCACTGAAAGGAACGCAGGCATTTTCAGATATTCTGAAGACACTGCGTCAGGTTTAACAAGAATACCTGTCCGGAGCCGGACGCGTTAACAGCCATGTCTTTGAAAAGGAAGCCCCGCTTTATGAAGCATGATCTTTTATACATAATCAGAGGGATGATCTGACAAAAACGGATCACATTATCTGATTTTGAAAGCGGTTTTCTCCCAAGCGCCGCTTTCATTCCCACACTGTGAGAACCCTGTAACCGGCCGGTATTACCAGCCGGAACGGATATGCATTTCCTGATGCTATAAATTAGTATAATCTAGAATTGGTCTATTTTAAGCGTGTCCCGAAAAGTGCAAAGCGGTTTTCGGACAAGATACGAATAAAAGCAAATAGATAGAGCATATCCGCCCTGCAGGTTTCTCACAGACATTTCCGGCAACAATGCCGGTCATACGGACTGTTTGATATACGCGCATTTTGACCGGAATGCCCCCTATTTTCCGGAGAGACGCGTAAAAGCTTTGTTTTCAAGCATAGTTTGCCGGATACCGAATAGTTTCCGGCGCTAAGCTACAACAGGAGCGCCGCGCCCCCGCGGCGGATGATGATGGAACTGGATATTGTTTCACTATCCCGTCTGCAATTTGCAGTCACCGCCATGTACCACTTTTTGTTTGTTCCTTTGACGCTCGGCCTGTCTATTCTGCTGGCGATCATGGAAACGGTCTATGTGATGACCGGCCGCCTGATCTGGCGGCAAATGACAAAATTCTGGGGTACATTGTTTGGTATTAACTTTGTAACCGGTGTCGCCACCGGCGTTGTGATGGAATTCCAGTTCGGTATGAACTGGAGTTATTACAGTCACTATGTCGGGGATATTTTCGGTGCGCCGCTGGCGCTCGAAGGGCTGATGGCTTTCTTTCTGGAAGCAACCTTTATCGGCCTGTTTTTCTTCGGCTGGGATCGCCTGTCCAAAATCGGCCACTTGACCGTGACCTATCTGATGGCGATCGGCTCCAATATTTCCGCTTTGTGGATTCTGGTTGCCAATGGCTGGATGCAAAATCCGGTCGGATCGCGCTTTAACCCTGAAACCATGCGTATGGAAATCACGGACTTCTTTGCCGTTGTTTTCAACCCTGTTGCGCAGGCCAAGGTCGTGCACACAGTATCTGCCGGTTATGTCACAGCTTCCATTTTCATTCTCGGTGTTTCGGCATGGTATATGCTCAAAGGCCGTCATCTGGAACTTGCCAAACGCTCGATGACTGTGGCGGCTTCTTTCGGTCTGGCCGGTGCTTTGTCGGTTGTGGTGCTGGGGGATGAAAGCGGCTATCTGACATCCGACCATCAGAGCATGAAAATGGCTGCGATTGAGGCCATGTGGGATACAGAACCGGCTCCGGCATCCTTCACGCTGATTGGTGTGCCGGATCAGGAAAACCGTGTGACCCATTATGCCATTCACATTCCCTATGTGATGGGGCTGATCGGTACGCGCTCGCTGACCATTGAAATTCCGGGTATTAACCAGCTGGTTTTGCAGGCTCAGGATCGCATCCGTGACGGCATCAGGGCCTATGATGCCTTGCAGACAATCAAAGCGACGCCACGGGGCGAGCAGGCACCGGCAGAAGCCAAACAGGCTTTTGAACAATATGGTGAGCGTCTGGGTTATGGTCTGCTGCTGAAGAAATATGTTGATGATCCGCGCACTGCTACGGATGAGCAGATCGTGGCTGCCGCCAATGATACTGTTCCAGGTGTGCTGCCGCTGTTCATTGCCTTCCGTGTGATGGTGGGCTTGAGCTTCTATTTCCTGTTGCTGACCGGTACCTTCTTTTTCCTGTCTGCACGCAGAAAACTGGACAAACACCGCTGGCTGCTCTGGGTTGCGGTCTTCTCTATTCCTCTGCCTTGGCTGGCTGCAGAAATGGGCTGGCTGGTTGCGGAATTCGGCCGTCAGCCATGGAGTATTGAAGGGGTTCTGCCAACAGCCGTGGCGGTTTCCAATCTCAGCCCCGTAACCGTGCTGATCTCGCTGACCGGATTTATCCTGATCTATACAGTTCTGTTCATTATTGAGATGGGCGTGATGATCCGTGCGATCCGCAACGGGCCGCAGCCGGATCATGCTCCGGTTTCCGCACCCTTTGAGAAACCTGTTCCCAGTAAACCGGTACAAATCGGGGAGGCAAAATAATGGTTTTGTCCGAACTTCTTGATTATTCAACCTTACGTCTGATCTGGTGGGTATTGCTGGGTGTGCTGCTCATCGGCTTTGCGGCGATGGATGGTTTTGACCTTGGTATTGAAACCATGCTGCCATTTGTTGCCCGCACCGATCTGGAACGCAGACTGGTGCTGGAAACCATTGAACCGGTCTGGGAAGGCAATCAGGTCTGGCTCATTCTGGCCGGTGGTGCGATTTTTGCCGCATGGCCGCAGCTTTACGCGGTGTCTTTCTCCGGCTTCTATCTGGCGATGTTCATCATTTTGTTCGCACTGATCCTGCGGCCGGTCGGCTTTAAATACCGCAACAAGCGTGAAAGCGCGCTGTGGCGCAACAATTGGGACCGGGCATTGTTCATCGGTGGTTTTGTGCCGTCACTGATTTTTGGTGTGGCTGTCGGCAATGTGCTGCTCGGCGTGCCGTTCCGTATCAATGACGATATGATGATCTTCTATGAAGGTTCATTCTTTGCCTTGCTTAACCCGTTTGCGCTGCTGGCAGGTCTGATGTCGGTCATCATGCTGGCCATGCATGGTTGTGTGTGGCTCTGTGTCAAAACCACAGGCATTGTGGCTGAGCGTGCTAAAAAATACGGTACGCTTCTTGCATTGCTGACAGTGGTCTTTTATGTCGCCGCAGGGCTGTATCTCTGGAAATCCGGTCTGGGTTACCGCATTACCAGTGAGATTGATCCGAACGGCCCGTCTAACCCGCTGTTTAAAACCGCAGTGGTTGAGCAAGGCGCATGGCTTGCCAATTATCTGCGTTATCCGGCTCTGTGGGCTGTACCTGCACTTGGCCTGCTGTCGCCTTTCGCGGTGATCCTCTTTTTGTGGGCACGGCGTCCGCTCGTGGCATTGCTGTTCGGTAAATTGTCGATCTTCGGTGTGATTACATCGGTCGGTGTGGCGATGTTCCCGTTCATTCTGCCATCCTCGCTGAATCCGAGTGCCAGCCTGACGGTTTGGGACAGCTCATCCAGCCATCTGACCCTGTTCATCATGCTGATCAGCACCGGCATTATGCTGCCGATCATCATGCTCTATACGAGCTGGGTCTATTATGTGCTGCGCGGAAAAGTGACGGAAAGCGATCTGGAAGAGGGGCATTACTGATGCCCGTTTCCGTCATCATTTCTGTCTCTTATATAATATGAGGTTTTAAATGTGGTATTTCGCCTGGGTTTTAGGACTACCTCTCGCAGCGGCTTTCGCGGTGCTCAACGCCATGTGGTATGAGCTGGTGGATGATGCTGCCAAACGCAAAGAACATGGCCATACAGGCTCTGAACATTAAATAAAAAAAGCCGGTCTGAGAAACTCAGACCGGCTTTTGAGCCCTGTCAGAACCGGTAATTCACACCGATTTTGAATGTATGAAAATCAAGCGAATTGGATGCTTTGCGTCCGTTTTTAACACTCGACGATCCTTCATGTTTGACGGTCTCATAGATCGCTTTTTCGTAAGGCTCACAATATTGCGGGAACTGAGTGCAGAAGTCACCCATGCCCGGCTGTTTTGACGGGTCAACAATCTCAACACCAATCTTTTCCTGTGTTTCCCAGTCACGCATGATACCGGCACGGGCATTGTTAAAGTTGAAATTGGTTTTGCCGAAACGTGTGTAGGAATAATCCGCCATCACCGACCACCGGTCATTAATGGCATATTCAATCCCGCCGCCGGCTGTCCAGCCGAATCGTGTTGCTTTCTCCTTTTCAGTCAGCGCAATTTCTGTGACCTTGTCAGAACTGTCTGCACTGACACGATATTGCTCGCGCGACTGGCTCTCGCGGGCAAAGGCCACACCGCCGCTGCCATAGAGCATCCATTTATTGTCAAAAGCATAGCCGAGTTTACCGCGCACAGCGGCAGTCCAGTCAATGTCATAGAGGGTCTGCGCCTGCACATTGCCGGTGCCGGCAAAATCGCCCTCTGTTGTGCGGGCTTTATGTGCAGCATTCAGATAGGTCTTGCTCCAGTCGGCAGCGATGCCCAGCACCACACGGTTTGGCAATTGCCAGTTATAACCGGCCTGCACACCAAACAAACCGCTATCCATGCCGAAATCAGCGGATTCCGTTGCTGCAACCGCATTGGATGTGCCGTCGAGAGCGGTTGTGTTGCCCCATGTCCGGCCAAAAACACCGCCTGCATGGGCACCGGCATAAAGGCCTGTCCAGTCAATCGGAGCGCCTTCAGCCGTTGGACGCCGTGTCAGGAAGGACGGCAGGGACGGCAATTGCTGTTCACCGCCGATATCAGCTGTGAGGCTGGCATAGAAAGTACGGCCCGGACCCGGCTGCGTTACAAGACCCAGAGGATCAATGTAGAATTTATCAAACACATTCTCGACGCGGAATGCCGCTGTCAGATTGTCAGTGATTTTATATTCTGCAAACAGGTCAACAAGCGCATAGGGTTTCCAGAGCACCGGTGTGATGAATTCAGATGCGCCTTGTGCAGTTACATCGCCATGACCGATAGCGCGCGGCCCCGTATAGGAGACACGACCGCCGAGCATCAGCCGTTCTTCCAGTAGTTTCTGCGACAGGGTCAGGTCAACCGAATATTTGGGCTGCACATGGTTGGTGGCATAGTCACCATAAAGGCTCTTGCCGTCGCAACTGTCGGATGTGCGGCAATATTCAACATTCAGATAATAATTGGCTGCCAGATCAGCTGTGAAACCGTCCAGCTCATAGCGACCGGAAAATTCCAGACCGGAAAACTTTGCACGGTGGATATTGCCGATATTCAGGGCAAAATTGCTCGGATTTTTAGTGTCATAAACAATATTGCGCGAGATGTAGTTTTTAACATCCCAGTTAAAGTAACCGAGTTTAAGCATACCCGTATCTTCATCGGTAAGCAGGCTGTTACGGACGACATTGGTGCCGATTTCCCAGTTGCTGGAACGCTCCGGTTTTACATCCGTATTTGCGGTAACGCTGTTGAACGCGGAAACGGATTCAATAATGCTCGGCGCGCGCAGCGTATTGGAATAATTGACATAGAACTGGGTCTGTTCCCACGGTTCAAAAGTCAGACCGACAGACGGGCTGAAACCGCCATCATTGGTTCTGGAACCCTGTCCCTTTGCATTCTTGATCTGATTGCGCTCATAGGGATCAAAGCGGTCTTTCGACCAGAAATGCGAATAGCGCAAGCCGCCATTCACAGTAAGCCAGTCAACAGGCTTATAGGCAGCCTTCGTATAAACGGCGACTTCATGGCGGATCGCATCGCGCGGTGTCATCCAGCCTTCCAGAGCTGCGGAATGTTCACTGCCGCGCGTATCTTCCACACGGAAAGACGTGCCGTAAGTCAGATCCAGATCGCCTGCATCAAAAGTGAAAGCGGATTTGTTCTGGATATCACCGCCCCACATATCACTGTCAGATCCGACACGGAAATCGGCAGGCAGGCCGATCCCTCCCGGTGTAACACCACGACCGCCACGTACCGGATTACGCAATTGCAGATGCGTCCAGTAGAGATTGGCGCGCAGATCAATCAGCTCATTGTCTTCCGGTTTCCAGTTATAACGCGCAGTCACCGTGTCGAGGCTGGTTCCCGCGGTTTGCTCTTGCTGTATGGACTGGTCTTTAATGCCGCTCAAGCGTGAGGCCAGCCTGTCACCGGCCTCGCTGCGATAACCCATATAGCCGAGCTGCACTTCATGATCATCCGCAAAACGGGCATTGAGTTTTGCCAGCCATGACTCGGTTTCCAGCTGAGTGTTGAGGACTTCCTCACCCGGACGGTAATTGGTCAGCCCCTGATTGGCATAATATTCGTTCCAGTAATTGCCCGGGCTTCTGGGTGTGCAATGAATGGCAATCATTGAATTGCAATAAGGCTGTCTGCCCAGATTGACCGGATCGGCAGCTGCAGAGCCACGCGTTCCTGCATGATAATTACCCTGTTTACGCCGTGCATAACCGGCCAGAACATCGATTGCATCGCCTTTATAGGCGCCGACAATACTGCCGGAAGCGGATGTCGGAGACAGGAATGACGGCCTGTCCAACCCGTCTTTTGAGCCGACAGGTGCTTTCATTGCATCCCACGGCGCATAGGGCCACTGATAACCGCTCAGAGCACCAGCCAGTGGTTTGGACGTGTTGCCGCCAATACCGCCTTTAACGCGGATACCCCAGTGATTACCGTCTTTAACAATATCGTCCACGCCGACAGTGCGCATGCTGACCGAACCGGCATTGCCCCATGAAGCGGTGTCCGCCCCCTTGTTGATTTCCACACCGGCAATAAAATCAGGATCAACAAAGGTGCGGTTGGAAACACCCTGATAGCCCTGATAGACGGTGACGGAGTTTTCCGCGCCGTCAATGGTTGTGGATACGCGCCCCATGCCTTGCATACCGCGAATATTGACATCAATTGATCCTGCACCATTGCGGGCTTCACCGGATTTGACACCGGGTGTACCGCGAAACATATCCGCAGGGCTGGAACCGCGATAACGCTCAATTGTTTCGCCGGAAATATAGGTGGTTGGTGCTGCCGTTTCATAAGGCGCTGTTGCGGCGGCGATTGCTCCGCCACTGGAAACAGTTATCTGGTTCAGAATGAGTGAGCCGTCCGGCGCAGCGCCGCCGGTATTGGCGGCAAGTCGCTCAGTAATCAGTACGGATTTTGTGCCGGTGAAATTATAGGTCAGGCCGGAACTCTGCAAAATCCGCGCCAGTGCCTGCTCCTTGGTGGCTGCACCTGAAATTCCCGGAGAAGATTTCCCGCGTACGACAGCAGGTTCATAGGATAGCTGGGTGCCGGATTGGCTGCCAAAGGCTGCGAGTGCGCGGTTGAGTGGACCGGACGGAATATTGAAGCCTGTCTGTTGCTGTGCCTGTGCATTGAAGCTGGTTGCTGTCAGAACCACGCCGGTTATCATTGCGGTGGTTGCCAGCAAAGCGGCTATCATGGCTTTGCTGCATTTGGTGTGTCGTGCCGCTTGTTTGGTGGCGCCTGTCATGCCTGCTCACTCCGTCGGTCAATCATTACAGGCGTTTTTTCTGCATGAGAAAACGCCCTCATATTCTTCTTTACGAGTGGCGGATAAAAATATTCAGTTTTTACTCATATTTTATACGGAAGAGACAATTGTCAGCAAAGACGCAATTTTTCGTGTCTTGGCGCCAAAAGGCCGGACAACTGCTGCAATGGCTGCATCAGGGTCGTTAAGATCAAACACACCGCTGACCGTGCGCGATCCGAGTGAAGGATCAGCGATCAATACGCGCCCGTTTTGCCAACGGGAAATTTTTGCACAAAGGGCGGCAACAGTTTCATTTTCCGCAAACAGCATGTTGGAGCGCCATGCTGCAATTTGTGATGGTTCCTGTTCACCGCGGGTAATCCGGTTAGTGGCGCTGTCAAAACTAAGCCACGTACCGGCCTCCAGCTTTTCTCCTGCCGGTGTGCCGGTTCTGGCTTCAACACTACCATGCGCCACGGCCACAGAGAGAAAGCCTTTTTCTGCAGAAACATCAAAAGCCGTGCCCAGCGCAGTGACCAGCATAGGGCCGGTTGAGACGGTAAAAGGCCTTGCGCTGTCCGGCTGAACTTGAAAATACGCCATGCCGGACAGCAGCCCGATACGACGACCTTGCTCGGAAAAATCAACGGCAATTGCACTGTCAGGCCCCAGCGTTGCGAGGCTGCCGTCAGGCAGGGGAAAGTCTCTGATCTCTGCCGTGGAGGTGATGTGATCGGCCTGCGACAGCAGCCACAGATGCGGCACTGTCAGCGCGCCGGTGGTCAGGGCTCCAAGGCCGAGTGTGGTTCCGGCGATAAAATTGCGGCGGGATAGTTTGCTTTTCTCCGGTATTTTCCGGTTTTCTGAGAACAAAGTGCCGGTCATGCCATGAATGGCAGCCACACGCGCCCAGGCTGCGGCATGGGCAGGGCTGCGGGTGACCCATGTTTTAATCATGTCGGCAGAAACGGGATTAACGGGGTCATTTTGCAGACGGATAGCCAGATCGGCTGCTTCACGAAACAGCCGCTGTGCTTCTTCTGTCTCATCAGCGGAATTGGTCATATGTTTCAAGCCTGTCCGGATAGATTACTGTCTCATTTCTGTTTACGAATGAGCGTGGTTAATTTTCAGTGTATGGGAAAATTTGTCACAGTCCGGTAAGGCGCCTGTCAATAAATTCATAGGCATCTCTGATGAGCGTCCATGTCCTGCCCACGGAGAGATTAAGTTCCGCTGCAATTGCCGCAATGGTCATCTCATCCATACGGTGCATCTCGAATGCTTTGCGCGTTCGGTCGGGCAGTTCCTGCAAAGCTTGTTGTGCCAGCATCAGTTTTTGCCGGTCATAGACCTGTTTTTCCGGTGAGGGGGAGGGGTCAGCAATGGCAGAAAAATCTTCGGGTGTGAGATCGGCTCTGCGCAGCAAACCTTCACGCCGCTGATGATCTGTACCGAGGTTGCGCGCAATTCTGAACAAATAGGCTGCGGGATTATAAGTGGTTTTGCTTTCCGCAGGGGGAGAAACCAAAACGCGTAAAAACGTGTCCTGCGTCAGATCGGCAGCCGTTTCTTCAGGAAGCCCTCTGCGGCGTAATGATTGTATAATATCACGCGCATGTTTTTTAAAAAGATGATGGAGATCCCACATCTGTGTAACCGTTTTCTGAAAGCATAGCGTCCGGCTCGTCAGGCAATGACGATAGAATAAATCTTGACTATTATAATCAAGTTTATTTTGCAAGGCATAAATCTACGCTTCAGATACGGGCAGGGGCTATGCCGGTGCGTGTGACCCAACGGCATAGCGGTCTGGTTGTCCCTGTGAGTTTTAAAAATTGGCCGTCAGAGATGCATAGAATGTCCGGCCTGGTCCCGGCTGCTGTGCAAGGCTGAGCGGATCGACATAGAACCGGTCTGTCAGATTTTCCACGCGCACGCTGGCGGTATAAGTGTCGTTGATTTTATATTCTGCAAACACATCCACCAATGTGTAAGGCTGCCAGTTGATCATAGTAATAAACTGCGACATACCCTGACCTGTGACATCACCATGTCCGCTCGCACGCGATGCGGTATAGGAAATGCGGCCGCCGACTGTGAGTGCATCATCCAGTAATTTCTGGGTCAGGGTCAGGTCTATACCATATTTAGGCGGTACGTGATTGGTGGCATAGTCGGCATAGAGAGATTTGTTTTCACAGGTTTCAGCGGTACGGCAGAACTCCACATTCAGATAATAATTGGCAGCCAGTGTGGCTTCGAAACCGCCGAGCGCATAATTGGCCGACATTTCAAGACCGGAGAAACGGGCGCGGTCAATATTGAAAATGCGCACATTCGCAGAGTTCGCATATCTGTGGAATTCGCGGGCGATGTAATCTTTTACATCCCAGTTGAAGTAACCCAGTTTGAGCATTGCACGATCTGTCCCGGTAATCAGGTCGTCCTGAATGAAGTTTGCACCGATTTCCCAGTTGTTGGAACGCTCTGCTTTGGCATCTTCATTCACGGTCATATTGAAAGCGGACACGGCTTCCATAATGCTCGGCGCGCGTAAGGTGCTGGAATAATTGGTGTAGAATTGTGCACCTTCAAATGGTTCGATTGTTACGCCCAATGACGGGCTGAAGCCGCCCTGTTTGAAACGCGCTTTGCCGTAAACCATATCAGGATGAACATATTTTGTGCGGCTGCGATCGCGCGACCACATATGGGAATAGCGCAGGCCGCCATTGACCGTTAGCCAGTCAACCGGTTTATATGCTGTCTTGATATAGGCTGCGGCTTCTTTGCGGGTGCCGTCACGCAAATCAAGAAATGTGTCCCATTTCCTTGTTCCTTCGGTCGGCTTGGTATCTTCTTCTTTGTAAGACGCGCCATAGGTCATATCAAAATCACCATAGGCAGTCGTGAACTGTGAACGGTTGCTGATATCGCCGCCCCATGTCCACAGATCAGGTCCGGATTTAAAGTCGACCGGTGCATCTGCCGGCAGCCAGTCGACCGGATTGCGTTGCTTCAGCTTCGTACCCCAAAGATTGGCCTTGAGATTAATCAGGTCATTCTCTTCAGGGTCCCAGCGATATTTAAATGTTCCTGTATGCGCTTCAATATCTGTCGTCAGGCGCTGTTGTCTGGCTTGTTGTCCGAGCGTACTCAAGGCATTTGCCTTAAAAGTACCAGCTTTGCTTTCAAAGCCGGTATAGCCAAGTTGAACACTATGCCCGTCGCCGAACATAACCTTGCCTTTCAGCAGCAGGGATTTCGTTGCCATCTGGGTGTTGAGAACCTGCTCACCTGGGCGGTAATTGGCCAGACCTGTGTTCTCAATATATTGCGGATACCATCTGTATTCAGGATTGGGTAAGTTACAAAGAAAACTGCATACGCTCATCCCGCCGAGATTGGCGATACCGGCGGCAGGGCCGTTTTTACCGGCATGGTAATTGCCGCGCTCGCGATAGGCATAGCCTGCCAGCAGTTCAATATTTTCGTCCTGCATGGCTGCAACGATACTGCCTGAACCATTGGTCGGCTTCAAAAAAGCCGGACGGTTCATGGTGTCATCCGAACTCTTAACACTTGGTACATAGAGGTGATCGAATTCCGGCTGCAGATCGCCGGGATAACCGCTATTGATAATTTCGTAGCCAGCAACGTTACCCTCTTCAGGCTTGCTGGAATTGGTGCCGAAACCGCCTTTGACACGCAGGCCGAAGCGGTTGCCTTCCTTGACTATATCGCCCGCCTCAATTGTGCGCATGGCGACCGTACCGGCAATACCGCTGGAAGCAGCATCGGAGCCTTTTTGGATATCAATGCCGCCGAGAAAATCCGGATCAACAAAGGTGCGGTTCGAGATACCCTGATAGCCCTGATAGACATTGATGGCATTTTCCGCACCGTCGATAGTGGTCGCGACGCGCCCCATGCCCTGCATACCGCGGATGTTCACATCAATCGCACCGGCACCATTGCGGGCTTCACCGGACATCACGCCCGGTGTGCCGCGGAAAATATCAGCAGGGCTTGCGCCGCGAAAACGCTCAATCGTCTGCTCTGAAATATAAGAGGTCGGTGCTGCCGTGTGATATGGCGCTTCAGCCGCGGCGATTGAACCGCCATTGGTCACGGTGATTGTGTTCAGTGTCACGGTGCCGTCTGGTGCAACTACGGATTGGGCGCTTCCTGCCGGATCATGAATTGTGAGCGTTGTGCCCTGAATGGAGTAATTCAGGCCGGAGCCGGACAGCAATCTGCCCAGTGCCTGTTCCCGTGTCATCATGCCTTGCACCGCAGGGCTTGTCTTGCCGGATACCATATCGGATCGCATCAGCAGTTTGAGGCCGGCACGGTCGGCAAAACCGGCAAGTGCTGAACCCAGATTTTGTGCGCGGATATTGAAACTGATCGTCTGCGATACAGTGGTCTGCGCATGGGCAATCATCGGCAATCCGGTGCCAAGCACTGCAATAAACGCAACCGAAGCCAGAAGTCCGGCCTTTTGCGCATGTTGGGACAAAGAGCGCTTTTTCGCCTTGATGATAGCCTGCATGGAAATATTCCGCCTTACCAATATGACACATTCCGGCCTCCGCTCATGACGGAAATTCCGGCCTCATAATTCAAAGACGAAACGGCGTGGCTGATCTTGCACCGGTAAAATATAAAAATATGATTATTCTTATCATAAATTTGAAACGAATAGTTTTTAGCGCAAAATTGTCACAAAAGGCAGGCGGATAACGGAAATCGGCAGGGTGGTTTCAATAGCCTGTAAAATCTCTTCCGGCTGGCTGAGATCAAAAACGCCGGTGACCTGCAGTGTTTGCAGACGGCTGCTGGCAAGAACAATTGTTCCGCCGCGATGGCGCTCAATTTCTGTAACCACATCGCCGAGCGGCTTGGCGTTGAAAATCAGTTTGCCGCGGCGCCATGCGGTTTCAATGTCGGAATCCACCTCTTCCGGTGCGGAGATATTACCTGTGTCTTCATAGCGGATGCGGGTATTAGCACCGGCGACAACCATATTGCTTGTCTGGTTTGCGGGCTGTATCCGGCTGCTGACGCCGACAGTGCCTTCAATCACCGTGACAGCAACCTGCTGAGGTTTGATATCAATATCAAAAACCGTGCCCAGAGCACGGGTCTGCCCGTCAAGCGCCTCAACAATAAACGGGCGTGTTGTGTCTTTTGCGACAGTAAACAAGGCTTGCCCTTCATAGAGGGTCAGGCGTCTCTCATTTGCTGACATATCAACGGAGAGTGCAGAACCGGCATTGAGAAACACGGTTGAACCATCAGTCAGCGTAATGCTGCGCTGCTCACCCGTAGCGGTTGTATAATCGGCATAGAGACGCGACCCGATGAGTCCCGTCTGATGCAGCGCGGCACCACCGGTTATCAGTCCGGCTAGCCCGAGAACCGCGCGTCTGGTGAATTGTTTTTGCTTTGCGGATTTGCGGATGCTTTTACCGGCACTGCCAATGCCGTGCCACAGTGCCTCAGCCTCGCGTGCTGCCATTTCATGCTCGGCGCTTTGACGACGCCAGTCTGCAAAACCCGCATGGTCCTGTGCTGTGGCTCGTCCTGAGCTCAGCTGTACAATCCGGTCGATTGCCTCATCGCTTAAGCTGATATCCGTTTTATATCTGATTTTTTCGGGCATAGCGGCTCAGGCGAGTGTACGGAAATGATCGCGGCAATGGCGCAATGCCTGCGCGAGATAACGTGCGACCATGCTTTCCGATACGCCCAGACGGCGGGCAATCTCATAATGGGTCAGCAGGTCACAGCGTGCCAGCAACAAGGCTTTGCGCGGTTTTTCCGGTAATTGCAGCAGGGCGTAAATAAGTTGCCGCAATTGGTCGCGGTCAATCGCAAAGACCTCCGGTGTCGGCGCAGTATCGGCAATCGCCTGCAAAATCTCTTCATCACTGAGGCAGGCTTTGTGGTGGCGCTGCTCTTTGCGCAGCAGATCAATCGCAATATTATTGGCAATCCGCATGATGAAGGCGCGATGATCGCGAACCTCAGAAGAGCGCTCCTGTATTTTGGACAGGCGCAGCCATGTTTCCTGCAATGCATCATCGGCCAGCTCATGGGAGCTGGTGCGTTTTTTGAGCATTTCGCGCAGCCATTTCAACTGCCGTAAATAGACAGACAACAGGTCTTCAGAATGGTCGGTTGATGGAATGCTCATGCCGTGTGACTGCGTGCAAAGGGAGGCGGATGAATAGATTTTTAATACTATACAAAAATACTCATATTTAAAAGCTGAAAAATTTCTGCACGGAAATATCCTGTGTGTAGCTGTGAAAGGACTGCTGAAAGGCCGAAATCGCCGCGTTTGGGCGGGTTCTGCAGTTTTCTGTATTTCCTCCGCTGAAGCTTAACAAAAATATTGTTTGTGTTGCCGTTCCGGATGCAGTTCCGCCAACCTGAAAGGTAATCAAATATGAGGTTTCTGTTGTGCCTCTCCCTGTCCGCATATTCTCTGGCCGCTTCGGCGGCTTTTTCGGCGGAGGCTGCTCCTTCAGACGCAGCGATTGCGGGGGCTCAGATCGCCGTGGCGGAGCGCACTGTCACCACCTCCGTTGCCAAGCCGGTACCAACGGAATGGAAACTGGGTTTTAACGGGCTGTTTGTGCCGCGCGAAGAAGTGGCTGTAGGCACAACATTGCAGGATCAGCGTATTGCCGCGGTTGAAGCGGAGGCCGGTGATTATGTAACCGCCGGACAGGTGCTGATGCGGCTGGATACGGTGAAACTGGATATCAAGCTCAGAGAAACAGAAGCGCGTGTTGCCCGCGCCCGTGCATGGCTGGCTCAGCAGGAGGCGACACAGGCGCAGGCGCAGTCCAGCCTGAACCGCACACAGCGCCTGCGCAGCAATGGTGCTGTCAGCGAGCAATCCTATGATGACAAGCTGTCGGCGCTGAATATTGCCGAGCAGAGTGTGGGAGTGGCAAAGGCCGAGTTCACGCAGGCTGAGGCGCAACTGGCGGAGGCGAAAAGCGAAAGGGCACGGGCTGTTATTCATGCACCGGTCAGCGGTATCATTTCAGAACGCAATGCGCGTGTCGGTGCACTGGCGGGTAGCGGCACACTTTTCAGCCTTATCCGCGACGGCGAGATAGAATTTGCGGCTGAAGTACCGGAAAGTGAAATCCTGCTGATGAAGGCAGGTCAGGCGGCGCATGTCACACTGCCTGACGGGAAAATCGCAGCCGGACATATCCGCTTATTATCGCCGAAAATCGACCGCCAAACGCGGCTGGGCAGAGCCTATATCGCGATTGAGGGCAAACAAATATCGCTCTTCTCCGGTGCTTTCGGCAGGGCAGACGTGGTGTTTTCGCAAAGCAAGGCAATTTTGGTCAATGACTCTGCGCTTTTGCATGGCCGTGAGGCATCCGATGCCTCGGTCTTTGTTGTTGTCGGCGGTAAGGCTGTCAAGAAAACAGTCAAGCTCGGCTTGCGCAAGAACGGAGCTGTTGAAATCCGTTCGGGTTTAAGCGCAGGCGATCACATCATTGAAAAAGCAGGGCCGCTGCTCCGCGACGGCGAGACGGTAACACCTGTTCCTGCACGGGCGCCTTAAAAATCCGGATTCCCTGAAAGTATTGTTTATGACCAGTAATATTTCCGCCTGGGCAATCCGCAAGCCGGTGCCGACGCTTGTTCTTTTCATTGTTCTGACCCTTGCCGGCTGGGCTGCATTCAATAAGCTGCCGGTGAATGCCAATCCCAATGTATCCTTTCCGGTGGTAACGGTTGCGGTAACGCAGGCCAGTGCTGCCCCTTCCGAAATGGAAGCGCAGATTACACGCCGTATTGAAGGTGTGGTATCCGGCATCGCAGGGGTCAAACATCTGCGCTCCTCCATTGCGGATGGTGTGTCGACGACTACAGTGGAGTTCCGCATCGGAATTAATCCCGACCGTGCCACCAATGATGTCCGTGAGGCCGTGGCGCAGATCCGCTCAGATTTGCCGCAGACTATTCAGGAACCGGTGGTCAGCCGTGTCGATGTTGAAGGCGGGGCAATCCTTTATTACACGATTTCCGCGCCGGATATTTCGGCGGTTGATATGTCATGGTTTGTGGATGATACGATTACCCGTGAATTACTGGCTGTGCCCGGTGTGCAGAAAGTGCAGCGACTGGGCGGTGTCAATCGTGAGGTGCGTATTGCGCTGAAACCGGAGCGGTTGCTGGCACTTGGTGTATCGGCGGATCAGGTCAATTCTGCTTTGCGCGAGCTGAATGTGAATGTGCCGAGCGGGCGGGGCAATATCGGCGACAGGGAGCAGTCGCTGCGCACGATTGCAAGCGCCAGAACGGTGGAAGAGCTTTCCGCTTTAACGATCTTATTGCCGGGCAACCGGTGGATCCCGTTGCGTGAGATTGCCACAATACAGGACGGGGCGGGTGAGCCGCGCGGCTTCTCCCGTCTGGACGGCAAAGCCGTGGTTGGCTTCTCCGTGTTCCGTGCAAAGGGCTATAGCGATACGGTTGTTGCCAATGGTGTCAAAAACCGGCTTGAGGACATAAGGCAGCTCAATTCGGGCACAGAGATCAGGGAGGTCAGCTCCACGGTCGAATATACTGTGCAGAGCTATAATAATGCGATAACCACACTGCTGGAAGGCGCTGCGCTGACGGTTGCGGTGGTGTTTCTTTTCCTTCGCAACTGGCGGGCGACCGTGATCGCAGCGGTGGCCATGCCGCTATCCATTTTGCCAACATTTGCGGCGATGTATCTCCTCGATTTTACACTCAACAGTATCAGTCTGCTGGCTCTGACACTTGTCATTGGTATTCTCGTTGATGATGCGATTGTGGAGATAGAGAATATTGAGCGCCATATTCATATGGGCAAGCGCCCCTATATTGCAGCGCTTGAAGCATCAGATGCGATCGGGCTTGCTGTTGTTGCGACAACCCTGACGATCGTCGCTATTTTTGCACCGGTCAGTTTTATCGGTGGTGCGGTCGGGCAATATTTCAAACAGTTCGGCCTGACTGTTGCGATTGCAGTGCTGGTTTCCCTCGCTGTTGCGCGTTTGCTCACGCCGCTGATGGCTGCCTATATGTTGCAGCCGCATCCGGTGAGTGGTAAAGCGCCGGGATCTTCTGTACTTGGCCGTTGGTATCTCGGATTGCTGAGCTGGACGCTGCATCACCGTAAAGCAACCTTTGCCATGGTGGCGGGTATTTTTGCCGGTTCAGTCTACCTCATGACATTGCTGCCCACCGGCTTCATGCCGCAAAGCGACTCCAATGTTTCACAAATCAGCGTAACTCTGGCACCGGGTACCCGCCTTGATGAGACCGCCCGTGTCTCAGACGACATTGTCAATCAGCTGCTGAAACGACCTGAGATAAAGGATATTCTGGCCACATCATCAGATGGTGTGAATGAGTTCTCCCTGCTGATTAATCTTAAGCCGCGTGCGGAACGGGAGACAAGCCAGAAGGAATTTGAAGCGGTTATCCGTCCTTTGGTGGCTGCAATACCGGATATTCAGTTCACCTTTACAAAAGACGGCGGCGGCAAAGAAGTGGCTATTATTCTCGTCGGCAATAGCGGAGAAAATCTCACCCGTGCTGCCCGCGAGCTGGAAGCCCAGATGCGTGAACTGCCGGAACTCGCCAATGTGGTTTCATCAGAACCTCTGCCTGCACCGGAGCTGCATGTAAAACCGCGTCTGGATGAAGCTGCGCGCCTTGGTGTGTCACCGGCCTCGATCGGTATGGTTGCCCGCATCGGAACAGTGGGTGAGACGGATGCCAATTCGGCGCAGTTTAATCTGGGTGACCGGCAAATACCGATCCGTGTTCTGCTGGAGAATTCTGCCCGCAGCGATCTGGATATGCTGAAGAACCTGAAAGTGGGAACCGCAACGGGCAATCCGGTTCCGCTTGCATCCGTTGCGGATATTTCCTTCGGTTCTGCGGAAAGCCGTGTGGAGCGTCTGAACCGGATGCGGATGATCGAGGTGCAGGCTAATCTGGATAATAATGCGACGCTCGGCACGGCACTGGCAGCGATTGCTGCGCTGCCCGCCTATAAAAACCTGCCTGAAGGTGTCCGCGAAGTGGAATATGGCAGTGCGGAATATATGGCAGAAATGTTCAGTAATTTCGGACTGGCGCTGCTAACCGGTATTCTGATGGTGGCGGCAGTGCTGGTGCTGTTGTTTAAGGACTTCCTGCAACCTTTTACCATTCTGATTGCCTTGCCGCTTTCCATCGGCGGTGCGGCGATAGCACTGCTTCTCTATGGTGCGGCTTTGGATCTGTCATCGGTTATCGGTATTCTGATGCTGATGGGGATTGTCTGCAAAAATTCTATTCTGCTGGTTGATTATGCCATTGAGTGCCGCAAGGAAGGTCTTGATCGCGATGCGGCCTTGCTGAAAGCCGGTATCACGCGTGTCCGGCCGATTATCATGACCACAATCGCTATGGTGGCGGGGATGGTGCCTGCTGCCATTGGTATCGGCGGGGATGCGGAGTTTCGCGCGCCGATGGCGGTTGCTGTGATCGGCGGGCTGATAACCTCAACGGCACTCAGTCTGGTTTTCGTGCCGGTTATGTTTACCGCTATGGATGATCTGAACAGCTGGCTGAGCAGAAAGCTGAAAAAGCTGACTTGGGTAACCGATGAAGACAGAAAACATACTGTCTCGGGTGAGGTGCTCTGAATGTGCGGATATAGCAGGCAGGGAGCGGATTATGCTCCTTGCCTGCTATTGGCTATCTGTCCGGCAATTTATATTTATTGCGCGGCGGCGGGTGTTTCCGTCAGATTTTCATGCACGATTTTGCCGTCTACAATGGTCAGAACCGAGCGTATCTTGTCGATTTCTTCTGCCGGAACGGTCAGGTAAGGCTGATCCAGAACTGCGAGATCGGCCTGTTTTCCTGTCTCCAGTGTGCCGCGGTTCTGCTCCGCAAAACCGATCCATGCCGCGTTTTTCGTATAGAGCGCGAGAGCCTCTTCACGGGACAGCAGTTGATCCTCTGCTTTTTGGATAACACCGCCGAGCGAACGGCCGGTAACGTGATATTCAATCGCCTGCCAGATGCCATAAATGCCGATACGCGTTGAATCCGTGCCGCCTGCAACCAGAATATTTTTATCAATAGCTGCACGGGTTGGCGGGGATTTGGCAGCAATATCTTCGCCATTGGCTTTCAGAATTGCGGGGCCTTCAAAATAAGGACCCATCTGTACGGTGTAGGACAGTCCCAGCTTTTTCATCCGCTCCAGTGTAGCTTCTGAACCGGTATTGAGATGCGCGAGAGACCACCGTAAATCCTGCAACGGATAAGCCCTATTCACATCTTCAAACACGGTCAGAATATCGCTGGCTGCATCATCGGTATAGGCATGAATTTCCAACGGAATACGCCGTTGTGCTGCAAATTGCGCGACTTTGCGTAACTCGTCTTTGGCTGCCTGCGGAGAGGTAAAACCAGGCCCCATTTGAACGCCGTCATTCATGGCTGCGACGATGGATTCACCAATGCCGAGAAAGCTGACCATGCCGGTGTCATAATAAGGCTGGCGGAAAGCCATGAGGTTTTTGAACCATTCCGCTTCTGTACCGGATTGCATGGCCGGAATGCGATATCCTGCGCGAAGTGTCAGTTTGCCGTCCATTTGCAAGGCAAAGAGGTTTTCATATGCGGAAGAAGGGCCTGCGGATGGATCAATAAAACCGGTCATACCGGCACTGTTAAGTGCCGAGAAAAACTCCTGCATGCTTTGCAGTTGTTGTTGGCTATCTGCGGGCATCATCTTGGCAAAGAGTGCATTATAGGAACCGATATGCCCCAGTAATTTACCTGTTGCCTTGCCATTCGCATCGCGCTCAACCTGAATACCCTGCGGTAGGACCGGTTCGGCTTCATTGAGCTTTAAGGTTTCGATACCCTTCTCATTGAGCAAAGCATAATCATACAAATATTGAACATAGACCGGATGGTCGGGAACGGCTTTGCTCCGTTCCGCCACAGTCGGGGCGCGGTTTTCTTCAAACTGTTCCGGTAACCATGAACCGACAACGGCAACCCATTGATCCGGTTGTTTGCCTGCTGCTGCCTCTTGTAAGGTTTTCAGAGCGTCCGACAGTTTGGTTTCGTTATACCAATAGGTTTCGGATGTATAAGTCTGACCGCCGCGAATGGCATGAATATGGGTATCGACCAGACCCGGAATGACAGTCTTGCCTTGCAGATCAATGCGGCGGGTTTTGTCAGTGCTGAATTTTTCTGCGAGCGTGTCATCACCAACAGCAAGAATATGATTGCCCGAAATCGCCAGTGCTGTTGCAGCAGGCTGGTTTTCATTCATGGTGATGATGTTGCCGTTGTAAAGAATGAGATTTGCGTCATTCGCTGCGGCAGGATTCATCAGCGCAGCCAGACCGGCAAATATAAGAGGGGTGGTTTTGAGAACAGAACGCATGGCTTGATATCCCTTCCGAATAGTTGAAGCGGAATTCAGATATTTATTGCTTGTGTTAGTATTAATGAAAAAACGGCAGGCGGAAACCGCCTGCCGTTTTTGTTGTTACTTGCGCATTGAGTCGAGAACTTCGTGGTTTTTCTCAACTTCCTGTGCCTTAACATAGCTTTCAATCAGAAGCTGGTAGGCAGGGAAAATCTTGGTGTAGACTTCAGCCCATTCCTGAGCGTCCGGACGGTTCCAGCTGCGCTGGATTTCAGAAGCCACAGCAGCGGTATCAATCGGCACAACGCCGGCCTGCATCACACGTGCCAGAGTAATTTCCTGTGCCATTTTCGAATAAGTGCCGGAAGCATCGATAACAGCAAAGACTTTATAACCATCCTGCACAGCGCTGATTGACGGGAAGGCCATGCAAACACTGGTGATTGTACCGGCAATAATCAGGGTTTTGCGGCCGGTTGCTTTAACGGCTGCAACAAAGTCCGGATTATCCCATGCATTGATTTCGCCTTTACGGGCAATATATTGCGCATGAGGCGCATTGGCATGGATTTCCGGGATCAGCGGGCCGTTCGGACCCTGCGGAACAGAAGCGGTGGTGATAACCGGAATATTGGCCAGTGTTGCGATCTTGGCAAGCGCAGTTGCGTGATTGCGCAGAACAGGCATTGGCATATCGCCGACAGTCTGGAACAGGCCGCTCTGATGGTCGATCAGCAGCATAACTGCATCATTTGGGTCGATAACAGGACGCTGGCCGTTGAAATTTGCCGGATTGGTCATTTTAAGTCTCCTCAGTTGTTAATCCGCCTCGCGGACGGGTTATATGCTGTGCGGTCAGACAGCTTGTTCTGCCGCGTAATTTCCTCTGATAACGCTCACTGACTGATGGCTGGTTGTTTGTGCTCAGCCGGCGGTTCGTGAAGTGTTATCGTCTGGATATGAACATAAAACTGCACCAATCATCTGTATATATCGAAGTTTACGCCTTAATGTCCTGATTATGAGACAATGACAGGTGTTGTGAAATGTAATGTGAAACTTCCAACCGGATTGGCTTAAAAGCACAGCATTGACGGGGAGGGAACTGAGAAAACGGTAATTTCGTACGCAGTTTTATCAGTCGGGCGTGTTCAATGATTGTTACGATAATACAACCTGTAATTGTTTGTCGTGCAGAGATCTACAATGGTTGTATTTTTCAACTTTAGCATCGCAATAATCTGAAATATTAAGATTCTTGTAAATTTTATATTTAAATCAATAGGATAATAAAAATACGGACAGGGAATTAAAAATTTAACTTGTCTCGTAAAAATTTAATTGCATGGTTAATACAACCTATGGTAGATATTTTGTGAAGAGTGAGGTTGCGTAAAACAGGTTGTGTAAATCGGGGTGCCATCCCGCTGCCGTATAGCAGTTTCTGCAAATGCGGGCAGGAGGGGAAAGGCAAAATATTACAAGTAAATAATGTTTAATTCATTGGGGTGCGAGATGAACAATCTATTTACAGCCAACGGCGAAGATCATGCTGCAATTTCACAAGGGATTTTATTCCGTGAGGCGGATGGACAACTGAACAGCAGTTTCTCTGATACATTTAAGAATCTGGTGCATTACAATAATCAGATTGCCTATATTGTGAGCCATAGCGGTAAATTCAGCTGTGAGCATAATCATTATGTGGTCATTATCACGCTTGCGGCGATCAAAGACCTGCATTGGTCTTTGCCGGGCAAATTCGGGGAAAGTTTTGATGCACCAGCCGGTTCAGTGCTGATTATTCCGCAAGGTGCGGAATATGTTATGAGTTGGCCAATTGAAACGGATTATATCCAGATTGCACTGGATGACGGTCTGCTGGGCGACTTACAGGATATTACCGGTGGTTTGTCACTCAAAGAATTATTCCCGCATCCGACAAGACTGCCAAATCCGAAAGCATTGCTGATTGCCAATCTGCTGCGCGCGGAACTGCTTAAAAATGCGCCGGTCAGCGCAGGCTATATCAAAGCTTTATTGTCAGTTCTGATGGTGCAACTGGTGCAGAACCATTCTTTCCTGAGAGCAGGGAGCGGGCGGCAGGAAAGCGGTGGCCTGTCTTATCAGGCATCAAGGCGTATCGAAGCTTATTTGCGTGAAAACTATATGCGCAAATTATCGATCTCCAAAATGGCGGATATATTGGGTGTTTCCGGCGGGCATTTCCTGACATCTTTCCGCGAGAGCTTCGGGCAGACACCGCATCAGTTTTTGCTGATGCTGCGGTTGAATGCGGCGGAAGAAATGCTGCTCGGCAGTGATATTTGTCTGGCGGAAATTGCTGACAGGGCAGGTTTTTCCAGCCAGAGCCATATGACTACAGCCTTGAAAAAATGCCGGATGGTGACACCGGGTGAATTGCGCCGCAAAAGATTGAGTGCTGTCAAAACACACAAGTAAAATTGCAAGCAGGATTCATAAATAAAGCCGCCGCCTGAGAACAGGCGGCGGCTTTTTTACGCTGTAATCTGAATTATGCGCCGTATGGCACCCAGATGTTTTTCACCTGCACTGCACGGCGCAGATAATCACGTCCCTGACCCTGTGCTGTATCCAGCCAGTTACGCTGGCGGCCATTGCTTACCCATGTGGCTTTGAGATTGCCGGTCGAGGCTTTCTCAACCATGGCACTGCCTGCCTGCGAGCCGACATACCAGAGCGCGGATACGGCATCATGCTCAGCCAGCGTTTTTGCCAGCACATCGCGTTCACCGGTGATGAGATTGACCACACCGGCCGGTACGTCTGATGTATCCAGCACCTGATAGAAAGCACCGGCGATCAATGGGTGACGGCCGGACGGCACAACGACAGTCCGGTTGCCCATAGCAATGGCTGGCAGGATCAGTGAGACCATTGAGAGCAATGGTAATTCATCAGGACAGACAATACCGGTCACGCCCCATGGCTCATTCATGGCCAGTGTGACATGACGCGATTTGGTGGAGTGAACGGCTCCGTCAAACTTGTCTGCCTGTGCGGCATAATAGAAAATACGACGGATTGAAGCGTCGAATTCTTCTTCTGCCTTTTTCTCGGAAACACCGGTGCTGGTGGTGAGTAATTCAATGAATTCAGCACGGCGCTGTTCGAGATTTTCGCCTAAGTAATACAGTACCTGTGCACGGTTATGGGTGGTTGCACCGCCCCATGATCCGGCTTTTGCTGCTGCTTCCACGGCATTGCGGATATCTTTGCGGTTGCTGAGCGGTGCTTCACCGATGACAACATTGCCTTTGCCGTAAACCGCATAGCTTGCACCACCGTCAGGGCGTGCCTGATTGCCGCCGACATAGTTTTTCATGGTGCGGTCGATAGAACCGGTAGCCACTTTTTCACCGGCGACAGGCAAAGCGGAGAAAGATGGTGCATCAGTTTCTTTAACGAGCGGCAGAGCTTTTTCCCAGTCGCTGACCAGATATTCATAGAGACCTTCGCGTGCGCCTTCACGGCCGAAACCGCTTTCACGATAACCACCGAAACCGGCACCGGCATCGAGCATATTGGTGCAGTTGATCCAGACAACACCGGCCTTAACGGAAGCTGCAATATCCAGAGCGGTATTGATATTTTCCGACCAGATGGAAGCGGCCAGTCCGTAAGAAGTGTTATTGGCCAGTGCAATCGCTTCAGCCGGTGTGCGGAAGGTTGTTGCTGCCGCAATCGGGCCGAAGATTTCAACCTGACAAACTGTGGAAGCCTGATCCACTTCTGTAAAGAAGCCCGGCGCGATGAAGCTGCCTTTGGCTGGCAGGGCATTCGCGGTCTGCCACAGTGCACCGCCTTCTTCCACACCTTTGGCGATCAGCGCGGAAATACGCTTAACCTGCAACGGGGAGACGATTGCGCCGACATCAGTGGATTTATCTAGCGGATCACCGACGCGGATTGTTTCAAGACGCTTGCGCAACTTGCTATAGAAGCGCTCGGCAATGCCTTCCTGAACCAGCAGGCGGGAACCTGCACAGCAAACTTCACCCTGATTGAACCAGATTGCATCAACAACACCTTCAACAGCGCTGTCGAGATCGGCATCTTCAAACACGATGAATGGTGACTTGCCGCCGAGTTCCAGCGACAGTTTTTTGCCGGAACCGGCAATCTGTTCGCGGATGACACGGCCGACATTGGTCGATCCGGTAAAGGCAACCTTGTTGACATCCTCATGGCCGCAGATCAGCGCACCGGTTTCGCCGTCGCCCTGTACGATATTGACCACACCGGCAGGCAGACCGACTTCATGGCAGATTTCTGCAAAGGCGATCGCTGTCAGCGGTGTCAGATCGGCAGGCTTCAGCACAACCGTATTACCGGCAGCCAGAGCAGGGGCGATTTTCCATGCCAGCATCAGTAGCGGGAAGTTCCACGGGATCACCTGACCGCAAACACCGACAGGGGAGAAACCACGGAACTCATCTTCCACCATCTCAGCCCAACCGGCGTGATGGTAAAAATGACGGACAGCCAGCGGCACATCAATATCGCGGCTTTCGCGGATCGGTTTGCCGTTATCCATGCTTTCCAGCACGGAGAAGAAACGCTCACGCTTCTGCAGATGTCGGGCAATCGCGTAGAGATATTTGGCGCGTTCATGGCCGGAGAGTTTCGACCATTTGCCGAAAGCTGTGCGCGCGGCTTTGACAGCCGTATCAACATCTTCCGCAGTGCCCTTGGCAATACCAGCCAAGCGCTGCTCCGTTGCCGGATTGATAACATCAATAATCTGCGCATTGCCTGCATCAGTAAAGCGGCCATTGATGAAGTGACCAAATGGTGTGGAATGATTTTTCAGCCATGCAACAACATCGCCATTGGCTTCGGGAGACGGACCATATTCCATTGTGTTCAGAATATCCTTGATCTGTGCCATAGTCGTAATTCCTTATGCCGCAGCGTGACGGGAGAGGTCGGCATAACGGCCGGTCACATAATGTTCGAGCTGGCGTTCAATATCGCCGAGCAATGAGGATGCGCCGATACGGAACAGATCCGGCTGCAGCCAGTCATGACCCAGCTCTTCCTTCATCATCGACAGCCAGACGAGGGCTTCTTTTGCAGTACGCAGGCCACCGGCAGGCTTGAAGCCGATAATCTGGCCTGAGAGTTCGCCGTAATCGCGCAGTGCACGTACCATGGTCAGGCTGACCGGTAGTGTTGCATTGGCTTCTTCTTTGCCTGTCGAGGTTTTGATGAAGTCGGAACCGGCCTGCATTGCAACCATAGATGCCTTATAGACATTGGTCAGCGTTTGCAGGTCGCCGGTGGCCAGAATGGCCTTCATATGGGCTTCACCGCAGGCTTCGCGCATCGCAGCTATTTCATCATAAAGCGCCTGCCAGTTCTGGGTCAGAACATGCTCGCGGGTGATGACGATATCGATTTCTTTCGCGCCTTCTTCAACCGCATAACGGATTTCAGCCAGACGCAGCGGCAGCGGAATAAGACCGGCAGGGAAGCCGGTGGCGACGGAAGCAACGGGGATATTTGTGCCTTCCAGCGCTTTAACCGCATGGGGAACCATTGTCGGATAAACGCAGACCGCACCGGTGGTGATATTGGCATCAGCGAGGCCAAGACCTTCCAGAATATCCGCACGGATCGGGTTTTTGGCTTTGGCGCAAAGGCGGCGCACACGACCGGCAGTGTCATCACCGGCCAGTGTTGTCAGGTCAATGCACTGGATGGCGCGTACCAGCCAGGCAGCCTGATATTCCTTTTTCACCGAACGGCGGGCGGGAATGGTCGCGGCACGGCGCTCAAGTGCCGAGCGGTTGACGTTGATATCGTCAAACCATTCGGTTTTCAGCGGGGTTCCGGTGTTACGTGCATGAGAAGTGCTCATCGTATATCCGTAAAATTGGGGTGCAATCAGAGGCCTGTTCTGGGTGGAAGCAAGCTGTCCTGACAGGTTTCCGGCTACGGGGGTAAAACCGGAAAGCTGTCAGTTCCGGTGATTGCACCGGTTAAATCAACGCGCTGTTCTGCCTGTTATCAGGCGTTTGGCGCAGCATATTTAGGAGCACTTTCCAGCAAAAGTGGGAACCGGTTTTGCGTTCGGAAATGCGTTAGGCAAATAGATAGAGCGGTTCCAATGGTTCAATATTGGCTGGAACCGCTCTGGTTTAGCTATGGCTTTTGCAGAACTCTGCAAACTCTTCGAGAGATGCATAGGATTTCTGCGTGCCTGTCTTTGTAATGCTGTCGGCGGCATAGAGACTGGCGCTTTTCAGAGCCTCCGCCACATTGCCGTGTTCGGCATAGAACCGTGCGAAAGAGCCGATAAAGGCATCGCCTGCGCCGGTTGTATCTTTCGGGGTGACTTTGACCGGTGCGATATTGACCAAATCATCAGCGGTTACCAGACGCGCACCGCGACCACCGAGGGTTACGATGACAGTGCGGATACCTTTGGCAATCAGCGAGCGGGCAGCAGCAATAGTCTCTTCGTCTGTCGAGGTCGGCATGCCGGAAAGCAGCGCCAGCTCGGTCTCGTTCGGTACGAGGAATGACACTTGGCGGATACGTTCAGGATCAAGGTCAGCCGCAGCCGGTGCCGGATTGAGAATGGTTTCAATCCCATTGGCCGCTGCAAAGGCGATGGTGTGGTAGACGGTCTCGACCGGTACTTCCATCTGCATCAGGATCAGGCCGCATTGTTTCAGATCTTCGGCTGCATCATCCACATCTTGCGGCAGCAGATCGGCATTGGCGCCCTTAACGATGAGAATGGAGTTTTCGCCGCTTTTATCGACAAAAATCGGGGCGACGCCGCTGGATTTACCTTTGATAACGCCGACATGCTTGGTGTCGATACCGGCTTTTTTCAGGTTGAAAATAGTATTGTCGCCGAAAATATCATCACCGACTTTGGTTACCATCATTACATCGGCACCAAGTCGTGCCGCAGCAAATGCCTGATTGGCACCTTTGCCGCCGCAGCCCATTTCAAACAAAGGCGCTTCCAGCGTTTCGCCCAAGACCGGCATACGATCCATATAGGTAACCAGATCGACCATATTGGAACCGACAACAGCGATTTTTCTCGACATCAGAACTACTCTATCTCTTTGTTTCCGCACTTAATCTTATTCGGAACACCATCAGTTGTTCCGGATCAGTGCCTTAAAGCGCAGTGATCATCTGCTCAAATTCATCAGCTTCCGCAGGTGCCAGATAGCCGAGGCGTACAGGGAAAGTCGCGCGTTCGCCCGGAGCCAGCAGGCGCACATTGCCTTTGGCTTTTTCTGCCAGATAGCCTTCCGGTTCGCAGGTGGAAGGCAGGGCAAAAGCTGCAACCTGCGCATCGCCATTGACCAGAACCCAACGCACGCATTTCGGGAAATCTGCCGCCGGATAGGAGATGGCAAAAGCCTCACCCTGTTCCAGCTTCATCATCTGATGAATCGTGCCGTTTTCATCCTGTTTCAGATTGCGCAGATAGAAAACCTGCTCAGGATCATAGCGGTCAGGATCGTCCAGCACTTCCATGACGGACGGGTCTTTGGCCAGCTCGTCAATCAGCGCCAGATAGTCAGGATTTGGTGTCACATGGGCAGGCACGGAGGTGCGCACTTTAGTATCTTCCGGCGAGAAGGAGGTCGGCTGAATGATACGGGCATCTTCGTCATAGGCGAAGTTGACATGGCACATATACATCAGTTCCATCGGGGCATAGGAGAGGTTCTCCACGTCCATTTCGATGTCGAATAATGTGTCATCCGCATAAAGGCGCACGGACGGGCGTGCCAGATAATGCGCACCAAAGCCCATCACATATTCATATTCGCCTGTCACTTCGACATAGGCGCCCTGTTCATCCTCACCAAAGATGAGACCTGCAACATCCATATTGGCACATGGCATTTCGCCATGCGCGGCATGGGTATCCTGTGCCGATGGCACACCATTGCGCAGCAGGCCAGAATGGAAGGCAAAGCAGCCATAGGTCTCGGCAATGGTTTTGGCAGGGCGCGGCATGGCAAAGCTGTTGCCCATGGTCAGATCAACGCCGTCAAATTCCGCACCCCAGACCATCTGCCCCATATAGGGCAGCACGATCAGATGGCCGCGCTGATTTTCAATCATCAGCGCTTCAACGCCGGTGGCGTAGCGGAATGCAGTAACGGTCAGACCATCCGATGAAGCAATTTCATGCGGCTTGTCGGTGAAATCCTGACGGCGAAGATGAACGGAAATATCCTGCATGGCTTTACCTGTCTGAATTGCGGAATGCATTGATTGCAATCACCAGAATGAGGAATGCACCCCAGATGAAATCAATCAGATGATTGGAGAAACGCAGCATCTGGAAACCCGATGACAGCAGCATCAGCGCCACAAGCGCAATACCCACACCCAGCACACGCCCTTTACCGCCAGCCGGATTGGTGCCGCCGAGTACGGCAATCAGCACGGCCTGCAGCAGATAGGATGCGCCGTAATCGGATTTTGCAGCATTGGTACGGCCGGACAGGATGATACCGGCCAGTGAGGCGAGCATACCTGTAAGCATGTAGGAATAGAGGATCATGCGGTCTTTTTTCAGACCTGCAAATACCGCAGCTTTCGGATTGGTGCCGATCAGCATCAGATTGAGGCCGAGGGTGGTGCGGCTGAGCAGCAGCGCAATCAGACCGGACACAGCAACAAAGATGATGAAAGGTGTGGCAATACCGAAGATTTTGCCATTGCCGATCATGTTCCATGCATCAGGAAAGCCGACAATCGCAGGGCCGCCGGTGAGTACCAGTGCCAGCCCCATAAATACCTGACCGGTGCCAAGCGTGGCGAGAATTGGCGTGATGCGTAATTTAGCGATCAATATCCCGTTGACCAGCCCTGCCACCAGTCCCATCAGCAAGGCAAGCAGCACACCGATCACCGTATAGAACAGCATATTGCTGTCGGAATTTTGAGCGGCCTGCACCATGGTGGAGTGGAAATAGACACCGGCGAGAATGCCGGAGAGATTGGCGATGCCCACAACCGACAGATCAATACCGCCGGTCAGCATGGCGATCATCATGGCAATCGACAGAATGCCGAGCTCGGGCATGATGTAGCTGATCGATTCAAAATTGTAATAGCGCAGGAATTTATCCGGATTGAGCCAGCTCATGGCAGCAAAAACCAGCACGGTGATAATCACCAGCTGCAGGATATTGCGATCCATATTAGCAGGGCTCAGGAAACGGCGCGTATCAATATCTTTTTTCATATCTTTATCCCCGCCGCTCACACCAGATTTTTCCGGTCACGCCATGCGGTAATTGCCGTGGCGATGATGATGATGAGACCAACGACAACTTTCTGCCATGTGGTGTCGACTTTCATGATAATCAGCGAGTTCTTGACCATCACCAGCATGAAAACGCCGAGCAAAGTGCCAAGCACCGAGCCGCGTCCGCCGAAGATCGACGCGCCGCCGAGCACAACCGCTGCAATCACTTCCAGCTCAAGGCCGGTAAAGTCACGCGGATTGGCAAGCCAGATCATCGAGGAATGCAGCAAACCTGCAAAACCGGCCAGCGCACCGGCCACACAATAGACCACGAAAATGGTTTTGGCGGTGCTGAAACCAACGCGTTTTGCCGCCTCAGGCGAACCGCCATAGGCATAGATCGAGCGGCCGATCATGGTATATTTCAGCATCAGATGAATGAGCAGCGCGATGCCTAAGTAAACCAGCACCATCGCCGTGAGGCCGAAATTCGTACCGGTGGCCGAGGTCATAGAAACGACGTCGGTCTTGCCGAATTCGATCAGCTCTTTCGGCATCTTGTTGATGTTGACGATACTGGTGCCGACCAGACCAAGAACCAGACCACGCACAATGGAGCCGGTGCCGAGTGTCACGATCAGCGGGATCATACGGAACTTGTAAATAATCGCCGCGTTGAAAGCGCCGAGTGCCAGACCGATCAGCGTGGCCGCGATAAACGGAATGACCACACCGTCATAGCCGATGGCGACCATGGCTTTAACAGTCAGATACATAGCCGCAATCGCGAAAGCGGTGAAAGACACGTCAATCCCGCCGGAGATCATCACCAGCAATACGCCAAGCGCCATAATGCCGATCACAACATTGGAGCGCAGCAGGCCGAACATATTGTCCAGCGACCAGAAGGCCGGATTGATAAAACCGATAGTAATCATGGCCAGCAGCAGAACGCAGGCGATGATAAATTCTGTTGTTTGATAGAACTTCATGACCGGTTCCTCAGTTCAGTGTCTTCAGCCGGTCATTGACGGCATCTTCAGTCATGGCACTGCCGGACAATTCATCCACCAGCTTGCCCCGATGCATCACGACAACACGATTACAATTCTGCACCAGCTCCGGCACATCATCGGAGATCATCAGAACAGCGAGACCGTTATCCTTGGCGAGTTTGCGGATAATCGCATGAATCTGCGCCTTGGAGCCCACATCCACACCAACCGTCGGGCCGTTGAGGATCAGCACTTTTGCACCGGTCAAAAGCCAGCGGGCAAGCACCACGCGCTGCGCATTACCACCGGACAGATGGTTGACCGGTGTATGCGGACCCGGTGCTGCAATCTGCATGGCGTCGAACATTTCTTTCGTGACCTGATCGACTTTTTTACGGTTGATGAAGAGGCCGCTCACCATCTTATCCAGCGAGGTCACAATAATATTGCGCTCAATCGACTGGGTGAGGAACAGACCTTCCGTGAGGCGGTCTTCCGGCACATAGGCAATACCGAGATCAATGGCCTGACGCACTGATTTCGGATGAATGGTTTTGCCGTTCAGCTGCATTTTTCCGGTGCATTGCGGCAGCATACCAAACAGCGACAAAGCGAACTCTGTACGGCCGGAGCCGATCAGGCCGGAAATACCGACAATTTCACCGGCATGGAGCGACAGGTTTACCCCGTCGAGCAGCACATTACCGGTCGCTGAATCTTTGGCTTTCAGGTCTTCAACCTGAAGTACCGGCTGTGTGCTCTGTTCTTGTGCCTGCCAGACATAGCTGTCCGGTTTCAGATCCAGACCGGTCATCGCACGGGTAATTGCCGGTTCGTCAAATTCACTGATCGGGCCTTCCGCGACTTTCTTACCGTTGCGGAATACGGTGAGGCGTTCGCTGATTTCCAGCATCTCGCGCATTTTGTGGCTGACAAACAGCACGGCAATGCCCTGTGCCTGAATATCGCGCACGATCTTGAAGAGTGCATCCACCTCATGGCGGGTCAGCGCTGTTGTCGGCTCATCCATGATGATGAGGCGCGCATCGGCCATAACCGCACGGGCAATGGCAACAATCTGTTTGCCAGAGGTTGGCAGACTGTCGACTTTTGCATCGAGATTAATTTTTACATCAAGGCGGTCGAGCGCCTTCTGTGCCAGTTCGCGAACCTGTTTCCAGTTGATGGTTTTACGGCCTTCGATCAGGAAAGTGTTCAGCGCCAGATTTTCGGCAACGGTCAGATTTCCGAACAGGGAAAAGTCCTGATAAATCACCTGAACGCCGTGATGAACGGATTTGACAGGATTGAGCTTGCCGGCAGGTTTGCCGTCAAACAGGATTTCGCCGTCCTGCGGTGTGTAAACACCGGACATCACTTTGATGATTGTGGATTTTCCGGAGCCGTTTTCACCGGCTAGGCAATGGATTTCACCGCGGCGGATGGTCAGCGACACATCATCAAGGGCTTTAACACCCCCGAAGCGCATGCCGATATTGCGCAGTTCTATCAGATTTTCAGTCATATTATTCCTGCCTGTGACAGAACGGATGTGTTCCCGCAGAGCTGGAGCATTTCACAGTCAACCCGGATCAATTCGGACATCTGTGATATGCGGCCATTAAAGAAACCAGAGAAATGCCCATGATTGAATTTGGACATAGTCTGCTCCGGTAAAAACAGAGGCGGCAACAAGCCTGTTACCGCCTCCGGCTCTTTACAGATTAGAAGTCGTATTCAGCCATGTTGTCTTTGGTTACGCCAACCCAGCCTGCACCATAGAGCAGATGCGGCTGTGCAGCATCCGGAGCGAGCAGAGAATTGTAACCGGCAAGGCCGAGGTCAAGACCGGCTTTGATCTGGTCGTTTTTCTTTTCCAGAGCAGCAACAGCCAGCATGTTCATGGCATAACCGGCAACAGCAGGATCCCAGAACTGGATATACTGGATATCGTCATTCTTCAGATATTCACCGGCAACCGATGGCAGACCTGTACCTGCGAAGAAGACTTTGCCTTTCAGACCACCTTCAGCGATCAGACGACCGGCACCGGCAGAAGTCGGCATCGGCGCACCCAGAATACCGGTAATGTCCGGATAGGTGGTCATTGCTTCTTTCAGCTTGGTGTAGTCGGTATTGGCATCGTCATAGGTTTCCAGACGCTCAGTTGCCTGCGACATTTCCGGGAAATTGGCTTTCTGATATTCCACAGCGCCGTCAATCCAGTCCATCTGGGACTTCGAGGTGAGGCTGCCGACAGTGGCAACATATTTGCCTTTGCCGCCCATATATTCGCCGAGCTGTTTCATCAGATTAGCGCCGTAAGCCTTGTTGTCGAAGGCTTCGATGTCATAATCGACGTTTTTGATATTGGATGCTTCGTGGGAGATAACCACGATGCCGCGCTCGCGGGCTTTTTTCAGAACCGGCTCAACCGCTTCAACCGAGAACGGTACGATGGTGATAGCGTCAACGCCCTGTGCGATCAGATTTTCAACGATCTGCACCTGAGCGGCCGCGTCAGCCTGACTTGGGCCAACCATCCATACGTCATGGCCGGTTTCATCTTTAAACTGAGCCACACCGTCACGCATACGGTCGAACCATGCAATACCATCGACCTTAACAACGGTCGCAATGGTATATTTCTTGTCATTGGCTGTGGTGATGAGGTCTTTATTGACCTTGGATGTGTCGATTACACCTTCCGCGAAAGCGGATGGCATAGCGATGGACATTGCAACTGCAACAGAAGCGAGAAGTTTTTTCACGCGATCCTCCCTGAGAAACCCTACCTGTTAAACATCCTGTTATCCGATAATTTCCTTCACCCCGGATCATGGAAATTATCTGACAATAAGACGGATATTATATTGTTAGTATCCGATCATTATGTTTGGATCGTTTCACTAAATAATTTAATGTGTCAAGTCTGCAAAGACTGCCGCTTCACGCAACGCACTATTTTTTGTAGGTGGGAGAGTAAAATGATTCAAAAAGGGGGAGAATCTTGAGCAGAACCAGCCGCAGAGACGAGCGTCTCACAGAGCTCGCAGCATTGATGGAAAAACAAGGTGTGATGCGTTTGCGGGATGCGGCAGCGCAACTCGGTGTTTCTGAAATGACCATCCGCCGTGATATGGCGCAGCGGGATCTCAACGGCGGGGATCTGGCGCGCTCGGATAGTGATGTGCTCAAGGGGCTGAATTGCCTTGGCGGTTATATTTTCTCTGCGCAGGATAATAATGGTCACAGCGATTACAGTCTTGACCACGAAAGTGATTGCCATGCGGGTGCCAAGGCGCAGGCTTGCGCGGAAGCTGCCGCGATGATTGAAGAACATGACACGATTTTCATCGATTGCGGTACGACCACGCCGCATCTGGCGCGTCTGGTGCCAGAGAATAAGTCTGTTACGGTTGTTTGCTATTCGCTCAATGTTGCGGAAATCCTGTCATCCCGTGAGGATGTACGCCTGATTGTGCTGGGCGGCCTGTTCCACCGCTCCGCTGCCTCTTTCTCCGGTGAGGAGGGGATTGAGACATTGAAGAAAATCATCATCAATAAGGCCTTTATCTCGGCGGGCGGTGTGCATGATGAACATGGCGTGACCTGTTCGCATTTTCATGAGATTCCGGTCAAACAGATGGCAATTGCCCGCGCGATGGACTCTTATCTGGTGGTGGATGGCAGCAAATTCGGCAAAGTGCGCTCGGCACCATTTGCGCAAATTATGCAATTCCGCAGGATTTTCAGCCATTAGACTGTACTAATTGCGAGCAAGGGCAGGGTATAGCCGGTTTTCAAAAACTCTCTATTATTTCATTGATTTTTTAAAAGGTGAATCATGCAGCTTATAGAGATTGTAATGCATACGCCGTGGTGGGTATGGGTTCTGCTTGCATATCTTATTTATAGCGGTGTTTCTCTTTTGTCTCCCAACGAGACGTCTCTTTGGAGAATGCTTTTGATGCCATGCATTTTTTTGCTCTGGGGCATCTATGGTATTTTCAGCAAGTTACATATGCCGTGGACGGCACTTTTAATTTATGTTGCTGCTTTGATAGCTGGCTTGTTTCTTGGCAAGTTCATTATGGCAAAGCGTCGCCCTGCGGTGTTGGATGCGGCAACAGGAATGGTCCAGCGTCCCGGCTCCAAGGTGCCGTTGGTTGTTGTTTTGTTTAGTTTTAGTTGCTTATATATTGTGAATGTCTATGCCGCTTATCATCCGGAAAGCCCTGCTGAATTGAAATTTGTAGTCATTTATAGTTTGGCCTCAGGCTTGGCTGCCGGTGCGTTTTTGGGGATCTCTATCGCTGGCATAATGAAAGCACTTCTCGGCACAGTTGTACGGGTCGGTACCTGACGATATTGAATTTTTCTGATTTCCGACTTGTTCATCATTATGTGCAGCTGTTAATCACATAGGCTCCCGAAATGTGATAGTGGTTTTCTCAAATGTCCTCGCCTGAAAAAAACGGCAGCCGTCTGAAACGCACGGCAGACCGTCTTTTTGCGCCCTTGCTGGCCGGTGCAACTTTTCGTTCCCGACTGATTGCCAGTCTTGGTATTCTGCTCTGTGTTGTTGTGACCGGCATGGTCAGCGCATGGCTCTATGACCACACCACGCATTATGTATTTCTGATCGCACCGGTCGGTGCCTCGGCCGTATTGCTCTTCATTGTTCCGACCAGTCCGATGGCGCAGCCATGGGCAATTATTGGCGGGAATACGATTTCTGCCCTGATCGGCGTTATTGTCTATCAGCTGGTGAAAGAGCCGTTTCTGGCGGCCGGTCTGGCGGTTTCTTTGTCCGTGCTTGCCATGTCGCTGGCACGTGCCATGCATCCGCCCGGCGGAGCGATTGCGCTTACTGCCGTGATCGGCGGCCACACAGTGACCGAGGCGGGCTTCTTGTTTCCTTTTACGCCGGTGGCGCTGGATTCTGCGATTGTGGTGCTGTTTGGCATTGTTTTTCACAGGCTGCTGAGACGCCCTTATCCGCACACAATACCGGTCATAAATCCACACCAGACGCAGGATACGCCGACACAAATGCGCGGCGGCCCGACCTCCGCTGATATTGATGCTGCGTTGTCTGAAATGCAGGAGAGTTTCGATATCAGCCGTGAAGATCTGGAAGTCTTGCTGCGGCAAATCGAGATGCAGTCTGTCATGCGTAACAATGCTGCAGGTAAAGCGGGGCCCGATTGCGCGTCGATCATGTCACGCCACGTTGTGTCTGTGAAAGCGGATGATACGGATGATTATGCCCGTTCATTATTGCTCCGGCATAATATCCGCTCGCTGCCGGTGGTTGATGATCGCAATGTGTTGCTTGGCACCGTGGGCTTGCGTGAATTGCTGAAAGGCAAGGGTGCTGTTGCAACGCTGATGACCAGTCCGCCTGTGGCTCAGCCGCAAGATACGGCTCTGAGTCTTTTGCCGGTGCTCACCAATGGCCGTTCTCATGCGGTGATTATTGTAGATCAAGACCGCCATGTGCAAGGTTTGATCTCGCAAACCGACCTGCTTGCAGCCCTCGCGCGACTGGTGCAGCCGGATATGCCGGTGAAAAGCTCCGGATAAGATAATACAAAGTTGATTTCTTTTATCCACTTATCTATAGCATAAGGCAAAGCGATGAGGCATGTCAGAAATGATGTTTGCCTGCCGTGTAGCGAGTTTTGTACGCCCCATTGGGCGCACGGCGCTCTGAACGCCTATAGGGAGTGAATATGCAAATGACACCGGATCAGACGACACCAGTACAGACCCCGCCGGCAGGCCGTCCGCAACTGCGTCAGTGGGAACTGACTGTAACCGCTGTGGCGGATGCTCCGGCCAATATGCGCCGTGTCACTTTTACCGCACCGGATATTGCAGAATTCACCTATCGTGCAGGACAGGCCATTGTGATGATGCTGCCGACCGGCGATGGCGAATTTGGCCGCCGTGACTATACAATCCGCAGCCTTGATAAAGAAAAAGGCCTGCTGGATGTGGATTTTTTCATGCATGGCGACGGTACACATCTGACACCCGGACCGGCTTTTGCCCGTGATGCCAAGATCGGCGACAAAATCAGTGTACGTGGTCCGCGCGGTGGCGCATCTTTCCGTGAGGATGCTGACTGGCATCTGATTACCGGTGATGAATGCTGCATTCCGGCGATTTTCCATATTCTTGAAACCATGCCTGCAAAAGCGCAGATGCATGTTCTGATCGAGGTGGACAGTGTGGCCTCGCAGATCGCGCTGAATGATGTCCGCGAAGGATTGTCAGCGACGCAGATCACATGGCTGCATCGCGGTGATCAAAAAGCAGGTCCGAGCGATCTGATGGCAGAGGCGGTTGCCGGCTTTATGCTGCCGCATGGCCGTGGCCATGCCATTCTGATCGGTGAAACCAGCAATGTGCGCAAGCAGCGCCAGAATCTGATCTCGCGCGGCCTGACCCGCGAGCAGATCGCTTCTGAAGGCTATTGGCGTCCGGGTCGTATCGGCGGCCATGACCATGTTGAAGACTGATACGTGAATTTCGAAAATCTGCCGGATAAATCAGGCTATTGAAGAGGAAAAGCAATGAAACGGATGACAGGACTTTTCGCAAGCATCGCTGCCGGTGCCCTAATGTTTGCAGGCGCGGCTCTTGCCGGTGAAGTCACCGTGAAACACGCACAGGGTGAAACCAAACTGCCGGATGTTCCGCAGAAGGTTATCACTTTTGACCTTTCATCCCTTGATACGCTGGATGCATTGGGCGTTAAGGTTCTGGGTGTTCCGACCATCAAAAAGCAGGATTACCTGACCAAATATGATGCCGATGAATATATCAAGATCGGTACATTGTTTGAGCCGGATTATGAAGCTGTCAACGCTGCACAGCCGGATCTGATTATTGTTGGTGGTCGCTCCGCTGCCAAATATGCTGAACTGGCAAAAATCGCGCCGACAATCGACCTGACTGCCGACGCTGCAAATTTCGTGAAAAGCTCGGAAGACAATGTCCGCACTCTGGCTAATATTTTCGGCAAAGACAAAGAAGCTGAAGATGCGCTGACCAAGCTGAATGCCAAAAAAGACGAGCTGAAAGCGCTGACTGCAAAAGCAGGCACAGGTTTGCTGGTTCTGACAACCGGCGGCAAGATCAGTGCCTATGGTCCAGGCTCGCGCTTTGGTGTGCTTTATGACGATCTCGGTGTGAAGCCTGCTGCTGATGATATCAAGCCGGGCGGTCACGGTCAGCCGATCTCCTTCGAATATATCCTCGAAAAGAATCCAGACTGGCTCTATGTGATCGACCGTGACGCAGCGATCGGCCGTGAAGGTGTGGCTGCCGAGAAATTCCTCGACAATGCTGTGGTTGCCCAGACCAATGCCTGGAAGAACAAGCAGGTCATCTATCTGGACGGTTCCGCATGGTATCTCAATGCCAGCGGTCTGACCTCAATGGGCAATATTGTCGATGAACTGATTGCCGGTTTAAAGAAATAAGCCTGCGGAAATAAGATTCCGGACGGCTTTACGGATAAGCGGAGTAAATATGTCGTGTTTTGACTTTACCCCGCCGGTTCTTTCAGGTTAAAGCATCCGGATTGTCTGCAAGGATATCAAAAAAGGCGGCAATGCATTGTCACTGCTGCCTTTTGTTTGTCCTGTATTATGCCCCCGCCGCTGACCGCAATTGTCAGAGCCTCTCTGTCTGCGGAATAGCTTGTTGTGTGTCTGTGCGTCCTGTTCCGTTTTTGGGATGCGCCTAGAACGGTTGCCGCCTTGTGAAACTGATCGCTGCAACATGCCTGCTGGTTCTTCTTGCTCTGATAAGTCTGTTTATCGGTGTGAGCGACGTGTCTTTACAAAGCCTGTTCGGCGATGAGACCGCACGGCGTGCGCAATTTGTACTGGTGGAAACCCGCATTCCACGCACGCTTGCGCTGATCCTTGCCGGTGCAGGCATGGCCGTCTCCGGCACAATCATGCAAATTCTGGCACGCAACCGTTTTGTAGAGCCGTCAACGGCCGGTACGGTGGATTCTGCCTCACTCGGTATTCTCACCGTGATGATCCTTGCACCCGGTTTGCCGGTCTTTGGCAAAATGCTGGTTGCAACCAGTTTTGCACTCGCAGGCACTGCGCTGTTCATGCTGATTTTGCGTCAGATTCCGCTGCGCTCACCGGTGATTGTACCGCTTGTCGGCATCATGCTCGGCGGTGTGATCTCGGCAATCACCACATTTTTTGCCTATCGTTTTGATTTGCTGCAATCCATGGGCGCATGGACGACAGGTGATTTTTCTGCCGTGCTGCGCGGGCGCTATGAGCTGTTATGGCTGTCTTTCGGCCTGACCATTGCCGCCTATATTGCCGCTGACCGTTTTACTGTCGCAGGTATGGGCGAGGCATTTACCACCAATCTCGGTCTGAATTACCGCCGCGTGATGACTTTGGGTCTGACCATTGTCTCCATGGTCACGGCCTGCGTGGTGACGACTGTTGGTATTGTGCCGTTTCTCGGTCTGATTGTGCCCAATGTGGTGAGCATGGTGATGGGCGACAGTATGCGTCGCTCGCTGCCGTGGATTGCGCTGCTTGGTGCAGGGCTGGTGCTGATCTGCGATATGATCGGCCGCACGATTAACGCGCCTTATGAAATTCCTGTCGGTACAATTCTTGGCGTGCTGGGCAGTGCCTTCTTCCTGTATCTCGTTTTAAGGAAGTCCGCCCGTGGTGCATGAAACAATCTATCCGGTGCGCAGTGAAGGCACATTGCCGGTTGAAAATCCGGCCAATCGCAGAAGCGCTGTGAAACGGCTGATCTTGCTTGGTGCATTGGCACTGATTGCGATGGCGGCTTTCATGACCATTGGTGCCAAGGGCAGCTGGAGCTTTGTCTTGCCGTTTCGCGGCACCAAGCTCGCGGCCATGATTTTGGTGGCCTATTCCATCGCTTTGTCGACGGTTTTGTTTCAGACCATTACCAATAACCGGATTCTCACACCTTCCATCATGGGCTTTGACGCGCTTTATGCGTTGTTGCAGACGGTGCTGGTGTTCTCGCTGGGTGCTCATGCGGTTTCAATGGCCAATCCGAAGCTGATGTTTCTGGTTGAAATCGCTTTGATGATGGGCTTTTCCGGTCTGCTCTATCGCTGGCTGTTTGCCGGTGAGGGGCGCTCGCTGCATCTTTTGATGCTGGTGGGGATTATTTTCGGCGTGTTTTTCCGCTCCGGTACCGGCTTTATGCAACGGATTATCGATCCGAATGATTTTGTTGTGTTGCAGGACCGGTTATTTGCATCATTCAACACGATTGACAGCCAGCTGCTCGGCCTCTCATCCCTTGTTGTCGGGCTGGTGTCTGTTGCGGCATGGCGTATCGGCCACCGGTTCGACATTCTGTCACTTGGGCGCGAGACAGCCATCGGCTTGGGTATTAATTACAAGCGCACAACAATGATCATTCTGATGATGGTGGCTGTGCTGGTTTCGGTGTCCACTGCCTTGGTGGGGCCCGTCACTTTCTTCGGACTGCTGGTGGCCAATCTGGCCTATATGATTATGCCGGTTACCCGTCACCGTTACACAATACCTGCTGCCGTGCTGCTGGCTGTGATTGCTCTTGTCGGCGGGCAGCTCATTCTCGAGCGCGTTTTCGCTTTCAACACCGCCTTGGGTATTGTGATCGAATTTGTCGGTGGTCTGTTCTTTATTCTGATGCTGGTACGAGGAGTTGCCCGATGATCGAGGTCAAAGCCGTCAGTAAAACCTATGGCGAAACTCTGGTTGTGAATGATGTCTCACTGACATTGCCATCCGGCGGTATCACATCAATTATCGGCCCCAATGGCGCGGGAAAATCCACGCTGTTATCGATGATAAGCCGCCTTATTCCGGCTGATCAGGGGCAGGTTCTGGTCGACAATATGGATGTGGCGCGTACCGCCGGCGATGTGCTGGCCAAGCGTTTGTCGATCCTGCGTCAGGAAAACCATATGACGGCGCGCCTGACTGTGCGCGATCTGGTGACCTTCGGCCGTTATCCTTACAGCAAAGGCAGGCCGACTGCGGAAGATGCGCAATTTGTGGCGCGTTCTATTCAATATCTGAACCTGAATGATCTGGCTGATCGTTTTCTTGATGAATTGTCCGGTGGTCAGCGTCAGCGCGCTTATGTGGCAATGGTACTGTGTCAGGACACGGATTATACGCTGTTTGACGAGCCGCTGAACAATCTCGATATGAAACATTCTGTCGAGATGATGAAACTCTTGCGCAAAGCAGCGGATGATCTGGGCAAGACGGTTGTCGTTGTGCTGCATGATATTAATTTCGCATCCTGCTATTCCGACCATATTGTTGCAATGCAGCACGGCAAGCTCTTCTGTCAGGGTACGCCGGAAGAAATCGTTTGTCCTGTGGTGCTGGAATCCATCTATGGCACCGTGTTCAAAGTGCAGGATGTGGAAGGCAAACGCATTGCTACCTATTTCATGTAAGATCACGCTGTTGATGAAAAACAGCGTGATGTATTTTGCTGCGCGCCTCTATAAATCGAGCTGGTAGCTCCGGTTTTTTCTATAGATCGAGCTGATAGCTCTCAGGAACATACCGGTACCCCTGATCCATCGCCTGCAAATAGCCGATAGCCGGAAACGGCATATGATAACCGATAAATGGCAGGCGTTCCGAAGCGATCATATCAAAGATGCGCTTGCGGGTTGCAGCCGCCATTTCTTTGTCGGCATCAAAAACCACATGCCATTCCGGTCTTTGCAATGTGATGACGAAATGATTGGCCGTGTCGGCAATCAGGATGATCTGCTTACCGCCGGATTCAACGCGGAAAGCCATATGGCCGGGTGTATGGCCGAAAGCAGCAAGTGCCGTAATACCGGAAACAACAGCATCCCCGTCTTTAAGAAAACTGGTTTTGTCTGCCAGCGGTTTGACATTGGCGAGAACAATTTTTTGCACGCCTTCGGCCGGTGTGCCTGCACGGTCAGGACTGGTCCAGAAATCATATTCTGCCTGACCTGTAATATAGCGCGCATTGGCAAAGGCGGGAGCGCCGTTTTCCATTAACCCGCCAATATGGTCAGGGTGGAAATGAGTGAGTACCACAATAGTGATCTGTTCCGGTTTGTAACCGGCAGCTTCAATCATTGCCGGTAATTTTCCCTGTCCGTTTTCGCGGGCAGCGGCACCCATGCCGGTATCAAACAGGATCAGTTCTGAGCCGGTATTGATCAGTGTCGGTGTGAATCCGTTGACGAAACGATCAGCAGGCAGAAGATTGGCTTTCAACAAGTCTGCAACCGCTTCTTCCGGTTGATTGATGGCATAGGTTTTTTGCGGGGCTTCACCGGCGCGCAGGCCATCCAGTAAGACTGTGATCTGAAAATCACCGAGCATGAAACGGTGAAAACCGGGTGATGAGACACCGGAAAGCGGTACATCAGCAAAGGCCGCACGGGTTAAAATCTGCGGCGCAGCAAGGCCGGTGAGTGTTGCAGCCGTGGCGAGGCTGAAGATATTTCTGCGGGTAAGGGACATTCGATTACCTCATATCATTGGTTTTGATCGGGTCGAAAGAATGCTGCATTATCCGTCAGGATTGCGGGGCTGCCAACCGCACAGACAGATTTTTTAAATTTTTCCGGTAATAGCTGCATATTTGCGGGCCCAAAACGCGATTACGGCAAAGCTTTATCAGCCCTTATTTAAACCGTCATATTAAGCCCCTATATAAAGGCAGATATAATCTGACACCCAAAGTAGAGGCGGACGGAGGTTTTTTATATTGCGATCTGTATAAATTTATAAAATCAGTTTCGATTTTGAAGATTATGCAGTAAAGAAAGCTACCGCAATCCGGCAGTCTTGCCGCGCGGTCTCCTGTTAACAGGATAAATTTCCCCGCCAAAACACGTAACAGTAACGGACCGGACAAACGAATTGACGATCAAGACCCCGTATTACCTCATTGATAAGACCAAACTTCTGCCAAATCTGGAAAAGATTAAATATGTGCGTGAGCAGTCCGGCGCGAAATCGCTGCTGGCACTGAAATGTTTTGCCACATGGTCCGTGTTTGATCTGATGAGTGAATATATGGACGGTACAACTTCGTCTTCGCTCTATGAAGTGCGTCTTGGCAAAGAGAAATTTGCCGGCGAAACACATGCTTATAGTGTTGCCTATGCGGATGATGAAATTGAGGATGTACTCGCGAACAGCGACAAGATCATCTTCAATTCCATTGGTCAGCTGACCCGATTTGAAGAAGTATCCCGAAACCACATTCGTGGTCTGCGTGTGAACCCGCAGGTTTCCACTTCCGACTTCTCACTGGCCGATCCGGCGCGTCCGTTCAGCCGTCTTGGCGAATGGGATGCTGCGAAGATCGAAACCGTGATGGATAAAGTCTCGGGCTTCATGTTCCACAACAATTGTGAGAACGATAAATTCGAGCGTTTTGATGAGATGCTCGGCATTATTGAAGAGCGTTTCGGCCATCTGATTTCCCGCGTGAAGTGGGTCAGCCTCGGCGGCGGTATCCACTTTACCGGTGAAAACTATCCGCTGGATCAGTTCTGCGCACGTCTGAAAGCTTTCTCCGAAAAATATGGTGTACAGGTCTATCTGGAACCGGGTGAAGCTGCGATTACCAAATCCGCTACGTTAGAAGTGACTGTGCTCGATACGTTGTTCAACGGCAAAAATCTTGCGATTGTCGACAGCTCGATTGAAGCCCATATGCTTGATCTGCTGATCTATCGTCAGACTGCGAAGCTGGAGCCGAATAAAGGCGATCATGAAATCATGATCTGCGGCAAGTCCTGCCTTGCCGGTGATATTTTCGGCGAATTCCGTTTTGAAAAACCGTTGCAGATCGGTGATCGTCTCTCCATCCAGGATGCGGCCGGTTATACAATGGTCAAGAAGAACTGGTTTAACGGCGTTAAAATGCCATCCATCGTTGTCCGTCAGCTCGACGGAACTGAAGAGCTTGTCAAAGAGTTTACCTTTGACGACTTTGCTGCCGCCCTTTCCTGAGGCAGATACTATAAAATGCAAACGATGCGCTTTGTGCGGAGCAATCTGTACAGGGCGTATCATTGATTAGTGCATAATCATTATCAGAAAAATTTGTGATTATGCCGAAAAGGCTACTATGGAGCGTACCGCGTGAAATGAAAAAAAATGTCCTGATTATTGGTGCCGGAGGCGTGGCGCAGGTTGTGGCGCATAAATGTGCGCAGAACAACGATGTACTGGGTGATATTCACATTGCTTCGCGAACGAAATCAAAATGCGATGATATGGTCGCAAGCGTTCGTGAAAAGAAAAGTATGAAGGTCGAGGGCGTATTGGAAGCCCATGCACTGGATGCTTTGGATATTGAAGCCACGAAGGCACTGATTACCAAGACAAATTCACAGATCGTGATTAATGTCGGTTCGCCTTTCATCAATATGTCGGTGCTGCAGGCCTGTATCGAAACCGGCGTGGCTTACATGGATACCGCTATCCATGAAGAACCGAACAAGATTTGTGAGACCCCGCCGTGGTATGCAAACTATGAATGGAAGCGCCGCGAACTCTGCGCTGAAAAAGGTATTACTGCTATTCTCGGTATCGGCTTCGACCCGGGTGTGGTGAATGCCTATGCTCGTCTGGCTCAGGACGAGTATTTCGACAAGATCACCGATATTGATATCATTGATATCAATGCCGGTTCCCATGGCCGTTGGTTCTCCACCAATTTCGATCCGGAAATCAATTTCCGTGAATTCACCGGTCGCGTTTATTCGTGGCAGAAGGGTGAATGGCAGGTCAATAAGATGTTTGAAGTGGGCAAGGAATATGATCTTCCTGTCGTCGGCAAGCAGAAAGCCTATATGACCGGTCATGATGAAGTGCATTCACTGGCACGCAATATCGAGGGTGCGGATGTGCGCTTCTGGATGGGTTTCGGCGATCATTACATCAACGTCTTTACCGTGCTGAACAATCTCGGCCTGTTGTCGGAACAGCCTGTTAAAACCGCTGAAGGTCTGGAAGTTATTCCGCTGAAAGTGGTCAAGGCTGTGCTGCCTGATCCGTCATCACTGGCACCGGATTATACCGGCAAGACCTGTATCGGTGATCTGGTTAAAGGCAGCAAAGACGGTAAAGACCGTGAAGTCTTCATTTATAATGTGGCAGACCATAAGGATGCCTATAATGAAGTTGGTTCACAGGGTATTTCCTACACTGCCGGTGTTCCGCCGGTAGCGGCTGCCATGCTGGTTGCGACCGGTGAGTGGGATGCCAAGACAATGGTCAATGTTGAAGAACTTGATCCGCGTCCGTTCCTCGCTCAGATGAGCAAAATCGGCCTGACTACCTGGATCCGTGATGAGCAGGGCGAACGTCAGATTTTCTGATTTTGATCTGTTCCGGAATTAAATTAAGCTCAGGGGCGCAAGTCTCTGAGCTTTTTTATTGCGCTTTATTATGAGGGCGATAGTATTGCGTCAGTTTTGTCCGGTTAAAAATGAGGCGCAATGATGGGTTATTCTGTTTTATCGCATTTAAAACATCTTGCTGCGCCGCTGGCAGCATTGATGGTGCTTTCCGCTTGTAGTGTTTCAGTTGACGAGGGCAGGCCGCAGCGCCCGCCAGTCCGGCCGGATCGTCCGCAAATGTGCACGATGGAATATGCACCGGTCTGCGGCGTGCGTAACGGAAAAACCCGTACATTGGGCAATAGCTGTCAGGCACGCGCCGAGGGCTATCGCATTATCAGCAATGGCGAATGCAGGCCGTCCCAATCCCGTCCGCCGCAGTGGCAGCAACATCCTGATCGTCCCGGCGGAGCTATGCGACCGGATTATCCAAGTGGAGCTATGCGACCGGATTATCCAAGCGGCGCGATGCGGCCGGGTCGCCCGTCAGGCAACTGGGGCGGCAATAATGGCGGAAACTGGGGTGGTAATAACCGTCCGCAAACTGCCTGCACACGCGAATATGCGCCGGTTTGCGCTACCAGCCGCGGCCGCAGCCAGACATTTCCGAATGCCTGTGTCGCGCGCAATGCCGGTTATGAAAATATGCGCAACGGAGCTTGCCGTTAACTCCGTCTTACCGCTTGTAAAATATACAAGATTTAAAGCTGCGATATGGGCTTATAATATCGCAGCTCTTCTTTGAATATTTTCGGCTGGTGACAGACAGGATGATATACGGATTGCATGAAGCAAAACGTCTGCTGAAATACTCCGTTATCCGTGCAGGGCTGGATGCGATCTCCGCGCTGCATCTGGGTAAAATCCTGCCGTCTGCTGCTCAAAACGGCCTGATTTTTACGCTGCATCATGTACGGCCGGAAAACGCCGCGCAGCATTTCTCTCCCAACGCAATTCTCTCGGTCACGCCGCAATTTTTGGAGCAAGCGATACAGGAAGTTCTGCAGGTAGGAATGATCCCTGTGCATGTGCATGATTTGCCGGAGCTGCTGGCGAATAATCCTGAAAACAAGCGCTATGTCTGTTTTACGCTGGATGACGGCTACCGGAACAATGCGGATTACGCTGCTCCGATATTCAGGCGCTATAATATCCCCTATACAATTTACATCACGTCGGGCTTTGCAGAACGTAAGAATATTCTGTGGTGGGAAGTTATTGAACAAATCCTGCGTGATAAAGACAGTCTGACATTTGATTTCGGCGCAGGCGCCAAAACCTTGTCATTAAAAACGCGATGGGAGAAGACAAAGGCTTTTGCCCGCTTCGCTTGTTATGTCGACAGTCATGATGAAGATGAAGCGGTGAGTCATATTGCGGATCTCGCTGTGCAGAGCGGCATTGATCCGTTACGCCTCACGCGCGATCTGACAATGGACGTGTCGGAATTGCGGGCCTTACAGCAGTGTGACAACGGGTTGGTGCATTTCGGTGCGCATACGGTGAGCCATATTAATCTCAGCCGCGTTGATCATCAGCGTATGAAATATGAGATCGAAACATCCGCACGATGGCTGAAAGATGAGCTGGGAGCGGCTCCGCAATCATTTTCCTATCCATATGGGTGGAAGACTGCGGTGAGTGAAAATACTTTTGCTGCGGCGCGTGAGTCGGGTTTTGCAATGGCTGTGACAACGCAACCCGCGATGCTGAATGCAGCTTGTTTGCAGCATCCGCAATCATTTCCGCGCGTATCATTAAACGGCTATTTTCAGAAAAAGCGCTATGTGAGGGCGCTTATTTCCGGCATTCCCTTTATAAACACATGATAATTTAGAGATAGCCGCATTATGAATATTTATGATGTGCTCTATCAAAATTATAAATTTAATTATGGCGCATTAAAAAGTTAAGCTTCTTACAAAGAAGCAGCAATCTGATTGCAAACTTCTTGGGATTCCCGAACAGGGTAGCCATGAGAGTTCATACGGGGGCATGATTATCATGGTGTCGCCGATTGCCAGCAAGCGCAGGCATCGGCGACAATAATCCCGAAATTGCTTTCGGGATCACCAATTTCATAACATCAAACGGTCAGTTCAATGCGGTTGCCATCCTTGTCGAAGCAATGGAGGGCAGATTTTGCTGCGCTGACTTTCAGCACTTCACCACTTGCAATCGTGCTGCGTCCGGCAACGCTGAAGATGATGGCTGTGTCATCTGCAAGACGGGCATGGACATAGCTTTCCGCACCCACGAGTTCGACCGCATCAACAGTCACATCCGTGGTGAAGGCCGCATTTTCTGTGCCAATCATAAAGCCTTCCGGACGCACGCCGACAGTTGCAGTGCCGGCCGGTACAACCGAGCTGAGTTGCTGCATCCATGGTGCATCTTTGCCGGAAGCATCTTTGCAGGACAGCAGGTTCATCGACGGCGAACCGATGAAAGTTGCAACAAAGGTTGTTGCAGGCTTTTCATAAAGCTCGATCGGTGTGCCGACCTGCTCAATATGACCGGCATTGAGCACCACCAGACGATCGGCCAGTGTCATGGCTTCCATCTGGTCATGGGTTACGTAAACGCTTGTCACGCCGAGGGAACGCTGCAGACGCTTGATTTCCACACGCATATGCACGCGCAACTTGGCATCCAGATTGGAGAGCGGCTCGTCAAACAGGAACGCAGCAGGCTCACGTACAATCGCACGACCCATGGCAACGCGCTGGCGCTGACCACCGGAAAGCTGACGCGGTTTACGCTCCAGAAACTGCTCGATTTCCAGCGCTTTAGCGGCTTTGGTAATGCGCTGTTCAATCTCGGCTTTTGGCGTGTTGCGGTTCTTCAGACCATAGGCCAGATTCTGGCGCACAGTCATATGCGGATAAAGCGCATAATTCTGGAACACCATCGCAATATCGCGTTCTGCCGGTTCCAGCTCATTGACCACGCGGTCAGCGATCGAAACAGTACCGGAAGTAATGCTTTCCAGACCGGCAATCATGCGCAGCAAAGTGGATTTGCCGCAGCCGGACGGGCCGACCAGAACAACCAGTTCACCATCGGCGATTTCCAGCGAGATGCCTTTAATGGTCTCGACATGACCGCCATAGACTTTTTTTACATTTTGAAGAGAAATGCGGGCCATTATTTTTCCGTTTCAACAAGACCTTTGACGAACCATCGCTGCATCAGAACCACGACGATGATCGGAGGGATGATCGCAAGGATCGTTGTCACCATCACAAAATGCCATGGTGTTGCGGCATCGGCGAAGTCCACCATTTTGCGCAATGCGATGATGATTGTGTTCATCTTTGCATCATTGGTGACCAGCAGAGGCCAGAGATATTGTGTCCATCCGAAAATGAACAGAATAACAAAAAGTGCTGCAATATTGGTTTTGGACAGCGGCAGCAGAATGTCTTTCATAAAGCGCCACGGTCCGGCATTATCGATGCGGGCTGCTTCCACAAGCTCTCCCGGAATAGTCAGGAAGAACTGGCGGAACAGGAATGTCGCCGTTGCTGAAGCCATTAATGGCAATGTCAGACCGGCATAAGTATCGATCAGTCCGAGATCCACGATCACTTTATAGGTCGGCAGAATACGCACTTCCACCGGCAGCATCAGCGTGATGAAGATCATCCAGAAGAACACCATGCGGAAGCGGAAGTTGAAGAACACAATCGCAAAAGCAGAGGTGAAAGAAATGATGATCTTACCGATGGCAATCGCCAGCGCCACGACTGTCGAGTTGAACAGCAGACGTTCAAGGCTCACACCTACGGTGCGTTCAACACCGCCGGTCATTGCATCACGGTAGTTTTCAATAAAGTGGTCACCCGGCCAGAGCGGGATCGGAGGGCGGAGGATTTCCGCCGACGTCATAGTTGAAGCCACAAATGTATAATAGATCGGGAAGGCAACAATGATGATGCCGATAATCAGCGCCAGATGGCTGATTGCGATAGTAACGGGATTACGTTCAATCATTGTCTGACCTCAGGAATAATGCACGCGCTTTTCAACAAAGCGGAACTGGAACGCCGTAAGGGCAATAACGATCACCATCAGCACCACGGACTGTGCTGCAGAGGAGCCGAGGTTCAGATTGACGAAACCGTCATTATACACTTTGTAGACCAGAGTTTCAGTGGACTTGGCAGGGCCGCCGCCGGTAACCGCATGGATGATACCGAATGTGTCGAAGAACGCATAAACAGTATTCACAACCAGCAGGAAGAACGTGGTCGGAGCCAGAAGCGGGAAGGTGATCGACCAGAACCGCTTGACACCGCGTGCGCCGTCAATCGCTGCTGCTTCCAGCAGGGATTTCGGGATCGCCTGAAGACCGGCCACAAAGAACAGAAAATTATAACTGATCTGCTTCCACGAGGCGGCAAAGATAACCAGTGCCATCGCCTGATCGCCTTTGAGCAGCGGATCCCAGTCAAAACCGGCATTGCGCAGCAGATAGGCGAGAGTTCCCATCGCAGGGGAGAACATGAACAGCCACAAAATACCGGCAATGGCTGGTGCCACGGCATAAGGCCAGATCAGCAGGGTGCGGTACAGATTTTTACTGCGCACGACTTTTTCCGCAGCGGTTGCCAGAAACAGGGCAACAGCCATCGACAGCAAGGCAGTCGCAATACTGAAGAAGATCGTAATCTGGAAAGAATGCAGATAATTCGGATCGGCGAACAAGGCCTGAAAATTTTTCAAACCGACAAAAGCGCTGCGCAGACCAAACGGATCTTCACGCATCATCGACTGATAAATAGCCTGACTGGCCGGCCAGAAAAAGAACACGAATGTGAGTATGAGCTGCGGCGCAACTAATAAATAGGGTAGCACCTTGTTGGGAAAAACAACACGCTGCACAAAGATCTCCTTCAAATTGCAGCGCCACACACCGAAAAGGTGCTGAAGGGGCACAGCAAGATTTTTGAAATGTTACACAATTTCTGATGCTCTCGGCAGTCAGAGACTGTGCTGTCAGTTCAGAGCATTTCCGTCCTGCGCGGACATCATGAAATACTCTGTCTGATCGTTTTACACACTTCCGGAGGCGGTAAGACTTTTCCGGAATGTGCTCTGACATATAAGCCAATCCTCAACGCAATCCTGAAGATGGGTTTATATGCAGAGTGAAGAAAACCGCGCATCCTTTGCAGGATGCGCGGCTATGAGTATTAGCGGTTTACAGCTTCAGCAATGGCTGCATTGCCACGCTCAACGGCGTTTTTCAGCGCAGTTTTTGCATCCTGTTTACCGGCCAGCATCGCTTCATATTCTTCATTGAGAATATCACGTACCTGCGGCAGGTTTACGAGACGTACGCCCTTGGAATTGGCGGTCGGCTCTTTGCCCATCATCTGCAGGATTGGTGTTTCACGACCTGGATTCTTGTCGTAGAAACCGGATTTCTTGGTTTCTTCATAGGCTTCCAGTGTTACCGGCAGATAGCCGGACACCTGATGCAGGCGAGCCTGAATCTTGGTCTGGGACAGGAAGTTGAAGAACTGGGCAATGCCCTTATATTCTTCATCGCTCTTGCCGCCGAATACCCAGAGGCTGGCGCCGCCCGGAATGGTGTTCTGCGGACGACCTTCACCTTCATAATAAGGCAGCTGGCCGATACCGTAATTCATGCCGGATTTAACCACATCGCCCAGACCACCGGAGGATTCTGTCAGCATCGCGCATTCACCGGAAGTGAAGAGCTGCTTGGCTTCCGATGTGCGGCCGCCGTAACGGAACGCGCCGTCTTTGGCGAGATCAGCCAGACCCTGGAAATGCTGCTCGAACAGAGGCGCATTGATTTCCAGTTTTACGTCCAGACCGGCAAGACCGTTTTCATTGGTGCCGTAAGGAACATTGTTCCATGCAGCGAAGTTTTCTGTCTGGATCCATGTCAGCCATGTAGAGGTATAACCGCAGGCTGCTGCGCCGCTGGATTTGATCTTGCGTGCTGCTTCAAACACTTCAGGCCATGTTTTTGGCGCAACTTCAGGATCAAGACCGGCCTTTTTGAAGGCGTCTTTGTTGTAATAGAGGATCGGCGAAGACGAATTATACGGGAAGGACAGCATGGTGCCGTCTGCTTTTGAATAATAAGCGGTAATACCGGCGAGGTATTTTGATTTATCAAATGTGAAGCCGCCTTTTTCCAGCACTTCGGCAACCGGCATAACCGCGCCTTCAGCACCCATCATCACGCCGCTGCCAGCATCAAAAACCTGCAGAATTGCCGGTGCCTGCTTGGCGCGGAATGCAGCGATACCCGCATTCAGAGTTTCAGGATAGGTGCCTTTATAAACAGGAACGATTTTGAATTCGCTCTGGCTTTCATTGAATTCTTTGGAGAGCTGTTCAACAACTTCGTTGTTGGAGCCGGCCATACCGTGCCACCATTGCAGTTCGGTAACCGCAAATGCGTTGGATGCGAATGCAACGGACATTGTTAATGCCGCTACTGAAACAGTCATCAGACGTTTGGACATGACTTCTCCCTGAAGGTCCCTGAAGATCAATGAAACGGAATATCGCTGAGCCGGTGTTATGTGTACGCCGTTCAGACGAGAGTTCCGCGGTTGCCATTAAGCTCTTTCGTTTTAGCGCATATAACATTTAATACGAAAGAGAAAAGCACAATTACGAAAGCTATTCACGCATAATTCTATGCGCAGACACATTTTGGCGAAGAGTTTGTCACAAAACAAGCGATAATAAAATTGCGTGCCATAAAGTTCGTGATTTCAGGAAAATGCTGCGGGCAGGGTGATTCTTTGCCACTTACAGGTGGAAAATCCACAATTCAGGCAGAAAAAAAGCCGGACTAAAAAGCCCGGCTGAATTTAAGAAGACATTTAGATGCCTTCGAGGGGAACACTTGCAGCGCGAAATGGGAGGAAGCGCGCCAGCAAGTGACCTTCATATGGAGCAAGCGTTAAATAAGTTCAAGGTCATGTTCACAGTTTTTTTGACCAAAACGTAAAATAATTGCGCCTGTGTATTTCAGCCACAGTTTTTGCAGGGCGCTTTGATATGTCTATGCATATAATCGTCCCGACAAGTGGTCAGCCGCGCCTTGCCTGCATAATGCCGGCGATGACGATGAGGCCGCCACAAATCTGCCAGATGCTCAGCGGTTCTGACAGCAGGATCCATGCCAGAATTGCTGCCACAACAGGCTGGATCAAAAGTGTGAGCGAAGAAAACGCAACCGGCAGCCATGCAATGGCAAATGTAATCAGGCTTTGCCCGGCGGCTTGCGTCATCCATGCCAGAGCGCAGACAACAACCCAGCCAAACAAGGTCAGCGGGAAATATTGCGTTTCAAAAATCAGTGCGAGCGGCAGAATAGTCAGAGTTGCACTGATTGTGGTGCAGAGCATGATCGTCGAGGTGGAAAAACGGCGGCGCGTGAAGCCGAGCATCAGAATATAAGCGGCATAAAGAATGGCAGCGCCCAGAGCCACGGCATCGCCTTTGAGGCTGCTGTGGCCGGAAAGGTCAGGGCCGCCTTTGAGGATCAGCACGCCAAAAATTGCGATAACAAGACCGCTGATGAAAATCCGGCTGATTTTCTGTTTCAGAAACAGCCAGCCGCCAAGCGCTACAAAAATCGGTGACAGGTTCACAATCAGCGTCGAATTAGCAACGGATGTCATGGTCAGCGAAATATGCCAGACCACCAGTTCCAGCCCGATCAGAATGCCCGGAACAGCAAGGATTGCCAGATCGCCAAGAGAAGCCGGTTTGACCTGATCCACGCCATGCTTCATCCGGTTATTCAGGATCAGCATCGGGATAATCGCCAGCGCCAGCCGCCAGAAAGCCGTAACAATCGGGCCGGTTTCGGCAAAACGCACCAGAATAGGCGAACAGCTGATGAGCAACCCGCCAAGCAAAAGCGCGATAATCGCTTTTCTCTGTGTCTCAGGCGTGCTTTGCAGCAGGCCGGTTGCGTTGATTGACGCGGCTTCGGAGGGTGACTTGTTCATGTTTAACCTGCCGCTCCTTATGAAGCAGCCTTATATGTGAGAATGCAGCATAAGTGCAGGCATCTGCTGGCAGGATATGCTGGCCGTATTTTGAGTGATCCGCTGCCTGCGACATGCTTTGTCATCGGAGAGAGTATCTCTCAGTTGCGCGCTTCGGCAGATAGTCAGTCTTTATGTGATATATATCAAAACAATTATATAAAATAGCGCGTCTTTTGACGGACGCGCTATTTCTTATCTCTCTATAGCCGGTGCTTATTCTTCAAAGCCGACGATACCTTTGATTTCGACAAATTCACGCAGGCCGAAAACGCCGTATTCACGGCCATTGCCCGACTGTTTGTAACCGCCGAAAGGTGCCGCACCGTCCCATGGCGCATCATTAATATAGACATTGCCGGTGCGCAGACGTTTCGACAAAGCCTGCGCTTCTTTCAGATCACCCTGAATATAGGACGCAAGGCCGTAGACCGTATCATTGGCCATTTCGACCGCTTCATCCAGATCATCATAGCCAATCATCGACAGAACAGGGCCGAAGATTTCCTCGCGGGAAATGCGCATATCATGGCCGACACGGGCAAAGATGGTCGGGCGCACATAATAACCGGCATTGAGTTCCGCAGGGCGGCCGGTGCCGCCGGTTACAAGTTCCGCACCTTCATCAATACCGGCCTGAATCAGATCCTGAATCTTGTCGAACTGCAACTGGCTGACGACCGGGCCGAGATCGGTATTGGCGGAATTCGGATCGCCGGTGCGGAATTTTTCTGCTGCATCACGGGCGATTGCAATCGCATCATCCATAGCTTCCTGCGGTACTAGCATACGGGTCGGCGCATTGCAGGACTGGCCGCTATTGCCAAAGCAACGGGTGACACCGGTACGCACGGCCTTATCCAGATCGGCACTACGCAGGATAATATTCGGGGACTTGCCGCCGAGTTCCTGATGTACACGTTTTACGGTCGGCGCTGCAGTCTGTGCAACGCTGACACCGGCGCGGGTAGAGCCGGTAAAGGACACCATATCCACATCTTTATGGCCGGAAAGCGCGACGCCGACAGTCGGGCCGTCACCATGAACGAGGTTGAACACGCCTTTCGGCACACCGGCTTCATCCATGATTTCTGCGAACAAAATGGCACTGACCGGCGCAATTTCTGAAGGCTTCAGCACCATTGTGCAGCCGGTAGCAATGGCTGGTGCAACTTTTGCGGCAATCTGATTGATCGGCCAGTTCCAAGGCGTAATCATTGCCACCACGCCGATCGGTTCATGCACAACGCGGGTTGTGCCCTGCATATAGGCATATTCAAAAATTTCAGCGGCTTTAATTGCTTCCATCAGATGGGCGGTGCCGGAACCGGCCTGTGCAGCTTTAGCCATGGCCAGCGGTGCGCCCATTTCCTGCGAGATTGCGGCGCCGATTTCATCCGAGCGGCGGATGAAAATTTCGAGAATGCGCTTGAGCAGAGCGAGACGCTCTTCTTTCGTGGTGACGGAGAAGCTCTCAAAAGCGGCTTTGGCGGCGGCTACTGCCTTGTCGACATCGGTGGCGGTGCCCATTGCGATTTTGGTAAAAGGCTGCTCGGTTGCAGGATTGATGACATCCAGTGTTGTAATTGGGCTTATTGCCGGATCAACCCATTCACCGTTGATATAAAATTTGAGCGCGTGATCCATAGTTCCCATCCTGTCATGCTGTTTATGCGGTTTTTTAGAAATTTTCCGCGCAGTTTAGACCTAAACCCCGTGATTACAACTGCATAAACGGCATGGGGTGATGAAATTTTCCGCTCTTAAAGATCGTTGCAATGTAGTTATTTCTGATATTTGCGCTTTGTTTTTCTGTATTATTATTAAGTAATGATACGTATTATTGATATTTAAAGTATATATTGCACTATTGACTATTGATAAATTGAATAATTATAGAAGTATAGTTTTGGCAATTTAGAGATTATATTTAATTAGTTTGCTTAATTATAAATTTATATTTTAATAATGCATATTGAATGTGTTTTTGCTTGGAGCCTTGCCGGAACAAAAACAATAAATGCGCTGCAACGGACTGTGCGTGCATTTGATACATGTGATCGGGTGAGGCAAATGCAGACAAACACTGTTATTCAGAGTGGGAAATTCAACTCTGTGCAAATCTTGCGCGGCCTGGCGGCATTGCTGGTCGTTATCGGTCACACATTACAGCATCCGATGGCTGAACCGCCGCCGATACTGGGTGTTTTGGGTGCTTTTGGTGTTTCAATTTTCTTTGTAATCAGCGGATTTATTATCAGCTATATTCATCCGCGTGACTTCGCACCTGCAGGTTTTTTGTGGCGGCGCATTATACGCATCGTGCCGCTTTACTGGCTCTGCACAATATTTCTTGCGCTCTGCGCGGTTTATTTGCCGAACTTGTTTAAGTCGACAAGTTTTACGCCATATTATTTGTTTAGCTCGCTCGCTTTTATTCCGGAACTGGTGCCGGGGACTGTTGATGACTGGCGCCCTTTGCTGAAGCCGGGCTGGTCACTCAATTATGAGATGTTTTTCTATCTCATCTTTATTCTGTTCTGGTGGTGTGAGAGCAGTTTGCGGCGCATAGTCTTCATGAGTCTGGCACTCGGTGTGCTGATTGCAGGTGCGTTTTTTGTTGAGCGAAACAGCAGTGTTACAGCTTTTTATCTTAACTTTAATCTGATGCCGTTTCTTGCCGGTATGTGGCTTGCTGAAATGCAGCGCCGCGGTTTCTGGAGTGATTTTTCCGTCAACTCCCTGCCGGTATTGTTGTTTTTCGTGACGCTCAGCATTGGTTTGCTGTTCAGTGTTGATCTGACGGTGTTGCCGCTGTTTATCGAAAATCTTGCTTATCTGACCGCATCCGTGCTGCTTGTTGTAACGGCGCTTTGTACGGATCGCTGGGTCAAAACTTTATCGCCGCGTAATCTGTTTGTACAAATTGGCGACAGTTCCTATTCGCTCTATCTGACACATATGTTTGTCGTTGGTGCGGGCTGGGCGGTCTTCAACCGGCTTGGTTTGGGTGGCTGGGCTTTTCCGCTGGCGGTGGTTGCAATTATTATTGCAAGTCTTGTTGGCGCGAAAATTTCTTATCTGATTATTGAGAAACCGTTTATGCGTTTGGGGCGTAACAAAGCAAAGCTGCAATCTCCGGTGCCACAGCCGTCCTAATATCACGAAAAAGGCCTCCGCTGTATAGCGGAGGCCTTTTTCAATTTTGCGGTTATAAATGCAGCAATCTTACGCCCAGGTTTTTTCGAGGACGCGGATCCAGTTTTTATAGGCGATCTTGTCGATGGTTTCCTGATCGTAACCGGCTTTGCGCAATTCGGCGATCAGCAGCTGCAGATCAGCGGCGCTGCCCAGAGCATCCGGAATGGTCGTGCCGTCAAAGTCGGAGCCGAGAGCCACATGGTCAACACCGATACGGTTGATGATGTAATCAATGTGGCGCACCATTTCGCTGAGCGGTGTGGCCGTGATTTTCTGACCGTCTGCACGCAGGAAGGACACGCCGAAATTGATACCCATCAGGCCGCCGGTTTCCTTGATGGCGTCCATCTGTTTTTCGGTCACGTTGCGGCTGTGTGTGCACAATGTGTGTGCGTTGGAATGGCTGGCAACGAGTGGTGCATCGGAAATCGCTGCAATATCCCAGAAGCCTTTGTCATTCATGTGCGACAGGTCGACCATGATTTTCAGCTCGTTACAGGCGCGGATCAGGGCTTTGCCCGCATCGCTGAGGCCCGGGCCGATATCCGGTGTGCTCGGGAAGCGGAACGGCACGCCATATGCGAAAATATTCGGACGGCTCCAGACCGGACCCAAAGTGCGCAGGCCTGCCTGATGCAGCACATAAAGTTCATCCAGATCGGCGCTGATCGCTTCAGCACCTTCAATATGCAGTACTGACGCAAATGCGCCATTGGTCATCGCGGTGCGGATATCATCGGCAGAACGGCAGATTTTCAAGCCGCCTGCGGACTTCGCTTCAATCTTCGCCAGAAGCGCGGCCATGCCGAGGGTGATTCTTAAGGCGCTGTCGTGTTCCGGCGTCGGATAATCGCCGTTTGCGTCTTTTTCCATCGAAGGGGATGGCACATAAATTGCGCAGAGGCCGCCTGCGAGGCCGCCCTTTTTAGCGCGCGGAAGATCAATATGACCCACCTTTTCGCCATCAATAAAGCGATCGACCGGATTGGCTTCGCTTGACGACCACAGACGCAGCAAAACGTCATTATGGCCATCAAAGACAGGGGTGAAATTGTCTGCCGTTGAGGAACTGGACATGGGAAAGGGAACCTTACTTTTCTGGCTGGCGAAATAAAATATGTCGCAAACAGAAACATTTAGCGGATTAAATCCTGTTATTGCATCTCGTTAGCAACGGTATTCCTCTGAGATTTCAGGGAGGCACCTGCGATTCTGCGGTTTTTCATCGCGGAAATACAAGTCGTCGCGTGATTTGCGAGACTGACCATTTTGCAACCAAATTGCAAATGCCTTTTCTTGCAGGGGATAGTCCTCTTCTGCATATTAATTTAAATTAGAAAATAACAAAGTTTTGAACAAGATTTTGCATGCAAACCATGCATAGCCACTGGCAAAATCTGCATTGGCCGCGTTATTGGGCTTCATGATAACTGAACCGGACATTAGACGGTTTTCTTATACACATTGTTTTGATGCAGTTTCGGGTGGATCGGAACGGGCAAAAATCGGTCCGGTGGACGATCTCCCGCGAAGATAACTCATTTTCAAAGCTGTTAGAAAACTTAACCACTGGCAGGGGCAACCCGGCCGGTTTCTTGCGTTTACGGATAGGGAAGAGGAAATCACCGTGATTTCAAGACGTAATTTTTTGGCGGGCGCTGCTGCTGTTCCGTTCCTGTCATATGCCGGCATGCTGCCTGCGATCGCTGCCGGTCGTCAGGACATTCTGGTTGTGGCCATGCAGCTGGACAACATGACATCGCTCGATCCGCATGAGAGCTTTGAAGCTGTCGGCAGCGAAATCTGCAACAACATGTATCAGCGTCTTGTGCATCCGAGCTTTGAAAATCCTGAAAAGATTGAAGGCGGCGTAGCCACTTCATGGGAAGCTGATGCTGAAGGTAAGGTTTATACTTTCAAAATCAACCCTGAAGCAAAATTTGCGACCGGCAATCCGATCACCGCTGAAGATGCTGCGTTCTCGCTGCACCGCGCGATCAAGATGAACAAAGGCCCTGCTTTCATCATCGGCCAGTTCGGTCTGACCCCTGAGAATGTTGAGAAAGCTGTTGTCGCGACCGATGCCGGTACGCTGACCATTTCTCTCGACACCCCGACTTCCCTGTCCTTCCTGCTTTATTGCCTGTCTTCCAGCGTCGGTAGCGTTGTTGAGAAGAAACTGGTGATGGAAAATGCAGCCGGTGACGATCTCGGCAACGAATGGCTGCGTAAAAACAGCGCCGGTTCCGCTGAATGGACTCTGGCTGCATGGAAGCCAAGCGAAAGCGTTATGCTGAACCTGAACCCGCACGGCGCCTATAAAGGCAATGTAAAGCGTATCGTTCTGCGTCACGTTGCTGACCCTTCATCCCAGCTGCTGATGCTTCAGAAAGGTGACGTGGATATCGCCCGTAACCTGACTTCCGAGCAGCTGCGCGTGATCCAGAACGACGAAAACTTTACGCTCGTGCGTAAAGGTATTGCCGGTATCGGCCTGATGTCGCTCAACCAGAAAGTTGAAAAGCTGACCAATCCTAAGGTTTGGGAAGCAATCAAATGGGCGATCGACTATAAGGGCATTCAGGAAAATATCGTGCCTTTGACCCACCAGATCCATCAGACCATTATTCCTGAAGGTTTCCCGGGTGCAGTTAACGACACACCATTCCAGAAAGACACTGCGAAGGCAAAAGCTCTGATGGCTGAAGCAGGTCTCACCGATGGTTTCTCCATCAGCATGGACCACTATTCCGCACAGCCTTGGCCGGATATCGCTCAGGCCATTCAGGCAAACCTCGCAGAAATCGGCATCAAGCTGGAACTGCGTGCTGCTGAAAACCGTCAGGTTCTCACCAAAATGCGTGCCCGTGAACATGAAATCGCCCTGACTTCATGGGGTTCGGACTATTTCGATCCGAATACCAATGCGGACGTATTTTGCAACGTGACCGACCTGTCGGACGATGCAAAGAGCAAGCCTTTCGCATGGCGCTCAAACTACCAGAACGCAGATTTCGCGAAGAAATCGCTGGCTGCCCGCGATGAAAAAGATCCGGCAACCCGCGTTAAGCTTTACGAAGACCTGCAGCGCGAATTCATGAACAACAGCCCGTTTGTTGTCATGCTGCAGACTGTAATGACTGCTGCCTGCCGTAAAGATGTTACCGGCATGCGTCTCGGCGTTCTGTCCGATACCCACTCTTACGCAGGGATTGCGAAAGCTTGAATAAGAGACTGAAAACTCTGACTGGTACTCTGAGCAGCGTGTTAATCACGCTGTTCGGACTTGCTATTGTCACTTTCATGATCGGCCGCGTTATGCCGGTTGATCCTGTGATTGCAGCCGTCGGCGATAATGCGCCGGAGGCTGTTATTCAGCGTGTGCGCGCGGAGATGGGGCTGGATCAGCCACTCGTCGTGCAGTTCTTCCATTATATCGGTCAGGTTTTGCAGGGTGATCTCGGCAATTCCATTTTGACCCGCAACCCTGTTACCACGGATATTGCCCGCTATTTTCCGGCAACCCTTGAACTGGCCACCGCAGCGCTCCTCCTCGCTGCTTTGATCGGTATTCCTCTGGGTGTCTGGGCAGCGGTGCGTCAGGGCACTCTGACGGATCAGACGATCCGTGTTATCTGTCTGGCCGGTCACTCCGTGCCGACCTTTGTGCTGGCGCTGATTTCGCTTCTGGTTTTCTATGCCGCGCTCGGTATCGCACCGGGACCCGGCCGTCAGGATATTATTTTTCAGGACATGATCCCGCATGTCACTGGTATTCTGACCATTGATACGCTGATCGACGGCGATATGGATGCTTTCTGGGATGCGCTCGCGCATATGGCCCAGCCGGTTATCATTCTCGCTTATTTCAGCATGGCCTATATCACCCGTATGACCCGTGCATTCATGCTGGATGCACTCAAAGGTGAGTTTGTTGTTACAGCCCGCGCCAAGGGCCTGTCCGGCACCGCAGTTATCTGGAAACACGCTTTCCCGACTGTGGCCGTACAGCTGGTGACCGTTCTTGCACTGACCTATGCCGGTCTGCTTGAAGGTGCCGTTGTAACCGAAACCGTGTTCAGCTGGCCTGGTCTTGGTCAGTATCTGACTGTTTCGCTGATGAATGCAGACATGAACCCTGTCGTCGGCGCCACTCTTCTGATTGGTGTTATCTATGTCGGGCTCAATCTGCTTGCTGACATTCTCTACAAGGTACTGGATCCACGCGTCAGATGATTTTTTCCAATTTTCATAACTGGGCACTGGACGAAACTCCGTCCTCGCCGTCGCAGGCTCTCTGGGGCCGGCGCTACCGTATCTGGCTCAATCTGAAGTCAAATCCGCTGGCGATGATCGGCCTGTTCATCATTGCGGTCTTTGTTTTCATCGCCATTTTTGCGCCATGGCTGGCACCGCATGATCCGAGCATTCAAAATCTCGGTAATCGTCTTGCGGCACCTTCCGCTCAGCATTGGTTCGGTACGGACGAGCTGGGACGCGATATTTTCTCGCGTATCCTTTATGGTGGCCGCGTAACACTCGGCATGGTTATTGCCGTTGTTATTCTGGTTGCGCCGCTTGGTCTGATTATCGGCTGCGTTGCAGGTTATTTCGGCGGTATCGTCGATACAATCCTGATGCGCGTAACCGATGTGTTCCTCGCTTTTCCGCGTCTTATTCTGGCTCTGGCTTTCGTAGCCGCGCTGAAACCGGGCGTTGAAAGCGCGATTCTGGCGATTGCACTCACAGCCTGGCCGCCTTATGCGCGTCTGGCCCGTGCGGAAACCATGACCATCCGTAACACCGATTATATCGCAGCCTATCGCCTGACCGGCGCCAGCCCTGCACGTATTATCGCCTGTCATATTGCACCTCTGTGCGTGCCGAGCCTGATTGTACGTATTACGCTGGATATGAGCTCGATCATTCTGACCGCTGCAAGCCTTGGCTTCCTCGGTATGGGCGCGCAGCCGCCGTCACCGGAATGGGGTGCGATGATTGCAACTGCCAAACGCTTCATTTTTGAGCAGTGGTGGGTTGCTACAATTCCGGGTATTGCGATCTTCCTCGTTTCACTCGCGTTCAACTTCCTCGGCGACGGTCTGCGTGACGTCCTCGATCCGAAGCAGAATTGAGGGATAAAATGCTGGTAGATATTCAAAATCTGAGAATCGCATTTGAAACCCGCACCACCCGTTTTGAGGCGGTGCGCGGTCTCTCTCTGCAGCTTGGCCGTGAAAAGCTGGGTATTGTGGGTGAAAGCGGCTCGGGCAAGTCTCTGACTGCCCGTGCTCTGATGAAACTCCTGCCGAATATTGCGGAAGTCAAAGCTGATCGCTTAAGCTTTGACGGACAGGATCTGCTGACCGCATCTGAAAAACAGATGCGTCAGATCCGTGGTAAGCGCGTTGGTTTCATTCTGCAGGATCCGAAATACTCGCTGAATCCGGTAAAGACCATTGGTGTGCAGGTGGCGGAAGCCTGGCGCACACACAAAGGCGGCAGCAAAAAACAAGCTCTGGAAGCGGCAATTGATCTGCTCGATCAGGTGAAAATCCGCAATCCGCGTGAAGTGGCACATACCTATCCGCACGAAGTATCGGGCGGTATGGGGCAGCGTGTCATGATCGCTATGATGCTGGCACCGGATCCGGAACTGTTGATTGCCGATGAGCCGACTTCGGCGCTTGACGCAACCGTGCAGGCTGAAATTCTGCGTCTGATCGATGACCTCGTCGACAGCCGCGGCATGGGGCTGATTCTCATTAGCCACGATCTTCCGCTTGTTTCCCATTTCTGTGACCGCGTTATGGTCATGTATATGGGACAGGTGATGGAAGAGCTGAAAGCATCGGAACTCAATAATGCTCAGCATCCTTATACCAAGGGTCTCCTGAACTGTATTCCGTCGCTGACGCATCCGCGTGATCGTCTGCCGGTAATGACCCGTGATCCGGAGTGGCTGAAATAATGATTGAAGTTGATAATCTGAAAATTCAGTTCGGTGACAAGCAGGTCGTTAAGGGCGTTTCGTTTAACGTCGAAAAAGGCGGCAGCTTCGGTATCGTGGGCGAGAGCGGTTCGGGTAAGTCGACAATCCTGCGTGCGATGGCCGGTCTGAACGAAAGCTGGAGCGGACGTGTTGCCTTTGACGGCAAAGACGCGCCGCTGAAGCGGACACCGGAATTTTTCCGTTCTGTTCAGATGGTGTTTCAGGATCCGTTCGGCTCCCTGCATCCGCGCCAGACCATTGACCGTATTCTGAGCGAGCTGTTGCTGGTTCATAAGATCGACAATGTTGAAGGACGGATCAAGCAGGCTCTGTCTGATGTGGCTCTGCCGCAGACGGCGCGTTTCCGCTATCCGCACCAGTTGTCCGGTGGTCAGCGTCAGCGTGTGGCAATTGCCCGTGCTCTGATTGCAGATCCGCAGGTATTGCTGCTCGATGAGCCGACTTCGGCACTGGATGTTTCCGTTCAGGCGGAAATTCTCAACCTGTTGTCGGATCTGCGTGAAGAACGCAATCTGACCTATGTGCTGGTGAGTCATAACCTCGCGGTTATTGCCCATCTCTGCCCGGAAGTGGGCGTGATGCAGAATGGTGTGATGGTGGAACAGCTGACAGCAGAAGATCTGCGTTTAGGCCGCACCACCCATCCGCATACTACAGAGCTACGCGAGTTGAGCGTAACGGTTGAAGAACCAAAGTAAGACTATGAAACAGGCCGGATTTTCCGGCCTGTTCTTTATGCAATATTGAATTAAAAACCTGCATGAACAGGGGCATGGGAAGAAGCGATCATGGCTATGAACTGGGACGCCGCCTTATCAACCGCACAAAAACTGACTGCACAATGGCCTGCCAATGAGCCGGGAGGCGTGATTATCGGCTTTGATGCCGATGGTATCCGTTTCAGCACTGCCAGCGGTGTGGAAAGTCTGGCAACCCATAAGCCGTTTTCTGCTGATAGTGTTGTGCGTTATGCTTCTGTGACCAAGCATGTCTTTGTTTCTATGGTGCTGAAACATGCAGACAAGATCAACCTTGATGATCCGCTCGGCAAACATCTGCCGGAGCTGAAAAAGCCTTTGAGCGAAGTGACTGTCGGTCAGGCGCTGGATATGAGCGGCGGTCTGCCCGACACGCGCGAATGTCTGACTTTGCTCGGCCTGTCGATTTATACGGAAACCCATAATGACCGGCTGATGGACTTCCACGCGACGATGGAACGCCTCAATTTTGATGCCGGTACGCAGGTCTCCTATTCCAATACCGGTTACCGTCTGGTGGAAATTGCGCTGGAGCGTCTGGGTCTGCGCTTTGATGATTATCTGCAAAATGAAATCGTACCATTGCTCGGCGTACAGCTGAAAGCACCGGATGTCTGGAATGATCCGGTGGATGGTCTGGTGCCGGGTTACTGGCATGATGGTAAAAAATGGCAGCTCAGTTCAGCCGGTCTTTATATTTCTGCGGCCGGTAGCCTGACCGGTAGCGGTACAGCGCTGGCGACCTGGGCGCAGGCTCTGATGTGCGGCAAAGGTCAGCTTTCCGGTGTGATTGAGAAGATCAGCGCGCCACGCAAAATGGCTGATGGCCGTTTGTCTGCCTATGGTCTCGGTTTTGTTGCTTCTGAACTTGATGGTCTGAAGCTGGTCGGTCATGGCGGCTCGCATCCGGGTTATAAGAGCTATGTGCTGATTTGCCCTGAGCATCAGTGTGGTTTTGTGGTTGTCGCCAACCGTGATGACGCCAATGGCAGCAAGATGGCGCAGGCTGCAATGGCTGCGCTTGCAGGTCGTTCGTTACCGCAGACCGGAAGTACAATTCCGGATGGTTTTTATGTCACCGAAACCGATCATCACTGGGTTGAGATGAAGGGCGGTAACGTCACTTATATCGACAATGAAGATGCGCTCTATTATGAAGGTAATGGCTGGTTTTCATCCCGCTCGGCTACGTCACCAATCCTGCTGCGCTGGACAGGTGAGGTGCTGGAAGGGGAACTTGGCCATGCACCGCGCCGTCTTTATCCGGTAACACCAAAGCCTGCCGGTAATGAACTCGACGGTAGCTGGAAGTCGGTTTACGGTGCTGCTTTTGAGATCGCCAACGGCACGGTAATTATGGGTGTCGGCCCTGTTCAACAGACAATGCCTGTCACCGATCTTGGCAATGGCCGCTATCTGTTTACGCTCCATGACGGCCCGTGGGTGAAACGGGTTTGCATCAATCGCCTGAGCGATAATCGCGTTGAACTGGTGCTGAGCCGCAGCCGTATGCTGGAATATACCCGCTAATCTTCAGTAACTGAAGTGACTGCCGTTCTCTGATATCTGCGGATATTTAAGAGAGCGGCCGTTTTTTATGTTTCTGTTCAAATATGCTGACATATCGTATAAGGCCTATTCTGAACCTGCATGCCTGTATGCAAAACAGGCAATCATGACGAAGGATCCGTATTGTGGAAATTAAGTGGGTTGAAGACTTTCTGGCGCTTGCTCATACTTTAAATTTCTCCAAAGCTGCAGATGAACGCCACGTTACCCAGTCTGCTTTCAGCCGCCGCATCAAGCAGCTGGAAACATGGCTCGGCACGACCCTGATTGACCGTGCGACTTATCCTTCGCGGCTCACCGAGGCCGGTGAAAAATTTATTCCGGTGGCGCAGGAAACACTGAAGTCACTCTATCAGGTGCGTCAGGGCTTTCAGGCAAACCAGACACTGGAAGCACAGACGATTTCTTTCATCGCATTGCATACATTGTCCTTCACATTTTTTCCGCAATGGGTGAAGGAAACCAGTGATAATACCGCACCGGTTTTCACACGGTTGCGGCCGGATACAGGCAGTGTTGAAGGCAATGTGAATGCACTTGTTGACGGCGATTGTGATTTTCTGCTGACCTATGTGCATCCGTCTGTGCCACTGCTGCTCGATGCTGCAGACTTTGATTATAAGGTTGTCGGCTTTGAGCAGATCATTCCGATCAGCGCACCGGATGCTGATGGCAACCCGCTGCATATGGTTGGCCGCGGCGAGCAACCGTTTGATTATATCGGCTATGAAAAATCATCCTTCTTCGGTCATTTGCTGAGTGAATTATTTGCGCTGAAAATGCCGGAACATCGTCTGGTTCATGAAGGCAGTATGTCCATCGGGCTTAAAGGCATGTCGATGGCCGGATGGGGCGTGGCATGGGTGCCGCGCAGCCTTATTGCAGAAGAGCTGGCCACCGGCCAGCTGGTGCATGGTGCGGATATGTCATGGAATATTCCGCTGGAAATCCGTCTTTACCGCTCCAGAAACAATCAGCGTTCTGTGATTGAGAAATTCTGGAACCGGTTGCCGGATTTGAAACAGACAAAAGATGACCATTAAAAAGGGCGCTTTAAGCGCCCTTTTTATTATACCGGCTGTGCCTGCCGCACACCTGCCACTTGTCGCATCAGCACAGGAACGAGCAGTGCCAGACCCAGCAGGGATGTATAAATTTCCGGTACGACCAGCAGGATTGCCGCAATAATCAGCAGCACCTGTTCCCAGCGTTTGGTACGCACCAGCATAAAGCCGGACAGCGCAGCACCCAAAGCGGTAATCCCGATCACGCAGCCGATAAAGGCGGTGAAGAATTCGCCCCATGAGAAATTGGCATTGACCAGCAAGAGTGACGGCGAGAATACAAACACAAACGGTACCAGCACTTTACCCAAACCTAAGCGGAAGGCGGTATTACCGGTTTTAAACGGATCGGCACCGGCCATCCCCGCAGCCGCATAGGCTGCAAGCGCCACCGGCGGCGTGATATCGGCCAGAACCCCGTAATAAAACACGAAAAAATGCGCAACAATCGGTTCAACACCGAGCAGTGCCAGTGTCGGTGCGGCAATGGTTGCCATGATGATATAATTTGCCGTTGTCGGAATACCGCAACCCATCAGAATACAGACAATGCCGGTCATGATGAGGGTAAACAGCAAAGTCAGCGTTGAGGCACCGATCAGCGCGGCAGGCAGGAATGTGCCAAACCATGCGGCAATATCCGCCGCTGTTGTGGTCACAATATAGGAGATTTTGAAGCCGACACCGGTGAGTGTGACCACGCCGACAACAATGCCGACTGTTGCCGCTGCTGCACCGACGGCGAGGGCATATTTTGCACCGTCGCGCAGGCTTTCAAAAATCTCTTTGACGGACATGCGTTTGCGCGGATTGAGCAGACCGACCGCAATACACAGCGTGATCCCCCAGAACGCCGCAAGATAAGGTGTGTAACCGGACAGAAGTACGCCAACCAGCACAACAAGCGGTATAACCGTCGGCCAGTCCCGTTTGAAAGCTTCTTTCAGATCAGGCATTTCATCCGGGGTCATGCCGCGCAGGCCTGTACGCTTGGCTTCAAAATGCACCTGCATCAAAACGCCGAAGAAATGCATGAAGGCCGGAACAATCGCGGCAATAATAATGGTGGTGTAAGGCAGATTGAGGAACTCAATCATCAAAAAGGCGGCAGCGCCCATAATCGGCGGAGTAATCTGACCACCGGTCGAGGAAGCAGCTTCAACTGCGGCTGCGAAATTGCGTTTATAGCCAAGGCGGATCATCGCCGGAATGGTGAGCGAGCCGACGGTTACTGTATTGGCAACAGAGGAGCCGGAAATCATACCAAACAGCGCCGAGCCGAAGATCGAGACCTTTGCAGGGCCGCCTGCATAGCGCCCTGCAACCCATGCGGCACAATCAAGAAACAGTTGTCCGAGACCAATACGGGTGGCAAAAACACCAAACAACACGAAGTGGAACACATAGGTAGCAACCACGCCAAGCGCGATACCGTAAACACCCTGTGTTGTCAGATAAAGATGGTCAACGATCTGAGAAACGGACGAACCCGGATGCACCAGAATACCGGGCATGGACGGACCGAAATAGGCATAAAGCATAAACAGCACGGCGATTATCGGCAGCGGCCAGCCGACCGAACGGCGTGTGGCCTCCAAAAGCACGATAATCAGCAGACCGCCGAGCATCACATCGGTTGTTGTCGGATTGCCGACGCGGAAGGCCAGATCATCCAGCGGGATGAGCGGCACATGCATAACCGCAACGACAGCACCAATCGCCAGCGCCCAGTCGATGATGGAAATACCGAGTGGCCGCAGCAAAGTGGATTTTGCCGGTTCCGTATAACCTTTTGGCGAAAACGGAAACACCAGAAACACCAGACCCAGCACGAATGCCAGATGGATGCCGCGATGCATGGTTTCAGACAGAATACCAAAACCGGCCGTATAATAGTGAAACAGTGAGAGAATAATCAGCAATGTGCCGACTATCCGGGCAGTGACAGGCAACAACGGGCGAAAGCGGATTTCTGAATCGAATTTCTCTTCGAGTTCGCGCGCTTTTTCTTCATCCAGCTCCATAGGTTTCAACGATTGTTGCTCTGTGGTCATGGGGAAATTTCCTGAAAATATGGCTAAAGGCGCTGGCGTTCACGGCTGACTGTAGCAGCCGGACGCACTCGCCCGTCAAAATGCGTATTGTAAACCTGTGAGAAAATCCTGCACCGGACTTTATGAGAGTCTGGTGCAGGATAAACGATTTTTTATTTCAGCAGGCCGGCTTCTTTGTAGAAGCGTTCAGCACCCGGATGCAGCGGAATACCAAGGCTGGTCACTGCATTCTGCAGGGTAATCATTTTACCCTTCGCATGGCCGGCATCAAGCGCCTTGCGGGTTGCATCATTCCACATGGTCTTGGTGATGTTATAGACCAGTTCATCGGACTGTTTCGCGCTTGTCACCATCTGGGCGGCAACGGAAATTGTATCGGTTGCACCGACATCTTTATAAGTATCGGCCGGTACAGTATCCTTGGCGAAGAAGCTGTATTCTTTGAGGATTTTCTCCATTTCCGGTCCTTCAATCGGAACCAGAGAAATACCATTGGTGCTGGCGAGTTCGGAAATCGCACCGGTCGGGTAGCCGCCAACGAAGAAATAGGCATCCAGCGCGCCGTCTTTCAGGCGGTCACCGGCAGGACCCGGTTTCAGATACTCGGCCTTCACGTCTTTTTCAGTCATGCCATAGGCACCAAGTACAATACGGGCATCGACAATGGTACCGGAACCCGGCTCATCAAGTGAGACGCGTTTGCCTTTGAGATCAGCAACAGATTTGATGCCTGCATCTTTACGGGCAACCAGATGCACGGTTTCTGGATAGAGTGTTGCGATCAGACGCAGATCTTCCACCTTGCCTTTGCCTTCATAAAGGCCGGTGCCGGTATAGGCCCAATAGGCGACGTCAGACTGGGTAAAACCGGCTTCAAGACCACCGCTTTGTACTGCATTAATATTGGCGACAGAACCGTTGGAAGAGACTGCGGTTGCCACCAGACCCGGAACGCCCTGATCGCCATTGCCGGAGATCGCATTGGCGATCAATCCGCCGATCGGATAATAAGTGCCTGCGGTACCGCCGGTGCCGATACGGAAAAACGAAGGTGATTGTGCAGTTGCAATGGTTACGCCGAGTGCTGCCGTTCCCAAAACAGCTGCGGCCATAAAGCGGCGAAAATTTTTGCCAAATTTCATATTCTCTCTCCCTCTGGAATATCCTCTGCAGTGAACATGAAAAGACCGGCGCGACTTGTCAACCTTTCTGATATAGATAGAAACCACATTATACTTTAGTATAATAAGAAAAAACTCCTTTGAATTCAGTGCCCTGACGGGAGGCAATCACTTCTCAGGCGGTCATATAAGGAGCAAAATTCGTCTGCGCCTCATCAACCTGTATTGTGGAATAGAGCGGCGGGAACGCACGTTGCGGGCATTTTTGCCGTTCGCAGATTTTACATCCTGCGCCGATCGGTGTGCGTGCCGCCGGATCATCAAGGATCATACCTTTGGAATAGACCAGCCGGTCGGCATGATGCAGATCACAACCCAGTGCAATGGCAAAGCTTTTTGAAGGCGCTTTATAACCGCCTTGCCGGTGGCGGATCATTTTGGCAATCCAGAAATAAGTGCGGCCGTCCGGCATTTCGGCCTGCTGGGTCAGGATACGATCCGGTGAAGAAAAAGCCGCATAAATATTCCACAGCGGGCATGTGCCGCCAAAGCGTGAAAAGTGAAAATCGGTCGCCGACTGGCGCTTGGAAATATTGCCCGCACGATCCACGCGGATGAAGAAAAACGGCACGCCGCGTGCCTCCGGCCGTTGCAAAGTGCTGAGCCGGTGGCAAATGGTTTCGAAACTCACGGCATATTTTTGCCCAAGTAATTCAATATCATAGCGTAATTGTTCTGCACTTTGCAGAAAATGCATATAGGGCATCAGCACGGCACCGGCGAAATAATTGGCAAGTCCGATCCGCGCCAGCACCCGTGCTTCAGGGCTGGAAAATGCCGTCTTTTCCAATAACTGATCCAGCAGATGTTTCTGTTCCATAAAGGCGATTTGCGTTGCCAGCTGAAAGGCCTGCTGGCCTTCATCAAGACGCGGGGAGAGAGAGAGCAGGCGGGTGCTGCTGTCGTAATGACGAACCTTGTCTGAACTGTCGGGCCCTGATTGTTCAACCAGCCGCACGCCGTGCATTTGCATCAGCCGCTCTGCCAGCGCATGTTTCATTTTGCCGACAGGAAGACCGAGTTTGTGGCTCAGCGCCTCACCTTCATGGTCGAGTTCCGGAATATAATTGCGGTGTGCATAGAAATATTCGCGCACTTCCTCATAGGGTGTGGAGAGCATCACCGGCAGATCGGCGGAGCGGTCATTGCCAAGCTGGTTTGCAAGATATGCAGATTGCTCCTGCGCCTCGCCAAGCTGTTTATGCATTTCCACAATCAGCCGTCCGACAGCGGGCATATTGGCGGCAAGTTCGCGGATTTCAGTTTTGCCGAGTTGCTCATTCAGGCGCGGATCGGCAAAAACTTCGCGCAGATCGCTGAACAGCCGCGCCTCATCGGCTTCAGAAAAAAGCTGAACATCTATGCCGAAGACCTCATTGAGCCGTAACAAAACCTGTACGGTCAGCGGGCGCTGATTATTCTCGATCTGGTTGAGATAACTCAAAGAAATCCCTAGGCTTTTCGCCAGAGACATCTGGGTGAGCTGACGCTCTTCCCGTAGTTTTCTCAATTTTATGCCAACAAAAGTCTTACGCATTCTTCAGGCCCTCCCGACCTTTCAGATCAACGCTGTTCTCGTCATTCCTTTTATTTGCATGCGGTTTGCGAAACTGTGACGACTTCGCAAGTTTCACAATTTCACAAAAAATCACCGCCGTCACTTCGCTTTTTCAACCATAGGCGCAAAGATTTGCCGCTGTATAGTTGGTTTACAGAGTGCATTCGGCTTCGCAAGTTACACAATTCACTGCTGTCGGAGGACGGCAGAAACGGGTTGTCATAGTCTTTGGCTAAGACAGAGAGGGATTTTTCTGTGAAACTCCATAAAGTGCGTACCTATAAATCTGCAGAACATCTGGCGCGTGAAGATCAGCTGGCATGGAAATTTGCCGCCATGGCCGCCGATGATGTGCCGCTGGACGATGATGTTGTTGAAATGATCGGCAACCGTATCATCGACAATGCGTCTGTGGCGGCGGCATCACTGATGCGCCGTCCGGTTGTCAGCGCAAGAATGCAGGCACTTGCTCATCCTTATAAGCGCGGTGCCACAGTGTTCGGGTTGCCTGCGGATCAGCGCGTGTCACCGGAATGGGCAGCATGGGCGAATGGTGTTGCGGTACGCGAACTGGACTTTCACGATACATTTCTCGCAGCCGATTATTCCCATCCGGCGGATAATATTCCGTCGATGCTGGCGGTTGCGCAGCATTGTGGGCTCAACGGTTCTGCGCTGGCACGCGGTATTGCTACCGGTTATGAAATTCAGGTCAATCTCGTGAAAGGCATCTGTCTGCACGAATTTAAGATCGACCATATTGCCCATTTGGGACCTTCGGCTGCGGCCGGAATCGGCACCATGCTTGGCCTGAGCACTGAGCAGATTTATCAGGCTATTCAGCAGGGTCTGCACACCACAACCACCACACGTCAGTCGCGTAAAGGCGAGATTTCCAGCTGGAAAGCCTATGCGCCTGCTTTCGCCGGTAAAATGGCAGTGGAAGCCGTTGACCGTATCATGCGCGGTGAGGGTGCGCCGTCTCCTGCATGGGAAGGTGAAGACGGTTTCATCGCATGGCTGCTTGGCGGCCCGAAGGCTGAATATTTTGTGCCGGTGCCGGAAATCGGTGAGCGCAAACGTGCGATCATGGATACTTATACGAAAGAACATTCGGCTGAGTATCAGAGTCAGGCGCTGATCGATTTGGCACGGCGTATGCGTTCAAGTGTTAGGGATTTCTCTAAGATTGCCAGCATTGTGCTGCATACCAGCCATCATACTCATTATGTGATTGGTACCGGTGCCAATGATCCGCAGAAAATGGATCCGAATGCCAGCCGTGAAACGCTTGACCATTCGATCATGTATATTTTTGCAGTCGCACTGGAAGACGGCACATGGCACCATGAACATTCCTATGCACCGGAGCGTGCCAAACGTCCGGAGACAGTTGCGCTGTGGCACAAGGTTAGCACGGTGGAAGATCCGGCATGGACAAAGCGCTATCACAGTCATGATCCGAATGAAAAAGCCTTTGGTGCCCGTGTGGTGATTACCATGCAGGATGGTTCGGTGATCGAAGATGAACTGGCGCTGGCCGATGCGCATCCGTTGGGTGCCCGCCCGTTCAAACGGCCGGATTATGTCCGAAAATTCCGCACACTGGCTGAGGGTATTATCAGCGAGCAAGAGCAAGATCGTTTTATCAAAACCGTTGAACGCCTGACTGATCTCACAGCTGATGAACTGGCCGGTCTCAATATCACAGCGCTGCCGGGCAAATGCGAACCGGGCAAAGCGCATGGTATTTTCGACTGGCAGAGTTGAGTGGGTCTCTGCGGGTGCCGCATTTGATGGCACCCGTTATCCGCAACGCACAATCTGAGTTGCAGGCATAGTCTCCGCGATGATCCGGGAGGGATCGGAGATAGTGCTTTGTAACCAAGGGAGAGAATGATGAGCATTGCAGAAAGTGAAACAAATGCACCGGTGACACCGCCAAAAAAGAAATCCGTGGCTTTGTCCGGCGTGGTTGCCGGTAATACTGCCCTTTGTACCGTGGGGCGCAGCGGTAATGATCTGCATTATCGCGGCTTCGATATTCATGATCTCGCCTTGCAATGCGATTTTGAAGAAGTCGCGCATCTTCTGGTGCATGGCACGCTGCCGACCAAACGCGAATTGATTGCCTATCAGCAAAAGCTCAAAGCGATGCGCGGTTTGCCGACCAATGTGAAGGCCGCGCTCGAATTGCTGCCAGCCGCCAGCCACCCGATGGATGTGATGCGTACCGGCGTTTCCGTCCTCGGCTGTGTGCTGCCGGAAGTCAGCGGCCATCCGCAAGCGGGTGCCAAAGATATTGCTGACCGGCTGATGGCTTCCCTCGGTTCCATGCTGCTCTACTGGTATCACTTTGCCCATCATGGCCGCAGGGTGGAACTGGAAACTGATGATGACACAATCGGCGGGCATTTCCTGCGTGTTCTCCACGGCAAAGAACCAACACCGGCAGCCGTGCGGGCGATGAATATCTCGTTGATCCTCTATGCTGAGCATGAGTTTAACGCGTCCACTTTCACGGCGCGTACCATCGCGGGAACTGGCTCTGATGTCTATTCCTGCATTGCCGGAGCCATTGGTGCGCTGCGCGGGCCTAAACATGGCGGTGCCAATGAAGTAGCGCTGGAAATTCAGCAGCGTTATGCCGATCCTGATGAAGCGGGGGCCGATATTCTGCGCCAGCTGGAGCAGAAACAGGTGGTGATCGGTTTCGGTCATCCGGTCTATACGATTGCCGATCCGCGTAATGAGATCATTAAAAAAGTCGCGCTGGAACTGTCGGAAGAAGCCGGCACAACCAAAATGTTCGACATTGCCGAGCGTATTGAAACAGTGATGATGGACAACAAGAAAATGTTCCCGAACCTCGATTGGTTCAGCGCGGTTTCTTACCATATTCTCGGTGTGCCGACCGCAATGTTTACGCCGCTTTTTGTGATTGCCCGCACCTCCGGCTGGGCGGCGCATATTATCGAACAGCGTATCGACAATAAAATCATCCGTCCGTCCGCGAATTATATCGGCCCTGACAATCTGACTTTTGTGCCGATTGATGAACGATCCGCATCCACTCCTAAGACTATTTAACTGAGACAGCCTGAGTGAGTATTATGCCTTATTTATCTGCATCTGATCTGCCAACCAAAGCCGCCGGTGAGCGGTTTCGTGACTTGATGAACAGACCCGGCATTGTGCAATTGCCGGGTGCGCATAATGGTATGGCGGCCATTCAGGCGCGCAATGCCGGTTTTGAGGGGCTTTACCTCTCCGGCGCAGCTATGACGGCTTCAATGGGTTTGCCGGATCTTGGTATTATTACGGTTGATGAAGTGGCTTTTTTCATTCGTCAGATTGCCCGCTCCAGTGGTTTGCCGCTCGTGGTCGATGGTGATACGGGTTATGGCGAGGCGCTCAATGTGATGCATATGGTGCGCACATTTGAAGATGCAGGCGCTGCCGCTGTGCATATTGAAGATCAGTTGCTGCCGAAAAAATGCGGCCATCTGAATGATAAAAAACTGGCCGGTGCTGAGGATATGGCCGCAAAAGTGGCTGCTGCTGCCAAAGCACGCCGTCATTTATATCTGATTGCCCGTACCGATGCCGCTGCCAGTGAAGGCATGGACGGTGCTGTGGCACGTGCCAAGCTTTATATGGAAGCTGGTGCCGATGCGATTTTCCCGGAAGCGCTGAACACGGCTGAAATGTTCCGTGAATTTGCCAGACGTATGCCCGGCGTGCCACTGCTGGCCAATATGACCGAGTTTGGCCGTACACCTTTCTTCACCGCGCAGGAATTTGAGGAGATGGGTTATAAAATGGTGATCTGGCCGGTGTCCTCTCTGCGTGTCGCCAATAAAGCGCAGGAAAAACTCTATGCCACGATCAAGCGTGATGGCGCCACCAAAGCCATGGTTGATGAAATGCAGACCCGTGCGGAGCTTTATGATGCAATCGGGCTGAACCAGTATGAAGAACTTGACCGCACGATTATCAAAAGTATCGTTCCGTCAATGGATTAAGCGGAATTTGTCTGATGAGATGAAATATGGGCGGGCAGAGATAAAACTGTGGTCTCGCACTTGAAAAACCACAATTCGCAACCCAAGTGCAAATCCTGACCAATCAGGAGGCCCTTAATAATGCTTTGCCCTATCGATAATACCGAGCTTGTCATGTCTGACCGGCAGGGAATTGAAATCGACTATTGCCCGAAATGCCGTGGTGTATGGCTGGATCGTGGTGAGCTGGACAAGATTATTGAGCGCTCAGTTCCTGCAGAACCTGTGCGCACAGCGAGCAAGGATGATCACCGCTCCGACAGCCGCGGTCATGACCGTGATCGCGATTATGACCGTGACCGTCGTGATCATGATGATTACGGCCATGGCAAGCCATATCGTAAAAAGAAATCGCTGCTGGGCGAGTTGTTCGACTTCTGATCTGGCAAGCTATTACAAGCAGGAGCCTGCACCGGAATCACCGGTGCAGGCTTTTTAGTTTTTAAGGCCATGGTGTCGGTAAAAACGGCTACTCTTTTGCAGGTAAACAGGCGGCATCAGTATGATGATTGTATTTTTATGAGTTTTTAAAAAGGGATAGAGATTTTCTGCCGGTCTTCGGGTTTTTAGAAAAATCTGCCCGCTCCCATGTTTTTGCGTTGTCGGAAATAACGGTTTCGTGTAAAAGGTGACTTTAATTCACATGTTTAACTGTCTTTGCTTAGACCTCTGCTTTTACTGAATTAGTGATCGTTCCGGCCGGGCATTTTCATTGTTGCGCAGGCTTTTCCGGCTTGCATTTGTTTAAACGACACTGAGAGCAAGCCGATGTTGGCACCGTTTCTGATTATGTTGCGTGAGGGGCTGGAAGCTGCTCTTCTCACCAGTATTATTGCGTCTTATCTGAACAAGACCGGACGCTCATCCTATATGCCTGCCGTCTGGATCGGCATATTTCTGGCCATTGCGCTGTCTTTTTTGGCGGGCGCTGCCTTGCAGATCATCAGCGCTGAATTTCCGCAAAAAATGCAGGAATTGTTCGAGGCCATTGTCGGCTTTGTCGCGGTGATCGTGCTGATGTCGATGGTGTTGTGGATGAAGAAAGCCGCACGCTCCCTCAAAGATGAATTGCAGCATTCCGTTGAACATGCACTTGCCGCGAAATCAGCTACTTGGGCACTGATTGGCATGGTGTTTTTTGCTGTGGCACGTGAGGGGCTGGAATCCGTGTTCTTCCTGCTGGCGATTTTTCAGCAGAGCGAAGGCTATGCGGCGCCACTTGGTGCTTTTCTGGGGGTAGCTGTTTCTGTCGTGCTCGGCATGTTGATTTATCAGGGCGGGTTGCGCCTGAATTTGCGGCTGTTTTTCCGCTGGACAGGTATTCTGATTATTTTTGTTGCTGCCGGTTTATTGTCCGGCTCACTTCGCAGCCTGCATGAGGCTGGCATCTGGAATTATTTGCAGACACCTGCATGGGATTTGAGCCATGTGCTGCCGCTGTCTACACCGCTCGGCACATTGCTGTCCGGCTTGCTCGGCTATCACGATACACCGGCGATTGGCGAAGTGATTGCCTATTTTATCTTCCTGTTTGCGGCACTGGCCATTTATCTGCGGCCGGTACCTGCACAAAAAACCGCTGCTGCGTAAGAGGCTATGATGAGTAAGAATCCATCCGCACCTTCATCAGGCCTTATGAAACTGGCTGTTGCCGGTTCCGCTGTTTTGGCAGTGGCTGCAGGCGGGTTGTTTTATTATGCAACCATCACGAAAAACACGACAGGTAATGAAAAGCTAATCCCGATTGAGGTTGGTGCCAAAGCCTGCGATCCGATGAACCTGACTTTGCCGTCCGGCTTTCACAGTTTTGAAATTCACAACCGTTCCGACCGCCCTGTTGAGTGGGAAATTCTCGACGGTGTGATGGTCGTAGAAGAGCGTGAAAATATTATCCCCGGCATGAAATCCGTGCTGCGTGCGCAGTTGCTGCCCGGTGAGTATGAGATTACCTGCGGTCTGCTTTCCAATCCGCGCGGCAAATTGACGGTAACGCCGTCCGAACATTCTGCGCAGACTGCTGTTGCCAAGCCGGATACCCGCGCTTTCATCGGTATGCTCTCGGAATATAAAGTGTTTCTGGTTATGCAGAGCAATGCGGCGCTTAAAAATACGCAGGCATTGCAAGCAGCAATTGCTGCAGGCGATGTGCAGGCAGCACGCGCAGCTTTCTCGCAGGCGCGTGATGCCTATGAACGCACAGATGTGCTTTCCGGCCGTTTCTCCGATCTGGCGTCTAAGATTGATCCTCTCGCAAATTATCTGGAAAAACGCGAGGAAGACCACGCATTTACCGGTTTCCACCGTATTGAATATGGTCTGTGGGCGCAGAACAATACCGCAGGACTGGAGGCTTTTGCCAGTAAGTTGGCAACTGATCTGACAGAGCTGAAAGAGCGCCTGAAAACCACGAAACTGACACCGGATATGCTGCTGCGCAGTCTTGCAACCTATCTGAACCAGCAGGCTGAAGGTGCCGTTATTGCCGGTGATAATGCCTATTCGCATCTTGATCTGGCTGACCTGACGGCAAAACTCGACGGCGCGGAAAAAATTCTCACTTTGCTGAAACCGCTCAGTGAAAAACCGGCAGCGGGTGAGACACAAAATGCGCTGTCTGCCTTACAGGATGTGCGACAGGAACTAACGACCTTATCGGCAGGGAATCCTGAGCGTTCCTATGCGGAAATTGATGACGCAGCCCGCCGCGCTTTGGCGGAAAAAGTGAAAACACTCAGCCAGAAAATCACCGCACTGATGTCTGCAATCGGATTGGAGTAAGTGATGAAAAAGGAAGAGAATAAGCTCACTGCAAACCGCCGTAATGTCCTCAAAGGATTGGGGCTGGCCTTAGGCAGCACAATGACTGCGGGGACTGCAGGTTATGCGCAAGCTTCATCGGCTCCGGTTGAGCATCATGTGACTGATGCGCCGGTCGGCAGCAATGGTTTTCATCAACGTCAACCTTTTTACGGCATCCATCAGTCCGGCATTACTAATGCGCGACCTGCCCATGGTCTGGTTGCGTCTTTCGATGTGCTGGTGAAAACACCGGATGATCTGGAGCGGTTGTTTCGTACTTTAACGCAGCGCATAGTTTTTCTCACGCAGGGCGGCACACCGCCGGAGCTTGATCCGAAACTGCCGCCTGCGGATTCCGGTATTATCGGCCCTGAAATCCGGCCGGATAACCTGACGATTACGGTAGGTCTTGGCGATAGTCTGTTTGAGCATCATCCGTGGCTAAAAGCCCATAAGCCGAAGCTTTTGCAGCGCATGACCAAGTTCCCGAATGATGCACTGGTGGCTGATCTCTGCCACGGCGATCTGTCGCTGCAATTTTGCGCGAATACGCCGGATACCAATATTCACGCTTTGCGTGATATTCTCAAAACCATGTCTGATCTGGTTTTCCTGCGCTGGAAACAGGAAGGCAATGTGCCGGTGATCCCGCCTTCGCCTTCCGGTGAGGTTGAAAGCGCACGCAATTTCTTAGGCTTCCGCGATGGTTCTGCCAATCCTGATGCCGGTGACAGTGCATTGATGAACCAGTTGGTCTGGGTAGGGGAAACCCATCAGGAGCCGGATTGGGCAGCCAATGGTTCCTATCAGGCGGTGCGTATTATCCGTAATTTTGTGGAGCGTTGGGATCGCACGCCTTTACAGGAGCAGGAACTGATTTTCGGACGTAAAAAAATGTCCGGTGCGCCGATGGATGGCACGAAGGAAAGTCAGGTGCCGGATTATTCCAAAGATCCTGAGGGCAAGGTTACGCCGATGGATGCGCATATCCGTCTTGCCAATGACCGCAGCCATGCCACGCAGAAAAATCTCATTCTGCGCCGTCCGTTCAATTATTCCAATGGTGTTACCAAGTCTGGTCAGCTCGATCAGGGGCTGCTTTTCATCTGCTATCAGGCCGATTTGGAGCAGGGCTTTATTGCCGTGCAGCGCAAACTCGATGGCGAGCCGCTGGAAGAATATATCAAGCCGGTCGGCGGCGGATATTTTTATATTTTACCGGGTGCGGTGGACGAGAAGGATTATCTCGGCAGCACTCTGGTTGAGGCAATCCGCAACCATCCGGATAACAAGGTTTAACCCACAACCGTTTGTATGAACGGCTGCAACACTAAAAACATGAAGCGTATCAGAAGGACGTCTGTAATGAAGTTTGGATCTTTACTTGCCGCCTCGGTACTTGCCTCCTGCCTGTCCTTTCAGGCTTTTGCGCAGGATACCACCTATGACCTCGTTGAGCCGCTGGCAGAATATAAAATCTATGTCAGTGAAAAAGTGCAGAAGCTGGAAGAAGACACCAAGGTCTTTACCGATGCTGTGAAAGCCGGTGACGTGGAAAAGGCAAAGTCCCTTTTTGCGCCAACCCGCCTGAGCTATGAAGCCATTGAACCGATTGCAGAACTGTTCAGCGATCTGGACGTGGCAATTGACAGCCGCGCTGACGACTGGGAAAAAGCGGAGCAGGATCCGGGTTTCACAGGCTTCCACCGTATTGAATATGGTCTGTGGGAAAAGAACTCGACCGAAGAGCTGACGCCGGTTGCTGACAAGCTGATGGCTGATGTGAGCGAGCTGAACAAGCGTATTGCTGATCTGACTTTCCCGCCGGAAAAAGTTGTCGGTGGTGCGGCAGTGCTGATGGAAGAAGTGGCAGCCACCAAAATTTCCGGGGAAGAAGACCGTTACAGCCATACAGATCTTTGGGATTTCAAAGGCAATTTTGACGGTTCCCGCAAAATTTTCGATCTGGTTCGTCCGCTGATCGAAGCGAAAGAAGCGGAATTCACCAAGAAAGTGGATGAAAACTTCAACACTGTTTCCCAGACCCTTGATAAATACAAGGAAGGCGAAGGCTATCAGAGCTATGACAAGCTGACTGAAGCAGACCGCAAAGTGCTCTCCATTGCAGTGAACACGCTGGCGGAAGACCTGTCGACATTGCGCGGCAAGCTCGGCCTGAACTAATCTGAGAATGTTCAAAAAAACGCCCGATACCGGAGATGGTATCGGGCGTTTTTTATTGGCATTGTGTGATTTTAATCGGCTGTTCTGCTGTCGTGCCAAGCTCGTGGCACTGACCATTTGCGCAGAGCTTCCAGCCGCTGACCGTCTCACCGGAGGCTGCCAGAACCAGTTCCTGACGCGGCGGGATTTTCGGCACATAATGATACCATCCATCCCGTAACACAGCGCCTTCCGGTGGTTCCATGCCTGCACCGGAGCCTTGTACTCGGGCTTCTGTGAGCACAAAACCCGCCGGTGTGACCTGCCAGTCTTCCTGCCAGGGTATTTTCTCGACACTATGTGTCCATTGCAGCATGAAAGATGTGGTCGCTATCCGCAGCACACCGGCTGCGGATAGTGCACAGAGTGCCATCAGGCGGCTTTCATCTGTGGCTCTCTGGTATTCCACCAGTGCCACAGCAGGAAGGCCATACAGGCAGTAAAGCCGATCTCATCGCTGAGCGGATAGGTTGCCAGCATCATTGCGGCTGCTGCAAATGCCCAGACGCGTTCCCAGATTTTCAGGTGTCCGCGCAAGTAACCAATCGCTGCTGCACCCCACATTACAATGCTGAGCAGAGCTTTGCCGATCATATAGGCAACAGCAGGCCAGAAGCCCATACTTTCCGCCAGCGGGCCGCCATCCTGTAACATGATAACCGGTGCATAAACCGCCATAAACGGTACGGCAAAACCGGCAACCGCAATACGCACGGCCTGCATCCCGATTTTCATGCCGGACTCTTTCGCAATCGGCGCAGCGGCAAATGCAGCCAGTGCAACCGGTGGCGTCAGATCGGCCATGATCCCGAAGTAAAACACGAACATATGCGACACCAGCAGCGGCACATCCAGCATCAGCAAAGCGGGGCCTGCAATGGATGAGGTGATGATATAGTTCGGAATTGTCGGGATACCCATGCCGAGGATCAGGCAGGTAATCATGGTCAGCACGAGCGACAGGAACAGGGAGTTTTCACCCACACTCACAATCACACGCGCAAAGCTTGATCCGGCACCGGTGAGTGCCAGCACGCCGATAATCACACCGACAAGCGCACAGGCGATACCAACAGGCAAAGCATTTTTTGCACCCTCTGCAAGGCTTTCAAGGCAAAGGCGCAAAGTCTCGCGGCCACCGCGAATGGTGAAGTTAACCAGTACCAATGCGGCAATCAGCAACAGGATCAGCGTGATGCCGCGAATTTCCTGTCCCAGAATATTAAAGCTGGTGCCGAAGGCTGCTGCGGACATCAGACCCAGTGCAACCCAGAACAGCACGCGTACTGCCATTGGCATATTGGCAGAGACCGGCACGCCGAGAATAATCAGTGCGGTCAGTCCCATACCCACGGTTCCGGCGAAGAGCGGCGTATAGCCGGAGAACAGTAGCCAGACCAGTGCCACAAGCGGCAGGATCAGATACCAGTGCTTGCGCAAAGCACCGAGTGCACTTGGCAATTCAGCCTTTGACAGACCTTTCAGACCAAGACGTCCGGCTTCCAGATGCACCATAATGAAAACGGTGATGAAATAGAGCACTGCCGGTACAATCGCTGCCTTGACGATTTCGAGATAAGGCAGACCCAGCGTTTCCGCCATGATGAAGGCGACAGCGCCCATTACCGGCGGCATAATCTGGCCACCCATCGAGGCAACGGCTTCCACGCCACCGGCAAAAGCAGGCTTGAAGCCGGAGCGTTTCATCAGCGGAATGGTGAAAGCACCGGTGGTTACAACATTGGCCACGCCGGAACCGTTGATTGTGCCCATCAATGCGGAAGAGATTACCGAAACTTTGGCAGGGCCACCGCGCGACGAGCCGACAGAGCCCATCGCCACATCATTGAACAGCTGGATCATGCCCGCGCGTTCAAGAAACGCGCCGAACAGAATAAACAGGAAAATATAGCTGGATGAAACGTAAATCGGCGTGCCGTAAATACCTTCTGTTCCCAGAAACAGCACTTCAACGACCTGTTCAAAATCATAGCCGCGGTGGTTGAGCGGCGAGGGCAGATACTGGCCGAACAGACCATAGGCCAGAAAGATCAGACAGATCAGCGGCAGTGTCCAGCCCATCATGCGCTGCCCCGCCCAGAACACCAGAGCAACAGCAAGCACACCGATCACAATATCCTGCATTTCCGGCTCACCGGCACGCAGGATCAGATCATTATAGAAAACCCAGTGATAGAAGCTGACGGCAAAAGCCAGAATGGCAGTTGACCACATCAGCAATTTTTTAAATGAACCGCGCGGAGCTGCATTGGCATAAAGGCCAAACAGCAGCAGCAGCAAAAAGCCGACGTGAACGGAGCGGACAACCTGACTTGGTAGAGGTGAATAGGCCGCAGTCCAGAGCTGGAAAACGGAGAAAGCAACGGCAATGCCAAACAATATTTTGGCGCCGGTGCTGACACCCCAACCCGGAATATGCTCGGCCGATTCAACCGCATTGTTTTCTGAAGATGACATAAATTTAAAACCGCAAAAAATGACAGGAACAGGCGGTCAGAAAAGGCTGCATATTCTGCAAAATACAGAATATGCAGCCTTAAAATCCGCTTCAGGCGTGATTATTCAATGCCTTTTTCTTTGTAATAGCGCATCGCACCCGGATGGATCGGGGTTGGCGATACGATCGTGCTCTTGTCGAGTTTGATCATTTTGGCTGCGGAATGAGCTGCAGTCAGCTGATCCAGATTTTCAAACAGACCTTTGGTCATTTGATAGACCAGTTCTTCATCCATATCCGGACGCACGATCAGATAATTGATGACCGATGCCGTGGTCACGTCTTTGTCCTGACCGGTATAGGTATTGGCCGGAATAGTGTTGACCTGATATGGCGCACCGATTTTTTCAATAATATCGGCAGGCACTTCCACCACATTGATCTCAACCGCATTGGCAAGATCGCGCAGCGATGCAACGCCAAGGCCGGAGGACTGCAAAGTAGCGTCCAGCTGACGGTTTTTCATCAGTTCCACGGATTCCGCAAATGGCAGATATTCAACTTTACCGAGATCGCTGTAGGAAAGACCGGCAGCGCCGAGAATGGTTTTCGCATTCAGCTCGGTGCCGGATTTCGGCGCACCGACGGACAGGCGTTTGCCCTTCAGATCCGCCAGCGTTTTAATACCAGATTCCTTGGAAGCAACGATCTGCACATAGTTCGGGTAAATCGCGGCCATTGTGCTGATATTTTCCAGCTTCTTTTTAAAGCCGGCTTCTTCATTGCCTTCCCACGCATCGCGCAGGGAATCGCCGAGTGTAAAAGCGATTTCGCCACGGCCGCTATTGATCAGATTGATATTCTCAATCGAGGCTTTGGTTGCCTGCACAGACGGACGGGCATCAGGAATACCGGAATAGATTTTTTCAAGGGCAACACCCATCGGGTAATAAACACCGCTTGTGCCGCCGGTCAGAATATTGATGAAATTCTGTGCATTTGCTTCAGCTGCGGCAAATGTCAGTGTGACCGCTGCAAAGGCTGATAAAAGTGATTTTTTACCCAAATAACCCATGAAATCCTCCATATTTCACTTATGGGCGGCTCTTCTTCAGCCATCAACTCTCCCGGTTGTGACTGTGACCGCCCGTATAATATCTTGCTGTAAGCCGGTGGTTCAGAACAATCCCCGATTAACATCACCAAGACATTTAATGTACAAAAAGAGCCTTAATCATCCTAAAGTATTAGACAGACAGATAAAATGTAAAATAGAGGCTCTGTTTCGCAGGTGATTTTTTATGAAGTCGCCATATTGTGCAACCAAAAATTTGTGATTGGCCTGCCTGCATTTAAAAACATGTCATATTGAATTTTAAATAACTGATTTTATTAAATTTATTGAAACATGATGCTTGTGCATAAAATTATTCCGAAACACTGATAGGCAAATGGAATAGTTTTGCGCAAAGCTTGCGACATGAGCGCAAAGCCGGGTATAGCTGTTGCGGCTCACAGTGATGGCGCATGGAGGAAACGCGTGATCTCTAGACTGTGAGAGCAAGCATAATGGGAGTGAGAAATGAACGGTGCTGATAGCCTTTGCGACACCCTGCTGGCGCATGGGATCGATGTCTGTTTTGCCAATCCGGGCACATCAGAAATGCATTTTGTGGCTGCGCTGGATCGCAAGCCGCAGATGCGCTGCGTGCTGGGTCTGTTTGAAGGCGTGGTAACGGGTGCTGCGGACGGCTATGGCCGTATGGCGGATAAACCGGCAGCGACTTTGCTGCATCTGGGTTCCGGTCTTGGTAATGGCGTTGCCAATCTGCACAATGCGAAACGTGCAAAAACGCCGATTGTGAATATTGTCGGCGATCATGCAACCTATCATCTGAAATATGATGCACCGCTGACCAGTGATATTGAATCGCTGGCGCGTCCGGTTTCCGGCTGGGTGAAGACTTCAAAATCCGCAGATGATATTTCTGCAGATACCGCTGAAGCCTATGCCGCTGCCTGCAATGCACCGGGACAGGTGGCAACGCTGATCCTGCCTGCCAATACCGCATGGACTGAAGCACCGCAGCAGATTGTGCAGCCTTTGACCCGTCCCGAGCGTCGTAAAGTTGATGCGGAGGCCGTGCGAGAAGCAGCTCAGGCGCTACGCAATGGTAAACGCACACTCATCCTGCTCGGTAATCTTGCACTGCGTGCCAATGCGCTGGAAATCGCCAGTCGTATTGCGCAAGTGTCCGGTGCGCGCATTCAGGCACAGCAATCCAATGGCCGTATTGAGCGCGGTGCAGGGCGCGTTGCTGTTAATCGTGTGCTTTATCGCGTGGATGATGCACTGGCCGATCTGGTCGGCATCGAACAGGTTGTGCTGCTCGGCGCAAAAATTCCGGTCGCCTTCTTTGCCTATCCGGGCAAACCAAGCACTTTCCTGCCGGAAGGCTGCGCTGTGGTTGATTATGCCGGTGAAGCCGACGACCAGCTCTATGCATTGCAGGCGCTGGCCGATGAAATGAACATTCCGGCATCTGTCACACCATTGCTCAATCAGCGTGGTGAGAAAGTGATGCCGACCGGCGCGCTTGATGATGATAAAATCAGCGCGATTGTTGCGTCACTCCTGCCGGAAAATGCGATTATCGTTGATGAATCCATTACATCGGGTCGTGAAATGTTCGGGCTGACGCATAATTCAGCGCCGCATGATTTTCTGCAGCTGACCGGTGGTGCAATCGGTATCGGCCTGCCGCTGGCAACCGGTGCGGCAGTAGCCTGTCCGGATCGTCAGGTCGTAGCTTTGCAGGCCGATGGCAGCGGTATGTATACGATGCAGGCACTGTGGACACATGCCCGCGAAAACCTGAATATCATCACCATCATTTTCGCCAATCAGCGTTATGCCATCCTGCATGGTGAATTGCAGAATGTTGGTGCCGGTGCACCGGGACGCAATGCGCAGCGCATGTTCGATCTGGTTGAGCCGACGATTGATTGGGTGAGCCTTGCCAAAGGTGTCGGTGTTGAAGGCGCACGCGCTACAACGGCTGAACAATTTGCTGATTTGTTTGCCGCGGCCAGCAAATGCAAAGGCCCGTTCCTGATCGAAGCGATGATTTAAAGTTTAAAACTGCGGCGGGTTTATAATCCGCCGCACTTTCAAGCCTGAACTGCGCTTTCCGAGCGTTCCTTAATGACATTCAGCACAATGGAATGGAAATCATTGAGGAAAATCTGTCCCCACCAATCGCAGTAAATATTGATCGGCGTTGCAATCCGGTATTGGGTTTTTAGTGTCAGACGCGTGCGGTTTTCATCAATCGGCTCCAGCAGATATTCACCATAGTCCAAGCCCAGATAGTCACTATTGACGCTGATATGCGCTTCAACAGCTTTCGGGATTGAGGTGTCGCTGAAACGGAAATCCCAGCGCAGATAGCGGTTTTCCTGCCAGCCGGTGATAATTTCTTCAAAATTAACACCTTTGCCCCATTTCAAATGACGCACGGCACCCACACCGGAACCGGTAATCCGCGCATCTTCGGGTTTCGGCACGCCGACAATGCTGTGGCTGAAAGTCATGCCCAGTTCATCGGGGCGGATATCAGGGATTTCCAGAGTATTGTTCCAGATCACATCAGCAGGGGCATTGATTTCAATCACGGTTGTGACTGAGCTAAAATGATCCTGATATTCAATCTGATTTTCCAGCGGCAGAGCGAGAAAAGGCAGGGCGATCACAAATGTAACACTGCGCTTAGCCTGATAATTACGTAAGAGCCGCATGGTAACATAAACACCAAGCGCTGTGCCTGCGAAGAGAAACGGCGCGGCCATGGCCACACAGATACCGGCCTCACCGAAGATAATCATCGAGATGAGGATAAAGCCGAGCATGCAGAGCATGGCGGTTTTCATATGTTTGCGGATGCTGCCTGTGCCTTGCGGGTCAATCTGAATAATCAGCAGGCTGGTAATGGCCATCGGCATCAGGATCAGGCCGGTGATAAAGGCCATGCCGCTGCCTTCACGTATCAGCCATATGAGGATGTATAGCAACACCGCATAGAGCGTTGTTGCAATGATACTGAGCCAGAACCGGTCGGATGAAGGGGCAGTGTTATTTTCAGACATAGGGTTTCTTATCCGGCTTGATCCGTCAGAACAACCACGGAGGCTTGTCCGCAGCTATTAAACTTGCTAGAGCATTGCGTGAATGACACGGGGTGTCCTGTTTTACAGGGCTGAGATTTTAAACCCGTTGAACCTGATCCAGCTCATACTGGCGAAGGGATGTCTGTGTGCCCAACCGTATTTTATGCGGTGTAAGCCCTTATTCCCTTGGCCGTCCGTATTCTTTTAGGCGAGGGAATTTATATGTCTGATCCAGTTAATCTGCCACTTCACCAGCAGCTCGTTCTTGTCACCGGCGGCGCGCGCGGTCTGGGGCGCGATCTCGTTAAAGCCTTTCTGCGCGAGGGCGCGCGTGTTGTGATTAATTATCATACCAGTGCGGATGCAGCAGTGGAACTGACTGCTCTTGCACCGGAAAAGACACTGGCTGTTCAGGCCGACGTCACTGATGTTGCTGCCGTGCAGGCACTGTTTGCCAAGGCGCAGCAGCATTTTGGTATGCCGGTAACAACTGTCGTCAATAATGCTTTGCCGGCTTTCAGTTTTAATGGTGATGCCCGTGCGCATGCGGATGTGATTAGCTGGGAGCAGATGAACCAGCAGATGGAAGGGATTGTGCGCGGGGCGCTCAATACCACGCAGGCCGCTCTGGCTGGTATGCAACTGGCCGGTTTTGGCCGTATCATCAATATTGGCACCAACCTGTTTCAAAATCCGGTTGTGCCGTACCATGATTACACGGCGGCTAAAGCCGCTTTGCTGTCACTGACCCGCACTTTGGCGCAGGATCTGGGTGAGAAGAATATCACCGTCAATATGTTGTCCGGCGGCTTGCTGCGCACCACCGATGCGTCTGCTGCAACACCGGAGGCAGTGTTTGATTATATCGCCTCTGCCACGCCGCTGCGCCGCGTAACCACGCCTGCGGAATTTGCTGATACAGCATTGTTCTTTGCCTCGCCATGGGCGCGTTCCGTGACCGGACAAAATCTGGTTGTGGACGGCGGTTTGGTGAAAAACTGATGCGGGAAATGCACCTTAATCTGTTTATTTTCGGTTGCGGGCATCACCGTGCCGCATGGCGGCATCCGCAATCGGCGGTCGAGCAACTCAGTGATATCAGCTATTACACCAATCTGGCGCAGATTGCCGAGCGCGGTAAATTTGATGCGATTTTCTTCGCCGACTGGCATGCGATCGATAATATTGCGGACGGGCCGCGCAGCTATTTTGACCCGCTGACTTTGCTGGCAGCATTGGCACAGGTCACGGAAAAAATCGGTCTTATAAGCACGGTTTCCAGCACTTTCACCACGCCGTTTCATGCGGCGCGTACGCTGGCTTCATTGGATCATCTGTCGAAAGGGCGCATCGGCTGGAATGTGGTGACATCCATGTTTGACAGCGAGGCGCGCAATCATGGCTATGAGAACATGCCGCCCCATGAATGGCGCTATGGTCGTGCGGCAGAGTTTATCGAAGCGGTGCAGAAACTTTGGGATTCATGGGATGCGGATACGATTACCTGTGACCGCTCCGGTGATTATGCGCGCAAGGATGGTTTGCGCGCCATCCACCATAAAGGCGAGCATTTCTCGACGCAGGGGCCGCTGACCATTCCGCGTCCGCCGCAGGGACATCCGGTTCTGTTTCAGGCCGGCGCATCGGATCAGGGCAGGGCATTGGCCGCGACAAAAGCCGAGGCGATTTATGCCGTGGCTTATGATCTGCCAGCCGCGCAGGATTATTACCGTGATATTCAGCGCCGTGCAAAACTTGTTGGGCGGGAGAAGGGCATTCCGGTGATGCCGGGTCTGGTGACTTATGTGGCTTCCACGCAGGCAGAGGCGAAAGCCAAGCAGCGGGAACTCGACGAGCTGTTGCCGACAGGAGATTCCCTTCGCCAGCTTGGGATGTTTATCGGGCAGGATTGCTCCGGCTGGGAACTGGATGCTCCGGTGCCAGCTTTGCCGCCGCTGGAGGACTTCACGGGGCCGAAAGGGCGCTATGCAACAATCCTGCGGATTATTGAAACAGAACAGCCGACATTGCGGCAATTGCTCGGGCGTTTGGCAGCAGGTGGCGGACATTGCACAATTGTCGGCACTCCTGAGGGAATTGCTGACCAGATGGAATTGTGGTGGCGCAATGAAGGGGCGGATGGTTTCAACCTGATGCCGCCGTCATTGCCTTCCTCGATTGAGGATTTTGTCGAGCAGGTGGTACCGGTTCTGCAAAAACGCGGCTTGTTCCGCACAGATTATCAGACAGATACGCTGCGCGGGCATCTGTCTTTACCGCTCAAGCACTAGAGCGATTTACGTTCATGTTGGATCGCAGTGTTCGCTCTAGATTCCTTAGCCTGTCGCATTATCACGGGCGTCAAGTTGATCCAGCTTGACTGTGAAATGCTCTGGTTTCTGATGAAGGCAGCCGGTCAGAGTGACCGGCTGTTGAGAATTTTATCAATCAGGCCCCATTCCAGTGCTTCCTGCGCATCCATAAAACGGTCGCGGTCCAGAGTTTGTTCAACCTCTTCATAGCTGCGGCCGCAATGTCTGGCGTAGAATTCAATGACGCGATGTTTGGTTTTACGCATCTCTTCGGCCTGAATGAAAATATCGGATGCCTGCCCCTGAAAACCGCCAAGCGGCTGATGTACATGCAGGCTGGCATTGGGTAATGCTGCACGAAAGCCCGGTTCTCCGGCCATCAGCAGAAATGAGCCCATGGAACGGGCGGTTCCCATGCATAATGTGTGCACCGGCGCGTGAATATAATGCATGGTATCGTAAATGGCCAAGCCACTGGTGATCGCCCCGCCGGGGGAATTGATATAAAGGCTGACCGGTTTGTTCGGGTTTTCCGCTTCCAGAAACAGCAATTGTGCGCAGACCAGAGCGGCCACAGTATCATTGACCTCGCCATTGAGAAAAATGATCCGCTCGCGCAGCAGGCGGGAGTAAATGTCGAAAGAGCGTTCCCCTTTTGCTGATTGTTCAACAACCATAGGGACGAGTTGCATCATCTCGCGCATCGGCAAGCTCCGTTCTTGAGAGATTATAAGGCTGTTATATTTTACGCGGCACGCATGACGGGCTGCATATTGGTATTAGCTGCCTGCGGTTTGAGACGCAGGCGTGCATCATCAAGCTCATGGATAATCGTGAGATTGGTGCCGCCATTATCATTGGCGGCAATCTGAAAAGTGACGACACTTTCAAGATATGGTGGTTCCGTATCCCGCATTCTGTAAGAGGCTTGTTGCTGCGGAATAATGGCAGACGGTTCTGTCTCACTCAGGCCTGCATCCGGCAGCCAGTTTGCCCGCAGTTCAGGAATGCTGATCGCACGCCAGACTTTTTGCGGGCTGGCATCCAGATCATATTCAAAGACAAGACGGACTGCGTTTTCTGTATGCTCTTCCTGTGTCATTGATCCATATCCTTCAGCAGGGTTTTGAGGGCATCAACACGTGCAGGCCAGTAAGCGCGGTATTTTGCAAGCCATTGGGCGATGAGGGCAAGCCCCTCAGGATCGACTTCGTAATTCACAAAGCGTCCCTGCCGCTGTTCTCTGATGAGGCCTGCACTGCGAAGAACTGCAAGATGCTGGGACATTGCCGGTTGGCTGATGTCCATCCCTTCGCGCAGGGAGCTGGCATTCATACTGCCGGTTGCCAGTTTTTCAAAAACAGCGCGTCGTGTCGGATCGGCCAGAGCCTTGAAAATATCGTTTTCTGTCATGCCTAACAGATAAGCATACACTTATGTGATTCGCAAGGACGCGTTAAAAATGAACGGCTAATTTACCTTAAAACAAATAGATTGGGATGTGCATATTTTCCCATGTACTGATTGATGGATTTCAATATATTATTCTAAATTATCAGGGAGAAATATAATGATCTTAAAGCGCTTGGTGATCTATCTGATTCTGACCTGTATGATGGTTTCCGGTGCCGCTGCCGGTTCACTCGCAAAGCCGGAAGGTAAGCCGATATTGATGATATCCGGTGCGATTGAAAATAAGAACAACGGCGATACCGCAGAATTTGACCGCGACATGCTGGTGGCAATGGGGATGCAGGTCACAGAGACCGCAAACCCGTGGTATAATGGCCGTACCCGTTTTGAAGGTGTGTCTCTTGACAAGCTGATGGAAACGGTCGGTGCCAAGGGCACAACTGTTACAGCTGTGGCACTGAATGATTATGTGACGAAAATTCCGTTAGAAGACTTTAAGAAATTTAAGGTCATACTGGCCATGAAGCGTGACGGAAGTTTTATCACGGTCCGCGAGAAAGGGCCGCTTTTCATTATCTACCCGTATGACAGTGATCCGCAATTGCAAAGCCAGACTTACTACACACGCTCCGCGTGGCAGGTGGCGAAGCTCATAGTCGAATAGAGGCTTGTGTGAGACGCATACTCGGTATTGTTATTTGCTGTTTTGTATTGGCAACAGGCTACATAGCCTATGTCATTGCTGAGCGACAAACTGCACTGCAGAAGGTTGCCCGTTATAATGACTCCTGGGCTGTCAGCCAGATGGTGTCAGAATATTTGCGCCTTGAACAGCAACTTGCCGCTTATGCTCTCGGCCTGAAAAATGCGGATATTGACGAGATTTCGCTCCGGCTTGATATCATGATCAGCCGCATGGAATTTGTGCAGCAAGGTACTTTGCAGGAATTCGTCAATAAAGACCCATCCCGCTATCTGGTTATCCAAAATCTCCGCGCCGCGCTTAATAAGCTGGATCATCAGCTGGCGGAACTCACACCGGAACGGGCGAAAGAGCTTTTGCCGGAAATGAGCCAGCTGGTCGGGCCGCTGACTGGGCTGGCATCTTCTTCTGTTGAATATGATGTGAGTGTGATTGATGCCGCACAGCTTGAAGTGCGCAATCTCCATTATATTTATACCGCTCTTGCAGCAGGACTTATCCTCTGCGGTATCACCATGATTATTTTGCTGCTGCGCCAGAACAGTATGTTGAACCGTGCACACGGGCATATGCAGCGCCTGACAGAAGACCTGCGCGAAACATCGGGTGAATTGCAATCGCAGAATGACCGGCTTGAGCATTCAGCTCATCATGATGCGCTGACGGGCTTGCCGAACCGTGTTCTGTTCCGTCAGGATCTCAATGCCCGTATGAAGGATGCGAGAGAAGGCGGGCCGCCTGCCGTGGTCTTGTTGTTTGACCTTGACGGTTTCAAGGATGTGAATGACACGCTGGGACATGATGTCGGGGATGTGCTTTTGCAGGCGGTTGCCAACCGTTTGGTTGAGTTCAGCCATAAAGATGACCTGATTTGCCGTCTCGGCGGTGATGAATTTGCGGTTTTATCAGCGGGTCTTTTTCCTGAAAAAGCCCTTGAATTTGCCCGCCATCTGATGCGCGTTATCAGCTCTCCCTATAATATCAATGACAGGGAAATTAAGATCGGCACCTGTATTGGTGTTGCTATTTCCTCGACCGAGCCGGATGTGGAAGAGCTGTTCAAACATGCCGATCTTGCGCTCTATGAGGCCAAAGCGCTGGGTACCGGCCATGCCTGCATTTTCCAGCCGCATATGCAAACGCGGCTTGTCGAGAAAAAAGCCTTCGAGGCCGATCTTCGTGATGCGCTGAAAAACGGCGAGATGGAAGTTTTCTATCAGCCGCAGGCCGACACCTATACGCGTGAGATTTGCGGTTATGAGGCATTGCTGCGCTGGACACATCCGGTGCGCGGTGCTGTTCCGCCATCAGAATTTATTCCGGTTGCCGAGAAAACCGGCCTGATCCACGAGCTGGGAGACTGGGTTCTGCAACAGGCTTGTCAGGAGGCTGTCCGCTGGCGCAGACCGTTTAAAGTTGCCGTCAACCTGTCACCGGTGCAGTTCATCACAAAAAATCTGATCCAGCGCGTCACGTCAATTTTACGGGAAAGCGGACTCAATCCTGAGCGGCTGGAACTGGAAATTACAGAATCCGTTTTGCTCGACAAGAATGAGCAGACTTTGCATACGCTGCGGCAATTGAAAGCCGTTGGTATTCAGATTGCCATGGATGATTTTGGTACCGGCTATTCATCGCTGGGCAGCCTGAGCAGTTTCCCGTTTGATAAGATCAAAATTGACCGGTCTTTCATCCGTGATGTGACAACCAATCCTGATGCTCTGGCTATCGTGGAACTGGTGACAGGGATCGGTCAGAGCCTTGGTATGATTACGATTGCGGAAGGGATTGAAACCGAAGAAGAGCTGGAATGTCTGAAACGGGTCGGTTGCGATCAGGTTCAGGGTTATTTGTTCGGTCGTCCGGTTTCAGCTTCTGAGCTGGCGCATCTTCGCACATAATATAAGCAATATAATGCGTTAAAAAATATACTAAATTTCATATATATGTTATGTCCTGCCTATTCTTTCAGAAGAGCGCATGGGCAGCCTGTTTGTGCTCCTGAAATGTCGCAAATTTCAAGCGCCAAAGGAGCACAGGCGTGGACACTGTCACATTGCACGGTATTAAGATCCCTTTCGCCCCTGACGAGGTTTCGCCTGTTATCTGGCAGGCAATAATCAGCGGACGTTATGAGGCTAAAGAAGCCAAATGGGTTTTTAAAGCTGTGAAACGCGGCGACCGTGTTCTGGAACTCGGCTCCGGTATCGGTGTGATCACCTCTCTGATGGCCACGATCCCCGATGTGCGGATCTGGGCTTTTGAAGCCAATCCTTCAACCGCAGCACTTGCACAGCGTGTGCTGGATACGAATACTGCGGGCAATGTGTTGCTGACGCAGGGTATTCTCGCTGCAGGTGAACCGGCCGATCACCGTTTTTATGTCCGCAAAGATCTCTGGATGTCCTCAATGGACAAGGAACAGGGGCCTTATGAGCATGAAATTTCGCTGGCCTCAGCCAATATTGATAATTTTATAGCTGCGCATGAGATCAATGTGCTGGTGATGGATATTGAAGGTGCCGAGCGCGATCTGCTGCAAAAAGCGGATCTGAGCGGCATTGAACGTATTTTCCTTGAGCTTCATGATCATCTCTACGGTCTGGCCGGCATCCGCGATATAACACAGGCGCTGGCGGAAAAAGGTTATGCCTATGATCCGCGCGGGTCTTACGGTCCGTGCGTTCTATTCGCCAAGGACGAAACTGTGCGTGAATATGAGGATGATACAGCTGAACATCACATGGGACTGTAAATAATTAAAGCGACATTTTTGTCGCTTTTAGCGCAATTAAATTTCTCTTTGCGCTCATATTCATTATACATCTTGCAAAGCGCGAAAATCTTATATTAAATGCCATTCAATAAATGGCATCCAAGCCCCGTTTCGGCCTCTCCAGAGTGGTGAGGTTCGATGCGGGGTTTTTTCTTTTCGGGGTAAGATGAAACGCATTGTTGAAATCGGCCTTTTGCAGTCACAGAGCGGAAACTATTCCGCTATTTCGCGCGCCAGCCGTGCCGGTGTTCTGCAGGGCGTTGATGAAGTAAATGCGGACAATGCGCTGGATGTCGCCTTTCATGTGATTGAGCGTGACCCTGAGGGAAGGGTGGATCGTTATGCACCGCTCTGCCGCGAGATTTTGCAAAACTCTCAGGTACGTCATATTTTTGGCTGTGTAACTTCTGCTTCCCGAAAAGAGGTTATTCCCGAGCTTGAGCGTTTCGACGGCGTGTTGTGGTATCCGCTGCCTTATGAAGGTTTTGAAGCCTCGGAACGTGTGGCCTATATGCATTCATGTCCCAATCAGCATTTGCTGCCATTGCTGGACTGGGCGCTGCCGGTCTTAGGCAAGCGGGCTTATTTTGTCGGTTCGAATTATATCTGGGGCTGGGAAATGGCGCGGATTGCCCGTGAGCAAATTGCTTATGCGGGCGGTACAGTTCTCGGCGACCGCTATCTGGCAATCGGCGATACGGAGCTCGATCATATTATCCATGATATCCGCGCGCTGAAGCCGGATTTTATTCTGAATTCTCTGGTCGGCGACAGTTCCTATGCGTTTTTGCAGCGATTGGCCGGTCTGAAAGCTGAATTTGGTTCTGAGAACAGTCCGGCAGTTTTGTCCTGCAATTTTACAGAATGCGAAATCGCTCCTGCCAATGGTGCGGCCGCAGGCCTTATCTCGGCGGGGCCGTGGTTTGAGCCTGAAAATGGTCAGGGCGGTTCATTGCTGGAAATGTCGCGGCAAGCCGTGCATGAGCTGGCAAATTTGTTGCATAATCGTCCGCAAGCGGAAAAACTGTCTTTATCGGAATTGCTGCTGGCTGCATTGCAGCATGGCTATCAGCCAAGGCTTGACCCGACAAATCTTCATGCCGCGCAGCCGGTGGTGATTGCCCGTCTCGAAGGCGACCAGTTCAAAGAAATTAAACGCCTGCCGCAATTGCGGGCAGATCCTTATCTCACGCATCATGTCCAGCGCCCGCAAGGCACAGGATTTCTGAAGGTGGTGTCATAATGCGGATCAGAACGGAAAATCTCGGCGGGGCTGTAGCGTGGATTCTCCATCGTCCGCATCCGTCCGTTCAGGGTCTGATCCGGCAATTAAGTGTTATCGGGCTGAATGTGCGGGAGGCATGGCCGGAACTGCCGGCTGAAGCCCTCAACGCTGATTTTATATTCTACGATGCCGATAGCGGCCATAATGAGCAGTTTCCATGGCGTGCAGGCGGCTCACCTATGCCGATGATTGCGCTTATCGGTTCGGAAGTTCCGGGGCGGTTAAAATGGGCGATGGATATGGGCGCTCATGCGCAATTGCTCAAGCCTGTCAGCGACAAAGGCGTCTATGCGGCTCTGCTGGTGGCACGCAGTAATTTCGATCAGGCGAAAGCATCACAAGCCCTGATTACAGATCTGGAAAACCGGCTGTCCGCCCGCCAGACCATCGTGCAGGCTGTAATGATCTCGATGATGAAGGGTAAAACCGAAGCCGAAGCTTATGATCTGTTACGGCAGGTTGCCATGGCCTGGCAGGTTACAATCGAGACTGCGGCTGAACGCATTGTCGCCAATCATTCTGCAGAGAGGGGCGCCAAAGATGGCAGACGCATCGATCTCGCCTGAACCGTTTACGGCACCAAAACGCGGCTCATCGATTGTGCGGCGTTTGTTACAGCGCAAGCTGGCGTTGCTCGGGCTGATCATCATTCTGATCTGTGTCGGCGGCGCGGTTTTTGCCAAATGGATTGCGCCTTTTGATCCCAATGAGCAGTTCTTTGACGGGCTGACGATTGAAGGCGCACCGATGCCGCCGGGAGAACAGTTCTGGTTCGGCACGGATTTGCTTGGCCGTGATCTGTTTTCGCGTCTGCTTTATGGTGCGCAGACATCTCTGGTGATCGGGGTTGTGGCCAATGGTGCTGCGCTGCTGATCGGCACTCTGATCGGTGTGACAGCAGGCTATTTTCGCGGCATTACCGGTGCGGTGCTGATGCGCTTTACCGATCTGATGATGGCTTTTCCGGCACTGCTGCTGGCGATCTGTCTGGCGGCGATTTTCTCGCCGTCACTCTGGATTGTGGCGATGGTCATTGCCTTTGTGAATTGGGTGCAGACGGCACGGGTGATCTATACGCAAACCTCGTCTCTGGCCGAGCGCGATTATATCGCTGCGGAAAAAACACTGGGTGCAGGCCATGGCCGTATTCTGTTCCGGCATATTCTGCCGCATCTGATCCCGACACTGATTGTTTGGGGCACACTCGGCATTTCCACGACTGTGCTACTGGAGGCAACCCTGTCCTATCTGGGCGTCGGTGTGCAGCCGCCGACACCATCATGGGGCAATATTATTTTCGAAAACCAGACCTATTTTCAGTCCGCGCCATGGCTGGTGTTCATTCCGGGAGCCGCGATCCTGTTGCTGGCGCTTGCCTTTAATCTTGTGGGGGATGCGCTGCGCGATATTCTCGACCCGACACAACAGGGGCGTGACTGATGCTTGCCTATATTCTCCGACGTTTGATCCAGTCCGCGCTGATCCTGCTTGGTGTTTCTTTTATCACCTTTGTGCTGCTCTATGTGCTGCCTGCCGACCCCGTACGGCAGATTGCAGGACGTTCAGCCACAGCGGAAACAGTTGCCAGTATCCGGCAACAGCTCGGGCTGGATCAGCCTTTTATCGTGCAATATGGCGATTATCTCTGGAACCTGCTCAACGGTAATCTCGGCCGCTCCTACTTGCAGAAAACGGAAGTAGCCGACCTCATCCTGTCGCGTCTGCCCGCTACTTTGCAGCTGCTGGTGGCGGCGATTATCTGCGAATTGCTGATCGGCCTGCCGCTTGGAATTGTGGCGGCGCTCAATCGCGGCAAGCTGCTTGATAATGCGCTGATGCTGACCAGTTTCATGACCGTTTCAGCACCGCAATTTGTGGTGGCTCTGCTGTTGTTATTTGTTTTCGCGGTCACACTCGGCTGGTTTCCGATTGGTGGTTATGGCAGTTTCTCACATATTGTGTTGCCCGCGCTGACCCTCGGTATTCTCGGTTCCGGCTGGTATTCGCGCATTGTGCGCTCGTCCATGATTGATGTGCTGCGTGCCGATTTTATCCGTACTGCCCGTGCCAAAGGGCTTGGCCGCAGCCGCGTTATTTTCGGCCATGCTCTGCCCAATGCCATTCTGCCGATTATCGCGATGATTGGCATCGATATCGGCATGTTCATGTCGGGCATTGTCGTGGTGGAAAGCGTTTTCGGCTGGCCCGGCATCGGACAGCTGGCATGGCAGGCCATTCAGCGTGTCGATATTCCGATCATCATGGGTGTAACGCTCGTCTCTGCCTGCGGCATTGTGCTGGGCAATCTCATCGCCGATCTGATCTCCCCGCTTATCGATCCGCGCATCAAGCTACGTTAATTATTCTAAACAGGAGTGAGGCAATGAAGAAACTATTCCTTTCAACCGCTCTGGCGACTGCTCTGACGGGTCTGGTGGCAATGCAGGCGATGGCACCGGCACAGGCGCAAGAGCCGAAATCCGGCGGCAATATGATCGTGACCTATAAGGATGATGTGGCAACACTCGATCCGGCGATCGGCTATGACTGGCAGAACTGGTCGATGATTAAATCGGTCTTTGACGGCTTGATGGATTATAAGCCGGGCACCACGGAATTGCGTCCGGGTCTGGCCGAAAGCTATGAGATTTCAGAAGACGGCAAGGCCTATACATTCAAACTGCGTAAAGGCGTGAAATTCCACAACGGCCGTGAATTCACCGCAGATGATGTGCTCTACTCCCTGAACCGTGTTGTTAATCCGGCAACCCAGTCCCCGGGGCAGGGCTTCTTCTCGATGATCGAAGGCTATGATGATGCCGCCGCCGGTAAAGCCGCGACACTTTCCGGTGTCAGTGCCACGGATGCCAATACGGTTGTGATTAAGCTTTCACGTCCGGATGCAACTTTCCTGCATATTATGGCGCTGAATTTCTCTTTCATCGTACCGAAGGAAGCTGTTGAGGCTGCGGGCGCGGATTTTGGTAAAAAACCTGTTGGCACCGGTGCTTTCAAACTGACTGAATGGACACTCGGCCAGCGTCTCGTTTTTGAGAAAAATGCTGATTACTGGATTTCCGGCGTTCCTTATCTCGACAGTTTCACCGTGGAAGTCGGGCAGGAGCCGGTTGTAGCGCTGCTGCGCGCGCAGAAAGGCGAAATCGATATTCCGGGCGACGGTATCCCGCCGGCAAAGTTTGTCGAAGTTATGAAAGATCCGGAACAGGCTAAAAATGTCGTTGAAGGCGGCCAACTCCATACCGGTTATGTCACGATGAATGTGACCAAAGCACCTTTTGACAAGGTGGAAGTGCGGCGCGCCGTCAATATGGCGATCAATAAAGACCGTATCATTCAGGTGATTAACGGTCGCGCGGTTCCTGCCACCCAGCCGCTTCCACCGTCAATGCCGGGCTACACAAAAGACTATAAAGGTTATGCCTATGATCAGGCCGCAGCCAAGAAACTACTGGTCGATGCAGGCTATGCGGATGGTTTTGAGACTGAACTCTATGTCATGAACACCGATCCGAACCCGCGTATTGCGCAGGCAATCCAGCAGGATCTGAAAGCAATCGGCATCAAGGCCGGTATTAAATCGCTTGCACAGGCCAATGTGATTGAAGCCGGCGGTGCGGGCAATGCCCCGATGATCTGGTCCGGCGGCATGGCATGGATTGCCGATTTCCCTGATCCGGCGAATTTCTACGGCCCGATCCTTGGTTGTGCCGGTGCGGTAGAGGGCGGCTGGAACTGGTCGAAATATTGCAGTGAAGATCTCGATAAGAAGGCTGCAGAGGCAGATTCCATTGTCGATCCTGCAAAGGCTGATGAGCGTCTGGCCAAGTGGTCGGAAATTTACACCAAGGTGATGGAAGATGCGCCATGGGCACCGGTTTTCAACGAACAACGCTTCACGCTGAAGTCAGCGCGTATGGGCGGTGACGATGCGCTTTATGTTGATCCGGTGTCGATACCGGTCAATTACGATTACGTGTATATCAAGGAGTAAGCAGGCATGTGCAAGCACTGCAACCATACGATCCACGCCCGTCAGCATCATTTCGGCTGGGATAACAGCTTTGCGCCTGTTCTGACTGCCGCTCCGGGTGAGACGATCCTGTTTCAGTGCCTCGACAGTTCAGGGGGCCAGCTTGGCCCCCAGTCCACTGTTGAGGATGTTCAGGCGCTGGATTTTGGGCAGATTAATCCTGTTTCCGGCCCGATCTTTGTCGACGGCGCAAAAGCGGGTGATGTGCTAAAGGTGACGATTGAAAGCTTTACGCCGCAACTGCGGGACGGTGCAGGCTTCGGCTGGACAGCGAATATTCCGGGTTTCGGCCTGCTGACGGACCAGTTTCCTGATCCTGCTTTGCATGTGTGGAAATTTGATGCCACCAGCATGGAGCCTGCCTTGTTCGGCAAGAACGGTCGCGTACCGCTCAAGCCTTTTGCAGGGACAATCGGTAATGCACTGGCGGAAAAAGGTCATCACAGCGTGGTGCCGCCACGCCGTGTCGGCGGTAATCTTGATATCCGTGATCTGGCCGCGGGCACGACACTCTATCTGCCGGTTGAAGTGGATGGTGCATTATTCTCGGTCGGCGATACCCATGCCGCACAGGGCGACGGAGAAGTCTGCGGCACGGCTATTGAAAGTCCGTTCGATGTTGTGCTGACGCTTGACCTTATTAAAAATCAGCCGCTGAAAACCCCGCGCTTCACCACGCCGGGGCCTGTAACCCGTCATCTCGATGCCAAGGGTTATGAAGTCACCACAGGTATTGGCCCTGATCTCTGGGCTGCCGCACGTGATGCCGTGGCCAATATGGTCGATCTTCTGGCCACCACACAGAAGATGGATCCGGTTGATGCTTATATGCTGGTTTCGACCTGCGGTGATCTGCGTATCTCCGAGATCGTGGATATGCCGAATGTTGTCGTCAGCTTCTACTTTCCGAGGGCAGTATTCGAATGAGTGTAGCGATGCTTTCTCCCGTTGCTGATCCTGCGGCTGATATTGTTTTGTCGGTACGGGATTTGCAGGTTTCCGCCCGTACTGAAGACGGGTTGATGCCGCTTGTTCAGGGGCTCAGTTTCGATCTGCATCGGGGTGAGACTCTGGCAATTGCGGGGGAAAGCGGTTCAGGCAAGTCGATTACCTCGCTTGCCTGTATGGGGCTGCTGCCGCAGCCTCAGGTAAGGGTAACCGGTGGCTCCATTCACTTCGGTGATCTGGAACTGACCGGTCTGCCTGAAAAGAAAATGCAGCAGGTGCGCGGTGCGCGTATTGCCATGATCTTTCAGGAACCGATGACGGCGCTTAATCCGGTGATGACTATCGGACGCCAGCTGACAGAAGCAATCCGTGCGCATGAACCGCTCTCAGTTGCGCAAGCGCGTGCCCGTGCACTGGAAGCTGTCCGTGCGGTGCGACTGTCCCAGCCGGAAAAACGGCTGGAACAATATCCGCACGAATTATCCGGCGGAATGCGTCAGCGCGTGATGATTGCCATGGCTATTGCGCTGCGACCGGCTTTGCTGATTGCTGACGAGCCGACCACAGCACTTGATGTGACGGTTCAGCGTGAAGTGCTGGATCTGCTGCGTGATTTGCAGAAGGAACTGGGCACAGCGGTTATTCTGATTACCCATGATATGGGCGTGGTCGCGGAAATGGCCGACCGCGTTATTGTTATGCGCAAAGGGAAAATGGTTGAAACCGCAACCACGGTTGATCTGTTTGATGCGCCCAAAGAACAATATACCAAGGATTTGCTGGCGGCGGTGCCGCGTATCGGTGCCGGTGCCAAACGCCCTCTGCATGAGGGGCGTGAGGTTCTCGTACGCTATGATGATGTATCGGTAAAATTTGCAATCCGGCAAGGTCTGCTCGGGCGCGTGGCAGCCAATGTTCATGCGGTTGAACATGTGTCGCTGGATATTTATCGCGGGGAAACGCTGTCTCTGGTCGGTGAATCCGGTTGCGGTAAATCTACTATGGCCAAAGCACTGGTCGGGCTTGTGCAGCATAGCGGCCGGATTGATGTCGGCGGGCAGGCCCTGAGCGAACTCGATTATAAAGGGCGCAAAGCCATGCGCCGCGAGTTGCAGATCGTGTTTCAGGATCCGATGGCGGCGCTTGATGCGCGGATGACAATAGGTGAGCTCATTCGCGAGCCTCTGGTTATTCATAATATTGGCACAGCTGCGGAGCAAAAAGCGCGGGTCTGCGAATTATTGGAGCGCGTGGAGCTTTCTGCTGCAGTCTATGACCGTTATCCGCATCAGTTCTCCGGCGGGCAGCGCCAGCGCATCTGTATTGCCCGTGCACTGGCACTGAAACCGAAACTCATTGTTTGCGATGAAAGTGTTGCCGCGCTTGATGTGTCTATTCAGGCAAGGGTGCTGGAATTGCTGCATGATCTGCAGAAAGAAACCGGCGTTACCTATCTGTTTATCAGTCACGATATGGCGGTAGTTGAAAATATTTCCGACCGTGTGGCGGTGATGTATCTGGGGCAGATTGTGGAAATGGGAACGCGCGCGCAGCTATTCAGCAATCCGCAGCATCCCTATACAAAGCGCCTGCTCTCTGCGGTGCCGGTACCTAATCCGCGCCGTCAGCGTGGTGAAAGCCTGCGGCTCACCGGTGAAATTCCAAGCCCTGTCTGGAAAGCCGGTCAGCAGCCGGATCGTGTGAAACTCGTGGATATCGGCGGGGGACATCTCGTCGCCGACTAGAGCATTTCACAGTCAAGTTGGATCAACTTGACTTCTTGATTATGTCAAGTTGATCCAACTTGACGCCCGTGATAATGCGACCAAATAAAGAATCCAGAGCAAGCGCTATGATCCAATCTGGACGTAAACCGCTCTAGCATGTGTTCTTTCAGATCAACATGCTAGCCGGACTATTTATTTTTTACTAGATTGCTTTACGCAAGTCCCATTCATCGCCCCATTGCTGCACAAAATGGCCGGAGCTGACTTCCTGCATAATCCGCACCGGTGGCTGATAATCAACCGGACGCACAGGGCTTTTCAGCTCGCCGACATGGAGTTTTGCCTTGGTGCCGCGCGTTGCAGGATCAGGCACCGGTACGGCAGAGAGCAGGCGTTTGGTATAGGGATGCTGCGGATTACCGAAGATATCCGCGCGGCTGCCGATTTCGACAATCTCGCCTAAATACATCACGGCCACACGATGGCTGATACGCTCAACCACAGCCATATCATGGGAAATAAACAGGAAGGCCAGACCAAGCTTTTCCTGCAATTCCAGCATCAGATTAACCACCTGCGCCTTGATGGAAACATCCAGTGCGGACACGGCCTCATCAGCAATAATCAATTGCGGATCGAGTGCCAATGTACGGGCAATACAGATGCGCTGGCGCTGCCCGCCGGAAAATTCGTGCGGATAACGGTCATAAGTTGCGGGATTAATACCGACCTGTTCCAGCAATTCACGGGCTTTTTGCCGTGCCTGCGCAGCACCGGCAATGCCATGCACAATCATCGGTTCGGCAACCGCTTCACCGATTTTCATGCGCGGGTTCAGACTTGCAAACGGATCCTGAAAGATCAGTTGTATCTGGCGGCGTGTATCGCGAAATTCTGCCTGACTAATGTTCAGAATATTGCGGCCGTTCAGCAGGACTTCGCCGGATGTCGGCTCTGTAAGCCGGATAATTGCACGGCCGGTGGTGGATTTTCCGCAGCCGGATTCCCCCACCAGAGACAGCGTTTCACCCGCCGCAATTGAGAAGGAAACATTCTCAACCGCATGAACCCGTCCGGCAGGTTTACGGAAAAGACCGTTTGGCAGGTCAAAATATTTGCGCAGATTGCGCACTTCAAGCACGGTTGGCGGCTGAGCAGCTTTGCTCTCTGTTATAGCCTCAGATTCTGAAACAGGCTGTTCAACTGGCAGGCCGGTCGTGCGGTCGATTTCAGGAAATTTAAGCGGTGCATTTTCACCCTTCATCGAGCCGAGTTTCGGCACGGCAGACAGCAGAGCACGGGTATAAGGATGTTCCGGCTGTGCAAAAATAACCTCTGTGTTGCCGCTTTCAACAATATTGCCATGCAACATCACGATGGTACGGTCGGCAATTTCTGCCACCACGCCCATATCATGGGTGATGAACAGCACGGCCATGCCTTCTTCTTTTTGCAGATCTTTGATGAGATCAAGAATCTGCGCCTGAATGGTCACATCCAGTGCTGTGGTCGGCTCGTCGGCAATCAGCAATTTCGGCTTGCAGGCGAGTGCCATGGCAATCATCACACGCTGACGCATACCGCCGGACAGACGGTGTGGATAGTCTTTCGCCCGTGTGGCGGCAGATGGTATCCGCACACGCTCCATCAGATGCACGGCCTCGGCTTCAGCCTGTTCACGGCTCATACCGCGATGGGTCATCAGCACTTCGGCAAGCTGGAAGCTGATGGTCAGGCTCGGATTGAGCGAGGTCATTGGTTCCTGAAAAATCATTGCGATTTCATTACCGCGAATATGACGAATTGCGCTGTCATTCATCTGCGTCAGCGAGGTATCGTTAAAACGGATAGTCCCTTCAATCCGGCTGTTGAGCGGCGGCAGCAAACGCATGAGGGAAAGCGCAGTCACACTTTTGCCGGAGCCGGACTCCCCGACAATAGCAAGCGTTTCGCCGGCTTTAATCTCAAAGGAAATACCATGCACGACCGGTGCCCAGTGGCCACCGGTAGAGAAAGAGATTTTCAGATCTTTTACAGAAAGAAGTGTTTCTTGCATGACTCAATCTTTCTATCAATAAATGACGCTTATCAAAAAACGCAGGCAGATCAGCAACAGAAAGACACCGAAAGCGACTTCCAGTTTTCGTTTTGAAAGACTATGCGCCAGCTTTACGCCGACAGGGGCTGCGAGAATACTTGTCGGAATAACGAGGAAAAATCCGAGCAGGGAGACATAGCCGAGTGCAAGCGGCGGCTGCAAAGCGGCAACATCCGGAAATTGGGCGGCACGCGGCCAGCCTGCATAAATATAGCCAAGCGCACCCGGTATGGAAATCAGGATGCCCAAGCCCGAAGATGTGGCAACAGCCTGATGGATCGGCCGGTTATAAAAGGTCATGAACAGGTTGGAGAGCTGTCCGCCGCCGATCCCCATCAGTGAGGACAATACGCCGATAATCAACCCGCAAAACCGGATGGCCAGTTTGCCCGGCAACTGATCGGCGAGTTTCCAGCTGTCTTTACCAAACAGCAGCCGGATTGCCGAAACACCGGCAACCACGATGAAGACGAATTTAAACAGCTCCGCCGGTGCATAACGGGCAATCACACTCCCTGCAATCACACCCGCAACGACCGGTACGGCCCATGCTTTCAGCAGACTTGTATCCACGGCTCCGCGTGCCAGATGGGCGCGGTAAGAACGGATGGATGTCGGAATGATGATGGCAAGCGATGTGCCGATACTCAGCGGCATCAGCACATCTTCCGGCACACCCAGATAGCGGAACAGCTCATACAGTACCGGAACCGCCACAGTACCGCCGCCGACACCGAATAGACCTGCGAGCAGGCCGGTGACACCGCCGGCAATCAGCATGCTCAGGGCGAGCCAGAGCAGCTCCTGAAATTCAATACCCATTATCACTGCATCAATTCCCCGTTTTAGCGCCCGATTGCATAGGCTTGCATCAGGCGTGGTGTGGCCGCTGCCCGCAACAGCCCGTTGCTCTCGCGTTCGGCTGCGGTCAGCCGCCCGACTGTCCACTCGTCAACGATTTCCAGATCGTGACCGCGTGTTTTCAGATCATTTATAACAGTTTCACCAATAGACTTTTCGATTACAAGCCGTCCCGGAATGGCTTCACGCGGGTAGAAGGATGACGGGAAATGCATGGTGTGGAACAGCGGCAGATCAATGCCTTCCTGCAGGTTCAGCCCGTGATGGACGCGGCGCAGGAACAGGATGAGCTGCCATTGATCCTGCTGGTCACCACCCGGCGTACCGAAGACAAGCCGTGGTTTACCCTCATAGCTGGCCAGTGACGGTGTAAGTGTGGTGCGTGGGCGCTTGCGCGGCGCGAGGCTGGTCGGCAGATCCGGTTCCAGCCAGAACATCTGTGCACGGGTATTGAGCTGGAAGCCGAGTTCCGGAATAACCGGTGATGATTGCAGCCAGCCGCCGGACGGGGTGGCGGAAACCATATTGCCCCAACGGTCAATCACATCCACATGCACCGTGTCGCCACGTTTTTCGGTGCGCAGATGTGCCATGGTCGGCTCACCGGCACCAGGTGCCACATTGCCGTTGGTCTCCGCATAGCGGAACTGGGCTACGCCGCGGGCATGTTGTTCTTCAAAATCTGTGATCATACCGGCGCGCAGTTCATGAGAAGCTGCAGAACCAATCAGTTTACGCCGTTGTGCATTATAGTCTTCCGACAGCAGCTGCTTCATCGGCACATCCGCAAAATCAGGATCGCCGTAATAGATTTCGCGGTCGGCATAGGCCAGTTTCATGGCTTCGGTTACGGTATGGATGAAATCCGCACTATCCGGTCCCATCGCACCTATGTCGCTGTTTTTCAGTAAAGCAAGGCTTTGCAGAAGGGCAGGTCCCTGACCCCACGGGCCGGTCTTGTAAACCGTCCAGCCGTGATAGTCATAGCTCAGCGGGGTTTCATAAGTGGCACTCCAGCGCGCCATATCATCAGCGGTCAGAATGCCTTTATGACGTTTGCCACTGGTATCCATCGCCTCAGTATTTTGGCAAAAATCTTCAATCGCCTGCGCAACAAAGCCGCGATAAAAACCGTCACGCGCATGATCGATAATCTTTTCGCGGCTGCCGCCTTTGGCTTCAGCTTCATCCACCAGACGCTGATAGGTCTTTGCCAGCGCTTCATTGACAAATAGCTCATGCGCCTGAGGCAGATTACCGTTGCGTGCCCATGTGGCATAGGATGTCGGCCATTCTTTTTTAAAAAACTCGGCCTGATCGCGGATTGTATTGGCAACGCGCGGCAGCATCGGATGGCCGGTGCGGGCATAATAGATTGCTGGTTCCAACGCATCGCGCAGGCTCATACTGCCATGATCGCGCAGCATCAGCATCCATGCATCAAATGCCCCCGGAACCACGGCTGCGAGCAAGCCGGAACCCGGAACCAGATCCAGCCCTTCCTGTTTGTAACGCTCGATCGTGGCTGCATCCGGTGTCACGCCCTGACCGCACAGCACTTCGGTTTTACCGGTTTTGGCGGAGTGGAAAATAATCGGCACTTCACCGGCAGGACCAACGAGATGCGGCTCGACAACCTGCAAGACAAAACCTGCGGCCACGGCTGCATCAAAAGCATTGCCGCCGCGCTCCAGCAGCGCCATACCGGCGGCCGAAGCCAGCCAGTGGGTGGAAGTAATAACACCGAAAGTACCGAGAATTTCAGGACGGGTTGTAAACATACTCATGGTTATGTTCCTGTAAGCTATTAATATTCGCGCGGATCAATGGCGTCGCGCAGACCATCGCCAAGCAGATTGAACCCCAGAACCACGAGAAAGATTGCGGCTCCCGGCCATACGGACATCCATGGTGCTTGTGAGATGAAGTTTTTTGCAGTGTTGAGCATCGAGCCCCATGACGGATTCGGCGGCTGCTGGCCAAGACCGAGAAAGGACAGGCTGGCTTCGGCAATAATGGCTGCTGCAATGGTCAGCGTTGCCTGAACGATAATCGGCGACATGGCATTCGGCAGAATATAGCGCAGGATAATGCGCGGGTGACGCAGACCCAGAACCTGAGCGGCCTCGATATATTCCTCATTGCGGATGGAGAGCACCTGACCACGGGTAAGACGGGCAAAAACCGGTGCTGCGGAAAGGCCGATGGCGATCATCGCATTGGTAAGGCTGGCACCAAGAAAGGCAGCCAGGGCAATTGCCATAATCAGAAATGGTATGGCGAGCATGGCATCAATCAGGCGGGAGATAATACTGTCTGCCCAGCCGCCGAAATAGCCTGCGATAATCCCGAAAGGCACGCCGACAATCATCGCGATACATACCGAGACAACGCCCGCCATCAGCGAGGTGCGTGCGCCATAGGCCATGCGGGAAAACAGGTCGCGTCCCAATTCGTCTGTCCCCAGCCAATGCAGGGCAGAAGGCGGTTTGCGAATAGCGGTGAAACTTGTCTGCAACGGATCATAACCGGTAATCAGTGGTGCCAGAATGGCCAGCAGAGCAAAAAAGCCAACCAATATTGCACCGAGAACCGCTGCTCTGTTGGAGAGAAATTTTTGCAAAGTGCGGTTACGGGATTTTTTTGCCGGAATTGCGAGCGCACTCATGTTGCATCCCTCAGTCTCGGATTGACGATAATGTAGAGAATGTCGGCAAGAAGATTCATCAGAATGAAACCGACAGCGGTACACAGCACAACGCCCTGCACAACGGCATAGTCACGGGTGAAGACCGCATCCACGATCAGCTTGCCGAAACCCGGAATGGTGAAAATCTGTTCGGTCAGAACCGCACCGGCCAACAATTCACCAAAGAGCAAGGTGGTCAGGGTAATGATCGGTACAAGAGCATTGCGCAGCGCGTGACGCAGAATAACAGTTTTCTCGTTCAGCCCCTTGGCGCGTGCAGTGCGTACATAATCCGAGCGCAGCACACCGAGCATGGCCGAACGCGTATGGCGCATTAATACGCCGGCAAGGCCGGTGCCGAGCACAAAAGCCGGCATAATCATGGTGCGGATATTCTGTCCCAGATTTTCAAACGGTGATGTATAGCCGGATGAAGGCAGCAACTGCCATTGTACGGAAACAAACAGAATGAGCAGAATGCCGAGCCAGAAATTCGGGATTGATAAACCGGACAGCGCGGCAATATTGATCGAATAATCGGTCAATGTGCCTTTGCGTACAGCAGAGATGATCCCTGCAGGCACGCCTATCAGCAGCGCAACGAACATCGCAAAAGCTGCAAGCTGCAAAGTCACCGGCAATTTCTGCAAGATCAGTTCCAGCACCGGTTTTTCCGTGCGGATGGATACGCCGAAATCGCCGGTCATGATGCGGCCGAGCCAGCTCAGATATTGCGTAATAACCGGATCATTCAGCCGGTATTTTTCCTGAAGATAGGCAATCGTCTGCGGATCACGGTCTTCACCAGCCAGTGCCAAAATTGGATCGCCCGGCAGCAATTTCTGCATACCGAAAACAATAACCGATACCAGAAACAGGGTCGGGATCACCACAAGACAACGCCGGATAATTAATTCAAACATAGAATGAGTTCCATTCGCATGAAAACAAAACAGCAGACAGCGGGATGGAAGTGACAGAATTTAATCCGCCTGTTCCTTCCCGCTGAGCCGTTTCAGCTCCTTCTTCGGAGGGTGTTTCAAAAGAAGGAGACGGCTTGCTTATTTTTCCAGTGTAACGCCTTTCAGGCGGATCATGCCGTCCGGATGTGCAGTAAAGCCTTTCAGATTTGCGCGGGTGGCAAATGTCCATGGCTGATAATAGAGATAGACGATCGGCAGCTCGTCTTGCAGGATTTCCTGTGCCTGATCGTAGAGTGCCTTGCGCTGTGCCTGATCTTTGATACCGCGGGCTTCTTCCAGCAGGGCATCAACTTTTTCACTGCAAAAACCGGCATCGTTGAGGCTGCCTTTACAGGTATCAAACTGATGGATATTACCATCCGGATCAGCACGGCCTGACCAACCGCTCTGGCCGACATCAAAAGACTTCTCTTTCAATGCGGATTGCAGGGCAGCAAATTCAGTCGGACGCAGAGAGATATCAAAACCTGCCTCGGAAGACATGGCCTGTATCAGTTCGTAGACCTGCTGGGACGTTGTGGAATTACCGAAAGCCAGTTCAAAACTGACCCGTTCATGACCGGCTTCTTTAAGCAGCTGTTTGGCTTTTTCAACGTCGCGGGTCACAGTTTCATATTTCGGATTATAGGCAAAACTCGATGGCGGAAAGGCCTGATAAGCGGGCTGGAATACACCCTGGCCGACAACTTCATTGATTGCATTACGGTCGAGGGAAAGCTCGAAAGCCTGTCGGATACGCTTGTCGTGGCCGATCGGGAAACTGTCTTTGTCGCCCTTGGTCATGTTGAAAGTCAGAGCCTGATAACCGATACCTGTGACCGGCAGGAAGGCCAGATTGCTGTCGGCTTTTGCGGCTTCAATATCTGAAGAGGCAAGGCGCTCGATCATGTCGAAATCACCGGAGCGCAGATTGGCAAAGCGCACGGTTGAATCCTGAATCGGCAGATAGGTTACCTTGTCAAAGTGGTAATTGGCGGCGTCCCAATAATCAGCGAATTTCTCCAGAATAATCCGGTCATTCTGTACGCGGCTGGTAAATTTATACGGGCCTGAACAGATAGGATTTTGGGCAAACTCACCACCGGCAAAGGCCTTTGGCGACAGGATCATACCTGCGCGGTCGGAAAGCTGGGACAGCAGTGCCGCATCATGTCTGGTGAGGTGAATATCGAGCGTGGTATCATCCACAACCTCAATCTTATCAATCGCTGCGACTTCACTTTTACGCAGGGATTCCGGCAGTGTTTTTGCCCGTTCCAGATTGGCTTTTACATCGGCAGCAGTGATGGCCGAGCCGTCATGGAATTTCCCGTCATCACGCAATTTGATTTGCAGTGTTTTACCGTCTTCAGACCAGCTCCATTCCTTGGCGAGCTGCGGCTGAATTTCCAGCTTGTCATTAATATCAAACAGCTTGTCGCATAAGGACGTGAAAACGATACGACCGACAAATGTGCGCGCACGATGCGGGTCAAGCACATCGGGATCATCTTGCAGGCCGATGCGTAAATCAGCGGCCAGTGCCGGTAAAGTTAGAGCAATTGCTGCTGCGGACAGCGCCGCAGTTTTGAGAGCAGTTCTATAAACAGATTTCATTCTCCACCCCTTATTTTGTTCTGCTGATAGCCAGATTGTTCTGTGGTCTGCACTTGAATGGTCGGAACGGGCTCCTCCTCCTGAGCTAAATCCGTTCTTCCCTTTGCATGCGGCTTTCATCCGCTATGCGAAAACTCCTTCAGTCGGTCGTTACAGGCTGTGGTGCCGGTATTTGTGTTCGTGCGGCTCCGCCAATTTCGCCGATCACTGCTTCGCGCAGCGACATAAGATGTGTACGCATGGCATCTTCCGCATCGCGCGGATGAAAGCGCCGGATCGCATCCAGAATGGCATTGTGCTGGTTTACCGACAGCGAATTGCGGCCTGCCGAACGCACGCGGGTGCGAAATTGCTGCCATGCATCATTGCGCCGGATTTCATCGATGATGCCCATAATGGCGATAAACAGCTGATTGCCGGATGCATCAGCGATCTTGCTGTGAAAGGCTGAATCCCATCGCTCCCATGAGGCAATATCGGTTGACTGCTCGGCTTTCAGAGCCAGCTTTTCCAGTTGTTCCACCAGAGCGGGTGTGGCGCGGGCGGCGGCCATGCGCGCCAGCGCCGGTTCGATTTCAATCCGCACATCCATAACTTCGATAGGATTGGTGAAGTCGGCAATTTGCTGGGCCAGCATATTGCCATCGGGACGACGTTCACCGCTGAAAGTACCTTGACCCTGCCTGCGCCAGATCAGTCCTTCGTTTTCGAGCACATCAAGGGCTGCACGCAAGGCACGGCGGCTGACATTGAAGCGCAGCGCCAGTTCACGTTCAGAGGGAAGACGGTTTTCCTGCCCCTCCGACTGCTCAGCCAATAACGTGCGCAGGTTTTCTAAGGCAAGACCGGTATTATCATTGAGATCATGCATGGCATGAACCATGAATCAATCGAACCATTATACAAATTGGTACTGAATTTGATGAATTGGTAACGGCCATTCTGCTGATAATTTTCCCGATTTATTATACTTTTGTTTAATAATGCAAATTATCTGCTGCAGTTCAAGATATTTAGTAAAAATAATGGCGAACCAATTTATAATTGGTTCGCCATTAAGACTCGATATAGAAATACGAAAAAGCAGCGGTTTTAATCTGTGAGTTTCACCTCAGCGAGATCGCAAATTGTAAGAAAAAGCACGTCAACGCCTTTAGCCAGCTGGTCATAATCCGTCCATTCTTCAGGAGCATGAGAAATACCGTTACGGCTCGGAACGAAGACAAGACCGGTCGGTGCAAAATCAGCCATAATCATGGCATCATGCCCGGCACCGCTTACCATTGTCCGGCTTTTCAGGTCAAGCGCATCAGCATGATGCGACAGGCATTTATGCAGTTCGGAGGATAAAGGCACCGGTGCGACAAAGAGCTGTTCTTCGACCTCGACGGACAATCCGTTGCCGCCTGCCCGCTCAATTACAGCACGGGTCTGATCCATCAATGTGCGGACAACCTCTTCCTTTGGTGCGCGAATATCGGCGGTAAAAACAACCAGATCGGGGATGACATTAGCACCGCCCGGATAAACATCCAGCTTGCCGACAGTCAGAACCGCGTCCTGTCCGATAGCAAGCGCCAGATCAGGCAACTGTGCAAGGGCGGTGACAGCGCCGGTGAGCGCATCGCGCCGCGCATTCATCGGGGTTGTACCGGCATGGCCTGCTTGTCCGCGAAATGTGACTTTCAACTGGCCGAGACCGACAATAGCGTCAACAATAGCCACGTCCTCGCCATGGCTCTCCAATACGGGGCCCTGTTCAATATGCAGCTCGAGAAACACATGGATTGAATGGGGCTGACGGATTGCCTGATGTGCCGATGTGGGATCAAGCCCATAGGCCTGCATTGCCTCCGCAACGGATATGCCGTCATCATCAGTAAAAGTGACAAGCTGCTGCATATCCACCTTGCCGGTCATGATGCGCGAGGCCAGCAAGCCACCACCGAAACGGGTGCCTTCTTCTTCAATCATGGCGATAAATTCAACAGGACGAACGGGTGTCAGCCCGCGGCTTTTCAGCTGGAAAGCAATTTCTATGCCGGCAATGACGCCTGCTTGTCCGTCAAATTTTCCGCCATTTGGCACGGAGTCAAAATGGGAGCCGACCATAACCGGTGCCAGTTCCGGATTGCTCCCCTCCAGACGGCCGATAATATTACCAACGGCATCTTCGCGCACAGTAAGACCCGCTTCTTCCATCCGGTCGCGCAGATAATCTGCGGCCTGCCGGAATTCCGGACTATAGGTCAGACGAGTGGTGCCTTTACCGGGAGTGGCGTTGAACTGATCCAGTCCGTCGATCAGGGTCTGGAGGCGTTGCGGATCCGAATAGTGTGTCATGAGAAAAGCCTGCAATAAATTCCTGCTGGCGCGACCGATAGCACCCCGTACGGACAATGGGGAAGGGCAATTGCTCTAGCCGCTTGTTTTTTAGCTTTATTTTACGTGCGCTCTAACTGCATCTGCAAAACCTGCATTATAGCTGCACCCAGAGATCAGGTGTATTCTGGGTGCGCAAGTTTCTGCAATTAATTCTTTGAGATATGATATTTTTATTAAGTGTCGGAATATTCAACGGAAAAGTGAACAGTCCACCTCGGCGCGTTTTGTCCTTCAGATGCGTATGAAACTGAAAGCGTCAAGTTACCGCTGTCGTGAATTGGCGGACTTGTCCAGTTTCCAGCAGAATTTACTGTGCTACTGCCGAAGGGTTGCCAATTGAGAAGGAAGTTTAAAACTTGTCCAGCGGTTGCAGTGCCACTCGCATAGACCGGTCCATGTTGCCCAATATTTATTGGAATTATTATATCTTCACCTTCATACGGATTTAAAATCACGATAGGTGCCAAAGGGACTATTGAGGGTTCAAATGTAAATGTTAGCGGATTACTTGTACTGCCTCCGGATTTGGCGGTTATTGTTACGGTTTCTCCGTTAGGATTGGTATCGTAGAAAGGTGCTGCAGCTGATCCGCCGGATGTTGAGGTGGTGTATATCGATGCATCACTGAAAGCAAAACGTGCGTGCCCCGATGCGAAAAATGTGACTTGTGTGCCGTTGGGTGCAGAAGCCCCGTTGATATTGACTGTTGCATCTGCCCGATTGAGTGATCGTCCGTCAGCGGGTTGTTCGTCCATAGCTTTGCTCAGCGTCACGGTCGTCTGGGTGTGTTGGTTATATGGTGCAAATGTAAACTCCAGAGGATCACTTGTAACGCCATTGCATGTAGCGGTTACGCTTACAGTTTCGCCAGCCGTGTTCGTGTCATAAAACCCGTTTATAGAGTAACCGTCATTGTTGTGGATTGTATCGTTAAGTGTGTGTTGATTATTAGTCTGCCAATAAGCCGACCCTGTTACATGATAAGTGATTGGTGTTCTGAATAGAGGTGGATAGCCATTTACTGTTATGTGCGCCTCTACTGCGTTTATAGCGTGTCCGTTTGCAACCGAATTATCCAGGTATTTATCAAGGACTATGGCAGTTTGTCCAACTGGACCGAAGCCAAAATTATGTTGATTGTCTTGCGCGCCAGATGTTGAAGCCGTCAGCACCACGAATTCTCCGGCTGTATTTGCATCAGTAAAATGCACAATTGGTGTCTGGCCGGATTGGACATCAGAAATAACGCTTACGGTTTTTTTATCCGGCGACAGTGTATAGATACTTGTATCAGTTTCAGAAAATGTCGCTTGTTGATTAGATGGCAGAGTGAAAGTGACAGCCTGAGCTTTTGCCGGTGAAAGCACTGCAATCGCACTATGTTTGTCCTGGCCATTACCAGTCGCTGCGGAGTTATCGTCTGAAGCTACTGCAAGTGTGAGTGTCAGAGGAGTAGCTGTCTGGGTGAAATGAAATGGTTGCGTCGCGTTGGTCAAACCGTTCGCGGAGGCAGTTATCGTTATATCTATGGTAGTGTTACTGTTATCAGTGAAGAATACTTCCGCTGTCAGACCATCGATCCCGGTTTGTGCAGTTGCCGTTTTGCTATCAGCGGAAACAGTTACGCCATTTGAGGCAATAAAAAAGGTGCTGTTTGATGATGTTGTAAAATTAACGCTGATATTACTGACATTGCCGCTGCCTGAAATACTGGCTTTCGCACTGCAGGTTGAAGTGCCGTCAGCGGGCATGTTGTTTTTGATTGGAATAATGCCGAGCTGAGTGGCTGTGGCCTGTGTGAATGTAAAATTCTTTATGGTTTGAGCGGCTGTTGCGCTTGTTGTTAATTCGACTGTCTCACCGCCGCTATGACTATCTGTGAACAGTACAGGTGATGTCTTGCCGAAATTGTCAGTAATTAAGGTTTTGCTTTTTTGATTGCCATCGAAAACTGCATTGCCGGTTGCACCGAGCGTAAATGTGATCGGTACATTGGCGGCGGGTATTCCGTTGTCAGCATAATAAGCAGCAGATGCGCGATTTTGTTCTACGCCATCGGCATTGGCATTATTCTTGATAGTTTCAAGTAAAATTGCCGGGAACTGCTTATATGACTGAGCGATGGCGGAGTTAGACCATCCCTTGGATTGCCCGATACTATCAAATAGTTGGTACTCAAACATAAAAAATGAGTTGGTTTGATAACCGGAGAGACGTGTTTGAGGCACGATAAAGATATCAGATAACGGATTTATCTTTGAGAAAACACTAACGTCCTTGAGGGGTTGTGATGTCTGGTCATCTGTCCCGTTTATTGAAACGTAAACATCCGCGAGATCTCCTGCAGAAATTGCAGGACTGGCAGGAATAGCAAGTTTTAAGCCATTATTAGCCATATCTGCCGGTGTTACCGACCCTGAAGAAATTAAAACCGGCTGAGGCGCAACAAGAGTGCGGTTGTTGACAGAGGGTATGTAAATTGCTGTGCCGCTGGCAGTAAAATTCTTCAGGGGGGACAGCAAGGCAGCAGACCAGAACTGGCCGTCTGGCTTTGCAATAAAATAGCCGATTGTATTGGTTGCACCCGCTGTGGTTTTTAAAAGCGAGCAGGCGATATTAATGCCGTCAGCTGTTAAGGCACTAAGATTTCCGCAATAAACTAAAATATTATTTAGTATAACGGCAATACGTGATGAAGGTATAAATGCCGCCGGCAAATTTGTGGAAGCAATTGTTACATTAAACAGTTGCGGAACATCAGATGTTGGAACTTGAAGATTATTGTTTTGCGACAGGCCCGCAATTGTCAATGCAGGTAAGTTACCGGCAAGATTTGGGTCGAGATCACCAAAAACAAAAGGTGCTGAAAACTCACTGCCATCGTCGGCTGTAAGCGTTAATTGGGTTATATAGAAATCACCGGAATTAGAGCCAACAAGAAAAACAGCACGCCCGGAACTCTCTGTTGTCATTGAGAAAGTTCCGGAATTTGTATCAAAAGGCAAAGGGGTATGATTTTTGTCGAACAGAGCAAGTGGCTTGGGCGTTCCGGTGCTACGCGCACTATCGTTTTTAATCGTAACGTTGGCATTTGGTCTGTTGGTGTTAACGTAACAAGTCACAATTTGCTGCTGCCGGGTTGGATCCAGCGTGCTCGTATAAGAGGGCACATATGCGTAAGATTTATCCGTTACCATGCCGTTTGTATGAGGATAGGTCATTGGTGGCACCCTTTAAATGGTTTAATTATCAAGCCCTGAAAAATCTGCTTTATTATAATAATAATCTGAATATTTGACTTCATTAATAATATAGTTTAAATATAAATCTGCGTATTCTGTTATATTATTTTCTTTATACGCGCCTATTTGACGGAAGACACGTTGAGAAATATTTAGGTTGATGCCGCTGTTAAGGTGGGATTGCTGTAAGTAAATATCATTCGGATACAGAGCAATTTGTCTGGTAATTCTTGTCGAGTTGTCATGAGGATCCCAACCATCAAGAAACAATATAGGTTTGAACAGGCCATAAAGACAGCTGAATGGGAATCCGCTGATATTGAACGATAAATAGCCATTCACAAAACTATTGGCAGTCAGTATTCCGTTATCCAGAGTGCCGGGAAAAATTGGTTTACTTAATAGATTGTCCGTTTGTATGAACGGATCGGGCATTTCATAGGCAGTGCCCTGAGCAAGAAAATGCAGCGGGTTTGATTGTCCGCTATTAGTTTCTGAAACAATGTATTTGAGTGTATTGATAGTTGTAGCATCACTGTACATCTGATTATAAGGAATGTAGGCGTAGACTTCAGTATCTGCGCTAACATTATTCTGTATAGAAACACATTCATTGTTCAAAATAAAAGCGCATCTGTAGTCAAGTGTCGGTATTTTGTCCGTATCTGCTCTTACTGCGTATCGGGTATCATAAAATAATGTATCATTATCGTCAGGATTAATTGATTGGTCGGCATCGTTGGGTATATTCAGAACATCTTGAAGACCGGCGATGAATGGTGCCTGATAAGAAGAATTATTTCCAGAAGGATCATGGGATATTAATTGGACACCATATTCTGGTTGGTCCGGATCGGTTGAAGCGTAAATCGTTGCGATTGTGATCGATGGGCTGGCCACATAAATAGTTGCAAGACTGCCAGAATTGGTGAAGCTTGTTACTTCACCATGGTTGACAGCAAGTAACTGACCATTGGTATCATAAAAGCTAAGGTTCTGACCGTTTGCTAAATCAGCAATACGCCAGTTAACTGGGATGCCAGCTCCTGCGAGAGAGCCATCCTCATGAATGATGAGGGCTTGTAGCTCGGCTCGCTCATATTGTGTTGGTGGAACTGAATTTGCTGTAGCTTTAATTGAAATAAGTGAAACTTGTGGTAAAATTCTTTGTACTATATTGAGCGAGCCTGACATTTTAATACCTATATATTTTTATTAAAAAATGTTATGGACTTACTGTATCGATTTTGTAGGAAATAACCCTGCTATATTTTCCAAAATTTATATTGGTTGGGTCCGAAATATAATATTCAATCTGCATTGTTGAGAACGCATAAGTATGTGGCTGAACGCTGTAGCCGAGCAAATCTTGAGGATCTATTGTGTAATCACATGTTTGACCTGAGGTTGAAAGTATTGGTTGTGGATGCAAAGTGTTGTTTTTTGGATTACCTTGTGAATCCCAGCCATTGATAAAAACATTTATAGTATATTGATCGGCAGTATTTCCGCCGGTAGGGAAGTCACCTGACGCGCCCTTATTGGTTGTGACGTAGGTTTCATCAATAAGGTTTGGAGCGCCTCCATTGGGTGTTGGAAATAAAACCGGCGCGGCACATGGACGATTTGTAATACCCGGATTTGGTTCATTCTGAAATTGTGAGTTAATCTCAAATGGCCAGCCATATTCGGATGATCTTACAGCGCCGGTCTCGACGGATTCAATAAAATATTGGAGCCTGTTTGGTAGAGGATTTCCCTGGCTATCCACCGTGTTTAACTTTGCAACGGGTACAGATATGGTCGTCGACACTTGTGATATGTCGATCGGATCCAGCACAACCTTTTCGCCGTTTAATACCATCCAGAAGACGCGCTTATCTCCCGACGGAGTAATGGCATCCGGATCAATGTTAAAGTAGACATATGTTTGTCCGGCTGGCACCGTAACGGTGTTCCCGTTCAAGTTGACAGGTTGCGGAGCCATATACATTACATATTGTTGATCTATATCAATGAACGTCAACGGTGGCACAATAGGTATGCTTGCTTGCGCTTGTGTCACTACAGCTTCTGTAGATGTTATATAAAGATTGGTTGCATAGGCTGCCTTGGTGAGAAGGACAGTGACGTAATTCTCCAGTATTGTGACGGGTGAAGCAGGTGTGACGGGCAAGTTAGGGGTTGTGCCAGCGCTACCTGGTGATGACCATGCTGATATTATGTTATCCGGTAAGGGCGAGAAGTTTACGTCAAAACCAATTGTTACCTGAGCGGGGAGATCAGTAATGTAATCGTGTATATTAACCATTATTTGGTTATAATCGACTGATTGAAAATGTTCTTCTGTTGCAATAACGGTGTTCGCATTGAATTTTTTAGCGCTAACTATAGAGGCTGGATTTTGGATGCCTAAATTGTAGAAAGTGATAGGTAGCGTGATGGGGGAGCCTTCTTTTTGGTCGTCTTTATAAAGCTGAGCGCTTATTATCAGTTTCTCACCTGTATTGTCATTTATTGAAAAAATATAGGTGGATGCTTCTTGTGTATAGTTTGCGCCAGAAGCAGTTTTATTTTTGAATAAAACTTTATCCGTTTTTACGTTGCGCCTACTGGTACTGCTTGGATCTTTGCCGAAGGCAACAGAATATTCATTTGCATCATTTGCATCTGTCGTCAGTATTACTGCTGCGAGGATTCCAAAGCCTGATAGAGCGCTATCTCCGCGAGGAATAAATGTAATATTAGGGTTTGCCATAGTGATCTCAATTTTTTAAATATAAAAACTATTTGTTTCTGCATGTATAGTTTATCATTTTTTTACCTAAAGTAAATAAAATTATATTTTAATATATATGTGTTTTTATACTATATAATTGAAGGACATATGCAATGCATTAAATATAGTTATATTTTATTTATATTTTTTTATAAGTGAGTTTTTATGGAAAATTTATATTCACCATTTTATAATTCGTGCAAACGGATTTTTTCTCACAAATACTATAATATTTCACAGAGTAAACTTCGTAGAAAAATATATAAACTTTTGTTAAGTAGTGCTGTTTCCGCGCTGACACTAATATGTGCTGTTACAAGTACTCAGGCGACAACATATGGAGATGATGGATCCAATACTATTTCTGGTAATGTGGCAAATTGTTTGACGGAACCGAATTTGCTGCAAGCTCCATTTGGAAATTCAGTTAATATATATAATGACAGTTGTACATTAGTTTACAGTTTAGATAATCCTTCATCTGTTACCTTTGAAGGTGACGTGACTTATGATGCGAGCAACATTGGCCCGAAAAAACCGACAAGCTTTTTCACCGGGCTGGCGGCGTGGTTTGCCGGCGAGCTGACTGTGCAGGGTAATTATAAGATTACCGGCCTTGGTGCTGCTGGTAATGCATGGACTTATCCGCAAGCAGCACTGTCGGTTTTAAGTAGTAATGCCGCACGCACTTCACCGACTAAGCCCAATGATCCGGCTGTATGGAAAACTCCGACTATCACGATGCAGGGTGATGTCAGTGCTGATGGCGGTATATTTTTCTATGCTGCAGGCGGGACGGAGGTAGAAGTTGGTACTGCTGATGGATATTTTTCTTCAGTGGACAAAGGAAGCGTCACTATAGTTGGCAAGGCCTCTATGCATGTGAGCCCTGATGTTAAAATGTTGTATGATCAGGGTAAGGCTGCTCTTATCACGCCGATTAATCTTGGTGATTTGAATGTTACCTTCAATGGCGCTCTTGATTTCGATCTGCCCCTGCTGAATGGAACCGATGGTTCAGGAAAAAAATCCGTTTACGGGGCGATTGATGTGCTTGGCTCTTATGCTGCATTACAGTTTACAGCCGGTGGCATCTATACAATAGCCCAGCAATATCAGGACGGATTAAATGGTGCCATGAATGTTGCTAATAAGACAGGCAGTATTAAAAATGCGTATTGGCCATCGGTTTACGGGTGGGCTTTTGTATCCGGAAACTGGGATGTAGCAGGTTATCGTAGCGGACAGATGCCGAATTTAGCGGAAACTGATCCATCAGTAGCCAGCATGGTGGTTCAGGATATGACCGTAAACTATTCGATGGAAGGAGCAGGACCTGCAGGGATCTGGGGTGTGGTTACACTTGGTCAGCATGCCAAAGCAAGCCTGACAAACACTGTTTTTAATCTGACAATGCAAGGCAGCTCTGATACCCGCGCTTCTGTTTTTCTGGGAGGTGTTACACTGACCAATCCGGTATTGTCCGTAGGACAGCAGGCTGTCGCATATTATGATAATGCTCTTACTTTAGATAAAGTAAAAGTTGATTTCACAGGAGCCGGCTCAGGCGATTATGTCTCTGTTTTTGACATTGATTCATCGAATACTGTTGTCAATGTAATTAATCAATCAAGCCTGATTGCAGCTGAAAACACAAAAATCAGCGACCGTTCACTTATCTATATCAACAAGACGTTGGATGTGTATCCGGATGCTGATGGTAAAAAGTTGGCTTTTACAACGCTTGATTTTACCGCTACGGATTCCACCTTGTCCGGTGGTATCTATGTTGACAGTGTTGACGGTGCAGGTGTTTTTACCGCGGCGAATACACTTACTTTGAAACTGGACGGAAACACCACATGGGCTGGTGATCTTTTTGTCTCTGAAACCGTCGATCCGCAAAATACGGACAGTAAAGCCTCGGCTACAATGACCATTGATGGTACAGCGCGCTGGACTGGCATGGTAAATTCCACAAGTGCTCCTGTGTCTCTGACTATTCAGGGGCAGGGTGTCTGGGTGCCGACACGCAATGTCACGGATGCTTATTTTACGCAGGGAACCGTTACCCTGAACGGCGGCACAATACAGGCCAATGATCAGGCGCTGCAATTTACATCAACGCTAGATTTGCTGGCCGGTGGTGGTGCGTTTGACTCCAATAACCAGACAATCACTTTTGACGGGATTGCATTTGGTGCCGGTACTCTTACGAAAAAAGGGGACGGTATTTTAGTGTTGTCTACCGCTAATACTTATGCCGGTGGTACTGTTCTTCAAAAAGGAGAGCTCTCCGTTTCTTCTGATACTTATATGGGGAGCGTGGCCAGCGGACTGACTTTTAACGGCGGCTTGTTAAAAGTCACCGGTACAACCATGACTTCAACGGCACGTAATATCACATGGGGTGCGAATGGTGGTGGTTTCGATATCGATGATCAGAGTGTGGTTTTCACTGTCGCACAAAATTTAACCGCAGGCGGAAAGCTGATTAAGGAAGGGAATGGCACACTCGTTCTAAGTGGTGCCAATACCTATACAGGCGGTACGGTGATCAATGCCGGTGTGCTATCGGTCGCAGCGGATAAAAATCTTGGCAAATCTACGGAAGCGGTGACAATAGGAAAAGCATCGTTACTATTGAGCGCGGCATTTACGTCGTCTCGCGCTTTGGTTGTCACCGATACAGACAGTATGCTTGATAATGCGCAGGATAATAGTTTTTCCGGCGGAGTTTCCGGTACAGGAAAACTCAATAAAAAAGGCGCTGGCGTACTGACATTGAGCGGGGATGCAGTTCATTCAGGCGGAACTGCTATTCTTGCGGGTACGGTGCAGATCGGCTCTGGTGGGACAACCGGCAGTCTCGCGGGTGATGTTGCAAATAGTGGAAAGCTAATATTCGACCGGTCTGATAGTCTGGTTTTTTCCGGTGCAGTTACTGGCTCCGGCAGCTTGTTTCAGTCAGGCAGCGGTACAACAATATTGACCGGTGATGTGAGCCATACTGGTGGTACCGTAATTGATAAGGGTACCTTGCAAGTCGGTGATGGTGGTACGTCAGGAAGCCTGACTGGTGATGTCAGTAATAGTGGTGTGCTGGCTTTCAAGCGCTCTGACAGTTTAGCATTTTTGGGTGCGGTAACAGGCACAGGGTCTTTGCAGCAAACTGGTGACGGAACGACTATTTTAACCGGTGATAATACTTATACCGGCGGAACTGTCATCAATGCTGGCACTCTACAAGTCGGTGATGGGGGAATAACAGGCAGTATTGTTGGTAACGTGAATAGTTCCGGAATTTTAACATTCTCACGTAGCGACAATATTGATTTTGTTGGCGTTTTAAGTGGCGCAGGAACTCTCAAGCAATCCGGTACAGGAACACTGACACTCAGCGGAGACAATACAAATTTTGCGGGTTTAACAAGTGTTACAAGCGGTACGCTTCTGGTTGATCAGAAACTTGGCGGTGCAATTACGGTTGCATCAGGTGCAACTCTCGGCGGCAAGGGAGTGCTTGCCGGTAATGTATCATTGGATGCAGGTGGCATTCTGGCCGGACGGGAAGGACAGACACTAATTTTCGAAAACAATCTCACTCTGGTGACCGGGAATATAGTGAATATTGCACTGGGACAGTCTGGTCAGACAGGGTTATTCAGTGTTCAGGGTGATCTGACACTCGCTGGCACCATCAATATTACAGACATTGGCAGCTTTGGACCGGGGCTTTATCGCATTTTTGATTATACCGGTAATCTTACTGGTAATACAGCAGTGCTCGGGACCGTTCCCGGGAATGATACGTCGCAAATGACGCTTCAGACTTCAATAGCTAATCAGGTCAATCTGGTGAATGCAGCCGGTCTCGTATTAAATTACTGGGACGGAGCAGATACTACTCTGCATAATAATAATAAGGTTGATGGCGGCTCGGGAACCTGGAAACTGGTAAGCGATGATAACTGGACTGATAAAGACGGTATGGTGAATGCCGTTTGGACAAATGATCAGTTCGCAATTCTTTCAGGTACTGCAGGTACGGTAACCATTGATAACAGCTCCGGTGCGATTTCCGTTGCTGGCTTACAATTTGCTGCGGACGGCTATCGTCTTGAAGGCGATGCGCTGATGCTTGCTGATACTGTCAACAATGCGGCTTCTGTACTTCGCGCGGACAAGGATGTGACAGCTACGATAGCGGTGGAACTGCAAGGCACCAATGGTATTAAGAAGACAGATTTAGGTACGCTTATCCTGACAGCAGACAACACCTATACCGGTGGCACAACCATTGCCGGAGGCACTCTGCAACTTGGAGACGGAGGAACGACAGGCAGTATAACCGGTGATGTGGTCAATGACGGTAAGCTGGCTTTCAAACGCTCTGATACTCTGACGATGAGCGGCACTATCTCTGGCCTGGGCGGGTTATTACAGGAGGGTGCCGGTAAAACCATTCTGACCGGTAACAATACCTATCTTGGTGGCACAACAATCAAGTCAGGGATTTTGCAAATCGGGGATGGTGGAACCAGTGGCACAATACAAGGTGCTGTGGTTAATAACGGCACACTGACCTTTAACCGGTCTGACAGTTTAAGTTTTAACGGCAATATGTCCGGTAGTGGCACCCTTATCCAGTCTGGCAGTGGCACAACAATTCTGACGGGCAAAAACACACATAGTGGCGGAACCACGGTTCAAACCGGCACTTTACAGATAGGCAATGGCGGAACGAGCGGCAGCCTTGCCGGCGATGTGACCAATAATTCAAAGCTCACATTTAACCGCTCCGACAATCTACTGTTCAACGGCGTGATTTCCGGTACCGGTGCGTTGGTGCAGGCGGGTAATGGCCGGACAGTTCTGACGGGAGAAAACACTTACAATGGCGGGACGACCATTCAGTCCGGTATTCTGCAAATCGGCAATGGCGAGACCGCAGGAAGTATCACCGGCAATGTAATTAATGATGCTGTTTTACTCTTTAATCGCTCGGATAGTTTAGTGTTCTCCGGTGAAGTATCGGGCTCAGGATCATTGCTGCAGGGGGGCTTGGGCACAACCATTCTGACCGGCGACAGCACTTATAGCGGCGGCACGGTCATCAGCGCAGGAACGTTACAGATTGGCGATGGCGGCAATAGCGGCAGTGTTACAAGTGATATTGCCAATGATGGTATACTCGCTTTCAAAAGGTCTGATGCACTACAATATGCGGGGACAATCAGCGGGATTGGTAGCGTCGTTCAAAAAGGTGACGGAACCACTGTTTTCTCCGGTAATAATAATTATTCCGGTGGCTTGGTGATTGAAAAAGGCACAGCAAAAGCGGGCTATGACAAGACTGCTTTCGGCTCGGGACTGCTGACAGTGCGATCCGGTGCAAAAGCCAATCTTGATGCTTTTAATGTGACTGTTGCAGGCCTCTCTGGGGCAGGCAATGTCGATCTCGGAAATGGCATCCTGACGCTGGAGCAGGACTTTGATACGCTTTTTTCCGGCACCTTGTCTGGTGCAGGAGGGCTGACAAAAAACAAATCAGGGGTGCTGACTTTATCCGGTAACAATGATTATTCGGGTGTAACAACAGTCAATGACGGTGTCTTAAAACAAGGTCAGGCGAACGCGTTCAGTCGCAATTCTGTATTCAATACGGGCCAAGACGCTATTCTGGACTTGAATGGCATGAATGCCTCAATTGCTGGTCTGAGCAATGCCGGTACTATAAAATTTGGCGGCAAAGGTGGTACAACTATCACTATAAGCGGCAATTATACCGGTGATAATGGAACTATATTGCTAAACACGGTTCTGGGAACGGATAATTCGCTCACAGATATGCTGAGCGTACAGGGTAATACAGCCGGAACGAGTACACTTAAAGTGACAAACCAGAGTGGTGCCGGCGCACGGACGAATAATGGCATCAAACTGATAGAGGTCGGCGGACAGTCAGACGGCGTATTTGAATTGCTGGGTGATTATAAAACCAAAGACGGGCAACAGGCCGTAGTGGGTGGTGCATATGCTTACACTTTACATAAAGGTAATTCGTCCGGAACGGATATGAGTAGCTGGTATTTACGCAGTGAAACAACCAATCCGGGGTCAGATCCGCAGCCGCGTCCTAGTGCCGGTGTGCCGGTTTATCAAGCGCTTGCAGCGACGATGCAGACACTGAATAAGACACCAACACTCCGGCAGAGAGTGGGTAGCCGCTATCTCGACAGAGATAGTTATGAACTTAATGATAAAAGCCGCTCTTCTGGTCAACAGCAAGTTGCATCAGAACCAAAAGCTGACAGACTCTCTGATAACAAAATGATTTGGGGAAGAATTGAAGGCGCGCATAACCGCCTTAAAGCCCAAGGTTCAGCTGCCGGTTATAGGCAGGAGACAGATAGTTATATTATGCAGGCAGGCGTTGATGGCCAGTTCTATGAGAATGATAATGGACGCTTGATTGGCGGTATTACCGGTCGCTATGCGACAGGCAGCAGTCATATTTATGCCGAACACGGTGATGGCCGTATTGAGACGCAAGCATGGGGACTTGGCGGCACACTGACATGGTATGGAGATAATGGTTTCTATTTCGACGGGCAGCTGCAAGCGACTTGGTATAATAGTAGCCTTCATTCCTTCACTGTCGGAAAAGGCCTTGCAACCGATAAAAATGGTTTAGGTTACAGTCTGAGTGCTGAAGCAGGCAAACAGTTTACTCTCGATGCTTATTGGTCTTTGACACCTCAAATACAACTCGAATGGTCAACAGTAAATTTTGATCCGTTCGACGATGCTTGGGGGGCAGCGGTTGCATTACATAAAAAGGATACCAGTCTTAACGCGCGGCTTGGTATTTCAGCAGATTACCAAAATATCTGGCAGGACGATCAAGGCTTAAATCGCAAAGTAAATATGTATGCCATTACAAATCTTTATCAGGAATTTCTTGATGGTTCCAATATCCTTGTAGCGGGATCAGGTTTCAGTCAAAACCGGGATAATCTATGGGGTGGTATTGGCGCAGGCGGCACTTATAGCTGGGCGAATGACAAATATGCGCTCTATGGTGAAGGCTCGATCAATACCAGTTTTCAGAATTTTGCCGATAGCTATACTGTCAAAGGTAATGTGGGGCTTTTAATCCGGTGGTAAGAGCGGATAGCCGTGTAATACTCTTCACCACCTGATAGGGCTTTGTCTTCCTCTCAAAAACAGCGATAATGCGTTGGGGAGGAGAGCCGGATGAACACAGGTGTTAATTCGAACGGAGCTGGTTCCGAGCCTTTATGGCAGCCATCGGCACAAAAGATTGCCGAGGCAAATCTGACCGCTTTTACTGTAAAAACCCGGAGTATCAGCGGTTTACCTCTTGAGACCTATCAGCAATTGCATGACTGGTCTGTTGAGCGACCGGAAGTGTTCTGGTCTCTGGTTTGGGATGAATGCGGTATTATCGGGCATAAAGGCGCTCGCATTCTGATTAATGCCGACAATATGCTGGCAGCGCGGTTCTTTCCCGATGCGAAACTGAATTTTGCTGAAAACCTGCTGCAAAAAACCGGCAGTGATGATGCTCTGGTATTTCGTGGTGAGGATCGTGTCCGTTCACGCCTGTCCTGCGATCAGTTGCGGGATCTGGTCTCGCAATTACAGCAGTTTATGCTGGCGCAGGGTGTGCAGGCGGGTGATCGTGTGGCAGCGATGCTGCCCAATATGCCGCAAAGCATAGCTGCTATGCTGGCCTGTGCTTCTATCGGTGCAGTCTGGTCGTCCTGCTCTCCTGATTTCGGTGTACAAGGTGTGCTGGATCGTTTTGGCCAAATATTGCCTAAGCTGTTCATCACCTGCGATGGCTATTGGTATAATGGCAAGGCGCAGCCAACCGGTGAAAAATTAGAGCAGATTGTGCCGCAATTGCCGTCCCTGCAAGCGGTGCTGATCGTTGATTATCTGGGCACTGCTGAAGCCGTTTCCCGTGAGATTCAAAATGGTACACCGGCTAAATGTCTGACTTTCGATCAGGCTGCGGAACAATTCGCACCATCAGAATTGCAGTTCAACCAACTTCCTTTTGCCCATCCGTTGTTTATTCTCTTCTCATCGGGCACAACCGGCATACCAAAATGTATCATCCATTCCGCTGGCGGCACCTTGCTGCAACATGCCAAAGAACACCACTTGCATGCGGATATTAAACCAGGCGACCGGCTGTTCTATTTCACGACCTGTGGCTGGATGATGTGGAACTGGTTGGTCTCGGGGCTGGCTGCAGGCGCGACCTTGCTGCTCTATGACGGATCGCCGTTTTATCCCGATGGCAATGTGCTGTTTGACTATGCGCAGGCCGAAAACATGACCCATTTCGGGACTTCTGCTAAATATATTGATGTTTTGCGCAAAAGCGGGTTGGAACCTGCAACCAGCCATCTTCTGCCGCATCTGCGTGCTGTGTTTTCTACCGGATCACCACTTTCACCGGAGAATTTCTCCTATATCTATCAGTCTGTTAAGCAGGATATCCACCTTGCTTCGATCTCCGGTGGTACAGATATCGTATCCTGTTTTGTGTTGGGCGTGCCGGTTCTGCCGGTATGGAGCGGAGAAATTCAGGGTGCAGGTCTTGGCATGGCTGTTGAAGTCTGGGACATGGACGGCACGCCGTTGATGCATGGCAAAGGCGAGCTTGTCTGTACCAAGCCTTTTCCTTGTCAGCCGACAGGTTTCTGGAATGATCCGACTGGTGAGAAATATCGCTCGGCTTATTTCGACCGTTTTGCAAATGTTTGGTGTCACGGTGATTTTGCCGAACTCACGGAACATGGCGGCATTATAATTCACGGGCGTTCTGATGCCACGCTCAATCCGGGTGGTGTGCGGATCGGCACCGCCGAGATTTATAATCAGGTCGAGCAAATGCCGGAAATTGCCGAAGCAATCTGCATCGGCCAGAATTTTGCAGATGATGTGCGTATTGTGCTGTTCGTACGTCTTGCCGCGGGGATTGAGCTTGATGATGCTTTGCGGGAACAAATCAAACAACGCATCCGCAGCGGTGCTTCACCACGCCATGTGCCTGCAAAAATTATCGCAATTGCCGATATTCCACGCACAAAGTCAGGAAAAATCGCTGAAATCGCCGTGCGCGATGTTGTCCACAGTCGCCCGATTAACAATCGGGAAGCACTGGCCAATCCCGAGGCATTAGCTTTTTATGCAAACCTGCCGGAATTGCAGATTTAGTACCCTGTCTGGGACTTTTTTCTGAAGGCACTGGGCGTTTCATTTGTGCGGATGCGGAATGCACGGGAGAAACTTTTTTCATTGCTGAAACCGGCAAGGAAGGCCACGCGTTTGATCGGATGGGCTGAACGCGTGAGCAGCTCTTTGGCGCGTTCCGTCTGCACTTGTTCTTTCAGCGCGCGCAAAGATGTTCCTTCCGCACTGAGATGGCGGTGCAAACTGCGCACAGACAGGTTGAAGACACTTGCCACATCCTCGGCCACAGGCAGGCCGTTTTTTGTCATACGCAACAGGCGCCGCACCTGATTTGTCAGCTGATGTTCGCTTTTATAGGGCAGAACAGTGAGCGGCAGAGCGCGTTTGAGCATGCTGTTAATCGCAGCCTCATCCCGTTGCAGCGGGCGTTCTAAAAACACTGCATTGAATTGAATACGTGCGTTTGAGGCTGAAAACTTTAGCTTTGGTGAGAACAGCTTGGGATAAATATCGACATGTTGTGGTTCCGCATAGGGAAACTCGGCGGTTGTAAGCGGTATTCTCTCGTCAATTGCCCAGCAGGCAAAGCCTAAAACATAGCGCAGCAATGTCACGAGGCAGAACTCGCGATAAGCTCCCAGATTCCGCATCTCAGTGATACTGATCGAGGCAATGCCATCGGCAATATCCAGATTGAGCAGTACATCATCCGTGAGCAGGCGATGATGGCGCTTCCAGCGATGGAGGGCAATGCCAAGCGTTGCGGCACCAAGGGAGGCGCGGCAAAGCATACCATAGGTGCCCCACGGTAATTTGCGGGAAAACCAGCCCAGAGCCTCATCATCAAGCTCCTGCATTGCCTCCCAGTTCAGGTCTTCAAACTGATCCGGTGTGACACGTCCGTTTTTATCGGCAAGGCTTTCTGGCGGAATTTGTGCCTTTTCCAGAGCGGCGGCAGGATCTGCCCCATATTTTACGTAGGCCTGCAAAATACAGTGAACAAAGGCCGTTGGGATGACCGCAGCTGCTTTTCCTGTGTGAGATGAGGCCAAAATTTGATCCGTCATGACCGTATTTTGTAGCCAAATGGCCGATTTTGCAACCTGTCTGGCCAGTCAGATACCGGCTTATGGTACAACATAGGCAAACTGCAAAACGGTTTGGGAGGACTGTTGTTGATGACACCAAGCCTTGACTTCCTTTTGGGAGAGGAAATCGCGCAGCTGCGGGACAGTGTGCGTGCATTCGCTGAGGCGGAAATTGCACCCCGCGCGGCATATATCGACAGCAGCAATCAATTTCCCGCTGATCTGTGGAAGAAGTTCGGGACGATGGGATTGCTTGGCCTCACCGTGCCGGAAGAAGACGGCGGCACCGGCATTGGATATCTGGCGCATATTGTGGCGATGGAAGAGATTTCGCGCGCTTCCGCCTCTGTTGGCCTGTCTTACAGCGCCCATTCCAATCTTTGCGTCAATCAAATCCGCCGCAACGGCAATGCAGCGCAAAAGGCCAGATATTTGCCAAAGCTGATTTCTGGAGAGCATGTCGGTGCTTTGGCTATGTCCGAGCCGGATGCGGGCTCTGATGTTGTTTCAATGAAATTGCAGGCGCAGAAACAGGCAGACCATTATATCCTCAACGGCTCGAAAATGTGGATTACCAATGGCGGTGATGCGGATGTGCTGGTTGTTTATGCAAGAACCGGCACAGGCAAAGGGGCAGAAGGCATCACAGCCTTTCTTGTCGAAAAAGGCATGGCCGGTTTCAGTCATGGTGCCCATCTTGATAAGCTTGGTATGCGTGGCTCCAACACATTCCCGTTGTTCTTTGACAATTGCCTTGTGCCTGCGGAAAATGTGCTCGGCGGTGAGGGCAATGGCGTTAAAGTTCTGATGTCGGGGCTTGATTATGAACGCGTGGTTCTGAGCGGCGGGCCGCTCGGCATTATGGCCGCTTGTATGGATATCACGCTGCCTTATATGCATGAGCGCAAGCAGTTCGGCCAGCCGATCGGTGATTTCCAACTCATGCAGGGCAAGTTGGCCGATATGTATTCCACATGGCAGGCCGTGCGTGCCTATGTCTATGCTGTTGGCGCGGTATGCGACCGCAATGACCATTCCCGAACCCTGCGCAAAGATGCGGCAAGCGCCATTCTCTATGCCGCAGAAAAAGCGACATGGATGGCCGGAGAGACAATCCAGACACTCGGCGGTTGCGGCTATACGAATGATTATGCCGCGGCACGGCTGTGGCGCGATGCCAAATTATACGAAATCGGTGCAGGGACTTCAGAAATCCGCCGGATGCTGATCGGGCGGGAATTAATGGCTGAAACCAGATAATCGGGGCATGGATATGAGTGTTCTGAAAACTGCTCTCAATGTGCATGGTGAGGAATTTACAGCTAATCACGCTGCCATGCGCTCTCTGGTGGAAGAACTGCGTGACCGCAGTCAGATTGCCTGTGCCGGAGGCGGGGAGGCTGCATCGGCACGGCACAAAGCGCGGGGCAAATTGCTGGCGCGGGAGCGTATTGATCTGCTGCTTGATGCCGGTACGGCTTTTCTGGAAATCGGACAGCTTGCCGCAAATGGTCTTTATGACAATGATGCGCCAGGTGCCGGTCTTGTGGCCGGTATAGGCTGCGTTTCAGGCACACAATGTATGATTATCGCCAATGATGCGACGGTTAAAGGCGGCACTTATTATCCGCTCACAGTCAAAAAACATCTGCGTGCGCAGGAAATTGCCGAGCAGAACTATTTGCCCTGCATCTATCTGGTGGATTCCGGTGGCGCTTATCTGCCGAGGCAAGATGAGGTGTTTGCCGATCGTGAGCATTTCGGCAGGATTTTTTATAATCAGGCGAATATGTCGGCAAAAGGCATTGCGCAGATTGCCGTGGTGATGGGATCCTGCACGGCAGGCGGTGCTTATGTGCCTGCAATGTCGGATGAAACAATCATCGTGCGCAATCAGGGCACCATCTTTTTGGGCGGGCCGCCACTGGTCAAAGCGGCGACAGGTGAAGTGGTAACAGCAGAAGAACTGGGCGGTGCAGATGTGCACACCCGTCAGTCCGGTGTGGCCGATTATCTTGCGGAAAATGATGCCCATGCGCTGGCAATCGCCCGCCGGATTGTTGCCAATCTGAATATCACGACAAAACCTGATCTGCTCAATGGCGGGGAGGAACCGCTTTATCCGCCTGAAGAACTCTACGGTATTATTCCTGCAAATCCGCGCCATCCATATGATGTCCGCGAGGTGATTGCGCGGCTGGTTGATGGCTCACGCTTTGACGAGTTCAAGGCGCGGTATGGCGCGACGCTTGTGACCGGTTTTGCGCAACTCTATGGCGCAACTGTCGGCATCATTGCCAATAATGGTATTCTGTTCGGTGAATCCGCGCAGAAAGGTGCGCATTTTATCGAGCTTTGCGCGCAGCGGCATATTTCGTTGGTTTTCCTGCAAAATATCACGGGTTTTATCGTCGGCCGAAAGTACGAGAATAACGGTATAGCTAAAGACGGCGCGAAAATGGTGACGGCTGTGGCAACGGCTCAGGTTCCTAAAATCACAATGCTGATCGGCGGTTCCTTTGGTGCCGGTAATTACGGCATGTGCGGCAGAGCTTATTCGCCGCGTTTTTTGTGGACATGGCCGAATAGCCGCATTTCAGTGATGGGCGGTGAGCAGGCCGCAAGCGTGCTTGCCCGTGTGCGGCGTGATGCCTTGGAAGCGCGTGGAGAAAGCTGGAGCCTTGCGGATGAAGAAGCGTTTCAGGCGCCGATCCGTGAGCAATATGAAACGCAGGGCAATCCCTATTATGCAACAGCCCGCCTTTGGGATGACGGGATTATTGACCCCGCCCAAAGCCGCCGCGTTCTCGGTCTTTCACTGGCTGCTGCGCTGAATGCTCCGGTGAAAGAAACCAAATTCGGTCTTTTCAGAATGTGAGGCAAATCATGTATGAGGCCTTGGAAATTACCCGCGACGGCTCCGTGGCAACCATCTGGATGAACCGTCCGCAACGGCATAATGCATTTGACGCTGCGCTCATTGCCGAACTGACACAGGCTTTTACGCAGCTTGGTGCGGATGATGAGATCCGTATTGTGATTTTGGCCGGTCGCGGCAAAAGCTTTTCCGCAGGTGGTGACCTCAACTGGATGAAAGCTGCCGGTGAGGCCGGTTTTGAGGCCAATCTTGCCGATGCAGGAAAGCTGGCACAGATGTTCCGCATACTGGCTGAGATGCCCAAGCCGACCATAGCCCGTGTGCATGGTGCAGCATTGGGCGGCGGCATGGGGCTCGCCTCTGCCTGCGATATTTGTGTTGCTTCAACGCAGGCAAGTTTTATCACATCCGAGGTGCGGCTCGGCATTATTCCGGCGGTTATCAGCCCCTATGTGCTGCGCGCTATCGGTATGCGGCAGGCTTCTCGGTATTTTCTGACTGCGGAGCGCATTGATGCTGCAAAAGCCCTGCAAATCGGCCTTGTGCACGAAGTGGCGGAAGCGGAGACGCTCGATGCTGCGATTGATGATCTGATATCGGCTCTGCTGAAAGGCGGCCCGCAGGCACAGGCCGCCGCAAAACGACTGATCCGCAATGTTGCAGGCAAGATGATGGGCGATGCATTGGCGCAGGAAACCGCGCATAATATTGCTGCTCTGCGCATGAATGCGGAAGCCCGTGAAGGTCTGAGTGCCTTTCTCGATAAGCGGGCACCGGCATGGATAAACCGGACAGGATCAGATGATGTTTGACAAAATTCTGATTGCCAATCGCGGCGAAATTGCCTGCCGTATCATCAAAACCGCCCGCCGCATGGGCATCCGTACGGTTGCTGTGTTTTCAGACGCCGATGCAAAGGCGCGGCATGTGCGGCTGGCAGATGAGGCCGTTCATATCGGCGCTGCGCCACCTCGGGAATCTTATCTTAACAGCGCAAAAATTATCGCTGCGGCGCAAGCCACCGGCGCACAGGCCATTCACCCCGGCTATGGCTTTCTTTCGGAAAATGAAGCTTTTTGCCTTGCCTGTGCGCAGGCCGGAATTGTCTTTATCGGCCCGCCGGTTGAAGCCATACGCGTCATGGGTTTGAAGTCACAGGCGAAAAAGCTGATGGGTGCGGCGGGCATTCCGCTGATCCCCGGTTATCACGGGGAAGATCAGACGCCTGAAAAGCTACAGCGGGAGGCCGATGCAATCGGCTATCCTGTCCTCATCAAAGCATCTGCAGGCGGTGGCGGCAAAGGCATGCGGCTTGTTGAAAGGCCTGAGGATTTTACGCAAAACCTGCTTGCCTGTCAGCGTGAGGCGCAATCGGCTTTTGGCGACGATCATGTGTTGATCGAGCGCTATATTACCCGCCCGCGCCATATTGAAATTCAGATTTTTGGCGACAGTCACGGCAATTATGTCTCGCTGTTTGAGCGGGATTGCTCGGTGCAGCGCAGACACCAAAAGATCGTTGAGGAAGCGCCGGCACCGCATTTCTCCGAACAGCAACGCCGCATCATGGGCGAGGCCGCTACAAATGCTGCACGTGCAGTGCACTATACGGGTGCGGGAACGGTCGAATTTATCGTTGCGCCTGACGGCCAGTTTTATTTCATGGAGATGAATACCCGCCTTCAGGTTGAGCATCCGGTAACGGAAATGATAACCGGCCTTGATCTTGTGGAATGGCAGTTGCGGGTTGCGAGTGGTGAGCAGTTGCCGGTTATGCAGGAGGATTTGTCTCACTCCGGCCATGCCATAGAGGCGCGTATCTATGCGGAAGACCCGTCTGCCGGATTTCTGCCGTCAACGGGCAAGCTTGTGCATTTTCATTTGCCTGAGCAAAACGCTCATGTGCGTATTGATGCAGGTGTTGAGGAGGGAGATGCGATCAGCCGGTTTTATGATCCGATGATCGCCAAGCTGATTGTCTGGGATGAAACACGTGACAAAGCCCTGCGGCGCATGGAACGCGCACTGGCCGATATGCAGATTGCGGGCATTGCCAGCAATATTGAGTTTCTCTCGCGTCTCGTGACTTGCCGTTCCTTTGCGCAGGCTGATCTTGATACGGGCTTGATTGAACGAGAAATTGCGGCGCTCTTTCCTGAAGCGCAGGAACCGCCCGCTGAAGTGTTTCTGTTAGCGGCACTGGCGCAATTGCTGCATGAGGCCGATGAGGCTCCGTTATCTTCTTTCTTGCAGCGGCGCGACAGTTTCCGGCTCAATATACAGGCCAGGCGTGATCTGAATTTTCGCTATGGTACGGCACAGCACACTGTCACTGTGACCTATCTGGGCACAGGATACCGGTTGCAGACGGGCTCACTGGATGTTGTTGCCTCCGGCCGCCAAGACAAAGACAACCGCATCACTGCCGAGATCGGTGGGCTGCGTAAAACATTAACGGCAGTCAGATCGGGCAATTTCATCCACCTTTTCACAGACGGACAAAGCTGGAAGCCGGAATGGCTTGATCCGCTGGATGTGTCGCCGGAACACGCAACTGCCCATGACGGGCTCGTGGCACCCATGCCTGGCAGTATTACCGCCTTGCTGGTGGAGCAGGGGCAGCAGGTTGCAAAAGGCACGCCGCTTCTGATTGTCGAGGCCATGAAAATGGAATTTAAAATAACCGCACCTGCTGCGGGCTATGTGAAAGCCTTCCGCTGCGCTGTCGGCGATCAGGTCAATGAAGGAACGGAACTGGCTGATTTTGAGCCCGCAGACGGAGAGGCAAAGGAGCAGCTTGCGCTGACCTCACAGGAGGAATGAAAGTGACAGAAAAACTGAGCTTGGTGAAAGGCGTGACGGAACATCCGCTGATAGAAGCCACAATCGGCCAGTTTTTCGATGAAACCTGTTTGCGATATCCGGATGTTGATGCCCTGATCTCAGTGCATCAGAATATACGGCTGACCTATGCCGAGCTCCGTCAAGAAGTGGATGCTCTGGCCTGCGGCTTGTTGCGCCTTGGGCTGACAAAAGGCGATCGGGTAGCGATCCTGTCACCCAATAATGCCGAATGGGTTTTAACGCAATTTGCCACGGCAAAAGCGGGTCTGATCCTCGTCAATATCAATCCGGCTTATCGTCTGACCGAGCTTGCTTTTGCACTCAGCAAGGTGGCGTGCAGGGCGATTATCCTGTCTCCTCGTTTTAAAAGCAGCGATTACATCGCTATGCTTTGCGAGTTGGCACCGGAAATCCCTGTTTCAGACCCGTATAATCTGCGGATTGAACGTTTCCCGCAATTGCGATGGGTTATACGCCTCGGCACAGACAAAACATCCGGCATGATTAATTTCGACGATCTGCTTGTTGCGCCGGAAATGGTCGAGCTGGGCACATTGCAGCAGATTGCTGCGGGTTTGTATGCGTATGATCCCATCAATATTCAGTTTACCTCAGGCACAACCGGTTCGCCGAAAGGGGCGACACTCACGCATCGCAATATTCTCAATAATGGACGGTTTGTCGGCGATGCAATCCGCCTGCAAAGCCGCGACAGGCTGTGCATTCCCGTGCCGCTCTATCATTGTTTCGGGATGGTGATGGGTAATCTCGGATGCCTCACACATGGCGCGACGATTGTCTATCCGGCGGAGTCTTTTGACCCGCTGGCTGTGCTGAAGGCCGTACAAAACGAGCATTGCTGCGCATTATATGGTGTGCCGACCATGTTCATCAGCATCCTCGATCATCCTGACTTTGCAAAATTCGATGTTTCAAGCCTGCGCACCGGTATTATGGCGGGCAGTCCATGTCCGGTTGAGGTGATGAAGCGGGTAATCGAGCATCTGCATATGAAGCAGATCACAATCGCCTATGGCATGACGGAGACATCGCCGGTGTCGTTTCAAAGCAGCGTGGATGACAGTCTTGAGCGCCGTGTTTCAACGGTTGGCAGGGTTCAGCCGCATTGCGAGGTGAAGATCATTGATAGCAGCGGAACAATTGTGCCGCGTGGTGTATCGGGAGAGCTCTGTACGCGCGGTTATCTGGTTATGCATGGCTATTGGGACGATCAGCGCCAGACTGATGAGGCCGTGGATCAGGATGGCTGGATGCATAGTGGCGACCTCGCAACCATTGATGATGAGGGCTATTGCAATATTGTCGGGCGGATAAAGGATATTATTATCCGTGGCGGCGAGAATATTTATCCCCGTGAGGTTGAGGAATTTCTGTTTCGCCATTCTGCAATCAGGGATGTGCAGATTGTGGGTGTTCCCGATCATAAATATGGTGAAGTGGTTTGCGCATGGATTATTTTGCGTGCAGATGCCGAACTGACCGCTGAGGACATCCGCGCTTTCTGCGAGGGGCAGATTGCCCATTATAAAATTCCGCATCATGTCAAATTCGTCGATCAATTTCCGATGACGGTGACAGGTAAGATACAAAAATACATTATCCGCGAGCGGATGATGCAAGAATTGGGACTCGAGGAAAGCAGAACAGCATAGACTGACGGGAGAACACAATGGGAGAGCGTGTCAGAATTGTTGAAGTTAGCCCGCGCGATGGTCTGCAAAATGAGAAGCAGATTATTGATACAGCTATCAAGCTTGAACTGATCGAGCGTCTGGTCGCGGCCGGTTTGCGTAACATTGAGGTGACGGCTTTTGTATCTCCGAAATGGGTGCCGCAAATGGCGGATCAGGCGGCGGTTATGCAGGGACTGCAAACGCATCAAGGCGTTTCCTATTCGGTGCTCACGCCTAATCTGCAAGGTTTTGAGGCCGCAGTGGCCGCAGGTGCAAAAGAGGTTGCCGTTTTTGCTGCAGCTTCGGAGTCCTTTAGCCGGAAGAATATCAATGCCAGTATCGCGCAATCGCTGGAGCGTTTCGCGCCGGTGACAGAACAGGCTCTGAAAATGGGACTAAAAATACGCGGTTATGTCTCCTGTGTGCTGGGCTGTCCCTATGAGGGAGATATTGACCCGCGACGGGTCGCGCAAATCTCCAAAGAGATGTTCGATATGGGCTGTTATGAAATCAGTCTGGGCGACACGATTGGTGTCGGCGTGCCCGATGGTGTGAAACGGCTGATCGAAAGTGTCGGTGCTGAGGTTCCTGTTACGGCACTAGCCGGACATTTTCACGATACCTATGGCATGGCCGTGGCCAATGTCGTGGCTGCCTATGCCTTGGGCATAAGAACTTTTGATGCCTCGGTCGCAGGGCTGGGTGGCTGCCCCTATGCCGCAGGCGCTACGGGCAATGTCGCGACAGAAGATCTGGTCTGGCTGTTTAACCGGACGGGTGTGGAAACCGGTATCGACCTGAAACAACTGGTGGATTGCACCGTCTGGATCAGCACGCAGCTTGATCGCTCGCCATCCTCACGGGTTGCACAGGCAATCAGCCGTCAATCTTCTGCGAGCAGAACTGCTGAGTGAAAATTTAATATATCAATCAGCTCGTTACATTCAAACATTCTCTGAGCTGATCAATGAGATTGTCCATCACATCAGGCTTCATATTTTCCAGCGGGATGTTGAAAGAAATAGCGACATTGACGCGAAACGGATTTGGTTTTGGCAAAGGTAAACCCAGACCGCCGACACCCGGCAGGTAATAGCCCATATTAACCGCGTAACCCCGCGCAAGTGTCTCATCAACTTGTTGTTTTACGACATCAACATCCACATGGCGCACGGCAGGATATTGCGTGTACCGCTCTGTATTTGCCTGTAAAATTGCATCACGCTCACCTTCCGGCAAAGTGGCCATCAAAGCAACACTGCCTGCCGCAATCCCTAAAGGCATTCTTTCGCCGATGCCGAATTGCTGTTGCGGCAGAATGGAACGGCTTATCATTTCAGCACACACCGCATCAAAGCCCGATTGTGCTATAATATAGGTCGTATATCCGGTCTTTTTGGTGAATTCAGTCATGCCGGGTTGCAGCTTCTGAATTTGCGGCGTGAGCCGTTGCTGACGCTGAGCCAGCAGGAAAATAGCCGAGCCCAGCCGGTAATGACCATAGCGCTCTGCAGGTTCCGCAAATCCCTGTTCTGTCAGCGCCATCAGAGTTCTGTGGGCTGCCGATTTGGCTACATTCAGGGATTTGGCGATTTCGGCCAGTGCAGCACCGTCTTCACCATAATCGCCGAGCAATAGCAAAATATCCAAAGCCCGTGAGGCATTTGAAGATGAATTATTTGTCGTCATAAAGAATCTCATATTCCAATAATCGGAATAATTATAAATAATAATTCCGTTAAAAGAAATAGATTGACACAAACAAATTTTTTAGCTGTCATTACAGGCAGGAGAACACATAAATCGTGACCATGAATTGACAGGCATAACCCGCGGCTGAAACAGCCGGATGGGAACAGAAAAATATTTGCTGCTTTCACGGTGACGGGAATCTCGGAGGGGAGATGCTGTCTTTTGTGACGAGGAGACTTGGCTTTGCCGCCATAACTCTTTTCAGCGTATTAACGCTGGTGTTTTTGCTTGTACGGATATTGCCCGGAGATCCTGCTCTGGTTTTGCTTGGCGATCAGGCCAGCCCTGCCAGTATTGCTGCGGTGCACCAGAAACTCGGGCTGGATAAGCCGGTTCTGGTGCAATATGGCAGCTTTCTCTGGGATGCTTTGCAAGGTGATCTGGGGAACTCCATGATTACCGGCAGACCGGTCTCGGCGGAAATTCTAAATGTTTTACCTTATACGCTGGAGCTGACCATTGCGGCACTGGCACTGGGTCTTATCCTCGGTGTTCCCGCCGGTGTATGGGCGGCTGTAAAACGTAATAAAATGCCGGATTACATTATCCGCTTCATCTCACTGCTTGGCCTGTCCCTGCCTGCTTTTGTTGCCGCCATTCTGCTGCTGATGGTGTTTGCTATTCAGCTGAAATGGTTTCCGGTTATCAGCGCCGGCGGCTCGGGAGATATTCTGGAGCGCTTGCGTCAGATGGCACTGCCGACACTGTCTCTTGCCCTGATTATGATGACTTACATCACCCGTGTGACACGTTCTGCCATGCTGGAAGTCCTCAGTCAGGACTATGTGCGCACCGCCCGCGCGAAAGGTGCATCGCAATATAGCGTGGTCTGGAAGCATGCGCTTGGCAATTGTCTCGTGCCGATTGCAACGGTTGTGGGTCTCTATCTCGGTATTCTGATCGGCAATTCGGTTCTGACAGAAATCGTGTTTTCACGTCCGGGGCTTGGCAAGCTGATCTTGTCGGCTCTGACCCAGCGTGACTACACACTGCTACAGGGTATGATCGTTGTTTATACTTTCATGGTTGTCATCGTGAACCTTGTGACAGACCTGACCTATGGCCTGCTTGATCCGAGGATTCAGTACAAATGAGCACGATTTCCACATCTTACGAAAAGACAGCCTTCAGTTCTGTCATGCCGTTTCTGCGCAGGCTGGGTATCTCGACATGGATCGGCATTCTTGTTGTTGTGCTGCTGATCGGTGCTGCAATATTTGCACCGCTTCTTGCACCTTACGATCCGGCAGAGCAGGATATTTTCAAACAACTGATGCCGCCGAGTTCTGAGAACTGGTTTGGCACGGATAATTTCGGGCGGGATATACTCTCCCGCTTGCTTTGGGGTGCCCGTTACAGTCTTACCATTGGTCTGCTGGCGATTGCCGCCGCAACCATTATCGGCTCGCTGATTGGTATGCTTGCCGGATATCTCGGCGGACGCACAGATATTATCTGCATGCAGATCATGGATGTGGTGCTGGCCTTTCCTTCGCTCATTCTCGGACTGGCACTGGTGGCGCTTATGGGGGCGACACTGACCAATATTATTATTGCGATTGCCTTTACTGCCACGCCGGCCTTTGCACGTATTGCCCGCGCGGCGGTGCTGACCCAGCGTGACCGTGAATATGTGCAGGCCGGTCGTTCAATGGGGTTTTCAGGACCGCGTATTCTGTTCCGGCACATTCTTCCCGCCATTCTGCCCGAAGTGATGGTGATGACATCCCTCTGGATGGCAACGGCTGTGCGTACTGAAGCATCGCTGGCTTTTATCGGGCTGGGTCTTGCCCCGCCAACTCCGACATGGGGCGGCATGGTGCGTGAAGGTTTCGACAATATTCTCAATGCTTTCCATCTGGCTTTGTTTCCAAGTCTGGCAATTCTGCTGCTGGTGCTTGCGTTTAACCTGATCGGTGACGGGCTGCGTGATGCGATTGATCCCCGTTTGAAGGATGCATCGTGATGAAGAATAATTCCATTCTGTCTATCAGGGATTTGCATATCTCTTTTGGTGCCGTTCCCGTTGTTCATGGCCTTAATCTTGAGATTGAAGCAGGAAAAACACTGGCACTTGTCGGTGAATCCGGCTCCGGCAAGAGTGTGACCTCGCTTGCTGTTATGGGACTGCTACCGGAAGCAACCGGCCATGCAACAGGTTCTGTCCGGCTCGGAGATACAGAATTGCTGGGTCTTTCAGAAGACCGGATGCGCAGTATTCGCGGCCGTCAGATCAGCATGATTTTTCAGGAGCCGATGACATCGCTCAATCCGGTGCAGCGGATCGGCGATCAGCTGGCAGAGGTTATCCGGTTGCATCGCGGGCTGAAAGGAGCAGCCTTGCGTGAGGCTGTACTGGAGATGCTGCGCAAGGTGCGGATACCTGATCCTGAAACACGCATGAAACAATATCCGCATACATTTTCCGGCGGTATGCGCCAGCGTGTCATGATTGCCATGGCACTGGCCTGTAGCCCGAAACTGATTATTGCTGATGAGCCGACAACGGCGCTGGATGTGACGGTTCAGGCACAAATTCTGGATTTGTTGCGCGAATTGCAGCGTGAAACCGGCACAGCCATTTTGTTCATTACCCATGATATGGGTGTGGTGGCCGAAATGGCGGACCATGTGCTGGTTATGCAAAAGGGGCGCGAGATTGAACGGGGTGAAGTTCATGAAATTTTTTCGAACCCGAAAGATGACTATACCCGCACGCTGATTGCAGCAGCGCCAAGCCTTGTCGGACGATCGGTGAAACAGGTCGAGTCATTGGAAGTTTTGCAGGAACTGCCGCTGGCTGAAGGCTCAAGCGATGCAAAAGATGCTCCGGTGATTACGGTCAATGATCTTTGCGTGCGCTTTCCGGTGCGCTCCGGTCTTCTCAGCAGACTGACCGGCAATGTTCATGCTGTTGAGAATGTCTCCTTCGCAATCGGCAAAGGCGAGACACTGGGACTTGTCGGGGAATCCGGTTCAGGAAAATCAACGATCGGCAAAGCAATTATTGATCTCGCTCCCGTTCATGCAGGTCGGATTCAGCTTTCCGGACGGGAGATCGATTATAAAGACCCCAAAAGCCTGTCGGCTCTGCACCGCGATGTGCAGATGATTTTTCAGGATCCTTTCGGCTCCCTGAATGCCAGACAAACCATCGGTTCCGCAATCATGGAACCGATGACTGTGCATGGTCTGGCTCAGGGCAAAGAGGCAAGGGAGAAAATGCACTGGCTGCTGGAAAGAGTGGGGCTTGATCCGCGCCGCGCTGCCAGTCTGCCGCATGAATTTTCCGGCGGGCAAAGACAGCGTATCTGTATTGCCCGTGCGCTTGCGATGTCACCGAAACTGATTATCGCGGATGAGGCCGTTTCCGCTCTCGATGTAGCAATCAAAGGACAGATCATTGATCTGATGATTGATCTGCAGCAGGAGTTTGGCGTTTCTTATCTTTTCATCAGCCATGACATGGCAGCGGTCGAGAAAATCTGTGACCGCGTTGCGGTCATGTATTTCGGCGAGATCGTAGAGATCGGTGCCAAGAAAGACGTCATTGCCAATCCGGTTCATCCTTATACGCAGCGCTTGCTATCCGCGATTCCGGTCACGCATCCGGCACAGAGAAAAGAGCGCATTATAACCGCCGCCGATAAGGAGAAACCACGCAGCCCGCTGAAGCCGCTTGATTACAGCCCACCGGTCAGCCGGTGGGCGAGAGCATCTGACGGGCATTATATCCGGCAATCCGCATAACGAAATGCAATGAGAACGGGGCATTTATTCAATGCATATCATCGATAAACTTGCTGCTTTTGCTGCGGAACATCCGCAGGGACAATTGCCTGCGGATGTGAAAGAGCGCATCCGGTTGCTGGTTCTGGATCTGGTTGCGGCAACCGGCGCAGGCTTTACATCTGATCTGGCAAAAGCGGCGCGTTATACGGCAATTCATGCTTATGGAGGGAGTGCAGCCACACTCTGGCTTTCCGGAGAAAAGTCCTCTGTTGCCGGTGCTGCTCAGGCGAATAGTGCGGCGGCGAGTGCGCTGGATATTGATGACGGCCATCGCGGTGCTGCTGGTCATGCCGGTGCCGGTGTTATTCCGGCGGCTTTGGCCGTGGCTGAAGCTTTGGGCAGTGCTGATGAGGATATTTATGATGCGATTGCGCTTGGCTACGATATTGCGCTGCGCATTGCCACTTCCAGACCAACCGCTGCGATTGACAGTTATAATAGCGGGCGCTGGGTCGGCTATGGTGCAGCCGCTGCCGCAGGATGGCTTTTAAAACTGAGTGCTCCGGCCATGGCTCATGCATTGGCGATTGCCGGTGCGGAAGGGCCGATCGGTTATCCGTCCGGTACATCGCGCTATCAGGGCACGACGGTGAAAGAAATGATCCCGCCTGCGGTTGTGGCAGGGATTACCGCTGCCTATCGCGCTGCCGCCGGTGCTACCGGCCCCCGCGATTTGCTGGATAATAAAGAAAAATATGACCCTGCAATATTGCTGTCTGACCATGGTCAGCAATGGTGGTTGATGCAGTGTTATCTCAAACCCTATGCCTGCTGCCGGTATATGCATGCAGCTGTCGACGCTATTTTGGCAATGCGTAAGCCGGAATTGCCGGTGCTTTCACTGAAAATTGAAACATTTCCGCAGGGTTTACGCCTGTCCAATGAGCGCGCGCCGCAAACACTCGAAGGCGGGCAATATAGTTTTTATTTCAGCTGTGCCTTGGCAGCTTTGATAGGTGAAGCCGCATTGCAGCCGGTTAATCCGGATATGCTGGCCGACCCTGAAATACTGGCGCTGGCGGAGGGGATTACGCTTGAAGCCACTCCGGATTTTGCTTCGGCTTTTCCGAAATCAACACCGGCGCGTGTCTCGCTGGATCAGGGGCAGGGCATTGAGATCATGGAAGTGCTGCATCCGCGCGGAGATGTGGCCAATCCGCTTGGCTATGCGGATATTGTCACGAAATTCCGGCGGATTACCGCGGCGTATATCACCCCCGATGACCAGCAGTCTTTGCTTCAGGCTTTTGCGGATTTTCCGCAGGCAGGATTTACCCCCGTGCACGCTGCTTTGAGCAGACAAATTATAAAATAAAAGAGGAGGAGCATAATATGTACAGAACAATTTTAAAAACCGGCGCACTGGCAGCCTTTATGGCCTGTTCGGCACTGGTATCGATGCCGGCTTTTGCGGCTAAAACAGAACTCGTTTTAGGGGCTGCGGCAGCAGATGTCGGCAAGCTTGATCCGCATTTTGCCAATTCGACATCGGATCGCACACTGGTTGCATGGATTTTCGGCGGACTGGTGCGCTTTGCACCCGGCAGTACAGATCCTTCAACAATTGAGCCAGATCTTGCTGAAAAATGGGAGCATTCAGCAGATAAAATGGAATGGACATTCCATTTGCGCAAAGGCGTACAGTTTCAGCAGGGTTATGGCGAGGTAACGGCCGATGATGTCGTGTTCTCTCTCAATAAAGCTGGAAAACCGGAAACATCAGCTTTCGCGACCGATTATGCTGCTCTGAAATCTGTTGAAGCGGTTGATCCCTATACGGTGAAGATCACGCTTGCCAAAGCGGTGCCTAGTCTGCTCGGACTGGTGTCGAATTATTCCGGCGGCTTTATCCTGAGTAAAAAAGCCTATGAGGAGCGTGGTGACGAGTTTCAGCGCCGTCCGGTCGGTTTTGGGCCTTTCTCACTGGAAAAAATCGAGCCGAGTGTTTCCATCGAGTTCAAAGCCCATGATGGTTATTTCCGTGGTAAACCGAAGCTTGAGAAAATCATCTATCGCTTTCTGAATGCGGCTTCCGCACGCGATCTGGCCTTTATCTCCGGTGAGATTGATGTCTCCGCCGGCACCACAGATCAAAAATGGCTGGCGCGGACACGGGAAGTACCGGAATCCGTAGTTGATATTTTCGATCCGGCGGAACTGACGCTGCTTCATGTAAACCGTACCAAAAAACCGTTTGACGATATCCGTGTCAGACAGGCGCTGGCCTATGCGGTCAATGCCGCCCAGATGGCGCAGTTTCGCGGCAAGGAATTCACCCGTGAAGTGAAATCGGTCATTCCGAGTAATAATCTTGGTTATACGGATGAGGCTGGCGTTGTCTCCAATGATACGGAAAAAGCCAAGGCCCTGCTGGCCGAAGCAGGCTATCCGGACGGCGTAACGATTAAAATGCTGTCCAGCCAGCTGCCAAGTCTGGAGCAGTCGGCACAGATGTTGCAGGCACAGGTTGCCAAAGCGGGTATCAAGCTGGAACTGGAACCGGTGGAACATGCGACCTGGCACCAGATGATCCGTAAGGATCTCAGCCCGATTGTGATGTATGGCGCCGCACGTTTTCCGGTCGCGGATTATTACCTCACACAGTTCTATCATTCAGACAGTATTGTCGGCAAACCAACCGCAGTGACCAATTTCAGTCATTGTGCGGCTGCTGATGAGCAGATTGTTGCGGCACGGTCAGAAGTGGATCCGGATAAGCAGCTTCAGCTCTGGCATGAAGCGCAAAAACTGATTGTCGCGGATGTCTGCGCAATCCCGCTGAATGAAACCGCGCAGGTCTGGGTTCGTAAGAAGAGCCTTGATTGGGGCTTTGAGCTGAAAGGCTCTTTGTCGCTCGGACCGCTTGTAACTGAACAGACGCATTTCACTGATTGAAACCGTACGTGGCTGGCTCTGCGCCAGCCACATTTCCTGTGGTTTGAACATGTCAAAACTGACTTATCCTGATTATTCCAATATTTGCGGCTGGAATGCGATGCTTCCGCCGCGCGCACCACGACCTGCGTTTGATGGCGACATTAACGTAGATTTTGCCGTGATCGGCGCAGGCTATACCGGACTTGCCGTTGCGCGTCGTCTGCGTGAACTTCGCCCCGATGCCCGTATCGCTGTTGTTGAAGCGACGACCGTGGGCGAAGGCTCCTCCGCTCGCAATTCCGGTTTTACCGGCACTGATGTTCTGCCACGGAATATTACCGTGGAAATGTCCGAGAAAGCACGGCTGCAATCAAAATTATTTTCGGAAGCTTTCCAATGGCTGACGGATATTATCCGTGAGAATAATATCCAATGCGATATGCAGCAGGTCGGTGCCATTCGCGGTGCTGCCACAGAACGCGGAGAGGCTTCTGTCCGCTCTGTTCTTGAGGTGGCAAAAAAACTCGGTGTAACACATCAGGAATTGTCACGGAGCGATATCGCAGAGAGGATCGGCACGGATTATTACCGCTTCGGTCTGTATCTCTCAGACACATGGCTGTTACAGCCTGCAGCCTTGATCCGTGGTCTGGCCGATGCTCTGCCTTCCGATGTTGAACTCTATGAGAACACGCCGGTTGAACGGATTCAGCATCAGGGTGACTGGATATTATCCACACGGTCGGGGCAAATCAGGGCGAAGAATATTGCTTTGGCGAATAATGGTTTTATCCGCCGTTTTGGTTATCTGAATACCAAAATGACAACCATTTATACCTATGCGGCAGTGACAGAATCCGTTCCCGAGGCGGACAGAGCGCTGCTGGGACAAGATCAGTCATGGGGCTTGCTGCCGTCTCACCGGCTTGGCACAACATTGCGGCGCATCGGTTCTGACCGGTTGATGGTGCGCAGCCTTTATGCCCATGAAAAAGAACTGACACAGACTTACGTGGAAGCAGAATTACGGAACCGCTTTGAACGCCGCTGGCCCGGTTTGCGCCATGTGCAATTTGAATATGTCTGGGGCGGCACCACAGCCCTGACTATGAATGGTGCACCATGGTGGGGCAAGCTGGAAGACGGGCTTTATGCTTCCGGCGGCTGCAACGGCAGCGGCATTGCCAAGGGTACAATGCTTGGGCGGCATTTGGCGGAACTGATGTGCGGCTTTGGCGATCATTCTGTTCTTGAACAGGTTATGGGACAGGCCAGTTTTATAGCGCCGGAACCCTTCCGCAGCATCGGTTTCCGTGTGATTTCCGCTCTTGAAAGCCGCAAAGCCGGACGTGAAATCTGAGTATTGTGAGGACGAAATGAAGCTTGAACGCAGTGATATTAATGCCCGTCGCAGCCGTTTGGTGAAATATAATGGTGTCTGTTATCTGTCCGGTCAGTTCTCTGATAAAGGCGGCACGATTGAAGAACAGACGAAAGAGACGCTTGGTAAAATTGATGATCTGCTGCAACGTGCAGGCAGTGATAAATCCCGTCTGTTGACTGCGGAAATCTGGATCACATCCATGGCAGATTTTGAGGGTATGGATCAGGTCTGGAAAGACTGGATTGCCCCCTATGCGCCGCCTGTCAGATGTTGTTGCGCAGTCGAGTTGGGCGATCCGTCCATGCGCGTTGAAATCATGGTGAGTGCAGCAACAGGCGATGTGGAACTTGTTGAGTTTTAATATGGATTCCGGCCTAAAACCTGACAAGGAAAAAGCGCCGGAAAGGGACATTCAGGCTCGGGCTTGATTGCTGCATCTCTTCTGAACTGAACAAGTCATAGGTAAAAACAGGCGGCCAGATCATGCCTGAAGAGCTGACACTCACCGGCATTGCTCTGGCTGACCTGTTATTTTCCGCATGAGGATTGGTATTGGTGAAAGCCAGTTGCAGCGCCAGTGCCATGAAAGCAAAGGCAAAGCCATAGCGAACCCGTTTTTGCACTGACGGATCGGAAATCAGATAGTGCCGGACTGAGGCGGCAAAAGCCCCATAGGCGATGAAAACCGCAAATGTGATCATCATGAAAACCACACTCAGCTCCAGCATGCGCAAGACCGGCGATGTTTCTTGCGGGCTGATAAATTGCGGTAAAAAGGCAAGGAAAAACAAGGACAGTTTCGGGTTCAGCAGATTGATGAAAATCGCTGAGCTGATTATTTGTTGCGCGCTTTTATCGTTGGTCTTTTCATTCAGTTCCAGCATCGTATGGTCGCTCACCATCTTCCATGCCATGTAGAACAGATAGGCAATGCCAAGCCATTTAATGATGATGAAGATCGTAATATTGGTGTGCAGCAAAACCGCAAGGCCGCTGATGGCTGCCGCAATATGGGGCAAGGTGCCAAGCGTACAACCTAGTGCTGCAATGATATAGCCGCGCCTGCCGCCCGCAAGACCGGCCGCAACGGTATAAACAACGCCTGCGCCGGGGATGGCGCTGACAATAAAAGCTGTCAGTAAATATTCGAAAGTCATGCCGGATTAACCCGAGTGATTTTCGACGCAGGCCATAGCTGTTTCAATGTTGTCGCCAGCGAATTTATAAGTTTATCCGTGTCTTGTTGTGCAGTTTCATGCAGTGCTTCAGTCACAATCAGTGCTGTTTTTGTTTTACTATTTATCGCAGACCAGCCGCTCTGCCGGTTTGTCCAGCGGCGGGCATGTGCTCGCCTGTCGTCATCGGCATATATGATTTCGCCTTGCTCGGGGCTTTCCGTACTCCCGCTGAATGTCTCATAAACTTCGTCGCCGTCAGCGTGCCGGATACTGAGAATGCCGTTGATTTTTTCGACATCAAAAACGGCAACGGGTATTGCAAAAGCCAGCGATGTTGCATTGCAGAGATCAACCAGAGGGTGCAGCGCCGGAAGTGAACCTTCCATACGGAAACGACGCAGCAATGCTTCCGAAGCACATCTGTATTGGGTCGGTTTATATCCCATGGCGGCAAAGGCGCGGCGCCATGCTTTGATTTCAGGAAACTCGCCTTCAGTAGCATGAGCGAGACGGTTTTTGGCAATGGCAGTCAGTTGAGACATGGCAGCACTTGGATCGGCATTGCGGTTGATGCCGTCAATCAGCAAACCACGGGATTGCAGTTGCGGGAAAGAAGTCAGTACAGACGGGGAATAGCGGTAGTGAATGGACATTGCTCTGGCTCGTTTTTGAGCCATTTGCGTCGTTATTGACGGCAAAGTCTTGAAGAAAATTGCAGATCAGGCTCTGACACCGGCATATTGCTTTGGTGAGATGCCATAGGTGCTTACAAATAAACGGGTCATATGGCTCTGATCTGCAAAGCCGGACGCATAGGCTGCATCACTCAGTGTTGAGCCATTTATGATCATTTTTCGCACATATTGCAGTCTGCGCTGAATGAGATAGGCGTGAGGTGTCAGACCGGTGAGTTTTGAAAAACCCCGTATCAACTGAAACTGGCTGACATTGCCAAGCGCAGATAATTCGCCGAGAGAAAGCGGCGAGCAAGGGTCATCATCTATGCGCTCGCGTGCCAGTTCGATTGCTGAGGGTGCATTGTATTTGTCGGCAGAATTGTGGCTTGTAACAAGCCGTGTCAGCAACAGATGCAGGTTTTCTTGTATTTCAAACTCGCTGCAAATATCTGACGGATTGGTTACGCTTTTGAACAGAGAGCGGAAATGCTTTGTTGCAGCCGTGTCGTGCAAGACCGGCTTTTTAAGCTCCGATATTCTCGTGTTGCCGCCCCGAATTTCCTTCATCGGCTCGGCTAAAATATCGGTATCAAAATATAGCATATACCACGCACGGCCATGGTCACCGATCGGGGTGCCGTCATGAACCTCATTCGGATTGACAGTGATGATATCACCGGCTGTCGCCTCAACAATGCCCCGTCCGCTCAAGGATTTTTGCGCACCGCGGATGATGACGCCAATGCCGAACTGGTCATGCGTATGGCGGCCGAATGTGTGGGATGAGTCCGCCGCAACCGCCGTGATCCCGTTGATTTTGCAAGGCGCTATTTTGAACGAGCCTTTTGCCACGTAGCCACACCTGTTTTTTGTATCGTTCAAATCCGATAATACAAGGATCAGTGCTGAGAGAACAGGCGTTAGTGTGTCATCGCTAACGCCCGTAGTTTGATTTAGAATTTCAACACGGCTTCCAGTTCATCGCCATAGCTATCACCGGTTTTTTCAAAGCCAAGAAGAGTATAAAAACCTTCCGGACTACCTTCTCCGGTGCCGTAGCTTGTGAAAATTTCATGATAGCCTTTGAGCTTCATATCACGCTTTAAAAGCCCGATAGCCTGACGGCCAAAGCCAAATTTCTGGAATGGTGTTGCGATCATAAAACGCCACAAAAAGACACCCGGACAATCAATTCCGTCATCATGATCGGCACCAATATGCAGCATAATGAAGCCGACCAGTGTATCGTCAGCATAAATTGCACGGAACCAGGCATTTTCGGAAAAATGCGCTGCGGCAATGGATGTACCATTGTCGGCAACCATGCCGCGATGCTCATCGGAGAGCGTTTCACTCAGATCACAGACATCTTCGACAGTTAACGCAGATATACGCCGAAATGAAATTTCGGAGTCCCGCGAGATTGTAATCTCACTCATGGATAAGTCCTGTTTTGAGAAATAGCCGGTTAACTAAACCGGCGCGGTTTTCGAATTGTCCGCCAACAATATGAACAGCAAAGTGTTCTGCCTTTAAATCTTACAACTATAATTATATGTCAATGTATAAAATTTATGGTCTGAATTTGTACTGCTGAACTAACACTTTTTGATTATTTACAGGTAAAAATGAAAATAAATAAGATGATTTTTTAAGTATAAATTTCAATTTAAAATAAAATCTCTGAGTGAACTTATCAGTCTTAAAGCGTCGTTTTTTTTAAGATATGTGCAAAGCACGCGCTGCCATATGGAGCAACGCGTGCTTTTATGTGTGTATTAACTGCCTCATCCGGCCTTCAGCATGTAGGAAATTTACATATCCGCTGAATGTTCCGGTGCGCTGTGCACCAGTTGCGTTTCCGGCGCATGAACCAAAGCCAGATATCTTTCAAATTGCACCAGAATATCAACGATCAGCTGCTCTTTTGTGAAACCCATCACATCATAACCTCTGCCGCCGCTTGAGAAATATGTCCGTGCTTCATGACGGAGATTTGGCTTGCCGACCCCCAGTGTCGAAAAAGCAGGGATGTGCTGGGCAACGGGCATGATACCGTAGATGAAATCGCGTGTGCCTTCTGCCGTGGAACGCAGTGCGATAGCACCATTGTCTTCTGTAACCACAACGGTTTCCCGACCGCGATTGTTCAGTTCGGTGGTAACTGCATTCAAAGCATCCTTGGCGGGACCTGCGATAAATGTTGCAACTTCACGTTGGGTTGGCGCATGCAAAATCAGCGACAATCGGCGTTGCCATGTGAGCCCCGAGGCTGGCTGTGCGCTTGGCGCAACCGGAATTGCAGCATGGGCGGCTTGTTGTGCAAGGTCGGCTTTCATCCCCTTAAACAGTGACCAGACAAGCGCGATCATGACGATGCTGAATGGCAGGGCGCTTGCAATGGTCACAGCTTGCAAAGCTCCCAGACCACCTGCAACCAGAAGACTTGCAGCAACCACACCTTCCAATGTGCACCAGAAAACCCGCTGTCCGGTTGTTGTTTCGGTCTCTCCGCCCGCGGCGATTGAATCGATAACAAGAGAGCCGGAATCCGAAGATGTAACAAAGAAAATAGCAACCAGCATGACCGCCAAAGTCGAAGTCAGTGTTGTCCATGGCAAATATTCAAAGAAGTGGAACAGGCCGACGGAGACATCAGCAGCAATTTCTGCTCCTAACTTGCCGCCTGCGACTGTCGTATCAATAAGAATTGCCGAATTGCCGAAAACGGTCATCCAGAAGAATGTGAAACCGGCCGGGATAAACAGCACGGCTGTCACAAATTCCCTGACCGTACGGCCACGCGAAATACGGGCAATAAACATACCGACAAAAGGTGACCACGATATCCACCATGCCCAGTAGAACAGCGTCCATGCATCGACCCACGGCGTTGGTTCATAGGCATAAATATTGAAAGTACGCAGGACGATTGTATCGAGATACAGACCGATATTCTGCACAAAATCACGGAAAAGCTCTGCAGTAGGCCCTACAATCAGCACAAAAAGCATCAGGAGAATAGCGAGCAGCAGGTTGGTCTCAGAGAGAATGCGCACGCCTTTATCCAGACCTGTTGCAACGGAAATCGTTGCCAGTGCCGTGATTGCAATAATAAGAGGTAGCTGAACCTGCAACCCGATTGGCAGGCCGATCAGATAGTGAAGTCCGGCATTAATCTGTGAAACGCCAAGTCCCAGCGAGGTTGCAATACCAAACATGGTGCCGACGATGGCGAAAATATCGACCGCATGGCCTATCGGGCCGTTAATCCGCTCTTTGAGCAGCGGATAAAGGCCGGAGCGGATGGTGAGCGGCAGATTGTAACGATATCCGAAATAAGCAAGGGACAGGCCGACAACGGCATAAATAGCCCAGGCGTGAATTCCCCAATGGAAAAATGTAACCGCCATGGCTTCACGTGTTGCTGCAATGGAGCGCGGTTCTGCGGTCGGCGGTGCCATGAAATGCGTCATCGGCTCGCCGACGGCATAATACATCAGCCCGATACCCATGCCCGCAGCGAAAAGCATTGCAATCCACGAGAGGAAGCTGAAATCAGGCGTTGAATCGTCGGGGCCGAGTTTGAGACGTCCGTACCGTCCCAGACAGAGAAGCAATACGCTGACCAGAAAAATGCCGACGGATAGCAGGTAGAACCATCCGAAATTTGCGAGAATAACGGTCTGAAGCTGGGTAAAAATACTCGCAGCCTGATCGGGAACCACGATCCCGATTGCTAGAAACACACCGATGACAATGATGGATCCGAAAAATACCGGTGCGTTGATAATGAACTTTGCTGGCATGAAAACTCTCGCAGGTTAGTGTTTCATGTTTTTAAGAAAACAAAAAATAACTCTGTAAATATCAAGTCAGTCTGACATTTTATGAATAAGGCGAATTTAATAAATATGACAGGAAGACTATTACAAGGGAAGGGACAGATCGACTTTCACTCTGTCCAGTACAACGATGGTTCTGTAAGATTTTACCAGATGATTTTCTCCTAATAATTGCGCTGTCCTGCTTTCATATTCTTCAGTCGTCGGAACGGTCATGATCAGGATAAGGCCAGCACTGCCCGCAACCCAATAACATTGTTGAATCTCCTCAGCATTTTTGAACATTTTTTTGGCCGCAGCGACTGTCGCTGACCGCTCGTCGCTGAGCGTGACCTCGACAATAACGGTCACGGGCAGGCCGACGGCCGCAGGATCAACAACGGCTGCAAATTTTTTGATGATGCCTTTTTTCTGAAGTTTGGCTATGCGGCGCTGTACGGCGGCGGGTGACAGATGAATAAGCTCGGCTAATTCTTTTTGTGATCTTGAGGCATCTTCCTGAAGCAGTCTGAGAAGCGATTTGTCGTAATCATCCAGCTTAGTTTGATCGGGCATTGCATTATCCGCGCTGAAAGTGAGTGAAAATTGCGGTGAATTGAGACTTATCGAGCCCTAATATACCATTACATCATTTATTTCTATGTGAAATCATTCGTGAATTTTTGTGAATAACAAAAAAATCCGTCAAAGAAGTTTTAATTATTAATTTTAGTGTGTGTATGAAGAAGTCCTATAATAAAAACAGATATATACTTGCGATATTATTGTTCGTGGCGATTTATTGTGTACTGTTTTCAAAGATGGTTTACTTCGGCACGATTGTACCTGCTTCAGAACATGCAGCAATGTCTCCTGTCGGCATGCACAGGCCGCTTATTCTGGACAGGAACGGAAAAATCCTTGCGATAGATATCAAGGCATATTCACTTTATGCGGAGCCCCGCCGTATTACGGATATTGATGAAGTGGCAGAAAAAGTGCACCGCATCATTCCCGAGATTCCGCTGCAAACGCTTCATAAGAAACTGTCGGGGCAGCGCCGTTTTATATGGCTCGCACGGCAATTAACGCCGTCGGTTAAAAGCAGGCTGATGGCAGAAGGTATTCCCGGCATTGGCTTCCGCACCGAATTACAAAGAGCCTATCCGGCCGGACGTACCACTTCGCACATTGTCGGCCTGACCAATATTGACAATACCGGTGTTGCCGGTCTGGAGAAATGGATCGACGGGCAGGGCATTGCCGATATCCGCAATGCCGGTTTCTCAGTCCCTGAACATTTTGCGCCGGTTGTGACTTCCATTGATTTACGTGTGCAGCATGCATTGCATGACGAATTGTCGAAAGCGCTTGTTAAATACGGCGCGGCGGGTGTCGGTGGTCTCATTCTCAATATTAAAACAGGTGAAATCTTAGGGCTGGTTTCATTGCCGGATTTTGATCCCAATACGCCTGCGGAGATACATCTGGCCGACCGCCTGAACCGTATAACAGCCAGTGCCTCGGAAATGGGGTCTATCATTAAGACCTTTACAACAGCGATGGCGGTTGAGCATGCGGGTGCCGGACTTGATACAATCTATGACGCGACCAATCCGATCAGGGTCGGTAATCAGCTTGTGCGTGATTATTTTGGCAAGAAACGGCCGCTGACGCTGGAAGAAGTGTTTCTGTTTTCTTCCAATATCGGCTCCGCGCAGGAGGCGCTTTCTGTCGGGGTGGAGGGGCACCGGAACTTTCTTATCCGTTCCGGCCTGCTGGAGAGAGCTGCGCTGGAACTGCCGGAAATAGCAAAACCAATGGAGCCGCGGCACTGGTCTGTGCCGACGTCGATTACTGCTGCCTTTGGTCATGGTTTTGCAACCACACCATTGCAGACCGCTGCCGGTATCGGCGGAATATTGAACGGCGGTGTTCTCGTTACCCCGACACTCCTGAAACGCGATTCCGACCATTCCGCTTTGCCTGCCCGCCGTCTTGTTACCGAAAGAACAAGTGCGATTGTCCGGCATTTATATCGCTTAAGCGCGGAAAAAGGCTCCGGCCGCCGTGCGAATATCAGCGGCCTGAATGTCGGCGGAAAAACCGGTACGGCAGAGAAGGTGGTCAACGGCCGCTATGCAAAGAACAGGAATTTCAATGTTTTTGCAGCGGCCATGCCGATGGACGATCCGATATATGTCTATCTGGTTATCGTTGATGATCCGGCTCCGAAATCTGCCACCCGCGGACAGACGGCCGGTGTAACCGCAGCACCGGTTGCGGGTGAAATCATTCGGAAAACATTCACTTTTTTGGGCATGGAGCCACGCATCGGCATCTGATCTGTCAGTGATCAGGCAGAGGTGTTTTCGGAATGTGTGGATATTTCATCAAGAACTGATCTGCGTGTGCACAATACGGGCGCATAAACTTGACTTATATAATCATGTTTAATATCGCAGATAATATTATTGTTCTTAAGACGGCTAAGTTTGGGCAGATGTGATGACACCCCAAAACCGAATGCGCGCGTTCTTATGACATGTCGGTTTTGCTGACAAGCAATGATGACCATTGAATTTTTACATTTTTTGAAAACTTGGGGATTGGAATGAGGGGCAGATATCAATTGGTTACCTATGAGCGCGGCTGTGCCGCTTTAGCCGGTGTTTCACTGCTTGCTGTCAGTGCTGTGGCGGCTTTCGCTCAGGAAACAGGCAAGACTGATCGCGTGCCGCGCCAAAAGCAGGCTCAACAGGTTTCCGATACCACTGGTGCAACAGTACTGGATACAATTGTGGTGGTGGGGCAGGGACATCCTTCTACCGGCACTATAGGCCAACCACCGGCTGAATATGCCGGCGGACAGGTTGCCACCGGTGCGCAACTCGGAACACTCGGAAACCGGTCTGTTCGCGATACACCATTCAGCCTGACCGGCTATACAGATAGGCTGATCCGCAACCAGCAGGCAAAATCGATCGCTGATATTACACTCAATGATCCGTCCGTTCGTCAGGATGCACCGACTTTCAGTGAGCGTGACTCTTTCTTCATCCGTGGTTTTTCTGTGACTAATCTGGATGTTGCATATGACGGACTTTTCTACCTTGCCAATCCGCGTCGCAGCTATCTTGAGGGCATTGAACGCGTTGAGGTGCTCAAAGGGCCAAGTGCTCTGGTCAATGGCGGTGTCGGCCGCGTCGGGGGTACAATCAATCTGGTGCCAAAACGTGCTGCGGATGAGCCGCTGACACGCCTGACAACGACCTATATGTCCGATGCGCAATTATGGTCGCATGTTGATGTTGGTCGTCGCTTCGGACCGGACGGCGAATGGGGCATCCGCTTCAATGGTTCCTATCGCGGCGGCGAGACTGCGATGAAACATAATGACATTCAGGTTGGTGTCTTGTCGCTGGGGCTTGATTATCGCGGTGAACGGGTACGTGCCTCGCTTGATCTCAATCATTCCCGACAGAATATCGATGCGCCGACTTCGCTGTTTAATGCGGTAAAAGAAGGGGTTGAAATTCCGGATGCACCGAATGGCCGGATTAACACAGCCAATCCGTTCGAATATCACGACAGCAAGCACAATATGGCCGCTGCCCGTGTCGAGGTTGATGTTCTGGATAATACGACTGTCTATGCCGCCGGTGGTATCAGCCGTTATCGTGAGGATTTCCTGTCTACATCATACACAATTCTCAATTCCAACGGCGATGCAGAAGCTGAATTTGGCTATAATCCGCAGCAGATTCAGGGGCTGTCGGGTGAGATTGGTGTCCGCTCCGAATTTGATACCGGTCCTGTCGGCCATAAGTTCAATATTTCGGTGAGCGGAGCGAAAAACGAGAACCATCGCGGTCGCTTCCATCCGGGAAAACTGGGCTTCAAAAGATACCCGATCAATATCTACAATCCGGCTTATGTGCCTGATAACTGGGTAGATATAAGCGGATTACCACGCTCGGATAATCTCTATCCGTTCTCCGAGCTGGTCGCTAACAGTATCGCGATTTCTGACACGCTGTCTTTTGCGGATGATCGCTTCCAGCTGACGCTTGGCGGACGTTATCAGCATATGAGCACACGTACCTTCAATACACGTCCAAATCCGGATGTGCCGTTTGGTGCGCAGATTTATCATTATTCGGAATCTAAATTCAGCCCTGCCGTCGCTGCTGTTGCCCATGTGACTGACAGCTTGTCGGTCTATGCAAATTATGCTGAGGCACTGACTGAAGGGCCGCAGCCACCGTCCCGCGCTGCCAATAATACAGAGAGCTTTCCTCCTGTTGTAAATAAACAGAAGGAAGTCGGGGTCAAATATGATCTTGGCGATCTGATGCTGAGCGCAGCTCTGTTTGAGATCAGACAGCCGAACGGGTTTACTGATGCGAAAAACAATTTTGCGGTGAACGGTCTTCAGGTCAATCGCGGGCTGGAACTCTCTGTGTTCGGCGAGCCGGTTGACGGTATTCGTTTGCTGGGTGGTATTACATTTATGGATGCCGAGCTGGATAAAACAGGAAATCCCGAAACGAACGGTAACAGAGTTCCGGGTGTTCCGAAAACAGCTATCAGCCTCTATGGCGAGTATGACACGCCGTGGGTTGAGGGGCTGACGCTGACCGGTCGTGTTGTCCATACAGGCAGCACTTATTATGACCAGAAAAACCTGCAGAAAGTGCCGGACTGGACACGCGTTGATCTGGGCGCGCGTTACACAATGCTTCGTGAGAATGGCAAGCCGGTAGAGTTCAGAGCAACCGTTGAGAATGTTCTCAACGAAAATTACTGGGCATCGTCAGCCCGTGGTTTTATCTCGGCCGGTGCACCGCGTACATTCATGCTTTCCGCTTCGTTTGATTTCTAAAGCATCGCAGTGTGATATCAGTGAGAGAGGCCGGAGCGGTGTTGTCATACACGGCTCCGGCTTTTTTATTGAAAACATCTGAACTAGAGCGCCGTGTGCCAGACTTGGCACACAAAGGTCACTCTAACACTTTAAAATGAGAGCATAATTTTACTTCAAACTGATCCAAGTTTAAGGAATTATGCTCTAACATCGCGGCTGAAAAACAGCCCTGTGAAAAACATCTTCTATAAGGCCAATTTGGGTAAATTCCCCACCATATCTTCGCAGTTTTATTCCAGATTTGAACACTAGGAGCATTTCACAGTCAAGTTGGATCAACTTGACGCCCGTGATAATGCGACCAAATTAAAGAATCTAGAGCGAGCACTATGATCCAATCTGGACGTAAACCGCTCTAGTGACTGGAGATAAATATGAAGCGCGTTCTGTCTGCATTTATGGCCACAGCTCTGATGCTGGTGCCGGTCTTTGCTGAAGAAGTGACACTGCCTTCTGATGATGACGTTAAGAAAATTCTGACTGACCGAATTGATGGAAGTCAGACCGGCATTGTTGTTGCCTTGATCGAAAATGGCAGATCCCGCTTTGTATCACATGGTCAGTTTGGCCGTAATGATCCACGACAGGTGAACGAGAATACTCTGTTTGAAGCCGGTTCGATTACCAAGGTCTTCACCAATCTGTTGCTGGCGCAACTGGTGCTGGACGGTCGGATTGATCTCAACGCCCCGATTGCCAATTATCTGCCTGCAAATACTGTTCTGCCGACCTATAAGGGCAGAGCAATTACAGCGTTTGATCTTGCCACGCACACATCCGGTTTGCCAAGCCTGCCGGATGATCTGATGACGGCGGATATAAATAACCCCTATACCGGCTATGGCAGTCAGGGTCTTTTCGATTGGCTGGCGACATATCGTCTGAACCGGTCGATTGGTAAGGATTTTTCCTATTCCAATGCCGGTACCGCTTTGCTGGGGCTGGCGATTACCCATATTGATGGCCGCTCTTATACCCGGATGGTGCAGCAGGAAATTCTTGATCCGCTGGGCATGAAACAAAGCGTGCTGGCTTTGACCGGTAATACGCAACCGGATATGGCAACAGGTCATGGGCGGGGCGGGGAACCGGTGAGTCATTGGGATTTTGATGCATTTGCACCGGCTGGTGCGCTCATCACTTCGGCCAGTGATCTTGCCAGATTCATAGCTGCAGCTTCAGGACAAACGGAAACCCCGCTTAAACCTGCCTTTGCTTTGCTCACGGAACATAGCCGACCGGCTGGCGGGAAAGCGCGTAAGATTGGTCTTGGTCCGGTCATTTCCAAACTCGCCCGCCGTACGATTGTCTGGCACAATGGCCGGACAGGCGGCTTTGAAAGTTTCGCCGGTTTCGACCGTGAGAATGGCAATGGCGTTATTGTCTTGTCCAATCGCCTGAGCATTACGGGTATTGATGATATCGGCGCTCATTTGCTGGACGCGCGGCAAGAACTGCTGCCCCAGCCTCCGATACGCATTGCTGTTGCGATTGATACCGCAAAACTGCCCGCTTATGTCGGCCAGTATCTGCTCGCCCCCGGTGCGATTATGAGCATAACCGAAGAAAAGGGGCAGTTATTTTTGCAACTGACCGGTCAGCAGCGTTTTGCAGCCTATCCGGAGAGCGATACGAAATTCTTTCTGCGCGAAGTTGATGCACAAATCAGTTTCACTGTGGAAGACGGAAAAGCCACAAAGCTGACCCTGCATCAGAACGGGCGCAACATGCCGGCTTTGCGTGTTGGGGACTGAAGTCAGGATGAATAATAAGCTATGAAGAGCAGCTCTGTTTCAAAACCGGAAAAGCTTCGGGTGTTTATTTTGGGAGCTTCGGGCAAAGTAGGCTCAATACTCGTTCAGCGATGTGTTGCGCGTGGTCACAAAGTGACAGCGCAGACACGGGATGCCGGCAAACTTGTCGCGGGTTTCAATCTTGATATAGCCGTCGGAGCGCCTGCGGATAAAGCATTTTTAGAGCAAAATATTACCGGTCATGATGCCGTGGTTGTATGTCTTGGTGTTGATCACACCGGAAGAACGACGCTTTTTTCTGATGTGACCAGAGAGCTTGTGGATGTGATGCAAGCTGCAGGAGTGAACCGGCTTGTTGTAATAACGGGGATTGGCGCAGGAGATACCAAAGGTCATGGCGGATGGTTTTATAATTATCTCATTTATCCGTTCATTACCCGTCATCAATATGCAGATAAAGACATTCAGGAAGCGATAATCGGGCAAAGCAGCCTCGATTGGACAATCATTCGTCCGGCACCTTTCAGCTCCCGCACGACTAAAAAACCATTACATATTTTGACCCGGACACCGCGCAATGTGCAGCTTCGGTTCATAACAGTTGAAGAGGTTGCCGCTTTTATTCTGGATAGTTTGGAAAACAGGACATTTGTCCGGCAAATGCCGTTTATTGGGCATAATTAATTTCTGATTGTTTGCCGTTTTCATCTATAGATTTACCGTTACGTACTTCTGAAAGCATAATCAAAACTGTAGTTTTGAGTGATGTTTTCCGGAGGGTGGCAATGGGTCTGGAAGTCTCAAAAAAATACAATATCGATGAGGTTCTGGAGGAGATGATCTGGATACCGGGCGGAACTTTTGTGATGGGATCAGACGATCACTAGAGCATTTCACAGTCAAGTTGGCTGAATTACTTCCGGCTTGAAGCCGGAAGGTTCAAGAGAGGACTGCAGTCCTTAGCAGGGTTCCGGCTAAAGCCGGTACAAGCGGGCTTAATCCAATGTGATATTATGATAATTGTCGGTTTTATGGGCATCGACGTGGTTATCGATATAGTTATTAATGATATCCTCGGTGACATTGCCGGCTGTCGACGAAAAATAGCCGCGGCCCCAGAACTTGCAGCCCCAATAGCGTTTTCGAATGACGGGAAACTCTTGCTATATTTTACGCGAGGCGCGGCCTTTCACGGCACGCACGAAATCGGAGACAACTACAAAATGAACACGAGTTCAGTATAGGTATGATCGATTGCACTATTCAGTCTTGGCAGTGTTGACTGAACAGGCGCAGATCTCTTGCGCAACGAACATCCCCACAGATCAGGCTTTTTGATTACATCCATCTCAAGGAAAAAATAGCCGCGCAACATCAGATATCGGGCAAGCGTGCCAAGACTATCGTAAATCAATGACCGGTCTTTCACCAGAATAACTCTGGCACTGCGAAGACTGCCCCTTTTCTTAGGCTTTAAAATAACAGGATGACGTTCACCATTCACTTCGACCATGAGAACCAGACAACCCAGACTGATGTGATCGCTGAGTATTTGTGCTGTGTCTTCTGAAAAATTTTCTGACGCCAGCGGGTCATAAGCCTGTATTGATGCTCCGTTAGAAGGACGAAAAGCTGCAATCGTCAACGGCACGACGAGTGTAGCAATGGCAGATGTTGAAAAGCCCAAATGCGTATTGATTTTTCGCATCGTGGCAATCGCTGTAACATCAACATAATCAATATCAGCGACCGATATGATACGTCGCAGAAACAGGGCTGCCATCCATTGATAGTCCGGCTTGAGGTAGAATGCCGCCAGATTGGCCGCTGCGACAGGCTTTTGCTCATAGACCGAGCGAACCAACGGAATTGTCAGGCAGATGCCGATATCACCATTTTTGTTGAAAGCGATATAGCCGATTGTCGAGTGACCAAGCTTTTCTGCATGATTAAATATGTCAAGCAGATTTGCCTTCCAGGTCGCAGCCGTGCGCTTATGAAAACCTTCATTCAGAAGTTCTGAGGCGTAATCCAGCTGGTCAATGGTTAAAGGGCGCAGCTTCATCGTTCAATCTTAAAAAGCAGGGGAAACGGGTATGTTAAATGAACGAAAGCGCTCAGCTTTTCCGCGTCATTAAATAGCTCTCAAGCGACTGAAGGCTGTCTATATGATTGATATCAAAGTCTTCATCGGCGAGATCAATATCAAAATCTGTTTCTAACTGCGTCAGGATCTGAACCGCAGCAAGAGAATCCAGCAATCCGGAAGAAAATAGCGGCTGATCTTCTGCAATCTGATGAATATTATAGCCCGAAAGAATGCCGGTAATATGCTCTTTAATATTTTGAATATCCAAGGCAGACATTTTAATTTCCGTATTTAATTGCAGGAAAAGATTACATTTGTTCAAGGAGTTGTTTGCGGTCAACTTTGCCGTTGATATTCACGGGGAGCGCATCCCGTATGTGAATATTTTCCGGCACCATATAGCGGGGCAGATTTTTGAGCAGCGCAGATTTTATCTCGTTTTCTTTTAGCGGGCTGGTGCAGAACGCAACCAATCCCTGAACGGAATTCTCGATAACCGGCCAGGCGATAACGGCAACCATTTCGCTTTGTGCCGCATGTCTGAGATGTGCTTCAACTTCTTCCAGCTCAATGCGGTTACCCTTGAGCTTGATCTGGTTATCCGTGCGGCCAAGATGGTGATAAATACCGTTGTCATCACACATCCCCAAGTCTCCGGTCAGATACCAACGCTGGCCTTCAATCTCACGAAAACGGTCTGTTTGGCTGGTATTGGCATAAGTGAAATAGCCTTCAGCGAGCTGGGGGCCACAGAGCGCAATTTCACCAATCTGCCCGTTTGGAAGAGGGCGCTGCTGAGCGTCAAGAACCGCAACTTGCATGGACGGATAAGGTGTGCCGATCGCAATAATATCACGGCCGGGGGTTATGACCGGATCAGACTGCACCCGATAACGCAGGCAGATGACTGTTCCTTCGGTCGGACCGTAAATATTATCAATCATGCTGTCAGGCGCTGCTTTTGACCATGCCTCAACAGTTGCGACCGGCAGAGGTTCCCCGCAGAAAATGGATGAGCGGAGTGTCGGCAAACTATCCGGTTTGAGAGCCCCGCTTTTGCGCATCATCGCTGCCAGAGTGGGGACAGACATCCAGACTGTAATAGAACGCTCACGGATAAAGCGGCTTGGTGCCAGCATCTCCAGTGACGAGAGAATATGCAGTGACGCACCCGCATCAACACATAAAAAAAGATTATGGACGCTTAAATCAAAAGTCACATCGCATGTTTCGGCAAGCCTGTCCTGAGGGGTCAGCTGTGTCCAAAGTTTGGCCTGCTCAATATAACTTTCAAGCGCTCCGGCTGAGATCATAACGCCTTTCGGCAGTCCCGTCGTACCGGAAGTGAAGATAATATAGGCCAGATCTTGTTTGCTGACGAAGGCAGGCTCCGGAAGTTGAGCCGCTTTAAGACCGGAGAATGCAGTGATGTTTTGTGCGGGGCGGGCAGGGATAATATCTTCATCACTTGGTACAATAATCATATCCGGAGCGGCGCTTAAAGCCGCCGGAGTGAGCAGGGCAAGCCCTTGCTTGTCCACAATGAGCGCGTCCAACTGCAATGCTTCGAGCAGTTGCACTATTCTGTGCTCTGTCCATTTCAGATTAAGCGGCACATAAGTAGCGCCTGCATAACCAGCTGCAAGAATACCTGCATAGGCTTCTGGACTTTTTGTGCCGAGGATGCCAACTTTCTTGAGATTGTTTCTCTGAGAAATAAAACCAGCCAGATTGATGACCATGGTGCGCATTTCACCATAGGTTAAATCTGCCGACCTGTCAGAATAGAACAGGTTTTCACTGTATTTATCACAGGTTTCTATAAATTTGAGAGATATATTGTAGTTCTCAGACATCCTCATATCTCTCTTAAATACAGTTGAATATAATTTTGAACGTGACGCCGAGTGCAGACTCCCGGCTTTGAAATGTGCTGCGATTGCGTAAGTTTTATGCGGGATACAAGCTGTCTGTGTGTATTGTGTCTGCTCTTTTTCCGGTTTTAACGAAGGTCAAATTGCCCCCTGTCCGATTGAGCAAGGGCTCCGGATTTTTGAATAAATTGAGCTGACATAAACAAAATATCGAAGAGCAGAATGGCCTGGCTGGCGCATAGGGTTTTATCAGGGAAACTGCTTGGAATAAAAATTATGTAATAAATAGGTTTGTTATCGGATACCATAATGTGTGATATCTGACTTATAGTTTTCAACGCCTGCCGGTGCGTTTACACAGGCAGGCGTTGAATTTTATGCAGGCAAAGATTTAGAATAATCCCTGAATTTCATTATTGTGATTAAGCCCGATATGTTCTGCAGCCGGTGTTCTCGGCAGGCCAGGCATGGTCATAATATTCCCGCAAATAGCGACAATAAAACCGGCTCCGGCAGAGAGTTTGACTTCACGGACAGGAACGATATGGCCTGAAGGTGCGCCTAAAGCGGTCGGATCAACGGAAAAGCTATACTGCGTTTTCGCCATGCAGACAGGCAAATGCCCAAACCCGTCGCGCTCCCATTGCTCAAGCTGTTTCAGAACTGCCGGTTCTGCTCTGGCCTGTTCTGCACCATAGATTTCGCGCGCTACTGTCTGGATTTTCTCCCACAGAGGAAGGTTGTCCTCATAAAGCAGCTGCAACTCGGCATCATTATTATCGGCAAGTTTTGCAACTTCATAGGCGAGGTCTTCTGCACCCGCACCGCCTTCTGACCAATGCCGGCAGAGAATAGCTTTAACACCGGCCTCGTTGCAAACATCATTAAGTACAGCGATTTCTTCATGCGTGTCGGTAGCGAAATGGTTGATCGCGACCACGACCGGCAGGCCAAATTTTTGGACATTGCGGATATGCCGGATGAGATTGCTTGAGCCTTTTTTTAATGCTTCTGCATTGCCGCTGCCAAGCTCACTTTTTGGCACGCCGCCATTCATTTTCAATGCACGGATTGTTGCGACAACAACAACGGCATCAGGGCTCAGTCCGGCTTTGCGGCATTTGATATTGAAAAACTTTTCAGCACCAAGATCAGCGCCAAAACCAGCCTCGGTCACCACATAATCACCAAGTGCCAGCGCTGTTTTCGTCGCGATAACACTGTTGCAACCATGCGCAATATTGGCAAATGGCCCGCCGTGAATAAGCACGGGATTATTTTCAATTGTCTGCACCAAATTTGGTTGCAATGCATCTTTCAGCAGCGCCGTCATAGCCCCGTCGGCCTTCAAATCTGCGGCCGTAATCGGTTGTTTATCAAGATTATAACCGACAATAATCCGCGCCAGACGTGCTTTCAGATCAGTCAGATCCTCCGCAAGGCAGAGGATCGCCATAACCTCGGAAGCAACCGAAATATCAAATCCGGATTCGCGCGGATAACCGTTGGAAGGGCCGCCGAGTGCAATGGTTATATCCCGCAAAGCGCGGTCATTCATATCAACCACGCGCCGCCAGCTGATACGACGTGTATCAAATCTTAAGCTGTTACCCCAATGGATATGGTTGTCGATCATTGCGGCGAGCAGATTATTAGCACTGCTGATTGCGTGAAAATCGCCGGTAAAATGAAGATTAATATCTTCCATCGGAATGACTTGTGATTTTCCGCCCCCTGCCGCGCCGCCTTTCATGCCAAAATTTGGCCCGAGGCTTGGCTCACGCAGACAAATGACCGCTTTCTTGCCGATTTTGTTCAGTGCATCGCCCAGCCCTACAGAGGTTGTGGTTTTGCCTTCTCCGGCTGGTGTCGGATTGATCGAAGTGACCAGAATAAGCTTGCCCTTGCGGCCGGATTTAAGCCTGTTCACCACATTATGGGTCAGTTTTGCTTTATCATGGCCATAAGGCAGCAGATCATCAGACCCGAGATTCAGTTTCGCGGCAATTTCAATGATCGGGCGCTTTTGGGCTGCGCGGGCAATCTCAATATCAGAATACATTGAACACTCCGCCGGTAAAATAGCTTTTATTGTTCATAACTGATCCCTGTCTGTTTTGAAAACCGCGCTCTTCCGCGTTTCTATCGCATCACAGGTTTTATGGATAGTCCCGGTTTTTCTGCAACCTTGTTTGGTTTCTGTTCAGAGACGGAAAGCACTGAACAGATTATGGAAAGTAAGAGCAGGGGACGCAGCATATTTTTTGAACCACGCCCCGTATCAACAGCCTATGAGCGTTTTCTGCGACGGGCGATCTCCCAGCCGATTGCACCACCAATCGTCAGTATCATCATCGTTAAGCCGAGAGCATTAACAGCAGGTGTAAGACCTGCACGGACTTTGGCGGCGATAAAGATGGTGAGGGGCGTTTCAGTACCGCGCACGAACAGGGTTGTGTTGTAATTCTCAAAGGATTGTAGAAACGCGATACATGACGCTGCCAGCAATGACGGACGCAGATAGGGCAGCAGAATGCGGCGGAACACATAGGCGCGGGAAGCACCGAGACTGAGCGCGGCATCTTCCATCGTGCGGTCAAAGCGCTGCAACCGTGCGGCAATCATCAGCATCACAAACGAAATAATGAAACTGGATTGTGCAAGAATGGTCAAGAAAAGACCGCCGCTGATCCCTGTTTTGCGCCAGAACAGCAATGTGGCAATACCGATCACCACACCGGGTGTGAGCAGGGGCGACACCATCAAAGCATAGAGAAAATTACGCGAACGCCCGTGCAGGCTGGTCAGAATAAGAGCGGCCGCAGTACCTACCGGCAAGGAAATCGCGATTACACCTGCGGCAATCAGCAGGGATTTGCCCAATGCAGTCCACATTTGCGTATCTTTGAACATGGCATCCACCCATTGAAGGGTGGTGCCAAGCCATGGCGTAATTGTGGGAAAGCTGCTGCTGTTAAAGGTTGCGGCTGCAAGAATACCAAGCGGCAACATCAGATAGGTGAAAAATAACAGCATATAGAGCGCAAAACCAATGCGCGGCAGCCTGTCGCTGAGGCGTTGCAGCCATGTCGGCTGATAAAAACGCTGATTGTAACTTGCGGCCTGACCCGAAATAGACTGAACATTACTCATTTGACGGCACTCGCAAGATTAACGCGGAACAGGCGCAGCGTGCCCAGCACCACAAACATACATAGAACCAGCAAAGTGACAGCATAGGCCGCACCGCGGTTCCAGTTGCCGCTTTCAAAGAACCAGTCATAGATCAGCTGGGTAAACCAACGACTACCCGGTGCACCCAGAAGGGCCGGTGCCATATAACTGCCTGCAGACAGCATGAATGTGAAGACACAACCTGTTGCAATACCAACTTTGGCATGGGGCAGGACAATGCGGCGATGGATGCGCCATGCACTTGCCCCCATATCATGCGCAGCATCAATCTGGGCATGGTCGAGCGTGCTGATCAAATTATACATCGGGAACAGCATAAACAGCAGATAGGCATAGGCCATACCGGCCAGCACACCGCCGTCACCATACCAACGCACCGGCTCATCCAGCAGACCGAGGTTCAGCAGGATCGCGTTCAGCGGGCCTTCAAAAGCCAGAATGATAAACCATGCCAGCCCGCGCAGCACTTCATTCATCATATAAGGGATCATGAGAATAACGAGCACAAAGGCGGTTTTGCGCATGCTGGCAACCTGCGCCAGCCAATAGGCCAGCGGATAGCACAGCACAAAAGTGGTCAGGGTCACAAAAGCGCTCGACCAGATTGTTTTCAGAAAGATAGCGCTGTGGCTGCGGTGGTTCCACAAATAGAGAAAATTATCAGCGGAATAGACGTCTTTTTCTCCGCCCAGTTGTGAGGGCGGCAGGTTAGGGCGCAGCGCAAAATCCAGCATGGTCAGATTAGGGATTAGCACCAGACACAGCAGCCAGAACGTAACAATAGCGATGAAAATTGTGCCGAGTGTTTTGCCGAAGCGTTGATAGATCTCAGTCATGTGCCAGCACCACCGCGTCTTGTTTGGAAAAGCCGGTTGTAAAGCTGCTGCCGATTTCAGGCACCTGATGCAGTTTCTTATGCGGTATGGTGACCTGCATATTCAGAGGTGACTGCTCATGGTGCAGAACCGTGTGGGCAGTGGCAAAAGAACCTTCAAAATCAAAGCGTTTTGAGACAACGGTGAGCTTGTTATCTTCTTCAGCGGCGTCCAAAGTCAGCGCTTCTGGGCGCACATAGAGGCGTGCTTTCTGGTTGCGCTGCAAGACTGCACCACGGCGGCCGATAAAACGGCCATGGATACCTTCCAGCACAACAAAATCGTCAAAAGTATCAACCACAGTACCGGAGACAATATTATTCTCGCCCACGAATTCAGCGACAAATGAGGTCGCAGGCTTGGTGTAAAGATCGATCGGTGCGCCGACCTGCTGCAACCGGCCGGCATTCATCACCGCAATGCGGTCAGACATGGCAAGGGCTTCAGACTGGTCATGGGTGATGTAAATGAAAGTCACGCCGGTACGTTTTTGCAATTCACGAAGCTCGGCACGCATATGCTGGCGCAGCTTCAGATCAAGCGCGGACAACGGCTCATCCAGCAGCAATACCTGCGGCTCAATAGCCAGAGCGCGGGCAATGGCGACACGCTGACGCTGCCCGCCCGATAATTCATGCGGCATACGATCACCGTAGCCGGGCAGAGCAATCAGCTCCAGAAGGCGGTCTGCTTCACGGCGGCGCTGCGCTTTGCTGACACAGCGCACTTCAAGACCAAAGGCGATATTTTCCCAGACCGGCATCAGCGGAAATAATGCAAGAGACTGAAAGATCATCGCAGTCGGGCGGCGATTGGCCGGAACATGGGTCATATCCTGACCATTAATTAAGATTTTGCCGGAACTCGGCTGTAAAAAGCCCGAGACCATACGCAGCAGGGTCGTTTTTCCGCAGCCGGAAGGCCCCAGAATGGAAAAAAACTCACCGGAGCGAACATCCAGAGACATTGATTTAACAGCGGTCGTGGCTGCAAATCGCATCTCGACATTCTGAAGGCTGACTGCGTTTGTCATAGGGAATTCTCATTTTTAAATGACGCCGGTTTGCAGTTTTAAGTGCAAACCGGCGTTTTGGCAGAAGGCGGGGGGAGGTTTTCACAGATACAGGCAAAACCGTATCTGTTATCCGGTTTATGCGCCGAGGAACTGATCCTGATATTCAGAGCGCAGTTCGACAAACCAGCTTTCCTGAATTGGCCACCACCACAGCTTGTCCAGTGCATCTTTAGGATAGGCAGCGGCAAAGAATGCTTTGTCAGCTTCCGGCAGCAGCGCTTCTGCGCCCTTAGCAGTGGTGTTAACCTTGGCATGGCTTGCATACATCGCACCGGCTTCCGGTGTGAGCATCCAGTTCATAAAGGCATAGGCCTGATCGATATTCTCGGCGCCGACCGGCAATGAGACACCTTCCATCCATGCCAGTGCGCCTTCTTTCGGCGAGATATAGCTGACCGGCTGTCCCTGTTCTTTCAAACCGGCCGCAGTTGAATCCCATGTCTGACCGATGATGCAACCATTGGTGAGGAAAGCGCCCTGTGCTTCATTCTGGTTTGCCCAGAACTGAGCAATATTACCTTTACGGGCAATCGCTTCTTTAAGGATCACATCATAATTGGCGCGCATCGCTTCTTCGCTGGCAAAGCTTTCCAGCAGCGGGCGTGGCAGTTTGCCTTCAGCTTCCAGCCACAGGCCGAGACCAACGAGTGCGGAATGGCCGCGAACAGTGGCTTTACCAGCCATTTCCGGCTTCCATAGGTCGCTATAAGATGCTTCACCATAAACAAGCGGCGATTTTTCCGTGTTGAAAGCAATTGCTTCCGTGCCCCAATCTGTCGGTACCTGATAGCGCTTGCCATCAACAACCGCGCCGAGTTTTTCAGAGCTCTTCAAAGCGCTGTCGATGCAACGATCCCATTCCACTTTGCTCTCATCAATCGGTGCGATGAGCGAGGCTTCAACATAATTCGGTACGCGGTCAAGCGCCGGCCAGATGACATCAAAACCCTGACCCTGATTGACTTTCATCAGGTTGAGAATTTCATCATTGGTGCCATAAGCGGTGTAGGTAGCTTTGATGCCTGTGGCTTTTTCAAAAGCAGCAAGCATTTCCGGCGAGACATAACCGGCCCAGGCCGCAATACGCAGGTTACCGGAGGAGGACAGAGCATCACCGGCACGCAGAACAAACGGCATGCTCAGGGCAGTGGCGGCTGTACCACGCAGAAATGTGCGGCGGCTGAGCGGGAATGCAGTGCGGGTGGATGTCTTATTGTCAAAGGCCATCAGGCGCTCTCCTGTTCAAGATGAATTTCATCTCATCGGGTTATTTGAGCAGGCACCTAACAGCGGCAGATAACAGGTCAGTGACAGTTTCTTGTGATTTTTTTAAAACTATTTGAACATTTTATGATGCTTGGTTCCGGTGATGTTAGTTTTGTTGATTGTTTTATATGCATATATACGCGCATGTGAACGCTCTTAACATGTGATGTTTTTTCGATAAGAACCGTGCAGTTTCGTATTTATTTATATCTTTTCTCTATTCTTATTATAAATCTTCTCGAAAGTAGATCATAAATATTCGAGTGTTAAGATTTTTTAAAGAATATCTGGGCGTAAAATGTCTACCGAGGATGTAAGAGTTTGAAGATTTTCATTGAATTTTTGTTGCCGTAGCAGTTCTTTTTGTTGGTTATAAGTATAGATACCCAACTTATTCATGGTATCGAAAAATGACAGTTGTAGTCGATCCTCCTTCAGGACCGGTCTCAGGTGCCTCTGTCAGTGCCGCGGAGTGGACTGGATACCTTATTGATTTGGGTGGCTTGGGATGGAACAGGAAGCAACTGGGTGAGGCGGTAGTTGTTGATTTGGGAGATGGTCGATATCTGTTTGCTTTAATAAAGCACCCCGAAAAATCAGATTATTTAGAAACTGTTGCTTCTGCGAGTATCGCCGGATTGAAAAGGCGATCGGCCACTGAAGAGCTTTTTTAAGAAGTAAGTAAACAGTGAGGCCGTGCACAAGGTGTAATCGTTGTGCCGGATTATCAATGGCCGCTTATGGTGACTTTTACTGATATGACAAATCCAACAACCTTACGACTGGTAAATCCATATAATTTTTCCGAAACATTTGGTGTGGATACGCTCTGAACGGCTCTGTTGCAAAAATTTTGCCGATGTCCGCAAGAGTGCTGACAATTTTCAGCGAGACTGTTGATGAGCGATTTCAAGTGGTGCTATTTTCAGGGTGACGTGATTTTATAGGCGGTGCGGTGGTGTTGCCGGTATGGGATCAGCTATCGCGATCTTGAACAGATGATGGGTGAGCGCGGTGTGCCCGTCGATCATTCCACGATTTATCGCTGGGTCCAGAAATACGCGCCGGAGATTGAAAACGGCTGCGCTGGCATTGGCGCCGACCACAGTCAACAAGCTGGCGGGTTGATGAAACCTAGAGCATTTCCTGTTTTTCTTAAATCATTGGAAATGCTCTATCTCCTTGTTTTTTCGTATTATCCGACGCAAAACCGCTACGCACTTTTGCTGGAAATGCTATGTGAAAGTCTGGGGACAATGGACTTATCTTTACCGAGCCGTCGACAAATTCGGCAACACGATCGATTTTTACCTGTCTCTGACGCGTAACGCCAAAGCAGCCAAGCGCTTTTTGGGGAAGGCTTTGAACGGCTTGAAAGACTGGGAAACGCCGCGTGTCATCAACACTGACAAAGCACCAACCTACGGGATTGCCATCGCGCAGTTGAAGGCCGAAGGCAGATGCCCTGATGAACTGGTGCATCGGCAGGTCAAATACCTGAACAATGTCGTCGAGGCTGACCACGGCAAGCTGAAGCAGCTGATCAAACCGGTCAGAGGGTTCAAGATGTTGAAGACGGCATATGCGACAATCAAGGGCTTCAAGGTCATACGGGCGTTGCGCAAGGGTCAGGCTGCTATTTTCAACCTGACACGAGACATCCGCGGGGAAGCGCGTATCGTTGAACGCGCTTTTGGTATCGGGCAGAGCGTGTTGGCAGAAGCCGTGGAAATGCTCGCCCAGAATCTACAAGGTCAGACCGCTTGACAGCAGGGAACGAGGGGCCTTCCTTGACAGCTGCATTTTTTGCAACAGAGCACTGTTCAGGTCATTTGGGTGTATTGGTCTTGTTGAAGTAGCAAAATTAACCAAGTGGCACCGGTTATGCCTAGTTCACACAGGGTATACCCAAATCAGGGCGCAGAATTTTATGGGGTTCTGGTTCATACCCCTTATTTGACGGATTATATGATCCCAAATTTCTGAAGTGGGACCTAAATCAGCCCAGTCACATCAATGCTCATTTCCGTGATAAATCTTTATAATTCAGTTGTTTGTGCCTCTACCGTATATGTGTAGCCGTTTAATGTTCAGAAACTTATAAGGGCAACATATAGCGATACAATCCTGTATTACTTCATTGTATTATATCCCTCTCAATAAAGGAGATTTATAATGAAAACTTATAAATACTTAGCATTATTGTTCATGCTTTCTATTCCTGCTGCCGCATTGGCACAGAGTGAAGACAATCGTGAAGCGCAAAGAGCTCAAATATGCTTGAGCAAGGCTCTGCAGGAGTGTTCAAGCACATCGGGGTTCCTCTCAAGAGTAGACTGTCAGATTCAATCTTATAAAAATTGTATGCTTTCATAACGCGAGCATGACGGCCTTGAAATATCTGTAGACGCTAGACGCCTCGGTAAAGGGTTGTGCGCATGCACCTCCTATCATGGCCACTGAACATTAACCGGCATGAATATACATTTAGACGAACCGTTTGCAGTACATTGATCGCTCCTTGAACGGTTCAGACCTCCGGTCGAAAGTCATTCAGTATTTGACAGATTATATGATGCAAAATCTCCGAAGTGGGGCGTAGATCAGTCTTGTCCGTCAATGCTCACTTCCGTAAAGAGCCTTTACAATTCAAAGGTTTACCACTCTATCGTATATGTGCGTCCGCTTAATGCTCAGTGGCGAAATTGGTGTGCCCGTAAAAAGGAGGATATAGAAATCAACATCACAGTCTTGAGAAAACGCTAAAAAATCGGCATTCGATCCGGCGGCGCAACGCCCGATTTTAAGGCCGGCCACTAAACTTTCTTGCTCGTCTTATTGAGGAGCGGGTAGATTGAAAATACGTGTAAAAATCGGTCACATGGCTGTCCAGAAAAGGTGCAGCCGACCGCCATAAAATTACGTAATGATTTCAATGGTCTGAGAGTACTTAATTTTCGTCCCCGAACCTAAACTTTTTTGTACGATTAGAATGCGGCTTATTGCAAGTTATTGTAAATGTTGCTGGTCATCATCTTGTGACCGGTTTTTACACGTATTTTCAGCTTATCCTAGGAATGCTTGACTGCACCGCAGCCGGAACCGCTCCTGTCTGCAGCCAGTTCGCCTGAAAATACCGGTCAAAATCTGCACAAATGCCGCTTGTTTAGGCACAGCGGATCCGACGAGCTTTTATTCTAAAACCATTATAAGGGTTATTCTGGACTAAGATTAAGCAGAAACAGGCTATCCGTTTTGTTTACTTGTACCGAAGGTCTCTGAGGACACCGTTTTTGTGACAGCCTTAGACTGAAAATTAAAGCCAAGTTTGGGGCGGAATCTGGCGAGTCACTCTTTCCAGCGCTCGCAGGCCATGGTTACGATGTTGGCAAGGTTTTTGCCGCGCCATTGCTCACGGTACTGAATATTGAGCAAGCCGAGCTGGCGGGCTTTGCGCAAGGCGCTCCGGGTCAATGTCAGCTTCATACCGGCACGGTCACCGATTTGCTTGTTGGTGCAGCGGCAGGAACCATGTTCACGGATATCGGCAGCGACAATATAAAGCACGGCGCATTCACCTTCCGTGAACTGGTCGCGGACATACGGCGATAGCGCCGCCATATCGCCCAGGCGGCGCTTACGTGCTTAACGCTCCGGATCGCGCTTGCTGGTGGCCGCATCCGCACGGGACTTCTCCGATTTGACCCGCACGGGAAAATAAGAGCGCGGCGGCGGTACCTTATCCTCTTTGGCCGTGAGATGCGCAGTGCGCTGTTCCAGCACGGTTTCATAAAGCGCACCGCTGACCGGATCGAGAGGCTCTGTCGCAAAGTTTTGAGGCGTGTAGAAATGTCCTTATCTCTGGGCGTAGTTATGTTGCGAGTTCGGTCAAGGCCTGTAATGGCGAACGGTTGTCGTTGACGACTTGCTTCTTACGGATCATGTGTACCACCTCGATCCCTGCGATGGTGGCTGAAGCGGAATGGAGCGCTTTGAAGCCCATTGTCGGCTTGGTGATCCGTTTGATAAAGCGGTGATCTTGCTCAAGGATGTTATCGAGATATTTGATCTGCCTGATTTCAATTAGGTCGCCTGTACCAGTGAATTTCAGGATCGTGTTGACGGCTTGCAATCCGGCCAGATTGGCCCCGTTTTTGTCAATGACATCCCTCTCTGCAACACCGTTAGTTGCAATGGTTTTCTTGAAGAAACGCCGTGCTGTAACCAAATCCCGACGTTCAGACAAAAGGAAATCAAGGATTTGGCCAGCCGGTCAACAGTGCGATAAAGATACGTCCATTTTCCCTTCACTTTGATATAGGTTTCATCAACGCGCCAGGAGCGAGACGTAGGACGCTTGCGCAGCTGAGTCTGTGCGGCGATCTGCGGTGAGTAGCGTATAACCCACCGGTTCAAGGTTGCATGATCGATAGATATGCCGCGTTCAGCCAGAATTTCCTGAAGGTCACGATAGGAGACTGGATAGCGCACGCAAAAGAAGACGGCATGCAAGAGAACACTTTTGGGGAAATGTGCTCCTTTGAAATCCACCATATCACTTCTCTTGTCTCTCTCTTCTGATCAGCAAGCACACCAACACATCTGCACTGAAACGAAAACTTTGCGACAGAACCGTTAGAGCGACCTTTGTGCGCCCAACGGGGCGACCGGCGCATTAATCAGCCGGAATAATTATCCAGTATAATCCCGGCAGCCTATTTTAGAGGCAACCGTGATCGGTTCTAAAGCATGTCGCGGAAAAGTGGGTACCGGTTTTCCGATAACGACATGCGTAAAAACAAAAAGATAAAGCGAACGCCATGCGTTCGATTAAATGCGATACGCTCAAAAGCAGGCTGTGGGCTGGTACATTTTTAGACCGGTTTTGGTGCAGTCTCTCATTGGCTTTAACATTTTTGGATGCGCTCGCCTCCTATATTCGAACAAAGTTAAATAAAATAACAATAAACATAATGTTTATATAATGACAAATAATTTATTGTGTAATTTATACTTATGTTTTAAGGTATTGACTTTAACTATAGTTGAGATGAATAAATCATTATTTAAAATTTGGTGACTATGATTCTGATTTTTATTATAAATCAGCGTTAAAATACTCCACTGCAATATTGATAAAAAATTTTGATTAAAGATGTGTTTTTGGCACGTTTTGGCGCGCTTTTGCCAAGGGGCCTTACGGCATGAACGATTGCTGCTTTGCTGGAAAACTCAGCGACAAGAACACCCAGACCTGTGCTTCTCGGGAAGGTCTGATCAAGATGTCAATGTGCGATATTGAACGCGAGACTGGCTCTTCTCTCTTGACCGGGATCAGTCAAGTTCTGCTTCGTGGGGCCTCTGCGGTCGCGCTATCCGTGGCGATTGCGCCGATCAGCTTGCCTATTCCGGCTTATTTAGGGGTAACAATCGCGCATGCTGCGGACCTGCAGGGAAATGCCGGGGGGCTAACTGGAGGAGGCAAGACAACCTATGGTGGTTCCGGCAATGGCACGGGCGGCTGGGGGGGCGGGGCGCTTACAGCTGGATCCCCGGCAGTGGATGGACAAGGTGGTGAAGGAGCAATCTCTGGTCAGAGTACTGGCGGTGGTAGTGGCGGTACCGTTGGTGCGATGACTGTTGGGACGGTTCCGCTCAACATTATAGGTGGTACTGGTGGCACCGCCACTACGCCATCCTACGGCGGTGGTGGCGGTGGTTCCGGGCTGTTTCTTGGTACTGACATAACTTCTGATCTTACAGGCGGATCGACAATTAAAGGTGGAAACGGCGGGAACGGGACTGGGGGAACTGGCGGTGGCGTCGGCGGCGCCGGCGGCGGCGGCGGTGCCGGTACCATTCTTCGTACTGGAACGCTGACGGTCGGGTCGGGCGCGACTATTACTGGTGGTTCTGGTGGAAAAGGCGGTGGAAGCGAAAATTCTGCAACTGCCTGGGGTGCCGGTGGTGGTGCTGGTGGTGACGGCTTAGTCATTGATCAAAGCGCGATCCTGACAAATTATGGCACCCTGACCGGTGGCACGGGTGGTGCCGGAGGTGTGAGTGGTAAAGGTACGGGTGAGAACGGTTCAGATGGCGATGGTCTCCGTATGGGAGATGGGACGCATGTGATCAATGCGGGTACAATTTCTTATGGCGGCGCAGGTTTCGGTGCCAACGCTGTCGATATTGTCGGCAATAACAACACTTTTGAAATCTGGAACAGCTCAACCATAACAGGAAATGTTGTGGTCAAGACGGGCACAACAGGGAACGTGTTCGTGCTGGGCGGTACGAATAACGGTACCTTTGATGCGACTACATTAGGTACAAAATATATCGGGTTCAACTCCTATGCGAAGGACGGTTCCGGCACCTGGACAATGACAGGTGCGATTACCGGTACGAATGCCTGGGATATTCGTCAGGGAACCTTGGCGCTCTCCGGCGCCGCCGGTCTGGAAAATGCATCTAACGTCACCATCGCTACAGGCGCGACACTTGATTTGGGCGGGGTTGCCTCAACGGCCAGTCTGAAGACGGTCTCGGGAAGCGGCACGATTGCGCTCGGCAGCAAGACGCTGAACTTTGCCGGAAACAACGACATGACTTTTGCAGGGAATGTCACTGGTGCAGTAAACTCGGTGCTGCAAAAATCGGGAACAGGCAAATTTGTTTTTACCGGAGACATTACTGCGGCCACGGTGAAAAACGATGCGGGTATTTTGCAGATTGGTGATGGTGGCACTACCGGTACGATTACCAGCGCAATCGTGAACGGTGGCTCATTGATCCTCAACCGTAAGGGCACAACGACGCTTGGAGGCGTTGTGAGCGGTGGCGGTACGCTGCAGGTGAGCGGAGGCGGCACATTTATTCTGACGGCAGCCAACACTTATACCGGGGCTACCACGATTGACGCGAATACCACGCTTCAGATCGGGGGTGGCGGTGTGCTCGGGTCGATCTCCACCTCAAGCGGTGTGACCAGTAACGGGACTCTGGCATTCAATCGATCAGACGCGATAACCTTCGATAAGGTTGTCGGTGGTACAGGTGTGCTCACGCAAATGGGAGCAGGTACGCTGACTCTTTCGGGAGTTAATACTTATACTGGCGGAACCAATTTTAACGCTGGCGTTATTTCGGTTGCGAATAACAGCAATCTTGGCGCCACCTCTGGCGGTCTGAACTTTAGCGGCGGCTCGCTGCGTCTTTCGTCTGCCTTCGACAATGCGCGCGCCGTGACGCTTGGCGCTGGCGGCGGCACAATCGAAACGGCGACAGGCAATAGTACTTTCTCCGGCGCAATCAGTGGTGCGGGAGCATTGACGAAGACGGGCGCGGGCACGATGATTCTGACCGGCGCGGACAGCGCGACAGGGCTGACAACGGTTACCGCAGGCGTGTTGCAGATCGGCGGTGGCGGCACAACGGGCTCGATAGCAAGCAATATAGCCAATAGCGGTTCGGTGGTTTTCAATCGCTCCAATGATCTGGCTTATGCCGGTGTGATCAGTGGCGGCGGCTCCCTCACCAAATTGGGTGCCGGAACGCTGACGCTTACGGGCGATAACGCCTATACGGGCGCAACAACGATTTCTGCGGGCACTCTGCAAGTCGGCAATGGCAATACGACTGGCTGGCTTGCCAGTAACGCGGTCACGAACAACGGTACGTTGAGCTTTAACCGCAGCGACAACAAGACCTATTCCGGCAGCATCAGCGGTATTGGCTCGGTGGTCAAGAGTGGAACCGGTACGCTCATTCTCGACGGTACGAACAGCTATTCCGGCGGGACGACCATCAGCGGTGGCACACTGCAGGTCACCAGCGATGCCAAGCTTGGTGCGACAACCGGCAGTGTGACACTGGATGGCGGCACGCTCAGCCTTGCAGGTACGATCACATCCGCACGCGCATTCAGCATTACCAGCAACAACGGCACGATCGATACGGGTGCCGATGCGGATACGCTGAGCGGTGTTGTAAGCGGCGCAGGCAAGTTGACCAAAACGGGCAGCGGAACGCTGGTTCTGACGGGCGTGAATACTTACAGTGGCGGCACGACAATTTCGGCAGGTACACTGCAGCTCGGTAGCGGGGCGGCGGCTGGATCGATTACGGGAGATGTCGTCAACAATGCAACGCTGGCGTTCAACCGCAGTGACTCAAGTACATTTGCAGGGGTGGTCAGTGGTTCCGGTGTACTGAAGCAAAGCGGCACTGGCACTACGATTCTGGCTGGTGCAAACACCTATACCGGCAATACCGTGATTGAGCGTGGTGTGCTGCAGGTTGGTAATGGCACCGCTTCCGGCGCCATATCCGGTAGTGTCACCAATAGCGGCACTCTGGCGTTCAATCGTTCCGATTCCTACACTTATGCTGGCACGATCACCGGCACAGGTTCGTTGAAGCAAAGCGGCGCTGGCACACTCATTCTGACAGGTGCAAACACCTTTACTGGTCTAACGACGATTGAGAGCGGTACGCTGCAGCTCGGTGCCGGCAGTACGGGCGGAAGTCTGAGTGGTGACATCCTGAACAAATCGGCGCTTGTCGTGGATCGTTCGGATGATTTTTCCTTTGGCAATAAGATCAGTGGTTCGGGTACGTTTGATAAACGCGGTGCAGGCAAGCTGACAGTTACCGGCGACAATGACTATGCGGGTTTGACGACCATTTCGGCGGGTGCGCTCCAAATCGGCAATGGCGGCGGCACCGGTTCCATCAATGGCGATATCGTCAACAACAGCGCATTGATTGTCGATCGCAGCAATAATATTGATTTCACCCATGTTCTTAGCGGCACTGGTACTCTGGAAAAGAAGGGTACGGGTAATCTCACTGTTAGCGGAGACAATTCGGGCTTTTCCGGCACCACGACGGTGAGCGCCGGAGGGCTTGTCGTTGACGGGCAACTCGGTACGGGAACTGTTACGGTTGCGAGCGGTGCATCGCTTGGCGGTACGGGCAGTATCGGCGGCGATACGACGATCAACAGCGGCGGCACGCTTGTAGGGATGCAAGGTTCGACGCTTGGTTTCGGCAGTAACCTGACACTTGCGTCGGGAGGCATACTGAATGTGTCCTACGGTGCGGTATCTGATAACACGGATATGTTGTTTAATGTTGGTGGCAATCTCAGCCTCAACAACAATACCGTGAATATCAGCTCTCTCGGTGGCTTCGGTCCTGGCGAGTACAAGTTGTTCAGCGTAACCGGAACATATACCGGAACATTGCAAGCGGGTACTCTTCCGCAAGATGTAGCGGCTGGAGATATTACATTCAATTACAATACCAATGATATCCATCTTACGAATTCTGCAGGAATGGACCTTGGTTACTGGGATGGTTCTACAACAAGCGGCGGCAACTCGGTGACCGGCGGCGATGGTACATGGGACGCAGCGACAACAAACTGGACGCTTGTTGATGGCACTCTTCATTCGACTTGGAATCCTGCTAACTTTGCAATCTTTTCCGGTCAAGCGGGCACGGTAACGGTCAGCGGCGCTGTTGCAACGGCAGGTATGCAGTTTGTAACCACCGGCTATACAGTCAAGGGAGGCGCGCTGACACTGGATAGCGGTTCTGCCGATGTGCCGTTCATCCGCGTGGGCAATGCTGTGGCGGGAGACACTGTCGCTACGATTGAATCCGTTCTTTCCGGCGCGAATGGTATGAAAAAAACCGATCTGGGTACCCTCATATTCACGGCAGATAATAATTACACGGGCCAGACGATCATTCAGGCTGGCACGCTCCAGCTTGGAAATGCCGGAACTACCGGCAAAGTGAACGGAGGCATCACGATAGGAGAATCGGGCGGGGAGGAAGATGCCATTCTCGCGGTCAATCACTCCAACAGTTTCACGCTCGACAATACAATCGATGGTCGCGGAAAGCTGGTTCAGCAGGGCAGTGGTGCAACGACGCTCACCGGAACCAACACTTATAGCGGCGGCACGGAAATTCTGGGAGGCAGCTTGATCGTTGCTGCCGATAATAATCTGGGTAACGTCGCGGGAGCTGTCAATATCGATGGTGGCACACTTCAGTTTGCTGCAGGTCTGTCGTCGACACGAGGTTATACGATTGGCGCCTCTGGCGGCAGCATTGATACAGATACCTACACAGACACAATTACAGGCGTCATCGGCGGCACCGGACAATTCAACAAGCTTGGCACCGGAACGCTTGTTCTGGGTGGTGACAATACGTTCACCGGTGATCTGCATGTGAGCGCAGGCACTCTGCAGATCAGTGACAACAGCAATCTGGGAAATCCTGATAGCCACCTCTACGTCAACGATGCAACATTGCAATTCGGTTCTGACTTCACCATGACGCATGGTCTGACGCTGAGTGGCACCGGGGCGACAATCGATACGAATGGAAATGACAATTCGATTTCGGGCGTGATCGATGGAAGCAAGCTTACCAAGGCCGGTACTGGCACACTTACTCTGACCGGCACCAACACCCATAACGGCGATACCGAAATTGATGGCGGTACGCTGGCGGTTTTTGAAGATGCGAACTTTGGCCAGAATGGCAGTAACAGCATTATCATCGGTGATGCGACCCTGCGTCTGGATGAGAGCTTCGATACCACGCGTGGCATCAAACTCACCAATGCCAACAGCACGATTGATGTTTTTGATGACGGCGTCAATAAGCTCACTGGAAAGCTGACCGGAACCGGCGCCTTGAACAAGGCGGGAACGGGTACTCTGGTTCTTGGCGGAACCAATGACTATCAAGGTGGAACCGACATCAGGGCGGGTATCCTGCAGATTTCGGACGATACCAATCTTGGTATAGCTACGGGAGCCGTCAAGATTGATGGTGAAGCCGAACTGCAGTTCAGCCAGGGCGTGACGAGCGCCAGAGGCATTACGCTGGGAACGACGGGTTCCATCATCAATACCATGGCGGGTATCAGCACACTGAGCGGTGTCGTTGGTGGTGGTGAATTGCACAAGTCCGGCGTTGGTACGCTCGTTCTTGCAGGGACCAATACCTACAACAGCACGTTCCTTGACGGCGGTATCGTTCAGATCAGCAGGGATGAAAATCTGGGTGTAGCTAGTGGTGCGGTCACTTTCAACGGTGGAACGCTACAGTTGTCCGCTGATGTCACGACTGCAAGAGCCATGACGATCAACGATGCCGGAGGTCTGATCGACACCCAGGGCAACACCGGCACGCTGGATGGTGTCCTGTCTGGCACTGGCGAGCTGACGAAAGACGGCACTGGAACACTCGTTCTGACAAATGCCGACAATTCCTACAGCGGCAATACGCACATCAAGGATGGTACACTTCGTCTCAGCGGTGCGGGCTGGATAACCGGTAATGTGACCAATAACGGCACTTTTGAATTTGCCAGCAACGGAGATCATAATTTCTCCGGGATCATTTCCGGAACCGGCTCGGTTGTCCAATCCGGGGCGGGTACCACCATCACTCTTTCCGGTCGTAACGCCTATAGTGGCGGCACCTCGATCACGGCCGGTACGCTGGCCATCAGCGAAGATGATAATCTGGGTACCGGTGGTTTTACCATCGCCAACAACGCGACCCTTCAGTTAACGGATTCTTTTGCGTTCAGTCATGCTGTTGTCCTTAATGCCGGTGGTACAATCGACACTGGAGCAAACAACAACACGCTTGCTGCTGTTGTATCCGGTACTGGTGGTCTGACGAAGACAGGTGGCGGCACGCTTATGCTGTCCGGGACCAACACCTATACTGGCGGCACGACGATCAACGGTGGAACCCTGCAGATCAGCGCTGATGCCAACCTTGGCGAGGCGAGTGGTTCTGTCACCATGGCTGCCGGCACCACACTTGAGTTGTCGAATGACGTTACAATGGACCGCACCTTCTCGCTGAACGGAGATGCGACGATCCAGACCGATGACGGGACATCGACGATCAAAAAAGTGGTAAGCGGGAATGGCGGTCTCACCAAAACGGGCGAAGGGACGCTCGTACTTGAGGCTGTAAACACCTATATGGGCGGTACGTCCATCAGTGACGGTGTGCTGCAGGTCGGCAGCGACGACAATCTCGGAGATGTGACGGGCGGTCTCAACTTCAATGGCGGCGAACTTCAGCTCACTGGCGATTTCGACTCGGATCGTAATGTTTCTCTCCAAACCGGGGGAGGTACAATCGACACTTTGTTGAACAGTACGAAGCTGACGGGCAGTATCACCGGTAATGGCGGGCTGACCAAAATTGGTGCCGGCGAGCTTACGCTTTCTGGGACCAATACCTATAGCGGTGGTACATTCGTTGAGCAGGGGACGCTACAGATCGGCAGTGATGACGGTCAGAGCGGAAGCATTACTGGCGATATCGAGAATAACGGTACTCTAATCTTTAACCGCGATACACTGACCTATGACGGTGGTATCACCGGAAGCGGGAGCCTGGAGCAGACTGGTGTAGGCACGACGATTTTGACAGGTTCCGCCGTTATCGACGGCGGTACGATTATCGACAATGGCGGAACGTTGCAGATTGGCGACGGAATCACAAGCGGTTCTCTCCGAAGCGATGTGACGAATAATGGTACGCTCGCTTTCGATGCCGCCGCTAGCACCAACATTGATTTCAATAACGTCTTAAGTGGTAACGGCCAACTTGAACAGAACGGCGCTGGCTCCTCGACGTTTACAGCTGACAGCAGTGGCTTCGACGGGACAACGAATGTTAGCGCAGGAAGTCTATATGTGAATGGCACTCTGGGCAGTGCAACATCAACAATGACTGTAGCAGCCGGTGGAACCCTTGCAGGTGGTGGCACGATCGGTGGCGATACCACGGTGGCGGGAACGCTGAAGGGGCGGGATGGTACGATTCTGACCTTCGGCGGTGGCCTGACCATGCAGGCTGGCAGCACAATAGCAGTTGCCTACGGAGCCCCCAACAGCAACGGTCTGTTCAATGTTCAAGGTGCGCTTACCTTGAACAGTAGCACCGTCAATATTGAGGATTTTGGTGGGTTCGGGCCGGGCTCCTATCGCCTGTTCGATTATCAGAATGGATATACCAAAACTGGCACAGGGCTAACGATAGGCACTGTTCCCGGCGGCCAGATATCCGATGCGTATATTGTTTATGACGATGACAACAAGCAGATAAATATCATGAACACTGCCGGTGCCGTGCTGAATATCTGGAAAGGTGGTGACGGCACCTGGAACCAGACGGATATCAGCTGGCATGATGCAGGCGATCCAGACATTACAGGGACCTGGAAAAACTACGAGTTTGCTATCTTTAACGACATGCCGGGCACTGTAACTGTTGATACAGGTATTCAGGCCTCTGGTATGCAGTTCCAGGTGGATGGATATAGCCTGACCGGCACAAATCCTATCACACTTGCTCACGACCCGAACGCTCCGTCGCCTGACAAACCCATCATTCGTGTGGGGGATGCAACCGATGCAGGCAAGGCCATGACGGCCACGATTGCGGTGCCGATTGCTGGCACCGAAGGCCTGCAGAAAACCGATTACGGCACTCTGGTACTGACGGGTGCCAACACCTATACCGGTGGAACAGATATCCTACAGGGCTCGCTGGAGCTCGGCAACGGTGGCACTATAGACACGGTCGGGGGTGTTTCCGTCGATGCGAATGGATCGGACAAGGCAACATTTGCAGTCAACAAGACTGGAACATTCACCTTCAGTGGTGTGATCTCAGGAGCAGGTCAGTTTGTGCAGAAAGGCACGGGCGAAACGGTTCTTACCGGAGCTAACATCTATAGCGGCGGCTCAATAATCACGGCCGGAACACTTTCGGTCGGCGCTGAAAACAATCTTGGCGATGTTAGTAGTCAGGTTACCATTGACGGCGGGACTCTCAAGTACAGTCAAGGCTTTGCCAGTGCCCGCACCATTGCTCTCGGCGCAGGCAACGGTACGATCGAAACCGATGACACGACCAATGACACGGTTGTTAACGGTGTCATCTCCGGTAATGGCGGCCTGGCGAAGAGCGGGGCTGGAACACTCGTTCTGACCAAGGACAACAGTTATGCTGGGGGTACAACTATTGCTAGCGGTAGGCTCCAGCTTGGCAATGGCGGGGCAACCGGCAAAATCCAGGGCAATGTCAATACCGGTGCAGATGCAAACAACAACGGCACACTTGTCTTCAACATGTCGAGCAATCCGGTCTTTGCGGGAACGATCAGTGGTTCCGGTAGCGTCGAGCAGTCCGGCAGTGACACGCTAACATTGAAAGGCACCAACACCTATAGCGGTGGCACCACAATCAACAGCGGAACGCTGGCGGTTTCGGCTGACGCCAATTTGGGCGACACAAGCGGTTCTCTGACGATTAAAAATGCTACATTGCAGAATACCGCGCAGTTCACGATGAACCGCGATGTGGTTGTGAGCGATGCCGGAGCGACATTCCAGAACGATGCGGATCTGACATTGGCCGGCAATATGACCGGGACCACGGATTGGTCGAAGGACGGAACTGGCAAGCTGATCATCGACGGTGACGCAAGCACTGCCACGGGGATCGCGTCGATCAATAGCGGCTATCTGCAAGTCAACAGTGAACTGGGTGGCAATGTGAATCTCGTCAACGGCACAGCCGGAGTTGGCGGTGCTGGCAAGATCGACGGCAATGTCGATGTGGGAAGCGGAACGCTTTACGGCAAAGGCGGCCAGACGCTAACAATCGGAGGTGACCTGACTCTCGCCGCCAGCAGCTCGACCAGCGTCCAGTGGGGCAGCATGTCTCAGCAAGCTGCTTTCCATGTGGATGGCAATCTGACGATGGATGGTACGCTTAATGTGGTCGATACTGGTGGTTTTGGTTCAGGGACCTACAAGCTGTTCACCTATGGTGGCGCACTGACGGATGACGGCCTTTCGTTCGGTGTCGTACCGGGAGGACAAGCGGCGAAGGATCGCATGACTGTTGTGACCGCCTATACTGGTTCGGTCTATATCGTGAACACCTATGGCGCAAAAGTTCAGTACTGGAACGGGGAAGGGACTCAGGCCGATATCGAAAGTGGTAACATTGTCGGAGGTGATGGGACCTGGAAAGCAACGACTGCAAACTGGTCCGACAGCAATGCCAATGTGCTTGCACCTTTCGATGATGGCTCATATGCGTTCTTCGGTGGCAAAAAGGGTGTTGTCACCGTCGATGATACGGCTGGGCAGATTAACACGGCCGGCATGAGCTTCGCTGTCGATGGTTATGTGATTAATGGCTCCTCCCTCAACCTGACGAGCACGACGGGAGCGCCGATCATTGCGGTTGGTGACGGAACCGCCGATGGTGCTACAATGACTGCAACCATTGGTTCGGTGCTCACAGGCAACCAGGGTCTCAATAAAACCGATCTCGGTACACTGGTCCTTACCGGACAGAACACCTATATCGGTGGCACAACCGTTAGCAACGGTGTGCTCCAGCTTGGTGATGAAGTCACTTCGGGTGACATAAAAGGTGACGTGACAGTTGCCAATGATGTTAACGGAGAGGGAACGTTGTCCTTCAAACAGGGGGGGGACTACACATTCGCCGGAAATATTACCGGCGGTGGCAAAGTTGCCCAGGACGGTGCAAATACGACACTTACCTTGAGCGGAAACAACAGCTTTAGCGGCGGGTTGACGGTCAACAACGGTACCGTAACGGCGGGCAGTGATAATGCCCTTGGCACCGGAGTCCTAACTGTCGGAGATAATGGCAAGGTTGATCTCGGAAGCACCAGCAACACGGTTGGTGGCCTCAGCGGAGCCGGAGCGATCAATATTGGCGCGGGAACTTTCACCGTCAATGAAGCGGCGAACTCGACCTATAGTGGCGTATTGTCCGGCACTGGCAGCCTCACCAAATCCGGAGCTGCTGACCTGACGCTCACTGGTTCTAACCAGTATACCGGTGCAACGCTTGTTAATCAGGGAACACTAGCACAAGGAAGCCAAGGTGCATTCAGCTCCTCGTCCGCCTATACGACGACGCGGAACGGGATGCTGGATATTGGCGGGTACGATACGACGCTGGCCTCCCTCGACAATGGTGGCACTGTTACCCTGAGTGACATGGTAGCCGGAACCACTTTGACGGTAGCTGGCAACTACACCGGCTCCAATGGCACCCTCGTTATCAATACGGTACTCGGTGACGACAACTCCAAGACTGACAGATTGAAGGTTGCCGGTGACACCTCAGGCACCACAAATCTGCAAGTGGTCAATCGTGGTGGACTGGGTGGCCAGACGGTGAACGGCATTGTAGTTGTTGACGTGGCAGGACAGTCCAATGGTACCTTCTCACTTGTCAGCGATTATACGACCAAGGACAACAAGAAGGTTATCTGGGCTGGAGCCTACGCCTATACGCTGCAGCAAGGATCAGGCAGCGGGAACAAAGACGGTAACTGGTATCTCGTGAGCCGTTATGGTGATACGGAACCAAACAACCCGGACAACAACGGTCCCCGTTATGGCGCTGGCGTGCCGGTCTATCAGGGTTACGGTCAGAACATGCAAGCCTTGAACAAGTTGCCGACCTTGCAGGAGCGTGTAGGCAACCGGCACTGGACGGGCGAGAACGGCGATGGCCAGACGAACGGCGCCATGGTCGACGGAAATGGCATCTGGGCGCGTATCGAAGGGGCGCATAACCGGCTTGAACCGCAAAGTGTCACTGGCATGAAGCAGGATATCAACACCTTCATCATGCAGGCAGGCGTTGACGGTCAGTTCTATGAGGATGACAACGGGAAACTGGTTGTCGGCATCACTGGGCAATATGGCACGGCACATGGCAATTCCAGTTCGTTCTTCGGTGACGGTTACACCAATACGAACGCGTGGAGCCTGGGTGCTACGGCGACATGGTATGGCAACAATGGTTTCTATATGGATACACAGGGCCAGCTTACCTGGTTCGACAATGATCTGTTTTCCAATGATATGAACGCGTCTCTTGCCAGCGGCGCGAAGGCCTTCGGCTATGCGATGAGCGTGGAAGCAGGCCAGCGTGTCACCATCGACGATCATTGGTCACTGACCCCTCAGGCGCAGCTTATGTGGTCGTCGTTGGATGCAGACGTTTTTCAGGACAGCATGGGTAACCGGGTTGGCCTCGACGATGCCAGCAGCCTGACGGCGCGCCTTGGCCTTGCTGCAAACTACCGCAACGACTGGACAGGTAAGGATGGTCGTGTAGTCAATACTTCCGTCTACGGCGTCGCCAATATTTACCAGTCCTTCCTGGGCAGTATGCGCATCAACGTGGCCGGCGTTGATATTTATACTGATAACGACAAGACCTGGGCAGGCGTGGGTGCCGGAGGTACTTACGCCTGGGCGGATCAGAAATATTCCGTGTATGGCGAGGGCTCCATCACTACTTCGCTCAATCACTTCGCGGACAGTTATATCCTCAAGGCAACCGTTGGCTTCAAGATGAAATGGTAAGACTCAGTCCTGAGCAATGGCCTCAGCAATGCAGGGCTCCCGAATTTCCATAGATGAAACGGGGGCTCTGTTGCAAAGTTTTCACTTGTGATGATTTAGGGGGGGGAGGGCGAAATGACACCCTCTCATGAGCGATTTAGGTTTTCCGAACACGTTTAAACTACCCCGCTTTCACGTGGTGGTCAATTTGATGTAGCCTGTGTACGGTGCTGGAGATGACAGTCTGAACCGATGGTTATCATACTCTCATCCGCGGATCGTTACCGCTTGACCATATTCGATGCGGGCTTGCCTCGCTCTAAGAACGGATATTTATCCCAACATGTGTCGAGGGTTCCCTGATCTTTAGCCGCCATATCCAGCATGCTGCACAGACAAAATTAATGATGCAATGTATTCAGGTGTAAAGCGGCACCTTTCGAGCGATGTCCCAGATGAAGCCAGCGAGTTCGCGCGCAATAGCTGTCAGAACACGCGGTTGCGGTTTTCCCGTTTTTGAAAGATCACGATAACGTTTGCAAAGCCTCGTCTGCGCTTTCCAGCCAATGTCTCTTATCTCCTGCGGAAGATGTCGGCTTCGTTTGAGATGAAGATGCCGTTCACGCGGTGGATGCCGGGATGACCAGCTCGCCTCAACCATCATGGTGCAAACCAGAGCATTGCCGGTCTTTGTGATACGCCCCGTCTGATCGTGTTGCCACTGGAATGCTCACTTGGTACGAGGCCCAACCAGGCCATCAACTGACGTGGGTTCGTAAAGCGGCCAATATCACCAATTTAGGTTGCTAAAGTTGCGGCAATCGTCGTGTTCACACCACGTAATGCTCGCAGAGCATCAACAACATCCGCAAAACGCCAGCTCTTCACTGCATCTTCAATGGCTAGGTCCAGCGTTTGGATGCGTTCTTCGATCTGGTGAATGGCTCGTTTCAGTTCCTCAAACGCCAGTTGCTGATGCGGATAGCGGAACTTGCGCAATTCGTTGAGCCAACGCCAATGGATTTTCGTCCAATATGTCGGCCGACTGTAGCGAAGACCATGCTGTAACAGAAAACTCAGAAGCTATTGTTTGGCGATCTTCAACGCTTCAAGAGCCTGTTTGCGCGTTCGGATTAGATCACGCATGGCCTCTTGCTCTTCGTCGGGCGTCCAGATTGGCGTCAATTCACCAGCCCGCCATAACCGCGCCAGCATTTCCGCATCTCTCCGATCGGTCTTGACTCGATCACCAACGCGACGCGGGATCATGGATGGGGAAACAACGGCGTAATCAAAGCCCAGCTTTGTCAGAAGGCGATGCACCCATAACCGCAAGGGCCTGCTTCATAACAAAATACTGGACATACACCTGCACCCAAGAGCAGCTTTGTAAGGCGTAAAACCGCATCAGTTGTGTGCTCAATCACACCATACGGACTTCTCCGTTCCGGCCGTCATCTGCTGTGGCAATAGCAATCGTATCGGCATGGACATTAAGCCCAACATAGACCACTCGTTCCATGAGTACTTTCCTTTCCAAACTCTTTGATTCGACAAGAAAAACCTAGCGGCTTTGCCGCGATAAGCGGCACTGTCTTTTTGGATTGTGGACAACCTTTGCTCATCCACCAAAAATAAATGAACAGTTAGCTTCGCGAGGTGAGTGCAGCGCTCTGATGGTCAGTTCCCGATACCATTCTTGACATGCTCGCATAAAGCCAATGCTCCACCAGGGGTGGGTATTACGAGAAAACTGTGGGGTGGCAAGTTTTGTACAGATGGCTACTTTGCAGGAACAGTTGGTCGCCACGGCAATGAAGAAACGATTGGTGAGTATGTGAAGCGGCAGGGGCGAGCCCAAGCGCTCTATAAAAAGCTCCATGAAGATCACAAACTTGCGTTGTTTTGAGCTGAGTTCAATACCCCGTCCCTTGAGATAGGGATCTTTTATTGAAGCTTGTACGCTTGCAAATTGGCCAAGGAAAATTCCAGATTCTTTGATAGCTTGCACCACTGCCCTCCAGAATGTTCAACATCAGAGTTTCATATATGGCAATGCGTAAGGTTAATCGGGTCATTAAAGATTTGTACGTATTATGAAGAGTTTTGAGATTACAGGTAATTAAATCGTATTAATGATGGCCTCAGAAAGAACTCTTCCATTTTTAGTGAGAGTAACGGAGTTTGAATCCATTTCAATCAGTTCTTTCTTTTCAAGATCAGTCAAAATATTTAATACATGATCATTGTCAAAGAAGGATTTTCCGTAAAATTTTTCTTTATGAATTTCATCAATAACAGGATGACAAGTGGAAAGTGCCATTTTAAAAGAAATAATTTCCTGTTTTAATGGAGATATCCCTTTAGTGGATAATATAGGGATTTTGCCATTTATGACTGCATTTTCATAATCAGAAAATTCAGTATAATTTATGGATTCTGATCCACGGCACTTTGAACTTCCTCCTACACCGATAGCAATTTCTGGAAATTGCTTATCTTGATCTGTGATTATTCCTTTCCATTTTTCTGGCTCATTTCCTTTTTTGTAATAATACATATTTGGATGTTCATTATAATCATTGAGCAACAAATCATCGATAATTTCACGCATTTGATATTGTTCACCAAGGCTTGGAATGTTTAATTTGGAGCTATCGTTTTTTCCCTTTATTTTTTTTTGCCAAACTGACGGCCGTTGCATCGACACACCGGTTCTTGTCTTCATAAAATCTTCAAGGTGTAGTTTTGTGCAAACAAGATGCTCTAAATTTAATTCGCGCGCTTTTAATATATCCTGCCGCACCAGATCGACAGTTTGGTTACGTAATCCATAAATCAAATCAACACTAATCCACTCAAAACCAGCCATTCTGGCATTATGCACCGCTTCAAAACAATTCTGACTATTATGCATTCTTCCGGATGAACGGATAATTTCATCCGAAAAAGACTGAGCCCCGAAAGAAATTTTTGTAATCCCTAAATGAGAAGCGGCCGTCAAAAAAGGCAGGGTTAAACTGCCGGGCTCACCTTCTAAACGCAAAGTCGCCTCACTGAAATTGAAATGCGTGCGATAAAAATCCAGCAACCGTTCGAGTTCTTCAACAGGCAACAAAGAGGGCGTACCACCAAACAAATTGAATTCACCAATTGGCACGTCAGCTAAATGTGGAACTGCCTTCAGCCATAATCGGGCTTCTGAAATATTTAAATCAATCACTTTGGTAAACATATCCCGTGATTTGGGATCTTTGGGATTTATAAGCACTATTGGAAATTGGCAGAAATGACAGCGATAACGGCAAGTCGGAATATATGCCCACAAATGGATCGGATTATTTTGTTTTAACGCATGATTTAAATCAGCAAAAAAATCAGTCGCGGAATAGTTGTCGATATCTCCGGGAAAAACATGTGCACCAAATGGATCCCGGTACACATATTCCAGGAGATCCCGGTTCTCCTGCTTCATCAGTATATCAGCTACCGCAGGCCGCGGATAATTCGGATCAAGAATATTCAAGGATGCTAATGCTTTTTCAATATTCTTCATAGCGTTACCTATATGGAGCAATCCTTTCAGTTGCTTTAGAAAACACCGCCATTCGCAAAATAATTATGTGCACAGCCGGACTCCCGATCTTCACAAAAATAATAAACAAACTTGTGAAAATCATAAGGATTAAGTCGCAAAACCTCATCAAGACAATCAGGCAGCTCCGGAGGATACCCTATGTCTTGACCAATATATTTACGCATACGAGAGAATATCTCGTCTCTAAATTCAAAATAAAGTCGATAGGACGGTGTTTTATACAAATGAATTGGTCTGAAGTTTAATATCCCTGACTCAATTTTTATTTCTTCAATTCGATAAATAATCCGGTTTAAAAGATCAAAGCCAAAAAAATTTATAACTTGGGGGTCATTGTAAAGTTTCGGATTTAAAAGTAAGGGGAGTATAATATTCTTTGGGACAAAATCTTTTATAGAATAATCCCATGCCAAGCCCGACTGATCATCATTCAGGTCACCTTGAAATCCAGTCTCAATATCGGCACGTACATCCTTCATGACGATGATGCCGTCCGCACCATAAGCAATTCCGTTTATAACTTCCTTCAGAAGATAGTCTACACGTCTGCTATTAATCTGTACCATAGCATGGTGGACATAAGTGTTGCTCCCTCCATTCGCAACGATCTTGATGCCAAAATCCCAGTCATCTGATAAATGTTGTACGAAACAGCCATTCTTAATTTGATAGAAGATGTCTATTCCACCAACGGCTTCATATTTTTCCCGTTCAACAGCAAAACCTTTGCCATCGGGAAATCCGCCGAAGAGCTGAAATGTGAATGCTCTGCAACGCAGTGTTTTTTCAATTTGTCGCCATAAATGTGGACGGCTGTGGAAATGCTTTTGATCGTAATAATAATTACACGTGCCCAGATCAGCGTCATCTTCTACCATCTTGCGGTAAAGTTTGTAGAGCCACTGTTTATCGACAATGCAATCCGCATCTGCAGAAAATATATAAAATTTATTATCGACTGATTTACGTTCGTCACGTTCGCGAGAACGTATCGTAACCCAGTCCATTCCTCTTTTACGTGCGGAAGAGACACCCTGAATGTTTTCTGAAATGCAGTAGAGATTTAAATCCGGGTGACGGGCATGAAAATTCTGAATTTTTACAATTGAGCTATCTGTAGAATTATTATCAACGATCACAATCTCATAGAGATCTCGATCAATCAAAGATATATCATTATATTGATAATACAGGGCTTCAAGAACACGAACAATCATCTCCTGCTCATTAAAAACCGGAACAACGACTGATAATCGTATTTGATCCTTCATCTCGTGCATAACATTGCTAATTATTTAAAAAAATTACAAAATTTATGTAATACTTGGTCAGATAAATACTTTTGGCCTAGTTGATGATTAAATTTCGCGTAGGCTCGCATTTTTTCCGGAGAGTTTAACAACTCGTAGACATCATCTATAAATGTCTCATCAGGCAGGCCATCCTGATATTTGGTTATCTCCATAACCGGCGCCAAATAGCCTTGATCGCCATAAACAGCATCGTAATATTCATAACGTGTGGTTAAATAGCATTTAGCCAGAGATATAGCCTCTCCAATTGGATTGCCATAACTGTCATAATCATAAGACGTCAGGAAAGAGACGGCATCCGAAGCTAAAATAATTGTTTGAACAGACAATTCATGATTATTATGCTTTTCTAAAATAAACGGAAGCCCGCCTAAAAACAATATATTTTTTGTCAGCCCAAGCTGGTCGGCCAATAATTTCAGTGCTGCCGTACAGTGCTTATTTTCATTTGTATCTCCCACAACCAACAAATATGTTTCTCTGCCTTGAGTAGCAAAACGCTGCCGTAGATGACTGACCAGATGAATATCCCGATCTATCCGTTTTTGCGGGATTATACGCGTGGGTCTGGTAAGAACAACATCCGTACTCTTAATCTTAAGCATAGGCCTGACAAATCCAGAATTTTCACAATGTTTAAAATTATAAGTGTTTGGTAAAACGCTGAGATCAATGTCAGCACCAGCCCATTGTTTCAATTTCCAAGCCGCAGCTTCATGCAATGTGACATACTGAATAAACGGAGAGAGAACCGGCTTTACAGCATTGTGATATGGCGCATTACCATATTTTTGCACTGCTGTTTCACTACTCCACATCAAATCATGGTCGCGCCAGATTACAAATTTTCCGAGATTTAACTCTCGGCCATATATATCGATTGCTTTATACAGCGCTTTCGTAAAAATAACATTTTCAGGCAGTGTACCATTCTCGACGACAATATAAGAAATGTTTTCACGATTCCAGTATTCGCAAATATTACTGGATAGTTCATCTGAGATTTTTTCTATTCTCTTGTACAAATCTGAAAATATCAAATTTATTTTTCCGATACTATTAACTTCACGGAAAACAAAATTCAAAAAATTAATATTATAATCACATAGCGAACGGATATCAGCAGTACGCGCGAGCTCAACCCAATCGGGAAAATAACATCGTAACGCTTCATAAGGTTTGCCCAAATTGCCCTTATCCGTTTTAATGTCATAGCCAAGGTCCAAAAGGATATGAAAACCTTTTTCTTTAAGAACAGCCGCTAATTTAAGTGCTTCGGTGATGATCCCCGAGATAGCGACACCGTCAAAAGAAATTATCCAGATATTTTTCATCATAAATACCCTTAAAATTCACATGGAGCTCATCGCTATATCAAGCAGTCGCTGGATTTTTGCCGCTTGTTCAAATGATGGTTCCTGCGTGTCTCCTTTCATTACCGCATCGACAAAACACTGATAGGTCGTGCGCACGGCCGGAGCCTCTACCTGTTGCCAGTTACCGTCATCAACATCCGCGCCGGTACAAATTGCAAGGCTCGTTCCCTGATGCCAGTGCCGTAATTCCAAGCCACCTTTATCGCCATAAACGCATAGCTTTAATTCGTTGATACGCCCCGTCGCCCAGCGACTGGCATGAACAACTCCCAGTGCGCCGTTGGAAAAACTGGTTGTCATAACAAAGCTATCATTTGCATCCAACTCATAGCCTTCAATCCGATTTTCCGATGCTTTATCAAAAGTTTTGAGGCGGCAGGATATAGCGTCAATATCGAGATCCGAGCCGAAAGTGACAAAATCCAGTATATGAATGCCAACATCACCCAGCACACCATTTGAACCGTGTTTGGTCGATAATCTCCACAGCCATGCCGGATCGCTACGCCAATCCCCCCAGTGCTTTGACACTAACCAGCTTTGCAAATAGGAAGCTTCGACATGATGCGGTGTGCCGATTACGCTGGCACGGATCATATCCCGTGCCTGGGACAGTTCAGCTATATTGCGATAACTTAGATTAACCATCCCGATTTTGCCGCTTTGTTGTGCGGCTGTGACCATCGCCAGAGCATCAGTATAATTTGTTGCCAGTGGTTTTTCACAAAACACATGTTTATCTGCATCAAGAGCCTGCAATGTCGTAACACAATGGCTGGCATCGGGCGTGGCGTTTGCCACAGCATCAAACTCACCCCACGCAATTGCTTCCTCCAATGTGTTGAATAAACGCGGGATAGAATGGGTCAGTCCGAAAGCTTGCAGCCGAATAAGATTGGGATCGACGGCTGCAACGATTGTCACCTCTTTGATCGCGCCAAAATGCATTGCATGATTATGTGCCATAGAGCCGGTACCGAGGATTAATAAGCGCATAGCCCTGTCCTGAATGTATTATAATGCAGCAGTGCCAGCGCCGTTATCCTCGCTCCGCAAGGCAAGTTGCTCTGGCGCTTCATCTGCCGGTACATTGGGGGCATCGGCAATCGCAGCCACTCTGCTTGGATTATATGCCCAGTGCACAGCATTGCGCAGAGCCTGCCCGACATGAGGATTATAATATGTAGGATAGGTTTCATGACCGGGGCGGAAATAAAATATATGACCAGCACCACGCTTATAGGTCAGGCCCGAACGAAAAACTTCACCACCCTCAAACCATGAAATAAAAACCGTTTCCAAGGGGTCAGGAATGGTAAAAGGCTCCCCGTACATTTCCTCGCTCTCAAGCTCAAAATATTGAGGCAGTCCTTTGGCAATCGGGTGTGAAGGATTAACGACCCACAGCCGCTCTTTTTCTCCGGCCTCGCGCCATTTCAGCGAGCAAGGCGTTCCCATAAGCCGTTTAAACGGCTTGGAAAAATGCCCGGAATGCAGCACAATCAGCCCCATACCTTGCCAGACACGGTGGATTATTCGTTCCACAACTTCGTCACTGACTTGCTCATGTGCCTGATGACCCCACCAGAGCAGAACATCTGTTGTTTCCAGCCTCTCATCGCTTAACCCATGTTGATCTTCCCGCAATGTCGCAGTTGAAACGGAGAGGTCTTTATCTTCAGTCAGCAGTCTGGCAATCTGACAATGCATCCCATCAGGATAAAGCTGGCCAACTTGCCGGTTAATCTGCTCATGAATATTCTCTCCCCAGACGAGCGTTTGAATAGTCATACAGATTGTCTCCTTATGTCGCGCCGCGCCCCAGGAAATGGCCGCTTGCGTCGAATTTATAAAGGTATTCGCTATGTTTAACGGCGATATGCGTCGGTTTTTCAGCTTGCTGCATTACCGGCGTGACCGTTGCATTGTCCCGCACGATCAGAGGCTCACCCGCGCCAATATCAATATAAAGATAGGCTTCTGCGCCGAGATTTTCTCGCAAAATGACCTTGCCACTCCAGTTCGCAGGCGTGGGAGAAAGTATGAGATGTTCTGGGCGTATCCCAACCGTGTGCGCACCAAACGCGGCAGCAAAACGCCCGTTCAAAATATTCATTTTGGGTGAACCGACAAAGCCCGCAACAAACAATGAGCATGGTGCTTCATAAAGTTCTGACGGTGTGCCGACTTGCTCGACCCTTCCTTCGCGTAAGATACATATGCGGTCGGCAAGAGTCATAGCTTCAACCTGATCATGGGTGACATAGATCATAGTTGTTTGCGGCATTTTTTGTTTGAGCCTTGTTATTTCTATGCGCGTCGCAACACGAAGAGCTGCATCGAGATTGGACAAAGGCTCATCAAACAAAAATACCCGCGGATTACGTACGATAGCGCGGCCGATGGCAACACGCTGGCGCTGTCCTCCGGAAAGCTGGCGTGGCAGGGATTCAAGATAGGGTGTGATTTGTAACATCTCGGCAGCTTCACGCACGCGCCAGTCAATCTCTTTTCGGCTATGCTTGGCCAATTTAAGACCGAAAGCCATATTTCTGTAAGTAGTCATATGCGGATATAGCGCATAGGACTGAAACACCATCGCTATGCCTCGCTGTGAAGGTGCCAGCTGATTAACGACATTGCCGTCGAATAAAAGTGTGCCGTCTGTAATATCCTCAAGTCCGGAAATCATACGTAAAAGTGTCGATTTTCCACTCCCTGAAGGGCCTACGAATACCATGAACTCACCCGATGCAATCTCAAGGTCAACACCTTTGATTACTTGCAATGCGCCATAGGATTTATGAAGATTATCCAGCTGGATATGTGTCATGAGTTCTATCCTTTGACACCACCGGCTGTCAGACCGGAAATGATTTTCCGTTGAAAAATCAAAACAAGAATAATCAATGGCATCGTGACAATCGTGGATGCCGCCATAATATTACCCCACGGCACTTCATGCCCGCTCACGCCGGTTAACAATGCTATTGTCACGGGAATGGTGCGCATTTCAGAGGATGAAGTAAAAGTCAGCGCAAACAAAAATTCATTCCATGCGGCAATGAAGGCCAGTAGGCCGGTTGTCACCATAGCAGGCCACATCAGAGGTAAAAAAATGCGTGTAACTATCGTCCATGACCCGGCACCGTCAATAATCGCGGCCTCTTCAATCTCCAAAGGAAGCTCACGCATAAAAGACGTTAAAATCCAGACCGTAAAAGGGAGCGTAAAAATCATGTAAGAAAAGACGAGACCAGCAATACGGTTATACAGACCCAAAAAACGGATCGTTTCAAACAGGCCAGCGAGCACAGCAATTTGCGGAAACATAGAGATGGAAAGGATCACCATCAGGATCAGATTACGACCGCGAAACCGTGTGCGGGATAAAGCGTAGGCCGCCAGCACAGAGAACAATAGTGATAATAATACTGTTATACTCGCAACCAATATCGAGTTGAAAATATTGCGTGGGAAATTGCTCGTATTGATAACCGCGTAGTAATTCGCCAAAGACAGATTTTCAGGCCAGTAATGCACTTCAAACAGAGCCGTTCCCGTTTGCATGCTGGTCGTAATCGCATAATAAAAAGGGAAAATCGCAAGTATAATAATAATCGCAACCAGCAAGTATAATGCGCAGGTTCGTATAAAAATTGACACCATTACTGCGGCTCCTTTCGGAGGGGCGATTTGCCAAAGCTCAGCACAAAAATAGCCATCAATGCAAGGATCAGGAACAACAGCGTTGATTGCGCTGCGCCATAGGAAAACTTGTCAAAATCAATTAGATTTTCGCGAGCGAGAACAGACATAGTTTTCGTTTGCGAACTGTTGGGTGTCAAAACATAGATCAGATCAAAAATTCGCATGGCATCCAACATGCGGAAAATAATTGCCACGATCAGTGCAGGACGTAGCAATGGCAGGGTTAAGCAGAAGAACTGTTTGACTGGGTGCACACCATCCACCCGCGCCGCCTCATAAATTTCACGCGGGATCATCTGTAAACCGGCTAACAACAACAAAGCCATGAATGGAGTTGTTTTCCAGACATCTACAATGATTACCGCAATCATCGCGGTATCAGCACTCGCTGTCCAGGCAACAGGATGCGAAATCACACCAATGCGCAAGAAAAGGTCATTTAAAATACCAAACTGATCATTGAGCATCCATCCCCAGAGTCTCGCTGAAACAATAGTAGGAATTGCCCAAGGAATAAGAATAGCAGCGCGCACCAGACCCCGCCCTCTAAATGAGCAATTCAGTACGAGTGCGATAATCATGCCAAAAACTGTCTCAAAAAAAATGGAGACGAAACTGAAATAAACGGTGTTCCATACAGCCTGCCACCACACCATATCAATTAACAAGCCGGAATAGATAACCCGTCCACTTTGTAACTCACTCCATGACAGATAATTTTGCAACCCTAGCCAGCGTGCCTCATCAAGGTTGGTCAGTCTGGCATCTGTGAAAGAGAAATAGATTGTGCGAAACAATGGCCAGAACGCAACCACAGCTAAAACCAAGCCGACAGGCATAAGAAACAGTATCGCCATTCGTTGCCGGCTTAATAAAAAATCGAAGCGTTGCAATGGCTTTGCAATATATTTTGAACCGGCTTTATCTATAGTAACCATTTCATGCCTATCTCCGGTTACCAGGCGTTTCCTTTGAGAATAGTGAGTTTTTCTTCAAGTCGAGCAAGATTGTCGGCCGCAGTGCCGTTTCCTGACAAGGTGTCATGCACAGCGCTCCAAAACAGTGAAGAAACCTCATTATATTTGGTTTTTGTTGGCGCTGACGGGCGCGCAACGGCCGTTTCGAATATCGGTTTCCATTGCGGCAACAATGGTTGCGCATCAATTATCTGTGGGTCATCGTAGAGTGTTCGGATTGTCGGCAGCAGAGAAAGCGCAATTGCACGCTCTTTCTGCGCTTGTTTTGAAGCAAGGAATTTCGCAAGCTCAATGGCCTGTTGCGTGTGTTGCGAATATCTGGAGACTGCAATATTCCATCCGCCGAGAGCTGCTGCTGATGGTTCATCCACATGAGCAGACGGCAAAGCTGTTACGCCGACTTTGCCACGTATAGGACTGTCTGCATTATTACTCAGCGGATAAACATAAGGCCAGTTCCGCAGAAATACCGCATTACCGGTTTGCCAGACACCACGGCTTTCTTCTTCACCATAGCCTAGCACCCCCTGCGGCGCTATTGAGCCAACCCAATCATGCGCATTCTCAAGCGCTTTAATGGCGTTCTTATTATTGATGCTTATTGAGCCGTCTGCTTCTACGACTTGTCCAGCGCCAAAAGATTTTATCCATTCCAGCGCAGTGCAGGTGAGGCCTTCATAGGCATTGGCTTGAAACACATAGCCATTTATACCTTTATTGCCAGACATACGTTCTTTATCTTGAATATATTGCGCTGTTTCAGTGAGCTCGTCGAAAGTTTTCGGAACTGATTTTTGGTATTTTTCCAGCAAATCTTTGCGATAAAACAGCACTGCCGCATCCGCAAACAGCGGAAGCGCAATCAGTTTACCATTCACAGTCTGACTTTGAATGACTGATGGAAAATGCGCTGCTACAATATCTTTGGCTGCACTGCTCAGATCGAGAAACTGATCAGCCAATTGCGGAGCCCAAACAATATCAGTTCGGTAAAGATCAATATCCGTATTGCCAGCTGCCAGCCATAGACGATATTGGGCAAACTGGTCGGAAGAATTGGATGGCATATCGACGATCGCGACTTTATTGCCGGTTATTTTTTCAAAATCATCCAGTTGCTTACGTAATAATGCCTGACCGTTACCAGTATCGCCGGAAGCAATGGTCAAATCAGTGGCAAATACGGATTCAGATGAAAAAAATAAAACCAATAAAGCTATTATTTGATAAGAAATTTTTGAACAGCTGATAAACATGTTCATCACCACGTGAAATTATCTTGGTAAATGATAGATCGATAATTTACTCGTGAATATCCCAATTTGATGGGCTTTGGAGGTGTTAGTGCAGGGATGCGATTTCAGCTTTAATGATCGTATAGAGTTGGATGGTATAGGTTGAGTTTTGACTTGCTCGTGAACCTGCTTATGCCAATCAAACACAATTCTGATTATCGCCATAAGATCCACAAGCAAAAATACCGGATCACAATTGGGCTCAGTATGAGGCGAGTTTACGCCATCGCGGTAAGAGGTGGTTCAGATTGTCTGAACAGTTTCGTGCGTTTGGCTAAGTGGATTTCCGCCGCGATTATGTCACATATTTAATCGACCGCCACAGCCGCTCAAAGAAGACATTGACGCGCCAGGCGCCCTTTCCATCCATCGAGATGGTAATTTCGGCCTTCTTCAGCATGGCAGTGAAGTCAATGGACGTGCGTGTAAACCCTGATCTGTGTTGAAGATTTCTGGCTTGCCGTAACGCGCAAGCACCTCCTCGACTGCTTCAATGCAGAAGTCCGCCTTCATCGTGATCGACAACCGCCAGGATAGAACCGGGCGACTGAATCAATCCACGACGGCACACAGATAAATAAACCTACGCGAGCGCATATAACCGCGTCCACAGTAAAGCTCCGTTCCGTGCAGAACGCACTTTTGCAACGGAGCTCATATTTCTTTGTTATAGAAAAATAATTTAAAATTGGGAGATATTTCATTAGGCGCTCATGATATTCGGATTAATGAGCGGCTATGTCACTCATGATAGACAATGCGCGGCTCGAATATATGGATACATATACGAGGGGTGGCTCATGTGTTGTCTAAATATTGGTGAGTTTTATTTAAATAAACTTAAAATAAATTTTCATAGAATATTAAAATTTTATTCTAATTCATTGCTTGTGCATTTCTCATATGTGCTTGTTTTAGCAAATTTATTTGTTGTTTTTGAAGTAAATTCTGCCTACTCGCAGTCCATACCGACTATATCATGCACAACAAATGGTTCAATCTTCAATACAGCCTATGGCGGCAATGCGGGGCCGCCGGTAAGTTCAGGCAGCGATCCAAGATGGGATGTTGCGATCCGTGAAAAACCGTTTTACGGATCACCGTTGCCAAGTGATCTGAAATTTGTGAATGCACAGATTGTGGATGCTAAGCCCTCTAGTTGGGTTCGCTCCCCTTTTAACAATGCTGGCTGGATTTCTTACACGCCCACTGCTGTGCATTCTCCAGATCGGAAATCTAACTACGATATTTTCTACCGCTATCAGTTTAACCTTGCTTCTGAAGTAGATATTGCTGCTTTCAGGTTGGCTATGGACTTTTATTCGGACAATTCCGTTTGGGATGTTTGGGTTAATGGTCAGCCACAAGGTGTGCGCTCGAATATTATATATACCAATCCAAGTGATCCTGCACAAAATGAGTATGACAGATACAATTATCAGGGTTTCCGCGCAGGGACTCAGGCATCAGGAGAGCTGAAGGCCAGTTGGCACTCCGGTCTGAATACGATCATTGTTCACATCAAGTCTGCTCCGCCCTCGCAAGGGTTTCTTGGGCAGATGAAAGTTACTACGCTTTGCCCGAAAGTAACGATTGCCAAGACCCTGTCGGGTGAGAGCGGCACATTGGCCGGTCAGGCGGAACCGGGTGAGGAGCTGCGCTATCAGATCACGCTCACCAATCATGGCGGCTCGCCGGTCACAGATTATGCTCTGAGCGACCGCTATGACGCCAATACCGAATTTGTCTTGGCCGATCAGGGCGGTGCCGATGACGGGGCGCAGATCAACTGGAGGGCTCTGACCATTCCGGCACAGGTGGGCGGGACTGCGGGCACACTTGTGCTCAATGCCACGCTGAAGGTCAAAGACCCGCTGCCGGCGGGCACCTCTCAAGTGGCCAATGTCGCCTATCGCAGTGACGAGACCCCACCCGATTGCAGCGCAGCCCATCCGCAATGTGTGACCATCCCGACAGCCGGTGCGGTAACGATTGCCAAGACCCTGTCGGGTGAGAGCGGCACATTGGCCGGTCAGGCGGAACCGGGTGAGGAGCTGCGCTATCAGATCACGCTCACCAATCATGGCGGCTCGCCGGTCACAGATTATGCTCTGAGCGACCGCTATGACGCCAATACCGAATTTGTCCTGGCCGATCAGGGCGGTGCCGATGACGGGGCGCAGATCAACTGGAGCGCTCTGACCATTCCGGCACAGGTGGGCGGGACTGCGGGCACACTTGTGCTCAATGCCACGCTGAAGGTCAAAGACCCGCTGCCGGCGGGCACCTCTCAAGTGGCCAATGTCGCCTATCGCAGTGACGAGACCCCACCCGATTGCAGCGCAGCCCATCCGCAATGTGTGGTCACGAAAGTCGCTGAACCCTCTGATATTATTATTACAAAACAGGCAAGCTTGCGGCAGATCCGACGCGGTGAGAAGGCTCCGTTTACCATCAAGGTGATGAATAAGAGTAATCGTCTGGTCTCTGATCTCAACGTCACGGACAAAATACCAGCCGGATTCCGCTACGTGGAGGATTCCGCAGAAATAGACGGTGTGGCGACAGTGCCGGTGGTGAATGGTCTGAATATTGTTTTCACTAATCTTTCCGTTGCCGCGAATTCTGAAATCGTGCTCCGCTTGCAAATGCTGGCGCTGAGTTCGGCGGCATCGGGCAGACATAGCAACCACGCTACCGTGACAGATTCTTCAGGCAACACCCTTGCCCCTGCTGCCACGGCGGAAATCGAAATTATGGTTGAGCCGGTTTTTGAATGCGGTGAAATTATTGGCAAAGTATTCGATGACCGCAACAGCAATGGCTATCAGGACGAGGGCGAACCCGGTCTGCCTGCGGTTCGTGTCGCCACGGTTAACGGCCTGCTGATAACAACGGATAAATTTGGCCGCTTTCATGTGGCCTGCGCTGCGCTGCCTGATCCTCGGATTGGCAGCAATTTTATCATGAAGCTCGACCCGCGCACCTTGCCGACAGGTTATCGCCTGACGACCGAGAACCCGCGTGTTGTGCGCCTCACCGCCGGTAAAATGACGAAGATCAATTTTGGTGCTGCGCTCGGACGTTTGGTACGGCTCAGCCTGAAAGATGATGCCTTCGTTGCCAGTGGCCTTGAGTTGAAAAAGCAATGGAATGAGGGGCTGGATCAGCTGATTGCTGTTCTGAGCCGGGAGCGCTCGACCTTGCGTATAACCTATCAGACAAAAAATCAAAAGCTTGCCGGACAGCGAATGAAGGTGGTGCAGAAGGAGATATCCCGAAGATGGAAGGCCGGTCGAAGCGGGTATCAACTCAACATTGAAACACGCGTGGAGGCAGGCAAATGAAGCGGCAAAGATTAAACTCCAGTGCATGCAAAACCGGCTCTGCCTGTTCTAATAGCCTGATGCCCTGTGCTCTCTTGACCGGCTGTGCAACGCTCGTTCTCGGTTTGAGCGCAGCCTCTGCTCAGCAGCCCAGAGAGGGCAGGCTGCCGCAGCGCAATCCGGTGTTGAATGCACAATCAACAGTCAGGGATGTGCCTATAGCGCCTAATGTAGAGCAGGACGGAAGCGCAGAGGGCGGTGATATTCCGTTTTCGATCAGTGTTGATGGCCAACCTCTTGTTGAAAGCAAACAACCGGAAAGCAAGGCTGGTGCAACGAAACAAACTAACGGGCAAAAACAGTCTGCCGACATGCAGCGTGAAACAGATGTCGGTATGAATGCAGTGGATATTCAGGTTAAGTTTGACGGGCTTGATGTGCAGCCAATGCTGAATATTTCTACAATACCCGTCCGGCGTGCCTATAAAACGGGAGAGCAGATCGTATTTCACGCTACAGCCAATTATCCGGCCTTTATCGAACACTCGGAAATTCGTATTTTTGCGGAGGACGATGACAAAAAAGAAGAGCTGATTACAACAATTCCGGTGAGGATTAATGGGCAAGCTGGTTGGGTGATGCCCGCTATGCAGCCGCTGACAAGCAATACGGAGCCGCGATATACCTATGTTTTGCGCGTATATGACAGTAAAGGCCGCTATGATGAAACATTACCGCGCTCTCTTGTGCGTACAAGCCGTGATCTGAAGCCGGAACAGGATGCGCCGTTTGAAGGCGTAGCGCCTGGCATGGGCGATGACTTTACGGCGTTGCGTAATATTCCGGTTTGGGGTGGTGCAGTCACCGTATACGGGCGTAATGTGCCAGACGGTTATCAGGTTCGGGTACTCAACGATACTATTCCCATTGATAAAAACCGTGCATTCGTTATGCAGCGTATTCTGCCTTCAGGTGATCATGATGTTGATGTGGCGGTTATCAACGGGCTTAAAGGTAGTGCGCTTGACTTCAAACGGCAGATCAATATTCCGCAGAATGACTGGTTTTATGTAGCGCTGACTGATCTGACGGTTGGTAAGCGCAGTGGCGACAAAAATATCCAATTTGTACGCTCCGGAGAATATGACGAAGTCTATACTAAAGGGCGGCTGGCCTTTTATCTGAAAGGCAAAATTCAGGGTAAATATCTGCTGACAGCTGCCGGAGATAGCGGCGAAGACAAAATCGGGAATATGTTTCGCGGCATGGACGCCAAAGATCCGCGCCAGCTTCTGCGTCGTCTGGATCCGGATGATTTTTATCCGGTCTATGGTGATGATTCCACTATGATTGATGATGCGCCGACAAATGGCAAACTCTATGTGCGGCTTGAGCGCGGCGACAGCCATGTGATGTGGGGAAATTACAAAACAATCATCAAAGGCACAGAATTTATGCGCTCCGAGCGTGCGCTTTATGGTGCAAGTGCTGTCTATCGCTCGGAGGATACAACATCTTTTGGCGAACGACGATCCGAGGTCACACTTTATGCAGCGCAACCCGATACGCTGCCGCAACGCGATGAGTTTCTGGCCACAGGCGGTTCGGTCTATTTCATGCGCCGGCAGGATATTACCGTGGGGTCGGAAAGTGTTACAATCGAGATACGCGATCCGATTACCGGTCAGGTGCAGGAGCGCCGGACACTGCGCATTGGTGACGATTATTCCTTTGATTATCTTCAGGGCTTACTGCTTTTGAAGCGGCCTTTATCCTCTTCAACCGGTACGTCTGATCCGGTGCGTGAAAGCGCATTGGGTGGCAATAAAGTCTATTTGATAGCGCAATATGAATATACGCCGCCGATCGGAGAAATTGATGGCTATGTCTATGGCGGACGCGCCCAACAATGGCTGAATGATAAAATCCGTATCGGTGTCACCGGCATGAGTGAAAATACCGGCCCTGCAAACCAGCAAGCCTATGGCGCTGATATCGCGATCAGACATTCAGAAAAAACATTTATCGAGGGCGAGTTTTCCCGTTCAGAGGGACCGGGTTTTGGTATGTCGCGGTCTGCCGATGGCGGCCTGACATTGAGCGATGTTAACACCACCGGCAGGCGTGACCGCGCGGCAATGGCTTGGCGCACGAAAGCACAGCTTAATCTGGAAGACCTGACCGCAAGCGGCCTGAAGGGAACAGCCGGCATTTATTATCAGGAAAAACAGGCCGGGTTTTCCACCTTGGCTGAGCAAATTGCTGCCGATCAGCGCAGCTGGGGTGCCTATGCTGATATTGATGTGACAGATAAAGTCAATCTGGATTTGATCTATGATGATTTCGCGGAAGATCAGGCCTATAGCGACATAGATAATCAACGCATCGGAGGACGAACGAAACGCAAAGGCACAGTTGCGATCAGCAAGCAACTCAATGAATACTGGAAAATGTCTTTCGGCGTTTCCTATATGGAATTGCAGAACCCGCTCACAAGCGCCTATAAATCGGGATATAATGGTTCACGTGCTGATGCGGGTGTGCGTCTCGATTATGCACCGGATGCGGATCATCTCTATTATTTGTTCGGGCAGGCGACAGTCACGCGTTCGGGTGATATTCGTCGCGGGGATCGCCTTGGAGCCGGTACAAAATTCAGGCTGACGGACAAGATTGATCTCGAGGGAGAGCTTTCCTACGGTGCTACAGGTTTGGGCGGACTTGCTGCTGTCGCTTATAATCCGACAGCAGAGGACACCTATTATTTTGGCTATCGTCTTGACCCTGATCGTGCCTTTGATGTGAACCGGAGCTATGATTTATCGGGGTCTGATCGCGGTACATTTATTTTAGGTGCGCGCCGGCAGTTTGACGATTACTGGTCAGGTTATGCTGAAAACAACTATGATCTATTCGGATATCACCGGTCGCTCACCAAATCCTATGGGGTGGTCTATACGCCGGATAAAGTCTGGAAATTTGATGGTGGTTTTGAAGCGGGAACCGTTGAGGACAATACAATTGATCCGGTGACAGGACACGAACGCTCCGATTTTGACCGCAAGGCTGTGTCACTGTCTGTCGCTTATAAAGATGAGGACTTTATCAGCGGGCGTATTCGCGGCGAGGCACGGTTTGAAAATTCAGATGACGGAACGCGTGATGTCAATACCTATCTTCTGGCGGCCGGTCTTGGCTGGAAAACTAGTAATGACTGGCGTTTGCTGGCGGCGGTTGATGCTGTTTTATCCGACACTACGGGCGAGAGTTCTTTTCGTGGCGGTGATTATGTTGAAACATCTTTGGGCTATGCTTATCGCCCCGTCAGCAATGACCGGCTGAATGCGTTATTCAAATATATCTGGCTCTATGATCAGCCGGGCGGGAATCAAGTCAGTGCCATAACGGGTGACGAATATGGCCCTGCGCAGCGTAGCCATATTCTGTCGGCAGATTTTACTTACGATCTTTTGCCATGGCTGTCGGTGGGTGCTAAATATGGCTTTCGTTATGGCAAAGTGCGCTATCGCCTTCTGGGTGAGGATCGCAATAAATTCGGCCTCTGGCAAACATCATCGGCGCATCTTGGGGTTATCCGCACGGATCTGCATATTGTGAAAAACTGGGATGCTCTGCTCGAAGGACGCGTGATGGTTATGCCGGAAGCGGGAACGACGGATTATGGCGCATTAACCGCCATTTATCGCCATGTGGGCGATAATTTCAAAGTTGGAGTCGGCTATAATTTCGGCAATTTTTCGGATGATCTGCGCGATCTTTCACTCAATGATCGCGGCGTTTTCCTGAATGTTGTCGGAAAATTTTAACAAGCAATCCGCATGGTTTTAGTGCATGGATCCCAAAACAATAACTCAGGGTAACGATTGGTCGGCCTTTTAGGCAGGGTTACGTCAGCGGGTTCTGTCGCAAAATTTTCATTCCTGCTGAGTTATGCTTCCCTATGTGTATGTAACTCGGTGAAGAGATAGCAGATGGCGGTCGATTTCAAAGGGGCTCATTTCCCCAAAGTGTCATCCTGCATGCGGTTTTCTTTTATGTGCGCTATGCATTCTCCTATCGTGACCTTCAGGAAATTCTGACCGAATGCGGCGTATCCGTCGACCATGCCACCTTGAGCACGCTGGGGCGTGCGCTACACACTGAAGATCACCGCGCAGGCTCAGCTGCGCATACGTCCTACGGCTCATTCGTGGCGTGCCGATGAAACCTATATCAAGGTTCGCAGCAAATGGACTTAGCTGTACCGGGTTTTTGGTCGCGATGATCAAGCCCTTGATTTCATGCTATCTGAACGCCGGGATCTGGCCACGGTGCAGTCATGTATTCCTCACCAAGACGAGCAAGAAAGTTTAATGTGCCGGTCTTAAAGTTGGAGTCCACATCAATAGGTATGACCTGTGTTACTGTCATTATTTTCACCCCTTAAGTTCGATCACTGTAACATTGATTGGATGGTTTCCATTATTTAGATCTTTATGTAGAGCAAATCCTTGTTTCGCATCCACATATAAAGGGATATTCTTTTTCAGGATGATTTTTGATTTTTTACCGTCTTTATAGATCACATCTAGTTCGCCATCTTCAGTAGATATTAAAACACGTGGGTTTTGATGTGTATGGAAAGGGAGTTCTTCTTTGGGGCAAATATGATATGTCCACACTTTGACATTTTGGTTTTCAAAATGCTGTACTCTTTGTGTCAAACATGCCTGCGCTATTGATGGAGACGTCAATAAAGTCAAAATAATAATGGAAAATGAACAAGGAGAAGTTTTCATAATACTTCCAGTTTTATTAAAATTTTTAATTTAAAATTTTCTTCTAATATTACAATTGCAATAAATATGGATGAATAAATAGCGACGTCGCAATGGCTCTGTTGTAAAGTGTTTAATTTTGCATGTTGTTAATAAAACAATGGCCTTTGTATTCTCGCTGGAACCTGAAGTTTACTGTAGACGGGGGCATGATCGTCGGGCGCATTTATTGGCAAATAGGCAAAGCGACCGGTAACTTATTAACTTCATATAGTTTAGTTCCATAATACATATTATGTATTTAAAAGCAAAAATAATTTATCGCCGGTTTTATGGAGGCGCGTTTCCACCCACCTCCAATGATCACCATTTAAATTTATACGAAAAGCGGTACAGCCTGCGATCACGCAGTGCCGCTTTTCTCATTGACCTGAACTTCAGCTTTAATTTTAGACTGTTCACGGGCAAGTGTCATACGCCGCACCAGAACGTAGAAGACCGGTGTCAGCACCAGCCCAAACAACGTCACTCCGAGCATACCGGCAAAAACCGCAATCCCCATCACATGGCGCATCTCTGCTCCCGCCCCTGTTGCCAGCATCAGAGGAACAACACCGGCAATGAAAGCCAGCGAAGTCATCAGGATCGGCCGCAGACGCAGTCTTGCAGCTTCCAGAACCGCATTGAGCGGATCAACACCTTCATCCTCTTTGGCTCTGGCAAATTCCACAATCAGAATAGCGTTTTTAGCGGCAAGCCCCACCAGAACCACGAAGCCGATCTGTGTGAAAATATTATTGTCGCCGCCTGTGAGCCAGACACCGGCAATCGCTGATAACAATGCCATTGGCGCAATCAGCAGAACCGAAAAAGGCAATGACCAGCTGTTATATTGTGCCGCAAGAATGAGAAAAGCGAGCAATACAGACAGTGGGAAAACATACATGGCTGCATTGCCTGCCTGTTTTTCCTGATAGGCAAGTTCCGTCCATTCAAAAGCCATACCGGCAGGCATTGTTTCCAGAGCTATGCGCTCTATCGCGGCGGTTGCCTGCCCGAAAGAATAGCCGGGTGCAGGACTGCCGCTGATATCCGCCGAAGGGAAACCGTTATAATGCATGATACGATCCGGTCCCGAACTATCCTTCACTGTCAGCAGAGCTGATAGCGGGATCATATCTCCGGCGGCATTACGCACTTTCAGGCGCCCGATATCCTGCGGCTGCATACGAAAGGGAGCATCGGCCTGCACCATCACACGATAGGTACGCCCAAAACGGTTGAAATCATTGGCATAGAGCGAGCCGAGATAGACCTGCAATGTTTCAAATATTGTATTGAGCGGCACACCTTGTGTTTTAGCTTTGACGCGGTCGATATCCACCTGCACTTGCGGCGCATTCACCTGGAAACTGGCCAGCATACCTGCCAGTTCCGGTGTTTGCATCGCCTTAGCCATGATCTCACCCTGCGTTTTTGCTAATGCCTCAAAACCAAGTCCGGCGCGATCTTCAAGCTGAATTTTAAAACCACCGGTAGAGCCGAGACCCGGCACAGGCGGCGGTGGGAAAATACCCGCGAAACCATCGGGTATCTGACTGAATTTACCCATCAAGCGGCCTGCAATCGCAAAAGCAGATAATGACGGATCTTTCCGTTCATCAAACGGCTTGAGCATTGTAAACATCACAGCAGCGTTGGGAATATTGACCATGCCATTCACCGAAAGCCCCGGAAAGGCAACAACACTTTCTACGCCCGGTTCGGCCAGAGCGATTTCGGACATAGTTTTGACCATAGCCTCCGTGCGATCAAGCGAAGCGCCGCTTGGCAATTGGGCAATACCAACCAGATAATATTTATCCTGTGCGGGCACGAAACCAATCGGCACAGTCTGAAAACCAAGCCATGTCGTGCCGACCAAAGCAGCATAAACCAGCAGGACAAGACCGCTCAGCCGAATGGCACGGCGTACCGACCAGACATAGGCATTGGAAACACGATCAAAGAACAGATTGAAGCGCCGGAAAAACCAGCCAAACAGCCGGTCAATGATAATGGTAAGCCTGTCGCGTTTTACTTCGCCGTGATGCGGTTTCAGCAAAACACCTGCAAGTGCCGGAGACAATGTCAAAGAATTGATTGCGGACAGAATGGTTGAAATAGCAATCGTCAGCGCGAATTGCCGGTAGAACTCGCCCTGTAATCCGGTGAGGAAGGCAGATGGAATAAACACTGCCGACAGCACCGAGGTAATGGCGATAATCGGCCCCGTCACTTCATCCATAGCCTTACGCGCGGCTTCTTTAGGTGTCTCTCCCAAGGCGATATGGCGCTCTGCATTTTCCACAACCACAATCGCATCATCGACCACGATACCGATAGAAAGCACCAACCCGAACAGCGACAATGTATTCAGCGAGAAGCCGAACAGATACATCAGGGCGAATGTGCCAACCAGTGACACCGGCACGGCAACAAGCGGAATAATCGAAGCACGCCATGTTTGCAAAAACAGCACGACGACAAGAACCACCAGTACGATAGCTTCCAGCAATGTCATCACCACGGCTTCCAGAGAGGCCTTAACGAAGACTGTCGGATCATAGGCGATACGATATTCTATACCTTCCGGAAAATCTTTCTCCAGAACATTCATTGCATCGCGAACAGCTGCGGACACATCCAGCGCATTCGCGCCCGGACTTTGAATAATCTGAATGGCCAGTGCCGGTTTACCGTCCAAAAGACTGCGCAGCGCATAAGCATCCGCACCAAGTTCGATACGGGCAACATCCCGCAGGCGGGTTACCTGTCCCTCAGAACCGGTTTTAACAACAATATCGCCGAACTGCTCCTCATTGGACAATCTGCCAAGTGTGTTGACTGTCACCTGAAATGCTGAAGAAGCGTCCGGTTGCTGACCAACCGAACCGGCAGCGACCTGCACATTCTGCTCCTGAATTGCTGCAATCACATCGGACGCAGTCAGACCGCGTGCCGCAACTTTATTCGGATCAAGCCAGACCCGCATCGAATATTCGCCGGCGCCCCAGACCAGAACATCACCAACCCCCGGCACGCGCGCCAGCTGATCGCGCACCTGCAAAAGCGCATAATTGGACAAGTAGAGCGGGTCATAACGCCCATCCGGTGACACCAGATGCACCACCATCAGAATATCCGGCGAGGTTTTTTGCGTCACAACACCGATACGCTGCACTTCCTGCGGCAGGCGTGGCAGCACACGGGCAACGCGGTTTTGCACCTGAATTTGCGCCATATCAGGATCAGTGCCCTGCTGGAATGCAATTGTCAGCGTCATACGCCCGTCGGTTGCAGCCTGCGAACCCATATAGAGCATATTCTCGACGCCGTTAATCGCCTGTTCCAATGGCGCGGCGACGGTTTCAGCAATCACTTCCGGATTGGCTCCCGGATAGCTGGCTGTGACCTGTACAGTCGGCGGTGTGACCTGAGGATATTCACTCAGCGGCAGTTTCAGCAAGGTCAGTCCGCCTGCAATCAGCATCAGGACAGAAAGCACGACCGCAAAAATCGGGCGGTCGACAAAAAAGCGCGGGATCTTCATCGACGCGCCTCCTGTTGAGAAGCCTCTGCCTGAGCGCTGTCAGAAACCCGCTCCGGTACCATTGAAATCATCTGTGGCGTGACCTGCATGCCGGGGCCAACAAGCCCCTTCACAATGATCTTTTCACCCACTTGCAGACCGGAAGAAATAACGCGCAAACCATCGACTATCGTCCCGATTTCCACCGGACGAAATTCGGCTTTATTGCCCTCACCTAAAACCAGCACATAACGACGCCCCTGATCTGTGCCGATGGCCTGATCATCAATCAGAACTGTTTGCAGCGGCTCTGAGGTCGCCAGTTTTATGCGTGCAAAAAGTCCGGGGGCCAGTATGCCTTCAGGATTTTCAACGACAGCACGGGCACGAATGGTGCCGGTACTTCTGTCGATACGATTACTGATAAAATCCAGAGCTCCGTTATAGGCGAACTCCTTATCCGTCATCAGTGCGATCTGCACCGGCAATGCGGTGTTAGCTTTGCCATGTTCCTGAGCCCAGGCACGCACGACAAAGCTGAGATAAGTCGCCTCATCAATGTCGAAATATACATAGAGCGGATCGGTGCTGACGATAGTCGTAAGCAATGTCGCATTGCCAGCATTTCCCCCTGTTACCAGATTGCCTTCATGCACCAAAACGCGGTCAACGCGCCCGTCAACAGGAGCAGTCACGCGGGTAAAGGACAGATCAAGCTCGGCAGCGGCAACCGCCGCTTTAGCGATAGCAAGCTGAGCCTGACGCTGACTGCGTGCCGCCTGAGCATCGTCAAAAGTCTTTCGGGAGACTGTGCCGTTTGGCGCAAGACTGGCCGTGCGCTTGAAATTGGTTTCAGCATGCTCCAGCAAAACTTCTGCCTGCTGCAACTCCGCCTTGGCAGCATCAAGAACGACCTGAAACGGTCTGGCATCAATCTCAAACAGAGCTTGCCCCGATTGAACCAGCTCTCCCTCCGGGACACTCACTGTCTCAATTGCACCGCCAACACGCGGACGCAGCTCCACAAGCTTACTTGCCTCCAGATGGCCGGTAAATTCTGTAGACAGAGCAACCTTACGCGTTACGACTTCTGCTACAGGCACCTGCGGTGCGGGCATTTCTCCCGATTGCGCGGCAGCATAAGGAATAGCGGCCGACGAGAGAAATGTGAGGAAACGGCTGACATACAGCTCTGATTTATCGGGATAAAATAATGCCCCGCCGATAATAACGACACCGGTCAAGTACAGTGCCGTGATTTTCTTTTTCATTTCAGTTTACCTTCATAAAGGCATCTTCAGGAGATACCGCGCTCAATTTTGATGAAGGTGGTGTTTCCAACGATGGAAAGGTCAAGAGCCTTAAAAGCAAAACAAAAAATTTCTGTCTTGCTCCGATAAACATCCCTCCCCGCTTTGTAACGTTTCGTTTTTCGGCCGGAAACAGCTCTTGACCTTACAAGCGCTGGAAGCTGCATCGTGCCTGCAATGTTGTTCTGGCAGCACAATTCAGTCGCTGTTTTCAGAGGAACCTTGTCCCATTCAGAGAAAGGCAAAAAGATGAATGCCGGTACACCGCAACTCCTCATCTATACAACTCCGACCTGCCCCGATTGCCATGCACTCAAGCACTGGCTCGCCCAGCAAAAGATTGCCTATGAGGAACGTGATCTCACCGATCCGCTGATCGGAGAAGAAGCCAAAACACGTACCGGTGTGCGTGTTGCACCGATCAGCATTGTCGGCGATCAGGTTTTTTACGGCACATTTTTGAGCCAGAAACCCGGCTTGATGAAGGCGCTAGGTTTGTCAGATGCACAGCTGAAAACATCAGAGGCACAACGATGACATCAAAACGCATTGATATCCGTCAGGCCCGCAGCAGTATTACCTGTGCTGACGGGCAAACTCTGCTGGAAGCGGCTTTGACATCAGGTATTTCCTATCCTCACGGTTGCAAATCCGGCCGCTGCGGCTCCTGTAAATCCCGCCTTATCGAAGGGGAAGTGGAGATGCTTCAGCATTCCCGTTTCGCTCTCTCTGACGAGGAAAAAGCCGAAGGATTAATTCTCGCATGCCGTTCTGTACCGCTGACAGATGCAACTGTGGCATGGCTGGGCGCAGAGCATGAAGAACTACAACCTGCGCAGCAGCTAAAAGGTATTGTTACCCGTATTGAAGATCTCACCCATGATATCAAACTGGTGCAAGTCACGCCTGAAAATGGTTTGCCGCTGCATTTTTCGGCGGGACAATATGCTGAACTCAGCTTTAACAGCGTACCTTCCCGCAGCTATTCCATGGCAAACCGCTCCGGTGAGAGACACTTAGAATTTCACATCCGCCATGTTCCCGCAGGCATTACATCCGGCTATGTACATCAGACATTGAAAACCGGTGATCCCATAAAGATGGAGGTCGCTTTAGGGGCTTCGTTCCTGCGGCAGTATCATAGTGACCCGATCCTGTGTATTGCCGGAGGCTCAGGACTTGCCCCGATCAAATCTATTGTAGAAACCGCTCTTGCCCATGGTATGAAACAGAAGATTCATATCTATTTCGGCGCACGCTCCGAACGTGATCTTTATCTCACGGAGCATTTTCGCGGTCTGACAGAAAAGCATCCGAACCTGTCGTTCACACCGGTCTTATCAGAGGCACGCTCTGAACTTTACCGGAGCGGTTTTGTGACCCGCGCGGTTGCAGAAGACATTTCTGATTTCAGCGGCTGGAAAGCCTATGTCGCGGGGCCACCATTGATGGTTGATGCAGCAATGGCTGTTACTTTTGCCCGCGGATTACAAAAAGAAGATATGCATGCAGATATATTCTTCACGCCGGAAACATTACCAATCGCGGCTATAGCCGAATAAAATACAGTAAAACCCGCTGCGAAATGATCGCAGCGGGTTCTTCATGATGCGGATATAGCGAATCCTCAACACATTGCCAGCTGATTGTCACGGCACCGGTGTCGACTCAGAAGACGCCTCTTCTGTCCGCATTGCATGATCCGGCATCGCCATACCCTGCATGGAATGTCCTTGCATTCCGCCTTTCACTTCCAGCCGGTTTTGTACAAATACCAGCCCGACACTCACAGCAAGTGCGCCTGCGATAAGAATAAGGCTCAGCTTGTTCATAATCATTCCCCTGTTTAGTTCACAGCTGCGGGATAACCTGCCTCTTCGAGAACTTTCTGCAATGCATCAGAACTGACAGCAGTTTCAATTCTTACCAGCCGTGTTGCCGGATCGGTTTCAATCTTCGCATTGGCATCTACCGACTGAATGGCTTTGGTCACGGATTTAGCGCAACCGCCGCAGGTCATATTTTCGATCTTCAGTTCCATGAGACTTCTCCTTTATTTGGCTCTCATGACATCAAGATGGGGTTTCCAACCATGGAAAGGTCAAGGGTGAAAACAAAGAAATTTTTGCTCTTGACCTTCCAATTGTTGGAAGCCTCATGCTCGCACCGAATTTAAATTTTCGGAAAGAAAAGGAGGCGGCTATGAATGCCCCCGTTCGAGCAAAAGACTTATCTGAAACTGTGTCCTTACCTGTTGAAGGAATGACCTGCGCATCCTGCGTCGGCAGTATTGAACGCGCACTGAAAGCTGTGCCAGGCGTTGAAACTGTGTCGGTCAATCTGGCAACAGAGCGCGCGAATATCACAACCGACTCAACTGTCCCTCGCGTGAGATTAATCGAAGCCATCGAAAAGGCTGGCTACTCCGTGCCTGCGCAAATGCCTGCGGCAACCGGCCCCGTGGAGCTCTCCGTTGAAGGCATGACCTGCGCATCCTGTGTCGGCCGTGTTGAACGTGCATTGAAAGCTATTTCAGGCGTTACAAATGCTGTGGTCAATCTGGCAACAGAACGCGCAACTATTCACGGAACGGCGAGTACCGCAGACCTGATCGCGGCAATTGCTGATGCCGGTTATGAGGCCAAGCTGATTGCAGGCTCAGGTAGCCAGAGCAGCAATGAGGATGACGCACGGGCAGAGCGAAAAGAAACCGAACGGCGTGAGCTGACCCGCGATTTCACCATAGCGGCGGTTCTGACGCTTCCTGTTTTCCTGATGGAAATGGGATCGCATATTATTCCGGGTGTACACGGGCTGATTGAATCAACCATCGGCATGCAGTGGAACTGGTATATCCAGTTTGCTCTGACGACTTTGGTGCTCTTCATTCCGGGTATCCGGTTTTATGAAAAAGGACTTCCGGCGCTTATCCGTTTTGCACCGGATATGAACTCGCTGGTGGCTGTCGGCACGCTTGCAGCTTACGGCTATTCGCTGGTTGCGACCTTTGCCCCCCGCCTTCTGCCTGCCGGTACTATCAATGTCTATTATGAAGCGGCAGCCGTTATTGTCACGCTGATCCTGCTTGGCCGTTTGCTGGAAGCCCGCGCTAAAGGGCGCACCTCCGAGGCGATCAAACGTCTTGCGGGTCTTCAGGCAAAAACCGCACGGGTGCGCAGAAATGGTCAAGTCGTCGATCTGCCGGTTGATGATGTTGTGTCCGGTGATATTGTTGAAGTCCGTCCGGGTGAGCGCCTGCCAGTCGATGGCGAAGTCGTCGAAGGTAGCAGCTATGTCGACGAATCCATGATCACCGGTGAGCCGATCCCTGTTGTAAAATCCGTTGGCAGTGAGATCGTCGGCGGCACCGTCAACCAGAAAGGGGCCTTTGCCTATCGTGCAACCGCCGTCGGCGGCAACACTGTCCTGTCCCAGATCATCCGTATGGTTGAAGAAGCACAAGGTTCAAAACTGCCAATTCAGGCACTGGTCGACAAAGTGACAATGTGGTTTGTACCGGCTGTCTTTGCAGTGGCCGCTCTGACATTTGCCGCATGGCTCATTCTTGGTCCGTCACCGGCGCTGACTTTCGCATTGGTGAATGCCGTTGCCGTGCTGATTATCGCCTGCCCGTGTGCCATGGGTCTGGCAACTCCAACCTCAATCATGGTCGGCACCGGTCGCGGTGCGGAACTCGGCGTCCTTTTCCGCAAAGGTGAAGCGCTGCAATTGCTCAAAGATGCCAAGGTTGTTGCTCTCGATAAAACAGGCACGCTGACTGAAGGCAAACCTGCTCTGACGGATCTGGAACTGGCAAATGGCTTCGATCGTGCCAATATACTGGCACTTGTTGCAGCAGTAGAGGCAAAATCGGAACATCCGATTGCCCGTGCCATTGTTGATGCGGCAGCAGATGAAGGACTTTCCTTGTCACCCGTATCCGATTTTGAATCGGTAACAGGTTTCGGTGTCAAAGCGGTAGTGGATAGCAAACGCATTGAGATTGGTGCCGACCGTTACATGACCGAGCTCGGCCATGATGTAGCTGCTTTTGCCAAAATCGCGGAACGGCTTGGCAATGAAGGCAAATCCCCGCTTTATGCGGCAATCGACGGCAAGCTGGCAGCCATCATTGCTGTTGCCGATCCGATCAAGGAAACCACACCTGCGGCCATTAAAGCCATGCATAATCTCGGCCTCAAAGTGGCAATGATTACCGGTGACAATGCCCGCACAGCCAAAGCGATTGCAGCACGTCTGGGCATTGATGAGGTCGTGGCCGAAGTATTACCGAATGGCAAAGTTGAAGCTATTCGCCGCCTGAAGGCTCAATATGGTCAGACTGCATTCGTTGGCGATGGCATTAATGATGCACCGGCACTGGCCGAGGCGGATGTGGGTCTGGCCATCGGCACAGGAACAGATATCGCCATTGAAGCAGCAGATGTTGTTCTGATGTCCGGTAGCTTACAGGGCGTGCCGAATGCAATTGCCCTGTCAAAAGCAACCATCGGCAATATCCGGCAAAACCTGTTCTGGGCATTTATCTATAATGCCGCTCTGGTTCCGGTTGCAGCCGGTCTGCTTTATCCGGCCTATGGCATTCTGTTGTCTCCGGTTTTCGCCGCTGGAGCGATGGCACTGTCCAGTGTGTTTGTGCTGGGTAATGCCCTGCGCTTGCGTTCATTCAAAATCGCCAACTGACAAAGTCTTGCAGCCGGTCTTTTAATGCGGACCGGCTGCACATTCTTGGAAGGAGAACCTCGATGAATATTGGTCAGGCAGCAAAAGCTTCCGGCGTATCAGCTAAAATGATCCGCTATTATGAGCAAATCGGACTTGTGCCGGTCGCTGGCCGCACATCCGCCGGCTATCGTGATTATTCCAATACTGATGTGCATATGCTCCGCTTCATCCGGCGGGCACGCGATCTGGGATTTTCCGTTGCCGAAATCAGCGATCTTCTCAGCCTGTGGCGGGATGATTCACGCAAAAGCGCAGAAGTCAAACAAATGGCTCAAGGCCATATCGACGAACTCGCCATCAAAATCAAAGCGCTGCAGGATATGTCCAACACACTGACAATGCTGGTCAATGCCTGTCAGGGGGATCACCGGCCGCATTGCCCGATCCTGAAACGCCTTGAGACAGATCCGGAAGATGAAGATCTGTCTATCTATCCGCGCCGCGGTGCTGTGGATCGCCGGTTACAATGAAACAAACACCGCCAATCCTGTCGGCCTCACGCGGGTACAGGCTGAGACAAGTTGTGTCGGGCTGTGTTTAAATCACCGTTCCATCGCCGCGGACAATTGCCATCTGAACGGGCAGTGGTCGATTTTTTAGCTGAACGAATGGTGCAGAGCATGGCACTTCGTTAGCCGCTCTACACAGGTGCCCTACTTCAAATAAGACTTCGCATTACTCGGAAACAGATTGCCTTCCATCGGGATTTAATAACGCAGACGTTCACCGGATACGCTGTCAAAAAGCAGAACTTTTGCAGCATCAAGAGCCAGCCTGACTGTCATACCCGTCGTAAACTGCCGGTCGCCTTTGGCAATCACATGGATGTCCTGCTCACCGACTTTAACCACCAGTTCCTGACTATCGCCGGTTGGCTCAACCAATGTCACCAGTCCCTCAATACCTTTATCAGCAATCTCAATATGCTGCGGACGGATGCCATACATCATGCTGGTTTGTGATTTTAACGGAGAGACAAGCGGCAAAACAATACCGTCCTCCGTGACAGCATGATCACCCCTCGCCTCTGTTTTCAGCAAGTTGATTTCCGGAGAGCCAATAAAACCCGCCACAAATATATTGGCCGGATTATTATATAGTTCCAGCGGCGGCCCATATTGTTCGATCTTCCCGCCATTCAGCACGACGATTTTATCAGCCATAGTCATCGCTTCAGTCTGGTCATGGGTGACATAGACAGTTGTTTTACCAAGGCGCTGATGCAGTTTTTTAATCTCGCTGCGCATTTTCACACGCAATTTGGCATCAAGATTGGACAACGGCTCATCAAACAGAAACGCTCTTGGCGCACGTACAATAGCACGTCCCATCGCCACACGCTGACGCTGACCGCCGGAGAGCTCGCGCGGGAAACGGTCCAGCAATTTCTCAAGGCCGAGTATTTCTGCCACTTCCTGCACACGTTTGCGGATTTCTTCTTTCGGTGTACCACTCAACTTCAGAGAAAAGCTCATATTTTCCGCAACTTTCATGTGCGGATAAAGCGCATAACTCTGAAAAACCATCGCAATGTCACGCTCTTTCGCGCGCATATCATTAACGACCTTACCCCCGATGCGGATTTCACCGGAGGTAATATCTTCCAGTCCGGCAATCATGCGCAAAAGCGTTGATTTTCCGCAGCCGGACGGACCAACCAGAACCACAAATTCCCCATCACCCATATCGAGCGAAATGTCTGCAAGCACAGAGGTTTTTCCATAGCTCTTACCTACATTTCTCAGTTCGATTTCAGACATTTATGGCTCCGGTATATGTTATTGATCGTAAAATAGCGTCAGGCAGCAGCGTGAGCGGCATTGCTTGTGAGATGATCCCACATCGATGCTCTGCGCTGTTCGGACTGCCTGTCTGCTTTTTGTATTTCTATTACGGTTTGATAGAAAGCATCCGCCGCCTTGTTCAGCTCAAGCTTATTGGCTGAATCCAGCAACGCCGCATCCGTATCGTCAATGACAGACGCACCATGCATAGCGCCGAGAATGGCACCGGCCATGACGCCGATGGAATCCGTGTCGCGTCCGGAGTTAATGCCGTCATGAATGGTCTTGTAGAAGTCACCGTCATTGACCACTGCAAAACCTAAGGCCAGCGGCAGTTCCTCAATCGCATTGAGGCGGGACGGACGATAGGCTTCACTGGCCACACCGGTTTTCTTCACAGAATGCGTGACATCATCACCCATCGGTGAATATTTTCCGATAATCGTCTGAAAAACTTCGGTGACTTTATCCGCGTCCTGCCCTTTGAGGCTCTTTGCAGCGGCTACAATTTCAAGAATAGCCTGTTTTGTACCGTCTTTTGCTAATGCAACGGCCTCATTGACCACTTCATCAATGGTAATGTGCGGAATAAAAGCCGCAGCAATCGCTGCCGCCAACACACCTGCGGCTTCCAGACCATAGCTCTGCTGATGGCCGGATGCGAAAGCAATTGCCTCATCATAGGCCGCTTTCGGATTGCAGGCATTCATCACGCCAACCGGCGCAATATACATCGCCGCACCGCAATTCACCATATTGCCGATACCACCTTCACGCGGATCGCAATTGGACAGCTGATGACGCTGAAAAATCCATTTTTCCGGATAGAACAGGCGCTCAATCAGCATGGCCTCACGCTGCAATTCAGGAACCCAGCGCGGTGTCCATGCAATTTCACGCACCATACCGTCCGCCATATCCCAGGCATCAATATGACGGCGTACGTCATTATAAATATTCATCAGACACAGGGTCATCAGCGTATCATCAGTCACGATACCACTGCCCCGAACACGCCAGTTACGGGCTATGCCGCTCTCCGACATGCGATGCCATTCTGTATTCAGATTGGTAACACGGCCGTAACGCTGGCGAATTTGCTCGGCTGAAAGTTTTTCAACCGGTGCCCCGATGGCGTCACCATAAGCGACGCCATAAAGAACTGCCCGAATTCGTCCTTGCAGAGACAAAGGAGCAAATGTGTCCATCATTTTAATACAGTCCTCGCATATTCAGTCAGCCGGTCACCGCCGGCAGTCTTCCACTCAGAAACAAACTGGTCCCACTGATCGAAACCCGCTTGTCCGGAGATAAATTTATAAGCCCATGCCTTGTAGACATTCTGCGCCGCATCCAGATCAGGCGCATATTCATTCGGCCAGATAAATGCATTATCAGGCTTGTAGCTTTGGGTGATATTGGTCAGAAACTGCGCGGCAGCAGGGCTTCTCACACCTTCCGGTAGTTTCCAGTTTGCGGCCGCAATAAAGCGCACATACCAGGTTGCCATTTTGTCTGTTGGCTTGATGGTCTCGCCGTCGCGGGTATATTGCTCACCTTCGAAACCAAGGCGCTCCAATGCCTGACCTTCAGGGCTGGCCACAAAATCAAGAAATTTAACAACTTCTTCTTTGTGCTTGGAAAGAGCTGAAATTGCGAAACCACGTGTTTCCTTGGAAACATCAACTGCGGCCAGACCTTCGCCACCGGTACCCGCAGGCGGTGCCAGCAGAACCAGTTCCGGATTAGCATCAGGGTTCGCCTGTTTCATCTTACCGCGATAAACATCCACATTCTCAGCCGAAGCCGAGAACACCATACCAACGCGTCCGGAATAGAACTTGTCTTCCTTGGTATCCCATTTGGTGGTGATATATTCCGGGTCCAGCAGTCCCTGCTCACGCAGCGATGCATAGAAAGTCAGTTTGGCTTTTTCCTGCTCAGAAATCTGTGAGGCAATCCAGTTGCCCTCTTTGTCTTTCAGCCAGGATGAGCTGACGCCGAATGCCTGATTAAAAATCGTATCGGCTTCATCCATGCTGCCCGGCACGGTCAGCGCATAGGATTTGTCACTGCCTGCACCACCAAAATTGCCGCTCTTAATCGCCTTGAACAAAGCAACATAGTCATCAACCGTTTTCGGTGCAGCCAGTCCGGTTTTGCTCAACCAGTCCTCACGCATAACCGGCTGCGAAATCCGCGGCGGGAATGCATAAAGCAGATACGGATAATTCTGCAGACGAGCGGTATTGTGCGGGTAAAGCGCCTCTTTCAGATAAGTTGTTTTCGGCAGCCAGTCGTTCCAGTTTTCAAGAACGCCCTGCTCGGCCATTACCGTGTCACCGCCCTGAAAATAAATCAGATCGGGAATGTCGCCGGACAACATCATCGCGCCGAGCTTATCAGCATAGCCGGAAGCCGGAAGATTGACGATCTCAATCTTCAGATCTGTCCCTTTTGCCTTCAGCGCCGCTTCATATTTCTCAATGAGTTTCACGTCATCCGGATTGGTGTTGAGCAGATCCTTCGCCACTACGCGTATAATGACCGGCTCGGCCAGTGCCGGCAATGCTGCAGCAGACAGCAGCGCAACCACACTGACAGACAGAATAAGATTATTTTTCAGCATATGTCCTTCCCCTTTATATGTGCCGGAATAATCAGCCCTTGAGCGCGCCGCTCATCGTGCCTTTAGTGAAAAACTTCAGGATTAACGGATAGATCGCCAGGATCGGTACAATCGTGAGCAGGATCATGCCTGCGCTCAGCGCCCTGATATTGATCTGGCTTGCGCCTGTGTAATTGACGGAATTTTCCAGCCCGACCATGGCAATCTTGTCGCCCTCGACCACAAACTGACGCAGCACAACCTGCAGCGGCCATTTGGACTGGTCATTGAGGTAGATCATCGGGCGGAAGAAATCGTTCCAATGGAAAACGAAATAGAACAGTGCAATCGTCGCCAATGCCGATTTTGATACCGGCAGCACAACATACCAAAATGTCTGAAAAACATTGGCACCGTCGAGTTCTGCGGCTTCCAGAATTTCATTCGGCACTTCTTCAAAGAAGCGGATCAGAATAATCAGATACCAGGCATTGACCAGTTTGAAGAGAATAACTGACCAGTAGCTGTCGATCAGACCCAGACGTTTATTGAGGAAGTAATCCGGTATAATGCCCGGATCAAAAACAATCGTCACCAGCACGAAGACCAGAAGAATACGGCGCCCCGGCAAGCCCGGACGCGACAAGCCCCATGCCATCAGCGCTGTAAAACACACACCGAGTGCAGTACTGGTCAGCGTGATAAAGACCGAATTGATCAGCCCCTGCTGCACTGCCGGATTGGTGATCAGCAGTTTCCAGACCTCTAGCGAAAAGCCTTCCGGAATGATTGTGAGGCCGCTCATTCTCGCGACTTCGGAAGGAGATGACAGGGAAACAGCCAGCAGATTAAGCAGCGGCTGAACCATCACCACCACAAGCAGCAGCAAGGTAGAGAGAATGATTGCATATTCTGCCCGCTCCAGCGGAGAGCGACGGATTTTACCTGCTGCCATCACCAGATCCCCTTGCCTGTCAGCTTTTTCGAGATGAAATGCGCGCTCATAATCAGGATCATGCCGAGCCCTGCTTTAAAAAGCCCAGCTGCCGTGGCGAGCGAATATTGTCCGGTTTGCAAACCGATGCGATAAACATAAGTATCGAGAATATCGATCTGACTGCGCACAATATCATTGGTGAAGTTGATCACCTGATTGAGGTCAGCATTCAGGAACATACCGGCATTCAGAATGAACAATGTAGCAATCGTCGGAACGATACCCGGAATGGTGACGTAGAAAATTTTCTGCCAGCGGTTAGCACCGTCAATCTCCGCAGCCTGATAGAGCTCCTGATCAATTGACATAATCGCTGCAAGATAAAGCAGGCTGTCCCAGCCGGCCGAGCGCCAGATTTCAGAAAACACCAGAACCCAGCGGATTGTCCCCGTCTCAGTCATAAAAGAAACCGGCTGAAAACCGAAAAAGCCGGTAATTTCATTCACGGCACCGGTGCTCGGCGACAAAACAGCAATGAAAATACCTGCAATTACTACCCATGACAGGAAGTGCGGCAGATAAATTGCCGACTGAATGAATTTACGGGTACCCGTGCCGCGTACCTCATTGAGCAACAATGCCACAATGATCGGCACGGGAAACACAAAGACGATTTTCATCGCTGAAATGATCAGCGTATTGGCCAGCACCTGCCAGAAAATCGTGGACGAGAACAACAGTTCAAAATGCTTCAGCCCCCCCCAGATATTCGGCGGAATGATGCGCAATTGTTCAAAAGCAATTTTAGCTTCCCACACCGGCATATAGTGGAAAATAAAAAAGAAAATCAGGGCTGGTGCCATCATCAGATAATAAGGCCACCACTGGCGGATGCTGCTTTTAAAGCGCTTCATTTTGGGAACGTTCCCAATTTGAGCGCTCACTGATGATGCAGAACTATGACTCATTGTCTGAATTACCCCTTTGCAACCAGCCGCGCAGTTGCCATCTCTGACAAATCAGCGAGTGAGCCGCGCTCCAAAAGACGGCACGGCACATAAATGCGCTCATGTTCTGCTCGTCCGGCAATTTCTGCATATAAAGCAGTGACTGCCGTGGAGCCGATACGGCGACCGTCTTTTTCAATTGTCGTCAATCCGGGCCAGGAAAAAGCACCGGAAGGAATACCGTCAAAACCGAGAATTGACACATCCTGCGGACAGGAAAGTCCTGCATCACGGATTGCCAGAATACCACCAAGCGCCATCAGATCATTCGCACAAAAAACTGCCAGATGCTGACCATTCTGATGCGCTTGCAACAGCCGTTTCATAGCAGAACGGCCACCTTCAACGGTATAGTCACTGTCTTCCGTCATGAGTATTGAGGGGTCAACATCCCGTTCAATGCAATGCTCATGTACCGCGCGCAGAAAACGCGCACGCGCCAATCGGGATTTAGGCCCGAGGATTAATGCCGGCTGCACATGCCCCTGCGCGAGCAGCACATCCAGCCCGAGACGAACACCCTGCACGATATCTGACCCGACACTGCTCGTATCGGGAAAGCGCTCGGCACTTGACCCGATCAGCACAAAAGGCATGCCGAAACGGTCGAGATCAGCAAGATTATCAGCGACAGGATTGATGATCGCGCCATCTACGCGTGCCTGACATAAGGCGCGAAGATGTGCCGCTTCCTTATCCGCATCCCAGTCTGAAGAAAATACCAGTAGCGAAACACCTTGCCTCGCAGCCTGATCCTGCGCACCGCGCGCCACTTCCGCCCAAAACGGATTGGTAATATCCGGAATAACAAGCCCCAGCAGTCCGCTACGTCCTGAGCGCATACCAACTGCCAGATGATTGCGCTCATAACCGGTTGCCAGCACTGCGGCCTGTACGCGCTCGGCAGCATCCTGCGATATATTGGAGGAACCAGCCAGAACACGGGCTACTGTGCTCTTGGACAAGCCAGCTTTTTTCGCAACATCGACGATCGTCGCACGACGCCCTGTATCCTTATTCAAGCTGACACTCCTCCCAAGCGACCGGTCTCTTAGATCGATCATTGTGGGAACGTTACCATTCTTGAAAAACTTTGACAAGAGCCCCTGTCAAACTACACAAGAAATCAATACGTGCTGTTGATGGCAAATGCTTTCTTTATGTTAGAGAATATAAAATACCTACTATAATTCAGCAATACGCAGCATATTCGTGCTGCCCGGTATGCCAAAAGGCACGCCTGCAGAAATGATAATACTATCTCCCTGCCCGCCGAACCCTTCCGCTTCCACAATGGCACAGGCACGTTTCACAGTTTCATCTATATCTGTGGTGTCATCCGTGGTGACACAATAAAGACCCCAGACCAGAGACAGCCGTCGCGCGGTTTGCACAACAGGCGAAAGCGCAATAATCGGCACCGGAGGGCGCTCCCGCGCGGCACGCAGACCTGTCGTACCCGACGAGGTGTAACAAACAATGGCAGCAAGCCCTAGCGTGACTGCGATCTGGTGTGCCGCCAGAGAAATTGCATCAGCACCGGTTGCCTCAGGGGCAGCGCCCTGCTTGTTGATAATGCCCGCATAGAGCGGATCAAGCTCCACATTGCGGGCGATGGACGTCATTGTTGCCACAGCCTCAACCGGATAATCACCTGAAGCGGATTCAGCAGAAAGCATGATGGCGTCTGCGCCTTCGAAAACCGCAGTTGCGACATCCGAAACTTCTGCACGCGTTGGCACCGGAGCGCTAATCATAGATTCCAGCATTTGCGTGGCAATTACCACCGGCTTGCCTGCACGTCTGCACGCCCGTGTCAGTTGTTTTTGCAATCCGGGAACAGATTCAAGCGGCATTTCCACGCCCAAATCTCCGCGAGCCACCATCAGTGCATCCGAAAGCCTGATAATCTCGTCAATATGATCCAGAGCCTGAGGCTTCTCGATCTTGGACATCAGTCCTACGCGATCACCGGCAATCTTACGCACTTCAATCAAGTCTTCCGGCCTTTGCACGAAAGACAAAGCAACCCAGTCAATTTCGCCGGTTGCAAGTAGCGCATCAAGATCTGCCCGATCCTTGTCGGTCAAAACACCCACGGTCAATAATGTATCCGGCAGGCTGACACCCTTGCGGTCAGAGATTTTTGTACCGGCCACAACAGTGGTGGTCATGCTCTCATTGTCAGCTTTTTCCACGCGCAGATGCAGTTTTCCATCATCGATCAGCAGGCGGTCCCCCGCCTTCACCGCTGCAAATATCTCCGGATGCGGAAGAAAAACACGACTGTTGTCACCCGGCTCATCCCTGTTGTCCAACGTAAAACTCTGCCCGACTCTCAGTTCCACGGTGCCTTGTGCAAATCTGCCAATACGCAGTTTTGGCCCCTGTAAATCAGCAAGAATGCCGATAGGACGGCCACTTTGTAATTCAACAGCGCGAATATGCCGGATTAATTGGCGCATCATGTCATGGCTGGCATGACTCATATTGATCCGGAACAGATCGGCACCTGCCGCGTGCAACTGCCGGATAATATGCTCTTCGGAAGAAGCCGGTCCGAGTGTCGCGAGTATCTTAACTTTTTTATATTGTTTCATTTGTCGGATTAATCCTGCACTGCAATGTCATCAGAACATGATGGCAATCAATCAAAGGCGCACTGTGGTTCCCGCGCCCTCGCAACCCATAGCCCGTAGAATACCAGCCGGAATTTCCAGCATGGTTTCACGGCCGGAAGAGAGCAAAAATGATGCCGTCTGCGGCTCACTATAGGCAAGCATCACTTCAGAAGATGCTTTTGTATAAATACCGCGCAGCGCCCGCAGGCATCCGCTATGTGTTACCACAACATGTGTTGTTTGCTTTTCCAGCGTTGCCAGCCATGTCTGTATCCGTTGCTTCAGATCATTGCGGCTTTCCCCCTCCGGCATCGTATAATTCCACGGATCGGTTTGCTGTGCCCGATATTGATCAGACAAATCCCGTTTGATTTCATCGGATGTTTGTCCCTCCCACACACCGAATGACCGCTCCATAAGAAGCGGAGCCTGCGTGAATTTCTCAAAAGGGACAGTCCAGATACCGGCAAGGATGGATGCAGTTTGCAAAGCACGGGGCAGCGGGCTGCTCCAGAATTTCAAGCCTTGATGAGAGGCGATTGTATCGGCCAAACGCACACCGACAGCCTTTGCCTGCCGCACACCATTATTGGTTAAAGGCGTATCTTTCCGCCCCTGCAATCGTCCGGCAACATTCCACTGGGTTTCACCATGGCGGATAACAATGAGATCAGGCAGTTCCTGCATAATATACTCAATTAATAGCTGGGGTAATCGGTTATGGTCGTGTTCAGAGGAGCATCCGCCGGTTATCAACCGGCGGATGTCACTATCACTCTGTCAGCCAGAGTGCTGCAGAAGGCTGCAAACCAAGCACTGTTGCAGTTCCCGGTTCCAGCAATGTGTCACCGGTATAAAACGGCACATCAATCAGCACCGTCGCAGTGCCAATCTGAACACCATAGCGGATGATTGCACCGAGGAATTCACGATGCGCGATGGTGCCTTCAAGCGCAACCGCACCCTCTTCTGTATGACCGATGGTTGCATATTGCGGGCGGAATACCAGCTTAGCCCCTTGCGCAACCTTCGTACCCTCTGGGACAGGAATAGACCCCGCCCCTTCCACCACAAAAACGCGACCGTCCGGTGTATCCTCGACATGACCGTCGAGAATATTGGCAGTTCCGAGAAAGCTGGCGACAAACAGATTAGCTGGCTTTTCATACAAGCTCATCGGCGTTCCGACCTGCTGGATACGCCCCTCATTGAAGACTGCGATACGATCACAAACCGTATTGGCTTCTTCCTGATCGTGGGTCACAAAAATGGTCGTCAGTTTCAGACGTTGCTGCAAATCGCGCAATTCACGGCGAACCTCGACACGCATTTTCGCATCCAGATTTGACAGCGGTTCATCGAGAAGCAGAACTTTAGGCTCGATGGCAATTGTGCGGGCGAGCGCCACACGTTGCTGCTGTCCACCGGAAAGCTGGGCAGGACGACGATCCGCAAGATGGGTCAGCCCCACCAGTTCCAGTGCTGCCTTCACCCGCTTATCAACTTCTTTGCGCGGCAGTTTGCGCTCTTCCAGACCAAAGGCAACATTGCGAGCAACGGTCATATGCGGCCATAGCGCATAAGACTGGAACACCATGCCAACGTCACGTTTCCACGGCGGCATGTCGAGCACGTCCGCACCGCCAATTTCCACCTTGCCCTGTTGGGCAACGTTAAATCCGGCGATCAGGCGCAACAATGTTGTTTTCCCGCAACCGGACGGCCCCAAAAAGGCGAAGAATTCGCCGGGTTTAATATCCAGACAAATATCCTTCAGCACATGAACCGCACCATAAGACAGGTTCACATCGCGGATACTGATTGCTTTTGCCGGTGTTGTTGGCAAGGCGGCACTGTTTATGTCTAAAGTCATATTTTTTCTCCCCAATCTTACTTGGCCGCCCCAAGCGTCTTTTGCCGGCGTTCAATAACGTAATGTGATAAAAACGTGCAGAGCCCGACCAGTATCACTGCAATAACCCCGAGTGCGGCACCTGGCCCGCGTCCGGCAGGTGATTGCATGAAGACATAAAGCCCATAGGCAATCGGCGCGTCAGAATTGCTTTGAATGAGCATCAGCGTTGCAGAAAGCTCGACCGCCGCCGTTGCAAAACTGGTGACAAATCCGGCAAGCAGACCGCCTGTCATCAATGGCAATACAATACGGCGGATTGTTCTCTGCTTTGTTGCCCCGAGATTTTCAGCGGCTTCTTCAAGCGAGATGGACACCTGCTGAAGTGCGGCATAGCAAGCGCGCAGCGCATAAGGCAGGCGGCGGATAGCAAGTGCCAGCACCAGCATAACCCAAAGCGTTGCCAGCGGTGTGCCGTCCGGCAGCGGGATATTGTAGAAGGTGCGCAGGTAACCAATACCAAGCACAACACCGGGAATGGCAAGTGCCGAGGTTGCTGCCCAATCCAGCCAGCGACGCCCGATCAGTTTTGTGCGCAATACGAGATAGGCAATGGCACTGCCCACGATGACATCAATCAAACCGGCAAGGCTGACATAGATCAGCGTGTTTTTAATATAGAGCGAGCTTTCACCGAACACGCGGGTGTAATGCGCCACTGTATAACCGTCCGGCAGCGGGCTGTATGACCAGACCGTAGCAAAAGACAGTAACAGCAATCCGATATGCGGTGAGAGAACCAGCAGCAGAATAAAACCGACCGTGGCATAGGCAACAAGGCTTTCGCGTTTGGTGAGCTTGCGCTTTGTCAGCCCGCCGCCGCCGCGTTGTACCGTGGAATAATCTTTGCCGCGCATGGCAACTGCGGACAGCCACATGGCAAAAATAGACACAACAATCAGAATAACCGCGATCACATAACCCATCGGATCAGTCAGACCGACCGAAGTCACGCGCAGATAAGCCTGCGGCGCCAGCATGTCCTTAACATTGAGGAGCAACGGTGTCGCCAGATCATCAAAAACTTTGACAAAAACAAGCGAGGCACCGGCAAGATATCCCGGCATTGCCAGCGGAAAAACAATACGCCGGAACAGGCGGAAACCCGACGAGCCAAGATTTTGCGCGGCTTCTTCCATCGAGCGGTCGATATTACGCAGGCTTGCAGAAAGATTGATGAGAATGAATGGGAAATAATGCAGCGACTGCACAAAAATAACGCCGTTCAGCCCCTCCATGAAGGGAATACGGAAGCCGAACCAGTCATTCAGCAGGAGATTGACCGTACCATTGCGACCAAACAGCAACTGCATCGCCACCGCGCCGACAAAGGGCGGCATGATGAGCGGAATAAAGCCGAGGGTCTGGATAATCATTGACCCGCGAAAATCAAAGCGGGTGGTCAGAACGGCCAGCGGCAATGCAATGACCGTCGCCCAGACGACCGACATGCCTGCAACATAGACCGAGTTGAAGAATGAGCGACGGAACAGCTCGGTGTTAAAAAAATCAATAAAGTTGATGGCTGTAAGTGCGCCGGTGCCCTTTTCCGTAAACGCCGTATAGATAACCGTTCCGGTGGGAATGAGCAGGAAAACGGCAAGAAACAGGGCAATAATCAGCGCTGTTACGATCTGGCCGGGGCTGGCCGAGATGCGTTTTCTTGGAATGGATAATGTGAAAGCCATTGCGGCAGTCTCCGGTATGAAGTCGGCTGTTCCGGCAAGCCACAGGGCGCCAGAGCAAACGAAAGCGGATAATCGGATGGAGCCGCCTGCTTACGCAGGCGGTCTGTCATGCGCCGGAGCATCACACGGTCAAACCGGATAGCCTGACCGTGATAAGCTCAGACTTTAGTTGACGAGCGCAAGTGCCTCTTCAGCCTTTGCTTTTGCGGCTGAATATTTTTCCTTGGCAAAAGCAGCCCATTGCTGTTCAAGCTCGGCCTGACGGGCTGTCTTTTCTTTGCCACCGGAAAAAGCATCGCGAAGCTGCTGGCTCACGGCCTCATCAGCACTGACCGGCATAGCGGCAACCAGTGCACGGGCTTCATTCACGAGTGCGCGTGCCGGTGCCTGTTCATTGGCAGCAAGCGCTTTTTCTGCTGCATGAATGGCGCGAGTAGCCGCTTTCAGATTATCAAGCTGAAACGAAATCAGCTGATCATATAATGCATCAACAGCATCGGTACGGTTCTTGGAAGTTTCAGAGTCAAAGACAAGCATGGTCTGAAAACGGGCATCCTTGAACGGATTTGGGAATCCTTCCGGTGCATTTGCATAACTGGCCGGATTGATCGGAAGACGGCGGATTGCCGGTTCAAGCAAGACGGCCTGCCCTTTTTCTGAAAGCAAGTAATTAACAAAGGCTTCCGCGCCCGCCTGATTAGGCGCATTGGCTACAACACCAATATTGGCAGGTACAACAGTTGTTACTGAAGGATAAGAGAAGCTGACCGGAAAGCCGCTTGCCTGTGCCGAGAAGGCAAAGAAGTCAATGACAATGCCAATCCCTGTCTGGCCGGAATTAACCGCATCGGGAACGCCGTAAGAGCGTTCTGTCACCTGCTGGAGATTGCCGCCAATATTCTTGAGCGTTGTCCAGCCCTGATCCCAACCTTCGCCCTGCAAAATGGTTTCAATGGTCAGATGCGTGGTTCCGGAACGTGACGGAGCTGCAATAGCAACATGGTCATAATATTCCGGCTTGGCCAGATCAGACCATTCAACAGGTTTCGTCAGATTGTTTGCTTCCAGATAGCGGTCATTGGACATAATGCCATAACCCGAGGCCGCAAAACCGAAATAATAAGAATCCGGATCATTCACCGGATAGGAACCGACCTTATCCGGCAGACCTGTGACGGACGGGGTAAATTTGCTCAGCAGATTACGGCCTTTGAGCACTTCAAAAGCATCCGGTGCGGAAGCCCAGAACAGATCAACCTGATTGTTGGATTTTGTTTCATCAACATATTTTACGCCGGAGCTGGTGCTCTTGTTTTGAACATCAAGCGTGAAGCCCGGATTATTGGCTTCAAAACCGGCTTTAAACGGATCCGTCACGTCTTTTGAGAATGACGTGACGACAGTTACTTTTCCGCCATTTTGCGCAGAAGCAGTGATAATCATAGCCGCTGACATCAGCATGGTGGCTGCAATCGATTTCAACATAGAACTCTCCTCCCTAGAGTATCGCCTGAGATCAGACGATACCTTTAAAGAAGCAAGTATCATGCCAAATTCAAAAATGCCGGAAATGCGGGCTTTCACAAACACAAATGGGTCATATAGGTAACATGACCGACCTGCGAGCGGGTCATAAGGGTATCATTCCTCATCTTCATTCTGTGCGGCGATGTCGAATTTGCGCATTTTCAGATAAAGCGTTTTGCGGGAAATTCCCAAGGCGGTCGCCGAAGCGCCAATGCGCCCGTCATGGTTGGACAGGGTATCAAGCAGGATAGCGCGCTCCAGCCGGTCCATCTGTGCTTCCAGCGTTTGCGTTTTGTCTAAAGACAGGTCGGCCAGCGCATTATTCTCCAGCCCCAGCACATATCGTTCCGCCACATTGCGCAATTCGCGGACATTGCCGGGCCAGCTTCTGCCATCAAGATCGGCAATAAATGTTGCATCCACACGCGGAGCTGCACGTCCCTGCCTTTTGGCGGCGAGATCAAGAAACAGCTTGAACAGTAATCCGACATCGCCTTTGCGGGCTGACAACGGCGGAATTTCAACGCGGGCGATATCAAGCCGGTACGCAAGATCTTCACGAAAACTACCCTGCACGACCAGCTTATGTAAATCTGTTTTACTGGCTGCAATCACCTGAATATCCACCTTGAGTTCGGTGTTTGAGCCAAGGCGCTCTATTTTGCGCTCCTGCAAAACCCGCAAAAGCCGCACCTGCGCACTCAGCGGCATGGATTCTATTTCATCAAGAAACAGCGTACCATTATTGGCATACTCTATCTTACCGATGCGTTTTTCCCGTGCACCGGTAAACGCGCCGGCTTCATGGCCGAAAAGTTCAGATTCCAGCATTGTTTCAGGGATTGCGCCGCAATTCACGGCCACAAAATGTCCTTTTCTGTTGCTGAAATCGTGCAATGCGCGGGCAGTGACTTCCTTGCCGGTGCCGGTTTTGCCGATGAGCAAAATATCTGTAGCAACACCGCAAATACGTTTCAAACGCTCGCGCAATTGTACGATCGGCGCTGAATGACCGATCAATCGGGCCTCCCAACCGTCAACCGCTACAGCCTGCCGTAACCGGCGATTTTCAAGCAGAAGCTGACGGTGATTACGCGCACGGCGGATGGTTTCAATCAGGATCAGCGGATCGGCCGGTTTTTCCAGAAAGTCCCATGCACCATCACGCATAGCACGCAGAGCCATAGGAATATCGCCATGACCGGACATCAGCACGATCGGTATTTCCGCATCAATGGACTGCACAGCTTTGAGGAGATCGAACCCGTCATGTTCCGGCATGCGCACATCAGAAACGACAATCGCACCGCTATCAACACGCATATCACGCAGCGCAGATGCAACCGAGCTATGCGCCGCAACCCTATAATCTTCAAGCTCCAGCACTTCACGGCATGCTTCAAGCACGCTGGCATCATCGTCGATAAGAATAACATCCGGTTGCAAGGTCATTCCGGCCCTTTCAGCAAAACTATAAACCGCGTTCCATGCGGTCCTGTATCCAGCACCGCGATGCTGGCACCGAAGTCTTTGACAATATTATAAGAAATCGAAAGGCCAAGCCCTAATCCCGATCCGACCGGTTTGGTCGTGAAAAACGGATCAAACACTGCTTTCAGATGATCGCTCTCAATCCCAGTTCCGGTATCTGCAATAATCAGATTTGCACCATTTTCAGTCGCCTCAACAGTAACGGAAACCTGCCGGACAGGCTGATCTCTGACCGCATCCAGAGCATTGGCAATGAGATTGACAATCACCTGCTCAAGACGCACCGGTTCAGCCATAACAAGCGGGCAGTCCGATACCGGCAGTTCGAGTTTCAGGCGTACATCATCATCTTCAAAACGGTGTTCCAGTAGGCTAAGCGCTTCACGCACACTCTTGCACAGATCAACGGCTTGCTGCTTGACATCCGGTCGCCGTGCAAAACGCCGGATATGACTGATCTGGTCGGCCATTCGTGTGGTCAGTTGACGGATCTTGTCAAAATTGACCAGAGCCTGCTCGCCTTTACCACGCGCAATCAAAGTTGAACCGCTGTGTATATGCGCACGAATTGCTGCAAGCGGCTGATTGAGCTCATGCCCGATACCCGCCGCCATTTGCCCGAGTGCCGCAAGTTTTGCCGACTGAATAAGCTCGTCCCGCGTCTGGCGGAAAAGCAACAAAGCCCCCGCCAGATCAGCAAGCTCGTCTGTGCCTTTTGCCGGTATCTCTACTTCCGGTCGCCCCGCACTGATTGCACTGGCTGCTGTTGCCAATTGCCGGATGCGGAACAGCAGATTTTTATGAACATAAAGCACGCCAATGGCAGTGGCCAAAACCACAGAAAGCAGAGCAATGACTGCCAGCAATTTTCTGCCGGTGCTAATCGCTGATGCTGCGCGTTCGGCCGCTGCCGCCGCACTTGCTTCGATTGCCACAACCTCCGTCTCAATATTACGGCCAAGATCACTGACGAGCTGGCCGTTCATTACGGCCAGTTCCCCGAGGCGCACAGTTTCGCGCATTTGCGAGCGCTTGCGGTTTGGCGTGCCGGTTGCCGGATCAGACTTTTGCAGAATACGTTTGGCCAGCTGACGCACAGTTATACTATCCGGCCAGCTATTGAGTGTTCCAAGATGGTTTGCCAGCTCATCAGCACTATCACCGAGAAAGGCATTCGCCTCCTGAATTTCTTCCGATGTTGAAGCATTGGCAAGACGGGCGATCAGACCTGTTGAAAGACTCGCCTGTGCAACAAGTGTCAGCAATGCCTCACTCTTGCGTTGCTCACTGAGCGCCGCCGCATTACGGCCATTGCGCATTTCGGTTTCAATATTAAAGCGGGTATCATCAACCAAGGGTGCGGCTTCATCGATCAGATCAGCCTGCACCCAGCGCAATTCATCAATATCTGCATGTATTGCTTCCAGTAAGGTAAAGCGCTTACCCGATGTCAGATCAATCTGCTGCAAATTGCGTTCAATAGCGCGCGCCAGCGGCAAGATCGTATTCACCGTCGCGCTGAGATCGCTTTTTTCCAGCAAGGTTTCCAATGCCGTAAGCCGTGCGGCATAAATACGCCGCATTGCAGTATATTCGCTGCGGCTTTCAGCCCCTGCCAGTGCGGCGGTCAATGAACCTATATCCGCACCTGCTTTTGACAGGCGGGATGCAAAAGCCAGTCGCGGCATTTGCTGTTCAGCAATATGTGACAATTCACCGGACAGCCGGTAATAGGACAGCCAGCCGACAATACAGGCACCGACTGCCAGACCGACAATCACCACAAATGCAGCGCCGAGCCGTGCACCGATACCAATGCGCCATTGGGTTATTGGCGTTGCAATTCTTCTCATAAATCCTGCCATCAAATTACCGGTACCATCTCTTGTCATTGGTGACAGGAGACACTGATGAAAGCAGGGTCTCAATCATTGCCAGATTGTGTTCAATGATGCGGCGGATTTCGCCGGAGAATTGCTCCTGCTCCGCTGTGCGTGCCACACTTCGCGGCCATTCTGTTTTCAGATCTTCACTCAAAATATTGGCTTCATGTGCCGACAAGGGCGGTGTGCTGAGCAACTGCCGTGCGCGCGCCAGAGTGCTCAGAGTTTCTGTATTTTCAAATTTAGCCGCTTCCAGCTCATTCACTTTCCGCCAAAGCCGGCCAAGTGTTGCTCTGCGGCGAATAATGAAATTATCAAAGATGAGATTGACCAAACCATATCTCTCGGCAGACAAATGCGGGTCAAACTCTGCCATATTCATCAGGCCGCGCCTGTCCGGTGCCGGCAACAGGTCTTTATTCAGCTTGCTCAGCACAGGAATGCGGTTAATGCCGGGATAGCGCAAGATTTTCTGCCCTTGTTCTGAAAGCAGAAAATCCACAAAACGCTCAGCATTGGTGATGTTTTTAGCACCCCGCAAAATAGCAATATTGGCTGGCGTATAAATCGCATCGGGCGGCATGATGAAAACATTATCCGTATGCGCATCGTCGAGAGGTTGCGCCAGAAAATCAATCGTAATGCCGATGCCGAAACGCTTCTGCGCCACACCGGATGCAACGCCAAAACTGCGTGCTGTTACTGTAGACAAGTTGCCGCCAAGTTTGGAGAGCATCGCCCAGCCTTTTTCCCAGCCATAGGTTTGCAGAAAGACTTCCACAATCAGATGCGTGGTGCCGGAGCGCGAAGGCGAAGTAATGCCGATATGTCCCGAATAAACCGGTTTTAACAAATCATCCCAATTACGCGGGATCGGCAGATTATGTTGCAGCAGATAGGACGGGCTGTACACAATGCCGTAGCCCGACAGAGCGAACCCTAAATAATATCCTTCAGGATCATTCACCGGATAGCCAAGAACATATTGCGGTGCTCCGGTCGGCCTACTGCGGATCGGACGCAACGCTTGTTTGCGCTTTAACAATTCAAAAGCATCTGCGGCGGACGCCCAGAAAATATCCGGCGTGATATCCGGTTTCTCCATGATGAAACGGTTCGCACTTGCCGTGTTCCTTTGGGCGATAGACACACGAATATCAGGATATTGCTTTTCAAATGCGAGACGAAACGGCTCAAAAAACGATGGCGGATATGACGTGATAATCGATAATTCGCCCTGCTCTGAAGAACGCACAGGAACAACAGACAGCACCATGGAAAAGGCGAAAAACACCAACATATTGAGAATGTTAACGGTGCTTATTTTGACCATGTCTTCCCGTTCATACGAAACGCTCCTCCCCAGGCGCAGTCGAAGAAGTTACTATCATGGCATCAAGGATAAGTCATGTATAGGGCTGGCCTGCCTCCTGCCATGAAATCTGACATGTGAGTTTGAGCATATCCTGTCATTTTTAAGAATCAGCCGAGATAGGCGGAGGAAAAATGCACAAGCTCCTGCCCGCCGATGATCTCATTGGCAGACAGAGGAATTTGCTTAATCTCCGGCACTTTAGGCTGCAGCGCTTTGATTAATTTTGCCAAATGCTCATCTTCATTCTTTGCACGCTGATCGAGCAATGCACTTTCGCCCCGCGGCGAACGACGGTTCACAATAAGACCGCCTACAGATACCTGCAAATCATGCAAACGCTGACAAAGCTCGATCGTTTCGAGAACCGGTAACCGCTCAGCGGTCAGAACAATCATGAAGGCCGTTGTTTCACCATCTGTCAGGATTTCACGCAGCTTACGAAAACGATCCTGACGCCGCATCAAAACCGCCCGCATTTCATGATCGCGGGTTGGTTCATCCTCAAAAAGGTTACTGGCAACATCATTATCGGCATCAACGGCTTTAAACTGGCCAAGCGCACGGGTGAAATTGCCCGAGCGTTCGCGGTTTTTGAGCAGCCCGTCCGTCCATGCCGCCATCAGCTCCGGCAATTCGAGAAGTCTGGTCGTATGTCCGGTTGGCGCGGTGTCAAAAATAACTGTGTCATAGTGAGCAAGCCCAGTTTCCAAAGTCACGGCAATCCGCTCCAGCAATGCCGCCTCAACCATGCCCGGTGCTTCACGCGCCTGCTCCAGATGGCGTTTGACTTCCTTATGCAACCTTTCCGGCATCAGTTTTCGCAGTGAATTTTCGACTGTTTTAAGATGCTCATCGACAGTGCTGCCTGGATCAAGTTCAATACCATCCAGACCGGCCATCAGCGAAACCGGCTTGGCACCAATCTCACGTTCCCACAAATGACCGAGATTATGTGCAGGATCGGTCGAAACCACCAATATGCGGCGCCCTTGCTGAGCAAGTCCTGCGGCTGTTGCACTGGCCAGCGTCGTCTTCCCGACCCCGCCCTTGCCCCCGAAGAACAGAACCCTGCGATTTTTCAAGATATTCAGCAGCATCGGAAACCATCAAGTGGTGAGTGTTCCATACCCATTCGGACGTGCCAATCGTGAAAACGGCCATAGAGCTCGGGCATCAGTTCCAGAGTGTAATAGGTAGCGGGATTAGGGATACCCAGACTTTCCGAAAAAACGAGCATCATGAAAAGATCGTCCTCCTCACGTCTGGCTTTTGCAAAAGTGCGTCTGTAGGGCGCAGCATAGAACTCCCCCAGACCTTGAGAGACGGCGCTGAACAGCGCCGCCAGTTTTTCTTTATTCAGCCGTCTGGACATCAGGTCAATCCGCCAGTCCGGCAGCCGCTTGCGCGCTATATTCCCTGCGCATTGTCCGGATTGCCTCCAGTGCAACAAAGAGCGCTGCACCAAGCACAACCAGTCCCAGCCCGAACAGCAACCATTGTTTATTCGCAAAGAATGTTCCGAGCTGTATGAAAAGCGCAAGGATCGCCATGACCAGCACAAAGGCCAGCGGGATCAGAACCGGCAGAACCGGACGCTTCATACGCAGCAACATCACTGCAACAATCGCAAGTGTCAGTCCGGCGAGCAACTGGTTTGTTGTACCGAACAACGGCCAGATCAGCATACCGCCGCTGCCGCCTGTACCGGCACCGAAGGCAAGAGCAAGACAGCTTGCAAGCGCGACCAGAGTCGCAACTGTACCGCCCTGCAATGGTTTGATATTGGTGATTTCGCCGACTTCCTGAATAACATAGCGCTGCAGACGCAGACCTGTATCCATCGTTGTTCCGGCGAACAAAGCGGCCATAACAGTCAGGATAGTTGCAGCAATACCGACACCAAGCCCTGTGCCTGCTGACAAGATATTTGCACCACCTTCAACAAAGGCTTTAACGCCACCCGCAGAGAACTGCGTATATACGCCCTGCCAGGCTTCATAAGATGCAAAACCAGCCGTACAGGCGATAATCGCAGCGAGCGCAAGCATACCCTCACCGACAGCGCCGAAATAGCCAACGAAACGGGCATCGGTTTCCTTGTCGAGCTGTTTGGATGATGTACCCGACGAGACCAGACCATGGAAGCCGGAAATGGCACCACAGGCGATGGTCACGAACAACAGTGGCACAATGCTCGGTGTTCCTGCCGGAACATCCGGATTGAATGCCGGTACCACGATCTGCGGCTGCGCAATCAGAGTTGCACCATAGAGCAACAGCAGCCCGACAAAGAGCTGAAGTCCGTTAATATAATCGCGCGGCTGGAGAAGAACCCAGACCGGCAATTGCGATGCAATGCCTGCATAGATGAAGAGATAGAGAATCCACTGCACCATCGGGCTCATGCCAAGAAAGGATTCCGGCAAAGTAATCGGATAAGCCTGTCCAACAAAGATCAGCGCATAAAGCACGATTACGCCAATCACGGACGGCCACAGCAGCCCGACGCCATGGCGATAAATCAGCTGCCCGATAACGATTGCCACAGCAATTGCGCCCCAGATCGGGATCACCGATGTCGGGAAATTAATCAGCAGGCCTGCAATAACCACTGCGAAAACGGCGTTAACCATCAGCAGCAGCAGAAAAATAACAGTCATGAAAATGGAGCGGGCACGGGTGCCAAGAACATTCTCCGTGAGTGCACCGATTGAACGGCCGCGGTTGCGGACACTTGCCCATAGCGCACCGAAATCATGAACACCTGCAAAGAAAACAGTACCGAGCACAACCCAGATAAAGGCCGGCGCCCAACCCCAGATCACCGCAATGGCAGGACCAACGATAGGTGCCGCGCCGGCGACAGAAGTAAAGTGATGCCCCCACAGCACAAACTTGTTGGTTGGCACATAATCTACGCCATCTTTCATGGCATGAGCGGGTGTTTTATATTCCGGATCAAGTGCATAGATGCGTTCAGCAATGTATTTCGAATAAACGAAATAGCCCCCTGCAAATGCGGCAAGGCCGACAAGTATAAGTATCATCGCGCTCAAACCATTTCCTCCCATAGCAAGCCGATTTATATTGAATTATGATGCTGTTTTTCTGTTGCACTCCAAGTTGCAGTCAAACTAAAGTCTAATAAAGTATATTGTCGTTTATTATAAAAATACTCAGCAAAATGTATGCGTTTTCTGTCATAGATAAATTTCATGATGCGATACGGCAATAAGATATACAGATTGCGAATGTCAAATTATTAATGAAATATTTTCCATGTGCAAGCGCCATTCTCTGCATCTCAATGTATTGAAGACCAGAGCTTAGCCAAATCTGCACAAGCAGCTATTAAGATATGAGAGCGAGCGCAGCGCATTTTTATGTAACGCATTGTTATTATTGTTAATGCTTTGCAAGCAATGACGCTGTGTCGAAACCTGTCTGAACCGGCTTTATGGACACACACAGAACTTCAACGCACGCGCGATGTTCTCAGCTTTTCACACAAGCGCATATTCACTGACGCGGAATGATTCTGCTGAAGCGCAATATGTTCAGCCCATCTCAGCCCTGTTGCGGCATAAGTTCAGCTACAACACCGGCGATGATTAATGAGAGTTTTTCCATCAACTCACCGGAATTACTTGATCTACGCCAGTAAAGACCAATATTTCTCTGAAACCCATCGGCCTCAAGCGGTAAAAAAGCGATGTGATTTTGCGCATTTGCGCCAATGCAAGCCAGTTGCGGCAATAAAGTAAGCCCCATACCCGCCACAACCATCTGCCGTAAAGTCTCGAGACTGGTACCGCGAAAACCGTCATATTCATGTGCACCATAACGCCGGCACAATGTAAGCGCCTGATCGCGCAGACAATGCCCCTCTTCGAGCAGCATCAGACGCTGACCAGAAAGTGCATCCGCCGATAAGCGGTCTTGTCCCGCCAGAACATGTCCGGAAGGTACGGCCAGATGGAAAGGCTCACAGAATAGTTTTTGTCCGGTGACCTGCGGGTCTTCAACCGGCAATGCCAGCAATGCGGCATCAATCTGCCCGTCGATCAGTCGCTGCAATAAGATGGTGCTTTTTTCTTCCGTCAGTAAAATTTCCATGGACGGAAAATGCCGCATAAACTGCGGCACAATATGCGGCAGAAGATAGGGGCCGAGTGTCGGAAACACGCCCAGATGCAAGCGCCGTGTACCATCAGCACAATGTCCGGCGGCTTCATCGCGCAATTGTGTCACTTCATGAAGAATTATGCGTGCGCGTCTGACTGCTGCTTCACCAGCTTGCGTCAGAATAAGTCCGCGTGATGAGCGCTCAAATAACGTGACGCCCAGCTCGTCTTCAAGCTTGCGGATCTGCGCAGAAAGGGTCGGCTGGCTGGCATTGCAGATTTCAGCCGCACGATGAAAGTTGCGCTGTTCAGCCAGCGCAACCAGATATTCGAACTCGCGGAGGTTCATGCGAGACCGCGCATTAAGCTGCCTGCTCCTCAGCAGGCAGACGGATCAGATAGTCAAAAGCTGCAAGCGACGCTCTTGCCCCCTCACCCATCGCAATCACAATCTGCTTATAAGGTGCAGTTGTACAATCACCTGCCGCGAAGACACCCGGAACCGATGTTGCACCATATAGATCCGTGATAATTTCACCGCGGGCATTCAGCGACACTGTATCCTTCAGCCATTCAGTATTCGGCACAAGGCCGATCTGCACAAAAATGCCTTCCAGTGCGAGCGAACGGGTTTCACCGCTGATCCGGTCTTCATAGGTAAGACCGGTGACACGTTTGCCGTCGCCGGTCACTTCTGTGGTTTTGGCCGAGGTGAGAACAGTCACATTCGGCAGGCTCTTCAGTTTGCGTTGCAGCACTTCATCAGCACGAAGCGCCTTATCGAACTCGATGAGGGTTACATGGCTGACCAGACCGGCCAGATCAATCGCGGCTTCCACACCGGAGTTACCGCCGCCAATCACGGCAATGCGCTTGCCTTTGAACAACGGTCCATCGCAATGCGGGCAGAAAGCAACGCCCTTATTGATATATTGCTGTTCACCCGGCACGCCCATTTTGCGCCAGCGTGCACCGGTCGACAACACAACAGAAGTACTGGTAAGGGATGCGCCCGAAGCCAGCGTCACCTTGAAGCCTTCAGAAATCCGCTCCAGTTTAACGGCCTGCTGACCATTAATGATCTCGGCATCATAATCACGCACATGCGCTTCCAGAGCGCGGGCCAGTTTTGGCCCTTCTGTATGCGTCACAGAAATGAAATTCTCAATCGACATTGTATCCAGCACCTGACCGCCAAAACGGTCAGCAACAACACCGGTACGGATACCTTTGCGCGCGGCATAAACCGCTGCCGCTGCACCGGCTGGGCCACCGCCCACAACCAGCACATCAAAAGGTGCCTGTGCGTTAATCGCCTCGGCAGCACGTTCACCTGCGCCGGTGTCGATCTTCGCCAGAATTTCTTCAGCGCCCATACGGCCGGAACCGAAAGCCTCGCCGTTCAGGAAAATGGACGGGACGGACATGACCTGACGCTCGGCAACTTCATCCTGAAACAGCGCGCCGTCGATAGCGACATGTTTAATACAAGGATTAAGTACAGCCATCAGATTCAGCGCCTGCACAACATCCGGACAGTTCTGGCAGGAAAGTGAGTAATATGTTTCGAAACGGAAATTACCCTTGATGCCACGAATTTGGTCGATCAGTGCCTGCTCAACCTTAGGCGGATAACCACCGGCCTGCAAAAGAGCCAGCACCAGAGAGGTAAATTCATGACCAAGCGGGAGACCGGCAAAAACCAGATGAATATCTTCACCCGGCGAAGTCAGTGCGAAGGACGGCACACGCGCACCGGCCACATTGCCGTGCTTAATCGTGATCTTGTCCGACTGTTCGCGGATTTGTTCAAGAAGTTGCAGCAGTTCGCGCGATTTAGCATCATCTCCGGCATAGGCGATGATTTCAACCGGCCGCACCAGACGTTCCAGATAGCCCTTCAGCTGGGTTTTCAAGTTCGTATCGAGCATACTGTGTTCCTCTTGCTAAACTGTCATAGATAATCGGGCAGCTGCGGAAACAGCCGCCCGTTTTATTATTTACGGTACGTCAGATTTTGCCGACGAGATCGAGCGAAGGAGCAAGGGTCGCTTCGCCTTCCTGCCATTTTGCAGGGCAAACTTCACCCGGATGCGAACGCACATACTGAGCAGCTTTGATCTTGCGTACGAGATCAGAAGCATCACGGCCAATGCCTTCAGCAGTGATTTCCATGGCCTGAATGATACCGTCCGGATCGACGATGAATGTTGCACGGTCTGCAAGACCCTGACCTTCGCGCATAACGCCGAAATTATTGGTTACAACACCGCTCGGATCGCCGAGCATGGTGTAGTTGATCTTGCCGATTGTGTCGGATGAATCGTGCCAGGCTTTGTGTGTGAAATGCGTATCGGTAGAAACCGAATAAACCTCAACACCCATTTTCTGCAGTTCTTCATAATGATCTGCAAGGTCACCCAATTCGGTCGGGCATACGAATGTAAAGTCAGCAGGATAGAAGAAGAATACGGCCCATTTGCCCAATACGTCTTCTTCAGTCACGGAGATGAATTTACCCTGACGGTAAGCCTGCGCGATAAAAGGTTTGATCTGTGTGTTTACGGTTGCCATTGTGCACTCCTGTCAGAATGTTGTCTGGGTTCCGTATAGAGACTAAGGCGCAATTTATAAAGTCAATTAATCATATAAAATTGATAGGTTTTAACTATCGCCACATAAAATTTCTATAAATATAATTAAAACAATAAGTTAGAGAGAAATTTTGCCGGCTTTCCAACGCTCGCCATTTTTGCATAGCAGCTATGCAATATCGTCAACGCACTGCGTTCTGTGGAAATCACTGCTTCCCCGACAGCGAAAAGAGCTAAGCATTACGCCTTGTCTCTGTCCGAGCTCATCCAAAAAAACACTGACACCCAATTCGACAAATGGACTTTGACTTTATTTGCCAAGATTAATTAGAATATGCGCATTCTAGAGCGCCATGTGCCAGACTTGGCACACAAAGGACGCTCTAACACTTTAAAATTAGAGCATAATTTTACCTTAAACTGATCCAAGTTTAAGGAATTATGCTCTAAAGTCTCAATAGTAAGATTTGCGGTATGAATTCAAAGCCAGTCCAGTTTGATATGTTTGACACGAAAACCAGCCATCCGGTTGACGTGACGCCTGTTGCCAACACCCGCAAATCTGTGCCGGATAATGAAGAGGCTTTAGCGCAACAACTGGAAGAAACAGGACGGTTCCGCATTCTGCGCAAGCTGACACCACGCCCGATTGTCAGGCGGGAGGACAGTCCGTTTGAGCGGCTTGCTGTACTTATTGATACGGAAACAACCGGACTGAGCCATGTGACCGACCAGATTATCGAGGTTGGTGCCGTTGCCTTTACCTATAATGATGAAGGTGCTTTTGGTAATGTGGTTGGCGTCTTCAGCGGAATGCAGCAGCCAACCATTCCAATTCCGGCGGAGATTACACGGCTGACCGGTATTACTGATGCAATGGTGCAGGGTCAGACACTTGATCTCCGGTCGCTGGAAGCGATGATCGAACCTGCCGATCTCATTATTGCTCATAATGCCGGATTTGACAGGCCGTTCTGCGAAAAATTGTCTCCATTATTCGTATCCAAAGCATGGGCATGCTCCGTTGCGGAAGTGCAATGGGCGGGGTTTGGCTTTGAAGGCAGCAAACTGGGCTATCTGGTTGGCCAGAGCGGGCTGTTTCATAACGGACACCGCGCGACAGATGATTGCCACGCATTGCTGGAAGTATTGATCCGGCCCGCAGGGGCGGACGCAACCGTTCCTTTCACTGAGCTGCTCAAATCCAGCCGCAAAGCCCGTGTCAGAATTTACGCGGAAAACAGCCCCTTTGACATGAAAGATCACCTCAAAAAACGGGGCTACCGGTGGTCAGACGGTAATGACGGTCGCCCCAAAGCGTGGTGGGTTGAAGTTGACGAAGACAACTATGCCGACGAGTTGCACTATCTTCAATCGGAAATCTATCGCTGGAAAGATGCTGAACCGCTATCCATCAGGCTGACAGCACAGGATCGGTTTAAAAGCCGTTAGTCGCTCTCTTGCCTGATGTTCCGGTTCGAGATTTTACTAAATGTACGAATAATTAAGATATTCTAATATTAATTAACTGCTTAAATTTACATGGCGAACAAGTATTCACATAAAATTCAGGAGATAAACATTTCATACGAACTTTGAAAAACTTTTAATAATCCTGTTTTTACTATAAAAGATATCTCAGAACGTAAAAATTTTTCCGTTTTGAGGATTCTCTATGAGTACGCAGCTTCAGCTTAAGTCTTTGCAGCAAGGTCGTGGTTTGGCTGCGATGGCTGTTGTTGCTTTCCATCTATCTCTGCTGCTCGGTAGTTCCCGCTACCTTAATGATGCGGTTTTTTTAAATTTTACGCATCGCGGAAATTTAGGCGTAGATTTCTTCTTCGTGCTTTCGGGCTTTATTATTGTTTTTGCACATCACAAAGACATTAATCAGCCGGAGCGTGCCCCGGAATATCTGCTGAAACGCTTCACACGACTTTTTCCAGTCTATTGGCTGTATACAGCGATTTTCTGCGGTTTGGTGGCGCTGGGATTTGGCAGCGCAAGCATTGTGCCGGAAAGTTTCAGCAACTGGATATCGACAATATTTTTAATTCGCCTCGATAGTTTCGAACTACCGATCACACCCGCATGGACGCTCATTCACGAACTTGCATTTTACCTGATTTTTGCAACACTTATTCTGAACAGAACATTCGGTATAATTATCTTGGCTGCATGGCTGATGACCGGTGGCATAGTGTTTCAATATGCCGAAGAAGGCTCAAGATCGGCTTTAACCACTTATTTTTCTCCGCTAAATTTTAATTTTCTTATCGGAATGGCAGCTTTTTATGCCTTTCATCGTTTCACGAATATCAATCTGAAACCGGCTTTTCTAACCGGTCTTGCCTTGTTTATTCTCGTCTATATTCTGGAAAGCCGCGGTATCAGCTATCAGTATCTCCAGATCATTTATGCTGTCAGCTTCGGTCTGCTTATTTTGGGTGCAGTGTCCTACGAGAAAAGCGGGTTCCGAACTGCGAAATTTAAAATTCTCAGCCTCATTGGTGATGCTTCCTACACGATTTACCTGACGCATCTGGCATTTCTCGGCCTGATCGCTAAAGTGATGATTAAAATATCTGCATATATCCCGTTGAGCCCGTATTTAATTTACCTCGCGGTCTTCAGCGCAACGATTATTGCCGGATGTTTGCTATATTGGTTCGTAGAGCGGCCACTCTTGCGCTTTTGCAGAACATTAATGAACTCCAGAAAACAGGGCAGCGTGCTCATTAAAGCTGTTTAACAGCCGGAATATTGAGCCGGATTCTCCGGCGCCAACACCATCTTTGTTAAGAAAGTGGTGAACCGTCCGCATTTCCGGTACAACAGACGTCCTGATCTCCGATGCAGATGCTTGTAAGACAGAGCCGTCAGCCCTGTCTTACAAGCATCAGAGAATGATTTTAAGCGATACCATCAACAATAGGAGCTTATTGCAATGCTGCCTGAAATTGTTTCGATGAATGAATGGCAAGCCGCACTCGAAGAGCAAATCGATAGGGAAAAAGCCTTTACCCGTGCGCGCGACCAGCTGAATGCACAACGCCGACGTCTGCCGATGGTTAAAATCGACAAGCCATATTCCTTTACCGGACCGTCGGGAGACGTCAGTCTGGCAGATCTCTTCGAGGGGCGTCGGCAGCTGATTGTCTATCACTTTATGTTTGCACCCGAATGGCGGGCGGGTTGCGACGGCTGCTCATGGGTTGTGGATGCAATGACCCATCCCGCACATCTTAATGCACGGAATACATCACTCGTACTTATCTCACGCGCACCGCTGGAAAAATTGCAAAATTATCAGAAGCGTATGGGCTGGCAGTATCCGAACTGGTACTCCTCGCAGCATAGCGATTTTAATCAGGATATGGGCGCTACAAGGAGTGATCCGGCCACGCCGGACATCATGCAGGAAATACATGGTGTCAGTGTTTTCCTGCGCGATGGCGAGAATATCTATCGCACCTATTTTAACGGCGCACGCGGGGTCGAGTATCTCGGCAGTCTTTGGACCTATCTGGATCTGACCCCTTATGGTCGTCAGGAATTTTGGGAAGATTCACCCGCCGGATGGCCGCAGACGGAGCCATATGTCTGGAACCGGCGCCACGACGAATATGAGCGCTAAACTGCATGCTCACCGGCTGACAGATTTTACCTGCCCCTCCCTGAACGAATATGTTCGGGGAGAGCCCCGTTCTTGCACTACACATTACACGCCGAGATACCGGTCCTGAATATCCGCCGTCATTTCACCGGATGTGCCTTGCCAGACCGTGCGTCCACGCTCCAGCACAACACAACGATCCGCTACCGGCAGCAATTCCGACAGGGTTTTATCGACGACCAGAATGGACTGACCACGCCGTTTCAGTTCCCGCACAGCCTTCCAGATTTCCAGCCGGATCACCGGCGCGAGCCCCTCGGTCGCCTCATCCAGCACGATCAATTCCGGATTGGTCATCAGCGCCCGACCAACAGCCAGCATCTGTTGTTCACCGCCCGACAAAGTATTCGCCTGTTGTTGGCTGCGCTCTTTCAGTCGGGGAAACAACTCATTCACTGCCTCAAGCGTCCATTCCCCTTTGCGGGCAGAAGCCAGCAGATTTTCCGTAACCGTCAGATTTGGAAAACAACGCCGTCCTTCCGGCACCAGCCCCAGCCCCAGCCGCGCAATACGATAGGGCTGCATCGCGGAAATATTGCGCCCCATGAAACTGACTTTACCCTGACGCAGGGGTGTCAGTCCGAAAACCGAACGGATAGTGGTGGTTTTACCCATGCCGTTGCGCCCCATAAGCGCGACGACCTCACCTTTTTCTACATGCAGATCAATACCGAAAAGTGCCTGTGAAGCGCCGTAAAATGTCTCTACCTGATTGAGTTCCAGCAACATCAAACCGCCTCCCCGAGATAGGCTTCACGTACCAACGCATTGCTGCGGATTTCAGCCACAGTGCCGGTCGCGACCACACGGCCATAAACCAGAACGGAAATCCGGTCGGCCAAAGCAAAAACCGCATCCATATCATGCTCAACCAGCAGCACCGGCACTTCATGGCGCAACTTGTCCAGAAATGCCGTCAACTGCTTTGAGCCTTCAGGCCCCATTCCGGCCATCGGCTCATCCAGCAACAGCGCTTTAGAGCGCAGAGCCAATGCAATTGCAATTTCAAGCTGGCGGCGTTCACCATGAGAAAGTTCGGCGCTGGACACCAGCATCCGCGATCCGAGATGCACCCGATCCAGAATGGCAGCGGCCTCATCTTTTAAAACCGCATCCTGCATCACCGGTTTCCAGAAACGGAAACTGGAACCCTGACATGCCTGCAAAGCCAGCATGACATTTCGCAAGGCGGAAAATTCCGGCATCAGCGAGGACACCTGAAATGTCCGCCCCAACCCCAGCTGCGCACGCTGTGTCACGCCGAGCGAGCCTATGTCCTGCCCGTCAAAACGGATTGTGCCACTGTCATGCTTAATCGTACCGGCGATCTGGCCGATCAGAGTGGATTTTCCGGCTCCGTTTGGCCCGATCAGCGCATGGATTTCCCCTTTGCGTAAATCCAGACTGACATCATCGGTCGCTTTCAACCCGCCAAAGCTTTTACGCAGGTTTTTAATGTCCAGAACAGTCTCAGCCATAACGGATTTTCCCTGCAACAAGCCCAATAATCCCGCCACGCGCAAACATCACAACACCGAGCAAAATCAGCCCGAAGAAGAGCTGCCAGTGTTCAACCATGCCACCAAGTGCGAATTCAAACAGCACATAGAGCACCGCACCGATCAACGGACCAAACAAACGCCCCGTGCCGCCAAGAATAATCAGCACGATCAGTTCGCCCGACATATGCCATGACAGCATGGATGGACTGACAAAACGATTGAGATCGACAAATAAAGCACCGGCAAGTGCCGTAATCATCGCGGACAATACGAAGGCGACCAGTCTGATACGCAAGGGGCCAATGCCAACGGAAGCCAGCCGCAATTCATTCTGCCGCGCACCTTCCAATGCCGCGCCGAAACGGGAATTGCGGATGCGTGAAAACAGAAACAGTGCCACCATCAAAACGCCGTAAGCGATCAGGAAAAAGCTCAGCGGTTTGAGCGTATTCACGCCGGGGAAATTATTACGCAATGCGAGGGACAAACCGTCCTCACCGCCATAGGCCGGCCATGAAATCGCGAAGTAATAAATCATCTGCGCGAATGCCAGTGTAATCATAATGAAATACACGCCCGATGTACGCAGGCTGATAATGCCGATCGGCAGCGCGACAAGACCGGCAACCAGCATAGCAACAGGCCAGATAATCAGCATTTGGTCGCTGCCTGAAATCGTGATTGGCAAGCTCATCAGCGCCGATCCGTCGGCAGCATGGCTGGCCAGAATGCCGGTAATATAGCCGCCGATGCCAAAAAATGCCGCATGACCGAAAGACACCATGCCACCAAGACCCAGCACCAGATTAAGCCCTGTGGCTGCCAGTGCCAGAATGGCAATGCGTGTCACCAGTGAGATATAAAATATCTCGCCCATCTGATTGGCAATCAATGCGATGATCGGCAGTGCCAGCGCAAAAACCAGACTTATCATTGTTTCGCGTGTCATCGTGCCAGCTCCTGATATGTCACATTCTCTGGCCTTAAAACCGTTGCGCAGCATGAAGAAAACATTGTGAAATTATCCATTGGCTGCAAACAATCCCTGTGGGCGCACCGTGAGAATGATCGCCATAACAATATAAATCAGCATGGATGCCAGCGCGGTTCCTGCCGTTGCCGCCTGCGACGGCTCCATAAAGACTGCGAACAGTTTGGGCAGCAAAAAGCGTCCCATCGTATCCACCACGCCAACCAGAACAGCACCGGCCAGTGCACCTTTAACCGAGCCGATACCGCCGATCACAATCACCACAAAAGCGAGGATCAGTACCGGCTCACCCATGCCGACCTGTACGGATTGCAGCGCCCCGACCAGTGCACCGGCAAGGCCTGCAAGTGCCGCACCTAAGGCAAAAACAATCGTGTTGAGTTTTGCAATATCAACGCCCAATGCGCCGATCATTTCACGGTCTGCCTCACCGGCGCGGATGCGCATGCCAAGACGGGTTTTTGCAATGAGAAAATACAACCCGACTGCAACAACAATACCGGCACCAATAATCGCCAGCCGGTATAGCTGATATTGCGAACCGCCGGGCAGCGTAACAGAACCCTGCAAAAGCGGCGGAATATCCAGATAAAGCGGGAATGAACCAAATATCCATCGCGTCGCATCGGAGAAAATCAGGATCAGTGCGAAGGTTGCCAGAACCTGATCGAGGTGGCTGCGATTATATAATCTGCGGATCAGTACCATTTCCATGATTGCACCGGCAGCAGCAGCGGCAATCAGGCTGGCAATGAGCCCGAGCCAGAAAGAGCCGGTTGCCGCAGCCACAACGGCACAGGCAAATGCGCCGACCATAAATAATGATCCATGTGCAAGATTGATAACCCCCATAACCCCGAAAATCAGGGTCAGGCCGGCGGCCATCAAAAACAGCATAACGCCGAATTGTAACCCGTTGAGTAACTGCTCAATTAAAAGTGCAGAAGACAAAACCGCGTCCGATCTGTTGATTGGTTCTCATAAAAATATCTTTGAAAAAAGTCGTCTATGCCGCCCGAAGACCTGTTATGGCAACAGTCCGGCCGGTACTGAAGACAGTCTGAGCGAAAAGCAGCGACAGTTCACACTGTCGCTGCATCCGGTTGCATCAGAGCTTGCAGTCTTTTGCATAGTTGTCCTGATGATCGGTAAAGCTTGTTGCTACGATCTTATTGGTCAGGACGCCGTCTTCTTTGATCACTTCGCGCATATAAATATCCTGAATAGGATGGTTATTATTGCCGAATTTAAACTTGCCGCGAACAGATTTGAAATCCGCCGCTTTCATTGCTGCGCGGAAAGCATCTTTGTCATTCACACTTGCTTTGGCGGCAGCGGACAGGATCAGGTTGGCTGCATCATAGCCCTGTGTTGCATAGAGCGAAGGCAAGCGGCCATATTCTTTTTTGAAGGCCTCGACATAGGCTTTATTGGCTTCATTATCGAGATCTTTTGACCAGTGGGAAGAGTTCTTCACACCCACAGCCGCATCACCGATTGCGCCGAGCACATCCTGATCGAAGGAGAAGCCAGGGCCGGTTACCGGAATGGTCATGCCCGACTGTGAATATTGCTTCATGAACGCAATACCCATACCGCCCGGCAGGAAGAAATAAACGGAATCGGCACCGGAAGCACGGATCTGGGCAATCTCGGCAGCATAATCGGTCTGGCCGACTTTGGTGTAAATTTCACCGGCCAGTTTGCCCTTATAGAAGCGCTTATAACCGGTCAGAGCATCGGTGCCTGCCGGATAATTCGGTGCCAGAATAAAGCTGTTTTTATAGCCTGCAGTATTGGCATAGTTGCCGACAGCTTCATGCAGATTATCGTTCTGATAGGCAGCATTAAAGTAATTGGCATTGCATTTGGCACCGGCCAGCGCAGACGGACCGGCATTGGTAGAAACGTAGATTTTATCCTGCGCGACAACGCTTGGCACTACGGCCATTGCAAGATTGGACCAGACAATACCGGTCAGAATATCAACCTTATCACTCTGCACCATTTTGTCAGCGATCTGCACAGCCAGTTCCGGCTTTTGCGCATCATCTTCAACAATAACGCTGACATCTTTATTGCCGGATTGTTTGACCGCCAGCAGAAAGCCGTCACGGATATCAATGCCGAGTCCGGCACCGCCGCCGGAAAGCGTTGTGATCATGCCGATTTTCAGAGGTTCAGCCATTGCAGAACCGGAAAATGCCAGCCCCAGACCAAGACAGGCCGTTGATAAGCCAAGAGTAATTCGTTTCATCAGTGTTCCCTCGCGATTATTGTTATTATGCAGTTCAATAATAAAATGCCATTACTTACAAGCCCGCTTTTGCTTCTCCCTCCGCTTTTGCCATTTCCGAAGCAAAATTAAGCCTGTATCCTTATAAACAGAGTAATCTGCGCGTCAGCACATGGTCTGCGTCTGCCAGACCGTCAATGATATCCATATGATGTTTATGTGGTTCCGCCACTTCATCAATTGAGAGATCAAAACCGCTCCACAAATTAGCCAATGCCTGATTTTGCCGGACAAATTCCGGCAATTCCGCTGCGCCAACCCATGCTGTCACATCAATACCGTTCAGAGGCTCAAGCAAAGCCGGACTTTCCTTGCGCGCCTGTTCCAGATCAAGCCTGAAATCATCATTCATTTTCAGATTCAGCAAAGGTCGCAAATCACTCAGCGCCGAGATCGGTACGATCTTGCGCAAACGCTGTTGCAGGCTGCGGCTCAGGGGGGTCGTAACCGTTCCCATCCGCGCAACCAGATGCCCGCCCGCAGAATGCCCTGTCAGATGTAACGGGCCTGCAACCATCGATGCGGCCTGCACAATTGCCATACCAATTTCAGCGGTAATTTCACCGATCTTCGCTTGCGGGCAAAGTGTATAAGACGGGATCGCTGCGGCAAAACCATGTGCAACGGCACCGGCAGCCAGCCAAGTGAAATAGGATTTGTCAAAGCGCACCCAATAGCCGCCATGCACGAACACAACCAGCCCGCGCGGCTGCCCCTGCGGCATCACAATATCCAGAAGATTACGCTCTTCCGACCCATAGCGCACATCGGCGATCAACCGGTTCTGCGCCTGCATCTGCTCACGAAAACTTTGTGATTTTTGCTGCCATTGCGGAGGAAATTGCGCAGAATTTTGAACATGCAGCACATTCGAATAGGCCAGATCCCAGTCTTTATTGGCTGGACTATCCGGTTCAGCGGGCGCGGTTTTTAAAACCGTTACTGCCGCTCTGATCTGCATTCCCCGTTCCTCCGTCATGACTGCCTCTCAAATATCTCCATAAATAAAAATAATTTCAAGCATGAAATTTCATACTTGAAATTATTTTTGTAAGTGACACCATAAAAGAAATCAGCCGCCCTGCGAATGCAGAAAATCTTTGCAGGCGGCAACGGAGTGAGACTATGAAAAGTGCCGAAAATCAGCAGCAAACAGTAGCGGGCGGACGTGCTTCCGATAAGCAGAGCCTGCGCAACTGGCTGAAGCTTCTCAAATCGACAAAGCATGTTGAAGCAGTCATCCGCGAAAAGCTGCGTCAGGAATTTGATACAACCCTGCCCCGTTTCGACGTGATGGCAGCACTGTATCGGTTTGAAGGCGGCCTCAAAATGACTGAATTATCTGCGGCCTTACGGGTTTCCAACGGCAATGTCACCGGCATTGTTGAACGGCTGGTCAGCGACGGTTCCGTTTTGCGGGTTCCGGTTGCGGGCGACAAACGTGCCATGCTGGTGCGCCTCACCCAAAAGGGACGTGAAGAGTTTGAAGCCATGGCCGCAGCCCATGAACAGTGGATCAGCGAGATTTTCAGCGTGCTGTCACCGGCACAATCGGCAGAACTGGTCACGGTTATCGATACAATCGAACATGCGCTGGCCTTGCAGGACGAGCACGATCATCTGGCTTAACCGGCACCATACCATTCGAATAATCAGGATATCCGTTACGAAAAACACACATCATCTGCCGCCATTTTTTAAAAAATAACGACGCGGGCAAAAGCTCGCAGGGGAACAAAAAATGCTTGGACCAACGGCGCATACAGACCATTTTACCAGAAATAACCTGCCTCCGGTTGAGGACTGGCCGGAACTGTCATCCGGCGACATCACCTATCCCGAATGGCTCAATGCCGGCTATGAACTTTCCGATGCCATGGTGGAAAAAGGGTTCGGCGACCACACAGCTCTGATCGGCAACGGACGGCGGCGCACCTATAAGGAACTCACCGACTGGAGCAACCGCATTGCCCATGTGCTGGTTGAAGATTACGGCGTGCAGCCGGGCAATCGCATATTGATCCGTTCTGCCAATAATCCGGCCATGGTTGCCTGCTGGCTGGCGGCTACCAAAGCCGGTGCGGTCGTGGTCAATTCCATGCCGATGTTGCGCCCAGATGAACTGACAAAAATCGTCAATAAAGCAGAAATCTCGCTGGCGCTGTGTGATACGCGACTGCTGGAAGATTTGCAGATTTGCGCGGCAAAAAGCCCGTTTCTTAAAACAGTAATCGGTTTTGACGGCACCGCCAATCATGATGCGGAACTTGACCATGCGGCACTCAACAAGCCGGTGCGTTTTGATGCGGTGAAAACCGGACGCGATGATGTGGCACTGCTGGGCTTTACCTCCGGTACTACCGGTGAGCCGAAGGCCACCATGCATTTTCACCGTGATCTGCTGCTGATTGCCGATACCTATGCAAGGGAAGTGCTGAATGTGCAGCCGGACGATATTTTTGTCGGCTCACCGCCACTTGCTTTCACCTTTGGTCTGGGTGGGCTGGCCATTTTCCCGCTGCGTTTCGGAGCAGCCGCGGCATTGCTTGAACAGGCCACGCCGCCCAAAATGATCGAGCTGATTGAAACCTATAAGGCGACCATCAGCTTTACAGCTCCGACAGCCTATCGGGTGATGTTGCAGGCAATGAATGAAGGTGCCGACCTGTCATCCTTGCGCATTGCGGTTTCAGCAGGTGAAACCCTGCCCGCCCCGATTTATGAGGCTTGGATAGAGAAGACCGGCAAACCGATGCTGGACGGGATCGGCGCGACCGAGATGTTGCATATTTTTATCAGCAACCGTTTAGGCGATTCCGGACCTGGCCGCACAGGAAAACCCGTTACCGGTTATCAGGCCAAAATCGTTGATGAAAATATGCAGGAAATGCCGCGCGGGGAAATTGGCCGTCTGGCGGTGCGCGGCCCGACCGGCTGCCGCTACCTCGCGGATACACGCCAGAAGGCCTATGTGCGCGATGGCTGGAACCTGACCGGCGACAGTTTCTTTCAGGATGCTGACGGCTATTTCCATTTTGCCGCCCGTGCAGATGATATGATTATTTCTGCCGGTTATAATATCGCTGGCCCCGAAGTTGAGGCCGCCCTCCTCGCCCATGCAGATGTGCAGGAATGCGCGGTCATCGGCGTGAATGATGAAGAACGCGGCCAGATTGTTGAGGCGCATATTGTGCTTCGCAACGGTGCTCAGCCATCTTCTGAAACGGTCAAAGCCTTGCAGGATCACGTTAAAAAGCTGATCGCGCCTTATAAATATCCCCGCTCTGTCCGTTTTGTCGACGCGCTGCCGAAAACCGTTACCGGCAAAATCCAGCGCTTCATGCTGCGTAAGCAAGGCTGAGCGCATCATGCAAATTTATCACTTGACCAAATCCATTCCATCCATATGTTTTAAGTATAAAATAAATTGTGCGCCGGTACCCGATACCACCGCACATCATAAAAATGACTGTGGCCCTATAGCGGGAAACAGAGCATTCAAGGGGAGAATTTGACCATGCGTATCGTTTGTATCGGTGGCGGTCCGGCCGGACTGTATTTTGCCCTGCTGATGAAAAAGAACCATCCCGAGCATCACATCCGCGTGGTCGAACGCAACAAACCCTATGACACATTCGGCTGGGGTGTTGTATTTTCCGATGCGACGATGGAAGCGATGAAGGTCTGGGATGAAACCAGTGCGGCGGAAATTCAGGATGCATTCAACCATTGGGACGATATTGAAGTGCTGTTCAAAGGCACACGCCAGCGCACAAGCGGTCATGGCTTTGTCGGTATCGGCCGCAAAAAACTGCTGAATATTCTGCAAAAACGCTGCGAAGATTTAGGCGTTGAGCTGATATTTGAAACCGATGTGGATGCAGATACGCAACATCCCGATGCTGATCTGATTATCGCCTCTGACGGGCTGAATTCTAAAATCCGTCATCGCTATGCCGATATATTCGAGCCGGATATGATCGTGCGGCCAAACCGTTATATTTGGCTTGGCACCAATAAGCTCTTTGACGCCTTCACCTTTGATTTCCGCAAGACAGATCACGGCTGGTTTCAGGCGCATATTTACAAATTCGATGACAAGACCTCGACTTTCATTATCGAGACCACAGAAGAAGCCTATCAGGCGCATGGTCTTGATGAGATGTCACAGCAGGATTCCATCTCTTTCTGCGAAAATCTTTTCTCGGAAGTGCTGGAAGGCGCACCGCTGATGACCAATGCGCGGCATTTGCGCGGCTCGGCATGGCTGAATTTCAACCGGCTGATCTGCGGCAAGTGGAGCCATTATAATGGTAATTCCCATGTAGTGCTGATGGGCGATGCCGCCCATACCGCTCATTTTGCCATCGGCTCAGGCACCAAACTGGCAATTGATGATGCGATTGAACTGACCAACCAGTTTAACCTGTACGGTCATGACAAAAGTCATATTCCTGCAGCGCTCGAAACCTATGAGGAAATCCGCCGTGTGGATGTAGCGCGCATTCAGAATGCCGCACGCAATGCGATGGAATGGTTTGAGGTGGTTGGCCGGCGCTATGCGGATCATTTTGAGCCGGAGCAATTCATGTATTCCATGCTGACGCGCTCACAGCGTATCAGTCATGAAAACCTGCGTCTGCGCGATAGAAACTGGTTGCAGGGCTATGAAAACTGGTTTGCCAAAAAGTCCGGCCTGCCGATAGAGAGCAACAGCAGCACACGCCATGTGCCGCCGATGTTCACGCCCTATCAGCTGCGCGGGGTGACCTTGGCGAACCGTATCGTCATGTCGCCGATGGCTATGTATTCGGCAACCGATGGTCTGATCAATGATTTCCATATGGTGCATCTCGGTTCCCGTGCGCTCGGCGGTGCCGGTCTGATCTTTGCGGAAATGACCTGCGTTTCTCCTGATGCGCGTATCACTCCGAATTGTCTGGGACTGTGGAACGAAGAACAGCGCGACGGCTGGAAGCGTCTGGTCGATTTCGTACATCAGAACAGCGATGCCAAAGTGGCCATTCAGCTGGGTCATGCGGGGCGCAAAGGTGCCACCAAACCCGCTTGGGAAGGCATTGACCAACCGGTTGATGAAGCGAGCGGCTGGCCGCTGATTTCTGCCTCGGCAGAGCCTTATCTGGTCAATAGCCAGAAGCCGAAGCCTATGACACGCGAAGATATGGATCGGGTAATTGCTGATTTTGTGCACGCGACTGAGCTTGCCGCAAGTACCGGTGCAGACTGGCTGGAGCTCCATGCCGCGCATGGTTATCTGCTCTCCAGCTTCCTCTCGCCGCTGACCAATCAGCGCGAAGATGAATATGGCGGCAGCCACGCAAATCGTGCGCGTTTTCCGCTGGAAGTGTTCAAGGCCATTCGTGCGGTCTGGCCGCAGGATAAGCCAATTTCGGTGCGCCTCTCCTGTCATGACTGGGCGGAAGGTGGCAATACGCCTGATGATGCAGCGATTTTTGCGCAGATGTTTAAAGATGCCGGTGCCGATCTCATCGACTGTTCATCGGGACAGGTCGTTAAACATGAAAAACCAGTTTATGGCCGTCTGTTCCAGACCCCGTTTTCAGACAAAATCCGCAATGAGATAGGCATCCCGACAATTGCTGTGGGTGCGATATCGGAAGCCGATCACGCCAATTCGGTAATCTCCGCAGGACGTGCCGATCTTTGCGCCGTGGCCCGCCCGCATCTCGCAGACCCCGCTTGGGTATTGCATGAGGCGGCAAAAATCGGGCTGACCTCCGTGCCTTGGCCGAAGCAATATTACTCTGGCAAAACCCAGTATGAAACCAATCTGGCTCGTGAAGCCGCTGCGGCTGCCACACTGAAATAACCAGAATGAGACCGGATATGAGCAATAATAAATTCCACGGCAGACATGTTTTAATCACCGGCGCAGGCAGCGGTATCGGTGCGGCAATTGCCCGTGACTTTGCTTTGTCCGGTGCCAATGTCACTTTGTCCGGCAGGCGGCATGAGCCTCTGGCGGCACTGGCCGCAGAGCTCGATCAGGCTGCGGGACGCAAAACCTGTTTTGTTGCCAGCGGTTTTGATGTGACAAATGCGCAGGCGATCAGCACAGGTTTGCAGGCGGCTCAAGCGGCTTTCGGGCCGGTGAGTATTCTCGTCAATAATGCCGGTGAAGCGCCTTCCGCACCCTTTGAAAAAACCAATCTTGAGATGTGGTCGCAGGTGCTTGCAGTTGATCTGACCGGTGTTTTTCAGGTGACGCAGGCTGTGCTGCCGGATCTGAAAACCTATGGCGCAAATGCGCGTATTATCAATATCGCGTCCACGGCAGGGTTGACCGGCTATGCCTATGTCTCGGCCTATTGCGCCGCAAAACATGGTGTTATCGGCCTCACCCGTGCTTTGGCGCTGGAACTCGCAACAAAGGGCATTACCGTCAATGCCGTGTGTCCAGGTTTTACCGATACGCCGATTATCCGCGAGGCCATTGCACAGATCATGCAAAAAACCGGTCGATCTGAAGAAGAAGCGCTGGCGCATTTTGTAAAAGCCAATCCGCAAAACCGGCTGATTAAACCGGAGGAAGTGGCACACACAGTCTTATGGCTGGCATCTCCTGATGCCGCCTCAATCAACGGACAGGCAATTGCAATTGCCGGTGGCGAGGTATTGGCAGGATGAGCGAACAAACCATCAGCATGAACAGTCATCTGGAAGCTTTTAAAAACTATCAGGCACAGCATTTTCTGTGGGAGGTGAGTGAAGACGGACGCGTTGCCACCCTCACGCTCAACCGCCCTGATCGTAAAAACCCGCTGACCTTTGAAAGCTATGCGGAGCTGCGTGATCTGTTCCGCGATTTGGCCTATGCATCGGATATTCGTGCCGTGGTTGTCACCGGAGCGGGCGGTAATTTCTCTTCCGGCGGCGATGTTTTCGAGATCATCGAGCCTTTGACGAAAATGCCGATGCCGGAACTCTTGGCCTTCACCCGCATGACCGGTGATGTGGTGAAAGCCATGCGCAAATGCCCGCAGCCCGTGATTGCGGCTGTAGACGGTATTTGCGCCGGTGCCGGTGCCATTCTGGCAATGGCCTCAGACCTGCGTCTTGCAACCCATGAGGCGAAAACCGCATTCCTGTTTACCCGTGTCGGTCTTGCCGGTGCGGATATGGGTGCCTGCGGAATCCTGCCCCGCATTATCGGTCAGGGTCGTGCAGCGGAGCTGCTTTATACCGGCCGTTTCATGTCGGCCACCGAGGGCAAAGACTGGGGTTTCTACAACCATCTGCATGATGGTGAAAACCTGCTGGCAGAGGCACAAAAACTCGCCAAAACCCTCGCTGACGGCCCTTATTTTGCACATGGCATTACCAAAACCATGCTGGCTCAGGAATGGGCAATGGGCATTGACGAAATGATTGAATCGGAAGCGCAGGCACAAGCCATCTGCATGGCGACACAGGATTTCCGCCGTGCATTTGAGGCCTTTGCCGCCAAACGCCGCCCTGAATTTGAAGGGAACTGAACCATGTCAGATACAGCCTGCCGCGAAGCCCCCGTTCATGAACATCTGGAACTGCCGTTTTTTGAGCAGCAACAGCGCGACTTCGCTCAAAAGCTCAAGGAATTTGCCGCATCCGGTGTTTTGAAAAATATTAATCATCACGACACAGATGCCGCCTGCCGCAAGCTGGTGAAACTGCTTGGGCAAGCAGGACTTCTCGATAGCGTCACCGGCAACAGCGGCAAGACCGAGATTGACTCCCGTTCGGTCTGTCTGGCGCGCGAAACACTGGCATGGCATGACGGGCTGGCGGATTTTGCCTTTGCTATGCAGGGGCTTGGCACCGGCGCGATCGGCCTTGCCGGATCGGATGCATTAAAGCAGCATATTCTGCCAAAAATCTCTTCCGGCGAGTGGTTGTCGGCCTTTGCGTTGTCGGAGAAAGAAGCCGGTTCCGATGTCGCCGCCATGCAATGCGCCGCGGCACAAGACGGCGACGATTATATTCTCAACGGTGAGAAAACCTGGATTTCCAATGGCGGCATCGCCGATGTTTACACCGTCTTTGCCCGCACAGGTGAGGCTGCGGGCACACGCGGCATCTCGGCCTTTGTGGTCTATGCCACTGATCCGGGCTTTTCCATTGCCGAGCGGCTTGAAGTGATTGCGCCGCATCCGCTCGCTACAATCCGTTTTGAGAATTGCCGTATCCCAGCTTCACGGCGTTTGGGTGCAGGCGGCGAAGGTTTTAAAATTGCCATGCGCACGCTGGATATTTTCCGCGCTTCCGTGGCAGCGGCCGCCCTTGGCTTTGCCCGTCGTGCCTTGGATGAGGCTCTCAACCATGCGCGTAACCGGCAGATATTTGGCGCAACACTCAGCGATCTGCAACTGACACAGGCAGCACTTGGCGACATGGCGACAGAACTGGAGGCCGCAACTCTGCTGACCTACCGCGCCGCATGGCGTCGCGATGTGCAGAAACTGCCAACCACCCAGCAGGCAGCAATGGCGAAAATGGCTGCGACGGAATCTGCCCAGATGATTATTGACCGCGCTTTGCAGATGTTTGGCGGACGTGGTGTGCAAAGCGGAGCAATCACCGAAAAACTCTATCGGGAAATCCGTAGCCTGCGCATTTATGAAGGGGCAACAGAGGTTCAGAAACTGATTATTGCCCGCGAATTGCTGAAAACGGCTTAAAGGGTGGATCATGGTTTTTCACACTACAAGACCCTTACGGTTCGGCGATTGTGATCCTTCAGGTATCGCTTATTTTCCGTCTTATCTGAATATTCTGATCGGGGTTCTGGAGGACTTCTTCGCCTCAATCGGAGCCGACTGGAAAAGCCTCAATCATGACCGGCAGATCGCAACACCAACAGTGCGGCTTGATCTGACTTTTGTAAAACCCGGCTTCCATGCTGACCAGCTGGACTTCACACTCAAAGTCACTGCGGTCGGCGGCAGTTCATTGTCGCTCGACCATGAAGTGCGCGCCAATGGCGATCTGTTATGGACGGCGAAACACAAGCTCGTCGCCACTTCAAGCACAACTCATAAAGCCCGCGCATGGCCCGATGATATCCGCGCCGCGCTTCTCAATCATCTGGAGACAGTTCATGCATAAGATTTTACAGCCGGATAACTGGGTTGCCCCGATCGGCTATTCCAACGGCATCTCGGCACGCGGACGCACCATCTTTATCGGCGGCCAGATCGGCTGGAATGAACAATGTGAATTTGAAACCGATGATTTTGTCGAGCAGGTTCACCAGACTCTGAAAAACATTGTCGCCATTCTCGCTGTGGATGGTGCAGGGCCGGAACATATCACCAGCATGACCTGGTATTTCACCGACAAGCAGGAATACAAAGCCAATATGCGCGGCCTTGGTCAGGCCTATCGCGATGTGATCGGCAAGCATTTTCCGGCGATGGCGGCAATGCAGGTGGCAGGGCTGATTGAAGATCGTGCCAAGATCGAGATTCAGGCCACAGCTGTTGTGCCAGACTAAAGTAATTGCCTGAGTAAGCGACTGAAAATCCAGACAGGACATATGATGCACAACCCTTCTGACACGCAGCAGCCGATCAGTTTTTCATCTGCCGTTACCGGTGTGGTGCAGGATGGTGTATTGCATCTCACTCTGGCAAACCCGCCGGTGAATGCGATTTCAGCCGCCATCCGCGAAGGGTTGATGCAGGCGCTGAATTTGGCAGAGAAATCTGCCGTGATCCGTGCCCTCACTCTGCGCGGTGCAGGCAAATTCTTTGCTGCCGGTGCGGATATCAAAGAGTTTGATCTGCCGCCGAGCGAGCCGACTTTGCCGCAGGTGACAGCACGGATTGAAGCATCTGTTAAGCCGGTGATTGCCGCCATTAACGGTGCAGCCCTTGGCGGCGGTTGCGAAATTATTCTTGCCTGCCATTACCGGCTGGCTGTTGAGAAAGCCAAATTCGGCCTGCCGGAAGTGAAGCTCGGGCTTGTGCCGGGTGCGGGCGGAACCCAACGTCTGCCACGGCTGACCGGCCTTGATGTTGCAATCGACATGATCGCATCGGGCAAAACTATTTCCGCACAGGAAGCGCTGCAGAATGGCCTGATTGATGAAATCACAACAGCTGAGAACCTGACTTATGCGGCACAAAAGGCAGCACAGTATCATACGGGCAAAGAACCCCGCCGCACATTGGCTTTGTCTGTTCAGCCTGTAAACACTGAACAGACAACGGCAAAAATTCTTGCCAAAGCGCGCGGGCGTCTCGCCCCTACCGAGACCGTGCGTCTGGTATCACTGACGGCAACACTCTCTGCCGAACAAGCTTTGGCCGAAGAACGCACCACATTTCTGCGCCTTCGTGAAAGCGATGAAGCTAAAGCCTTGCGGCATGTGTTTTTCGCCGAACGTGAAGCCGGAAAGCATGATCTGCCTGCCGGAACCGTGCCACGGCCGGTTGCTACAATCGGCATTGCCGGCACGGGTATGATGGGCTCGGCAATTGCGGTTGCGGCCCTTGCCGCTGGCTATCAGCTTATCGGCTATGAGCCGACACAGGAAGCGGCAGATGCCGGTCTTGCCCGCATCACAGCACTGCTGAACAAGCAGTTTCAGTCCGGCCGCCTCAGTGAACAGGCGCTAGAACAGCAGCGAGCAAATTGCACAGTCAGCGCTGATATCAGCGCGCTTGCCGGTGCTGATCTGGTGATTGAAGCAGTGTTTGATGATTTTGAGGTTAAATCAGAACTGTTTCGCCGTCTGTCCGGCGTTTTGCGTGACGATGCTATTGTTGCCACCAATACCAGCTATCTCAATCCTGATGAATTAGCACTTAAGATCAGCAATCCGTCGCGGGTTATCGGCATGCATTTCTTCTCACCGGCGCATATTATGCGCCTGCTGGAAGTAGTCAATTGTGCAGAAACAGCGCCCGATGTGCTGACAACCACGCTTGAACTTGCCAAAAAACTGAACAAGCTGGCTATTGTCTGCGGCGTTTGTGAAGGCTTTATCGGCAACCGGATTTTCTCTGCCTATCGCCGCGAGGCCGAGTTCATGCTCGAGCAAGGCGCATGGCCGCATGAGATTGACGCTGCGCTTGAGCATTACGGCTTTCCCATGGGGCTGTTTGCTGTCTGCGATATGGCGGGACTGGAGATTGCCTGGGCAAAACGCAAGCGTCAGGCGGCAACGCGCAACCCTGATGAGCCTTATTGCAACATTCCCGACCGCCTCTGCGAGGCAGGCCGTTTTGGGCAAAAGAGCGGTAGAGGCTGGTATATTTATAGTGACGGCAAGCGACAGGCCGATCCGGATGTCACCGCGATTATCGAAGCGGCACGGTTTGAGAAAAACATTACGCCGCGCCCCTTCACACCGGATGAAATCATAAGTCAGCTTTTAAAGGCAATGGCCAATGAAGGTGAACAATTGTTGCGTGAGGGTATTGCAGCGCGCAGCGGCGATATCGATCTGGTGCTGATTAACGGCTATGGCTTTCCCGCGCATAAAGGCGGGCCAATGTTTGCTGCACAAAATCATAAGGAACACTAATATGAGCGAAGCCTATATTATCGGCGGTGTGCGCACGCCAATCGGCCGTTATGGCGGCGCACTCTCAGCAGTGCGGCCTGATGATATGGCAGCGCATACTATCCGTGAGGCGCTGGCACGTTTCCCGTCTTTGAGCGCAGAGATGATTGATGAAGTGGTGTTCGGTTGCGCCAATCAGGCTGGTGAGGACAACCGCAATGTCGCACGGATGGCAGTCTTGCTCTCCGGTCTCGGTGAAACTGTACCTGCAACAACGCTCAACCGTCTTTGCGGCTCCGGTCTGGATGCCGTGGGCTATGCGGCGCGTGCAGTTAAACTCGGTGAGGCAGATATTATCATCGCCGGTGGTGTTGAGAGCATGTCACGCGCGCCATTTGTGATGCCCAAAGCCGATGCAGCGTTTCAACGGCAGAATGTGGTCTATGACACGACTATCGGCTGGCGCTTTATCAATCCGCAGCTCGACAAAAATTACGGCAGTGAATCCATGCCGGAAACCGCTGAAAATCTCAGCGCTGATTATAATATCAGCCGCGCAGATCAGGATGCATTCGCATTGCGCAGCCAGCAACGCGCGGCAGCAGCCATGCATAGCGGGCGTCTGGCACAGGAAATTGCCCCTTACACAATTGCAGGGCGCAAAGGCACCAGCACGATTGTTGCTCAGGATGAACAGCCGCGCGAAACTTCACTGGAGAAACTGGCTAGCCTTGCTACGCCGTTTCGACGCGGCGGCACGATCACCGCAGGCAATGCCTCAAGCGTAAATGACGGTGCGGCAGCGGTTATTATCGCCTCCAAACAGGCGGTTGAGCGCTACGGCCTGACACCGCTGGCACGGATCAGCGGCATGGCAACGGCAGGTGTTGCACCGCGCATTATGGGCATCGGCCCTGTGCCTGCCACACAAAAACTGCTGCATCGCCACGGACTTACCATGGCCGATATCGGTCTGGTTGAGCTGAATGAGGCTTTTGCCGCGCAGGCTCTGGCCTGCATGCGCCAGCTCGGGCTGGATGATGATGCAGCGCATGTCAATCCGAATGGCGGTGCAATTGCGCTTGGTCATCCGCTGGGCATGTCCGGTGCAAGGCTAACCTTAACATCTGCTATTGAACTGCACGCACGAGGTACAAAGCACGCTCTGGCAACCATGTGTGTGGGTGTCGGTCAGGGCATCTCCATGCTGCTCAGCCAGCCCTGACAGTTTTATTACAACCTGACTGGTCATTTCCGGCCGCCTGATAATATTCCGAAGTCTGTGTGAGGCAAAATCTGTTAAAATTTCAAAAACAGAACTTTTTTGCCACACTCAGGACTTTGTGAAACAAATTATACATTTTTGCACTTGGCAAAACCGATTGCTCATTTATTGTGCCAACATCTGAAACACTGGCAAGAGGTATGAGATGCGTGTCTATCCATTTCCGTCGGTGCCCGGTGTTCGCGCGGGTGCTCCCAGACTTTAAGTCTTTGGCCCGTGCTACAGGCCAAGGCCTGTCCGCCCTCCCTGAAAGGGCGCTTTCCTAAAATTTTCCGCTTTGCCGCAACACTTAGCTGTTGTTTGTTTTGTCTTCTTTTTCACACATTGTCCGACGCAGAGCCGCTTCGTACTTTTGCTGGAAATGCTTTTAAAGGAACCAGAATCCGACTCTGCGCGGTCTGGTATGATTCATATGACCCGGTTTCGCATTAATTTCCGTGGGCCTGCCTTCCGCAATGTCCTCGGCTACACTTTCAGCCACTGGCGAAGTCAGCCTCTGCGGCTGACACTGATGATAATCGGTATGCTGCTTGCAACAGCCGCAGATGTTTTGACGCCGCTCTATTCCGGACGGCTGGTTGACGCGCTTTCTCTGGGTGGCGACAGCGCATGGTCTGCCGCAGTTCAAGCACTTATCGTCCTGCTCGCACTTGGCGCACTGGCACTGATTACACGTCAGCTGACCTTCTATGTCATCACCGATTTCACGCTGAAAATCATGAGTGACATGGCGGCCAGTTCGTTCCGCAAACTGCAACGCTTCTCCACCGACTGGCACGCCAATGCCTTTGCCGGATCGACTGTGCGCAAAGTCTCGCGTGCAATGTGGGCAATGGATCTGCTGAACGATACGCTGATTATCGCATTGCTGCCATCGCTGCTGATGCTGGTCGGTTCGGTTGCGCTGTTGGCCTGGTACTGGCCGCTCATGGGTGTACTGGTTGCAATCGGCTCTGTGCTGTTCATTGTCTGCACGATTGTGATTTCGCTCGGTTTTGTCGCGCCTGCTGCAACATTGGCTAATAGCTGGGATACGCGCATGGGCGGCGCGCTGGCCGATGCCATTTCGTGCAATGCTGTTGTGAAAGCCTTTGGTGCTGAAAAGCGTGAGGATGCACGACTTGCAAAAGTTGTCACCAAATGGCGCAGCCGTACACGTCGCACATGGCTGATCGGAACTCTAAACGGTTTCATTCAGGGGGCTAATCTGCTGATTATGCGCGGTGTTGTCATTGCTTTTGCGCTTTACTTGTGGAGCCAGGGCAAAGCAACGGCCGGTGATATCACCTTTGTTCTGACAGCGTTCTTCATGCTGCAGGGTTATTTGCGTGATGTCGGCATGCATATCCGCAATCTGCAACGCTCGGTAAATGATATGGAGGAACTGGTACAGATTGAGGCAGAACCTTACGGCATTGCCGACAAGCCGAATGCGCCGGCCATTCAGATCAGCAATGGTGAAATCCGCTTTGACAAGGTGACTTTCCATTACGGCAATCATGAAGCGGCACTCTACCGCGATTTCTCGGTGAAGATTGAAGCCGGTGAACGGGTTGGTCTGGTCGGACATTCCGGTTCGGGTAAGACGACTTTCGTCAAGCTGATCCAGCGTCTCTATGATGTCAGCGGCGGTGCCATTAAGATTGACGGGCAGAATATTGCTCATGTCACGCAGGCATCGCTGCGTTCACAGATCGCCATTGTGCAGCAGGAACCGATCCTGTTTCACCGGACACTGGCCGAGAATATCGCCTATGCCCGTCCTGGGGCGACACAGGCGGAAGTTGAGGAAGCAGCACGTCTTGCCAGCGCCCATGACTTCATCAGCCGTCTGCCAAAAGGCTATGCGACCCTTGTTGGTGAGCGTGGTGTGAAACTCTCCGGCGGTGAGCGTCAACGTGTGGCGATTGCCCGTGCGTTTCTGGCCAATGCACCGATCCTCATTCTGGATGAGGCAACTTCCAGCCTCGACTCAGAATCGGAAGTGCTGATCCAGCAGGCAATGGAACGGTTGATGATCGGCCGTACAACACTGGTCATTGCACACCGGCTTTCAACGGTGCGTGCACTGGACAGATTGCTGGTCTTTGACAAGGGCAAGGTCCTTGAGGAAGGCGATCATGATGCGCTTATCCGCAAACCGGGCGGCATTTACCGCCGGTTGTTTGAACGGCAGGCACTGGAACTGACCAAAGGACTGGAAGATGTCCTTCCTGAATAAGAAAGCGGGGCCTGACGGCCCCGTTTTCATATGCATCATATAGCTATGCAGCTCAAATATGCGGCAGACTATTCTTCTGCCCGCGGATCAAAAAATGTTCGCGCTGTATCGACCAGCAATGGCGCGATTTCTTTGCGGACACGATCAACCGACCAGTCAGCCATCGAAACAGAACAGTGAATTGCTGCGCGCGCTTTACCGCTGGACGACTTTATCGGTGCGGCGATACCAATTTCATTGAGCAGGATTTCCTCAACAGAGACAGCAAAACCATCCTGTCGCGCCTGTTCAACAAGGTCTGAAATTTCCCCGCGGTCAACTGTTGTGCGCGGGGTATATTCCGTCACCGGCCAGTTTTTTACAGCGTCTTGACGTGCAGCCGCATCCCATGTGGAGAGAATGGCACGGCCACCCGATGTATTCAGCGCCGGATGGGTACGCCCGACCAATGTACCTTCAAAATTGGTACGTTGCACCGGAAGGCGCACCGAGTAAATAATTGATGTGTCACATATTTCTGCCAGATTGAATGATTGCCCGATTTGCTGCTGCAAGGCGAAAAGACGCGGCATAACCTGCGACGTCAGCGGCTCTGCAATGTAATGGGCATAGGCCATATGCAGCCATTGATTTGATAGTCTGTAGCGGCGGCTATGATTATCACGGTTCAGCATGCCTTCCGCATAAAGCGTGGCGAGTATGCGTTGTACGCTGCTTTTCTCAATGCCCGTTATGCGCACAAGATCAGAAATACCTAAAACAGCATTTCCCTCCCCGAAGGCTTTCAACAGGGTCATCGCTTTTATTAGCGAGCTGATAATTAAAGGATTTCTTTCGCTTTCACTCAATGGGGCACACTCCAGTCGCAAAAAACTCTTGACGCAGAAGGGAAAACTATGGTTCGATATTAACATGCGATCACAAGTATTGCAATACAATACAAAAGGGGAATGCCAATGAATAATCAAAAAATCTTTGCCGTGGTTTTCAGCACGCCAAATAAGCCGGTAGCCGATATTTTTTAATTCAGCTTTGGCAATGAACGGCTGAAGAATATTTCCGGTTTGCACGGTATCGCGTCTGCATCATTCCGCTTTGATGACGCATAAGCCGGCAATCCGTTAACAGGTGAAATCCCGCAGTACCCAGCTGATGCGTTCTGCACTGTCACCTCCGGCCACACCCCTCATATCCTAAAACGATTTTGACGGAGCAAAACTTGCTTGGTTTCATCCTCAAGCGGCTCGGCCTTGCCTTACTGGTTGCGCTGACCGTGTCTTTTATCAGTTTCTGTCTGCTTTACCTGAGCGGCGACCCTGCGACTGCCATCGCCGGAGAAGGTGCCAGTGCGCAGGACATTCAGACAATCCGCGAATTTTACGGTTTTGACCGCCCGATGCTGCTGCAATATGCGGACTGGCTGTGGAATGCCGCACATTTCAATTTTGGCCAGAGCTATTATTTCAAACTTCCGGTTGCAGATCTCATTTCCAGCCGGCTTGGCGTGACAATGCGCCTTGGTCTGACCGCTATCGTATTTGCGCTGCTCGTCGCCGTACCCCTTGGCGTGCTTGCTGCCAAACGTCCCAACTCACTGACCGACAAGCTGGCGCTGTTTATTTCTGTCGCCGGACAGGCAATGCCGAGTTTCTGGTTTGCCCTTGTGCTGATCTCGGTTTTCTCCATTGATCTCGGCTGGCTGCCTGCATCCGGTGCCAAGACATGGCAGCATTTTATCCTGCCGACCATTGTACTCGGCTATTATGCCATGCCTGCAATTATGCGCCTCACCCGCGCCGGTATGCTGGAAGTTCTCTCATCCGATTATATCCGTACCGCCCGTGCCAAAGGCTCATCCGAATGGCGGGTGCTGTTCACCCATGCGCTGCGCAATGCGATTATCCCTGTTGTCTCGCTGTCAGCCGTGCAGATGGGCTTCATGCTCGGCGGTTCAATTGTGGTTGAATCTGTCTTCGCTCTGCCGGGTGCCGGACTGCTCGCATGGGAGTCGATCACCCGTAATGATCTGCCGACCGTTCAGGCGCTGATCCTGCTTTTCTCCATGTTTTACATCGTCTTCACACTGCTCGCCGACATTATGAATGCCTGGCTTGATCCCCGCATGAGGACCTCATGACCACTTTTTCTTCCATACCGACCGCAGAACAAATTCTGGAACCATCTCCGTCTGCGATTTTGCGCCGCCGTATTTTCGGTCATAGCGGTTTCATGATCGGCACAATCATCGTGGCTGTAATTGCACTGGTTGCAATCTTTGCTCCGATGCTTCTCAAATATGATCCCTATACCCAGGATCTGCTGAACCGTATGGTGCCGCCGGAATTCTTAGGCGGTAAATCCGATCACGTTCTGGGAACTGACCAGCTTGGTCGCGATTATCTCGCCCGTTTGCTGCACGGTGCACGCGTTTCATTATTTATCGGCCTGTCGGCCGCTCTGATCTCCGGTATTATCGGTACAGCAATGGGCGTCGCAGCCGGTTATTTCGGCGGTCGTGTTGATGCTGTGGTGACATTCCTGATCAATGTGCGTCTTGCAATGCCGGTTGTTCTGGTAGCACTGGCCGTTGTTGCCCTGTTTGGCGGATCGCTGACCGTTGTTGCCACCGTTCTCGGCCTGTTATTGTGGGATCGCTATGCGGTCGTCATGCGCGCATCAACATTACAGATCGCGCGACGGGAATATGTAGCGGCATCCTATGCCATCGGCACATCCACCCCGCGCATTCTGATCTCCGAAATCCTGCCTAATCTGATGAACAATCTGATTGTCGTTGCCACGCTGGAAATGGCGCATGCCATTTTGCTGGAAGCCGCTCTGTCCTTTCTCGGACTTGGTGTGCAGCCACCGACAGCCAGCTGGGGTCTGATGATCTCCGAGGGCAAAGACATGATGCTGTTTGAGCCATGGCTTGTGATGATCCCCGGTGTTGCGCTGTTTGTGCTCGTACTGGCGATCAATCTCATGGGCGACGGCCTACGCGACATTACCGCGCCGGGCGGACGGAACTGAGGGGAAAACCAATGACTGCTCCTATTCTTAAAGTTCAGGGCCTGACACTGGACATCCCCACCGCCGCGGGCACTCTTCATGCCGTGCGCAATATCAATCTCGAGGTTAAACCGGGTGAAACGCTATGTATCGTCGGTGAAAGTGGCTCCGGCAAATCGCTGACCTCGCTTGCGGTGATGGGGCTTTTGTCACCGGGTATTCAGCGCAATGCGACCGAGATGAGCTTTGACGGCATTGACCTGCAAAAAGCCACAGCACGGGAAATGCGTGCACTGCGTGGCAATCGCATGGCAATGATTTTTCAGGAACCGATGACCAGCCTGAATCCTGCCTATACGATCGGCAGTCAGCTGGTAGAAGCATTGCGCCTGCATAAATCTGTCAGCAAAGCTGAAGCACTGAAACGCGCCGCAGATCTTCTGCGTATGGTCGGGATTACTGCCGCAGAAAGCCGTCTCAACCAATATCCGCATCAGCTTTCCGGTGGTTTGCGTCAGCGTATCATGATTGCAATGGCACTGATGTGTGAGCCGGAATTGCTGATCGCTGATGAACCGACAACCGCTCTGGACGTGACCATTCAGGCTCAGATTTTACGTCTTCTCAAAGACCTGCAGCAAAAAATGGGCATGGCGATGATCCTGATCACCCATGATCTCGGTGTCGTTGCGCGTATCGCTGACAAAGTTGCTGTGATGTATGCCGGTGAGCTGGTTGAGGCCGGTTCTGTCAGCGAAATCTTCCGCAATCCTGCGCATCCTTATACGCGTGGGCTTCTGGACTGTATTCCAATACCGGGGCGCATTAAGCGCGGGGAACGGTTGGGGACAATTCCGGGTATTGTGCCAAATCTGGTCGGTCGTCATACCGGCTGCATCTTTCGCGACCGCTGCCCTGAGGCGATTGAAGCCTGCACCGGCACCATCCCGCAGCGCGATCTCTCCGCTCAACATACATTACAATGCGTCCATGCAAACGGCATGCGTCAGCCTGCGGAGGCTTTGCTATGAGCCAGCCAGTTCTACAACTTCACAATGTCTCTAAAATCTATCAGGTGCGGCAGGGCTTTTTCTCCGGCAAAAAGCCGCTGGCAGCTGTCAGTGATGTTTCGCTGACAGTAGAGCGCGGCTCGGTTCTTGGCCTTGTCGGAGAATCCGGTTGCGGAAAATCAACGCTGGCTAAAATCCTGCTCGGATTGGAAAAGCCGACCAGTGGACGTGTCGAAATTAACGGCGAGGATATCACCAAGCAAAATCGTTTTGAATTGTCGCGCCGTATTCAGCCAATCTTTCAGGACCCTTATTCCTCGCTCAATCCGCGCAAAACTATCCGTCAGATCATTATGGCGCCGCTCGTGGTGCATAGTGTCGGCGATCAGGCATCGCGCGAAAAGAAGGTGAAGGAAATCATGGATGTCGTCGGGCTGCCTTCGCGTATGCTCAACGCTTATCCGAACCAGATGTCCGGCGGCCAGCGCCAGCGTGTCGCTATTGCCCGTGCGTTGATTATGAAGCCGGAAATTGTTATCTGCGATGAACCGACATCGGCACTCGATGTTTCCGTGCAGAGCCAGATTCTCAATCTGCTGGGTGACCTGCAGCGTGAACTCGGTCTGACCTATCTGTTCATCAGCCACAATCTGGCGGTTGTTGAATATCTCGCGACACGGGTTGCGGTGATGTATCTCGGACGCATTGTTGAAGAGCGCGAAACTGAAGACATTTTCCGCAATGCCAGCCACCCTTATTCACGCGCTCTGCTGGATTCTGTTCTGACACCGGAACCGGAACTCGGCGTGCCGGACACGCAGCTCGGCACAGAATATCCCAATCCGATCAATCCGCCTGCAGGTTGCGCCTTCCATCCGCGCTGCCCTGACCGCTTTACCCCCTGCGATCAGTCCCGCCCTGTCTTGCAGGAAAGCGGCAGCGGTTGTGTCGCCTGCCACCTTTATACCAATGCCACTGCATTGCCTGCCTGAACTGATTAAGGAACTGAAATGCAAACCAGTCTTTCCCGTACACAAGTTACTCGCAAGAATGTCATCCGCACCAAAGGTGGTGTCGTAGCCGCACAAAACAGCCGTGCAGCACAAATTGGTGCGGCAGTGCTTGCAGCAGGCGGCAATGCAATGGATGCCGCAACCGCCGTTTCTTTCGCCATTGGTGTGCTTGAGCCGTGGATGTCAGGCCCTGCCGGTGGCGGCGCGATGATGGTTTGGGATGCAGCTTCCGGCAAAGCCCATGCCGTGACCTATGCCATGCGTGCGCCTGTGGAGCTGAACCCTGCCGATTATCCGCTCTCCGGTGCCGGTAAAAACTCCGATCTTTTCCCGTGGGAAGCTGTGGTCGATGACCGCAATATCATGGGCGCAACCGCCGTTGCAGTACCGGGTGTGGTTGACGGTATCGGTCAGGCGCATGCACGTTGGGGCACCATGCCTTGGGCGGAACTGCTGGCTCCGGCGATTAAACTCGCAAAAGAAGGCCTGCCGGTCGACTGGTACGCAGCGCTTGTTATCGCAGGCGCAACCCGCGAACTGGCCAAAGATCCGGATGCCGCAGCACTGTTTCTGGAAGACGGCCAATGGCCGATGATCAATGGCTGGACAAGCCTGTCCGACAAACGCGTTGATATGTCCGGTTATGCACCTTCCCTGACCGAGCTGGCAGAACAGGGCTACCGCACATTCTATGAAGGCGATCTGGCACAGGCACTGGTCAAAGATGTCCGCGCAAAAGGCGGCTCATTATCCATGCAGGATTTGCGTGATTATCGTGCAACCATTGCCGATCCACTGAGCTTTAAACGCGGCGATGCGACATTCTATGTCACACCGCATCTGACCGCCGGCCCGACCATGAGACAAGCCTTTGAAGCACTGCCGAAAATCGGCAAAGGCCAGCCGGACGCTGATGCCTATACCGGCTATGCCAAAGCCCTGCGCCATGCCTATCAGCAGCGATTAGAAAATATGGGTGACGACGGCGAAGTGCCGAAAGCACCGGGCTGCACAACCCATTTTTCCGTCGTTGACCGTCACGGCAATATGGTGTCGATGACACAGACTTTGCTGTCATTGTTCGGCTCGAAAGTCGTCTCGCCCTCCACCGGCTTTTTGCTCAATAACGGCATTATGTGGTTTGACCCTGTGCAGGGCAAACCGAATTCCCTGCAACCGGGACGCCAGTGCCTGATGAATGTCTGCCCTGCCCTTGGTGAGCAAGGCGAACGCCGTTTCGCCATTGGTGCATCAGGCGGCCGTAAGATTGTCTCGGCCGTTGCCCAGCTTTCCTCTTTCATCGTCGATTCCGGCATGGATATTGAAGGTGCTTTCCATCAGCCGCGTCTCGATATGTCTGCCGCCGATGTCATTATCGCAGATGACAGCCTGCCAGCGGATACAATTGCGGAGCTGAACAAAGTCGCCAGAACCGTCACCACACGCCGCACCGTCTGGCCTTTCGCCTTTGCCTGCCCTGCCGGTGTGATGCGTGAAGGTGATCTGAACTCCGGCTGCACCGAGATTATGTCGCCATGGGGTGATGCGGTGACCGAGGAGGACAGTCATGACTTTGCGTGAGACTGTCATCAGCCGGATCGAAACCTATTTCGACAACGGCACGATGAAATCCGAACTGGCCGCTTTGGTGAACTATCCGACAGAAAGTCAGGTACCGGAAAGAAAACCGGTGCTGGCAGATTATCTGGGCACAGCCATTACGCCGCGTTTGCAGGCCGCAGGATTTGAGATCAAAATCTATGACAATCCGGTGGCTGAAGGCGGCCCGCTGATGATCGCCCGCCGCATAGAAGACGCCGCCCTGCCGACAGTGCTGATCTATGGCCATGGCGATGTCATTCATGCGCAGACCGAGCAATGGCGCGAAGGCCTGTCACCCTTCGTTTTGACCGAAGAAGGTGATCGTTGGTACGGGCGCGGCACAGCCGATAATAAAGTACAGCATCTGATTAACATTGCTGCACTTGAAGCGCTGATTACTGTGCATGGCAAACTCGGCTTCAACGCCACCATTCTGCTGGAAATGGCTGAAGAAAACGGCTCTCCGGGTTTGCAAGCCTTCTGCGCATCACACAAACAGGAACTCGCTGCCGATGTGCTGATTGCCTCTGACGGCCCGCGATTGCAACCGGACAGAGCCACGGTTTTCATGGGCGCACGCGGTGCAGTCACGGTCGATCTGATTGTAGAAAAACGAGAGGGTGCACATCATTCTGGTAATTGGGGCGGCTTGCTTACCGATCCGGCAATGCGGCTCGTGCAGGCGCTGGCGACAATCACCGATGAACGCGGCCAGATCCGCATTCCGGAATGGCGGCCAACCAGCCTGACCGATAATATCCGCGCAGCACTCCGTGATCTGCCGGTGGATATGGAAACCGGCCCGAGCGTTGATAAAGACTGGGGCGAAGCCGGACTGACTCCAGCCGAGCGCGTCTATGGCTGGAACAGTTTTGCCATTCTCGCCATGACATCAGGCGTACCGGAGGCACCGGTCAACGCCATCTCCGGCAAGGCACGGGCAACCTGCCAGCTGCGTTATGTTGTCGGCACGAATGCGAACGACATTATACCGGCACTACGCCGTCATCTCGATCAGCACGGTTATACGGATGTCAAAATCACCCGTCGCGAGGATGATGATTTTACCGCGACCCGCCTTGATCCTGACCATCCGTGGGCACGCTTTGTCGCGCAATCGCTGACAGATACTTCCGGCAACCCGCCGCATATTCTGCCTAATCTCGGCGGCTCGCTGCCCAATGAGTGTTTCTCGGAGACACTGGGCCTGCCAACCGTCTGGGTACCACATTCCTACCGCGCCTGTTCGCAACATGCACCAGATGAACATGTTCTGAAAAGCACCTGCCGTGATGCCTTGCGCTGCATGGCAGGGATATTTGCCGATATTGCTGAGGGCAAAAGCCCGCAGCCTTCAACCCGATAACAACAAAGAAAACTGCCTGACCCTTTTTAACCTTGCGTCGAAGTGGAGCGACACATGAGCTTTCGTAAGAATTTTGCAATTCTGGCTACCCTTACCGCCAGCCTGTATCTGGGCGTATCCGGTGCGGCATTGGCCGATAAGTCAGATGACACCGTCAATATCGCCTTTGCCAAAGAACTGGACAATCCGAACACCTATTTCAGTTCAGCCCGCGAAAGCACCATTTTCGGTTATGCCGTCTGGGACACACTGGTTGAGCGCGATCCGAAAACCCGTGAATGGGTCGGCAATCTGGCTGAGAGCTTCAAATGGGTTGATGATCTGACCCTTGAATTCAAACTGCGTCAGGGCGTGAAATTCCATAACGGCGATGCTTTCGGCGCGGATGATGTTGTGTTCACACTCAATCATTTCTCCGATCCGAAAACTCCGGTTGCTATGCCAAACACCGTGGCATGGATCAAAAATGCCGAGAAGGTTGATGACCAGACTGTTCTCGTACATCTGAAAGCACCGTTCCCTGCTGCGCTCGATTTCCTCGAAAGCGCCATTCAGATTTATCCGGCAAAATATTATCAGGAAGTCGGCGATGCAGGCTTCTCCAAAAATCCGGTCGGCACTGGCCCTTACATGGTGGATAAGATCGAACCGGGCAGCGGCTATACGCTGAAAGCTTTTCCTGACTATCACGATGGCGGTCCGCGTCAGAAACCACAGATCAAAAATGTGGAAGTCCGCAGCATTCCGGATACCAATACGCAGATCGCGGAAATGATGTCCGGTTCCGTGGATTTCATCTGGCAGGTGCCAGAAGATCTGACCCAGAAGCTCAAAACACGTGACAGCTTCAATGTGGTTCAGGGCGAAACATTGCGCTTCGGCTACATTTCCATGGATGTTTCCGGTCGTTCCAGCGCCGACACTCCGCTGAAAGATCTGCGTGTTCGTCAGGCAATCAATCATGCGATTGACCGTAAAGCCGTGCGTGATGCTTTCTTCGCGCCTTCCTCGCAAATCATCAATTCCATCTGCAGCCCGTTGCAATTTGGTTGTGAGCAGGATGTGACATCCTACAACTTTGATCCTGCCAAGGCCAAAGAACTGCTGAAAGAAGCAGGCTATGAAAACGGCTTTACCACCACGATGTATTTCTATCGTGATAAAGCAGCCACCGAAGCCATGGCACAGATGCTGGGCAATGTCGGCGTAAAGGTTGATCTGCAGATGCTGAAATATGCAGCACTCGCAGACAAACAGCTCAAAGGTGAAATCCCGATGGGCTTTGTCACATGGGGCTCCGGCTCGGTGGCTGATGCCTCTGCCTCGACATCCAAATTCTTTGACGGTTCAGACATTGATGATGTCAAGAATGCAGAGCTGACAGCAACGCTCAAACAGGCTGACACCACCACCGATCCGGAAAAGCGCAAAGAATTTTACAGCAAAGCCCTGCGCCAGATCGCCGATCAGGCCTATTGGGTACCGCTCTGGACCTACACAACCAATTATGTGATGGCGAAAGACCTGAACTTCACTCCGACACCGGATGAGTTCGTGCGCTTTTACGACATGAGCTGGAATTAATCTTTATGAGGTCGCAGCCTGTGCTGCGACCTCACCGGCACTTTCCATCTTCCCGCATACAGAAATTACAGAGATCAATCATGTTGTTCCAAGCCCCGTCGCAACTCCGTCCGAAACTCCGGATTGATAGCGCAGAATTACGTCTTGTAGAGCTGAAACTCCTCAATCCGTTTCGCATTTCTACTGGCGTGGCTACGAAAAAGACTTTCCCGCTGCTCATCCTGCGCAGCGGCAATATTGAAGGCTATGCGGAAGGTGTATGCGACACCCTGCCTGATTATCTGCCGGAAACCACGGTGTCATCCATGATGATGATGCGGGACGTTTTCCTGCCGCAGATTATCGGCAAGGAATTCTCAACGCCTTATGAACTGAGCCAGATGATGCGGCACTGGCGTGATCATCAGATGGCCAAAGCCTGCGTGGAAATGGCCTATTGGGATTTGTGGTCGAAATCGCTCGGTCTGTCGCTGTCCCATGCGCTTGGCGGCACCCGCAAAGAGGTTGAAGTCGGTGTCTCTCTCGGCATCAAGGAAATTCCGGAATCCTTGCTGGATGTTGAACGTCATGTGCAGCAGGGCTATCGCCGTATTAAGCTGAAAGTCATGCCTGGTCATGATCTGAAACTGCTGGAAAAAGTGCGCAATCGTTTCCCTGATATTCACCTGACCGTTGATGCGAACTGCGCCTATACGCTGGCCGATCTCGCTCTGCTGCGTCAGTTCGATGATTTCGGTCTGGATTATATCGAACAGCCATTGGCATGGGATGATCTGCAGGATCATGCAAAACTGCAATCCATGATGCGCACAGCAATCTGTCTGGATGAATGTATCCGCACACCGGAGCTTTGCCGCAAAGCACTGGCCATTGATGCAGGCCGCGTGATCAATATTAAGGTCGGTCGTGTGGGCGGTCATGCCTATGCGCGCCAAATTCATGATATTTGTCAGGCGCATGATGTTCCGGTCTGGTGCGGCGGCATGCTGGAATCCGGTATCGGCCGCGCTCATAATATTCATCTCTCAACGCTGGAACAGTTCAAGCGTCCGGGTGATACATCCTCTTCCTCGCGCTATTTCGAGCGGGATATTGTCTGTGAGAAGCTGGAAACCGAAAACGGCATTATGCCGGTTCCGTCAAACGGTGCGGGTATCGGCGTTACTCTGGACTATGATTTCCTTGAGACAGTGACCCTGTCGAAAGAAGCGTTTTAAAAAACTCTTATCCGGAGAAGCCAAGCTCATTTTGCTTCTCCGGTAGGTCGCAAAACGCTGGCATCGCATAGTTGCACACACACGCAGGAAGCTGTTTTCAACTCCTTTACAAAGTTTTGAACCCGAAATATCCGGCAATAAATTGCCTTGATACAATTATACAACATATTGATTTTTATAAACTAATCTCCCTATTTTTGCGTTGGGAACAGGGGCGGTTTCGATGAATATCTTCAGGTCTAATTCTGGAGATAAAAATGAAAACAAAATTAATTTTACTCAGTTTCGCTGCAACTCTTTTCACAAGCGCAGCAGCATTTGCTGCTGATCCGATTATTGCACCGGAACCTGAAGCCGTTGAATATGTCCGCGTCTGCGATGCCTATGGCGCAGGCTATTTCTACATTCCTGGCACTGAAACCTGCCTGCGTATTCACGGTTATGTCCGCTATGACATCACCGGTGGCGATGATGTTTATGGTCGCGGTTTTGAAGCCCGTGACAGCAAACTCTATGCCAAAAGCAATAAACGTGACACCTATGAAGGCATGGCTCGTTTCAGCCTAAAATTCAGCACCGCATCTGAAACCGAACTTGGCACATTGAAAACCTATGCAGATCTGCGCTTTCAGTGGAAAGACGGCAAAGACGACAAGTCCTCAGGTACATTGCGCTTTGGTTATATGGAGCTTGGCGGTTTGCGTGTCGGTCTTGATGAATCCGCGTTCCTCACCTTCCCCGGCTATCTCGGCAATGTCATGAATGATGATGTAATCCTTGCCGGTGGTTATCGTACCGGCCTGATCAGCTATACCTATGCGGGTGACAACGGCCTGTCAGCCATCCTGTCCGTGGAACAGGGCGGTAACGGTGACATTGATGACGTTCCATCTGACTGGACCGGTAAAAAATGGGGTGCCACAATTCAAGATTACACGCCGCATGTCGTTGGTGGCCTGCGCTACGCACAAGGCTGGGGTTCGCTCACCGCAGTTGCCGCCTATGATGCCCGCAATAAAGAATGGGCAGGGAAAGTCCGTGGCGATCTCAATGTTACCGACCAGTTCTCCGTATGGGCGATGGGTGGCTATAAATCCAACAAGGATAATTATATCAATGTCCTGAATGATAATAATCAGGTCATCGGCCAGATCCGCGCTGTCAGCAGTTTCTACGGCACATGGGGCGGTGATTGGGCTGTATGGGGTGGTGCAGCCTATAAGCTGACACCACAGGCCGTTTTGAATGCCCAGCTTGCCTATGATGCATCCAAGACCTTTGCCGCAACAGCAAACGTGTCTTACGAACTGGTGCCGGGCTTTGCGGTCACACCGGAGCTCTCCTACACCAAATGGAAGGATGAAAAATCCATCCAGAACGGCAAAGATGCAGTTCAGGGCATGATCCGTTTCCAGCGCAGTTTCTGATAAGTCTTATATGCCCTGCAATATATTGCCGGTATATTTCAGCATATTGCAAGGTATTCATAAGAGTGCTTAGATGAACTGCCTTTTATAACGTAGAAGGACTGCGTTATTAGAATGACACTCTGACTTCCAGTCATTTCAAGGCAGACGGCGGGCGAAAGCCCGCCGTTTTATTGTGACAGTTTAGCCCTGTGATGGTGCGAAACGGGCAACCAATGCATGGCTGTCGCCGCTATAGGTCAGGCGTACATAGGTCACCGGCAGTCCGGCATTCCAAGTCTGGCGCTCAATTACCAGACAGGCCGCGCCTGCCGGAATACCAAGAATAGCGGCTACGTTCTCATCCGCTGCTACCGCACGGATTGCATGTTGCGCATTACTCCACGGCACATAGGCAACCAGCCACGGACTGGGCGATTGTTTGGAGAAATCCGTCTGCGCAGCATCAGGAACAGCACGCAGATTGATGATACGCTCTTCCAGTGCAAAAACCCGTTTTCCTGCATAATGGCGGCAGGTCAGCTCTATCAGCGGCGTATTGCGCTCGATATCAAGCTTTTTGCCGTCTGCTGCTGTGCTTTTACGATTAATCGATTTTTGCAACTCATAGCGATAAGGCAGACCCAACTGCTCCACCTCATCGCGTATATCGTGAATTTCCAATATTGCCGCCTGTGATTGCGGCTTGGAAACAAAACTGCCGGAACGGCGCTTCCGCTCAATCATTCCGGCCTTGGCCAGTTGCGTCAGCGCCTTATTCACAGTCATGCGGGAGCAGGAATATTGCTCGGTCAGCTCATGTTCAAAAGGAATACGATAGCCGGGCTGCCATTCACCGGAGAGAATGCGGCTCTCAATATCATCCAGAATCCGCTGATGCAGGGATGAAGCCTGTTCACTGTCTCCGGAAGAAATATCCTGCATACTCAGTTTTACCCGCTTTTCGTCAATATTGACTGGCTCAGCTTTCCAGAAGTTCATGTAAAACTTTACGGAAACCTGTCTCTGCCTGTTCATGCAGATGATGATGGCCGTTTTCAACCTGTTTTACACCGCGCACCCAGACATGCGCCGGTTTGGCGCGGTTGGCAAAGATCATGCCATCCAGCACCATGTCGCCTTTTGCATGGGGGATACGGCTGACATCTAGTGCGACGAAATCTGCTGACGCACCGGTTTTCAGCCCCTGCCCGCGCACACCCATAGCGATATTGCCACCTTCAAGCGCACCGCCAAACAGCGCACGACCGGTTGAACCTTCCGCAACTGCCATCACATTACGGGCGCGATGTTGCAAACGCTGCGAATATTCGAGCTGGCGCAATTCATCACCCAAACCGATCAGCACATTGGAGTCCGAGCCGACACCGAACTTGCCGCCTGCCTGTGTGAAAATACCGGCATTGAACGTGCCATCGCCGAGATTGGCCTCAGTCACCGGACAAAGACCGGCGATCGCACCGGCTTTTGCCATGCCTGTTGTCTCGTCATCCGTCATATGGGTGGCGTGGATCAAGCACCAACGATCACTCAACGCTGCATTATCCAGCAGCCATTCAACCGGACGCTTACCGGACCATGTAATGCAGTCTTCTACTTCTTTAACCTGCTCAGCCACATGAATATGCACCGGTGTTTCCGGCAACATTTGTGTAACGATTTTCAGCTCATCCGGCGTCACAGCCCGCAGACTATGCGGGGCAACGCCCAGCACCGCGCCGTCCATATTTTTCAGTGCAGTGCCGCAGCCGTCCAGCAGGCGCTGATATTGATCTATGCTATTGATAAAACGGCGTTGCCCTTCATTAGGCACAGCACCGCCAAATGTGGAGTGAGCGTAGAAAACCGGCAGTAAAGTCAGGCCGATGCCGCTTTTGTTAGCGGCCGATGCAATACGTTTGCCCATTTCGGCCACATCCGCATAAGGCGCACCGTCACGGTCATGATGCAAATAATGGAACTCACCTACGCGGGTGAAGCCATTTTCCAGCATATCCACATAAAGCCGCAGCGCCACGGCTTCCGCCTGTTCCGGCGACATGGTCAGGGCAAAGCGATACATCACATCGCGCCAGCTCCAGAAACTATCGGCCGAAGGCCCGCGCTTTTCTGCCAGACCCGCCATGCCATATTGGAACGCATGGCTGTGCAGATTGGGCATCCCCGCGATGATGACCTCATGGCGCTCATCGCCGGATTGTGCGTCTGCACCGCTTTCAATTGCCGTGATTGTTCCGGCTACAACCGCCAGGCGGACATTCTCAGCCCAGCCGCTTTCCAATAAAGCCTGTTGCGCATGGATGACATGTTTTTGCTGAAGCACGGTTCTCTCCTCCTGAAATATCCGGCTAAAAATTTCCTTTGCCATTTTTTAATATGTATATACATTATAGCCGGAGAGGGGAAGCGGGAAAACATTCATGACAAAAGATACGCTGAACGACAAAGGCCATATTTTCACCCATGCGCGTGTTGCAACGCTGCGTGAAAATGCAGATGGTCTCGGCCTGATTGAAGATGCAGCAATCGTGGTTGAACAGGGCAGAATCGCCTATGTCGGCCCGCAGGCTGAAATGCCTGCGCTCTATGCGGATTATCCCGCAACCAATTGTGAAAACCGGCTGATTACCCCCGGTCTGATTGACTGCCACACACATCTCATTCACGCGGGTAACCGCGCCCATGAATTTGAGCTGCGCCTCGAAGGCGCTTCCTATGAGGAAGTCGCCAAGGCTGGCGGCGGAATTGTGTCTTCCGTCAAAGCCCTGCGTGCAGCCAGTGAAAATGATCTGATACGCGAAAGCCTGCCACGTCTCGATGCCCTGATTGCTGAGGGCGTAACAACCATTGAAGTCAAATCCGGTTACGGTCTCGATACGGAAAATGAAATCAAATCGCTGAAAGCAGCCAGACGTCTGGCACAGGAACGTAATGTTGCGATCCGCACCACTTTCCTCGGTGCCCATGCGCTGCCGCCGGAAATGAACGGCGACAAGTCAGCCTATATTGATGTGATTATCAATGAGATGCTGCCTGCCATTGCGGCAGATGGCCTTGCCGATGCGGTTGATGGTTTCTGTGAAGGGATCGCCTTCCTGCCTGATGAAATCGCCCGTGTTTTTGATGCTGCGAAGGCGCATGACCTGCCGGTCAAACTCCATGCAGATCAGCTTTCCAACCTGCATGGTGCCAAATTAGCCGCCTCCTATAATGCGCTGTCCGCCGACCATGTGGAATATACCGACAGTGAAGGCGCACAGGCGATGGCCAAGGCCGGTACTGTCGCTGTGCTGTTGCCCGGTGCCTATTATTTCATCCGCGAAACACAAAAACCGCCGGTTGAAGCCTTCCGACAGGCAGGCACAAAAATGGCGCTGGCGACCGATAATAATCCGGGCACATCCCCGCTGACTTCCCTGCTTTTGACCATGAATATGGGCGCAACCCTGTTCCGCCTCACCGTCGATGAATGCATTGCCGGTGTGACCCGAGAAGCTGCCCGTGCGCTCGGCATTCTGCCGGAAACCGGCACGATTGAAGTCGGCAAACATGCTGATCTGGCAATCTGGGACGTGCAGCGCCCTGCAGAGCTTGTTTACCGCATCGGCTTTAACCCGCTCTGGAAGCGGGTTTTCCGCGGCAATTAAAAGATCCGAATATCTGCGCATGTGATGAATGCGCTTTGAAGAAAGTACCCGCCATGAGCATTATTTTGAAACCAGGTTCTGTATCACTCGCCACACTTGAAGATATTTATCGCAACGGCACAGTTGCTCATCTTGATCCGTCATTCCATGCGGGCATTGCCAAATCCGCCGCGCGCATTGCGGAAATCGCCGCAGGCGATGCGCCGGTCTACGGCATCAATACCGGCTTCGGCAAACTGGCTTCCATCCGCATTGCACCGGAAGATGTAGCAACACTCCAGCGTAATCTGATCCTGTCCCATTGCTGCGGCGTGGGTGCGCCTCTGGCTGAAAATATTGTGCGTCTCATCATGTCACTCAAGCTGATTTCGCTTGGTCGCGGTGCATCCGGCGTACGTCCTGAAATCATCGCGCTTATCGAAGCCATGCTGGAAAAAGGCGTCATTCCGGTTATTCCGGAAAAAGGTTCCGTCGGTGCGTCCGGCGATCTGGCACCGCTGGCACATATGGCTGCGGCCATGATCGGCGAAGGTGAGGTTTTCTATCAGGGTGCACGTGTTTCCGCTGCTTCCGCATTGAGCAAAGCCGGTCTGACGCCGGTTGTTCTGGCCGCCAAAGAAGGTCTCGCCCTGATCAACGGCACGCAGACTTCTACCGCTCTGGCACTGGCCGGTCTGTTCCGCGCCCATACAGCTTTGCAGGCAGCGCTGATTACCGGCGCTCTGTCGACCGATGCTGCCATGGGCTCCACCGCACCGTTCCACGCAGATATTCATAGCTTGCGCGGTCATAAAGGCCAGATCGATACCGGCGCGGCTCTGCGCAAATTACTCGAAGGCTCGATTATCCGCGACAGCCATCTGGAAGGCGATCAGCGCGTGCAGGATCCGTATTGCATCCGCTGCCAGCCACAAGTCGATGGCGCTTGTCTTGATCTGTTGCGTCAGGTCGCGGTTACGCTTGAAATTGAAGCCAATGCGGTCACCGATAATCCGCTAGTGCTTTCCGATGATACAGTGGTCTCCGGCGGCAATTTCCATGCCGAACCGGTGGCTTTTGCCGCCGACCAGATTGCGCTGGCAATTTGTGAAATCGGTGCCATTGCCCAGCGTCGTATTGCATTGCTGGTTGACCCCGCCCTCTCCTTCGGCCTGCCTGCATTTCTGGCGAAAAAGCCGGGTCTCAATTCCGGCCTGATGATTGCAGAAGTCACTTCTGCCGCGCTGATGTCTGAAAACAAACAGATGTCCCATCCGGCCTCGGTCGATTCAACACCGACTTCTGCCAATCAGGAAGATCATGTGTCGATGGCCTGCCACGGCGCCCGCCGTTTGTTGCAGATGACCGACAATCTCAATGCTATTATCGGCATTGAAGCCCTGACCGGTGCCCTCGGCGTGGAACTACGCGGCCCTCTGGAAACCAGCCCTGAACTGAAAGCGGCAATCGCTGTGCTGCGTACCAAAGTGCCGACGCTCGAGGTTGACCGTTATATGGCTGATGATCTGGCTGCCGCTGCGGAAATCGTGGCTGACGGCTCGCTGAATGCAGCTATCACGAGCGGTATTCTCCCTGAAGTATTCCCGTCATGATGACTAGTTTTAGAAATACTTCAGTTTTTTTAGCCGCATTGTCCTTACGCAAAACCGGTTCCCACTTTTGCGGGAAATGCTCGAGTCTGGAGGCCTAAATGAGCGCATTTGAAGTTCATCAGGGAACCTCGCCGGTCATTCTCGGCCTGCCCCATACCGGCACAGATGTGCCGGAGGATATCTGGGCGCGCCTCAATGAGAATGGCCGCATTCTTGCCGATACGGACTGGCATATCCACAAGCTCTATGACGGGTTGCTGGATAATGTGACGACAGTGCGCGCCACATTCCACCGCTATTGCATTGATGCCAATCGTGATCCGGCGGGTGTGAGCCTCTATCCGGGGCAGAACACAACAACGCTGATACCGGAAACGGATTTTGATGGTCTGGCGATCTGGAAAGACGGTGAGCAACCGGCTGAGGTCGATATTGCAGATCGTGTCAGCCGTTTTCACAAGCCCTATCATGAGGCACTCGCGGCAGAGATCGAGCGCGTTAAAGCCATTCACGGCGTGGCGATTCTCTATGACTGCCACTCGATCCGCTCGCATATTCCGTTTTTGTTTGAAGGCACATTACCGGATTTCAACATCGGAACGGATAATGGCAAGACCTGCGCACCGGCCATTGAAGCAGCAGCCTTCGGCGTAGCGAAACAGGCTGAAGGTTACACGTCCATCCTCAACGGCCGTTTCAAAGGCGGCTGGACAACGCGCCATTACGGTCAGCCGGAAACGGGTGTGCACGCCATTCAGATGGAACTCGCGCAATCGACACATCTGACGACAGAAGCCGTGCCTTTTGCCTATGACGAAGCCAAGGCAGCCAGATTGCGCAGCCATCTCAAAAACATTTTGCAGCAGCTTGAAGCCGCCGCTGCCAATCTCAAATCTAAATAAGGGAACATTCGATGACTAATCCGCGTCACAATGAACGTGAAATCCGTCCTGCAACGGGCACGGAAATCACCGCCAAGAGCTGGCTGACCGAAGCGCCGATGCGCATGCTGATGAACAATCTGCATCCCGATGTTGCCGAGCGCCCGCATGAACTGGTAGTCTATGGCGGTATCGGTCGCGCCGCCCGTACATGGGCAGATTTTGACAAGATTGTTGCCAGCCTGAAAGATCTGGAAGGCGATGAAACATTGCTGGTACAATCCGGCAAGCCGGTCGGTATTTTCCGCACCCATAAAGATGCGCCGCGCGTTCTGATCGCCAATTCCAATCTGGTGCCGCATTGGGCAAACTGGGATCATTTCAACGAACTGGATAAAAAGGGACTGGCTATGTATGGCCAGATGACCGCCGGTTCGTGGATTTATATCGGTGCGCAGGGCATTGTGCAGGGCACCTATGAAACCTTTGTCGAAGCCGGTCGCCAGCATTTCGGCGGCAATCTCAAAGGCAAATGGATTCTCACCGGCGGCTTAGGCGGTATGGGCGGCGCGCAGCCGCTGGCGGCTGTGATGGCCGGTGCCTGCTGTCTCGCGGTTGAGTGCGATGAAACCCGTGCGGACTTCCGCCTGCGTACCCGCTATGTCGATGAAAAGACCCACAGCCTTGATGAAGCGCTGGCACGTATTGATGCATGGACAAAAGCCGGCGAAGCCAAATCCATTGCCCTGATCGGTAATGCAGCAGAGATTTTCCCTGAACTGGTGAAGCGCGGCGTCAAGCCGGATATCGTCACCGACCAAACTTCCGCGCATGATCCGGTACACGGTTATCTGCCGATCGGCTGGAGCGTTGCCGAATGGCGTGCGAAGCAGGAAAGCGACCCGAAAGGCGTTGCAAAGGCAGCGCGCGCTTCGATGAAAATTCAGGTCGCCGCGATGGTCGATTTCTGGAATATGGATATTCCAACCCTCGATTACGGCAATAATATCCGTCAGATGGCGCTGGAAGAAGGTCTGGAAGACGCATTCGCGTTCCCGGGCTTTGTGCCTGCCTATATCCGCCCGTTATTCTGCCGCGGTATCGGCCCGTTCCGTTGGGCAGCACTCTCCGGCGATCCGGAAGATATTTACAAGACTGATGCCAAGGTCAAGGAACTGCTGCCGGATAATAAGCACCTGCATAACTGGCTGGATATGGCGCGTGAGCGCATCGAGTTTCAGGGGCTGCCTGCCCGTATTTGCTGGGTTGGCCTTGGTGATCGCCATCGTCTCGGCCTTGCCTTCAACGAAATGGTCAAAAACGGCGAGCTGAAAGCACCGGTTGTGATCGGTCGTGACCATCTGGATTCCGGTTCTGTGGCTTCGCCAAACCGCGAAACAGAAGCGATGAAAGACGGCTCTGATGCCGTGTCCGACTGGCCGCTGCTCAATGCCCTGCTCAACACTGCATCCGGTGCCACATGGGTATCGCTGCACCACGGTGGCGGCGTTGGCATGGGCTTTAGCCAGCATGCAGGCATGGTGATCTGCGCTGATGGTACTGAAGATGCCGCCCGTCGTCTTGAGCGCGTGCTGTGGAACGACCCTGCCACCGGTGTGATGCGTCATGCCGATGCCGGTTATGACATTGCAGTCGACTGCGCCAAGGAACAGGGCCTGCGCCTGCCGGGTATTCTCGGCAACTAAACACTTAATAAAAGGCAGCCTTTGAGAGGGCTGCCTTTCAAATTTCTAGTTCCGGCTTTGGGAGAGGCCGTATCACATAAGGACAAAAAAGCATTTAGGATCACGGAATCTCCTTCTGCATGAATAACAATAATCAGGGGTAATCATGACAGATACAACAATCGGCAGCAGCGGCGGCTCACGCGGCGGAGCTGCTCTCAAACTCATCTTCTTCAGTTTTATCGGCATCTTTTTCTTCTTTGTGCCGGTGACGATCGGCGGCAAATCCACCATTCTGCTCGACCATGCAGCGACCGCTATCGCCACACAATTACGGCCTGCGGCGCTGACTTTTGTCTGCCTGCTGATAGCCTATGGCGCGCTCAGCCCGTTTGTCCGCGGGACATGGAACAAGAACCTGACCGAGACGATTTTCTCAGTTTTGCGTGTGCTGGGTCTGGTGCTCACAATCATGTATCTCGCCGGTGTCGGACCGGCATTGCTGTTCACGCCGGATATGCTGCCGTTTCTTTTTGACAAGCTTGTCCTCTCCGTCGGCCTGATTGTGCCGATTGGTGCCTTGGCACTGGCATTTCTGATCGGCTACGGATTGCTGGAATTTACCGGCGTGATTGTGCAGCCGGTAATGCGCCCGATCTGGCGCACACCAGGCTGGTCAGCGATTGATGCGGTGGCCTCTTTTGTCGGCAGCTATTCGCTGGCTTTGCTGATTACCGACCGCGTTTACCGCGAGGGCAAATATACCGCGCGTGAAGCTGCAATTGTTGCCACCGGCTTCTCGACTGTTTCAGCAACTTTCATGATTATTGTCGCCAAGACACTTAATCTGATGGATGTATGGAACCTGTATTTCTGGACAACTTTCTTCGTGACTTTCATCGTTTCGGCGATTGTTGCGCGCCTGTGGCCGCTGGCCAAAATGGATCATCCGGCCACCCGCGACACACCGCTTCCGGAAGGTAAATCCCGCATCACAACCGCGATTGATGCGGGTCTGGAACAGGCAGAAAAAGCGCCTCACATTCTGCCGATGCTGCGTGCGACTTTCCTCGACGGCTTGCGTATGGCCTCGATGATCCTGCCAAGCATTATGGCCGTTGGTCTGCTCGGCCTGCTGGCCTCCAAATATACGCCGGTCTTTGATGTGCTGGGTCTCGCGCTCTATCCGTTCACATGGATTGCCCAATTGTCAGAACCAATGCTGGCTGCAAAATCCATGGCGTCAGGTCTGGCTGAAATGTTCCTGCCTGCCATCCTGCTGAAAGATGCCGATGTGACGCTGAAATTCGTAGCTGCAGTGGTTTCCGTCTCGCAGGTACTGTTTCTCTCGGCCTCTATCCCTTGTGTGCTTGCAACTTCAATCCCGCTCAAATTCCGTGATCTGATCGTGATCTGGTATATCCGCACGGCACTCAGCATTCTGCTGACAGCGCCTGTGGCGCTCTGGGCAGTTTCAAACGGCTGGTTACAATAAATGCAGCTTCTCAAAAATCATCAGCACCGCCGGATGCCGTGGAAGAACGGCGGCGGTGTAACCGTTGAAATCGCGGTTTTCCCTGCCGATGCGTCAGTCGATAATTTCGACTGGCGTATCAGCACCGCAACGGTAGCCAGTGACGGGCCGTTTTCGGTTTTTACCGGCATCGACCGCACTCTATCCGTACTGGAAGGCGACGGGATTATCCTGTCTGTTGAAGGGCTGGACGATCAGGAACTGAAAGGTGAAACACTACCCTTTTCCTTCCCTGCCGACAGCCCGACCAGTGCGAAATTGCTCGGTTCTGCCATCATCGATCTGAATGTGATGACGAGACGCGGGCGGTTTACACATCAGGTCAGTCGTCATCAGATTTCAGCTGAGACGGCAGTGTCCCTTTCCGGCGCAACCGTTCTGGTCTTTTGCAGCAGCGGTACGGTACAGGCCGGAGATACACAGCTTGAGGTCAATGATTGCCTGAGGTTTGAGCAATGCAGCAATACAGAGCTTCAGCTTTCCGGCAGCGGCACAGTCTTTGTGATTGCGCTCAATCCTGTCTGATCTTCCAGCCATGTTTTGCAAATCGCAATCATGGTGCTCACAGGCTGGTCGCAGGACAGCATCAGCGTTGCCGGTTCGCCTTGCGGGTTTTCAAAGCTTGCCAGTTGCGAGGCGTGCAAAGATGCGGGCATGAAGTGCCCGTGTCTCGCCTGCAAACGCGCAGCAATCATGGCGGGATCGCAGGTCAGGCAAATGAAATATAAAGGCTCGCCGGTCTGCTCACGCAGCAAATCCCGATAGGATTTTTTCAGCGCTGAGCAACTCGCCACCGCACCTTCAGGCAGTGTTAAAATCTGCTCAGAAATCGCCTGAAGCCAAGGCAGGCGGTCAGCATCATCCAACGGCTCACCCGCCTGCATTTTCGCAATATTGGCAGTCGGGTGCAGATCATCGCCTTCAATAAAAACCAGTGCCAGTGTCTGCGCCAGAGCACCGGCCAGAGTAGACTTGCCGGAACCGGAGACGCCCATCACAATAATACGCACCGGTTCCTGCTTGCTCATTCATTGTTCCGTTATTTATGGCAGGAAATCATTGGTAAAATACGCGGAGAAATCCGGTTTTTCCTGCACAACAGCACCTTCTTTATCATAGAGAATCTGCGCTTTAAATAAAAACTCGCCCATAGCATTCATGGTTTCAGGGCGCATTTTGCCGATTGTACCATCACTGTCACGCAGGAAATGCCCATCATTGAGAGCCTTCAGCGAGGCGCGGATCAGCTTGTCATCGGTCAGCACATCCTGATTACCGCGAATGAGAATATCCGCCGCTTCATCCGGATGATCGGCAGCGAAAGCATAGCCGCGTTGTGTGGCACTCAGGAAGGCTTTTGCCGCATCAGAATTTTCACTGAGATATTTGCCCGATGAGACCAGTAATGTCGTATGCTGATCCGGCACACCATAATCGGAGTAGCGGAATGCCCGCTGTTTCACGCCTTCAAGTTCGTTTTTCACACCTTCCCATGTCACGATTTCCAACGTGAAATCCACAGCGCCATTAGCCAATGCCTCATAGGCAGAGGTGCCGAGTGTCACAATTTCAAACTCACCTTTACCACCGTCAGCGCGGATCATACTGGCAATCATCCTGCGCTCCCAGTTGGAACCAAAACCGGCATAGGTTTTGCCATCCAGATCTTTCGGAGACTGAATATCTGCCCTGTCATCCATAAAGACCAGACGGCCGGTTTCATGCTGCACAACGGCATAGGTTCCGACAAGATCAGCACCCGCAGTGCGCTGCGCGAAAAGACCGGTAGAACCGACAATCCCGAAATCCGCCGCGCCACTGGGGACCAGCACACCCGCCGATGTATCGGAATAAGGCAGGATCGTTACATCCAGACCAGCTTCTTTATAAAAACCCTGATCGCGGGCAATGAACATGCCGATATGATTGGTATTCACTGTCCAGTCGAGGGCGACAGTGACTTTCGCCGGATCTTTAGCGAAAGATGTGACCGGCAGAAGGCTCATTGCACCGGACAGAGCCAGTGCGGATAACAGGCGGCGGCGATTGAGAATTGCCATGATTATTTCCTTACACATTCAGGAGGAGATCTAGAATTTCAGCTTCCAGCGCGGCAGCTTTTTCCAATGCGGTTTTGTGCATAGAGTCCCGTCTCGGGCGCGGAAGATCGACAGTCACCTCATGCACAACCCTGCTCGGGCGTGCCGACAACACATAAATCCGGTCTGAGAGATAAACGGCTTCCCGCACATCATGGGTAATCAGCAAAGCCGTCCAGCGATGGCTCTGCCACATGCTCTCCAGCCAGTGCTGCATCGAAGCGCGGGTTAGAGCATCCAGCGCACCGAATGGCTCGTCCAGCAGCAGCATTTTCCGTTGCTGGACAACTGTGCGCAGCAAGGCTGCCCGCTGGCGCATACCGCCTGACAACTCCGCCGGATAGGCCTGCTCAAAACCGGCAAGGCCAAATTCCTCAAACAATGGCTCAGCTAATTGGCGGGCATCCTTGCGGCTCATGCCCTGCACTTCCAGCCCCAGCGTGGCATTATCTATCATACGCCGCCACGGCATCAGCGCATCGCGCTGTGGCATGAAAGCGAAAACATCGCGTGCCTGCGCCAATGGTGCCCCGTCAAACATGATGCGCCCTTGCGAGAGCTGTTCCGCACCGGTCAGCAGATTGAAAATCGTCGATTTACCCGCACCGGACGGCCCTAAAACCGAGACAAACTCGCCTTCCGCCACATGAAGGGAAATATTGCGCAGAACTTCCAATGCGCCAAAGGACTTGGCGACAGATTGCAGTTGCAGACGTGTCATTGCCCTGCCCCCCGTTCTGTTTTCAGCCACGGGGCGACCCATTTCTGCACCAGCAACGTCAGACCAAACAGGCTCAAAGTCAGCGTAGCGCTGATAAACACCGCAGCCAGCACCAGATCAGGCCGGAAGTTATTTTTGGCATTGAGAATATAAATGCCCAGCCCTTTCAAAGCACCGGCATATTCAGCAAATATCGCACCGACAACTGCATAGGTAATTGAGATGCGTAAGCCAGCGAAGAAGTAAGGCAAAGCCGAAGGAATACGCGCTAGGCGGAAAATCGTCCATCTGCCTGCGCCCATTGAGGCCAGCAAATGCTCAATTTCTTTATCCGTCGCAGCATAACCCTGCACCAGTGCCACAAGCATCGGGAAAAATGTGACCAGAGAGACCAGCAGAATTTTCGGCAGTAAACCAAAGCCGAACCACAGCACAATCAAAGGTGCAATGGCAATCAGCGGCAGGGTCTGGCTAATGATGAAAACCGGAAACAGCGCGCGCCGCAACAGAATATACCGGTCAATCAGTACGGAGAGCAGGCAGGCAGTGATGACCGAGCAGCTGAAGCCGATCAGCGTTGCACGGATTGTCGGCAGCGTATTGTCCCACAAAGCCTGACGATGCAGAAACATCTGCTGAAGAATTCGGCTTGGTGCAGGCAAGACGGAAGGTGCGATGCCTGACAGCGCGACATAGCTTTCCCAGAACAGAAAGATCGCACTGACCGACAAAATGGCGGGCAGAAATGTAGCGATATAATCAGACGATTCGCGTGCAGATTGCGGGCAATCTGCAGCGGCAGCTTGATAAACAGACATGACAGAATTCCGGTGACAAGAATACGGGTAAAACTTGCAGCGAAATTCTTCAGATCAGCCGGAAATAGCCCGCCGGAATTGCCGTGACAGTATTAAGGGAAATTTGTGCGCCAGAAAACATGGTCCGCCTCGCTCCGCTAGTATTACCCAGATCAGCTTTAGAGTCCGCCAGTTTGACACTAGCATCTCAGCCCCGGCACTACGGAGCCCCCCTGTGGATGCGCGAGATTAAGCACATATTGCAGTCGTTTGAAAGAGTATAAATAAAAACGGCGCATATGATTGCTCACATGCGCCGTTTCATTCCAATTTTCAGAAGAAATTATTTCTTCACTTCAGCAGCCACTGTATCCAGTGCCTTGGCAAAAGCGCCAACCATTTCATCAACCTGTTTTTCATTGATGATCAGCGGCGGGCAGAATGCAACTGTGTCCAGCATATTGCGGCAGATAACGCCATTGTTCAGCAGCGCAGCATTTGCCATCAGGCCAAGATTACCGGCTTTTTCAAGCGGTTCTTTGGTCTGCTTGTCAGCAACCAGTTCAACCGCTGCAATCAGACCCTTGCCGCGCACTTCACCCACAAGCGGATGATCGGCAAGTTCGCGCAGACGCTTCTGCATATGCGCGCCGACTTCACGGGCATTAGCAACCAGATTATTTTCTTCAATAATCTTGATATTTTCATTGGCAACAGCTGCAGCAACCGGATGCGCACCACCGGTATAACCATGACCGAAAGTACCGATACGATTGCTCTCATCAGCCAGCGGTGCAAAGACTTTTTCATTCACTACAAGTGCCGAGATCGGCAGATAAGAGGATGAAAGCTGCTTGGAGAACACCATAATATCCGGCTGCATTTTGAAGGTCTCAGAACCGAACATATTACCGGTACGGCCGAAACCGCAGATCACTTCATCCGCAATCAGCAGAATGTCATATTTCTTCAGAACAGCCTGAATTTTACCCCAATAGCTGTCCGGCGGCACCACAACACCACCGGCACCCATGATCGGCTCGCCGATGAATGCAGCGATGGTATCAGGGCCTTCTGCCAGAATCATTGCTTCCAGATCAGCAGCCATACGGTCGGTGAACTGTTCTTCCGTTTCACCCGGCAGCGCCTCGCGCCAGTAATGCGGGCAGGATGTGTGCAAAATATTGGCAATCGGCAGATCGAAAGACATCTGGTTTGCAGGCAGGCCGGTGAGGCTTGCAGCAGCAATCGTCACACCATGGTAACCGCGCTTGCGGCTGATGATCTTTTTGCGCTGCGGCTGGCCGAGTGCATTGGAACGGTACCACAGCATTTTAATCGCGGTATCATTGGCCTCGGAGCCGGAATTGGTGAAAAACGCCTTGCTCATCGGCACCGGCGCCATGGTCACCAGCTTCTCCGCCAGATCAATCACAGGGCCGTGGGATTTATGGCCAAAATTGTGATAATAAGGCAGTTTCTGCATCTGTTTGGTGGCAGCATCCACGAGACGCTGTTCCGAGAAGCCTACGCCCACGCTCCACAGACCGGCCAGACCTTCAATATAGCGCTTGCCGTTATTGTCCTCGACATAGATCCCGTCACCTTTTTCAAGGATCATCGGTCCGATTTCCTGATGACGACGCGCATTCGTATAGGAATGAAGGTGATACTGAATATCACGCGCTTCAGGTGAATTCGGCTGCTTATCCATAGTTCCCTACCTGGTTTATTTCAGAACGGTTTTTGTTTTCCGAACCGGAAACCGTTCATCGCTTTGCTCGGCGCAGTTCTAAGCTAAAACCGGTTCCGCTTTTGGCTTAAAACTGCTCTGAAATTTCTCCGCTGAAGCGATGATCTGAAATAAAATCCCGCCTCCCATTTGATGCATCATGTTTTTTATATAATAGTTTGTCAAGCATATCGCAGAGCCCAATTTATTGTTGCGACAGGCTTGATAAACAGCGTAATCAATAACATTGCCGTGATTTTATTCATGGTTATGATGAGTCATTTTATTCGAAACATTTCCGGCAAAACAGGGCCGGATATGAAGTGAGATCATAAAAACAGAACAGTTCGCTCACTGCGGGGGACATATCTTGCATGAATGGCATTTCAGAACTTCAGACGCTTGAACACCATAATCTCGGCGAAATCGTCTATCGCAAACTCTCACAGGCGCTGATGCGCGGACAATTCGCGCCGGATACAAGGCTGACAATCCGTGAATTGGCGGCATCACTGGGTACCAGTGTCACGCCAGTGCGCGATGCATTGCTGCGGCTCATTCAGGATGAAGCGCTGATTCAGAAAACACCGCGGGATATTCGCGTACCGGTGCTGGATCAGAAAAAATATGAAGAAATCCGTGCCATCCGTGTGCGTCTTGAAGGACTTGCCGCCAGACAGGCAGCTCAACAGGCCAGTAAAAAAGACATAGCCCGCCTCTGGAAACTGGTCGAAGATAATGACAAGGCTATGAAAAAGCAGCTCTGGGGCGATGCCTTGGCGATGAACCATATTTTCCATTCGGCCTTGGTGGAAGTAGCCGACATGCCGGTGCTCAATTCCATCATCAACCGGCTATGGCTGCAAATGGGACCACTGATTGCCGATGCCTATAAACATGGCGGACGGGCAATGATTGATGACCATTATAAAATCGTGGAGGCGATTGAAAATCGCGATGCGGATGCTGCGGAAGCAGCAATCGCTCATGATATTCTGACAGCCAGCGATCTGATTATCAGTCGCATCCGCTTGCACAGTCCGGACAGCTGATCCACAATCTTTTTCAGGCTTAACGGTTTGCCCTGACAAAATCCCGACAATTCATTTGCCCGTTATGCACAGTCAGCGGATTTATCATTACAAATCGTTAAGCTTGGTAAAAAAACAGTTTTCTTGCTTTTTTTCATCGCCAAGCTGTGACAAGACTGCAAACACGGCATGACAGCCGGTGTTTGTCAGGAGTATGTTTTATCTCTCCGGTGTCTTGATTTTATCGCATTGTTGCGCACATCCGGTGAGAATACCGGGCGGGTGCGGCAATGCCCCGGCTTTTATTTATATTTCAGGGATATTGCCATTTCATGACTGTGCTGTTTTTGCGTCTGGCAACGTTGAGCATAACGCTTCCGGCTCTCGCGTCCTGTGTCGCTGTCGGCCCCGACTATCAGACTCCGTCCACTTTATTGCCCGCTTCCTGGAGCGGACAAAAATCTGCACCGGCCAAACCGGCGCAGCTTGCACAATGGTGGAAACGTTTCAATGATCCGGTGCTGGACAATCTGATCGGGCAGGCCGTTCAAGGTAATAATGATGTTGCGCTGGCAAAAGCCAAAATCCGCGAAGCCCGTGCCTCCTATCAGCAGGCAGGCGGCGCGTTATATCCTGTGCTTGACGGCTCAGGCAGTGCGAAACGTTCCAAGAGCGGCGACAGCGGTGAAAGCACCGGTCTCACTGCCGGTCTGAATACCAGCTGGGAGCTTGATCTTTTCGGCGCAAATCTCCGCTCCGTGGAAGCCGCGCGCTATGGTCTGGATGCCGAGCAGGAAAATATGCATGCGGTTCTGGTGACCATGATCGGTGACATTGCCAGCAATTATGCGGAATTACGCGGCTTGCAGGCACGCATAGCGCTGACAGAACGCACCGTAAAATCTCAACGTAAAACCGCTGAACTGACCCGTGCACGGTTTAATGCCGGTGATATTTCCGAAGTCGATCTGGCCAATGCAGAAGGGCAAACCAGCAGTACGGAAGCGCAGATTCCGGAACTGAAAACCGCCTATGCGAAGAGCCTGCATCGCCTGTCGGTATTGACCGGTCAAGCGCCGACGGCACTGACCGCTACGCTTGAAAAAACGAAGCCTGTTCCTGTGGTTCCGGCAATCGTGACGGCCGGTATCCCCGCCGATTTATTGCTGAACCGTCCTGATTTGCGGGTTGCAGAGCGCAATTATGCACGCTCCACCGCAGTCATCGGCCAGAGACAGGCAGCTCTCTATCCGAGTGTCAGCCTCACCGGTAATATCAGTACTGCGGGAGCGCGGATCGGCGATCTTGGAAAAGGCTCCACAATCAGCTGGGGTTTTGGCCCGAGCCTGACCGTTCCGCTGTTTAAAGGCGGACAACTCAATGCCGCAGTCGATGCTGCGAAAGCCAGCCGCGATCAGGCCTTTATCAGCTATCGCAAAGCTATTCTGACCGCTTTGGAAGAAGTTGAGAATGCCAGCGTGTCGCTTAATCAACGGCGTATTCAATATGCCAAGACACAAAAAGCTGTACAGTCTTACCGGCGGGCAACGGAGCTTTCCCGTGCGCTCTATGAGAGCGGCTCCACGAGTTTCCTTGATCTGCTGACATCCGAACGTTCACTCTATTCGAATGAAGGCAGCCTGATTCAACTCAGGGTCAGCCTGCTGCAGGATTATATCAACCTGCAAAAGGCACTGGGTGGCGGCTGGGACGGCACCATTATAACAGACAAAGCTGAAATTCAGGACGGCTATACAGGGCCGCATCTGGTAACCCAAAAAAGAATACCCTGAAATGAAGTTTCAGGCTGATGAGGTATAGATGAACGGTAGTTCCAAAAAGAAACGCGGTTTTGCTAAAAAATGGCTCTTCTGGTTGCTTGCAATCGCAGGGCTGGCTGCTGTTCTCTATTACTTCACTGCGGATTATTTCAAGACTGAAACCCCGCAGATTATGACTTATACGGTGCGCAAGGGCGATATTGAAACCACAGTCCTTGCCACAGGCATTCTCAAGCCTGCACGACTGGTGGCTGTGGGTGCACAGGCTTCCGGCCGTGTGCTGAGCCTCAATGTCAAAGCCGGACAGCTGGTGAAAAAAGACGATCTGATTGCCCAGATTGACGCCACCACCCAGCAGAATGATCTGCGGAAGGCGAAAGCGGAAGAAGTTCGCAATCAGGCAGACCGTGAAGATAAAATCGCCCAGCTGGAGCTGACCAAACAGGATCTGACCCGCCAGCAGCAGATGGTGTCGCGCAATGCCATTTCGCGCGCCGATTATGACAAGGCCGTCAAAGCCGTTAAATCCGCCGAAGCGCAGATCGCATTAAGCGATGCTCAGATCGTGGTGTCAAAAATCGCTGTTGAAACGGCTGAAGCCAATCTCGGTTATACGCAAATCCGTGCGCCGATTGACGGCACAATTCTGGCAACTGTTGTGCAGGAAGGCCAGACGGTTAATGCTGTGCAATCAGCACCGACCATTGCTATTATCGGCCAGCTCGACACCATGACAGTTGAAGCCGATATTTCTGAAGCCGATGTTGTAAATGTCAAAGAAGGACAGGATCTTTACTTTACGATACCCGGCCAGAGTAACAAGCGCTACACAGCCAAATTGCAGATTCTGGAACCCGCGCCGCAATCCATCGTCAGCGACAAGAGTTTTGGCGGCACCAGTGCGGCGAGCAGCAGCAGCAGCACAGCCTCAGCCATTTATTACAAGGGTATTTTTGACATTGCCAATCCTGACGGTGTGCTGAAAACCTATATGACTGCTGAAATTCATATCATTTTGGGGCAGGCTGATAATGTTTTGCTGATCCCTTCCACCGCGCTGTCTGAGCCTGATGAAAAAGGTAAAGTCACGGTGCGGGTGATGGAGCAGAACGGGACTATCAGCGAAAAACCGGTCGAAACCGGCCTGAATGACAAGGTTCTGGTTGAGATCATCTCCGGCCTGAAAGAAGGCGAAAAAATCGTCACCGGCGACAGTGCCGGCGGACCGGCAGTTCCGCGCAGCCGCCGCGGCCGCTCCATAAGGTTCTGATGATGGAAAAGCCGCTGATCACCCTCGAGCATCTTTATCGTCATTACCCTTCAGGCGACGGTTTCACCACTGTGCTGAAAGATGTCAATCTGACAATCGGCCATGGTGAAATGGTGGCGATTGTCGGTGCCTCCGGCTCCGGCAAATCCACTCTGATGAATATTTTAGGCTGTCTCGACAGACCTTCCGAGGGCAAATATTTCATCTCCGGACGGGAAACCTCCGATCTTGATGCCGATGAACTCGCCCAGTTGCGGCGCGAGCATTTCGGTTTCATTTTTCAGCGCTATCATCTGCTCAATGAGCTGAGTGCTGTCGGCAATGTTGAAATCCCCGCAATTTATGCCGGTCAAAACCGCGAAGACCGGCAGGAGCAGGCCATTCACATACTCGACCGGCTTGGTATGGGAGACCGGACTCATCACCGACCCGGCCAGCTTTCCGGCGGTCAGCAGCAACGTGTTTCTATTGCCCGTGCACTGATTAATAATGCCGATGTTATTCTGGCCGATGAGCCAACCGGTGCTCTGGACAGCCATAGCGGTGAGGAAGTTCTCAAAATCCTTGAAGAGCTGCACCGCGAAGGCAAAACGATCATCATCGTGACCCATGACCGCAATGTCGCCGAGCGGGCGCAACGGATCATTGAGATCAGCGACGGGGAAATCATCTCCGACACGACCCGCGACGAGAAGGCTGCAACTGCGCAGGCACCTGAGAGCGACATTGCCGCCACAACGGGGACAGGCAAAGGCGGGCACTCATCGCTGGGCACACTAGCTGATCGTTTCGGCGAAGCTTTTCTGATGGCATTGCGCTCGATGAATGCGCACCGGCTGCGCACTTTTCTGACAATGCTCGGTATTATTATCGGCATTGCTTCGGTTGTCTGTGTTGTGGCACTCGGCAAAGGCTCACAAAAGCAGGTGCTCGACCAGATCAGCAGTCTCGGTACCAATACGCTGGAGATTTTCCCCGGACGCGGCTTTGGCGACCGTATGTCTGCCCGCATCACCACTTTGACGATTGATGATGCCAATCAGCTTGCCAAACAACCCTATATTATGGCCGCAACGCCTACGGTTTCCACACCGGCCACAGCGCGTTTTGGCGGCGTGGAAGCAAATGCCCTGATTAACGGCGTCAGCGACCAGTATTTTGTCACCCGCGGCAGTAAGATTGCTGAAGGACGCTTTTTTGACGAGCAAAGCGTTCAGGATATCGCGCTGGATGCGGTGATTGACGAGAATACGCGCAAAACCCTGTTCGCGAATTTCCACGACAGTCCGGTCGGCCAGATTATCATTCTCAAAAATGTGCCGGTCAGAATTGTCGGCATCATGCAGCCGGAACAAGGCGGGTTCGGCTCCAGTGAAAACCTGTCCATCTATCTGCCCTATACCACAGTGCAGACCCGTATGACCGGTTCACGCGTTTTGCGCAGCCTCACATTGCGCATCAGTGATGATACGTCTCCTGAACTGGCAGAAAAAGCTGTCACCGCTTTTCTGATCCAGCGGCATGGTGAGCAGGATTTCACCATCCTGAACACTGATGATATCCGCAAAACCATCACCAGCACAACGCAGGCACTCACCCTGCTGGTCTCAGCAATTGCGCTGATTTCGCTGCTGGTCGGCGGTATTGGCGTGATGAATATTATGCTGGTTTCCGTATCCGAGCGGATCAATGAAATCGGTGTGCGGATGGCTGTCGGCGCAAGACGCAGCGATATATTGCAGCAATTCTTGATCGAAGCCGTGCTTGTCTGTCTGATCGGCGGCTTTCTCGGTATTATGGTGGCAATGGGCTTCGGCTGGCTGTTCAGACAATTCAATACACCATTTGAACTGATCTATTCGCCATTCTCAATCATCGCCGCATTTATCTGCTCAAGCCTGATCGGGATTTGTTTCGGCTTCCTGCCCGCGCGCAATGCCTCCAAGCTTGACCCTGTGGCAGCTCTTGCCCGCGACTGATTTTTCGTAGAGCGCCACTTTTGGTTGTAAAAGTGGCGCTGCAATTATCTTTCTTTTACCATAAATCCAATTGTCAAAAATTTTCACAGAATTTTCTGCCCGATAAATAAATAACGCCTATTCCACAGAGATAAACCTTATAGAATAAAAACATATAATTAGAGAATTTTTGCTCAAACATTGAATTTATTGCTCTATAATAATCAAATTAAATCAACAATTTGAGTTGTATTTTTACTACATTATTTTGATTAACTTGAAAATATGATTATGGCTCATGCTTTCATAAGGAGTCATTGCGTGAAAAATAAATTTTTACTTTTAACTGCTGCGTTTTTTATTTCAAATATCAATATTTCTCATGCGGCTGATGTCGTTTACAATAGCCCTGAAGCACCTGCCTATGATGAATCCTCAATCTGGGGTGGTGCCTATATCGGCGGTCAGGTCGGGTATAATTGGGCGAAGACAAAGCTATACGGCTATAATAGCGATCTGTCTGCAAACTCAAACGGCTTTATGGGCGGTCTTTATGCCGGTTATAACTGGGAGTTTTCAAATGCTTATTTATTCGGCCTTGAAGGCGACATTAATTATTCTGATTTGAGCAAAGATAGCGATATTCTCATCGGTACACGTAATTATGTCTGGAACAGTCGCGTTGAATGGGAAGGCGCGCTCCGCGCCCGTTTTGGTATCAACTACGAACGCTGGCTGCCTTATGTCGCCGGTGGTGTGGCTTTTGCAGGTATTAAACATAATCTGACAACCGGAAACACCGATCTCGGCACAACATCCAATACCAATGTCGGCTTCACACTCGGCGCGGGTGTTGATTATGCGCTGACCAATAATCTGTTGCTGCGTGCGGAATATCGCTACAGCGACTATGGCAAAAAAGGCATCGACGATAATGATCTGGTGGAAGCAAAACTCACCACCAATAATATACGGCTGGGTATAGCCTATAAATTCTAAGCCCCCCAGTTCTTAAAACAGCATCTCCGGAATACTCAGGCAATATTCCGGAGATTTATTATTCTGCAACCCTCACGGCTCCAGCGAGGCTGGCAGCATTGCGCCCTGCCAGTCACCGATAAAACGCTGTCTGCGCATCTGATCCTGCGCCGCCAGCAAGGAAGGTCCGATCCGTATCGGCCTGCCAATGCCCGATGTCAGCAAAGATCCCGGTGCATTAATGTCTGACGGCGGCACACCATCCCACGGAAATGAAATCCCTTCCTGCAAAGCAACCGCCTTCCCTTGCGGTGAAAGCAGATAATCCAGAAAACTTTCCCCGAGGCGGTAGTTTTTTGCGTAACGCGGCAGCAAGACACCCCTGCTGAGAATATGCGTATAATCCCGCATCATCGTTATGCGTAATTTGGGATTCCGCTTTTGCGCGGCATAGGCATAAGAGCCCAGAATATTATAGCCGATATAGAGTTCGCCGCTTTCCAGCCTGCTGAGCACATCATTATTGCAGCAATATAATGCGCTCTCTGTCCGGCTCATACTTTCCAACAACCGCCCGTAGGTCGCGGATGCCTGCTGCGCATCAAGAAAAGCAAGCAAATAGCCTATGCCGGATGTCCGCAAATCATAGGTTCCGACACGGCGGAAATAATAATCATTTTTCCTGCGCAGCAGATCAGCCAGTTCGCCATGTGTTGCGGCCATTTCATCCGGTACCACATAATCGCTGTTATAGACCAGAACGGCCGGTTCAAAAGTGAAGCCGTAAACTTCATTGCGCCACTGCGTCCACTCAGGAACATTGACCGTATATTGCGACTGATAGGATCGGGCGCATCCGTCATTGGCGAGTTTGACCAGATGATCGACAGAGGATGATAAAATAACATCAGCAAAAGATGTTTTAGCCATACAGGCCGCATCCGCATCCTCGTAAAGATCATTGGTTACACGATCATTATAGGCGACAGCTATATCCGGTCTTTGCTTTTGAAAGTCCCTGATTAAAGGCGCAATCGCAGCTGTATCCATCGCTCCGCTGATTTGCAGGCGCTCTGTTTCTGGTTTCAGGGCAGGAAACAGACTGAATGTCCCCTCGGAAGCGCTGACAGGAGATGCAAAACCAGTCACAAACCAAACGGCCAGCACAGATAATCTCACGGCCTGATCTTTGTTCATCATGTGTCCTGCCCCAGCGGAATATCCAGAATGACACAGAAATTGCTATGCGTGGTTTTCTCCCTGAAGCGGATCAGACCACTATGGGCAGTTGCGACTTCCGAAGCGATGGCAAAACCCAGACCGGAATTACCCTCATGCGGCTTCGATGTCATGAAGCGCTCAACAACATGAGGCCATTTTTCAGGCGGGATACCCTCCCCGTCATCGGAAACCTCCACCAGAGCACGGTTGTTTTCTGCGGAAACCCTGACCGCAAGTTCAGCCTTGCTGCCATGGCGCAAGGCATTGTCGATAATATTGGCAATTGCCTCGCGCAGACTGACAATATCCCCCGCTACCGACACTTGCTTTTGCGCAGCCTCAAATGACACCACAATATCAGGGTTAACTGTCACCGGCACAGCCATGCGGAAAGCCTGTCTGGCAACAATAACCAGATCTGTCTTTTCCAGATGTACTGTCCCTGCCCTGTGAATGACCATGGCATGATTGAGCAACTGCCCCGTCAGTCTTGATAATTCCGTGATACGAACGCGCATACGCTGCAGGGAATGTTGTGCATTTGCAGGTAGGGTTTCGGTTTCCAGCATATCCGCCTGCGCTGCCAAAGCTGTCAGCGGCGTGCGTATCTGATGTGCCGCATCAGCAATAAAGCGCTGCAGCAGCATCACCCTCTGGTCGAGCCGGTTCATAAAATGATTGATCGAACCGATAAACGGCTTCATCTCGGTCGGTATATCAAGATCAAGCGGGGTCAGATCCTGCGGATCGCGTTTATGCAGCGCGCTGCCAAGCGCCGCCACGGGTTGCAGCGAATAACGTATTGCCAGAATTCCGGCGATCAATGCCAGAAAACTCATCAGAATAACGAGTAAAATCGCACGACTGGTAATCTCCTGTGTCAGCGCATTTCTGGCTTCGGTTGTTTGCGCCACCAGCACATATGCCCATCCGGATAAAGGCGGATCCGACAAAACACGGGAAACAACCACGAGACGCACAGGCGTGTCACGATAAACATCATTGAGAAAAACCGGCCCTGTCCGCGCCGCAGTATAATCAATATAACCGGCCAGATCGCGATAACCTGTCAGGGTTTGCCCTTCCGTATCAATCAGGCGGTAAAAAATACGGTCTTCCTGTGAGAATCCCAGCAATTCAAAGGCCGAAACCGGCAGACTGGCATTCAGCTTGCCATCCTCGATGGACAGGCTGCCGGCCATTTGCAAAGCAGCACCGAGCAACAACCGGTCATAGGTCTGGCTGGCAGCGCTGCGCCCGTAATACCATGCAGCGGTGATAAGCAAGGCCGCGCCGATAGTCAGAATAATCGTGACCCGCAGAACCAACCTGCCAAAAAGCGAATGCTCACGTGCCATTATCTGCGACCATCTGGTAGCCGATGCCACGCTGTGTAATGATCCTGACGCGCGCGCCCTCGATCTTTTTTCTCAGACGGCTGATATAAAGCTCAACAGCATTGCTGTTTACCTCTTCATCAAAACCGTAGAGATGATCCATCAGCTCACCCTTACTGAACAACCGCCCCGGCCTTGAGAGCAGCAATTCCAATATTGCGATTTCACGCCTTTTCAGCTGAATTTCTTTTGTACCCACCGAGACCGAACGGCTTTGCCGATCAAGAATAAGGTCACCGCAGGTGATAAGATTGGTGGCGCCGCCATTTTTACGACGTAACAGCACCCTGATACGCGCTTCAAGCTCACGAAAATCAAAAGGTTTCACCAGATAATCATCCGCGCCGATATCCAGCGCACCAACACGGTCTTCAACCTCGGAGCGCGCCGTCAAAATCAGCACCGGTGTCATATTACCGGTCTTACGGATATGTTTCAGTATCTCGAAACCGTTCATGCCGGGCAGCATAACGTCGAGAATAACCAGATCATATTCGGTAAAGCCGAGAATTTCTGCAGCCACAGCGCCGTCTGTTTGCCAGTCAATCAGGTGACCGGTTTTTTGCAGGCGCTGGCTGATTGCCTCCCCGACGTCAGTTGTGTCTTCCACCAAAAGAATGCGCATAATACCGAGTTAACATGAGAAAAGCGCAGCGCACAAGAACGAGAAAATCTATTTTCGGTGACAGTCTCATGACAGGTTCATATGGAAGTTTCGCCCGATCACAGACTGGGAGGAATGTCTGTGATGCCGGTTACTGCGGTCTTCACACCGCGATGTAAAACTGCCGGTTGTCGTTCAGATATTGCGAGGAACCGCCAGCAGAGCGGATGAGAGGGAGCGCATATGAAACATCTATTTATCGGTGCATTGGCCGTTGCCGGAGTGGCTTTCACTGCGGGAGCAAGTGCTCAGGCCGAACCGTCAAAACCGGAATGTCTCGCGGGGGCGAAGCCAGGCGGCGGTTTTGATCTGACCTGCCGTCTGGCAGCAAATGCACTGCTGGCGACAAAAACAATCAATAAACCAATGGCTGTCACCTATATGGAAGGCGGCGTCGGCGCAGTTGCTTATAATCATGTCATCGGCAAACGCGCAGCCGATAATAATATGATCGCAGCAGCCTCCACCGGCTCGGCGCTGCTGATCGCACAGGGCAAATTTGGTAAATATGATGAAAGTGCCGTCCGCTGGCTTGGTGCTCTCGGCACAGATTACGGCGTGCTGGTTGTGGCGGCAGATTCCCCTTACAAAAACCTTCAGGAACTGATTGCAGCCTATAAGGAAAATCCTTCTGACTTTGCCATTGCCGGCGGCGGTGCGGTCGGATCGCAGGACTGGATGAAGGGTTCCCTGCTGGCCAAAAATGCCGGTCAGGATCCGAAACAAATGCGCTATGTCGCGCTTGAAGGCGGCGGCGCAGTTCTGACTGCTCTGGAAGGCGGCCATGTCAAAGTCGGCGCCGGTGATGCTGCGGAAATGTCAAAGCATCATGCCGCAGGCAAAGTGCGTATTCTTGCGGTGATGGCACCAGAGCGTCTGCCGGGTGATCTTAAAGATGTTGCAACTGCCCGCGAACAGGGCGTTGAAATCGACTGGCCGGTCTGGCGCGGTTACTATGTCGGCAAAGATGTTTCCGACGCCGATTATAAATGGTGGGTCGATGCTTTTGCCAAAATGGCAGAAACACCGGAATTTGCTCAGGAGCGTGAAGCCCGCGGCCTTTATGCCTATACCCAGATCGGGCAGGCTTTTGACGATCAGGTTAAAGCTGACGTAGCACGCTTTAAAACACTGGCCAAAGAAGCAGGTATGTAAACGCAACCTTGCGGGTGGCGCGGCCTCCATTCCGTGCCGCCTGCATAGCGGCTCCGCACCCTGACTGATCCCGCATCCTGAGCTTTTGCCGGTATTGCAGGACCAATCTGTTTCACTTCTAAACTTCTCTGGCTGTGTCCGGATATGCAGCAGCATTTTCGCAAGGCCATGAACAAATTATGCGGCAACCGCCTTACCGGCGGCGATGCAGGAGGCAATTTATGTACGAAAACTCAGTCAATTCAAAACGTACAGGACTTATTTATGCGGCCTGTTTTCTGGTGCTGGCCGTGGTTTACGGCATCGGCGGCAGTCGCATTGACTATGCTTTTGCTTCAGATCCGCTCGGACCGAGGGTCGTGCCGGTGATGCTGGCAGTCATTCTCGGGCTGCTATGTTTCTTTTATCTCAGAAATCCGGGTGAGGCTGAAGAGTTTCCGCGCGGAGCCACATTGCTGCGGGTGCTGGCCGTGCCCCTGACACTGGTTGTGGCCGTGCTCATGCTTGAAACCGCGGGGTTTCTGCTGACCGTTTTCTTCATCGTTACCGTAATTGCAGCCCTGTTTGGCGCACCGCTGAAATTCGCACTGGCAGGTGGCGCAGTACAAGCCCTGCTTTGGTGGTTTGTGTTTTCCTATTTGCTCGAAGTCTATCTGCCCAAGGGCATTGTTTTTGGCTGATTGGCCGTATCTCAGCCGGCCATTTTTCCGCCGAAAGGAATTTCTCAAATGAATCTTGATTATCTCTGGAACGGTTTTGCCGTTGCCCTGACAACTCAAAATCTTCTCATCGGCCTGATCGGCGCTTTTATCGGCACAATGGTCGGCGCCCTGCCCGCCATCGGCCCCATAAACGGCATCGCTCTGCTGCTGCCGATTGCCTATACAATGGGTCTGCCGCCGGAAAGCACGATGATCCTGCTGGCAGCCATTTATTGCGGTGCCGAATATGGTGGTCGTATTTCCTCAATCCTGCTCAATGTCCCGGGTGATGCCGGTGCGGTGATGACTGCGCTGGACGGAAATCCGATGGCGCGTCAGGGACGTGCCGGTGAAGCGCTGATGCTGTCCGGACTGGCCTCATTCGTCGGCGGCATGATCGGCGCAACAGGGTTGGCACTTTTTGCGCCACTGCTATCCGGTATTGCGATCGGCTTTGGTCCGGCCGAATATTTTGTACTGATGGTGTTTGCCTTTGCCACACTCGGTTCCATGGTCGGCTCACAACCTGCCAAAACACTGATCGGCTGTGTGATCGGCCTGATGCTGGCAACCGTCGGTCTCGATGCAACCTCCGGCGCCTATCGCTTCACCTTCAATGAACCCGAACTCGGCGATGGTATTGAATTTGTTGTGCTGGTGATTGGTCTTTTCTCGATCTCCGAAGCATTACTCATTCTGGAAAATCAGGCTAAAGGCCATACTGTTATCCGCAATATGGGACGTATGTTTGCCCGCTGGAGTGATGTTGTGCGCTCAACCGGCGCAACATTGCGCGGTTCTTTCATCGGCTTCATCGTCGGCGTTTTGCCCGGCACCGGCGCATCCGTTTCCAGTGCTGTTTCCTATACAACTGAAAAACGTATCTCCGACACGGAAGGTACTTTCGGCAAAGGCGATGTCCGCGGCCTTGCGGCACCGGAAGCGGCGAATAATGCAACAGCCTGCGGTGCCTTTGTGCCAATGCTGACGCTGGGTGTACCGGGATCAGGCACCACTGCCGTTATGCTCGGTGCGTTGATGCTCTATAATATTCAGCCGGGCCCGATGCTGATTGCCGAACGCCCTGAAATTGTAGGCGGTCTGATTGCTTCCCTGTTCATCGGCAATATTCTGCTGCTGTTACTCAACCTGCCGCTCGTCAATATATTTGCGCGTCTTCTAACACTGCCGAACTGGATTCTGGTACCGGGTATCCTCATCCTCTCAATTATCGGTGTCTATTCCAGTCATGCATCTGTCTTTGCAGTGCTGCTGATGCTTGCCATCGGCATGGTCGGCTGGCTGCTGCGTAAAGCGGGCTTCGATATGGCGCCGATTATTCTGGGCTTTGTGCTCGGCAATATGATGGAAGTGAATCTGCGCAATGCACTGGCCATCAGCGGCGGAGATATCTCCATCCTGTTCCAGAGTAAAATCTCGCTGATCCTCTGGATACTGGCCGCAGCCGTGGCAATTATTCCGGCGGTACTTGCCCGCAGGGCACGCCAGAAAAAACGCCTTGCTGCCGAAGTCGCCTGATTACGCAGCCACAGAACAACAAGAGGGGGAGCAGATTTGCTCCCCCTCTTCATTTTCATAAGGCTTTGTCATTTTTTTATGTTACGGATTGGCTTGCTCCGGCAATTGCAAATCCTTTGAAGAGTATCTCATGTCACTGACTGATATTGTGTTTATCGTTATTCCGATTGTTGTCGCGATGCTTATTGCCCTGTCGGTCAGTACAGGAAAATTGCGCAGAGAATATTATTGGGCGGTTATTCCTCTGCCGCAATTGCGTTGATTACGCTGCTGCTGACAGCTTGAAGTGTTCCTGCCGCTTCAAACACATCAGCGGGATATTTTCGGATAAGTGATGCTCTCAACATTCTCCGTCATCATTCTGTGGACATTATATTTTTCGGTTCCCAAACCGCCAGAACCGGAAATGTGCAGCGCAGAAGACGGAGATCATGCTTTGTCTGAAAAGCAGATAGAAGCATGGACGTTGCAAACAGCACAATGCTCCTGTTTTATCTCTCTGAAAGGCACAGAGCAGAGCGAGTTTTCAATGGTGGTTGTCAAAGCAACACCGGACCAGAAACAACCGCGTTTATCGGCTATGCTGTCAGTCGTTCAGGAATTTCCGGAAAATACCGGCCGCTATCCGGTTTTTATCAATGATCGCGAAATCAAAGCCGAAGTCATGCCCCTCGCCGGTACATTAACGGTTGAGCTGAACGGGGAAGCGGACTGGATCAAACTGATCTCAACAGCAAAAAAGCTGCAAATCGGCCCTTATTATTTTAAATCTGCACTGCCGGAAGCGGCCATGCATGAGCTGATCGCGTGTTACAAATCACTCAGCGGAAAAATACCGCACTGATTTCACATAAAGCCAAAACAAACGACAAAGCGGTAATTAAAGAAGTTCAAAGCTAAGTAGTGAGAAATAAGAGTGGTGCCCGGAGACGGATTTGAACCGCCGACACGCGGATTTTCAATCCTATTTGAATCATTGTTTTTAAACAATAATTTTATAAATATGTTACGTTATGTTGCACCTCTAAGCAATGCATTTTGAGCTAATGCCAGTTCGTCAGTTGCGTTATCAGATGGGAATAGGTGTCCATATACGTCAGCCGTAACATTGATTGTTGCATGCCCCATTCGTGATTGAACCACTTTTAACGGCATACCAAGGCCGCCATCCTCTTTGCGATTGATCAGCCATGAAGCAAAGAAATGACGCGTGCTATGCAGACCAGAATATTTTGCTTCCAATATCGGCCGCCCATCCTCATCGAGTTTACCGGTGTTAAGAACAACGCCAGCCTTAATTTGCGTTGGCGCCCAGCCGCGTCGACGAATGTTCGCTAAACTTTCGACCGTTCCAGCCCCCGTTGGGAAGCATAGATTTAATACTCCGTGCGGGCATTCTTTTTTCCATTCTTTCATTGCATCAATTACAATTGGTGGCACAGGAATGGTTCGTTCGCCTGCCTCAGATTTGGGAGCACCGATTTCATTAAACCGGTCTGCACGTTGGCTTACATGCACCTCACCTTTCTTCAGATTAACATCACTCCACCGTAAGCCTCGCAACTCAGACGCTCGCAACCCAGCGAAGATTGCCATCAAAAACAAAGGTCGCCACCTGCCTTCAAGTGCCATGACGATTGACCGGATCTCCTCTGTGGTTGGAATGTCCACCCCGACCTTCAGCTTGCCTTTCTTTCGTTTTTCAATACGGCGATCCGTACCGGAACTACGAGTTTTTGATTTTTCACGCACAACATTGCGAGCAACTAAACCCCGATCCTGTGCGTCTGACAACAATGAGCCGAGGCTCACCAATATCTTTCGAACCATTGCAGGAGAACGACCCTCATCACGCAATCTATCTTCGAATGCGCGTACCGCAGCGATATTTAATTTCGAAAGTTTGGTAGCGCCGATAAATGGAGAAATATGCAGATTTACATGCTGCGCATACTGATTAGCCGTAGAGCGCTCAAGCCCGCGCGCATCAACTGCAGACAGCCATAATTCGCCAGCCTTCTGAACAGTAACACTTTCAGATTCAGCAACGTGCGTACCATGACGAACCTCACCACGAACGGTCAAAAGGAAGTCATCGGCATCCTTTTTCCGAGTGAATTGCTTAAACCTCCGCTTGCCTTCACCGTCGCGGTACTCGGCAAGCCAGGCGTTCTTCCCGGATGGTAATGTTCGTTTTCGTAAAGCCATGGTTACACGCTATTTGACACGCAGAATGTATGCAACAGAAGGCGCCTATCAATTCGAATATGGGACGCTTAAACAGACGTTACTCCCGTAATTCACAACGTCTATTAGCTGTTTAGAATCTGTCTTGACTCTTCTTAAGATTGAGAACATTTGTAGAACAGAATTGAATTTTTAAAAACTTACCGACCTTTTGCGCACTCGTTTGCGCCACGGATTTGTTGTGCCATGCGTAAGCCAGAAACAATTGAACGTCTCTACCTCGACTTTGACGGCTTTTTTGCGAGTGTAGAACAGCAATGCGATAAGCGCCTGCGTGGTCGGCCTGTTGGCGTTGTGCCATTCGAAGGCACAGATCGTACGGCCGTAATCGCCTGTTCAAAAGAAGCGAAAGCCTATGGCGTCAAAAACGTCATGAAGATTAAGGATGCCAAAGCACTCTGTCCGGACCTGATTTTGGTCGGGCAGAAACCAGACCTGTATCGCCGCGCCCATAACGCCCTGCTCTGCGAGATTGAAACGGTTATCCCGATTGATACGGCTAAGAGCATTGATGAGTTAACCTGCATTTTGGATGAGCGCGGGCGGAGAGATCCGGAAGGCTTGGCACTTCAGATCAAGCAGAGAATTGGACAGAATATCGGGCCATACATCACAAGTTCAATCGGCTTCGCAGCCAACCGGCAGCTGGCAAAGATGGCCTGTAAAGCTGGTAAGGACGCCAGCAAGAAGGTTGGTCAGTATGGCAATGGTTTAGCAATCTGGCACCCGCATATGATGCCGGAGCCGCTGTTTAAGGTGAAGTTGGAAGATGTTCCGGGCGTTGGCCACAGCATGAAAATGCGGCTTGCTCATAGTCAAGTGATCACAACTGAGCAGCTCTACAATCTGCAGCCAAAACATATGCGCAAAATCTGGCGAAGTGTGAATGGTGAACGGCTGTGGATGGCGCTGCACGGCTACGACATTCAGGCCATGTCGCAGAAGCGTGGCATGTATGGCCATGCTCGTGTATTGCCGCCGGAGAGCCGTAGTATCAACGGAGCCTATGAGATTGCCCGTTTGCTCTTGGTCAAGGCTGGCAGGCGATTGCGGCGCGAGGAATACTATGCCAGCGGCTTGTGGCTCTGGATGGCAATTGATGGCGGCTCATGGTTCCGCACGATCAAAATGCCGACCGTGAATGATGAGCAAGCCATTATGACGGCGCATACAGCGCTTTGGGAATGCGCACGGAGAGAACTGCCGAGACGCACAACCATTTTCCGTGTCGGTGTTACCCTGATGGATTTGAGCGAGGCCAATGCCCGTCAGCTGGATATCTTCAACAATGATGATGCGATGCGGCAGAAATGGGAAAGAGCCAATGGCGCTATGGATGCGCTCAATTCCAAATATTCCAGCACGATTGTTCACATGGGTGAATGGAAGCCGCCAGCGGGTGGCCATGTCGGCGGTAAGATCAGTTATGTGCGCATCCCCTCTGCGGAGGACTTCTACTAATGGGCAACTGGAAAACAAACTACAGGGTCAGTGATTTATCTGACACTCAAAAGCTGGAAATGATCTGCAAGAAATGCAGCAGGCTTGTTTACATTAATAAGGCCACAATCTGCACAGCCAAAGGCCGTGAACAGCTCTACCTGGATGAGATTGAGAAACGCGCACGATGCAAGGCACGGGGCTGCAAAGGTCAGATGCGTATGGCCATGGTTCGGCTGGATGAGATGTCCGGCTTCACCGGAGGGCTGGCATGAGCGACGATATCAAATTCCGCACATCCAAAGGTATTTATATCCATTATTGCTTACATAAAGGGTGCAAGAACTGGGGAGCCTACGGCTTCAAAGGTCGCTTCGGCACAGAGTGGTTTTGTTTCGAGCATAAGGACGATGGATTATACATGCCGAAATGAACCAACGGTTCAATCCTGTATCTTAAACAAATTTATGGAAATGCTCATTGATTTGTTTTGTTCATCACTAAGTTCCAAGTCGGAAAGAATATTTTTCCGACAACAGGGATTAAAAGTGAACCAAGTATAAAGCCGAATATACCATCGGAAAATGCAGTCACTAACCAGTTAGCCACAGCAGCAAAGGCTTCTGAAACCTTGCTTGATGCTAATGTCGCCAGATACTCTATGAATCCATTCGGCTGATGCATCCCCAATTCATGCATTCCGTGAATGAAAATATTCCCACCGACCCAAAGCATCGCTGCGGTGCCGATTACGGTCAGTAGCCACAATAATTTGGGAACAGAACGAACCGTCCAATGACCAAAAGCACGCGTCCAAGACAATCTGCCTTTTTTGGCTAGAAGCACACCAAAGTCATCAAGTTTAACGATTACAGCGACGACTCCATACACAAGCAGTGTTACCATAAGACCAACCAAGCATAATGTTACTAACTCAATCCATAAAGATCGGGATTCAATCATTGAGAGAGCTAACGTCATAATCTCGGCAGATAATATGAAATCCGTCTTCACTGCGCCTGAGACACGACTTTCTTCAAGCGCTGTAGGATCCTGAACTTCATCAGTCTCACCGCCTTCGTGGGAATTTGAGGGAATTAGCTTATGCCAGATTTTTTCTGCGCCTTCGTAGCAAAGATACGCACCGCCAATCATTAGAAGCCCAGTCACTGCAACCGGAAAATAATAATCCAATGCTAATAAGCCCGGTATGAGAAAGGCCTTATTTCGCAAACTCCCCATAGCTATTCGTGCGATCATAGGAAGTTCGCGAGCCGCAGTTATTCCGACAACATAATTTGGCGTTACTGCAGCATCATCAATAATAACACCAAGGGTTTTTGTGCCGGCACGCGTTGCATTGGCAGCAATATCATCGACAGAAGCTGCAGCTACCTTCGCGATGGCAGCCACATCATCTAAAAGCGCCAGCAAACCACTCATATCATCATCTCCAATGGAATAAATAAGAGTAGTTCACCGATAAAAATAAACAAGATTAGGAGTAGTTGATAAAGAGGGATTTACCGGCGGCGTTAGCACATGATCGTTCCAGCAACTACCGAATCAACAAACAACCAAAAGTAGATTTTTATAAAATAAAAACCAAAGGTTGACACAGGACAGCTAAGTACCTATATTTTTGATATCGATATTTGCTTGTTTAGCTTTGCTTTTAGCGCACACTATGCGCCTCTGACGAACCTTCCTTCAAAAAATCGCTATCACTTTCACGGCGTTCATACGCTGTGGTTTTCTATTATTGCTATGAAAGGGTTCGTTATGGCCACTGGCACAGTTAAATGGTTTAATTCTACAAAAGGCTTCGGCTTCATTCAGCCTGATGAAGGCAGCGCAGATGTGTTCGTTCACATTTCAGCTGTTGAGCGTGCTGGCATGCGTGAACTCGCAGAAGGCCAGAAAATCGGTTACGACTTAGAGCGTGATAACCGTTCCGGCAAAATGTCAGCCACCAATCTTCAGGCTGTATAATTTGGTATAACTCGACTTTGACCACGGATGTACTGGCACAGTTGAAAACATTACCGCGAGAGGTCAGACATTTTGTCTGGCCTTTTTTATTGACCCATATTTTTCTTTATCGTCGATCAAAAACTTCAACGATAATCAGGATGAGTGAAATCGCCAGCATATCCTTAACACTCACAGAATGCCGAGCATTGGCAGTTCTGCGTATTCCATTTGTTCAAATCTCCTAAGGTTATGTTGAACCATTTCACTTTTGAAAAGTTAGCCTTGTGATTGACTCACAAAGGATCTGGATATGAAAAAGACGGGTGTAACAGTTGAGAAAAAACTCCGAGTATCGCTGCCTTACTGGCAGACTACACCCCATATATCTGTAAGAACGAGAAAAACAGCTTCAACACGTAACTTTGATATCATTATTGTTGGTGCGGGAATTAGCGGTGCATTGGTTGCCGAAGCACTAACCGGTCATAAGCGTAAAATTGCCATCATGGATAAAAGAACACCTGTGCATGGGAGTACTATGGCCAGTACTGCTATGTTGCAGCATGAAATTGATCTGCCTCTCCACAAAATGGTCCAGCACACCGGAACACTCCAGGCAGAAACAATATGGCAACGCTCTGTAAATGCCGTCAGCGATTTACATAAACTTATCAAAAAACATGGAATTCACTGTCAGATGCAGCACAAATCTGCGCTGTATTTGGCGGGTGATAAATACGGAAAACGTGCCCTACTGACAGAGACCAAAGCTCGTAACTCTGCCCAGATTGATGCCAGATATCTGGATCAAAAATCTCTAAAAACCGAATTCAATATCAACCGCACTGCAGGAATTGTAAGCACATACTCTGCATCTGCAAATCCGGCTCAAATGACAGCTGGCTTACTAAAGCTCGTTCAAAAACACGGAGCAGAAATCATACAAGATATTGAGATAACTGACTTTGTATCTTTAAATGACCAAGTGATACTGGCAACTTCTGCAGGCGAAATTTATTCAGCAAAGTTCGTAATCTTTTGTACTGGGTACGAATTTTTACAATCGCTAAAAAACAAAAATCATCAAATTATTTCGACCTGGGCTTTAGCAAGCCGGAAAAATATAAGATTACCGCATTGGCTGAATGATTTTTTAGTCTGGGAAGGTTCAGATCCATACTTATATTTCCGCACCGGTTATGACGGCCGCCTAATTGCTGGCGGTGAGGACACGGAAAGCCCGGAAGCATACAAAGATCCTCAATTATTAGCTGAGAAAACAAACACTATTGCGGAAAAAATCAGCACTCTTTTGAATATAAATATTGGGACGCCGGCATTTCGTTGGGCCGCTGCCTTTGGAGATACCAAACTTGGTATACCGATGATCGGTGAAGTGCCTGATCATAAAAACGTATTTGCAGTTATGGGATATGGAGGCAACGGCATAACTTTTAGCAAGATAGCTGCAGATATAATCTCCGCCAAATTAAAGGGACAATCAGATCCCGTCGAGAATTTATTCAAATTTCGTTGAGCCAAAGTTCCTAAATATGGAACATCTCCAATTCTATACCGTTGACCAACATATCAGTGTGAACCTGGTATTCACTCAAATGGTAGAAAGGAGCAATCATGCCCCGTGGCGATAAATCTAAGTATACAGACAAACAGAAGAGAAAAGCACAACACATCGCTGAAAGTTATGAGAAAAAAGGTATCCCTGAAGATGAAGCCGAAAGCCGCGCATGGGCAACCGTAAATAAAGATGATGGAGGCGGTAAAATGCCCGGCGGCTCTGGAAGAGGCAAGAAAACCGATCACCCCGCCTCGAAAGAAGGTGGCAAAAAGGGTGGTGAGGTAGCCGCATCAAGGAGGGCGAGCGAACGATCCGCTTCGGCAAAAAAAGCAGCTCAAACGCGTAAAAGGAATAAAGAGACTAAGTAATTTATAAGCGTATGCAAAACGCAAAATTTGCTTGGTTTTATATTTATTAGCCTTTTATGGTTTTTTATCCATCTGGTCATATCTCTTCACAAATCTTGATATGACAATTTCATCCGCTGCAATCAATCTATCTTGATGATTATGAGCGGGATAAGAAAAATGCCTTTTAAAAAAGCTGATATCGTTGGTGCCTATACACCAGAGCAATTACATATGCTGCAACAAGCCTATGATGAGGTTTGCAATATTCTTGGCCGGTGTCCTACATCCGATGAGAACAAGGATGTTTTGGCAAGAGCCGTGATAAATATTTATAAAAGCGGAGAAAAAGACCCGCAGAATATTGCAAAATTAATTTCCGAAATTGAAGAGTATCTATTCTAAAATTTATTCCAAACTATATGAGAACATCGAATAATTCCGATGTTCTCATATTTGCATATATCATTCGTTACGGCTTATTGATTGAGGAGATAGCCAAGTTAGTTAGTTTATTATTAGTGGCTTTTTCCTGATCCAAAATTTCACTAAGTAAGGTATGGGCTTCCTCATGACCTAATTGCTTGGCCCATTCCCGCAAGGACCCATAACGGGAAATCTCATAATGCTCGACAGCCTGACATGCTGCCAACAATCCGGCATTTAAGGCTGTTCCTGAAGCCTCTTTTATCAACCCATCAGTCTCTTTAATAAGACCTTCTATAGCATCGCACTTTTCGCCCTCCGCGGATTTACCGATAGACTTGAAAACCTTTTTCAAAGTCTCGATCTGACCTTTGGTTTCCTCCAAGTGCTTCTCTGCCGCTTCTTTGAGTTTAGCATCCTGTGCAGCCTTAGCTACATTAGGCAAAGCTTTAACTATTGCATTCTCTGCATAGTAAACATCTTTTAGGGTATGCAGAAAAATATCAGCTAGAGTTTTCATCTTGTCTCCTCCTGTTAATTGAGTACAACGATATGAAGAGATTTAAGTTCCGAGCATCAATTTAGCGATTCAGAAAAAAATATTTTTCTGAATAATCATACATTTAACTAAAATTTCTCGGAAAAAATTAAAGGCAGATTACTCTGCCTTTAATAATTATTTATCGATAACGTAATCTCTCCGCATCGATTTCATCCACACTATATGGTCGTGCATCCGGGTCAAAACGCTCCCAGCCCTCTTCAGTATATCTGCGACGGCGTTCTTCCAGATTGACCATGTTTGCACGCGTCAGAATTTGCTGCGCGATACCATATTTTTCATCTGCTACATGGGCACTTACCAAGGTACCACCTCGACGCACACCCTCTGCATACATTTGCGCATCGTCATCGGATACACCTGCTTCCGCCAGAGCTCCAACCAAACCGCCAGCAGCAGCACCAACTACCGCACCTCCAGCCGCGCCAGCGGCTGTCGCAGCCAACCAGCCCGCAGCAACCACTGGTCCAACACCCGGAATTGCCAACAGCCCCAGCCCCGCCAGCAAGCCACCCGCGCCACCTACTGCCGCACCAATACCTGCACCTACTCCAGCTCCTTCAGCGGCTCCGGATTCTTTGTTCGCGTCATGAGTGACGATGCTGATATCATCTGAAGGGATACCTGCTGCTTCCAAATCACGAACGGCCTGTTTGGCGGTTGAGTAGTCATCAAATAGCGCTGTAATATTTTTCATAATCTTCTCCCTTTTATATAAAGCAATTCGATTGTGATATTATGGATTGGCTGTTGTGACGTTACCCTGATAATCCATAAGAACATTCACACTCGCACCGGCTTTCTGAGCTGTTGCATGCCAAATGCCGTCAGTATCCAGATTTTGCATTTTGACTTCAGTAAATCCGGCAGATTCAATTTTTTCTTTTGCTTGATCTTCTGTGAAGCTGTTCTCACCTTTGACCGGTGCCGCAGGATTGGTTGAATCCGGCGTGACAATTGCTGGTGTCTTAGTAGTGTCAGTCTGCGTGCTTTGTGGATTAGCCCCTGATTGAGCAAACGCACTTGCAGTCATAAAAATACACGCAGATGTCAAAGTGATCAGTTTGAGTTTCATCATATAACCTCCTGTTGATATTTTATTAACGAGGAGGAAATCTGATTGTTCCAAAATTCAGTATCAATGAATGGATAACATAATGTAATAAATGAAAATAATATGGGAGATTGAAATGGGTAAATATTTCTCTGATCTAAGCGAGGAAGTATCCAAAATTACTGGGCACTATGGCTCATTTTTAATAGCGATTACATTTATAATTATATGGTCACTATCAGGTCCGTTCTTTAATTATTCTGATACATGGCAATTAATTGTAAACACAACTACAACAATAATAACTTTCTTAATGGTTTTTCTTATTCAAAACTCACAAAATAGAGACTCATGCGCTCTTCACACAAAGGTTGATGAGTTGATTGACGCGCTAAAAAATGCCGATGAAAGGGTCATTGGAATTGAGCATCTACCATTAGAGGAACTCAAAAACTTAAGAGATAAAATCGAACATCATGCAGCTCTAAAAAGCCAAGCTGAAAGAAACTGAAATTATATTTTGGAACTATTCCGCCGCTCGAATGTTAGCAAATTATAACATACGTGCAAAGGAGATATTTATGTTGAGAGCTAAACTTCTGGCAACGTCGTGTGCCTTGTTTATTGGTAGTGCGGCCTATGCTCAGACTAGCGACACCACGACCACGCCAACTGCGCCAATGGAGCAGCAGCTTCAAACCACCGTTAAAACGCAGAACATGTTCGGAAATCAACCTTCGGATACAGCTGCTGAAACCAATAAGGTTGGCTTTTTGGAAGCAAAGCCAGGGCAGCTTCTTGTCTCATCATTCATCGGACAATCCGTTTATGATAGCTCGGAAAATGGCGCACAGTCTGTCGGTAAATTGAATGACCTTATTACGAGTCCCGAAGGTCAGATTGAAGCTGCTGTAATCGGTGTTGGTGGTTTTTTGGGTGTAGGTGAAAAAGATGTAGCGGTAAGCCCAGATCAATTACAGCTTGCTATGCGTAGCGATGGTAAGAAATGGCTAGTCATTAAAACAACCAAAGAAGAGCTGAATGCTGCGCCGACTTTCGACCGTTCATCGCTTTTCCCAGAAGGTGTAGCTGATCCCGCAGCTACAAACAAAGAGAGCCCAACGGAAATGCCGGCATCCCCCGCTCCGGCTACTCCGCAAACCAATACCACGCCATAACGCACACATATTTATGATGACTGTCCGGGTTGGTACCGGGCAGTCATCAATGCATGAAGGAGCTATGCACTATGAAATATGGCTACCTGATTTTAATAGTGGTGCTGTTGATGCTTTTAGTATGGGTAGTAAACAAACCCAGCAAACCAACTGTAGGCACTCAGGAAGCGCCTCACTCATTACAAACGACTCCGGAGAATTAGCCGTTTATTTTATGAAGTTAAGGGCCTTGGCGCGTCAGCCCAAGGCCATTATTTTATCAATATCCACCTATTACAGGTAAAATCTCTCCCGTTATGTAGCTCGCTGTTTGCTCAGAAGCTAAAAACACATAAGCGGGTGCAAGTTCTTCCGGCTGCGCGGGTCTTTTCATTGGGGTGTCAGCACCAAACTCAGCAACATCAGCAGCCTCTTTATCGGCAGGATTGAGCGGGGTCCATACAGGCCCGGGAGCTACCGCATTCACCCGAATGCCGTCTGATAGCAAATTAGCGGCTAGTGCACGGGTAAAGGCGTGAATACCACCTTTGGTCATTGAATAATCAACGAGCTTCTTGCTTCCCCTCAATCCTGTGACGGAACCGGTATTAACAATCGCCGCTCCTTTTTTCAAAAAAGGCAATGCAGCTTTTGTCATATTATAATAACCATACAAGTTGGTCTGTATTGTCTCATCGAAATGCTCCGGCAACAAATCCTGAAAGCGGTTAGCATGTAATTGAAAAGCTGCGTTATTAACCAGGACATCAAGCCTGCCAAAGGTTTTTACAGCATCGGAAACAGCTTTTTCACAAAATTCCAGATCCCGCACATCTCCCTGAATTAAGAGGCATTCACGCCCCTCTTTCTCGATCATTTGCTTTGTAAGCTCGGCGTCTTTTTTCTCCTCGAGATATAAAACTACAATGGTTGCACCTTCACGCGCATATAAAACTGCCACGGCTCTCCCAATGCCGGAATCTCCACCTGTAATAAGTGCTACCTTATCCTGTAGTTTTCCTGATCCTGAGTAGTACGGCGCATCGTACATGGGCTCGGGTTTCAAAACTGCTTCAGACCCTGGCTTAGCTATATTTTGCTTCGGAAAAGGTGGAACCGGATATTCACGTGCACCAGTTTCAGACTCGTATGAATGTTTCGTTTTCTTATCGGAAACCTGCGCTTGCAGCTTCCTTTGTCGGGAGGCAGTAATTTTTGCTTTATTTGAGTTTTTTGAAGATTGTGACACGGCTCTCTCCCATAAAATAATTATGTGAACGATAGCCGGATGGGATAGAAACTCGTCTGCCATTTCGTTGGCCACAATGAGAAACCGAAAAAATCAAAGTGTTTTTCATTACCATCATGTTCGGTTGACACGGCCACCGCTCATAAAAGGAATGTTACAGGGCTATCTTGGTTCCGAAATTAATTTAAAGCGCCAATATTACAGACCAGCACCCTGTTTGTGGGCAGCAACTACATCAATTCGAAAACTCCAGCACTTAGTAGACGATGTTAAATATGTAAATTTTATCAGCTTTTATTGAACCATTCTCGTTGTGCTTCGTTAGTTCATTGTATCAAAACCATTAAACGAAGGAGAATCCTGATGGATTGGAACAGAGTTGAAGGGAATTGGAAGCAGATCAAAGGTAAGATCAAAGAGCAGTGGGGAAAGCTGACTGACGATGATCTGGATCAAGTAAACGGACGCCGTGAACAGCTTGAAGGAAAAATTCAAGAGCGGTACGGAATTGAAAAAGATCGTGTCAAAGAAGACATTGATGATTGGTACAACCGACAGACGTGGTAACCCGCAAAAGCTCCCGTCAGGGAGCTTTTTCATTTATGCCGCAGCTTTTGCTCCTGCATCGCAACATATCATCAAACATCTCTGAGAGGAGGAGTTATGTCTGATATTTATGCTACCCGGTTCACTCCTGCAGATTTAAAAATGTCTGTAGGCTTTTATATTGATCTGACAGACGGAAGGTCCTTTAACGAAGTTATTTATCCGGATTTTCCTGCCCCTGTTTTGCGTAATAATTTAGATGGTCCTGAACTCGGAATTAGTCGCTGGGGCATGCCCTCTCCCGACAAAGCCGTAAAACACAAAAATGATAAAGGGATCACACACATCCGGCACAGTAACGCAGCTCACTGGCAGGAATGGCAGACTGTTGCTCATCGCTGCCTGATACCGGCCATAGCCTTTGGCATACAAACACATAAGTCCACCCCTTTATCCGGCAATAATGCCCGATGGCTGTCACTACACACGACCGGAAACCTACTGTTCTTTGCCGGCATATGGACAGAATGGGTTGGCACCCGCGACCCGCAAGAGGGTGAGAAAAGCCATAGTTTTTTTTGCTTTTCTTACGACAGAGGCATCCTCTCTCAGAGATCAAGACACTCCCGTTTCGCTACCGGTTATACTGACCAACACAGATGAGCTGGATGTCTGGATGACGGCTCCTTGGGACACTGCCAAGCAGCTCCATCGTCCTTTGGATGAGCAAAAACTGATCTATTTATAAAATTGGTCGCTGTTTCTTTTTCAGTAAAGGTAACACAGACAATGAGTACTACCCTAACAAGGGAAAACATTGAATACAATCAAGGTTTAATCCCTGAGTTAAGCCATTTGAAAAATGATAAAGGCTCACTATCAAAGCATGCATTTTTCTTTGACTTAGACGGAACGCTGCTGGATATCGCCGCAGCACCGGATAAAATACAACTTCCGCAACAATTATATGACATTCTATCTCACTTGCACTGGCATCTTGACGGCGCATTAGCTCTCATAACAGGACGTCCGGTCAGCTTTGTTGATACAATATTTCCCTCCCATAGCTTTGAAATTGCAGGCCTGCATGGCGCTCAAATTCGTAACAGCGACGGGAGTATAAGAGGGCTTAAAATCGACGATAGTTTTCGCACAGCGAAACGCTATATCGAAGATACGCTTACTGATTATCCGGATATAAAAGTGGAAGATAAAGAAGTCGCTCTGGCGTTGCATTATCGAAGCAATCCCCGCCTGCAGAAAACGACCACGGATATAATCAATAAAGCAGCTTCAATAACAGACGAGAACTGGACTGTGCAACATGGAAAAATGGTTGCTGAATTACGGCCTGCCGGTTCTGACAAGGGTTCAGCTTTAGATCACTTCATGGCTAAACCGGCTTTCCAGTCTCGCATACCAATCGCTTTTGGTGATGATTTAACCGATGAAGCTATGTTTGCTGCAGCGCACAAATATTCAGGCGCATCTGTGAAAATCGGCGCATCACTCCAACAAAGTTGTGCAATGAGCCTTATATCGTCGCCTTCCGCGCTCAGAAACTGGCTCACCGAAGTCATTGCAGCACAAGGAACCCTGAGAGTTCCCGACCCCGCCATCAATCATCCTACAAATAAAGTATAAACAGTCAGGAGCCATTAAAATGGGAAAACTAATTATCATATCGAACCGGGTTTCTTTGCCGGATAAACATGGGAATGCGCCGGCCGGAGGTCTTGCTGTTGCTCTGCAAGCTGCACTGGAGGAAAAGGGCGGCCTCTGGATGGGCTGGTCCGGGAAGGTAATATCCGATAACCTACAGCAACCTCAGCTAAACATTCAAAAACACGATAATATTGAATATGCGCTGTTGGATTTAGCCAGCACCGATGTTGATGAGTATTATGCCGGTTTCGCTAACCGTATGCTATGGCCTCTGTGTCATTACCGGCTGGATCTCATTGATTATGAGCGAAAAGATATGGCTGGTTATTTCCGCGTCAATCGTCTTTTTGCTGAACAGTTACAATCACTTATTCAGCCTGATGATATTATTTGGGTTCACGACTACCATCTCATCCCTCTGGCTGCGGAACTACGCCGTTTAGGTGTTAAAAACAGGATCGGTTTTTTCCTCCATATCCCTTGGCCTTCGGCAGATATCGTCTTCACACTCCCTGTTCATGAAACCATTATGCGGGGGTTAGTGTCCTATGATTTGATTGGCTTTCAAACAGATTATGACCTTGAAAACTTCACCGGCTGCATCTCGCGGGAAAATATTGCTATTCCCTTAGGCGAAAACCGGTTCAAAACCGGCAGTCATGAATTTAAAGTCGGGAAATTCGGGATTGGTATTGAAACAGATAAATTCACTGACACTGCCCAACGGTCAGAAAAGAGTGCCCTCGTCCGGCGTATGCGCGAAAGCATGACAGGACGAGACCTCATTATCGGGGTCGACCGTCTTGATTATTCAAAGGGAATAACAAACCGAATAGAAGCATTTGAGCATTTCGTACAGAACAATCCCGAGTATAAAAGCAAAGTAACTTTTCTGCAGGTGACACCAAAGTCCCGTTCAGAAGTACCGGAATATGCTGAGATGCAAAGTATGGTGGCTGAATATGCCGGTCGCGTCAATGGCGCACTTGCTGCTGTAGATTGGACGCCTATCCGTTACATTACCCGCTCATTAAATCGCAATATTCTCGCAGGCCTGTATCGTCACGCAAAGGTCGGATTAGTAACACCGCTTCGGGATGGTATGAATTTGGTTGCGAAAGAATATGTTGCAGCACAAGATAAAAACGACCCTGGTGTATTAGTGCTTTCTCGATTTGCAGGCGCATCACGCGAACTGGACGGCGCTCTGCTGGTCAACCCTTACGACAAAGAGTCCGTTTCGCAGGCTATTCGTCATGCATTGAACATGTCCCAGAATGAACGACAATATCGTTATTCTTCTATGATTAAGCACCTGCAGGAAAATGATATCAATCATTGGTGTGCGAATTATCTTGGCGAATTGCGATGTGCATAGGCTGAGCCCTTCGTTATTTACATGTTCCACATATGCGTTCAACTTAGGCTATTGAAGCAATATTATACCACAGAACGCTTCAAAATAGCAGTTTCCGATTTTCTTTTTTGGGAACAGAACCCTCCTTCCGTTAGTTAACCAATCAAAGGTTCTAACCGAAGGAGTGTCCCATGAAAGAAATTCCACCGCAAAAAGCTCGGCAGGGTCAAAAAGGCCGGCCTGTTCTCATCGTCTTAATCTCAAGCATGATTATTGTTGCTTTGGTTTGGTTCGGCGCAGAAATTTATGGAAGCTATATTTCTGAAAGTGAGAGCATCATGGATTCAAATACAACCAATGAACATAGCATGCCCGATTAAAATTTCGGAAGGAGCCATATGCCTTGTTCAGCACATGTTACAAAAGAGCTTGGGAGAGATGAATGGACTGGAATGAAATCAAAGCGGACTGGCGGCGTTATAAAGTAAACATCCGTGAACAATGGGGCAACATAACATCTGAGGAACTAGACGAAATAGCTGGCGAACAGAATGCTTTGGAGCATAAAATACAACAGCGCTACAATCTAACACCTGAACAGGTAAGAGAGCAGATCAATGAATGGTATAGGAAATTATCCCGAAATACATAAAATCTCAAAAGTTATGATGTTCACACCTCATGAGATGTGAATACCAGATAACTGAGACCTGACTGAGATCATTCTCTTCTCCGTTAATGCCCGACTATCGTGTCAAACGGCTTCCAGAGCTGTATAGCCTACCTTCTTCTTGGATTTGTTGGAATGGCGCGGTAAAGACGGCATGCAAACCATCTTCATTATAATAAACATTTGAAGCGCCAATCCCCATAAGCCCCATTTTAATTAAACGTGAGCCAAAACCTTTTGTAGTCGGAACTTTGACTATCGGCCCATTTCGCTCACGCCACTCTAAAATTAATGTGGAAGTATCACCTTCATTGCTGACTCTCCAATTAACTAATATGGAGCCATCAGGGACTGATAAAGCACCGTATTTGATAGCATTCGTAGTCAGTTCATTTATTAGTAGTGAAGTTGACATTACACCTTTAGGACCGATCAGAATTTGAGGCCCTTCTAAAACTATTTTGCTTTTACTAGCTAAAGATTCAAAAACCGACGTGATAACTTGCTCAATTGTTCCATTAGAGGTGCCGCCCAAGCGTAAAATTTCATGTCCTTTTGCTAAAGCGTGAAGCCTTCGTGAAAACACTGGAACCGCCTCTTTTAAATCAGCTTTACGAAATGTTTGATTTACTAGCGCTTGAACCACACTGAATGTATTTTTAATTCTGTGGGATAATTCAGCATTAATGACGACGGCGTTCTGAACAGCTTCGACTTTTTCCGTCATTTCAATGACGGTATCAATCATGCCCAAAACACGCCCCGTTTCATCAATGATCGGGCTATAACAAAATGTAAAATAGCATTTTTCTGGATAACCGTGACGATTAATAACTAACGGGAAATCTTCGATAAATGTCGCCTTACCCTGATAGGCATCAAGTATCATTGGCTCAATATTTGGCCAAGCTTCACTCCATATATCTCTGAAAGATTGTCCCATGCAATTTTGCTTGGCACCAAGGATATTTCTGAATGCATCGTTATAGAGGGTTGTATACTCTTCACCCCAGACAATGGCTTTTGGGAAGCGTGATGCGAGCATAAGCTGGACAGTCGTCTTTAACTGCACTGGCCATTTTTCAGGATCACCGAGTGGTGTTTTCGACCAATCAAAAGCCCTTATTTCATCCGCTGATATTCCAACCTCAGATAAAAAGTATTGAACATTATTCAAAGGAATCACCAAAAGGCTTAAGAGGCAGTTGCATAACTTGCTTTTAAGCATCAACTGATACGAATGTCTCTTAAAAACACTGCAGGGCGACTTTAATATTATTTTTTAAGGAGTCCTTATACAAAACTCCTAAGAGCTACATGAGCGGACGATAAATCCGGGCCAAAATGTCCGAGGCTCTCGATCTCAAGTAACTCTTGTAATCGTGACCTTGCTCTTGAAACACGACTTTTTATGGTTCCGATTGCACAATCACAGATTTCAGCGGCCTCTTCATAAGAAAAACCTGATGCGCCTATTAAGATGATCGCCTCACGCTGATCGTCAGGGAGTAGATCAAGCGCTTTTCGAAAATCCTTTAAATCCAGTGAACCATATTGAGCGGGATGTATTGCCATGGCGTTACTATAAGTGCCTTCACTATCTTGCACTTCACGTCCACGCTTCCTCATCTGGCTATAAAACTCATTGCGCAGTATTGTGACAAGCCAAGCTTTAATGTTCGTGCCAACTTCAAAGGAATCTTGTTTTGCCCACGCCTTTAAAATTGTATCCTGTACCAAATCATCAGCCTTATCCGCATTTCTAATAAGAGATCTTGCAAAAGCGCGCAAATCCGGCAGCGACTCTATTAGGCTCTTTTTAAAACACGACGGATTGTCACTCATAGTTAAACATCTCCCAGCAATACCACTTAAATCTTTATTTAGATTTTTCTGCTTTATCCAATTCATTTAGTAACTTCATTAAGTTCTCAGGTATTTCCTCATCTCTTAGAGAGTTGTATAGTGACCGCAACTTTGTTCCTATGCCTTGATCTGGGCTGAAAGCTGCAGTCTCCCATATTTTTAGCTTTTTTGATTTATTTTCCATGATAGTTCTTTTCAATAATCTTTATGCACTCTGATTTTCCTGCGATTCTGTGATGACCATGCTTTGGTGTTCGTGTAAGTAAATGCATTCGCAAGCGTTGGGTTCCTGTTTTTTTAAAAATTACAGAACAATCAAATTATGCAAAACGAACCTCATCAGCGCGTTTCACAACCTTAATCTATCATTTGATGTGCCGTTGATATTCGCGATTTGAACCAAAAGTACGTTTCTGCGTTTCTAAAGAAGCGGAGGGTGAAATGTGCAATATCTATAATATTAAAATGCATAGTGCTCAGCTGAAGCAGGCCGTCGGGTCATATATTGATCTAACAAACGGCGCATCATTTGATGAAAATATCTACCCTGATTATCCGGCGCCAATATTGCGCAACAATCTGGATGGACCAGAGTTAGCATTAAGCAGATGGGGCATGCCAACCCCACAAATGTATGTCAAAGGCGCAGCTGACAAAGGTATTACCAATGTGCGCAATATCTCGTCACGTCATTGGCAGCAATGGCTGACCATTGCAAATCGGTGCCTTATTCCGGCGACATCATTCAGCGAGTATGCACAGGAGCCTGCCCCGAAGACAGGAAAGAAGCCGCTGCACTGGTTTGCAATTGATGAAACGGAACCACTGTTTTTCTTCGCAGGCATCTGGACAGAATGGATTGGTGTTAGAAAGCCATCAGAGGGCAAGCAAAATCACACCCTGTTTGCATTCCTGACCAGTGAACCGAATTCAGTCGTCGCCCCTATCCACCCAAAAGCTATGCCAGTCATTCTGACTGAGCTGGAAGAATTCAATATGTGGATGACAGCGCCATGGGAAATTGCAAAAGAGCTGCAAAGACCCTTGAGTGAATATAAGCTAAAAATACTCAATTAGGTGAATGATATTAAAGGAATAAATTATGACCGATGATAAAAATACTACACCTTTAACTGAAGATGAGGACGTCAAATTTTTAGCTGAAAATACTGACGTCTCCCCTTTACAAGCGAAAGAGCTCATTAAAAAATTTGGGCGAGATAGAAAAACGCTGCTGAAGGAAGCATTAAAATTCAAAGCAGAAGGTTAAACTTACGACCTGCTATACCTGTACCTATTGTTTTTTAATCCACCTGCTGATGAGCTCAAAAATAGCATCGCTTATCCACATTGCGCAGATGCCAACAAGAAATGCTCCAGCATGAATTGTCACATTGGTACCATCATCGGGCGGTAGTGGGAAATGAATAGCATTGAGATAGTGAACTAGCGGGCTGGTGAGATAGCCAGCCGCGAGGGCACCACATACAGGTGATGCTACAGCCTCACGAAAGGTATAGTTTTGGTGTGATAAAGCGCGAAGTACTCCGCCAGCGAACCCTGCAATAACAACCGACGCCTTAAGCCCATATGAAGTTAATGGATCCTCCATTACCAGCACCCCGCTTTCTTCCCATAGGCGTTGTGACCGGCAATGCTTTTGCCTGCATTCATGTCATTGCCCGGCAGATAAACCGCCGTTTCCGGTTTAAGGTTAATCTTCTGCCAGCCTGCGCAATTGCTCGCACTCGTCGCGCACCCCGCCAAGCTCACGGCAAAGGCTGTAGCTGTCCATGTTCCCAACTTCCTCATTAATCCCTGCCCTGTTCTGATTTGCTTGTGTGACGGCCTGTGCAACTTTGAGTGCTGCATCCTGCTTGCCGTCATGTTGTCCGAGCGCATAAAAAAAGAGGCCTGAAACTGCCCCTCCGATGACCGCACCTGTGATGTGTTGAAGACTGATCCTCATGCCGCCTGATCCTGCATGCGCTTAATAAGGAAATATGCACCTGTAGCGAACGCTCCAACCATGATGATTGCAAGCGCCCACTGGATCGGCCCCGATCCGGAAGCCATGCCGCCAAGACCGGATAAAAGACCGCCAATCGATGCCCACGCCTCTGGTTTTTTTAAGGTTTCTGTGAGAGATTGGTCTTTGGGGTTGGCCTTGGCTGAAGCAGTATACGCGTCAGTAATTGTCACTTTGCCTTTGACGAGCTGACGTGCTTGCGCTTCCACGCTCACCACCCGCTCGCGCCAGCCCCTACCGAACACCGGCCATGCTTTCAACGTCCGCATGAACCGAAGACGCTCAGCAGCATAAGCGCCGATCAGATCGCCCTTATAAGCTTTAACCGCAGCGACAGTCTGGCCGCCGACAATGCCGTCCGCAGTCACACCAACCACGCGCTGCAGCGATTTAACCGCCTGTGCGGGACCGCTGTTCACACCATAATCAAATGCCATAAAATCAATACCAACCGGAAGCAGATCGCCGCCGGATTGCACCCAATAAGAGCGCCGGTAAATCACGATAGCTTCTTCTTTGGTCAGTGTTTTCACTTCCGCAGGCGTAACACTTTGTACGCCGCGGTGTGCTGCCAACGTCCTATGTGTTATGCCGTACTTTGTAGCGCCGCCCGGGTCTTTCGGATTATTCACATATCCGCCCTCATGACCAAAGATCAAGTCAAGCGCGGTCGTTAAGGTCTCACGCATAGCGTTCCTTCCTAAAAGAAAAACCCCGCATAAGCGGGGTATGATTTATTCTTTTGATGTCAGTTGTTTTTTGTTGCGTCGCTTACGCATTTGCCATGTCAAAAAGACAATCATCACAACTGTTATTGTAGTTAATGCGACTGCACCATTATAGATAGAAATATACTCATAAACTTTCATAATCTGCCTCCTGTATTGTAAACTGGCGGAGGCTAGGAAAGTTCCGATCAGGTTTCTTATGTTATTTTTTATCCTTATCGCGCCAGCAATTTTTTCGCATTTGCCACATAGAAAACACCAACATAAAAACAGCGATCACTAATATTGAAATTAATAAATAATATACTGAGATATACTCTTGGCCATCCATTTTACTTCCTCCTATTAATACAACAGAGGCAAAGGAAGAATGTTCCATGGTCAACAGCCGCATTGAAACTGATTAAACCAAGGCAGGTATATCGCTCTATCAAGATCTGTCTTGAAAAAATGATTTCTATCACTAAATCGAAACCGTCATCCCAACTCTTCGTTCAGAATAGGAGGTTTCTGTGAGCGACCGTTTGTTTGACAAACCAGTTTACATTAAAAAAGGACGTTATCTAACATTAGAACTTACCAACGTTTACGATGCACTTATGTTCTTACATGAATGGCCCGAAGACGATCGCGACCTCATTTATGAAACTGCCTGGAAGGCATGTTGTGATGCCTATGACGGGGTAAAACCAGTAATAGCGGCACGAAACGCGATAAAGGGATTCGCCAGTAAACGTGACATACTAGATATACCTAATCCTCCAATTCCTTGGTCGGCTTCTGCACTTTCAAATAACGACCAATTACGAGTTTAGTTGTTCAGCATTAAGCCCGAAACGATGCATTCGGGCTTAATGTTATTGCTAGAGGCTGTAAGAATATTCTTTATTAAAGAGATATTGATTAGCCAGAGGTTTTCCGTTTATCCTTGCCGGCATCCCCACTAGGTTGCTTTAGATCAATACGCGTTATCCAACCTGTATTGCGGGAAAAATCATGTTGGACGGTTTCAGTTCGATATGTCCCATCGATACCTGGACGAGCGCCAGTAAGAACTACCGTTCCCTCTGGCTGTGCTTCCGAATTGCCGTCAATCGTGATCGACCCATCACCCTTGCCGCGCTCGCTGTCGGCCTTCCGGCTCTCGGAATTGCGCTTCGCCTCGTCCGCGTCTCCGGCCGGATACCGGCTCGTAAATTCGGCATTGGCTTTTTCGTCCTCGATCTCGACTTCCTCGGTTTTCCACGTCCCTGTTTTTTTATCGTACCATCGTGTTCTAGCCTTCGAGTAACGAGGGCGACCGGTCACGGGTGCGATATCCCACGAGATAAGATTTTCGCCGTAAACAGCCTGAACAACGGCAAGCTGCTGGCCTCCGGCCGAGCGCCCGCCGTTTCGTTTCGCGAGGATTGCAACGTCATTCGAAATCTTGAATGTCGCGCCGATCTCGTGGGCGACCCGCTCTCCGAAATGGATAAAGCTCTCGCCTTGCATCGCCCAATAAGGGCGGATGATAGATTTCAGTTCTTCATCGACGCGGACGTTTTCAATCCCGCCGAGCTTTGCTGCCTCCGAGAATACATCGCCGAGGTTCTTACCGTCCCAATGCTTTTGCTGTTGCTGCTTTGCCTTGCCCTGCGCGTCAAATCCCTTTCCGGAGATTGAGAGCACACGACCGGCAGAGCGGGAGCCGGAGGAGCGGACTTCATCGACGACGCCGCGAAAGACCACGGCGGCACCGGCGTCATTTGAGCCGAGGGAAACGCTCAGAATTGCCCCCTCGCTTGGCAAAAGGATCGCGCCCTCTCCATCATCAAGCTCAATCCGTATCGTGTCGCTCGACACCCCCGCCTTATCTGTAATGCTTAGATTTATCAGACGGGGGAGGAGCGCGCTTGAAATATCCTGCCCGTCAACCATGACGATACAGGTCGTCTTGCGAACCGTTGTATTCATGGATCAATCCCAAAGATGGACGACGTTTCGCTCTTTGTTTTTCAATTCAGGAGCGTCAATCGGGAAGCGAATAGAGGTTCCGACCGGAATAATCGGGCCGATATCGGCAAGGCCGGAGTTCATATCGAGGACGCGCTCGACAAAACCCATGCTTTGCCGCTTGAACCGACGCCAGACCAGCAGGGAAAGGGTAATTGCCTCACCCTTTACGACGACGGTTTCCGTGTTGCCGGTGTAAATCATCCGAGCATTCCTATCACTGTTGCAAAGAAGTCGGCATCCTGCGGCGCATCTGCGCGCCGCAGAGATATGTCAACGTCGATCACTTGCCCGACGCCCTTCGCATCGAGGTAGGAGCTTTCAGCCCCAACGCTCGTCACCACGAACCATCCGAGAGGAACACCGTCGCCACGCATGAGATATTGGGGCATACCGCTTCTGCGGATTGTATGAAGTTGCTCTAATGATCCAAGGCCACCGAGCTTGGCAGGGAATAATTTTACTGAGATCGTAAAATTCTCAGCCGCTTCTCCAACAAATTCGAGCGGCGGACGTCGACCCATTATTGGTTTTTCGACATATTCACCGCCGCTCTCGCTACTTGTTGCAGTCGGGTTGAACGGCCAGACCTCGAATTTTAAGGCTCCGAAATTCATAAGCATTATTCAACTCCTGTATCCGCATGGACGCCTGAAATTGCCGACATATCCATTTTTGGCCGTATGGTCGGGCTTATCGTGGTCGAGAGGATCGCTTGAAGTTCTCGCGCGAGAGCAACGGCTTTCGCCCTTGCCTCGGCCGCTTGAACATCAAAAGCCGCGTTGAACGCCCCCATTGTCTCGTTTGCTGCCGAAGCACCGCCCGCCGCGTCGCCTTGCGGCGTCATGTCATTAATTTGCTGGTCGAGCATTGTCCGCTCTGCCTGCAAATTCTCGCGCTCCATGTTTGGCATGTCGCGCATAGACGGGTGAGTATTCTTTTCGATCTGCGAGAGGCGAGTATCAATCGCGGCCTGTCGAGCCTGCCATTCGGCAAGATCATGGGCGCGACCTTCCTCAGGTGATACTTGCGGGGCGACGCGTTCGCTTGCGCCGATCTTTGACGGGTCGATGCCCGTCTTTTCTTTCATCCACGCATCAATTCCGCTCGTAAGCCCCCATAGATTGCCCTCTGGGTCTATAGCACCGAGTATTTCGTTAATCGTGTACGCTGTACCAACGACGCCTGCTCCCTTGATGACTTTACCAAAAAGAGAGGTTCCCTTTGTTGCTGCACCGGCAACCGTAGCGCTTGCCGCAGCCGTGCCCGCAGCGCCCGCTGCTGTCGCGCCCGTAACACCCATTGTTGCAGCGGCAACAGCAAGCGCTCCACGCCCGAACTTGGTGGCGAGCATCATCAGCGAGACAAGCGACAGGAAGAATGAGATCACGCCGCCGCCGATGATAGCAATCGGGCCGAGAGCGGCCATAATCATGATCGCATACGTCCCGAACTCTAGCAGTTTAGGATTGCTCTCAGATAGAGATTTTAACCCGTCTGCCGCCCACTTGATAGCCTCCGAGGCGGTCTTGAGAACGCCGCTTTCACCAAGCATTACGAACAGGTTTTCGATTGATGCAGTGAACGCCGCCCAATCTCCGACGATACCTTTCATCATGATTTTAGCCATGCGGTCGGTCGCGCCTTTAGCTCCATTCTCAACATCAGACAGAGCTTTATCGAGATCGCCAGCGAGGAGCGTAATCAAGCGCGAACCCTGCCGAGCGTCGAAGACGCGAGCGATATCGCCGAGGTCGGCACCCTTCTCGCGAAGGGTACGGATAAACCCGAAGAAATCGACCTCGGAGCCTGCGGCCGTCAAAGCCTCAGTAATCGTTTCGGCGAGCTTCGACTTATCCATAACGGAGCCGTCGCCGCCGATAACGTTCGTCAGCTTCTCGGTAAGTTTGCTCAATGATTTTTTGAGCGAAGGGTCATTGAGAACCTGCTCAATCTGCTTTGCGTATGAAGTCGCATCAATACCGTCCACAGCGAGCGAGGAGACAATATCTTGTGCGCTGATCTGACGTCCGCCTTTTACAAAGTCGTTGACGTTGATGTTCAAACGCTCAAGAGCGGCGAGCATTGGTTTTGTCGGGCGAACCATACGAACGAGAGCGGATCGCATTGCGACACCGGCCTCACTCGCACGGATACCATTTCGCGCCATAACCATTGACGCGGCGGATACTTCCTCAATGGACATACCCGCAGCCGCAGCCATAGGGCCGACATACTTGAAGGTTTCGCCCATCATGCGCACGTCGGTATTCGAGTTTGACGCGGCATAGGCGAGAGCGTCGTTTACGCGGGTCAGGCTTTCCGAAGCCTGCTCAACCGTCTTCATAGGCAGACGCATCGCTGTCAGGACGTTCGTAGCAATATCCGCGCTTTCTTTAATTTCAATGTCACCGGCCAGCGCGAGATTAAGCATTCCTTTCATGGAACCCATAATCTGTTCGTACTTAAAACCGGCGCGGCCGAGTTCAAAAGTGCCCTTCATGATCTCGGAGTTTGTCGCGGGGAAAAGCTCGTTTAGCTCTTTCGCGTAACTCTGGATCGATTTGCGCTGCACGTCGGTTACGTTGGTGACGGCCTGCAAGGCGTTCGACGTTTTCTCAAAGTCATAAACCGAGCGGGCACCGAAGAACGTGAGGAAACTAGCGGGCATAGAAAGCCCGCTAGTCATATTATTAAAGTTCCGGCGAAGGCGATCCGTAGCCTTACCAACGTCCGTCACCATCGTATTAATCGCGCCGCCGATAGCGAGACGGCGTGCGTTCGTGCTATCGACCGCCGTCCCGATCCCGCGGATCGAATTCGCGGCCGCACGCGCCGGAGCCGTAACGGCATCGATCAAGCGGACGGTAAGGATTGAGGTAAGGTTAGCCATTTAGATACGCCTCTGCGGAATTTTCGAAGCTGTTTCGAGCCAATCAACAAGTTCTTTGATCGGCAGATCGAGAAAGAAACTTAGGGGCGTGTTGGTGTTTGCAGCAGCAAGCGCGATTACGCGTCGCCAGTCTCCACTGTCCCACGCCCCGGAGCTTCCCCCGTGTTGAGTGCCTTCCCTGCAATGTCTTGCAGGTCTGTAACATCCAGCTCTGCGGCTGCCTCGCCAAGGCCAGCCAAGCGACTGGCAATATCAACCATTGCAGAGAAAACGGCGCTCGTCGGCGGGGTCATTTTCGCCGCGATAGCCTCAAGATCTGTTCCCGTTCCGGACAGCTTTGCAGCCGCTTCGGCGAGGACGTACTCTTGCGAGGCTTTCGCGTTAGACGAATAGAACTTCATCAGTTCCGCAACCTGATCGCCAATGGCAACCATGTCCCCGCCATTCGGACGACGGATCGTGACGGAGGAGATCGTCGCCCCGTTCACCGTAATAGGATACTTGAGATCGTGCTTATTCATTTTCTTGCCCTGAAAATGCCCGCCTTTGCGGCGGACTTATGGAGATATAAACGATTAACTGCCGTTGCTGATCCGAAGAATGTTGTTGAAATCCGGATCGGGATCGACACCACCTAGGCGGAGCGTGTTGGTGAAGAAATCCCAATAGAGTTCTTCGGAGCCATCAAAGAAAAGTTCATAGTGCAGAACTTCATTGATCGCGTATTCGTGCCCCATCGTTTCGCCGCGCGTAAACGCATCCGGCGCAACACGGGAAAGACGCCCTTCCATAATTGCTTTCGCTTCAAGAGCCTTGCCATTCTTTTTATTGCGAATAACACCATACGCGGTGAAGTTTTTCCGGATCGTGCTGCCGAGGCCGAACGAGCGCAGGAGCGGCATATCCCAACCCTTCAGCTTGAAGGTCGGTTCGAGCTTTTCAACGCCGACCCCAAATTCGACGGAAACTTTGCCGCCGCCCGGATTGTGATCAACAAGTGTTTCCTGCAAATCTGGAAGCTTTAATTCTTCCAGCGTCAAAAACTTTGAGTTCTGGGGATCGTGGTCGCCAACGAAAAGGTTCGCCGCTTCCATAATATAGATATTTGACATGACGATTTTTCCCTAAAAATCGAGAAACGTTAACGGTGGCGCTAGACCACCGCACGAACCTGATTAAGCGTCGAGGCTGGTGAGCAGGTCGTCGAGGAGCGCATCGAGCGCAGGGCGATAACGCGCTGACTGGATACCGAGATAGCGCAGGACTGGCGGCTCCTCCGCCTGAAAGGCGACGGTAAACCGGCCCAGGCGCAGTTGCTCAGGACTATTGGTGGCGCGCGTGAAATTCACACGGAAGCCGAGGAGATCGCCCGTTGCTTGGATATCGCGAAGCCCGCCTTTCATGGTGGCGAGAATGTCCTCAATTGTCCCACGGTCAATATTGCGACGGCCGAGGAAAAAGCGGAGGGTCTTGATAAACATCAGATGAATGTAATCGCGGCCTCGCACCTGATTATAGAACTGCCAAAGCGTATCTTCGGAACAAGTGTCCGTACCGACATAGAGGAACCCGCCGTCAGCAAGGGCGCCATCGGTGCTCTCGCCCCGTACGATAATGCCGATGTTTTTCGACAAAAGCTGTTGCCCTTCGGTCGCGCCGTCAAGGATCGAGAATTCAAGCGGACGGGACGGGCCGACAATACCGTAAACCGGCTGGTTCGCCCACGAATGGAACGGACGGCCCTGAAACTCATGGTCGCGGCGCACCGCAATACCAATGATTGCTGGGGATGCCGGGACGGTAACAACATCGCCGACGTCATCAATAACCTTAGCCGCAACATCGACAGGGATTATGCGCTTCGACTGGATTGTCGCACGCCATGCGCTCGCCGCAGTTTCGTCCGTTGCGGGACCGTCAACCACAGCCACAGCAAGCAGGCGGTCAAGCAAAGTCGGAAGGCCTGCAATAATCACATTTGCATCCGCCGAAGACGCAAGTTGAGATGTATATCCGGGCACGCAGATAAGACGAGGCGTAATGCCAAGCTCCGCACCTGCATTGAGCAGTGCATACATACCGGTGCGGGCGTTGATATCGCCAAGCAGGTTGACGATTGTTTCGTCCGGAGTAGCGCCCTCAGTTACGCGAACGCCGACAATTGTCGCCGCCGCCTGAAACTGACCAAGCTGCTGATTAATGAGCTTTACCGCATTGTAACCGGTGCCTGTTTTGCCCATCTTTGCGAGCTTTGCATCGTCAGACGAGTAAAAAAGAACCGGCTCATTAAGCGGAAACTCAGTCGCATCGGCGGCCGGTGCAGTAAACACAAGGCCGACAATCGACATATTCGTAACAATCGCCGGGCGCGGCTCGTTATCCATTTGGGTAATCGACAAGCCGAAGACTGGATCGCTCATTCCTCTTCTCCTGTTGAGGCGGGAACCCCGCCGAGCAATAAAAAAGGCGCGCCGAAGCGTGCCTTTCTGCTATGTTTGAATAATAAAAAACCGCCTCAAGGGCGGTGTGTTCAGTGACTTGTGATCATTGTTGGCTATGTCAGAGCCAAGCCTTGCCGCCACATTTCATCAATTTCCAGATCGCTGATATTGATGTCAGGGTCTGAGGCAAGAAACGGGAACATAGGATCCAATCGGGAAAACTGCGTTACACTGCGAAACTTATTCCGTACCGTCACTCTCTGGAGCAGGTCAGAAATATTGCGGTCAATCGCAGATTCGATTTTGTCACGCAGTCCTGGGCGGCTATCGATAATCGTATCGAAACGCCATTTTTCAAGTGGCGGCATCAGGGCGCGCTGCTCTTTGGGTGTCAGAGGTATTTCCGGCTCAACCGGATCAATCGTCCAGCTATTAGTGTCCGGATGATAGGTTGATTTCTCTGGTGGCCGTGCCGGAACAACAATGTCGTCTTCGTTCACCGGGGTGCCCGTAGCTGACGTATAAACACCGTCTGTCGGATTATAGAAAATTTTCATATCGTATCCCTTAGGCAACACGCAGAAACACTATGCGTTCGGAAGTTCGTCCCCAACCTGCGTTCACTCTAAACCGTCCCATAGTGGTGTAGGCCACTGTAAGGCTTGACCGAACGTGAGGATCATTTTTATCTACAGGAACACCCGCCTGATCCGCCCCGCCAATCATCTGCGCCCAAGTTTCCCATCCCCAATCATGTTGCCCCTCCAAATTGCGTGGGCGTCTTCGGTTATCTGTTGAGCCACCATCAGTTTTTGAAACGCAGAAGGCTAAGCATTTAGTCCAAGGCGCGACAGTTTCTCGCCATGGCCAATCCTCATTATTGAAGACGGCAAAGCCGATTTCGACCGAAGTGTTTCCCCAAGTTTTTTTATTGATGAAGTCAAAAAGAGAAGTGGTTCCCGTAAGGTTCCAAGCACTCCCAACGACGTTTCCATCTACACCTAAATAAGCCGCTCCAGCATTTAATGCCCCACCCGCACGAACCGATCCATTTGGAAAAACTTTTAAAAGATCACGTTCCCATGAACCCGTTGCGGGGTTCATCTTACTGAGTGACAGCGACCCGTCAGAAAGGAGGATAAATTCCTGAGTGCTTGCCACATCTCCGGAGAACCCAAACCCGAGGAGGTTTCGGTTTGCTGCACTATTACCATTCATGAGGGTTAGCGCGTTGCCAAAAGCGCGGCCGGTATAGTTTGGATTATGTTTATCCAACTTAGCCGCTACCTGAGCGGGAGTGGCGGCTCCAACATCGTCCGCAGTGAGGTTAATCACCGGGCCAGTTAAACCATTCACTGACAAAACCCCATCCGCTGGGGTCAGTATTTCCTGCCAGTTGGCTAAAACTGTAGCTGGCTCCAAACGTAGGATGAACGTCTTGTTCAAATCCGGACGGACAGCAATATCGCCACGTTCAGCAACCAAGGCCAGCATGGAGGCTTGCGAATTGACAACGAACGTCTCAGATATGGCCACCGGTGGTAGCTGAGATGAAGGAATTTTACCCCCAGCATCAAGAGTTGCCACACCGTTTGGAACACCTCGGTCAATGGTGCCGAGAGCATCAATATTTTGGCGTGCCCTTGATTTTTGGGCAAGGGTAAAAGCCTGAGCAGCATCAACACGCACTCTTAGTGCGAGGGCATCAGCCGTATTGTTAGCCAGTGACTGAATGCTTTGATCAATGACAGATTGCTGAGCGGTTTGTGACGCCTCAATTTCGCTCTTCACCTGATCTGTGGTGATGGCATCCGTAATGCCATAACCGCTTAGCGTGGTTGGTCTGTCAGTTATATCCGCAAAGGAATGCTTATGGCTTAGATAAGCATCCTCAAAGGCCTTGAACCGGCTGTCGATGGCTCCGAATGTGGACGCCACCTTCATCATCTCAACGATCTGTAACCCGTATGGGTTTGGGATATCCCAATGATAATTTGGCGTCTTCTCATTTGCCATATTTTACACCTTTGAAAGCAACATGCGCATGCTTTTGATTTCCGGCCGAGCCGCTGGCGTGCCGGTGATTACGACCTTTGTTTGCGCATCAAGGTTGTTTGCCGGATAGGAAGCGCGGATATAAGTTTGCTCAACCACACCGTCGCCCAAGGGCGTTGCACTGGATACATTGACCTGAACATAACTGTCCGGAACACCGATGCTGACCTGTGCGCCCGATCCTGCTGGCAGGAACGCATCGAATGTCACCAACACTTTATTGGTGTCCGTGGCATCAATAGCGCGGGTGTAATAGTCAGCCGTTGGCTGTAATTCCCCTTCCACAATCTGAACATCAGGGAACAGGAACGGGGTTACATGCTCTGATCCACGAAGTACGGCTTCCACCATAATATCTTCGTTCTGGATGTAATCCGCGAACTGGTGAATTTGTGATGGGGCAGAGGTGATGATCTCATTACGCGCTGAACGGGTCAGGCGGATAAGAACTTCAGCTTCCGGATCAGGAATTTCAACGCCGGCACGAACGATCATGTCTGACATTTTTAAAGTTTTGAAACTGCCGATAGGGATCACCCGCTCGACCGGATCAAACTTGCAGGCCAACATGTCAAACCAAAGGTCTGCCTCGTTGTGAACAGTCCATGTCGATGCATTGGAGGATGACAACAGCACGCCAACCGTGAACGGCTGACCGGTGATCACCTCGTCCGTGTCGATATCGATCTTGCCGATTTCCGCTGTATAGAGCGAATGCTCAGCATCATCTGTCAGGACAACAAATGCATATTCACGACCGGCTTCCAGATAAACCGGAAAACGGAAGCGCGCGACAAACTGTTCACCCTCAGTCAGATCAGTCGCAGGAACAAAAGCCTCGGCGAGTACAATAGAAGTCGGCATGCCCACTTCACATGTTCTGATCTGCACGAGAACAGCATTGGTATTTGATCCTTTCTTTGCACACCACAAACGGATCGCAGAGAGGCACCGTGCATTTACGAGGGTAAATGTCTGTGCCAGAGGATCGCGACCTTCACCACGGCCACCACCATCGCCACCCCGTTCGCTGACGTTATTGACGTTGGTGATGTTGTTAATCACCGTGTTGTTGATCACCGGCTGCGGCATGGTCTTGGATGAAGTCTCCAAGGCCGATGCAAGCCGGTATTCTTCAATGGTTATCTCGCCGCGGCCAACATAAGTGCAGGATGCGCGTGTATTCGCAGACCCTTCAAAGAATACCGTCTTTGAACCTGAGGGCACATTTGCAGGGATAGCGAATATCCCTGAAATAACACCATCTGCGTTTGCCGGAGCGTAGGCAGTAACCGGAAGTGCAATACCGTCGAACTCCAGAGCAGTCAGCTTTTCATTTTCAATGAATCCTTCCAGTCTGAAATTAACATCGCGCTGACGAACAAACTCTGCCTGCACGATACGCTCACCGATTTTCTCAACGCGCTGCTCCAGAGAAATTCCTGAGATATATTCACCCTCAGGGGCTTCAAAGGATTGCGTTTGCGGTGAAGTCCAGCCCGTCTGCCGATCCGTAAAAATATCGGTCGAAGGCTCGACGCTTGCACGACCGGGCATTCGTGTGAATGTCTGATACGGGTTGATCTTCTTTGAGCTGCTACGACGTGGCTGTGTGATGATCGGGTATTCCGTGTAAGCAAGACATCGGATGCCGACAAACGACGGGAACTCATGCAGCCGTGGTATAATCGGCATCGTCATTTTCCCACCGAACACCGCTGCTGTTTGCGGAATACCCTGATCCCGCATCGCATCATTACGGAGCGGATCAACAAACAGGCCGCGTTTTGCGCCGACATCACGGCCAGTGACGTCATTCTTGAGACGCTCCTGAGCAACCAGATCATAAAGATCAACGATTGCTGTGCGCATGTCCGTGATCTCATCATATGGCACGTTACGTACACCTGAGGCTTGAACAGCTGGCGGACGCCCCCAATCGTTATGGAGACGTGCCAGTTCGATCATGCTTTCCGGAATAACTGGCCGACGCGGACGGGATACAGCCGACACACCTTTGATATAGACTGGTGCGCCTGCCATATCGAGGCAGAGGGCATCAATGCGGGGCAGTTTGTAGGCATAGTCCAGCAGAACATTGGTACCGTTCGCCGCGCCCGTCACTGTGACTGTGTCACGGGTAACAGCGTCCGGCTGAATGTTTTCATTGTAACGGTATTTTACCGTGTAATTTGAACCGGGGGACGGCTCGGCGCCGTTCGGTGACCAGTCGATCTGGCCTTGCGACAGTATCCAGCTGGCCGGTGATGTATAAACAGTGCCACCCTGTTTGATTTCAAGAATGGCTGTGACTGACGGATGCTGCAGAGGATCAACCGCACCCGAGAAAGGGCCATGAAGAACCGTTTCCGTGGTTTCCTTTTCCACCACAACACGGCGGACACTTTCAATCGGTGTTTTGGAAACCTTGAAAATCTGCGTTCCGCCAGTCGCCGCTGTGAACGGATGCGGCTCGGCATCTACATTGCGCAGATCAGGCTCTTCAGTGACCTCAACCCGCATTGACTGCTGGCGTACGATCCGGCGACCGCTGACATAAGCCACACCTTCGGCAATGGATAGCACTTGCTTGCCTGCACCATTCAAACCTACAGCTGTCACATCAAAACCGGTATTCACAAAAGAGCCATTGCTCTCACGCGAATACTTTTCCAAACTTTTGTAGATTTCAGACTGATCAGTATTGGTTTCCACTGTCAGAATTTTACCGTCCCGCACCTGAAATACTGACTGCAAAGGGCGTGGGTCAGTTTCGAGCGAGTGACCCCACGTCAGAATGATCTCAACGCGTGCAGCACCTTCTTCCATAAAGGCTTCAGTACCGGGTACAGAGCCTTTCAAGCTGCTGTCTTCGATATCGGTTACAAGGTTTTCCTGTGACCGGACACCAATTACCAATTCACCGGTGTTGGGCAGTATGAAGACAGCCTCATCAACATCATGTACGAGACCACGCATATAGATCGGGCAAGCAGGAAGACGGACACGAATATGGTGTGAGTCCGGTTCATCCACAATTGGATATTGGCCGTCCATGATACGGCCGTCTTGAATGATGTAATCACCGACACGACGCACCTGATCCAGCGCGCGCGACTGCATTTCATTAATGTCAGTTGACTGAAGATAGATGCCCTGATGATCTCGCCCAAGATCTGGAAACGCAATAGCGTGCTGTCGCCGGCTACGGTCATGTCGATCACCATAGCCAGGGCGCTTGATAATGCTGTTCATGTCGCCTCTCAGACGGTTATGACGAATGTCAGGGATTGGCTGATAGACCCGTCACGCACAATAGGCTGAAAACGGTCGACCTGAATCATTGTGCCAATATTGGTGATCTCGGTGTTAGGCATAAACATTTGCCCCTCTGGCACACCGGCAGCGAAAGCGGTGCCTATCATGATGCCTGCTTCGCGAAGCGTTGTTCCTACAGCATCGGATAAATCCAACTGGAAACGCACGAATACATGCGCTGTGGGGTCAACGCTTTTGCTGTAAGCAGCACCGTCCGCCATAATAATGGTACCGGCCGGATCAGGCTTGACATAATATTTCTCACGCAGTCGGGTTACGCCCACCTGAGCAACCAAACCGGTTTGCGCAGACATCTCGGCATCTAACTGCATTTGTTCTTCGGCATTTGCCGGAGGAGGCAGGTTATCCCATGCCGCATCACCCTGACCAACGGCCAGAAACATGACACTGTCGTACAAAGCGCGTGCGAGAAACACACGTCCGTTTTGCGTAAATACAGGCATTATTGGCCTCTTTGAACTATAAGTGATGGTTTGCCGAATGGCTGATTATTGAACGGCGCATTGCGGAATGGAGTGGTCGCCTGATTGTTTAGATCAATATGGCGCGCTGATCCGCTGAGCAGTATTGCCCCTTGCTGTCTCATCGGCATTCCGAGAACTACCGGACGGATCATGCTGATATGCTGAGTGCGTTTAACTACGCCGCCGTCAAGCAGAGCAAATACAGGCTGACGCCTGTTTACTCGGAGTGACAGCACAGGCTCAGCATTCGAACGCTTGATACCGGACCAATTGTTCAAGCCTGCATCGCCATTCAGTCGGTGCTTATTGAGACGAAATGCCCGAACATCATAACCGGCAGTAAGACGCGCAAATTCTGATCGAAGCGGTTTCGATGCTTTGACAAGATGCGTGATTGGCGTAACAAAATCGGTATTACGCACCTCAAATGGTAAGTGAATCTGAAACCACCACCATTTGCTTGCTTTGGCGGGGAACTCTTCAATATCCCCGTCATGATTGATCCAGCCCAGCGCCTTGTGAATTGCAGCAGGTGTACCGATTAATCGCTGCCATTTGATCCCGTCACTAATCACAGTACGCAGGTCAGGAAGATATTCGGCAATTTCTGAGAGGCCGTATTCAGCGACAAGATAAGGTATCACCCTATCAATCGGGTGAAACTTCAACCCGCGCAACTCCACAATGCCGGGAGAAATTTCCGGAGAACGATCAAGTGCATCCGAAAATGACTTCTCTAAGAAAGTCATATTGCTCGGTAACAATGCGAATCGCTCTTTCATCAGTAATCGCGCCCCATGTAATTGAGTTTGATACTACCAATTGCAATCGCGGTACCGGCAGCAGCAACAAGCGGGACTGTCGGGGAAACCATTTCTATACGCTGTACGCCGGACAGATGAAGGCGTGCCTCGATCCAAGACGGGGTTAGATCAAAACCAATTGCAGTCTCAATACTCCAAGCCTTACGCAAAGCAGTTTCAAGCGGGGCTAGATCAGTTAACGGAGCCGACGGGAGTAACCAAACATTGGCTTCAATTTCCGTCGTACTTGTAACCGCTGCCTCAACAATTACTGTATCGTTGAGTGGGCGTACATCATCACTCATGACAATGTCCCGCACAGCGTCGAGCATTGCAGCATCCGGAATGCCGTCGTTTTCGTGCGAGAGAATTGCAACATGAATGATCGGCCAAAATTCTTCACGGAAAACAGCAACATCACGGATGCGCACGTCTGCCCGACGAGCTGCAGCCTTATACCAATTAGCTCCGCCTGCTGGTGATCGCGCCTGAATATTGAGAACGGTGCGGCTTCGCAACGCTTCATCACCCTCACCCCCCAATCGGACAACATCGTAAAATGCTGCAAGGTGCTCAAGGTCTGACCCTGTAGCAAACGCCAGCAGATTGGCCTTAGCCGCATCATTGATCCGCGCTCTTAGGAGTATTTCCCTGTAACTGCCAACTTGAAGTAACTTGTTAGCAAGTGAGCTTTCCAGAACGAGTGTCGGCTCAATAGTTGGGAATAAACGAATTAGTTCCTCTTGCATTTCAGCAAGACTTTGCTCGAATGAGATTGTTTCAATTACATCTGGCGATGAATAGCTATCAAGATTGATGGTCATATCAATACCAACCCTCGGCCAGCGGCGCCGCTTATTGTTAAATGTTTTGGACTGCCGGAAGTGAAGTTACCGATCAACGCCAAGGGGCGGTAATCGCCTTCAATACGAACGTGGAATTCACCGCTTCGGCTTACAGAAATTGGCGTGATTTTGGTAACCTTGTAACGTGGTTCCCATTGTTCAATTGCAGAAGTGACCGCAGCAAAAAAAGTAACGATTGTATCCGTTGTAAGATTTTCACCCATGAGCTTCGGTACTACAGAGCCATACCATTCACGCATGATACGTTCTCCAAAGAAGGTGGTAAGAAAGTCACCTATACATTGTTCAACGTGTTCCCAGCCGAAGATCAGCTCTCCAGTTACTCGGTTAAGGTCGACGCCGAGGGCTGCATTTTGTTCCATGCCGGTTTCTCCGAGGTTTCTCCCGCTTTACGCCGCTTGATCTTTTCCTCTTGACCCGCACCGACAGCAGTATCATCTGGCGCGAGAACGAGAGTTCCGAGCGCCAATTCGTAAGCCGCCTGATTGTCCGATAGCTCAATCCTGCCGCTGTCCGGCTTGCGCTGGCCTGCCACATAGCGACCGGCGCGTTCGGTAATGAGATAGGTCTTTTTCATAGCTGCCTCTCTATGGGATGCGAAAGAATGATCGCCCTGTCGTTACGTGCCCGCACGTTGCAAGGTGGCCTTCCCGACAAACGGGGATGCCGCCGACGCGGAACGAGGGCGTTCCCTCTGCCATGATAGGGCTGTCGTGCGGCGGGAAGCCGTGCCCCGCAACACTGTCGCCTTTGACCGCGACCGGCTGGCCGTTCACGCGAAACCACGGCACTTGCAAGCCGAGTTGCGTCCCTCCGGCAGCATCGACACCGACGAGCGCAATTCCCGGCATGATTTACCCCAGTGAAAAATCAAAGTCAGATGCAACGGCGCGAAGGCCGTTGCCCGATAGTTCAAAAGTCGTTCCGTCACACTCGATCAGGAGGCGCGGAACTTTGACGACAATTTCGTCACCGCGCACCGCAACGGTCGCAGAGCCGAAGGTCATGACATTTTCGTCGCCCTTATCACTCGGAGATTTGTTCGCGTCGCTCCACGTCATAGGCAGCGCCAGACCTTGGCGGAAATCGCCCGATCCGTTCAGCACCGTCATTTGCTGCCCCCTTGATGGGGGAGCGTGAACCTTCAAAGCGCCTGCTACTTGAGCATACGGGATCGGAGGAGAGAGAAACGGCTCGTCGTCCGTCCCCCCAATGCGGAGACGGACGGTTCCGCCTTGCGGGTCAACCTCGTGAACAGTGCCCTGCGAAACCATCCCGTCGAAACGACGCTCGATCTCAGACGTTCGCCGGAGAAGGTCGGCGAGGAATTGGTCAAGCCTCATTCTCCGGCACCTCAAGTTCACCTGCCCGTTGCTCGGCAATCGTAAAGCCATCGGTAAGGTCAACGGCAGCGAGCTGGACAATTTCGTCAATCTTCACCGGCTTGGTTCCCATGATAACGGCAACGTCGTCGGCAACTCCGAGGTGACCGCGAGCGATTTGCCACGGCAAATAATCGCCGCCCGTTATCTCGGCTTCGATCAGCTTTGCGACGCCCGCATAATCGGCGTCGGCCTTCATAGCAATTAAGACCTTATCCCACGCGCTGCCTACACAAGGGGATTCACCCGGCGTCGGTTCTTCAACGTGGTCAAGTGAATAAATATACTGCCGCGCGGCGTACCGAACGCCGTTTTCATCGTCCGCTCCGCGGCGGCTTGAAATCGAGTGAACGTTCGTAACCAGTGTGCGCCAAATGTCACCCCAATACCCGCCGTCTGCGGAAAGGGCTTTCGCAATCTGCCAGCCGATCAGGCCGACCGTCGCCTCAAGCCCTGCGTCGCTTGACGGGATAGTTATAACTTCCGTTGTGTCGCCGTTCTCAACTTCGACCGTTACCTTTTGCGTGACGGCAATTTCGATCACAAGCTCAAGCTTATGATTGCCCGCGCGCAAGCCCTTTCCCGTTATGTCGATATTGTCGTCGTCAGTGGTGACGATAATCACCGGTTTGCTCTCTTTGCTTGCAACGAGGTTGACCGGATTAATCTTGCTGTCGAAAACACGATCCTCGGCGAACGTCCGGCCTTGAAGGGCGCGGATTGTAGCGAAGCGAACGGCGAGGGCTGTGAGGCTCATCGGTTACCATCCAGAACAAGAGAGATGACGATATCGCCACGGTCGGAGCTTTCCGGCGCGCGGGATAACTTGTAAGGCGGCTCATTCGGCCGCTGTATCATTCGAACGCGATCACCCTCCCGAAGCTCATACGGGATCGCTGCGAACACTTCGGGGCACAGCCATATGGCCGCATCCCTCTGCGAAAAGCGTGCGGTCGTGTTGATCTTCGATCCTTGCCGGGATCCGTCGAGAATGTCCGTCTTCGGCGTGAGCGCGACGACAGCGTAAACTCTAACGATTATGCGGGACGGGTCGGAAAGCTCGTCGGAAAAGTCGCCCTGTTTAAGCGGCTCTATCTGTACGACCTCACCAAACTCGCGTTGCACCGCCTTGAAGGCGGTGCGTACTGCGAGACTGTTCAACCGCATGGCACTTACTTCTTGCCAAGCATAAGAACCTTAGGACGTGTGCAGTATTGCAGGGCGTTCATCTGGGTATCGAGATGAATACCCTTATCGTTCGGCATTTTATACTGCTTGGTATAAAGGCGCTGACCGATTGTGTTCACAGTGTCAATGTAATCGGCAGGTGCGAACGCGGTTTTGAACAGCCCCGGAACACCGGTCGGGAAGAAATTCGCTTTGTCGCTTTCGATGAAGGTTTTCCCATCGATTACGCCGCCGCGATAGTTTTCCCAGACAATGCCGCCAAATTCAAAGATACCATAGCTTGAGCGGTTCGGGCCGATATAGCCCTCGCGCAGAATTTGAGCTTCCGACCAGCCTTTGAAAGTTTCGCGGACCTCCGGATGCGAGAGCAGAGCATCAAAGAAATTGTCACCGACAAAGGCATGAATACCGTTAAACGGAACGCCGCCCAGAATGTCGGACATTTTGCGGACGACTGCCGCGCATTTCTTGCGGAGTTCACCGTCAACAGGATTTGAGGCACCGAGAGCGAAATCGATCTCGTTTCCCTGCGTAACGCCGAACTCGGTAAAGAGGTTGAGCGTTGAACCGTCGGCATAGGTGACGATACCCTTTACCGCGCCGAGGCGGGCATGTTCTTCGGTCACAGCGAAGTTGATGACGTGGGTCTGCTGGCGCTGGCCGACTTTCATCATGACGGTTTCAAGCTGGCGCTCGGTTCCAAAGGCGCGAACGCCCTGAACTTCTTCCGCATAAACCGCATCGTTGATTTCGAAATGCGGGATAATCAGGGAGCGCATATCGCGCTTCTCTTTGCCGATTGTCGTACCCGGCGCACCGCGCGGTGTCGGCGGTACGATGGTCAGAATATCGCCCTTCTTTTCAATGGCGATTGTCGTCGTATCGACGCCGCTGGCGGTGAAAAGACCCATTTCGCCAATGCGACCTGGCTTGTATTTCAGTTCGTTGATTGCGTCGGTCAGATTGGTAACCGAAAACGCATCGTTATTGAAAATGTCCAACATCTGCGAAATCTCCAAAATTATTAAGTTATGTCGAGACGTTGGGCGTCAGCGAACGAGAATGCCAACGGAGGCGAGATCGGCAGTTGCCGCTGCCTTCTGCTCGGCGGTTACGTCTTCAGGCCATGCGATGCACTGGCCGTTAACTTCGGCGTCACGGAAGATTGCAGCGATCTTAACGGTTTCACTCGCACCGGTAACGGCCGGATAAATCGCGATAGCAGCCGCCTTTTCGCTGCCGTCCTGACCGTCAGGATCATACGCGACCGCGTGGTAATCGCCGGGGGTTTCAACACCGACCGCGATTTTAAAGCTGTCACCGGCCACAAACGCCGCTGTCCCCGCAGTGATCGTGAACTTGATTTCTTTGTTGAACGCTGCACCGACCGTGGCGTTGCCGAGGCTTGCGCCTGACGGGCTTTCAATCGCGAAAACAGTCGCGGAGGTAGCGGTCGCCGTATAGGTGCCGTTCTTCGCTTTCGAAGATACCGCAGGAGAGGCCATAGCAAGGGTACCGTCGCCTGTATTGCCGGAAGCGGCAACAACGGAGGTCGTTACGCCGCCGGCCTGCGCGAGCAGAGCCAAGACCGTACCGGCTTCGATATTCTGGCTTGCGCCGATGGTTACGCCTTCACGGGAGCGCTGGCTGTTAGCCTCGCTCAAAATAAATTCTCCCGCGTGGCGCGGTTCGTTGAACACTTTAGACATTGTTCAAATTCTCCAATGAGAGGGTTCAATCGCTGCGGATCGCGTGCGCCCGAAGGCGCTCTGGCGATCACATGCTTGCGTTAAGTTTGTCTGTGACTTTGCCCCACGACGCTTTTGTCTTTTCGACAGGGGGCTGAGGCTGGTCGGTCTTCGGGTCGAACGTGACAAGACCGCTCGGAGCTTCGCTTGAGCGCTGACCTGTCGGCTGCGGCTGCTTCTGTTCGCTTTCCGGTGCCTGCTCGGTTGTCGAGGCAGACAGGCCAGCGAGAGCGCCTTTCACAACATCAGCCGACAAGTCGGTCGTAAATGCGAGGTGCATTGCCGAAGCTTCGCGCCCTTTTGCTTCCGGCAAATTCAAAATCGCCTGAATACGGGTACGTTCCGCCGTTGCACCGATCTTCTCGCCTTCCTTGCGCGCGGCATCAATCTCTTCATTATTCATTTTTGCAATCCTCTTGCTGTTTGGTGGCGTTGGGCCGCGCCCTGCCAGTTGTGCGACAACCGCCTCGAATGTGCCGATGCGATCTGCCATCCCAGCCGCGACGGCGGCCGATCCGATAAGCACGTCGCCGCCGCCAAACTTGGCGATCACGTCGTCGGGCTTCACGCGACGGCCTTGAGCGACCGTCGCGATAAATACGTCTGCGAGTGCATCAATCGTGTTTTGAATACGAGCTCTGCCCTCGTCACTCGAAAGGTCTGTCCTCTTGCTGGGCGATTGCGAGGAGATAAATTCGCGCCGACCCGCTTCCGCATCTTTCTTACTCGTGTCCTGAAAGGCAGCACGGACGCCGATAGAGCCAAGGATCGCTGTGTCGGCGATCACGATCTCCGTTGCCTGTGATGCAAGCCAGTAGCCGGCCGAAGCCGCAGACCCGCCGACATAAGCGACAATCGGCTTGATTGCTTTGCCTGCGCGGATTGCCTTCGCCAGTTCATCAACGCCGGTCACTTCACCGCCCGGCGTATCGAAATTGAGAACAATCGACCGGTACGACGGGTTATCGAGGGCGGCTTGCAGATCACGCGCCATAATGTCGTAAGAGGTCGCACCCGAAATCGACGTGAAGATATTCGCGCGGCGGAAAAGAGGGCCGCGCGCTTCGATGATTGCGACCGTGCCCCGCTCCTGCAGGCGCTCGGCCGTCGGTACGTGCTTCGACCGATACGCCTCAAGTGCTTCGATTGAGACATTGTGTTCCCGGGCAGCGACGGAGAGAACGAGTTCCAGCCCTTCGGCTGTGATCGCCCACGGCTCCGCAAGCGCCGCCTGTAAGGCACGCGTTTCAGGCATAGAATCTTCCTTTAGGTTAGTACCGGCGCGAGCCGCCTCGGATCGCAAAGCGCCGATTAACGGGCGGCAATCCTTGCAGTTTGCGGCACTCATCCTCGGCGTCCTGAAACTCTCGACGGAGGATCAAAAGGTTTCCTTGCAGGATGGACGTTTGTACCTCCTGCTCGTTATCGCCATGCCGGAAGCGGACGCGCTGCGCAGAGCCGCCCGCAAGCCGGTCATAGTAAGCGTCTTTCAACGCTCTCGCGCGTTCACATGGGTTATCCCAATTAACCGCAACCTCGTCAGGGTGACCGATTACGTCGTCCGTCATTTCGTTTCGTCCTCCGTAATCAGTTTGTCGCCTACAGGGTCAGGCGTCATTGTATCGCCCTCCGGTAGGTAGAGAGTGGCACGTTTCTTGGCTTCACGGGAGCGCTGTTCATAAACATCCTCCCAATCGACGCCGAGATCGTTGCAAATCATTTCGTCGGACATGACGCCCATACGTTTGTAAACCTCGTGAGCCTTTGCGGCTTTGAGGTCATCGGCCTGCGGTCGGGCAGGCCCGCGCCAGTCAGCCGAACAGGCTGCGGAGCGGTTCGCAATGAACCCCATCAAACCGTTAGGGAACGGGATATTCCCCGCCTCTATCTCCTCCTCAAGCCATGCCTCGTAAACGTGTTGAAGAAAGCGGCCGCAGATATTTTTACGGCGCGCGAGAACAAGAGGCCATTTCTCGGCAGTCGCCATGCGCACGGACGAGTAAGTCGCACCGGTGTAATCACCGGTCAGCGTTTCGACCGTCATGCCGAGGCAGGTCGCAATCTCACGGAGGAGGAACTTGCTGAAAGCCTCATAGGTATCGTTCGGATGCTCCGACCGGTTCATCGTCAGCTTCTCGCCGGGGAACAAGTGAGCAATGCGCCCGCCTGATCCGAGGTCAATTTTAGTCTGCTGATACCAAGCTTGTTTAAAGCCGAACAGCGTCTCGGCCTGTGAGCCTGCACTCGCGTCCTGTTCGTTTTGATCTTGCAAAGCGTTCAAGAGAGCTTCGGTCGGTGCCTCGCTTTCGATTGTCGCGGCAAAGACAGCCTGAATAAGCGCGGCCGTCAGCGTCGCGTCGGCAAGTTGATCATACTGGCGAAGAACGCGCAGAACAGGAGCAAGCGGCGTAATACCCCGAACCTGTCCCGGCGAGCCTTCGAAGACATGCACAACCTGCGGCCGCCCTGCGCCGTCGCGTGCTGCAATATCGATCTGCTCACGAAAAACACTGTCTCTTGTAAAGCGATACGAAAGCGGGAACCCGAAATCGTCTGTCCGAATACCCTGATACATTCGGGTCATGGCGTCCGTATCTTGAACAAGACGGTGCGGCAAAACGAGTTGAACCTTTGTTCGCGTTGTCGAAACGTCGCGTCGGATCGACGGGAGGAGACTAACAGCCTCGCCATAGGCGAAAGCGGTTTTGAGAACCATCCCTGTGAGCTGCCCCATCGAGTGCTTTCCGGCTGCGTCGCACTCAACCGGATTTTCAGACCAGAGTATCCAGCGGCGTTCGACTTTACTAATCCATTCCTCTGTTTGTTTTTCATCCCATCCGAGGACAGTATGATCCGGTGTCGGGTTGAGGCGCAGGCCGGTGCCGATGGTACTCGCAACAGCCTGATTAACCGCTCCGGCAATCCAGCCGGAATTTTGCAGTGCGTCGATCGCGCGGGCGGCAGCTTCGATATAGGCAGAAAGCACATCTTCGCGGGTATCTCGAAGAGCAGGACGCCACGCGAAGAGCGCAGCAGCCCCGCCGCTGCCAGGCGACCGGAAATACTGCGCGGAGTGCTGCGGGGAAGACGCCGGAAGGTTATGCCCCGCGCCTCCAACGGCATTTCGTAAGATATCAGAAGCGCGAGAGAGTAAACCCATTGTCACAACCCATTAAATCCAGCAGCAAGCCGGGCAATACGGTCGAATTTCGACTCTGCCTCCGCTTTTGGCGCGCCGTTTGCATCAGGAACTGAGATTTTTGGCTCAGTTTTGTCGTCGTCCTTTCGACGCGAACCGGGACTAATCCGATGCGCGTTTAGTTGGTAGCCAGCCGCCGCCGCCAATGCCTCGCAGTCAAGATAATGGTTCTCGCGGGAACGCTGAACCCAGACCGGAGCACCAGTCGGCGAGGTTGTTCGAGCTTCACTTACGATCTGTTGGCAGTAATCATCCGCCGTTTCCCCATGAAGATACCAAGCTCCGAGAGAGGCCTCGCCGTCTTCCCTGATATGCGGGTACCGCAGGCGCTCATGAACCCAACTTTTCCAGTGATCAGTATCGAGCAAGTGCAGGGTAAGACCGTATTTAGAGGTCTTACCGTCGGCCTTTACTTCGATCTTTGACTGAATAATCGGACGTGTTTGTGTCCTCCGCCCTTTCGTCGGGAATACGAACCGAGGGAAACGCCGTGCGAACGAGTAAACACGATGTTCAGGCACGGCAAATTTCTTGCCCGGGCGGAAACCACTATCCACGAACACAAGACGGATCTGCAGACCATCAATCGGCTGCGTAATGAGATCGGCCAGATCATCCCATACTTCTTGTTGAGAGGTATCTCCCCACAGGTCACCGCTATCGATCAGCCAAGAGGTGGCACGCGCGCCCCACGCTCGGATAACGAACGGGAGGCGGTTTTTCTGAACATCAATACCAGCCGTTAAGAACAGGGCTTGATCCGGAAGGGTTCGGGGAAGGTACGGTGCTTTAAGCTTTGCAACTTCCTGCCACTCTGGAACATCACCACCGCCCGGCGTATAAACCTCACCGAAACCGGCGTTGACAGCAGTCTGAACCTTGTCGGTTTCACCCGATGCGAGTGCTTTTAGATACGTTTCCGCCCTCTCTCCGAAAGAAACGAAAGGTGAAGCGAGGCCGGATACCCAGAACGATAGCGTCGTCGTATCGGGAGGATCGCCGAGTACGCTCCCGTCCACATTAACTGTTTGCCCCGGCGCAACATAAATGCCCTCGGCGTTCATGGCCTCTTTGTGGACTTCCTCGATAACGCACCCGTTACGAGGACATTCGATAAAGGCTTCGCGACGCGCCTGTGCGGGCGTCGCGGTTTTCGGCCATGATAAGCACTTGAACCGAGGAACAAACCATTCGCGACAATGCGGGCAGCGCCATGTCCAATGATGCCGCGTGCCCTCCTGCCAAAGTCGCCAGATCGGCGAGGTTACATCCTCAGGGGCAACAACCCCCCAAAATTCAAGGCCGCTTTCGTGATCCATCTCAGTTTCGACCATCCCCTGCGACGGCGTTGAAGTTATGCCAGTCATGAAGTCCGCATATGTAATACCGCGAGCTTCGACAAGACCGAGTGGGTCGCCTTGTCCTTTAATGTTCGAGAGCATTTCGTCGTATTCATCGACCAGTGCCAAACCGGCAGGGTCGGATTTAAGAGCCGTTGAAGAACCGGCATGAGCCAGGCGAACGGTAACACCCGCGACACGCTTCAAGGTCTTTTTCATACGCTTACCGCGCGCCAGCTTGCGCTTGAGTTTCGGAGCCTCGTCAAAAAGCCCCATCAGGCGCGGCTCAAACTGGTCAGTGAGGAATTCACGCGACGGACCCACGTAAAGAATAGGAACTGGCCGCGTATCACAGCGGTAACCGATTACGTCAAGGATCGTCTCGGTCTTGCCGCTCTGCGCACCGGTGACAAGGACGTTCCGGGTATAACGGTTATCATCAAACCCCCGCGCATAAGGGACAATGTAAGGTGTAAGTAAAGGGTCACGTTGACCCGGCTTTCCGGAGGTCGGTGGGTAAACTCGGTTATCCGCCCCCCATTTGTCAGGAGTCGTTTTCTCCGTCGGCTCCCAAAGGATCGCTGCCAGATCGTAAAGCCTCACCCGCTTCTCTGAACTTGCCTTGTGATCGAGCAAACGCCCCATTTAATCCCTTCTCAATCTCCGCGCGCAATTTCACATCGCGCGTTACCGCTGCGGGGATGCCGGTAAGTTCTGCGCGTAGTGTTGCAAAAACATTTGAGACGATGGCTTCAACGTCTTCCATATCGACGAGACGACCTTCCTCTTTCCCGATCCGGAGTTCGACCTCTCTTTGCCGTGCGGCCTTAAGGCCGCTGTCGGCCGCTACTTTAGACGACCTCCGTTCCTCGTCTTTAAGGGAGCGGACATAACCTTGAACTACAGCAACCAGTGGGTACTTTCCCTTTATTGCCTCGGGGATATAACCATTCGCCGATAGCTGACGAAGCCATTGAGATGTAATACCCAACAGTGAAGATGCCCCACTCGTTGATAGCATTTCTTCACCCGTAAGGTCGATGATTGCGGACGAGGTCGAAGTTGTTGTGGCCTTTTTTGCCATTTCGATTTTCCTCAAAATGCAAAGCAAACTCCGATTTTCCAAATTTGGAAAACGCTCATATTCAGGGGTGCAGCGTGACCGCACAGCTTGCCTATGGGGTAAGGTACCTTTTCTTTGCCCCTTGACGTTGCAATGCAGAGGCGCACAGAGCGGCGGAAGCAAACTAATGACTTTGATGAAGCTCGTTACACCTTGCTCGTCTGCGGCCCTCTATGTGACTTTCCCACTGGCGCATCGCCTACCACTTGAACAGGCGTATGAGCTCGTGCTCGACGCGCTTCATGGTAAACCCGTCGACTTGCTTCCACTTAGCTACGGTTGGATCTTTGGTGATCTCTCTCGCAATGTTGGGACCGAACAGCGGTTCGACTGGCCCGCGTTCTGGACTGGTACGTTTATAAACCTTGCCATCATAAGCAGGCACGATGAATGTGGATTTGAAAACTCGGCGCTGTTTCCAAGGCGCAGCGCTTACGCCTTTCTTACCTTGCTTTGCTGCAAAGAGGTTGAGGTTCATCTCATTACCAGTCGCTTCAAGGGAGTAAGAAAGTTTATTCGGGTTAGCCCGTTTTGTTTCAACGGCCTTATTAATTAAGCCGTATTTAATTCCTGTCTGGCTGACGAGGGAACGCTTGACCTGTGTCCGCGCCATGTCGCCGCCTCGGTTAAGAGCATTTGCAAATATACGTCTAGTTTTTCCCTCACCTGCGACGTTCAGGGCTTTGCCAAACTTTTCATAAATGTCGTCCTTTGTGATGACGATATCACCGGACATAGTTATTCACGCCTCTCATCTTTGGACAATAAAAAACCCCCGACAGGGGGGGTAAACTGTCAGGGTTCGTTTAATGCTGTCATAGCTCATAAAAACCGAGCATGATAATCATTATCATTCATTTCGATGCCGTCAATATAACCAGTTAAACTTATGATTTTACTCAATTATATTTAAATTTATTAGTATAAATTAAGGCAATAAAAAAGGCCGGGGCAACTCTGCACCGACCTTCCTACTCACCATTTAATTACCAGTGCCAGTACATCCGTGGTCAAAGGTTTAAATTGATGAAGACGTTTGTGAGCGCTGTGAGAAACGCGCTGCATAGCAACGTCTATGAAACCTACATAGATAGCGATTGTGTTCTAAACAAGGATACAAACGATTTTTTTAATTCTGCTGTACCCAGTTAAGTTTGTCAGGGGTAACTCCTACCTCTGATGCAACCTTAATTGCTCGCTCCTTCAACTCCTTAGGAACCTCTGCTGTGCGTGATAGAACCCAAAAATATTTTGGACTTGAACCAACAATAATTGCCCAACGATAATCTTCATCAAGCGCCACAATGTTATAGCCACCATAAAATGGGCCAAAGAACGAGACTTTAAGAGCGCCTTCATATTTATCGCGCACGAATTCAGCCGTTCCCGATGCATGCTTATATCTACCAGAATTTTCATCAAAACCGCTGTTAAGCACATTCACTGTGCCATCACCATTAAGCGTGTATTCAGCGGTTGTTTTAATCAGACCTTTTTCAAATCTGTTATCAACGCGCGCGACTTCAAACCACTTACCTAGATATCGATCAAGCTCGAAACCAGTAACCGGGGATACATTTTCGGGAATTTCAGGGTGAGTAGCTTTAAACAGCTTGTATCCTGCGAACAAACCCACTGCGGCCAATAATAGCTTTTTTGCGCTCATAACAAACTCCTGTCAGTTATAAAATGAACGCATCTAACTGGGTGTAGTTCCTTTAGCTGCAAACGAAAAACAAAAAGGCAGCCTTTAAGCTGCCTCTTGCATTTCCGGATTATGGCTTGGTTTTGCCCCTTCACTCATCCAATGCATGACTGTTGCCATCTTACCTAAATCTATACCTGATTTTGGCAGCATTGGCGACACCCTTGACCAGTCAGGACATTGTAAGGATTGGGTTTTTTTCCAAATGATCGCGGCTAAATCAATTATCTGAGCATCTAAGCGTCGCTCTGCAGTCCTACGAACACGACCCGTTTTTTCGCAGAATGACCGGAATGACCCCACCTTTTTCGGCGCCGCCATACACATGGCATACTGTGAAAGGATCAATCGGCGCTCGATATCGTGCACATACTCCGGCACCCAATAATATAACACTTCCTCAGCTCTGCTAATTGCCTTGCTGGATGGCACATATCTTATATTGCTTCCGTTGTTTCCATAACCCAAAGAATGCCCGCCGATAGTTTCATCCTGATATGTAGGCCAGAATGTCCGAACTGCAGATGGCCGGATCATACCAACATTCAAATGCAGCATCGTGTCTGCCGCTTCAATGATCCGTGCACGAACCACAAATGATAGCTCCATAATGAGTGCAGCGTTTTCATTCAGCTGATTAAAGGTCAAGGCGGATTTCTGGCTCATCAAGTATGACCTCCAATTGCTTGTAAATTAAAGTTCTCAATGTCGGCCGGACTGGCCAAGGCCGTCGCGCTACAGCTTCACCGCGCAAAACACCTAGTGGAATCTGATCAAAGGCATCAAGCGCGTCGCCGGCTCGTTCCGCCCAATCTGGGCGCTGGATAAGCACATCAGAGATTGCCCCGATGGTTTCCGACCATAGTTCATCACGGTTATTGTTGGTCTGCCGGATACACCGCAAAACAAAGATCAGGTGACCATCACCATAGCTGTTACGGATTTCATGCATTGTACCTCTGGCGTGGCTCTGTGCTGCAGCTCGGCGTCGGTAGATCGGCACCAGCTTAATACCCAGACCGTCCAGAAGTGTATCAAGTTTCCCTTTTGCCATACACCACCATCAGAACATTGCATCGAAAGAGGCTTGCGCGGTTTCTTCATGCGGAGAGCGAAACACTGTGTATTCCGCATCGAACAGAATTTGAGCATCCTGATTGGGTTCACCACGGCGGCGCTTATGGTTGATTACAGCTGCTTTGCCACGACTGGCATCATATTTCCGGACTAACTCGTCGCGGCGTTCCTGATGCGTCTCCTGCGGGATCAGCTCTTTGTAGAGAGGTTCTGGCCGGTAAAGAGAAAACCACACATCAAGGTTTTGCTTCACACCGCCACCGCCATAGGCATCACCCATCATCGGGCGGATATTCCCCTTAGCTTTCCACCGGCCTTTCCATTCTTCATTACGCTGGATCAAGATAACGATTGCCACATCAAGCGACTTTGCCAGTGCTTTAAGTCCACGGTACAAAGCATTCACACGCTCAGCGAACAATTCATTCGATTTGCCCGGAAGATTGATCATCTTGGCATGGTCGATAATCACAAGATCCAGACCGGCAGAGCGCTTCATTGCTTCCATCTTGATACGAATGTCAGACAGGGTGCAGTCTGAGAACGCAACGATATCAAACGGCAGATTCATGGACTTCAAAAGCTCAGCTTCAATGCTGCCCTGCTCTTTCGTGTTCAGAGAATAGGAATCCAACCGGCCGAGACTGATCCGACTTGCCTGTGCTGCGGCTTGCAATGCCGCCTCCTCATCCGTAATTTCAATGGAGAAGAAGGCGGACTTGAAGCCAGCTGTTGCCGCATGCCGGCACTGTTGCAGGCTAAAGCTGGTTTTGCCGCCACCACTATCAGACATGAAGCCAATCAGGTTGCCGCGGCGAATTTCACCGGCCACTTGTGTAATCTCAGGCAGGAACCACGGTATCAGCGTGTTCTGTTCAAGACTGGCCTTTGCAACCCGTTCAATAGCTTTCGGGAGCAACACGCCGTATTTCATGGAACCGGCGCGTTCATCGCCCTCACGGGAGATTTCAGTCAAGCGATCTGCCGCTCCTGCAATCAGTTTTGCAGGGCTGGTATCGATCGGCATAGATACTGTCTGATCAATCAATGACTGTGCCAGCATATAAATCTGGCGGCGTGACCAGACTTCAAGAATGCCCCGCCCCCAGTCATAGACACTCATATTGCCAACGGCCTCACCTGCAAGCCGCACAAGGTACTGGTACAGGTTCAGATCATCACTGATTTTCAATTCGGCATTGATATAAGGCTTGAGCGTCACCGGATTAGCAGTGCGCCCCTCGCTGATCATCTTTGCTGCTTTAGCGTAAACATCGGCATGGTATTCATTAGAGAAATGCTGAGGTTTCAGGAACTCACCAACGCGAAAATAAGATGAATTATCCAAAAAAATACTGCCCAGCAGATACTGCTCATGCTCAATGGCATCCGGCAACTTTGGTTCAATGTTTGACTGGTGATAGGTCATGCCACTGCCCTCGCCAAACCATTTGTGATTGTGCTACTCAATCCCGTATCATTAGCGGGGACGTGGAAATGTTTCGCGGCAAAGAAAGCATTTTTGTAACTATTATCTGTGCCGCGGGCATGGGAATGTTTGTAGCCCTTTGGCTGCTCGATTTTGCTGTCGTACGTATCGATGCATGCGAAGAAAGTGAAAGCCGCGGACTTTGCCTCCGCGGTTGGATAAGCGCTCTCAGCGGATGGGCGGCAGCAATAGGTGCTCTTATCGCTGCCGGACTGACTATTGCAAAATTGCGTGAACAAATTGCTGATCAAAAGCGACAAACAGACTTCATTATTGGTGATAGTTTGCCAATAATAGAGTGGGCACAAAATCAGGACCACTTCGCCATCAGGATTAAAAATTATAATCGCCACCGCGTTCAACTTGTCGAAATTGAGAACAAATCCGCATTTGTCATTGGCCTCTGGCTGCATGTATGCGATCCACAAGACTCCTTTCAAGCTCGGCCGTATAAGCAGAGCATTGGACTTAACGAAAAACTTGACGTGCGACGGATCATGAGCCCCATCATCATGGGAGGATATGAAGGAAATGGAGCAGCCATCCCAGTCATTAATATCCGAATGGATCCGGTTAAGGTTGCTCACATTAAACAGGCTCGAAACGAATTTGCTTGTCAAATCACAGTTCAGGTTCAAGACAACACTCAAACTAAACATAGTCTCGTTATTAAAGGTTCTGGAACTTCCATGTAGCCCTGTCATGCCGCTGCCCTCATATTGAGCATCTTAAATGTCTGCGTATTTGAGGCTGCAAAGGCGATGCCCACCGCTTCCGCAGCATCCGCAGTCTTCACATCAATGCGCAGCGCTCTCGCTCTCTCAATTGCTGGCGTTTTCCAATCGTTCTGCCACTTTCCGCCTTGAGGGTGGCGCTTTATTTTGATGAACTTTTTAGGCGGCTTAAATCCGCTACCGTAATAAGCTTTATGCCAAGTCTGCGGGGCAATCGTCTCAAAAGGAATGCGATACGCTGCCACGATAGCGATAACCGCTCCGGTATAGGTTGGTAGCAACATTTGGTTGGAATTCACTGTAGAGGTAGCAGCATCACCATCGATAAGGTCGTTGTTGTATTTCTCAAACTGCATGATGTTTGGGAGCGGACGCTCTATCGCTACATAATCAAGTGGCTTACGACGGCGGACTTTCGTAAAATATTTGCGGCCATCTTCATCAACACGCTCTTCATCAACATATTCATGGAGCTCAGCAATCAACTGCGTTGCCAGAGAGGCGGCCTTTTCATCAGATGATTTACCCTCCGCTTTTATAACACCAGTCTTTACAGTGGATAGCGATGCGTTCGTGTCTAACCATGCAAATCCGGTCTGCGTTGCCACATCAAGCCCAAGAATAAGCGCCATCACTTAGCCTCCACGATTGAAATAAGAGAATAGATTTCCGCGCCATCCTCAGATCGGGTAATCTTCAAACCCTCAGCTTTAAGCTGCTGGTTCACGCGGATCAGACTATTTTGGAACTGGACATAAGCGCCGACCGGCTGTGATTTCGGATTATCAAAACCGCAAGCATGCATGATGTTGCCACGGGCAATCCAACTGCCTGAATTTGCGCGCATGTAGACGCGCAGGCGATAATCACGAGTCTCATTATCTTGCTGTAAGGCTGGCGCGGTTGTCATGATTTACCCAATTATCCAGAGATATAATGGAGCTACGATCAGAGCAGCGGCCACGAAATAACAGGCCGCCGCCAACATGATCAGCTCAGCAACAGAAGGCTGCTCTTTCACGCCGCCGCCTGATCCGGAAAGTCCGGATCGGCATCTTCGTCAGATTCCGAATTGATTTTTTCCATGGCAGACTGGAGATTATCGCGCATAAATTTCTGCCCCTTGTCCCAACCACGCAGCCATGCCGCATCTTCATCAGAACCGGCATCGTATGGGCTTTTCGGGTCTTTGCCTGCAAGGCCAGCCAGTTCGCCCTCACCTTCTATCCGTTCGATTGCTGGTGCACGGTCACGCAGCAAATCCGACTGAAAGCCGGGAACAAGATTAAGCCATGTCAGGATAGTGCCCTGATTGAGATAGCGATCCGTCACTGTGGCTTTGTCGTCGGCATTCAGTGCTTTGATTGCAAAGTCTAGATCACCAAGAACAACGCCTTCGGACTGAGCAATTTTACCATCTTCTTTTTTGGCCTTGTTCACTTCTGCCAGTTTCGCATTGTGAACCATACGTTTACGCATGTGATTGAAGAATATTGCCTTTTCTTCATTCTCTGTCAGTTGGGAATTATGTCCTGTTTTTGATGTCATGCTTTTGCGTCCTTTTTTGCTTTAAAGAGTGCAGCCAAAGTCTCAGCCTCGCTCTCAATATCCTCCAGAGAAACATGCGGATTAATCGCTTTCTCGACTGCGATTTCATGCTGCAGCCGTCTCAGTTGTTCTTCACAAACATCGACATACGCCGCCCTGATACGAGCAAAGAGACCGGCATCAACCGTCTTTGCTCTGCCTATTCGGATGTTGTTCAGCGACCAGAAAGAAATCCCGTAACGGCTACCAATGCGCCGCATAGCGTTTTCTTGATCACCCCAACCTCTCGTTTCTTTTGCAACTATCTTCCGGACGTACCGGTTCGCTAAATCGGCGCTACACATAACTTCATGCACCTTCTGCTTACTTTCTGTGCACCACATGCTCGAAATCCCTTGCTACGTTGATCTCGGGAAACACCGGATTGTCCGGAAGTGTCAGAAAGGAACCGAATGAAATGAAAGCACCGTCAAAACGATTGATTCACACGTTGCCGGTGCAACTCGAACTACCGCTGTCAGGTGACACTACGCTCCGGACTTGCGGGATTTACTGGTGGGAAAAAGGAGACGGTAATCGCCTGAAACCCGCCAATTCTAATGACCCGTTCGCACTGGATGATAATTATTCAGACCAGTTTTGAGGGACTACTCTGTGGGGCTGGCGCGATGGGAGGAGTTGTCGCGCCAGCCCTTTTCCATGTCAGTTAAGCGGGGGAAGCAAATTAGACATGGAATCTGTGTTAAGCGGCTGCACAACCAAATATATCCGGCCGAAGATCATGACGGCTAACACCCGTAATTTTCTCGACTTCAATGGTTCTATCAGCGGGAACGCGCTTCCATTGCGAAACGGCCTGCGGAGTTATCCCACCAAGAGCCTTCGCTAATGCCGTTGAGCCGCCAGCCTTTTGTTTCGCAAATTCACAAATCTGTTCCATACATATATGAAAGCATTTCTTTCATATGATTGCAAGCATTTCTTTCGATGAAAGTTATTCTTTCGAAAGGCATAGTCTCCAGATGAAAGAAGAACACTTAGATTCCACCGCGATAGGTCAGCGCATCAAAGCTCTACGAAGTGAAAGTTTAGGACTTTCACAGGAAGCTTTTGCGCGCCTCTTAGGCGTAACAAGAGGCGCAGTTGGCAACTGGGAACTCGGCAAAGGTATCAAGTTCGAAAACATTCAAAAAATGGCAGTCATTCTCAATCAACCAGTAGAGTGGATTGCTACAGGACGCGGCCAATTGCCGAGCAATAGTTCCAAGGCAGAGCCTTCAGAGGACAAACCATCCAAGCCTCGCCTCGTCTCCAGCTTTGACCCAGATGATGATGTGCAGTCCGGTAACGGCTATACCCGTGAACACTGGAAACCGCACACCTCGGGCGCGATACCTGAGCTTGATGTAAAGCTCGGTGCTGGAAATGGTACGATTGGTGAAGTAATAAATCTGCCTGTTGGCGATAACAGTGTATCCGGCCACAAGGTGATCCGCGAATGGCTTATTCCGGTTGATTACCTACAGGATGAAATCAAAGCATCACCGCGCCACAGCACCATTATGGAAGTGATCGGCGATTCAATGCAGCCGACATATCTGCCTGGCGATCGTGTAATTGTTGATCTGTCACAGGATACGATGAGCGCGGATACCGTCTATGCGATTAGCTATGACGATGAGCCACCGCAGATCAAGCGATTACAAAAGGTACCGTTCAGCGACCCGAAACAGGTGAAAATCATTTCGGATAATCCAATCCTTGAAACCTTTTCAGTTGAGCTGGATAAACTGACGATAATTGGGCGCATTTGTGGACATATCGCACGGAAGTAACAAAGGATAACCGAGCAATGGCTAACGATCTCGAACCAACTGAAAACAAATGGTATCATGTCCTCGCTAATTTTGATTACTTAAAAATCCCAGGTGCGGTTCGAGCTATATCTCAACTTGTTACTGGCGCTGCCGATGTGGGTAGCGCTTTTCTTGATGCAGGCAAGGCCAAAGGGGAGCAGTTATCACAAAGCATCCGCGACACTACAGAAGCTCGGTCTAAAACACTCGCCGCATATACAGATGCTGCAGTAAAAGTGGGTATTAATGACCCGAAATTAATAGAGAGAACTTTAGATTATACCGCGATAAAAGGTATTCGAGAGCAGTCAAACCGAGAAAAGGTAGCGCAAGAAACCCTGCTACTTCTCGAAGATCAAACAGTCCCAGATAACACTCCTCCGCCAGAAGACGACTGGATGAATATTTTTGTCGATTATGCGAGCAAGGCGACCAGTGAAAGAATGCAAAAGCATTGGGCTGCTATACTCGCAGGAGAGATAAAAAAGCCCGGCAGTTTTTCGTTCTCCACATTACAAATCATGTCAATGATGGATACAAATTTTGCTAAGTTAATTGAAAAAATTAGCGGATGGGTAGTAGAGGGTACTTACATACCAAAATTACAAGCCAACAACAGAGGGGAACCATATGATGATTTATTCAGATTATCATCTCTTGGTATAATCTCCTCTGGGCATTCATATTTTTACGGCCTGTACCCAAACCTTGAAGTTTCACCAGTTGTAATTAAACCCAATAATACTGTTATTGTTGGGAAGATAGTCAAGGAATTGCACATTTCCTGCTGGCTACTAACCCCCTCTGGGAAAGAAGTATTTTCTTTGGCCACTAAAAAAAGAGACGATCAATTTATTCAAGACTTTATGGGAGAGGTAATTTCCAAGTCAGTGAGCGAAATTCAGATCATCAATCAATAGTCTCGCTCAACGGTACGCCTTAAAATTTTATTTATTTCCTCTGCTGCAATTACTAAGTCTAGCTCTTTAATTGCAGCAGCAGAGTATGCAATTTTCTCAACATTGCGACAAATCATATACAATCTATAAGCTCTATAAATTTTATAGGCAGTATCCATTAAACTCATTCGCTAGTTCCTTTTACATTAAAACACTTAAGCTATTGTTTTTCTTAGTTATGAAGGATGGTGAGGTAAGGGTTCGAGCTAAAGACCCCCCTACCCCCAGAAAGACAAAAGTCCTCCCAGAGGTAGGGGAATCTGTAGCATGTCCTGAAGGCCGGAGCCGGTAATGGGACAGATGCTAGAACGCCTCTCAGCAGTTCGTCCTCTGTTTCTGGCAGCACCGTAGGACTTTCGACCCCCGCGCTTGTGGCTGCACCAGCAAAGGAAATTGCACCCTCGTCGCCACTTTCATTGAAAGCATCAAAGGCATACCTCTCGTCCGAATTGAAAGCAATACTTTCTTTTCACTTGCATGAAAATGAAAGTTATGCTTTCATAACCCTATCAACAGCACGAAGAAGCCCACAGGCTGATCTGCTTTTCACGATGGGGTTTTATGAAATGAACAAGATTGCTCTGAATGCCGCCGAGCGCATCATGCTCAAAGTCCCGACATTCTCCGGTTACGAATATGCCGATCCCCGTCTGATCAATGGCGCAACCTATGCGGACGTTATCAAGGCGGCTGGTGACTACGATGCCATTGAGATTTACCGGTTCGACGAGCAGACAATGCGCGTGTCTGACATTACCGATGAAGTGTCTTTGCATTTCATTGGCGATGTTCTGGACAACCCACCGTTGTGGCTTCGCCATTCCGTCAGCTTCGGGAACATCGTTGCAGCTGAGCGCCGTTCAAACCGTGAATTTGCAGCCCATGAGCGCTCATTCGCTCAAGTAGCTCTGTGAGGTGGTGACTATGACCGCACCAATCATGGATCGCGTCTGGGACGCCTATTGGGATCAGGGCAACACCAAACTTGCACTGGAGCGCGTTGTCGAGGTTGTTCAGGAAGATTCCAAGCAGGCTCTGATTACCGCTCATGTCGAAATCGAACGCCTGACGCAGCTCTGCGCTGAACTTGAAGCCGAATTGCAAGCCGCAGATTCGCGCCGATTGGAGGCCGCGTGATGGATATCAAGATTGATTGTGACGAGTTTCAGTCGATTAGTGACCTGTCTGTCAAGGTCGTGCAGAAAGCCGCTGATAAAGCAGGCTTCATTGAGCATCCGGATGGAATTTACTTTGGCATGTCCGATGCCGTGTATCATACAGATAAAGCACTTGGTTCAACCGGTCTGAAAAAGCTTGTCGGCAATGCGCCTGACTTCTGGTGGGAAAGCTGGATGAATCCGGCACGTGAAGAAAACGACGATACGCCTGCTAAAATCTTCGGCCGGCAGTTGCACCTATGTGTTTTGGAAGGTCGAGATAAGTTTATTGCTAAATACGCACCAGAACCAATCTCTGACAATTATCAGGGCTGCTTGAAAACTGCCGATGATCTGCGCGATTTTCTATCTAAAAAAAAGGCATCCAAATCAGGCTCAAAAGCAGAGTTAATAGCTCGAGCCAAACAATTTCCTGACTGCCCTGCGATATTTGATGAAGTACTCATTCTCGCACAAAAATCCGGCAAAGAGCTTATCAAGTTTAAGGACTATGCAAAAATCCTTGCTGCATCGGCTTTCATCAAGGCGAACACAACACTGTCCAATGCCTTTGAAGGTGGTCAGCCCGAAGTGTCCGTATTCTGGACTGCTGACGGTGTACGGTTCAAAGCGCGGTTTGACTATCTCAAGCTGAATGCGATTACCGACCTGAAATCCATTGCCAATCGCACCGACAAGGAATTCACCAAAGCCTGCTGCGATGCTGTTGCGAGTTATGATTACATCATTTCCGCAGAGCATTACACCGAAGGCCGCCGCCAGCTTAAACGCCTACTGAATGAAGGTCGCGTGTTCGGCTCCTATGATCCGGAATGGCTGGCGAAGGTCGCGGCAAATGAGGTTTTCGCATTCGTCTTTGTCTTTTGGCAGAAAGACGGCGCTCCTATCTCGCACGGCATCAAGCTCTCCCCTGGCAATCCGCTGTTCAGTTATGCACGAAGCATGATCGCGCAGGCGGTCGATAATTACCGCACCTATCTGGCCGAATTCGGCACTGAAACAGCATGGGTGCCGTCCACTCCACTTGAAGAATTAGACGAAACTGACCTGCCGGTTTGGTACCAGCAGCGCCTTATGACGGGATCGTAATTATGAACCAGATCGTACCAGCACAAAAACGCTCCCTCGTGGATAGCATGGCATCCCGTTACGACATGGAGCCTACAGAGTTCGTTTCAGCTATCAAAGCAACGGTAATCAAAGGTGATTGCTCAAACGAGCAATTTGCAGCCTTCCTGATGGTCGCCAAGGAATACAAGCTCAATCCTCTCACCAAAGAGATTTATGCCTTTCCTGATCGCGGCGGCATTCAGCCTATCGTTTCGATTGACGGCTGGATGAACCTGATCAATTCGCACCCGCAATTCGACGGCATGGAGTTTCAGGACAGCAACGGCGATGATGGGAAACTGTACTCAGTTGAATGCCGCATTTACCGCAAAGACCGTGCACGACCGGTATCCGTAATCGAATACATGTCTGAATGCTTCCGCCAAACTGATCCGTGGAAGAAATGGCCTAACCGTATGCTTCGCCATAAAGCTGCAATTCAGGCTGCCCGTTATGCATTTGGCTTTTCGGGCATCATGGAGCCAGACGAATATGACCGGATGAAAGATGTATCCCCGCCGGTCAAAACAGTGATTGCAGACCCGCTGTCGGACGAACCAATCGCCACAGCAGAAACAGCTACTGTTGATGGTGAAATACTCAATGAAACAACAGAACAAGAAATACCGGCAGATACTCCCCTGTCCGATGCCGGTACAGAGGGTGGTGAGCAGTCCCCATCAGCCACCACCCTCGACAATTCCAGCGTAATTGATCATTTAACCGATCAGGACAAGGCTTCACTGCGGGAGCTGATTACTCGCTTAAAGGCCGCCGTCGGTGATGACCCGGCTGTAATCGGCATGACATGCAACGCTTTTCTAGCAGGCGGATATCCTCTTTCTGAGTATGCCAATCAGAAAGCGGGAACAATCGCCATGCACTTTAAAGCAGTGTGCAAGCAAGAAATGGAAGTTGCGGATGCGATCAAGCATGCCTGTGGCATCGCCCAGATTGATGAAACCGAGGTGATGCTATGAGCAAACACCTACTTCTTCGTCGGGGCATCAAGGGCATTCACCGCTTCTTTCAGTCGCTTCTCAACCTTTGGTCCTTTGGGAGGAATTTGCCCCTCCTTATTCAAAGTACTATTTGCAGGCTCTTCCACGGTCTCAATATTCAGAATCGTAGTTTTGTTCTTACCAGTAGTTTTTGGGTGTGTCATAAATTTGCTCCTTCTCAAAAACTCAACCCACAAAAGACAAATACGTTCCAATTTTTGTGGTGTTAAAAATGACGAAGCGCATAGAATTCACCCGCAAGATCAAAGGACTGATCAAAGCCCGTGCAGACGGCAAATGTGAAAATTGCTCGGCCAAACTAAAAGCCGGTGAAGGCGAAGTCGATCACATTTTACCTTGTGCTCTTGGTGGCGAGGCAACAGTTGCCAATGGTCGCCTGCTCTGCCGTGTCTGCCATCTTGAAAAGACGGCTGACGATATTCGGCGCATCAGAAAATCTGATCGGCAGCGTGACAAGGCCAGCGGCGCTCTACGAGCAAAGTCTGCACTGGCAGGCCGGAAGCAACCAAGGCCAGCACTCACAAAAATCGTTCAGAAGCGTCGCTCACTATACGAGCCAATCCAGCCACAGGAGCGCATGCAATGACAGATAGTTTAATGTTTACTGCTGCCCATCAGCTCCCGATCAAGCTTATTAAGCAAATCAACCATACCGTCGGCGGCGTCTCTATCAAGACCAACCTGCAGAGAGCCATCTACCATGGTTATGAATCCGGTAGCTCTATCAATAATAGCCCAAGTACCATTCACATCTTGCTTCATATCATATCGGCTTTCAGACACAGGAAGCACCTCAAAAATAAGAATCCTACAGCGCAATCATTATCAGATTCGGCTATTGGGGGGCACAGCCGTATGACAAGGGATGAGCTGATTGTTCAGATAGGGCTATTGAAGGCTGAAGACAAACAAGAGCAATCCAAAATTGCAACCCCTGAACCCAATATCATCCGGCTAAGGCGGGAAATCCGAGAGTTGAAGCGCCAAGTTTTCAACGCCACACCACTCGTACCGGAAGGAGGGAAGGATTGACTGAAAATCTATCAAACGACATTTTAATTGGCGCAAAGTCGATTAGTAAGTTCAGCGGCTTTCCTGAGCGAACAATTTATCATCTATGTGCGAAGGGCTCATTCCCCCACTTTAAAGCCGGTGACTTACTCTGCGCGCGAAAATCCACAATTATTAACTGGATTGCTCAACAAGAAGCAGTGTGATTCATGTCAACCAAAATAGCTGACCCGACAAAATAACAAAGCCGCCATGATAGGCGGCTTTAACGCTTCAATATGTTGCATCCGTGTTGCATGGAGTAATTTGTAACATGTTGAAAACCCTAGAAATGCGCGTTTTGGCATGTAACACAATGCAACACGTAAACAGTACGATCATCGTTATTGTTATTGCTATAATTATTTGATTTTGTTGGATTTTTAAGTGGTGCCCGGAGACGGATTTGAACCGCCGACACGCGGATTTTCAATCCGCTGCTCTACCAACTGAGCTATCCGGGCATCCCTGCAAGCCTGTCTGGCCAGCGTGACGGTGTTGGTGTCCGTCTGATGTGAGCGCTTTATAGCATTAAATTTTTGCCTGTCCAGCACCCTGAACAGAAATTATGCAGCGAACCGGCAATTATTTTCAAAAAGCCCGATTTTCCTTGATTTTTAAAGGATATTTTCTTTTGAAAACTCCCGCACTCAACTCAAAATCACACAAATCCGCTGCTTGGCAGATGAAAAACAGATGTGAATCACCCGAATCCACCTGTTGAAAATTCTCGCCCGTTGTTTTGACAGTGCAGAAAATTCCATACGTCTTATATTGTGCATTCTGTGTCGCTGCCAAAACCGCGTTTTCAAAAGACGCGACATTCAATCACTGCGCAAAGAGCCGCATTATAATAATTCCAGATGACTTCACCAGCCAGCTGCGATAAAAGGCACGCATGTCGAGGAGAGGATCATATCCTGATTCCTGTTTGTCTGCGGGAGAGTGCCGGTAACGGCCACCGAAGGGGAAATCGCCCGAAATCTCTCAGGTACCAAGAACCGCAGAAAAGCAAGGCAACTCTGGAAAGTCGGGGGAAACCCCGCGCCGAAGGTGTAAGTAAGCCTCAACAGGCTTGCGAGTCTCTCAGGCTTCCGACAGAGGGGTACATCATGGCTTTCCGCTTTTGCGGAAGGCGGACGTGTGTCTCTGGAGTGAAAAATGGGCGATACATCTTCTTTAAAAACGCTTCCGCTGGAAGAATTACATATTGCATCCGGTGCCCGTTTCGGCGGCTTTGCCGGTTGGAACATGCCGCTGACTTATCCGCTTGGCGTGATGAAAGAGCATGTTCATACACGTGAACAGGCTGGTCTGTTCGACATCTCACATATGAAACTCATTGAAGTTTCAGGCAGCGATGCTGCCGCTTTGTTTGCAAAGCTGTGCCCGATTGATGTCACCAAACTCAATGAAGGCCAGTCGAAATATACATTCCTGATGAATAATGACGCAGGCATCATTGATGACCTGATCGTAACCCGTCTGGGTGACGAACGTTTCATGATTGTTGCCAATGCCGGTAATGCCGATATTGATATTGCGCATTTCCAGAAAGCAGCAAGCGCGCTGAACTGCACTGTTACGCCGCTTGACCGCGTATTGCTGGCCATTCAGGGCCCGCAGGCCGCTGATGTTATGAAAAGCCTCGCATCTGATCTTGGTTTCAGCGTTAACGAGCTGAAATTCATGCATGGTTTTGAGCCTAAGCAGGGCTGGTTCGTTACCCGCTCCGGTTATACCGGTGAAGACGGTTTTGAAATTGCCGCACCGCTCAGCGATGCACAGGCACTGGCGAAATCTCTGCTGGGCGATTCCCGCGTTGCATGGATCGGCCTTGCCGCCCGCGACAGCCTGCGTCTCGAAGCCGGTCTCTGCCTGCATGGTCAGGACATCACTGAAACCATTGATCCGGTTTCTGCCGGTCTGACATGGGCAATCACCAAAGCTGTGCGCGAAACCGCCGCCTTCCCTGCCGCCGCTAAAGTTCTGGAACTGATTGCTAACGGCCCTGAAAAGCGCCGCGTTGGCATCAAGCCTGAAGGCCGTCAGCCGGTTCGCGCCGGTACCAAACTGTTTGATGAAGCCGGCAGCGAAGTCGGTGAAATCACCTCCGGCGGCTTCGGCCCTTCAGCCGGTTTCCCTGTTGCCATGGGTTATGTCAGAGCCGATCTGAAAGAACCGGGCACACGTCTTTTTGCGGAAGTCCGCGGCAATAAAGTGCCTGTAGACGTCCATACACTTCCATTTACCCAACCTCGCTATCACAAAGGATAATCGCATGCCTAAAATCTTTTTTACCGAAGATCATGAATGGCTCAGCGTTGAAGGCGACATTGCAACTGTCGGCATCACCAACCACGCTCAGGAACAGCTCGGCGACCTCGTTTTCGTAGAACTGCCTGAAGTTGAACGCGTTGTGGAAAAAGGCGAAGCCATTGTTGTGGTTGAGTCTGTGAAAGCTGCGTCCGATGTGTATGCACCGCTTAACGGTGAAGTCATTGAAATCAACGAAGAACTCAATGGCAATCCAGCGCTCGTCAACAGCGCGGCAGAAGGCGAAGGCTGGCTGTGGAAGATGAAAATCTCCGATGCAGGTCAGCTCGAAGGTCTGCTCGACGCTGCCGGTTATCAGGCACTGGTTGGCTAAATCATGGCATCATCATCTCTTCCGTTTGTAGAGCGCCATATCGGCCCTCGCGCCAGTGAACAGCAGGAAATGCTGTCGGCGCTTGGTCTGCCGTCGCTGGACGCCCTCATCAGTCAGGCAGTGCCGCAGTCAATTCGTCTTGACCGCGCACTCAACCTGCCTGCTCCGCTTGATGAAGCCGCAGCTCTGAGTGAACTGTCCGGCATTATGGGGCGCAACGTAGTTGCCAAAAGCTTCTACGGTGCGGGCTATCACGGCACCCATGTGCCGCCGGTCATTCAGCGTAACCTGTTCGAAAATCCGGCATGGTACACAGCCTATACACCGTATCAGGCTGAAATCAGTCAGGGTCGCCTTGAGCTACTGTTCAACTTCCAGACACTGGTGACAGAACTGACCGGCCTGCCGGTTGCCTGTGCATCGCTGCTGGATGAAGCAACTGCTGTTGCTGAAGCTGTCGGCATTGCCTATCGCCATCACCGTGAAAAACGTCCGAAAATGGTGATTGCCGGTGAATTGCACCCGCAGACACTGGATGTTCTGAACACCCGTGCGGAACCGCATGGCATGATCATTGAAGTTGGCGGCGAAGTGGATACCACAACCGCTGCGGTGATCATCCCTTGGCCGGATACACGCGGCGTTTACGGTGATTTCACCCGTATTATCGCCAGCGCCAAACAGACCGGTGCTCTGGTTGTGGCCGTTGCCGATCCTCTGGCGCTGACCATCACGCAGTCTCCGGGCTCATGGGGTGCCGATATTGCTGTCGGTTCAATGCAACGCTACGGCGTGCCAATGGGCAATGGTGGTCCTCACGCTGCTTATCTCGGCGTGAAAGAAAACCTCACCCGTATCATTCCGGGCCGTATTGTCGGTCAGTCGCTCGATGCGCATGGCCGTCCGGCCTATCGTCTGGCACTGCAGACCCGCGAACAGCATATTCGCCGCGATAAAGCGACATCGAATATCTGTACCGCTCAGGCACTGCTGGCCAATATGGCTGCATCTTATGCAATTTGGCACGGCCCGAAAGGCCTGCAGGCTATTGCTGATGCCGTTCATGCGATCACTGCCCGCTTTGCAGCCTCACTGAAAGCTGCCGGTTTTGAACTGGCCGGTGAACAGCTGTTTGATACAGTGACTGTAACTGTTAAAGGCAAAGCTCAGGATTATGCAGACAAGGCTCTGGCAGGCGACCGCCTGATCCGCGTCATTGATGCTGATACTGTGTCTGTCACTTTCGATGAAACCTCGCTGGAAGATGATTATCTGGTTCTGGTTGCATTGTTTGGTGCAAAGCCTGTTGAAAAAGCAACCCGTCTGTTGCCTGATGCGCCGCGTGACGAACATTTCCTGACACAGGCTGCATTCCACAGCTATCGTTCAGAAACCGAAATGATGCGTTTCCTGCGCAAGCTGGCAGACAAAGATCTGGCGCTTGACCGTGCGATGATCCCGCTCGGCTCCTGCACCATGAAGCTGAATGCTGCTGCTGAAATGATGCCGGTCTCATGGCCGACCGTCGGTGGTCTGCATCCTTTTGCACCACAGGCGCATCTGGAAGGCTACAAGGTTCTGACCGACAATCTCGAAGCATGGCTTTGCGAAGTGACCGGTTTTGACGCTGTATCTCTGCAGCCGAATGCCGGTAGTCAGGGCGAATATGCTGGTCTTCTGGCAATCCGCCGCTATCACCGCGCCAATGGCGATGAGAACCGCAATATCTGCCTTATCCCGTCTTCCGCACACGGTACCAATCCGGCCAGTGCGCAGATGGCAGGCATGAAAGTGGTTGTCGTTAACTGTCTTGAAGACGGTGACATTGATGTGGCCGATCTGAAAGCCAAGGCAGAACAGTATCGCGATACACTGTCGGCGCTGATGATCACCTATCCGTCCACACACGGTGTGTTTGAAGAAACCATCCGTGAAATCTGCACAATCATTCACGCGAATGGTGGTCAGGTTTACTTCGACGGTGCGAACCTCAATGCACTCGTTGGTCTGGCACGTCCGGCCGATATCGGTGCTGACGTTTGCCACATGAACCTGCATAAAACTTTCTGCATTCCGCATGGCGGCGGCGGCCCGGGCATCGGCCCGATCGGCGTTGGCGCACATCTGGCACCATTCCTGCCAGGTCACGTGAACGCAGGCAGCGACAATGCGGTTTCCGCTGCACCATTCGGCAGTGCGTCTATCCTCGTTATCACATGGATGTATATCCGTATGATGGGCGGCGCCGGTTTGAAAAATGCAACGGAAGTGGCCATTCTCAATGCCAACTACATTGCTGAGCGCCTGAAGGATCATTATCCGATCCTTTATACCGGTGCGAACAATCGCGTTGCGCATGAGTGCATCGTTGACACCCGCGTGTTGAAAGACAAAGCCGGTGTGACCGTTGAAGATGTTGCCAAGCGTCTGATCGATTACGGTTTCCACGCCCCGACCATGTCATGGCCGGTTGCCGGTACGCTGATGGTTGAACCGACCGAATCCGAATCCAAGGCTGAAGTGGATCGTCTTTGCGACGCTATGATCTCCATCGCCAAGGAAGCGGCTAAGGTCGAAGCCGGTGAGTGGCCGCAGGATGACAATCCGCTGGCCAATGCACCGCACACCGTTGCAGACACCATGCTCGACGACTGGAAACATCCGTATTCCCGTAAGGAAGCAGCCTTCCCTGCGAAAAATATGGATCCGGCTTCCAAATATTGGGCTCCGGTATCGCGCATCGACAACGTAGGCGGCGACCGCAATCTGGTTTGCTCCTGCCCGCCGATGGATGCTTATACAGACTAAAACAATCAGAAAGGCCCTGATGAAAATCAGGGCTTTTTCTTTTGTCCGACAAACCACGGCACCGCCTTATGCGACATTAGTCTAACCTCATGCAAATTTTACTTCCCCTCTTAAAGCGGGGGGAGTAAGCGCTCAGGGTGTTTGCCGGTGCTGTGGAATCATCCTGCACCGACGAAGCATGCAGAAAACTAACCAGTGTATTTTCTTGGATTTCAGGAGGGAAAATCCGCTGGCAGATGAATTGTGAGGCATACTGAATGGATACTGCATCGGGGCACCCGCATTCCCAAGAGGAAGAGCCGCATCTTGCCCGTAATCTCAAAAACCGCCATTTGCAGCTGATCGCCATCGGCGGTGCTATTGGTACCGGCCTTTTCATGGGCTCGGGCAAAACAATTTCGCTCGCAGGCCCGTCAATCCTGCTGGTCTATGCGATTATCGGCTTCATGCTGTTTTTCGTAATGCGCGCTTTGGGCGAGCTGTTACTGTCCAATCTGAATTACCGTTCCTTCGCCGACTTTGCCGGTGATTATCTCGGATCATGGGCGCAGTTTTTTACCGGCTGGACCTATTGGCTGTGCTGGATTGTTACCGGTATTGCCGATGTGGTCGCCGTTGCCGGTTATATGTCATTCTGGTTCCCTGAGCTGGCCTTGTGGATTCCCGCACTCGGCCTGATCGTCGTACTGGTTGCACTGAATTTGCCGAATGTACGCAATTTCGGTGAAATCGAATTCTGGTTCGCGCTGATTAAGATTGTTGCCATTGTTGCGCTGATTATTACCGGCGTTGTCATGCTCAGTTCCGGCTATGTGTCACCAAACGGTACTGCGGCTTCCATTACCCATTTGTGGGATCAGGGCGGCTTCTTCCCGAATGGCTTCTTCGGTTTTGTTGCCGGTTTCCAGATCGCGGTTTTCGCTTTTGTCGGTATTGAGCTTGTTGGTACCGCCGCTGCTGAAACCGAAAATCCGGAGCGCAATCTGCCAAAGGCGATCAACTCGATCCCTGTGCGTATTGTGCTGTTCTATCTCGGTTCGCTCTTTGTAATTATGACTGTGATGCCTTGGAACCAAGTTGACCCGTCGAGCAGTCCGTTTGTCGCCATGTTCTCGCTCGCAGGCCTCGGCATTGCCGCGCATGTGGTGAATTTCGTGGTACTGACCTCTGCAGCTTCCAGCGCCAATTCCGGTATTTACTCGACATCGCGTATGATTTTTGGTCTGGCAAGCTATGCTCTGGCACCAAAAACACTGGGCAAGCTGAACCACCGTCATGTGCCGGTCAATGCGCTGTTCTTCTCCTGCACATTCCTGCTCGCAGGTGTTGTGCTGCTTTACGCAGGACAGAGCATTATTGAAGCTTTCACCATTGTGACCACGATTTCAGCACTGCTGTTTATCTTTGTCTGGTCGATCATTCTAGCATCTTATGTGCAATATCGCCGTAAGCGCCCTGATCTCCATGCGAAATCAAACTTCAAGATGCCGGGCGGTTATGCAGCCATCATTATGGTGTTTGCGTTTTTTGCCTTCATTCTCTGGGCTTTGGCGCAGCAGGCTGACACGGCACAGGCACTGCTGATTACACCGGTATGGTTTGTCCTGCTCGGCGTGATTTATTTCTTCATGCGTAAGAAAAGCGCATAAAGACTGAAAAGGCCACTCGTCAGAGTGGCCTTTTTTATTACAACAAAATCCAGCGTATCAGCGGTGCGGCAAAGACATTGACCAGACCGACCAGCACCATCACCAGACCGGCGATCGTGCCTTCTTCCTTACCCAGTTGCTGGGCTTTGGCCACACCTGCACCATGCGCGCCCATGCCGAACAGAGCACCCCGGGCAAGGCCGGATTTCAATGGCAGAAAACGCAGGATTGTATCGCCGAGTGCTGCACCGATGACGCCGGTCACCACCACAAACAAAGCCGTCAGATTAGGGATACCGCCAATATCTTCCGACAAAGCCATGGCAAAAGGCGAAGTCACAGAACGCGGGATCAGACTGAGCCGCAGACTGCCATCAAGACTGAGCAGCGAAGCCAGCCCCCATGCCGAGAGAATGGCAACAGAACTGCCGACCAGCACACCAAACAACAGAACCGGCCAATATTGCCGGATGACTGCCCGTTGTTCATAAATCGGCACCGCAAAAGCAACGGTTGCAGGGCCGAGCAACATCACCAGCCAGTGTGTTGCGCTATTATATTCCGCATAGCTGGTGCGCATCAGCAGCACCGCCGCAATCAGCAAAACCGGTGCGGCAATGAGCGGTGAAAACCATACACGCGGCCAGCGACGGTAAAGCTTTTTCGCCAGCAGATAGAACAGGATCGTTGCCGCAGACCACAGCACCATCATTCCGAGTGCGGGGGTGAGATAGTCCATGATCCCGCTCATGATGAATGTCTCATCTTTTGCAAATAGCGGCTCAGACGCAAACCCGCTTCAACCGCCAATGCGGTGGAGATCATAACAATGACCGTGCCCAGCAAAATAACCGCGAGAATTTTCAGACCCAGCAGACCGAAAAACTCATGGTGATCGAGTACGGCAAGAACTGCAGGGATAAAGAACAGCAGCATTTCTGCCAGATACCATTGCGCACCACGGCGCACGGTCAGCAGGTTCATACCGCCGGTCATCAAAAGTATGAATAACAGGAACAAGCCGATGACACTGCCCGGCACAGGCAGATGCGTTATTCTGGCGATACCCTCCCCCAAAGCCCAGAAACCGGCGATCAAAGCGATCTGGCCGATCCGGCTGTTTTGTACCCAATGGCGGACTCCTCCCGACATTTGAGCTGGAGACATTTTATGGCACTCTTTTCATGCAAATTAATTTTCCCCTTTATACGCCAACCCAATTCATGATAAAAATGAATTGATTGAATAGAAATAAGTCCCAGATGGAATAGTAATGGAACTGCGTACATTACGGATATTCGCCGAGGTTGTCCGCCAAGGCGGTTTCACACAGGCTGCCAAGACTGTTTTCCTCACGCAATCAGCTGTCAGCAAAGCCGTGCGTCAGCTTGAAGACGAACTTGGCGTGACCCTGCTCGACCGTAACGGTCATAAATCAGTGATGACCGATGCAGGAGAAGTAGTATTCCAACGCGCTCTGCGTATACTGGCAGAACAGGATGATCTGAAAACCGAACTGGCAGAATTACAGGGGCTGACCAAGGGCATGCTGCGGCTCGGATTACCGCCAATCGGCAGTGACGCGCTGTTCGCACCGATGTTTGCGATTTACCGTCGTCTTTATCCCGGTATTGATATTCATCTTGTTGAACATGGCAGTAAAAAACTCGAAGATATGGTGCGCGACGGCGAAGTGGATCTTGGTGCCTCCCTCTTGCCTGCGCCTGATGAATTTGACTGGCAGAATGTCCGCAAAGAGCCGATTGATGTGCTGATCCCCGCTTCGCACCCGCTGGCCGATCAGCCCATTATTGCCTTGAAACAATTACAGGATATGCCGTTTATCCTGTTTGACAGTGCCTTTGCACTCAATCCGATTATTCTGAATGCCTGTCGCAGTCAGGGCTTCACGCCGTCCATTGCCGCACGCTCCAGCCAGATTAATTTCATCATCGAGCTGGTTTATGCAGGGCTTGGTATCGGCTTTCTCCCGCGTCTGATTGCCGAACAACGGGTGCGCGACGGTGTCCGCCATATTACCCTCACCGAGCCGGATCTTTCATGGGACATGGCGTGGGTCTGGCGGCGCGGCGCTTATCTGCCTCATGCGGCGCGTGCATGGCTGGAACTGGCAGCGCGTTTTCAGCACGGATAAGGGCTGACAGGCATTATTGTCAGGAAATTCAGGCTCGTTTCTCCCGAACAGCCTGATAAAACCGCACATATCCAAGCTGGGCATTGCCGAGTTGATGCGCAGAATTCATGACTAAAGTGCAAATAAGGGTTTGCAGTTTTGGGGTAGTCGTCTGAGAATGAGCCAAATTTTTCGGGAGATAGTAAATGAGTGACATGACAAAATTTTCATGGAGCGATCCGTTCCTGCTCGATGATCAGTTGTCTGATGATGAACGCATGATCCGCGATTCCGCTGCGGCTTTTGCCAAGAGCGAACTGCTGCCGCGCATTGAAGAAGCCTATCTTGAAGAAGCTGTGCAGCCTGAACTGTTCCGTCTGATGGGTCAGGCCGGTCTGCTCGGTGTGACATTGCCGGAAAAATACGGCGCGGCGGAAGCCAATTATGTTTCCTATGGTCTTGTTGCCCGTGAAGTAGAGCGCATTGACTCCGGCTATCGTTCGATGATGAGCGTGCAGTCCTCACTCGTGATCTACCCGATTTTTGCCTATGGTTCGGAAGAGCAGAAAGACAAATATCTGCCGGGTCTGGTGTCCGGCGAGCTGATCGGCTGCTTTGGCCTGACCGAGCCTGATGCCGGTTCTGATCCTGCAGGCATGAAAACCCGCGCGGAAAAAACCGCGACCGGCTACAAGCTGCACGGCTCGAAAATGTGGATTTCCAACTCCCCGATCGCCGATGTGTTCGTCGTCTGGGCGAAATCCGTTGCCCATGACAATCAGATCCGCGGTTTTGTGCTTGAAAAAGGCATGAAAGGTCTGAGCGCGCCGAAAATCGGCGGCAAGCTTTCCCTGCGTGCTTCCGTCACCGGTGAAATCGTGATGGACGGCGTGGAAGTCGGCGAAGATGCGCTGCTGCCAAATGTTTCCGGTCTTAAAGGTCCGTTCGGCTGCCTCAACCGCGCCCGCTATGGTATTTCCTGGGGTGTTCTCGGTGCGGCAGAAGATTGCTGGCACCGTGCGCTGCAATATGGCCTGGATCGCAAGCAGTTTAACCGCCCGCTGGCGCAGACACAGCTTTTCCAGAAAAAGCTGGCTGACATGCAGACAGAAATCACGCTCGGCCTTCAGGGCTCGCTGCGCGTTGGCCGTCTGATGGATGACCATAAATTTGCACCGGAAATGATTTCGCTGATGAAGCGCAACAATTGCGGTAAAGCGCTCGACATCGCCCGTCAGGCTCGCGACATGCATGGCGGCAACGGTATTCAGATCGAATATCACGTGATGCGTCATTCGCAGAATCTGGAAACAGTGAATACCTATGAAGGTACCCATGACGTTCACGCGCTGATCCTCGGCCGTGCGCAGACCGGTCTTCAGGCATTCTTTTAATAACTGATAATCGCCCGCTTCCCTCCGTATGGCGCTGATTTTTCAGCGGCATAGCTGATGGAAGCGGGTTTTTCATATCCGGAGCAAATCTGATGCAGGCGCCGTTGGAAGGCATTAAAGTCGTTGAACTGGCACGTATTCTTGCAGGGCCGTGGATCGGTCAGACATTGGCGGATCTCGGTGCCGATGTCATTAAAGTAGAAAGCCCTGAGGGTGATGATACCCGCAAATGGGGTCCGCCTTATATTGACGACGGTGCGGAACAGTCAGCCGCCTATTATCATGCCTGCAATCGCGGTAAACGCTCGATCACCTGCGATTTTCGTGAAGATGCAGGGCGTGAAACCGTTCTCAAACTCATCAAAGATGCCGATATTGTCATCGAGAATTTCAAACTCGGCGGCCTAAAAAAATACGGCCTTGATTATGAAACCCTGAAGGAAATCAATTCGCGTCTGATCTATTGCTCCGTCACCGGTTTCGGTCATGACGGGCCTTATGCAGCGCGTGCCGGTTATGATTTCATGATTCAGGGCATGAGCGGCATTATGGATATTACCGGCGACCCGAAAGGCGAGCCGCAGAAAATCGGCGTGGCATTGGTCGATATTATCACCGGTCTTTACGGTGTCATCGGTATTCAGTCAGCGCTGCTGCATCGTCAGGTAACAGGTCTCGGTCAGCATATTGATATGTCGCTGTTTGATTGCATGACCGGCGTTCTCGCCAATCAGGCAATGAATTTCCTCGCTTCCGGCATAGCGCCGAAACGTCTCGGCAATGCGCATCCGAATATTGCGCCTTATCAGACATTGCCGGTGAAAGACGGCTATTTCATCATCGCCTGCGGTAATGACGGCCAATTCGCCAAACTGGCAGGTTTGCTGGAGCTGTCGGAACTGGCTGAGGATGAGAAATTCCGCACCAATGCGGCTCGCGTACAAAACCGTGATGAACTGACAGCTCAGCTTGAAGCAAAAACATCTGTATGGTTGCGCGATGATCTGTTGGCCGCACTGGAAAATCTCGCTGTACCAGCAGGGCCGATCAATACCATTGCCGATGTGTTCAGTGATCCGCAATTCATCGCCCGTCAGATGCGGGTGGATAATCAGGGGGTTCCGGGACTGCGCACGCCGCTGAAATTCTCCAATGCAGAGCTGAAAACCGGCCTGCGTTCCCCGCGTTTAGGTGAGCATACAGAGGAAATTCTGGCAGAATTGAACGCTCAAAAATAGTCAAAAACAGTATTTCAGAAGGCCGCTTTCAGCGGCCTTTTTATTGGCTGATCGTATGATAAATCAGATGCCGACATATTGCTGTTACAAAACTGACTCGTGATTTGGCTGATTTGCCTTCAGAATGAAGGTCTTGCCCGCTAAAATGGCGGGGTTTTTATCCACATAAAGGCAATTTTTTTTCATCAGCCATATTTATTGTATTTTACTTAAATTATCAGTGTTGATAAAATATTTTATCCCATTGAATAATATGATTTTCTGGCAATTTGTTTTAGTTTCGTTCTTTGTAATAAAATTTTAGAATTAGCCAATAATATTGCTAGAAATAACAAAGTTTCTCTTTTGTTTTAAAATAATCTCCTTCGACTAAAGGCGCACGGCTGAGAACTTAAAATAGATGTTTGACTCTGCCTGAAAAACTCATACTAGAATCCGTCTCAGTACTTTAACAGGGAGGGTTATATGTATCGTAAAATTTTGCTCGCAGGTGTCTGCGCACTCACACTGACCGGCGCTTTTGCCGGTGTGGCATCTGCCGAAGTCGTTCTGAACCGTGGTAACGACACAGATCCGGCAACATTGGATCATCACCGCACATCCACCGTTTCCGAAGGCCGCATCATGGCCGATCTCTATGACGGTCTTGTCCGTCAGAGCGCCAAAGGCGAAGCTGTTGCTGCCACCGCCAAGTCCTGGGATATTTCCGAAGACGGTCTGGTTTACACATTCCACCTGCGTGACGATGCCAAATGGTCGAATGGCGATCCGGTAACTGCCGGTGATTTCCTGTTCACATTCCGCCGCATTATGGATCCTAAAACTGCTGCCGGTTATGCCAGCATGCTGTTCCCGATTAAAAACGCTGAAGATGTGGTTGGTGGTAAGAAACCACTTGAAGATCTGGGCGTTGAAGCGGTCGATGATCTGACCCTCAAAATTACGCTGAAAGGCCCGACACCGTATTTCCTTGAGCTGCTGACCCATCAGACCGGTCTGCCGATGAACAAGAAAAGCGTTGAAGAAAACGGTGATAAATTCACAACGCCGGGCAAAATGGTCACCAATGGTGCTTATCAGCTGGTCAGCTTTACACCAAACGACAAAATCGTCATGAAGAAGAATCCGAACTTCTATGACGCCGATCAGGTCAAGATCGATGTTGTGAACTGGATTCCTTTCGAAGACCGCGCCAGCTGCATGCGTCGCTTTGAAGCCAAAGAAGTGCAGGTCTGCTCCGACGTTCCGTCCGAACAGATGGACTATGTGAAGAGCAAACTGGCTAAAGAATTCCGTATTGCCCCTTATCTCGGCTCCTATTATCTGCCGGTTAAAGGTAAAGTTGCCGACAGTAAACTGAAAGACCCGCGTGTTCGTGAAGCCATCTCCATGGCGATTGACCGTGAATTCATGGCAGAACAGGTCTGGCAGGGCACAATGCTTCCGGCCTATTCCGTGGTTCCTCCGGGCATTGCCAATTATGTTGAAGGCGGTGTGAAGGCTGAATATGCCGACAAAGACATGCTGGAACGTGAAGATAAAGCTAAAGAGCTTTTGAAAGAAGCCGGTGTTGAGCCGGGCAGCTTGTCAATCGAACTGCTCTATAACACATCCGAGAACCACAAGAACACAATGGCCGCGATTGCGGATATGCTGAGCAATATCGGCATCAAAGCCACGCTCAATGAAACCGAAGGCGCTACCTATTTCAACTTCCTGCGTGAAGATGGTCCTTTTGACATCGCCCGCGCAGGCTGGATCGGCGATTATAATGATCCGCAGAACTTCCTGTTCCTGACCCAGAGTGACGTCAGCTTTAACTATTCCAAGTGGAAGAACAAAGACTACGATGCTCTAATGGCTAAAGCTGAAGCCACAACAGATCTTAAAGCCCGCGCGGAAATTCTTGCCGATGCGGAACGTCTGTTGCTCAAAGAAACAGCCGTTATTCCGGTGCTGTATTATTCATCACGCGCTCTGGTCTCCGAAAATATCGAAGGCTGGTATGACAATCTGATGGATGCACATGCAACCCGCTGGCTGTCGCTCAAACAGTAAGTATTTTTACTGGCAGGCTGCATATTCACCTATGCAGCCTGTTGCATATCAAACTATTTTAATTTTGCCGCAGCCATTATTTTTATGAAGGCTGCAGTCAGGAAAATTATATGTTGAGCTATACGCTGCGGCGGCTGGCCAGCGCGATCCCGACGATATTTATTATCATCACGCTGACCTTCTTCATGATCCGGCTTGTTCCGGGCGGCCCGTTTGATCTTGAGCGCCCGATTGATCCGCTGATCCTCGAAAACCTGAAAAAAGCCTATAATATGGATGCGCCTTTATGGCAGCAATATCTGATTTATTTAGGCAATCTGCTTCAGGGTGATCTGGGCCCGAGCTTTGCCCGCCGTGACTTTACGGTCAATGATCTGTTCGCTTCCGGCCTGCCGGTTTCCATCATGCTCGGTGGTCTGGCTCTCACACTTGCAGCCATTCTCGGCACATTGCTCGGCGCGCTTGCCGCCTTGCGCCAGAATTCATGGCTGGATTATACCATTGTTGCCGTTGCAACATTCGGCATCACCACCCCCAATTTCGTTGTCGCACCGCTGCTCAGCCTGTTCTTCGGCGTTATTCTCGGCTGGGTGCCTGCCGGTGGCTGGTCTTCCGCCAATTTCACCTATTGGATTTTGCCGATCACCACACTGGCGCTACCGCAAGTGGCGGTGATTGCCCGCTTAGTGCGCGGCTCAACCATTGAAGCCCTGCGTGCCAACCATGTGCGCACCGCCCGTGCCTATGGTCTGCCTGCCCGCATTGTCGTCGGCGTTCATGCATTGCGTGCCGCTCTTCTGCCTGCTGTCTCCTATCTGGGGCCGACAGCTGCAGCTTTGCTCACCGGTTCGGTCGTTGTGGAAACCATTTTCGGTATTCCGGGTATCGGTCGCTATTTCGTACAAGGCGCATTGGGGCGCGACTATACATTGGTGATGGGCACTGTTGTCGTCATCTCGGTCTTTGTCGTGCTGTTCAACCTCGTTGTTGACCTGATCTATGCTTATCTTGATCCGCGGGTGCGCTATGACTGATATCTCAACAAATATGCCGTCTCACGGCGCACCGGAAGGCAACACAGCTGTTGCCGGCCGTTCCCTCTGGCAGGATGCATGGATCAGACTTCGCCGTAACCACGCCGCTGTTGCCAGTGCCGTTGTGCTGATTTTCCTGTCGCTCGTCGGTATTTTCGGGCCGATGGTCAGCCCGCATCCATATGAAAAAATCTATCCGCAATTTGTGCGCGTGGCACCAAGCCTTGAAGCCTATCCGCGTGCGGATACGATTATTCCCGGCCTTGAGCGGGAAATGGCACGTGCACGCCTGAAAGGCGGAGAACCGGAGCTTGCCGGTTCGAAACTCACTATTGACGTGACCTCAAGTGCAGGACGTGAACTGGATCAGCGCGTTCTGCGTTATTTTGAGCGTTCCGATCTGTTCAGCAATCCGAGCCTTGAACTGGCAGCCGACAAGCTGAGCGGCAAGCTCTCGCTGGATGTGGCACGTAATTACTTCTTCTTCGGCACCGATAATCTCGGCCGCGATATGATGACCCGTACCTTTATCGGTGTACGTATCTCATTGGCAATCGGTCTGCTGGCTTCCGTTATGGCGCTTGTTCTCGGCGTCAGTTATGGAGCTATTTCCGGTTATCTCGGCGGTCGTGCTGACAATATCATGATGCGTATTGTCGATATTCTCTATTCTCTGCCCTTCATCTTCTTCGTCATTCTGATGCTGGTGTTTTTCGGGCGGTCGATTATCATCATCTTCATTGCCATCGGTGCAACGGAATGGCTGGATATGGCACGAATTGTGCGCGGTCAGACCCTGAGCCTCAAACGGCAGGAATTTGTGCAGGCGGCAGAAGCGCTCGGTGCAACACGACGCGGTATTATTACCCGTCATATTATTCCGAACGCGCTGGGGCCGGTGATTGTTTTCGTTACCCTGCTGGTACCGAAAGCCATTCTGCTTGAAAGCTTGCTGTCCTTCCTCGGTCTTGGTGTTCAGGACCCGATGACATCGCTCGGCCTGCTGATCTCTGAAGGGGCGCAGAATATGCGCGGCGCTTCATGGCAGCTGATTTTCCCTGCGGTCACCCTGACACTCATTCTCTTTGCGCTGAACTTCCTGGGCGACGGCCTGCGTGACAGCCTTGATCCGAAGGACCGTTAAGATGACAGCAGAAACAGTCTTATCTGTACGCGACCTGCGCGTAACATTTGAAACCAATGACGGGCCGGTTCATGCGGTACGCGGTATCAGCCTTGATGTGAAATCCGGCGAGACCGTCGCAATCGTCGGTGAATCCGGTTCCGGCAAAAGCCAGACAACCATGGCGATCATGGGGTTGCTATCGTCGAATGGTAAAGCGACCGGTCAGGCGCTTTATCGCGGTCAGGATCTGGTCGGCATGTCCGACAAAGAGCTGAATAAAATCCGTGGTGCCAAAATCACCATGATTTTTCAGGAACCGATGACCTCGCTTGATCCGCTTTATAAAATCGGCGACCAGCTGGCCGAGCCTTTGCGTTTCCATCGCGGGATGAGCAAAGCGCAGGCACGTCCGCGCATTCTGGAATTGCTGAAACTGGTCGGCATTCCCGAACCGGAACGTCGTATCGACAGCTATCCTTATGAATTATCCGGCGGTCAGCGCCAACGTGTGATGATCGCGATGGCATTGGCGAATGATCCGGATATTCTGATAGCCGATGAGCCGACAACGGCGCTGGATGTGACCATTCAGGCGCAAATTCTGGAGCTGCTGGCCGATTTGCAGAAGCGCCTCGGCATGGCCATCGTTTTCATTACCCATGATCTGGGTATTGTGAAACGTTTTGCCGATCAGGTTTGTGTCATGCGCTCCGGTGAAGTGGTTGAAAGCGGTGCAACGGAGAAAATTTTCTCTTCTCCTGAGCATGCCTATACCAAGATGCTGCTGGATGCAGAGCCGGAAGGCACCAAAGCCGCACCACCCGCAACTGCACCTTTGCTGATTGAGGCAGATGATGTGTCTGTCACTTTCAATCTGGCAAAAGGCTGGTTGAAACCGCAGACGGTTCTGCGCGCGGTGGATGGTATTTCGCTCAACCTCAAACAGGGGCAGACCATCGGCATTGTGGGGGAATCCGGTTCGGGTAAATCTACGCTTGGCCGTGCTATTCTGCGCCTGCTGAAATCAGACGGGCGTATTGCCTATCTCGGCAAAGAGCTACCGACAGACCCGCAGGAAATGCGCCCGAAACGGCGCGAATTACAGCTGGTATTTCAGGATCCGTTCGGCTCGCTCAGCCCGCGTATGACTGTCGGGCGGATCATCACCGAAGGGCTGCTGATCCATGAGCCGGAACTGTCCGCCAAAGAGCGGGATATCCGTGCCGGTGAAGCACTGAAAGAGGTTGGTCTTGAGCCTTCAATGCGCAACCGCTATCCGCATGAATTTTCCGGCGGCCAGCGTCAGCGTATTGCGATTGCCCGTACCATGATCCTGAAACCGAAAGTCATTGTGCTGGATGAACCGACCAGTGCGCTTGACCGCTCGGTGCAAAAACAGGTGGTAACGTTGCTGCGTGATTTGCAGGAAAAATACGGCCTGTCCTATCTGTTCATCAGCCATGATCTGGCAGTGGTGCGTGCGCTTTCCGATTATATTCTGGTAATGAAAACCGGAAAGGTTGTCGAAGAAGGCCAGACCGAGCAGATTTTCGATGCACCGCGCGAGGATTATACCAAAGCACTGATGCAGGCTTCCATGAGCGAAAAACGCTTCGGAGCGTAAAGATCAAAAGGCCGGAATTTATGTTCCGGCCTTTTATTTTTAATCCAGCACTTTACCGGGATTAAGAATATTATGCGGATCAAGCGCCGCTTTCAGTGTTTTCAGAGTCTGCAATTCGGCAGCGCTGCGGCTGTAATGAAGCCACGGTTTTTTATGCAGGCCGATACCATGTTCCGCTGAAACCGAGCCTTTAAATGTGCGGATAATGTCATAGACAATATCTTCAACCGCACGGTCATCTTCGGTAAAATCCGTGTATTTCGTAATATCAATATGGAAATTACAATCACCGACATGGCCGAAAAACAGGCTGGTCATGCCCGGATAGCGGTTCTGCAATGCTGCCTGAATAGCATCTACCGCTGCACCAATCTGTGTTTGCGGGACTGACACGTCAAAACCGATGCACGGGCCTTCATGGGTCATGATTTCCGCAATGGCATCGCGCATTGTCCAGAATTCTTCGGCCTCACGATGGGATTGAGCAATGGCAGCATCGGCAATCCAACCCTCTTCCAAGGCATGTTCCAGAACCGACTGGAACAAATCCGCTTCCGCATCCGGTTCAGCGCCCTGCATATCCATCAACACATAAAGCGGATAGCTGCCATCAAGCGGTGCGCGGGCATATTTCGCAGCCATGTTGTAATATTCGCCCCACATGGCTTCAAAAGCACTGACGCGGCCGGAAAGACGCTTTTGCGCATAATTCAGCAAATTCAGGGCATTCTCAAAATTCTCAAGCGCAACGACTGCGGCATTGGCACCGCCAATCCCCGGACGCAGACGCAGCACGGCACGGGTCACAACGCCCATTGTGCCTTCCGCACCGATAAACAGATGCTTCATATCCAGCGCCGCATTGTTTTTCGGCATTTCATTCATCATGCTGAGAATTGTGCCGTCTGCCAGCACCGCTTCCAGACCCAGCACCAGATCACGGGTCATGCCATAGCGGATCACACGATTGCCGCCCGCATTGGTGGAAATATTGCCGCCGATCTGGCAGGAACCGCGCGCGCCCAGATCCAGCGCAAAATTCATGCCTGCATTGCGCGCTGCATCCTGAATATTCTGCAAAATGGCACCGGCCTCGACAATCATCGTTCCGGCCTGCGCATTGATGGTCTCAATGCGGTTCATATTGCGCAGCGACAGAAGCACACAATCCTGTACCGGCACCGCGCCGCCGGCAAGGCCGGTCAGTCCGCCCTGCGGTACAACAGCGACACGGTATTCATTGCAGAGCTTGAGAATTTCAGAAACAGTTTGTGTATCCCGAGGCAGAACCAGAGCCAGCGGTGTGCCGCCTTGTTCATCGCTCCAGTCACTCAGATGCGAAATATCAAGATCAGAACCGGTTTGAATGTCTTTACCGAGAAGTCCGGATAGTTTTTCCAGCAGTAACTGCCGGACAGAAGCGCTTTGCATTTCATTCCCCTTGATTTGTGAGATTATGTTTATTGGAATTGGTTCTGAATTGTTATAGGGATTTACAAAATTATTACGCTTCAGGTCGTTCTGTTTTTTAATAAGTTCGGCAGCAATCATCCTGCGGTCAAAATTAATATTGTCCGTTCTTTTTACTGAGGTTTCTCATGCCATTGAATATGTCCCGCTCTGTTTTTGCCAAAACTTTCGTTCTGACTGCTGTGATCGCGCCGCTTTGGGCTGGCACTGCACTGGCATGGACAGGTGATGATGTTGCAAAGCGTCTGCAGGCTCTGCTCAAAGAACAGATGGTGGAACTGACATTCTCCAAAGCAGAAACCGACGGCAAAAATGTCATTCTGCATGATGCAAAAGCACAGATTGCTATGCCTAAAACTTCGACTGACGAAACAGAAGAAGTGGAAAAGGACGAGAAAGACAACGCCCCTGTTAATCTCGGCAAGATTACGCTGAGCAATATTACCGAGGGCGAAGGCGATGTTTATCTCGTTGAAAAAGCCGCATTTGATGATGTTAAAATCGTTGAAGACAACAGCGTTTTCACCACCTCAGATATCCGCTTCAACAATGTCAAACTGACCAAGGACCCGAAAGTCGATCTGCTCGGCCGTATGCAATATGCCGAGAGCTTTCATCTCGGTGCCATCAGTGTCACGGTCGAAGGCAAGCCGGTTTTTGAACTGAACGGCGTACATTTCGCACAGGAACCTTTCAGCAAAGAAAAAGCCAGCAATTATAGCTGGGGCATTGAGGCGCTGAAGGTTGATCTTGAAGAAGCGAACCGCATTGATCAGGAAAAGAAGAAAAAAGAAGCCGCTGAGTTTCAGAAATCTGTAGAAGAAGCCACGAAGGCGGCAGAAGAAGCTGCGCAGGAAGCAGCAGATGCCGCAAAAGCGACCACCGAAAGTGCTGCACCGGCAACCGATGATGCCGCCCCTGCTGACAAGGCTGATGCTGCGGTTGCAGCCGATGCGAATACAGATATTGCCACAAACAATACTGACGAGACGGTTGAAGACAGCGGCGACGCGGAAGAACTAGCAGAAGATACCAGTGACCTGGACATGGACGCAATCCGTGCGCTCGGACTGGAAAAACTTCACCTGACCATGGATGGCAAAGGCACCTGGTCACCTTATAGCGGCGAATATACTGTCGATCAGATGACCATTAGCGGTCAGAATATCGGTACTTATAATTATAAGCTCGCAATGGGCGGTTATAATCTAAAATTCATCAAAGCTGTGCAGGATCTGCTGACCAGTGTGATGGAAGACGGCGGCGACAATACTTCCATGCAGATTGCAGCTGTGGGCATGTTGCAGAACCTGTCCATCAGCAATATGGAATTGCGTTACGATGATGCTAATTTCTTCGGCAAAGTGCTGGACTATCAAGCAAAAGAACGCGGTATTACCCGTGAAGCTCTCGTGCAGGAAATGAAAGACCAGCTGCAGATCGGCGTTGCTTATTTTGAAAATGAGCCGCTCGTTGTTGAGGCCGCTCAGGCCATGGGCGAATATCTGGATGCGCCGAAATCAATCAGCTTTAAAATCCAGCCGGAAAATCCGGTGACCTTCGGTATTCTGACTGCGGTTGGTATGGCTGAGCCGAAAAAACTCTGGTCAGTGCTGGGCGTCAAAGTCGAAGCCAATAAATAAAAGCAAAAAGCCTGCATCTCCGGATGCAGGCTTTTTTATATCTTCATTTTGTATCAGAGCTGATGCAGACGCACATCCGGATACACATCCTGCGCAATGTCACATAAATGCTGGTGATGGGTCAGATAAATCACCTGCCCCTGACCGGCCATTTGTGTGAACAGCCGGAAAGTTTCCCGCGCACGATCATCGTCAAATGTTTCCATAATATCATCGGCGATAAACGGCATCGGACGGCGCGACACAAATTCATAATAACCGGCGATACGCAAAGCCAGATAAAGCTGAAACCGTGTGCCCTTAGACAATTGATCCGCCGTTTTTGAACTGCCATCAGCAGCCACTGCAATCAGAATTTCACTGTCCTTATCGGTCTGTGTTGTCAGCTGGAGATAACTGCCCTGACTGATCGCGGCAAAGGCCTCTGATGCCTGCGCCATCATGGATGAGCGATGCTGATCGCGATAAAGGCGCAAAGCCTGCTCCGCCGCGCTGATACCAAAACGCAGACGCAAATATTGTTTCGATTTCTCTTCAATCTCCAGCAATAAGGTACGGCGCTGTTCATCCAGCTTTGCAGCACTGTCATCACCGGCCTGTGCCTCACACAAAAGCTGCTCAGCCTGCATTTTCAGGCGATATTGTTCCTGTTTATGCCGGTCCTGTGCCTCATCCTGTTCACGCAGACCCAGCAATTGTTCTTTGAGCTCAGCACTGTCGGCTTGCGCCAGTACGTCTTCAGCTTCTGCCGGATTTGCCAGTTTCAGCAAATGGATAATCGTTTGCTCTTCATCCGTCAGCACTTGCTCCAGCTGCGTTTTTTTAGCACCGGCCTGAATTTTAAAACCGGCATCTTCCAGCGTATCCGCCTGCAATTGCGTGAGCATTGCCTGCTTTCTGGCATTCAGCTCACTGGCTTTCTGGTTCAATTGCAGCCTGTGCTGTTCCGCTTCCGCCAGACGACCTTGCAGCTCTTGCAGTTTTTTGTGTTCTTCTTCTGCTTTACGAATGCGCTGTGCGCTATGCAGAGCCAGCTCGGCGACCGGGATCCCTACGCCCGCTGAAGTCTGCACAGGCAGACCAAGACGCTTCGCCAAAGCTTCCGTCTCACGGCGATAGGCTGCCTGATCGTCGTGCATCGCATGGATACGCTGCGCCAGATCATGACTGCGCTCAAGTGCCGGAGCCAGTTCTGCCATCAGGTTCAGAATTTCGCGCACCTCATCCAGCGCCGGAACTGCATCCGCCTGCCCCAGCCATGTGGCCTGACAAGTGCTTGCCCAGTCTTTCTGCCACTGCGCATCCTGTGTCTGAATCTCGTCGGCATCTTTATGACGACGGTGCAATTCCTGCTCCCGCTCCGCCAGTTCAGCTTGCAAACCGGCATAAAGCTGAAAACTCTCATGCAGCACCGTTGCCTGCGTTTGAAGTGCACGCAAATCAGTTTCCGCAACAGCCACGCCGACCTGTTGTAGTGCCGTAGTCAGATCAGTTTCCGCTTGCCTGATCTGTACCAGCTTTTCATCACGTGACCGGCAGGCGCGCAACCAAAGCTGACGTTTTTGTAGTAAAGCTTCACGCTTCTCCATCCAACGCAATAAACTGCCCGCTGTTAGGTTCTCTTTGCAGACCGGTACAAGCTGTTGCTGCCATATAGCGAGACGCGCTTCCACCGCCTGCAATTCCGCCTGCGCCGCGGCACCGGAATTTTGAAGATGGAGGTTCTGTGCCTCAAGCACAGCAAGCCGTTCCCGCAATTGCATGGCGCGGGCAAATTCCGCCGCTTGTGTCAGCCTGTTATGCACGGCCTGATCGTCTTGCGTCAGATATTGCTCAAACGCATCTGCACTTTCACTGCTCAGGCTTTTACGATGCTGCTGCCATGCGGCATTGCGATTTTGGCGCAGCTCTGCTGCCTGTTCCTGCGTAATCACCAGACTATTTTGCTGTACTGCTTGTAATTGCGCGCGCAATTGCACCATTTCATCGATGTTTTGAGCCTGATTATCCTGTGCCTGTTGCCAGCGGTTGTGCAGAACCTGCATCTCCCGCCCTGCGGCTTCCACTTCCGCCACATCCGGCACCGCCAAGGCGGCAAGTAGTTTCAGATCAGTCTCAAAATCATGTTGACGATAAGGCAGTGCCTGCCAGATTTCATGCAGTTGCGCTTCTTCTTCCCGTGCAGCCTGATCGGCCAGTCGCAAAGAATTGCTCAAATCCTCACTGCGCAAACGGTTCAGCATATCATGCAGGTAGCGCATTGATGCAGGATCGCAATGTGCCTGCGTGATGCCGCTTTGCTTCAACTTATCCTGCGCAAGTTTCAGCCGCTCTTCCGCAGCAGCCAATTCCTTGCCAGTCATTTGCAAAGCTGCCGTAATACCGGAGCGCTGCTCAATCAGGCTGCGCAATGCCGTTTCTGTCTGAATATTGATAAGCAATGCGCGGGGATCAGTTTTGATATCCCGTCCCAGACGGATCAGCAACGCCTCAATTTTATGTTGCTCAGCATGTAACGCAGCTTCCCGCTCCGGCAGATCCTTTTCTGCTGTCACAAATCGTGCCTGTAATGCCTGTAACTGTCCGGCAGTGCCGGCGAGGTTCAGCGCATTTTCATCAGGATGGATTTCCGCAATTTCCCGTTCCAGCCGCGCTATCTCTGCTGCCTGATTTTCAACACGAACGCGCAGTTCCGCATCATCGATCATCAATCGTGGCTGCTCATCGGCAAAACCGGCAGGCACCGCCGGAATATCTGCAAAAGCAGTCAGTTCTTCACGCAGGCGATGCAGCCGGTGATAATGCGGCAGCGCATTGAGCATAGCCTCAATCTCTGCAATGCGGCCTCTTATCTGCCCATGCGCAGTCAGCGCCTGCTGATATTCCGCCTCGGCCTGCCGGAAACTGTCACTCAATTTGCCATAGCTTTGTGCCGAGCTTTTCGCATCCAGCTCGGCCTTCGCGGTTTCAAGCTCTTTCAATTGTGCATTGAGATCAACCAGCCCGCCTGTACGCGCACCGGAACGATAGAACTGATCAGCGCGGCTGCGCAGCAAATTGAGATTCTGGCTGATGCCCGCAAGACCGGCACTGGCCGAAAACAGCAATTCACCAAGATTACCCTTGCTGGCAAGGATCGCATCACCGCCTTCTTCCAATGTGTCATCGTCCAGCGAGAACATCATGCGATAGGCATTACGATCAATATCGCCTAATTCGTCGGAAATCAGTGTTTCCGGCAAAACGCGGCCAGCCGGATCACTCAGACTGTTATTGCGCGCTTTGGTGCGCACAAGTTCCTGCGTTGCGCCCTGCAATTGCAGGGAAGCGCCGATTTTCATCGCTGAATATGAATGCAGAAAATCATAGCGGCTCTTATGTTCAATACCGAAGAGCAGATCGAGCAGCGCCGAAAATGTGGTTGATTTTCCCGCTTCATTCGGCCCGTAAATAATATGCAAATCAGGTTTGCCCTGATCTGCCGCACCAAAATCCAGCACATGATCGGTAAAGCGGCCATAGCGGGTGAGATCCAGACGATTAATCCGCATTATGCCTGTTCCTCTGCCTGTGCGTCCGCACTCAATTCTGCCAGCACATCCTCACTGCCTTTTTGCAATAAATCAGCAATCAGAGCCTGTGCCTGTGCTTCATCGCCGCCGAAAACATTGCGCATCTCAGCTGGCAATCTTCTCACCAGAGCATCCATCTGCTCTGCAAGACCGCTTTGGAAATGTTTAGAGGCGGCCAGCTCATCGGCAATCAATCTGCCCAGTTCCAGCAGCGGATCAACGGTCAGAGCACCTTCGCTTTTCTGTATTTTGCGTGGCGGAGTGCATTCAAGCTCGAGCTTTTCAATCCAGCAGTCGCCAATTTGCGCTGCCCTGTCCTCGGCCTCAGTCAGCAGCAGATCATGGTCACGGCGCATCTGCCATGCCAGAAGTGTCGTGCCAGTCAGATGCAGACGGGCGACGAGCTGTTCGCTTGCAGTCGCTTCGCGCTTAGCTTCCAGCGCCTCATGCACTACCGCAATCACAGCACGCCAATCCTCGCAAGCCGAGACATCAACACTCACCCGTTCAAATTGCGCGATTGATGTCAGCCGCTCTTCTGTCTGCACAGTGCCATCATCAGTCACCGTCACAAGCGTTACGGATTTCGCACCGGCCTCATTAATATCACGTCCTTGCGGATTACCCGCCATTACTACCGTGCTGTTATAATGACTAGTCGGTGCATAGACCGTGCGCTTATGAATATGACCAAGCGCCCAATAATGAAAACCATGCGATTGCAGATCATTAACGCTGACCGGCGCATAAAGATCATGCCCTTCGGCACCATTGAGGCTGGTATGCATCAGCCCGATATTCACCGCTCCGCTAACCGGCAATCCGTAATGAGGCAACAGGCTGTCCGGCGCATGGGGTTTGGCAAAACTCAAACCGTGAATAACCACCGGCTGAGAATGATCCGGCGCTGAAACAGTTATCGCGCGGGCTTTGCGGTCAAAAATCTGCACCCGCTCCGGCAGGGTCAGCTCTTTGGTAATTTTCGACAGCGCATCGTGATTGCCGCGAATGATGAAAACATCAATCCCCGCCTGATCCAGACGGCGCAGCTGTTCTGCCAGAAAACGTGCAGTTTTCATCGAAGTCTGGTCGCCGTCATAAAGATCACCGGCAATCAGCAGTGCATTCACGCGTTCACTCAACGCCAGATCGATAATGCGTTCAAAAGCACGTCGGGTCGCATTGCCGATCAGCACCGCGAGTTCCTGATTGCGCAAAGCCAGTGAGCGCAGCGGTGAATCCAGATGGATATCCGCCGCGTGAATAAAGCGATAGGTCAAATCAGCTCCTGAAAAGTCAGGTTAAAGTCTTTGCGATGACTATGCGACGGGCCGGTTACAAAAATCAATGCAGCGCCGCATTTTAAAAGTGCATAGCTGCCTATGTTCACCTGACTGAATAAATTCTTGTAAATCATAGGATTTTCTTATGGCAAACACTTACAATTGAAAAATCCCGTTCCTATATGCAGCCAAAGCACTTTTTTCAGGAGACACATATGTTGCGTGCCACCTCACGTTTAAGTCAGTTCACAGTCGCATTGGGACTGGCGCTCGTTGTATCGCTTTCGGCGATGGATATTGCCGATGCCAGACGTGCGGGTGGTGGCAGCAGCTTCGGCAGCCGCGGCAGCAAGACCTATCAGGCACCTGCACCAACGCAGACTGCACCAAATACTGCTGCGCCGATTGAACGTTCCATGACTCCGAATACCGGTGCGCAGACCCGCCCTGCACAGGGTGCGGCGGCTGCCAATGCAGCAAAGCCTGGTTTCTTCAATAATTTCGGCCGCTCCATGCTGGGCGGCCTGCTGGTCGGCGGTCTGATCGGTATGCTGCTGGGCAATGGTCTGGGCGGTATGGCCGGTTTCCTCGGCCTGATCCTGCAGGTTGCCCTGTTCGCAGGTCTGGCCATGCTGGCCATGCGCTTCTTCGCCAACCGCAATAAACCTGCAACAGCTGCTGCCGGTGCCGGTAATGCTGCTGGAGCAAATCGTGTTAATCCGATGCAGAATCTGGGTGCGCAGTTTGGTAAGCGCGATGACAACACACATGCACGGTCTTCAACCTCTGTGCCATCAGCCGGATTTGGCGCCAATACAAGTTCGGGTGCAGCTGCAAGCATGATGCAGCCTGCTGTAGAAGAAAAGCCTCTGACTGTTTCACAGGAAGATCTGGAGCATTTTGAAAAAATGCTGACCGAAGTCCAGACTGCCTATGGTCAGGAAAATTACGGCACACTGCGTCAGCTGACAACACCGGAAGCCATGTCTTATCTGGCGGAAGAACTTGGCGAGAACGCTACCAACGGCCTGCGCAACCATGTCAGCGATGTGAAATTGCTGCAGGGTGATGTGTCGGAAGGCTGGAGCGAAGAAGGCAAGGATTACGCCACCGTTGCCATTCGTTATGAAAGCATCGACTATCTTGCAGACCGCAATACCGGCGAACTGGCTGAAGGCGAAAGCATGGAGATTTCGGAAAGCACTGAAGTCTGGACATTTGTCCGTCCTGCCAATGGCCGCATAGAAGAGTGGAAACTTTCCGCAATTCAGGCTGCATAAGGCCAGATTTATAAACTAAAAAAAGCCGCTCTGAACTTCAGGGCGGCTTTTTTATTACCTTTAAATATTTAGATTTTAATGATTGCATTTTTTTGCAATCAAATATATTTAATGAAATAGATAATGAAAGCAGGTAAAAAATGCAGAAACCAGACATTGCCGCATTTTACGATCAGCGTACCGGCTCGGTTCAATATGTTGTTGCCGATCCTGAAACACTGGACTGCGTGATTATTGATCCCGTGCTGGAATATGATGAGAAATCCGGCCAGACTGCCACCAATCATGCTGATGAGATGCTGGACTATATTGCACGCCGCAGCTACCGGCTGGTGCGTATTCTCGACACGCATCCCCATGCCGATCACCTTTCTGCCGCCCATTACCTGCACACCCGCACCGGCGCACCGACTGCTATCGGCGCTGAAGTCAGACAAGTGCAGAAAATCTGGTGCGAAATCTATAACTGGCCGGATCTGGCCTGTGACGGTTCGCAATGGGATCATCTGTTTGAAGATGGCGAGACATTTAAAGTCGGCAATCTCGATGCCCGTGTGATCCATTCCCCCGGCCATACTCTGGCTTCGGTCACTTATGTGATCGGCGATGCCGCTTTCATCCATGATACATTGTTCATGCCCGATGGCGGTACAGCGCGTGCCGATTTCCCCGGCGGCAATGCCACAGCATTGTGGAACAGCATTCAGACCATTCTGCAATTACCAGAAGATACGCGCCTGTTTACCGGTCATGATTACCGGCCGAACGGCCGCGAAGCCCGTTGGGAATCCCGCATTGGTGAACAATTGCAGGATAATATTCATCTCAGCCGCTACCGTGATGAGGCGAGTTTCGTGACCGCCCGTCAGGCACGGGATGCAACTTTGCCGATCCCCAAACTGATGCTCCATGCCTTGCAGGTGAATATTCGCGGCGGACGTTTGCCGGAGCCTGAAGATAACGGACAGCGCTATATCAAAATCCCGCTCGGGCGTTTTGACGGCGCGCCGTGGGAGTGAACATGTCTGATATTATACCAACTGAAGTCACAGCACCTGACGCCAATGAGCTGCGTGCACGGGTGACCGAGGCTTCCGCCTTTCTGAAAAAAATGTCCAATCCTGATCGTTTGCAGGTGACCTGCGCTTTGGTTGAGGGTGAACTGTCTGTGCGCCAGCTTGAAGATATGCTCGGCATCCGCCAGCCCGGCCTGTCGCAGCAGCTGGCAGAATTGCGCGCTGCCGGACTGATCAGCGCCCGTAAAGAAGGCAAAGCCGTGTTCTATTCTCTGGCCGATGAGCGGGTGAAAATCTTCATCGCCACCATGCACCAGTTGTTTTGTGCACCGGATATAAGGACATAACATCATGGAAAATTTTACCCCATGGCCTGCTCTTGGCGGCGGATTGCTGATCGGGCTTTCTGCGGTCTTGCTGATGTTGTTTGAAGGCCGGATTGCCGGTATCAGCGGTATTGTCAGCAGGCTTTTCCCGCCCTATAGCGACAATCGTTTTTTATCCCGTGCCGGTTTTGTGCTGGGATTACTGGCCGCACCTTTTCTCTATCTGCTTTTCACCCGTGCACTGCCAACAATCACAGTCTCATCCGATCCGGTCTTGATGATGAGCGCCGGTCTGCTGGTTGGTTTTGGCGCGGTCTTGGGCAGCGGTTGCACCTCCGGCCACGGTGTATGCGGTATTTCCCGTCTCTCGCCCCGCTCCCTGCTGGCGACAACATTGTTTATGGCAGCCGGTTTCATCACCGTCTTCATCATGCGCCATCTCGTCAGTTAAAGGAGGTCGATCATGTCATTTCTGATTAATCTTGTTATCGGTCTGATCTTCGGGCTGGGGCTGGTGATTTCCGGTCTGGCCAATCCTGAGAAAGTGCTGAATTTTCTCGATATTACCGGTAATTGGGATCCGTCACTGGCTCTGGTGATGGGTGCGGCAGTAGTCACAACTTTCATCGGCTATCGCGTGGTTTTTGCCCGTCAGAAACCGCTCTGCGCCGTAGATTTTGATGTGCCTGCAAATCGTAAAGCCGACAAATCCCTGATGACAGGGGCAATCCTGTTCGGCATCGGCTGGGGGCTTGGCGGTATTTGTCCGGGGCCTGCGATTACCACGGTGGGCTTAGCCGCAACCGGTACATTGATCTTTGTACCGGCGATGGTCATCGGCATGCTGATAGCCCGTAAAGTGAAGGCTTCCTGATTTCTCAGGAAACCTTCAGTCGTCAGCTATTTTAAAGTGTCAGAGCGACCTTTGTGAGCCAAATATGGCTCACGGCGCTCTGATTTGATCAATCGAATGGAACACAGGACCGTGGCCGACTGATCGGCCATTTCCGTCTTTCATGCCGACTTCAAGCTGATGCGCAGCACCAATCGCCCGCAACAGATAGGCTTTGGCCTCGCGCACTGCATCCGGCAATATATTGCCTTTCGCCAGTTCCGCCGCCAAAGCGCTGGAGAGCGTGCAGCCAGTGCCGTGGGTATCCGGCGTTTCAATTCGCGCGGCCACAAACCATTCTGTATGTGTGTTGCTCAGCAAAAGATCAGGGCAGAATTCACCTGCCATATGCCCGCCCTTCATCAGCACGGCTTTGCAACCTTTAGCCAGCAAAGCACGACCTTGGCGTTCCATGTCCTCACGGTTTTCCGCGACCGGTTGTCCGAGCAATGCTGCCGCTTCCGGCAGGTTCGGTGTCAGCAAAGTTGCCAGCGGTAGCAATTTCTGCCTCAGACTTTCCACCGCCTGCGGGTCGAGCAATGCTGCGCCGCCTTTGGCAATCATCACCGGATCGAGCACAATCTGCAAATCCGGTTGTTTGACAAGCTGCTCCTGCAAAACTTGCGCCACGCGGTCAGAAATTTGCGCATTGACGATCATGCCGATCTTAACCGCATCGACCCGCACATCACTGAAAATCATCGTCAATTGCTGGGCGACAAAATCTGCCGGTACGGGAAAAACACCGGAAACGCCTTGCGTGTTTTGCGCGGTCAGTGCTGTCAACGCCGCCATGCCGTAAGTACCACGGGCAGCAAAGGTTTTCAGATCAGCCTGAATACCGGCACCGCCGGACGGATCGGAACCGGCGAGAGAAAGAACATTTTTCATGACTTAGCCCTTTGCTCCACGGAAATGAGCAATCGCCGCATTGAAGGCACGGGCTTCTTGCTCAGGACTCTCCTGACCGCAAATTGCAGACACCACAGCCAGACCATCAATACCGGTCGCCAGCACATCCTCCACATGCGGCAGTTTAATGCCTCCGATTGCCACAGCTGGCAGGCCGTTTTGCGAGTAAACCCGTTTCAACCCGTCAAAATCGATGGAAGGCGCGCAGTTCTTTTTGGTAGCGGTCGGGAAAACTGGGCCGATGCCGAGATAATCCACCACAGCACTATCCGCTTTGGTGGCCATTTCAGCGGTCTGCACCGACAGACCAAGGATCATATCCGCCCCGATCTTTGCCCGCACCTGTTCCGGTGAGCCGTCATGCTGACCGATATGCAAACCATCGGCACCAACAGCAATGGCAACGTCAATATTATCATTGATAATCAGCTTGGCATTGGTGCCTTCAAGCGCCGCTTTCAATGCTTTGGCAGTTTCAAGCATCTCCTGCTGGCTGGCGTCTTTATCGCGCAACTGCACCATTGTGGCACCGCCGCGCACTGCTGCGATTGCGGTTTTCACCATACCCAAACTGCCGCAAAGCTCGCGGTCGAGAACGAGATAGAGCGACAGATCAAACTGTTTCATAGAATTGTACCTTTGCCTGAGACTGGAATTGTGCGGGAGAGAGCGCATATAGCGCATCGATAAAATCTATCTGGAAGCTGGCAGGGCCTTTTGCCTGCAAGGCCGCCTGCTCTCCGGCCACAGCATACATAGCCAGAGCTGCGGCAGAGGCCTCGAGAGCAGAGGTCCTATGCGCGGCGACAAAAGCACCGGTCAGGCAGGTGAGTGCACAGCCCAAAGCTGTGACTTGCGGCATCAGTGGCGAGCCGCCGTCAATGCGCAGAGTTGTCTGACCATCGGTCACAAGATCATAAGCGCCGGTCACTGCGACCGTACATTGATGCTCCCGCGCCATTTTTTGAGCCGCATGATGCGCAGCGCCAGCATCATCGCCGCTGTCTGCACCCTGTCCGCGCGCGGAAAAGCCCGCAAGCGTCAGAATTTCCGATGCATTACCGCGAATAATTGTTGGTTTCAGTGCCAGCAGTTTTTGAGCAGCATCGCGGCGGAAAGTTGAGGCAAAATGCGCAACGGGGTCAAAAACCCACGGAATATTATGCGCATTGGCAGCCGTGATTGCAGCAATCATCCCTTGCACCCAGAGCGGCGAGAGTGTGCCGATATTGATTGTGACCGCGCCGCATAATTTTGCAAACTCCCCCGCTTCTTCCTGCGCATGCAGCATAGCCGGAGATGCACCGGCAGCCAGAACCACATTGGCAGCCGTATTCATCGCCACAAAATTTGTGATGCATTGTATGAGGGGTTTGCGTTGTCGCATGGTTTCCAGCATCACGCCGAAATCCGGTAGATCTTTCATATCAGCCCTCCGCAACGGTGAGGGTCTGACGCGGGGTGCCGTTATCGTCGCTGTTGCGAAAAGCCGCCCTTTGATCTGACTCCCTCCGCCGGCATTATCCGGTTCAGGTTCAAAGGGTACTTCTCAGCCGGTATGATCCGGGCGCCCCTGTCTCTCATCGTCATTATGGCAGAGCCGGATGCGGCTGTCCACCGATTGAGCAAGCTCAGCTGATTAATATGGCACGGAAATCATTGACATTTGTGCCGGTCGGCCCCGTCACAAACAGATCACTGCTTGCATTGAACGCACTCCAGCTGTCATGGCCTGCGAGAAACTGTTTCGCATCAAGACCAAGCTCCGTCATGCGCTGAATTGTGTTGCCGTCAACAAAAGCACCGGCATTATTCTCCGAACCGTCAATGCCGTCCGTATCCGCAGCTAAAGCGTGAATATTAGCGTGGCCAGCAATATTCAGCGCCAGTGCCAGCATAAATTCACTGTTGCGCCCGCCTTTGCCTGCCTTTGAACCGGAGCCAAGCGTTACCGTTGTTTCACCGCCGGAAAGCAGAAGAAGCGGCTGGCCGGAGGTGCGGTTGCGCGCCTGATATTGAACCATTGCCCCATGCATCAGCGCAATGTCTTTCGCCTCACCTTCAATCGCATCCGAGAGAATGAGCGTTTCAACGCCCTGCTCCTCAGCCAGTTTTGCAGCCGCCTTCAGGGATTGCGCGGCGCTGGCGATAATATGATGACTGTGACGCGCAAACACGGCATTATCAGGCTGCGGCGCATCGGCTGCACCACTTTGCAAATGCACTATCACCTTTTCCGGCAGTTGCATCTTGTAATGTTCAATATATTTCAGCGCATCATGACGCGTTGCACGGTCGGCAATTGTCGGCCCTGAAGCGATCAGCGCCGGATCATCACCCGGAATGTCCGAGACAATCAGGCTGACCATACGGGCAGATCCTGCCAAGGTAGCAAGCCTGCCACCTTTGATCGTAGAGACATGCTTACGGATAGCATTCATCACGCTGATCGGCGCACCACTGGCAAGCAAAGCGGCATTGACCGCCTGCTCATCGGCCAGTGTCAGCCCCTCCGGTGGCGCTGGCAGTAAAGCCGAGCCGCCGCCGCAGATCAATGCCACCACCAGATCGTCTTCATGCAAGTCTTTCAACGCAGCTTTCAACTGTTTTGCTGCTTCCAGTCCGGCTGCATCCGGCACCGGATGCGCAGCTTCCAGCACTTTGATAAACCGGCATTCCGCGCCATAGCCATAACGGGTAACGACCACACCCTGTGGCGCAGGGTTACCGGCCTCAAGCCATAAAGTCTCAAAAGCCTGCGCCATTTGTGCGGCGCCCTTACCGGCACCGATCACAACCGTTTTGCCCTTTGGTACTGGCGGCAAATAGGGTTTGAGACAATGCAGCGGATCAGCCGCCTTAACTGCTGTTTCAAACAGGGATTTGAGAAATTTCCGCTCCTGCCCCTGTTTCAGTTTAATCTGTGTCCGTCCGATGCCCTGCGGCAACTGACTGCCACCGTCACTGTAACCGGCAGGGATCGCGCCAACTGCATTGATGACACGGCGCTCGGTAATCGCTGCAAAAATCTGATCAACGGCCTGTTTTGCCCCCGTCAGACGTGACGGATGATCAGTATCTGCCGCCGCATGAGGCAGCAACAACATGGCTTTCGGATATTTTTTAGCTAATGGCACATAAGGCGCTAATGGTCCTGACAGAGTACCATCTTTTTCAAACAGGTCGGCATCCACTGCAACATTGCGGATATGACCGCTCTGCATCAGCGGTTCAAGCCCTGCAACATCCACCAGCTCGCCGCGATCGTAATTGATGACCATCGCGCCTTGTGCCATTACCGACAGAACATCATGACCGACAAGCCCCTGATTGCTGTAGCGCCCTGTCTCCTTGTTCAGCGCACCAAGCCCCAGATGCACACTCAATACATCAGCATTTTGTGCGGCCTCTTGCGGTGTCGCCGCATAAGTATAACCTTGGCTTTCAATCCATGAGCGATGATGTTCCCGCGCATAGATCACCACATCCATAGCAAAGGCTTTGGCCAATTTTGCCACTTCCATGCCGATATTACCGCTGCCGAGAATGGCAAATTTACGCCCTTCAAGACCAGTGCTTGGAAAACGCGCCAGATCGCGGCCGGTATCAAATTTTCCTTCCAGCACCTGCGCATAAAGTGTTTCCGTATCGAGATCGGGACGAAACTGTAACAGCGCTTTCAGCACCATCTGCGCGGTGATACGGCTATTAATACCCGGTGTATTCATCAAAGGCGCTGTGCCGGAAGCCCATGATTGCGATTGCATATTACCGGTGCCTGCACCGATGCGCACCCCGCCCTCGACGAACTGGCATTGCTGCGGAATACGAGTGGCGGCTGCGATCACCGCATCATATTGCCCCTGCCCAGCAACGGCGTTGAGGTCATCTTCCGAGCTTAGATCAGGACAATAGAAGAAATGGAGCTTACCGGCTGTGAGTGCCGAGACTGCATTCAAACCCTGATCATGAAAGACCCCGCCTTTTTCTTCAATATAATGGCGGATTTCATGCCATTGATGCTTCCCTTGCGCATCAAGACGCAACTCCAGATGATCCGTGATCAGGATTTTGGCAGTTTTGTCCGGCATGATTTCAGTTCCCTTATAATTATTCAGTACGGGGCAATACCCAGATTATAGTGATTGGCAATTTGCCAGAACCAATCTGCATCAAGATCAGTCTGTCGCTCGGCAATACTGATATGCTCAGCACAATGATCGAACAGCGCATAACAAAGCTGCTCGTCATCATGGCGGGCATAATAGGCAATCCCGTCAAAATTTTCCGGATGATTATGCAGTGCTTGTGACCAGTTTTGCGCGGTATCATATGGCAAACCGCTATGCAGAACCTCTGCCGTTGCACCAACTACAGCAAGTCCGCGCCCTGCAAGTTTGGCCAGCTTTAACGGAACCGTCAGCTCCAGCACCACATGCGCTTTCTTCTGTAAAAGCATTAAATCAATCAGGCTGCGACCGGGTTCACGTAAGAATGTTTCAGCAAAAGCGCCTTCCCGTGCAGCGGCTGTATAAAGCACACCATAGGACGCATCCGGTGCATTCAGCCTGCCCATATCGGAGCGGTCGAAATAGACGGGTTCAAAAGCAGCTGTATAAAAACGATATAATTTGCTTCCCGCAGCCAGAGTGATCAGCTCAGGCTGTCGGGAAGCCAGATTGTGTGGTGGTTGCGGCCCGCTCACGCGCCTTGCAGACCATTGAGCCGTGCTGCTTCCAGCACCGCATCTGTTTCACCGCGATGCAGCAGCTCAATCGGCTTTTTGCCGTTGAGACGTTCATCCGGCCTGCTCAGAAAATTCAGCAAAAACCACGGATTAGCGCTGCCAAGTGCCTGACGCACAGCTTTCAGTCCGGCAACAATACTGCCGTCATTAAGAAACTGGATCGTCGGATAGGCACGGCGGTTGCCAGGCCCCGGAACTGCGAGCAATGAACCATCCTGCACGCGTTTATCCACGGCCTGACGGGAAATACCCTGCAATAACAGGCGCACCTGCTCCAGCGTATAGGCGCCACCTGCCTCGCGCAGATCCTGCTGGGCGATTTCAACACCACGCAGCAAAGCCAGAGCGCGTGCATCCGGCTGATAGGCCTCTTTGGCAACAGCCGTTGCAGCAGTTTTATGGACAGGCTGACGTTTAGCAATGGCACGCGCATTTGTATTGCCGCGCGGCTTTGCCTTTGCTGCAGGGGACTGCCGTGCTTTCTCAGCCTTCGGTGTATTCTGCGTTGTCTGTACCATTTTCATCTCCTGAACTTAAAGATGATACTGCACAGACTGGTTGTCAAGCTTGCTATTATTGTCGAAGTTGACAAAGTTGCATCTTACATGAAGCGACTTGCAGAATATGGCTCTGCCGGAATGAATGGTTTCTCTCCCGTCATCAGCTCTGCCAGCAACCGGCCGGATGCAGGCCCCAGCGTCAAACCATGATGAGCATGACCAAAATTCATCCACAAGCCCGGCTTGTTTGGCACCTGACCGATAACCGGACGCATATCCGGCATACAAGGGCGCAGACCCAGCCATGGCTGTGCCTCAACCGGTTTGCCCAATGACGGCAATACTTTACGCGCACGTTTTTCTGCCCGATCGAGCAGGATACGATTGGCCGGTGCATCCGGCGCTGCAAATTCAATGCCGGTTGTCAGACGCATGCCCTGACGCATCGGTGCCAGCACATAGCCACCTTCCACTTCGACCACAGGATGATTGAGTACTGCACCATCATCAAGCGAGAAATGCAGATGCGTGCCGCGTTTGACTGCCATCGGCAGTTTCATTCCGGCCTTGTCATAGATGAGATGGGACTGAGGTCCGAGCGCGGCCACAACATTACGTGCGGTCACAGGTTCGCTTGCGCGTACCGACCAGCCATCACTGTTCTGCTGCAAGGTCGAAGCATCGCCATGTAGGAACACGCCGCCGCGTTGTGTGAAGAGTGAGGCATAGGCTTTGACCAGAGCCGAAGGATCATTCACGGTTTTCGGGTCGAGCCAATGAACGGCACCGGCAATATTGCGCATGGATGGTTCCGCTGCTGCAAAACCGGTGCTGTTGAGCACTTTATAATTCAGACCGAAGCGATCCAGCGACGGCAGTGTTTTCACAAAAGCATCAAAAGCCTGTTCACTGCAAAACGCTTCCAGCCAGCCTTTGTCCTGCACCAAATTCTGGCAACCGGCCTGACCAATCAGGAAATCATGTTCGGTCACACTGGCTTCCACAAGCGGCAGCATGGCTTTTGTTGCTTTTGCCAGACCGTCCGCGGAAGAATGACGCCAGAACTGAAACAGCCATGGTGCCAGTTTTGGCATATAGGCCAGATCATAACGCACATCCGTACGATTATTCAGACCATATTTAATCAGATTGGCGAGCCCGCGCGGAAATGAGTAAGGAATAACGCTGGAGCGCTCAATCAGACCGGCATTGCCATAACTCGTCCCCTCACCCGGATCTTTTTTGTCGATCAGACAAACGGAATGGCCGCGTGCCTGCAAGTGAAGCGCAGTGCTGACACCGATAATGCCTGCACCCAGAATGATTGTATCGAATTTACGCATGTTATGGCCGGAGAATACGGGTCATGACTACAGGCAGAAAAATTCCGGCCGGCAGTTTGCCACGAAGGACTGAAATTACAGGATTAAGACAATGAGCGCGCAAAGTTGCGCGCTCATCAAACGGTTTTAACAGCCGTTGTGATCAATAAATATCGAAGTCGAAATACTTCTTCATGATCTTGTCATAGGTGCCGTTCTTGCGGATACCGTCAATCGCCGCATTAAACTGGGCTTTCAGATCATCATTGCCCTGTTTCAAAGCAATACCGGTTTCTGTCTGTGTGCCCGGCACGTCCTCAAGAATATGGCAGCAGCTTCCGGCTTCCGTCTTCAGCCAGTCAACGACAGGAAATTTGTCGGAGATCATTGCATCCAGACGACCGGTCTTCAGATCCGCATTGGCTTCGTCGGCGCTCACATAAAGTTTGACCTCAGCACCGGCTTTAGCCAGCACATCTTCCGCATAAATCGCCTGTGTTGTGCCGCCCTGCGCACCGATTGTTTTGCCGGAGAAGCTTTCCGGTTTCACATCTTTAATCGGGCTGTCTTTCGGCACAGCAATCGCCAGAGGCGTGGAGTAATATTTATTGGTGAAGTCGATCTGTTTCTTGCGCTCTTCGGTAATGCTCATCGATGCGATAACCGCATCAAATTTGCCCGCCTGCAAGCCCGGAATCATACCGTCCCAATCATTGGCAACGAGGGTGCATTTGGCTTTCATTTCCTCGCAAAGAGCATTGGCAATATCAACGTCAAAGCCCTTCAGCGAACCGTCAGCATCAACAAAGTTGAACGGAGGATAAGCACCTTCTGTGGCAATACGGATTTCTTTCCATTCTTTTGCGCCCGCCGATGTCGCAATAGCAGCCAGTACCATACCTGCAAATAAAACTGATCTACGCATAGTTCCCTCATTATGTCGTGAAAATCATTCTCCGAGGGCAGCTAAACAGAAAAACGGGGCAAAGGAAAGCCCTTGCCCCGTTTCTCATTTCATCAAGATATTCTGAATACGCATCATGTAGATACGTATTCATCCCGCTATTAAGCGTAAACTTTACCGAAGCGGTTTGCGAGGAACTTATCCAGCGCAATATCTTCCTGCTTCATGAAGCCCTGTGCAGGGATGCTGCCATCAGCAAGCATATCAACAACAGCGCAGATAGCGGAAGCAGTGGTAACCTGAATACCGGTCATTTCCAGACCATCCTGAGTCTGGTTGTAAACCTTATTCGCATAAGTTTCCTGAGTCAGACGACCGTCTTTGTAGCCGGTTACGGTTACGAAGATAACGATAACGTCCTGCTGGGTGCCCGGAACTGCAGTTTCAAGAATGTCCTTGAATACATCGCGGCGATGACGCAGGCCGAGGTCGTTCAGCAGGGTCTTGAAGATGTCGCAATGGCCAGGGTAACGGATGGTGCGGTAGTTCAGGGTGCGGACTTTGCCTTCAAGGGTTTCAGCCAGAGTGCCGAGACCGCCGGAAGTGTTGAAAGCTTCGTACTGAACGCCTTCGAGCGAGAATTCTTCGCGCTCTTCCATAGCAGGAACCAGTGTCAGCTTGCCGTTGACGATGGCTTCACATGGTTCGATATATTCGTTGATAACGCCGTCCGTGCTCCATGTCAGGTTATAGGTGATGGAGTTGGTCGGGAACTGTGGCAGAGCGCCGACGCGCATGCCGATGGATTCCAGCTTGTCGAATTTCTTGGCCAGATCGTAAGCAACGATCGAAATAAAGCCAGGAGCCAGACCGCACTGTGGAATGAAAGCGGTTTTAGCGGTTTTAGCCAGTTCTTTAACGTGACGTGTGCTTGCAACGTCTTCGGTCAGGTCGAGATAGTGAACGCCTGCTTTTGCAGCTGCATCAGCAATACGGATTGTCATCTGGTAAGGCGCAGCGCTGAGAACAGCAAATTTACCGGCCAGAACGGCTGCCAGAGCGGCTTCATCAGCAATATCAACAACTTTAGTTGTGATGTTCTTTTTGCCGGCAAGCGCTTTCAGCTGCTCTTCCGCACGGTCTGTTACCGTTACATTATAATCACCGGTGTTACCCAGAAGCTGTGCAATTGTTACACCGATCTTACCGGCACCAACGACGACGACGTCTTTCATGACTGACCCTTTATTATATTGCCTGAGTGCCACTGCCTGTGCCTGCGCAACAAGGAAAATGTAACACTTTAATAATACTGTATTATTTCCCGAGGACTTGATTCAGCCTCAGGAAATGATGGCATAGAGTCGCAGAATTTTCGTCAAAAAGAAGTATCTAAAATGACGGAATGACGCTATATATTTGAACGAAGTGACGCTAGCGAGGTTCAAAATGACGACGAAAGCCGATATGGCCCTGATTGCTCTTTTACGCGAGAATGCCCGCGCATCGACAGCAACACTTGCCAGACGGCTCGGCGTTTCCCGTACAACGGTTCAGAGCCGTATCGACCGGCTGGAAAAACGCGGCATCATTACCGGCTATACTGTTAAACTGTCTTCAGAACATGAAAGCCATCTGGTGCGTGCGCATGTGCTGGTTACAGCCCTGCCGAAATTTTCACCAAAGGTTGAAGTCGGTCTCAAAACCATGATGTCCGTGCGATCTGTTCATTCGATCAGCGGCAATTTTGATATGATCGTTATTGTTGAAGCGCCATCAATCGGCGAACTCGACAGTGTGCTCGATCAGATCGGCGCACTGGAAGGTGTTGAACGCACCATGTCGTCTATTATTCTCTCCACCCGTATCGAGCGGTGAATTTTAAAGAGATTATCATTAGTAAATAATATACGAATGTAATGTTCTTTGGATATTAATATTCAATTATTCTAAAGTTATTTACTAAAATAATAAAACTATAAATATTGCTGTCATTTTTATTCCCGTGAGTTATGTAGCACTACATAATCTTTAGGCATGGCCACGGGGGTAGTTTTGCTTAAAACCTATAAGAAAGCTTCTCAGCTTGCCAGTGCAGGTATTTTGCTCTTCTCGGCAATCACTTTCACATATTCCAATCAGTTTGCAGCGCTCAAACTCGCTTTGAACTGGTGGGATCCTTTTGCAATTTCTCATTACAGATTGTCTGCCCTGACAACGGAACAATTCGCCTTTGAAGTTCAGACTGCGCTGGATGAGGATGATATTGCGGAAGCGCAAAATCTTGTCGCCTTGGCAACAGATTACGGGCACACACTCCCGCCAGAACTGATAGAGAAAACCGAGGAAGGTTATCTGGCGGCAACCTACCGCTACACATCCGGTTTTGTGAACGGGTTTGCCTATGGCGAAGTCAATTCAGTGCAAACACTGATCGGCAGCCTCGCATCTGATTATGTTGGATATGGCGACTTAAGAGACATTAAGACCGAAGGCACTAAGTTCATAGCAGGTGAAAGCTATGATGCAATCACCTTAGGCATCGCCACAGTAGGACTATCCAGTTCAGTTGTAACGTGGAGTGCTAAAGTTGCGACCGTGAACCCAGCCAATGCTCCCGTTACTGTTCCTGTTATACTAGCTGCGGCTCAAGTCGATAAAGGCGCTTCATTAATAAAGGGCGCATACAAGACCCGAAAACTGTCGCGTCCGCTCATTGAAAAAATAACAGGCATTTCTTCCAAGCTCATCAATAAGCCTGCATTAACAAAGGCTTTAACAAGCCCGGAGCCTTTATACAAAATTCCGTCGCTATCAAAGATGACGAGTGCCGCTAAAAATATTGACTATAAGAAACTGTTTAAAGGTGATTTCACAGATTCAGAAACCCTTTTGCATGAAGCGAGCCCACTTGATCTCGCAGCATTGGGAAAAAGATTTGATGGCGTCATCAATACAAAAGCCGTTAAAGAATTGGATGACCTTACTTCCGCATCCGGAAAACTACTATCCAGTGCAGGTGTCAGTACCTCTATGCGGGCACTGGCATATGCAGATGATGCAAAGGACTTGCGAAAATTCGCCAAATTGTCGGATAAATTTGCCGAGAAAACCTCATCCGTCATCAAATTGCTTGGCAAAAACGCCATCAGATTAGGCAAATTGCTATATTTAGTTATCTCTGTGCTGATCTCCGTTGCGATTTGGATCGCATGGGCAATCTGGCTGGTTTATTCCCTGTCGAAATCTACGTATCGTCTTATCAACCGCAAGAAACAACGAGCGGCCCATGAAACGCTCTGAACCATTAAAACTATCTATGCTGGCAGCAGGTGTTGGCGGCGCAGCTATTGCAGGTTTCGGATTCGCTGCGGGCCGCGACTTATATAAAGGTACCAAAAACAGTGCGGGCTTGCTTCTTTTATTAGCGGCCGCCTTTGTCTGCCCCTTTATTGGCGGACGAGGTCTTGTCAGAGGTCACAATCGCGGGTTTTTCGGAACTCTTTTCCTGACATTAATTGGCAACCTTCTCCTGATTGCCATTAGCATTGCCGCATGGTCAGTTATTATATTCTATTTGATCTCCGTTACATCGACTGAAGCAAACACACATTCCTTGACTGGCGCCATTTTTCTTGGTGCTAGCGCAACCTTGCTAATGACAGCAACCGGTATTTTAGTCGGCTTATTCCAGCGACCAAAGCGCCTTAAAATCTTTGCCGTCGTATGTGCAAATGAAGACTTTATGCAAAAGCAAGGTTTTAAGGAAACGGGTGGCAGCGACATTACACATTACGATCAAAACGGAAACGCTTTGCGCTTTCTGGAGGTTCATCCGGCAAAGATCGTCTTTATGGCTGTAGGAAGACGCGGGAAAAGAGCGTTTATTGATCTCGACAGTGATGGCCCCATGGTCGCCTATTCAGGCATTCAGTAGCGCATTTACACAGATGTTTCCCGCCAGCCCTGCATAGCTATGCGCGTCTTTCCAAGAAAAAGCAGGTCTTATCCGAATTTCAGGGGGATTGTGGCCGCTTCAGGGCTGCGCTGAGCGCTTTTGCGGCAAGTTTTTCACTTAAAATGATGATTATGACAATTTAATGCCTGACGGAGCGTTTTCCCAATCCGAATAAGCAACGCAGCTATGCAAATTTGTCTCTGCTCATTTCAGATCATTAGGGCTATATACAACTCAACAAACAACGACATAAAATTTTCTAGGTGAGAAACATGAACCTGATCCGCTCTTACAACAACTGGCGCCGTTACCGCAGCACAGTGAACGAACTGAACCGCCTCTCAACTCGCGAACTGAACGATCTCGGCATCCTGCCTGCAGAAATTCCGTTTGTAGCTCGCAAGGCAGCTCAGCGCTAATAAGAATTACAGAGATATCAAACCTGAGCCTCCCTCCTCCTCCCAACTCAGGTTTGATCGAAGACCGGTCTCCCTCCTCCCAACCGGTCATTCATTGTAACGCCCGATGCTCCTCCCAGCGTCGGGCGTTTACTTTTTCGGCAACCAGTTTTTGGTCTTCAACACTCAAAGATGGATATAGGCAAAGCCCTGTATTTGCAGATATGCAAGTTCTGCAACGCCGCTTGGCACCACGTCATCTTCTGAAAGACGATACAGGTTTTTAATCTCGAGATTACGCGCGCGCATTGTATTGGCGCAGGCCAGAAACCGAACGCCCTGTTCGCATAAATTATCAAAACGCTTTTTCAGAATATCGTCGGCTTCCGCAATCTGAAACAAATCCAGACCCGCGCCGTGGCAAACCACACGGATGGTAAAAGCCAGTTTTGATTCACATCCTGCAGATAATGCCTGCACATGATTGGTCAGGGATGTGAGCAATGCCGCCATATAGGCTTTTGTCTCAGGCGGTGCTGCATTTATATAAGCACCATTATTATGATAAACGACCCGCTGTTCGCCGGACTTGCTATAGCGATTATGGGTCAGCGGATCATTCATTATAAAACTCCGGTCAGAGAACGGCGACTTTCGAGCCGCTCGCACTTACAGGTAATATTGGCATTACCGCTCTGGCTTGTTATTTCGCCGCCTTCTCGCGAGCACGGGCATCAGCCACCGCCATTTTGAAACCGTTATAATCCAGTGCCATCGCCCGGAACGGGCCGATCAGATGCGTTGGCGTGCCTTCAACGCCGATTGATTCCGCCTGCGACATGACACGCTTCAGCTGCGCAGTGATTTTACCGTTGTTTTTGTTCAGATCAGCCTGCAATTGCTGCATATCAATGCCGGAGGCTTTAACCGCATCAAGCATCGCCTTTTTAGACACTTTGCCGCCCGGAATGGACATCAGTGCTTTATGAACGACTTCATATTTTCCCTGATATTGCGCTGCCAGTGCCAGCTGGGAACCATAGACTGACGATTCCGTCAGGATCGGCCATTCTTTATAGACAAGACGGATATTTCCATCTTCCTTAACGATACGCGCCAGATCAACACCGGATTTTTTGCAGTAAATGCAGTTATAATCGGTGAAAACGACAATGGTCAGATCGCCTTTCGGATTGCCGCCGGCAGGCGCTTCCGGATCATAGAGAATCCCGTTGACATCAACCTCCTGCGCAAAAGCACTTTGCTGGCTGTTCAGCAGATAAGCAGTGCTCAGCGCAATACCGGATGAGAGTTGAAGGAACTGGCGGCGTTGCATATGGTTCTCCTGCAATGCAATAGGTAAATAAGGTTGGCGCGGCTCAGAGGCCGAGCGCCTGAAGACGATTGTCCAGCTTGTCCGGCGTCAATTCGCCAATGATGCGATTTTGCGTCTGTTCTTTGGCTGTTTGTGCTTCAAGGAACATCAGCGTTGGCGGCCCGACAACATTAAAACGCTGCATCAGATCACGGCTGGCATCATTATAATCGGTGATATCCGCTTTAATCAGTGTGAGATTACCCAGACGTCCCGCATATTCCGGCTTCTTCATCACTTTTTCATTGCTCTTACAGGTCGTGCACCAGTCTGCGGTGAAGTCCACCAGCACCGGCTTACCTGTCGCAATTGCCTGATTGAGCACCTGATCATATTCAGCTGAAGTTTTTACAATTCTGACCGGCTGGGCTGTAGCAGTCTGTGCAATCTGTTGGGTGCTGCCCTGTAAAAAGCCCAATGGTTGCCACGGATCCGTTGAACCGCCTGCAAAACCGACCATCAGTAAGGTGCCATAAATCAGAGCGGCAATACCGGTAGTTTTTTCAAGGCGCATCCATGCGGTGCTTTTAGCGTTCAGGCGGTCAAACACACCGAGGAAAACACCGCAAGCCAGTGCCGTGAGCGCCAGCAACAACATTGCATTTTCGTCGGAAAGCAAGCGCAGGATCATGTAGATCGCCAGTCCCAGAAAGACGACACCGAAAATCTGTTTGATTGTATTGAGCCACGGGCCGGATTTCGGCAGATATTTTGCGCCAAATGTACCAAAAACAATCAGCGGTACCCCCATGCCCAGTCCCAGAGCGAACAGAGCAGAGGCACCGCGTACGGCATCACCGGTCTGCGCAACATAGAGCAATGCAGCGGCAAGCGGCGGGGTCACACAAGGCCCGACAATCAGCGCGGAACCAAAACCAAGCACCAAAGCGCCGCTGATCGCACCGCCTTTACCGGATGTGTTGCGGCTGAAGAAATTTGTCCAGCCTTGCGGTAGTTGCAATTCATAATAGCCGAACATCGACAAAGCGAGCGCGACAAACACCAATGCCATAAACCCAAGCGCATAGGGTGTTTGCAATGCGGCCTGCAAATTATAACCCGACCAGGATGCGGCAAAGCCAAGCACGGCATAGGCTGCAGCCATCGCCACCACATAAGCCGATGACAAGACAAAGCCGCGGCCGGATGACAGTTTTTCACCGGATTTTGCCAGCATTCCCGACAGGATCGGAATCATCGGGAAAACGCAGGGCGTCAGTGCCAGTAACAGACCAAAGCCAAAAAATCCGGCCAGCATGAAAGCGAAATTGGAGCCAAGCCATGCCGTCACTTCTTCCGTGCTGACATCGGTGAGGCTTGCAATCAATCCGGTTTCAGCCGGTGCTGCGGGTTCCTGTGCAGGCGCAGTATCATCGGTCAGTGATAAATCTGGGGCAGCAAGTTCCGTTTGTGACAGACCTCCCAGACCCAGCGCCACTTTGGAAAGCTCCAGTGTTTGCAGATCAAGCGAGCGTGTTACCGGCGGATAGCAGATACTGTCTTCCTCACATCCCTGCCAGCGCACCAGAACATGCCCCTCTTTCGGCAGCGCATTTTCAGGCACCTGTGCAAAAGCACGGTTATACAAGACTTCGGTACGGCCGAAATTCATATCATCCTTGATGACACCTTCACTGACATCGGCAGGAAGTACTGTACCGTCCGGTTTTTCGACCTGTATCTTGTCGCGATACATGTAGATTTTAGGCGCAATATTCCATTGAAATTGCAGCGCGTTTTTCTCATCGCGCGTGACACTCAATTGCATAACTTCTTCAGCGCTGCGCATGGTTTGCGCAACAGCCTGAATACCGGTCACAGGTGTAAAAGCAGCAGATAATACAATGCTGAAAAAGAGCAGACTGAAAAGCTGTCGGTAAAAATGTCGGATCATATTATCCTGCGAAAACTAAAGCATGTCGCAGCTAAATGAGTTCATTTAGCGTTCGCGAACATGCGACAATTGAAAGAACCTAGAGCGAGTGCCATGAATGCCATTAAACTCAACACGCTGTAGAATCTTGTATGCGATACCCTAATAAGACGCCCGAATATCACACAGATAGGCGGATGCCTGTTATAATGTCCATACTATCTTATGACCTTAAGTCAGCCTTAAGGCAGAAAAGCCAGTCTTACAGATAATAGACCGCAAAAGTTAAGCGGAACAATATTGATAGTTAAAGTGCGTTCCTAAGCGGGCCTGAAAGAGGGCCCGAAAGCGAGAATGTTCCGGAGAATAAGATGCGTGTTTTGGTAGTAGAAGATGATCCGGTTTTGTCCAACGGCCTGAAGGTCGGGCTGGGTCTGACCGGCGCAACCGTGGATCAGGTTGCTACCTGTGCAGATGCGCTGGCCGCATTGGCATGCTCACGCTTTGACGCGATTGTGCTGGATCTGATGCTGCCGGACGGTTCCGGCCTTGATGTTTTGAAGAAAATACGCGCTGATAAAGATCAGACACCGGTTTTATTGCTGACAGCGCTGGATGAAACCGCAGACCGAATTACGGGTCTGGATAGCGGTGCTGATGATTATATGGGCAAACCGTTTGATCTCGATGAACTGGCAGCGCGGGTCAGAGCCATCGCCCGCCGCGGTGCCGGACGCGCCCGCGCAGTCATGATTGCCGGTCATGTAGAGCTTGATCCTTCCAGCCTCAATGCAAAAGTGAAAGGCGAACGGGTTCCGCTGTCACGCAGGGAGTTTGCCGTATTGGCTGCTTTAATGGAAAGACCCGGAATTATCCGCTCCAAGAGTGATATTGAAGAAAGGCTCTATGGCTGGCAGGAAGAAGTGGAAAGCAATACTGTTGAAGTGCATATCCATAATCTGCGCAATAAAGTCGGGCGGGATGCCATTGAAACCGTGCGCGGCCTCGGCTACCGGATGCGGGTAACATAATGACTTCTCTGCATAAAAGACTGTTTATTATCCTCGTCACAGCCACAGGCATTATCTGGGCCTGTGCTGTTGCATGGACCTATTTTAACAGCCGCAATGAGTTGGAAAAAGTACTCGACACACGTCTGCAGGAAGCCGCACGCATGGTGCATTCGCTGCTGGGCAATGCTTCCACCGGCATGAACACAACCAAAGCCATCAGCCTGCCACATGAGCATGGCAGCTATGAACGCTATCTTTCCTGTCAGATCTGGTCACTGGACGGCGAACTCGTCGGCAGTTCAACCGGCGCACCGGACATTAAAATAGCAGGCAACAGCACCGGCTTTTCCGATGAGGTGGTTGAGGGTGAATTATGGCGTGTCTATACAATCGTTGATCCTGCAAAAGGCGTAAGAATTATCGTTGCAGACCGGTTGGCTTTGCGTGACCGCCTTGTCAGCGATCTGGTTAAAGGGCTTCTCGCTCCGGTTATTCTGATCCTGCCGCTGCTTGGTTTCCTGATCTGGGTCAGTCTCGGCCGTGGCCTGCGGCCATTGCATGAACTGGCGGATAAAGTCCGGCAAAAAGATGCGGATGATATGCGGCCGTTGCAAGCGGCGAATATTCCTTCCGAAGTACGGCCATTGGCCGATGCACTGAACGGGCTGTTTATCAAAGTGGAAGCCGCACGGCGCCATGAGCGGGAAGTAACGGCTTTTGCCGCCCATGAATTGCGCACTCCCCTCGCCGGCTTGAAAACACAGGCACAAATTGCACTTGCGGCAGCCGATCCGGCAATTAAAGAAGGCGCATTACAGCAAATTTTGTTGTCCGTAGACCGGACAACCCGTCTTGTCCGCCAATTGCTGGCTTTGGCCAAGCTGGATGCCGATGCCTCTCCCGTGATGAGTGAGAAGGTCAATCTCGGTCAGCTGGCTGAGGAAATCATTGCTCAAAATCCGGTCAGCGGACGAAAAGTCGAAAACCGCATTGATCCGGCTCTTTATGAACAGGTGATACAGACAGACCGGCATAATCTCACACTGATGCTGCGCAATATTTATGAAAATGCGACGCATTATTCACCGCAGAACGAAACTATCAGCTGGGAAAGCCTGCCAACCGGCAGCGGCATTGTCGTCAAAGATTGCGGGCCCGGTGTGGCGGAGGAAGAAATCCCGTTGCTGACCACACGTTTTTATCGCGGCAGCAATAAGAGCCAGACCGGCACCGGACTGGGGCTGACCATTGTGGAAACGGCCGCCAAACGTGTCGGTGTGCTTTTCAACTTGCGAAACCGGACAGATCGTATGGGTATGGAAGCCGAGCTGCGCTGGATATAGTTTCAGTCAAAAATCAGACATAATTTCAAGATTATAGAAGTTTAAATACATAAGTGCTAGAATGAAATAAGTTCAGAATGAAATATATTAGTGCTATTTAAATAGATAATGATTTTGAAAGGAAAAATTAGTGAACCGGACAGGTAAGACGCTCCTGTTTGTACTGATTTTTCTTTTGTTCTGGGTCACGCTGACACCTTTTATGGATTTACGTGATCCGTCGGTGCTGCTCGCACAGGAACAGGGCAATGCGCTCCAGCAGCTTGTGTCTTTGTCACTGTTCTTTATCTCTGCGCTTTATTTGCTGGCAAATTGGCAAATTGCCCTCAAAATGCTGTCGCCATTGCTGATTATCCTGCTGTTCTGGCAGTTCATTACAGTCTTCACGTCTGATTATTCCGGTATATCCTTCCGCCGTTATGTCTACAGTATAACGGTGATTGTGACCGCAATGGCTTGGGTCATTCTGCCTGAAAACCAGCAGCATTTTCAGCGCATGTTGAAATATCTAAGCCTGTTCATTCTGGGATTGTCTTATTTCGGCGTGATATTCATGCCGGAAGTCTCCATTCATAATGAAGCTGAGGTGCTGGAACTGATTAATGCCGGCTCTTGGCGCGGGCATTTTTCTCATAAGAATATTGCAGGACCTGCGATGATCGTACTGATCATCTATAATCTGTATCTGCTGCGCAGAGATGATTATCTGATACCGGCTCTGAATATTGTTCTGGCCACGATTTTCCTGATTTTTTCAAACAATAAAACCTCCATCGGTCTGATTGTTATCGCTCTTCTCGTGGCTGAGATCATTCGTTTTGTGCGATTGCTGCCGCTGCAATATCTCGCTGCGATCATACCTGTCGGGCTGATGCTGCTGCTCACGGTCGGCACGGTTGTGAGCCTGCCTGTGCAGGATTTTGTTACAGGCCTGATCTCGGATCCGACATTTACAGGGCGCACCGAAATTTGGAAATTCGCGCTGGAGCAATTGCGTGCGCATCCGTGGGTCGGTTTCGGCTTTGATACATTCTGGAATATGTCCCATTTGATCAATGGCGGCTATGAGATAGAGACCTGGGCATCAAGAGCCGGTCATGCGCATAACGGTTATATTAACCTGATGATGACAACAGGGCTGATCGGCATCACGCTTTTCATTGTCTGGATGCTGTTCTGTCCGCTTCTGGATTATCATCGCTCCCAGAAATCCGGCAATGATCCGGCACTCGCAGTCATGTATCTGCGCATTTGGGTCTTTATGATGCTCTATGCCTCTCTGGAATCGCCGTTCTTTGCCCCGCGCGGACAGGTCTGGTTTTCACTGCTGGCCGCGGTTTTTGCCCTGCGCCTTCATGCACGCGTCAAAGCCCGTTAAATCGCTAAATTTCCGCTTCATCCGTCATTTTGCAACCGCTCTCCGGCCAAATGATGAATAAGCAGCACAATGTGATTACTATTCATCACAAATGATTGTGCTTGTTGTTGACTAAGCTCAATTTTCAAACTGTATTTCTGTGATCTTATATCCGTGGGAGACGGATTAGGAGCATGCTGCGAAAAACCGGAACATGGTTATTCGGCACCGGCATGCAAAACAAAACCGGAGCACGCTATGCTCCGGACGGCAGTTAACCGCAAACAAGGTTATCCGGGGGGATACCGGTGCGGTTACAGTCACTGCAGGCGAACATTATTGAGGAAATGTCGGCTATGAATCATAAAAATAATCACCGGACAGGCGGAGAGATCCTGATTGATGCTTTGCGCATCAATGGCGTGGACAGAGCTTTCTGCGTACCGGGTGAAAGCTATCTGGCGGCTCTGGATGCATTGCATGATGCAAAAGAGGATATTGAGCTGATTGTCTGCCGTCAGGAGGGCGGTGCGACTTATATGGCGGAAGCCTATGGCAAGCTCACCGGCAAGCCGGGGATTGCTTTTGTCACCCGCGGACCGGGTGCAACCAACGCATCTGTGGGCGTGCATACGGCATTTCAGGATTCCACCCCGATGATCCTGTTTATCGGACAGGTTGCCAGCGATCAGGTTGAGCGCGAAGCCTTTCAGGAAGTGGATTATCGCCGCATGTTCGGCCAGATGGCCAAATGGGTGGTGCAGATTGATGATGTTGCCCGTATTCCGGAACTGGTATCTCAGGCATTTCATCGCGCAGTGAATGGTCGTCCGGGCCCTGTTGTTGTGGCACTGCCGGAAGATATGCTGACCGCCCATGCCAGTGTTGCTGACGTGCCGGCACATAAAAAGGTCGAAATCTCTGCCGGTGCAGAGCAATTGCAAGAACTGGCTGATCTGCTGAAACAAGCAGAGCGTCCTGTGGTTATGCTCGGCGGCAGCGGCTGGAATAAACAGGCTGTGGCTGATGCGGAAGCCTTCTGCGTTGCGAATAATCTGCCTGTTGCCACATCATTCCGCTGTCAGGATCTCTATAATAATGCGCTGGCTAACTATGCCGGCGAGCTTGGCACATCCGCAAGCCCGAAACTGCTGCAAAGCATTAAAGACAGTGATTTGCTGCTGGTCATCGGCGCGCGGATCGGGGAAATGACCAGTGCCGGCTATACAATGGTCAATATTCCGGTGCCAAACCAGAAGCTGATCCATGTGCATAGCGGCTCGGAAGAACTGGGACGCGTCTATTACCCTACCCTGCCGATCAATGCGACAATGGCTGCTTTTGCCAAGCAGTTGCGCGGTCTTGGCAAGATCGGTTCTGATAAATGGGCATCCTGGACAGCCGAACTGAACAAGAATTACAACGACAATCTGCAACATGCGCCAATTCCGGGTGATGTGCAGATGGGCGAAATCATGCAGTGGATGCGTGCAAATCTGCCTGAAGATACGATTATGACCACCGGTGCCGGTAACTACACTGCATGGCCGCATCGTTTTTATCAGTACAAGACCTTCCGCACCCAGCTCGGCGCAACCAACGGTTCCATGGGCTATGGTGTACCGGCAGCGATTGCTGCCAAACTGACCGACCGTGACCGCACTGTCATTGCTTTTGCCGGTGACGGCTGCTTCCTGATGAATGGTCAGGAACTGGCAACAGCGATGCAATATGATGCCCGCGTCGTGTTCATCGTTGTTAATAACGGCATGTATGGCACCATCCGTATGCATCAGGAACGCACCTATCCGGGTCGTGTTTCCGGCACCGGTCTCGCTAATCCGGATTTTGCAGCGCTGGCACAAGCTTATGGCCTGCATGGTGAAACAGTTGCGGCAACGGATGAATTTGCACCGGCTTTTGAACGTTGCGTAGCTTCAGGCAAACCTGCACTGATTGAAATTCGTATCGATCAGGAAGCGATTACACCGAAAATGAGCCTGAGCGCGATGCGTGAGCAGGCTCTGGCTGCTCAAAAAGGCTGATCTGTCTTTATCCGGCTTAATAATTACCCCCTCCCCTTCTGACCGGAAGGGGAGGGGGTAATTTTTTAAGGGCATCTTTTATCAAAGCCCTCCCCTGTTTAAGGGCTAGATATCTTTCATCAGACGCAGCGCATCATAAATCGCTGCATGGGTATTTCGTGCAGCGACAGCATCGCCGATACGATAAAGCTGATAGCGGCCGCTCTCGTTTTTATTAACCTGCTGCGCCTGTCCGGCGATCAGATCATCATAATTGACCGCACCGAGATTTCTGGACTGCGGTTTAAGTTCAAAATACAGATCATCCAGCGGTCTTGTGCCGTGATTAATCACGATCTGGTCGTGGTCCTGTTGTTTGTCTACACCGCCATAATCACTGCCGATATGCGCAGTGAGGCTGTTGCCGTTTCGGGTGACTTTATCAAGACGATAGGTCACGGTGAAAGTTACCCCGTCTTTCTGCAGGCTGCGCATATAGGGCACAAGGTTCATCGCCATGATTTCCGGTGCGAAACTCCGATCCGGGGTCATGACTTCAACTTTTGCTCCTGCTTTTGCCAGCACTTCTGCCGCCTGCAGAGCTGCATGGTCACCCGCATCATCAAAAATCAGCACATTGCTGCCCGCTTTGACATCACCGGAGAGAATGTCCCATGCGGAAACAACGAGATCGTTGCCCTCGGGAAGCATTTCAACATGCGGCATACCACCGGTGGCAATAATCACGACATCAGGGCTTTCAGCCTCAATTTCCGCCTGCTCTGCCCATGTATTGAAACGGAATTGCACGCCAAAGCGTTCGCATTGTGCCATACGCCAGTCGATAATGCTGATCATCTCACGACGGCGCGGTGATTGTGCGGTGAGACGGATCTGCCCGCCTGCCCTGTCCGCGGCTTCAAAAACCACGACTTCATGGCCGCGTTCACCGGCAACGCGGGCGGCTTCCATACCGGCTGGCCCTGCACCGACAATCACAACCTTCTTTTTTACCGGTGCTTTGCTGATCGTGTGCGGCATGGTCAGTTCACGCCCTGTCGCCGGATTATGAATGCAATAGGCGGCACCGCCCTGATAAATCCGGTCGAGGCAATAATTCGCACCAACACAAGGGCGGATATCTTCTTCTCTTCCCTCAATAATTTTACGCACAATATGCGGATCGGTCATATGCGCGCGGGTCATTCCCACCATATCGAGCTTGCCGGAGGCAATGGCATGGCGGGCTGTTGCCACATCCGGTATCTTCGCCGCATGGAAAGTCGGAAAATTCGTAGCCGCGCGTATTTCACCGGCAAAATCCAGATGTGGTGAATTAGCCATGCCCTGAATAGGAATAAGGTCAGTCATTGCCGGATCAGTATCAATATGGCCGCGCACCACATTCAGGAAGTCAATCATGCCACTATCTTTAAGACGGCGGGAAATTTCGATCCCCTCCTCCTTATCATGGCCGCCTTCCATCATCTCATCGCCGGTATAGCGGATACCAACAATAAATTCCGGCCCCACCCGTTTGCGGATTTCTGCCAGCACATCAAAGGTAAAACGCAGACGATTATCCAGCGAACCGCCATAGGCATTGTCGAGATCATTGGTTACCGGTGACCAGAATTGCTGGATCAGATGGCCATAGGCCTGCAACTCTATCCCGTCGAGACCGGCCGCCTGCATACGCTCTGCCGCATCGCCAAAATCCTTGATAATCCGCTCAATGTCCCAGTCTTCGAGACGTTTCGGAAAAGCGCGGTGCGCCCCTTCCCGCTCGTGAGACGAGGTGACAGCTGGCAACCAGTCGCCTTTGTCCCAGCGGGTACGGCGGCCGAGATGGGTGAGCTGGATCATTACCGCTGCACCATATTCATGACATTCGTCTGCCAGCGCTTTCATCCACGGCACCACCTCGTCCTTATAGGCGAGCACATTATTGAAAACCGGCGGACTATCGCGCGAGACCGTTGCCGAACCGGCAGTCATGGTCAGCGCCACACCAGCCTTTGCACGCTCCACATGATAAGCGCGATAGGCATCTTTCGGCATGCCGTCTTCCGGATAAGCAGGCTCGTGGGATGTTGTAATAATACGGTTGCGAAGCCGCAGATGTTTAAGCTGATAAGGCTGTAAGAGCGGATCATTATTCATTGCATTCCCCTTTTTGAGGGAGCCTAATTAAAATGTACAATACTGTCAATTTTATATACAGCAGTGTACATTTTATCGCAGTCAGGTTAAGATGTACCCCGTCAGTGAACTTAAACATCTGAATTATAATAATAATTTTAAAAGGATTATATATGTCCGCAATTGATAATGACGGTGAGAGCGGCTGGCGTGGCTCAAAGGAACTCTGGCTGGATGCCGCCTATCAGGTATTATTGGAAAGCGGTATCGACAATGTCCGGATTCTGACACTGGCCAAAATGCTGAAATTATCACGCACCAGTTTCTACTGGTTCTTTAAAGATCGTGATGCATTGCTTGATGCGCTGTTACAGCTTTGGCAGGAAAAAAATACCACAGCCCTCCTCCGGCAGGCCGGTACAGATGCACAAAGCCTGAGCGAAGCCACCCTCAATTTGTTTGACTGCTGGCTTGACCGCACGGTCTTCGACAGCAGCTTCGAACATGCCGTACGCAGTTGGGGTGTACAGTCTCCTGCGGTTGCGCAGGCTTTAAATGAGGCTGACGCTACCCGTCTTGAAGCTATACGATCTATGTTTATCCGCCACGGTTGTGAGCCTCTGCTGGCAGATGTCCGTTCAAGAGCCCTCTATCTCACCCAGATCGGCTATATCAGCCTCAATACAAATGAGGATGTGACAACACGAATGCAGCGTGTGCCGTCTTATGTGGCAATATTTTCCGGCACCCTGCCCTCTGCCCGCGAGCTTGAGCAATTTCATCAGCGTCATTCCTACCGGCATCATTCGTGATACATTTGGTGCTGCGGACATTATCTGCTATCAGAACACTCACAATATTCATGCGCTTTAAAACAATGAATATTGTCAGACAGCATTCATCCGCAGAAATTGAGACGCCATGTTTACGCTAGCAAAACGAGAAGTTTTTGAGCAGGAAATCAAACGAAGCCGTTTTCTTGCCATTGCACTTCCCGTCGCTGATGAAGAAGCTGCCAAAGATTTTATCGCCCGTGAATCCTATAGTGATGCCAATCATAATTGTTGGGCGTGGCGTATGGGGCAAAATTATCGCTTCAATGATGATGGTGAGCCAAGCGGCACAGCGGGCAAACCGATCCTGCAAGCCATTGACGGATTGGAACTCGACAATGTTGTGGTGCTTGTCACCCGATGGTTTGGCGGAATATTGCTAGGCAGCGGCGGCCTGATCCGTGCCTATGGCGGCACTGCAGCCTTATGCCTGCGCGCTTCGGAACTGGTTGAGCTTATCCCGACCCAGACAAGTTTTATCCGTGCACATTTTTCTGAACTCGCTTTGATAAAAGCGCGCCTTGCTGGGGTCGAACATCTGACAATCGCATCGGAAGATTTTCATAATACCGGAGCGGATTTGCGGCTGGAAATTCCGTCACATCAAAAAGACGCTGTACTACGTATGCTCACAGATATAACGGCAGGCAGAATTCAGATTGCGGACAAGGCAGAAGATCTGAGTTTCTGAAAACGGCAAGCAGTGTTGACAGCTGTCAACCGGATCACGATCAGACACAGATTGATGAGCCTTGCAAACTCACACCATCATCACGCCAGTCCCACACAGAGCATCTCCGTACAGAGAGCGCACCGCCTACGCACTATCACCGGCTTCGGTTTTTGACTGCAAGAATGCGTTGCAGAGCAGTTAATATCCGTTAACTATAAATAATTTGACTTTCTCTGCAGGATTTTACACTCTTCTAACGAATAATTACAAAATTTTGCCGGTTTACCGTTACTCGCCACTGCATCTGTTATTTGCGTTTTCCAGTGTTGATTTAAGCACTTGCGTTAACAGATTAGTAATTTTGTCCGAATCGTAGCATGATGGACAAAGAAAAGCAGTGGTTTACGACTATACGCGGCCATTGCGCATAAAGGTTGGATAAATTGACGACGAATTGGGCAGATATTGTTGCTGATGCACAGCAGCATTTAGCAACCACAAACAAGGCTGCAAATGCACCTTTGGCGGCAGACCGTGCAATCGCTGCGGATGCCGAGCTTTTATCTGCGCAATTACAAGCCATGCGCGAACGTCTGTTTGCACCGGCGTCGAACAAGATCCTGCGCAAATTCAGCAGCAGTGAAGCAGCCAAGCTTATTGGCGTTTCCGACAGCTATCTGCGTCAACTGTCCATTGCCGGTGAAGGCCCGCAACCAGAAACCGGCTCCGGCGGTCGCCGTCTCTATACGCTGGAAGATATTAATGCGCTGCGTCATTTGCTGACCGAGCAAAATGCGAATAAAAACCGCAACTATCTGCCATGGCGCGATGAAGAACGCGGCGAGCATCTGCAGGTTATTGCCGTCACCAATTTCAAAGGCGGCTCTGGCAAAACCACAACCACTACCCATCTGGCGCAGCATCTGGCTTTGTCCGGCCTGCGCGTTTTGGCAGTTGATCTCGATCCGCAGGCATCTATGTCGGCCTTGTTCGGTTATCAGCCGGAACTGGATCTGAGCGGCAATGATACGCTCTATGGTGCTATCCGTTACGATGAAGCACAGCGCCCTTTGCGAGATATTATCCGTAAAACCTATTTTGACGGGCTCGATCTTGTCCCCGGCAATCTGGAACTGCAGGAATTTGAACATACCACGCCGCGTGTTCTCGCCGAGCGCCGCGGTCCTGCCGCTGATATGTTCTTCACCCGTGTTCAGGCTGCTTTGCAATCAGTCGCAGATGATTATGACGTGGTTGTTCTGGACTGCCCGCCGCAACTCGGCTTTCTGACCTTGTCAGCTTTGTGCGCAGCAACATCAGTGATTGTTACCGTGCATCCACAAATGCTTGATGTCGCATCCATGAGCCAGTTTCTGTTCATGACATCCGACCTGCTTTCAGTCGTACGTGAAGCCGGCGGATCGCTGAATTTCGACTTCCTGCGCTATCTGATTACGCGTTATGAACCAAATGACGGCCCGCAAGCACAAATTGCAGGTTTCTTGCGCGCCCAATTTGGTGACCGTGTGCTCACAGCACCCATGGTTAAATCAACTGCTGTTTCCGATGCCGGTCTGACCAAACAGACACTTTATGAAGTTGGTCGCGAGAATTTCAGTCGTGTCACTTATGACAGGGCGATGGAGTCGTTGACAGCTGTCAACGGCGAGATTGAAGCACTGATCCATTCCGCCTGGAACCGTCCGGCGAGGGGAGGTAAGGCATGAACAGCCCAAGCCGCAAAAATCAGTTAAAGGCATTGTTCGGTGCGCCCTTACCGGCAGCATCAGAGCCACAAGCTCCAGAGGTTTCAGTCTCATCATCACAAGCTGAGGCTTCGGTATCAGTACCGGAGAAAACACCCGATCAGCTGATCCGTCCTTCAGCCAGCCGTTCCGGCGCCGTCAAGGCTATGGGGCTGTCCTTGGCCGATATGTCCCGTGAGTTGGAAAGTGCCAAACAACTCTCTGAAAGCCTCGCCAAAGGCGATCAGGTGGTTGAACTTGATGCTTCGCTGATTGACGGTTCCTTCGTTGAAGATCGTCTGACCCGTCAGGAAACCGATGATCCGGAATTTCTGGCTCTGGTGCAAAGCCTGCATCAGCATGGCCAGCAGGTGCCTATTCTGGTACGCCCGCATCCCTATCAGGCTGGGCGTTTTCAGGCCGCCTATGGTCACCGTCGTATGCGTGCTGCTGCACGGCTTGGATTACCGGTAAAAGCGCTTATCAAGCCGCTGACCGATGCAGAGCTCGTTCTTGCGCAAGGTAAAGAAAACAGCGAGCGCCGTGATCTTTCTTTCATTGAGCGTGCTTTATTCGCTCAGGCTTTGATTGAGCGTGGTTTTGAACGCTCCACTGTTCAGGATGCTCTGTCGCTGCATAAGGCAGAAATGACACGTTTCCTGCAAGTGGCAGCAGCCATTCCGGAACAGATTATCCGTGCGATTGGGCCAGCACCAAAAGTCGGAAGACCGCGCTGGATGCAATTAGCAGATGTTCTGCGTGATAAGCTGCAGCTCAAACAGGCTCAGCGTATTATCACTGACAGTGACTTCAAAGATGCGGAAACGGATCTACGTTTTCAGCATCTGCTCCAGAAGCTCACCGCAACAGAGAAGCCGGAAATAAACAAACCTGCAGAGCAGAAGCTGCAAACACGCAATGGCGAGAGCCTTGGCTTGTTACGGTTACAGCAGGGCAGGGCGCAGTTTGATCTGCAGCGTCATGATGCGGAAGGTTTTGCGGAATATCTCGCCGGTGAGATGGCTGAGCTTTATGAACAATTTCAGCAGAAGAAAAACGGATAAATCTATCCCCGTCTTCTCTCTGCGCGTTAGTAATGCGTATCAGGCGTTACAAATAATTTCAGAAATAACAGACTGAAATTATCAACAGCATAAATGAAGGAACCACACGGTTTATGGAGTGAGAAGGGCGCTACCAGATCAAAAGCCCCGAAAACGACAGAGCCAGTTTTAACAGATAGGAAAAAACGGCAAGAAAAAAGGCCCCCTGAACGTTACCGAACCGGAAGCCCTCTTTCGATGTAGCAATTAGAGAGAATCACTTTCGCGATCAAAAGTCAAGAGTCGGCAATGTTCCGGCAGTGTTTTTGCTTGCCTCAAATGAGGTAACAAATGACTGAGCATTTTGCGACGTCCCCGTTTGGCGGACGAATGATGAATGCTGCGCATTTTCTGAGTTACGAGAAACTTCGTCAACAACAGAAAGAAGTGCGTCAGAAACAGAGTGAAATTGAACAGGATCATCACAGCTTTGATCGCTGGAAGTTGTTGCGTGCTTTAACAGAAGCCCGTGAAGCCTATCAGCTGTCTTCGCGCACTATTGCTGTGCTTGAAGCTCTGCTGAGTTTTTATCCCGATAAAATTCTCGACAGCCGCGTTGCTCTGATCGTCTTTCCGTCCAATCACGAGCTTTCCATGCGCCTGCGCGGAATGTCAGCCCCGACAATCCGTCGTCATATTGCCATTCTCGTTGAACTTGGTTTCATTTTGCGCCGTGACAGCCCCAATGGTAAGCGTTTTGTGCGCCGCGACAGCAATGGTGAAATTGCCATGGCCTTTGGTTTTGATCTGTCACCACTGACATTTAAAGCCTCAGAAATTGAAACCCATGCAACTGAATTGCGTGAACAGGCACGTATCCGTCAGCAATTGCGTTTCAACATTACAATTCATCTCCGCGATATTTCCAAAACCATTCTGGCCGCCCTCAATGAGGGGAGGGAAGGGGACTGGAATACTCTTTATGATCAGTTACAGGCACTTTCCGGCCGCGTTGAACGCAATGGCACGCTGGAAAATCTGGGTAAACGCGAACAGGCTTTGAGCATTTTACGCAAAAACGTGGAAAATCTTTATCTTTCAAAGGTTTCAGAACAAAAAACGAGCGGCAATGTATGCGAAAATGAGCACCACATTCAGAATTCAAACATAGAATCTTTTGATAACAAACAGGTACAAAATCGCGAAAACATTAAACCAGAGCCAATATCAAAAAATTTGCGGCATGACTCTAAAGTGCAAACTCATACATCAACACCTGATCTTCAGGAAATTTTACAACATTGTCCGCAAATCAGCCATTACGCACAGCATGGTATTCATCAATGGCGTGATTTAATCCTTACAGCAGGGCATATTCGTCCGATGCTCGGGATTACCGTTTCTGCATGGCAAAAGGCTTGTGAAATTATGGGAGAGATCAATGCAGCGGTTACCCTTGCGGCAATCCTTGAACGCTCAGATAAAATACGCTCTGCCGGCGGATATTTGCGAAAATTAACCCAGCAGGCAGAACACGGCCAATATTGCGTAAAACCCGCACTGCGCGCCCTATCCAATATAAGGCACTAAGCGTCTATTTCAAACTGAATCCTTTGTTTGTCGTATTATCGCAACCTGTCCAAGTTGATTTAACATGCTTGGGAAATGCTCTGAGTGAAGGTCATTGTACCGACATAGTCGCTTTTTATGACAACAACGCGTTCAAACAATTGTGCGTAATGTAAATTCTGATTTGCCTGACTAGGGATAAGGCATAGAGACAAAGACCAGCATCAAAGACATAAAGAGATTAAGTTCATGGCAGAAAATCAGACCCATTCATCCGGATCAAAACGCACGAAAATTGTGCTGATTTCTCTGATTGCCGGTCTGCTAATCACCGGTCTGAGCGCGCTTGGTCTCTGGCAGGTCAAGCGTTTAAGCTGGAAACATGATCTGATCGCCCGCGTCGAGCAAAATATCAATGCAAACCCTGTTTCCGCGCCTGATATCAATGCCTGGCAGAATGCTGACAAGAAAGCTTATGAATATCGTGCTGTGACGCTCTCCGGTCATTATCTTAATAATAAGGAGATCGCCGTCGGTGCACTGACCGAGCGGGGTTCAGGCTATTGGATTGTCACACCTTTTCTGCGCGATAATGGCGAGACCGTCTTTATCAATCGCGGTTATGTTGCAAGTGCCAGGCGCGATCCTCTCAACCGTACAAGCGGTCAGATTGAAGGCGAAACAACAGTCACAGGCCTGCTACGCCTGACAGAGCCGAAAGGCTTCTTCTTGCGTCAGAATGAGCCGGAAAAAAATATCTGGTATGCCCGTGATATTGAGGCTTTTGCCAAACATGCCGATGTGAAGAATGTGCCGGACTATTTCATTGATGCGAATGGCGCCCAAAACCGTGCTGACCGGCCGGAAGGCGGGCTGACCGTAGTAAAATTTGCAGATAATCATCTGGTCTATGCACTGACATGGTTTTCATTGGCCTTGATGGTTTTAGGCATGGCCGTCTTCCTGATCCGGTATGAAGGCAAACCCAAATCGGAAGACGATGATTAAATTATATAATAATATCAATTAGTTAAATATAACTCCCCCGCCTTCAATAAAGCAGGGGAGCCATCAATAAAACCTGTTACTTGATCAGGCGGGCTTCACCGACATCTGCAGCGCTCTCAGACAGGCCGTATTCTTTGAGAATTTCGACCATACGACCGGATTTATGCAGCTCTTTGACCACATCATCGGCGGCAGCGAGCAGATCCGGATTGTTTTTGGAAAGCGGCAGACCGGCCTGTGCCGGATAGACAGAGCTTTGTACGCGCTCGTCTTTTTCTGAAACTTTAATCTGAACATCTTTCAGCGCGCCGCCTTGCTGCGCGGCAGTACCGACAGCAACGCCGTCAATTGCGATCTCGATACGTCCGGCTTCCAGATCCTGATAAAGCGCGACATAGTTGTTATAGAGGCTGAGTTTATCGCCGAGAATGGCTTTCAGCTCATTGACCCAGAGATAGCCCTGTACGGTACCGACATTACGGCCTTCAAGCTGGGCAACAGCGGTCACACCTTCTTTGGAATAGAGCCCCATCTGATCGAGATAGAGCGGAGCGGAAAGATTGACCACTTTCTGCCGCTCATCGGTGCGGTAATAATTGCCGATGGCAATATCTGCACGACCTGAAACAACAAACGGAATGGCTGTTGCATATTCAACCGGTGCGATTTTGATTTTCAGGCATTCTTTGGCAGCGATTTCCTTGACGATTTCACCATCCACACCGCTGAGATCGCTTTCGCCTTTAGGAATGGAGAAAGGCGGGAAAGTCGGTGCTGCAATCGTCAGATAACCGGCTTCAACAGTGGTGATTTTATGCTGCGGCGTGCAATCTTGTGCAAAAGCAGCGCCTGCCAGAAAAGTGCTGCTAAGACCGGCAGCCAGTGTGAGTGTAAAAAACTTATTCATGATTTCCCCTTTTTGTTGCTTATTTAATGCTGCGCACGGGCTTCGATGACGCCGACAATCAGCGTCGCCGGAATGCAAATGAGCAGGTAGAGAAGACCAGCCAGGATCAGGGCTGGCAGATATTGGAATGTATTGGTTCCAATTTCATAGGCGCGGGCTGTCAGCTCCGGCAGCGCAATGGCAAAACACAAGGATGTGGTCTGAAAAATCAGGATCGCAAAGCCGAGCAGAGCCGGAATGGCGATACGCAGACCTTGCGGCACAACGATAAAGCGCATCATATCCAGCGGTGTCAGACCGATTGCTTGAGCTGCCTCACGCTGCCCAGCGGGGACAGATTGCAAACCGGCACGGATGATCTCACTGGTATAAGCACCGGTTGTCCAGCTCAGAGCCACAATACTGGCCGACCAGGAGGTTAGTGTCAGACCGACAGAAGGCAGGCCGAAATAGGCAAATTGCAGCAGAACCAGAGACGGCGCACCACGCCCCACTTCAACTAGCGTCAGCGCAGCCCAGCGGGTTGGTTTTGTCTTGGACATTACGCCGAGCGACAGAAAAAAGCCCAGCGGGATGCCGATCAGCAGGCTCATTCCGGTGACAATCAGGCTGATCCGCAGGCCGCTGAGCATTTGCGGTAGCCAGTTATGGAATTGTTCCGCCAAAACCGGGATCATCGGGACACCTTCTTTCGCATACGCGCATCAATCTCGCGTGACATCCATGCAACCGGCAGGCTGAGGGCGATATAGAGCAGGGCGACAAAGCTGAAGACTTCAAGCCCGCGATAGGTCGCCATAGAGGACTGATTGGCATAGAAGGTCATTTCAGAAACGCCGATTGTCGAGGCAATCGCAGAATCTTTCAAAAGACCGATGGCATAGGTTGCCATTGCCGGCAGGGCGACGCGGATAAGCTGCGGCATGATCACATCAATCCACATCCGCACCGGATGCATACCCAGAGCGGCAGCGCCTTCCCATTGACCACGATGAATGGAGAGAAGCGCGCCGCGATAAATCTCCGCCATGTAGGCCGAAGCAATCAGACCGAGACCCGCCGCAGCAGCGGGGAAGGGGGCAACACGGAAATAACCGCTGCCAAGCCCAAAAAAGATCACAAACAGCCAGACAATCGGCGGAATACTGCGCACAAAGGTAATCAGCGCCATGGCTGAGTAGCGCAGCCAGTTATGACGAGAAATACGTGCCAGCATCAGCGGCACACCGAGAATAAGCCCGATCATCAGCGCTGCAGCCGTTAAAGCGATCGTCGCAGGCAAGCCTCTGATAATATTAAAGATAATATCCTGCATCAGCGATCTCTCACGGCATGCAGAAACCGGCGTGCGCGTTCTGTCTGCGGATCACGCATCACGTCTTTGCTGATACCGGATTCAATGATGTTGCCGTCTGCCATGATCATCACATGGTCGGAAACGCTCTCGGCAAAATGCATTTCATGGGTCACGACAATCATCGTCATACCGTCTTGCGCCAGTTCACGCATGACCGCGAGAACCTCTAATCCGAGTTCCGGATCAAGTGCCGAGGTCGGCTCATCGAACAGCATGATTTTCGGGTTCAGTGCCAGTGCGCGGGCAATTGCGATACGCTGCTGCTGGCCACCGGAGCAGCGATGCGGATATTCGGCAGCCTTGGAGTCCAGTCCCACGCGTTTGAGGAGTTCAATAGAACGCTCATCGGCTTCCTGCTGCGAACGGCCGAGAACGCGTTTCTGTGCGAGCGACACATTTTCCAGCACATTCATATGCGGAAACAAGTTGAAAGACTGAAACACCATGCCTGCCGAACGGCGCAGATCGAGAATTTGCTTTTGGGACGGATGTTTCTCGGCAACAAGTTCCATATCACCGAGTGTGATGCGACCTTTATCCGGCACTTCCAGATAATTCAGACAGCGCAGCAATGTGCTTTTACCGGAGCCGCTGGGCCCGATAATAGCCAATACACCGCCCGGATTAACGCTTAAACTCACACGATTGAGTACTGTGAGAGCTCCGAAGCTCTTTTCAAGCGCTTCCACGCGCACCAGTGGCTTAATGTTATTTTGTGTCTGCTGCATTGCCTTTTCCGTCACCGCCGCCGGATAAAATCTGAGCGGCACTGAAATATGTTTCCCCGCAGGACGGCGGCGTGCTGGCAAAGCTGTTTTTATTTTGCAATTGTTTACACCGTCCCGTGCTGAGAGCAGTTTGCCGCGTCGGACGCGCGTACCAAATCAAGAAAAGTGGCTAAACGACAAGATTTTCTTGATGATATATTCAGGTGGAAATTTTGCAGAAAACGGGCGTGTTTCAGCACGCAGCCGCTTGCGAAAAGAGCAGGCTGACAGGTGCAGACGCAAGATAATCTGAGGGCTTACTTATATATCGTAAGGCATGTCGCCGATGGTCATTTCACGGCGCAGCATGGCTGACCAGTCTTCGCCTTTGATCCAGTCGCAAAAAGCCGCAATGGTTTTCACACGCCGGTAACCGCGCGGCACAACCAGATAAAAACCCGGAATATCTTCTTCTTTCATGGTGCTCAGGGCATCAATGCCGAGCGGTGCAATCAGCCGCCCCTGACGCAAATCATCCATAGCATCAATGGCCGAAACCAGCCCCATCCCCATCCCTGCCAGAGTAGCGCGGCGCATGGTGGCGGCATCCTGAAACTGCACATCGCCTTTGGCTTCAATATCCTGCAAATCCAGATGACGCAGTACTTTTTGCCATAGATTGGTGGCCAGCACCGGATGCAGCAACGTCATGCTCAGCAGATCTTCCGGTTTCCGCACCCGATGTGCGAGCGCCGGTGCACAGCAGATAATTTTCGGGTCACGCACCAGCAATGTCTGGTCGAATTCTGTCCACTCGCCGAAGCCCCATTGCACGGAAACGTCGATATCATCGCGGGAAAAATCAGGGATTTCCACCATAGTGGTCAGCTGTAATACCACGCCGGGCATTGTGGTGCGGAATTGCTCAAGGCGGTCCATCAGATAGCGGGTGGCAAAATAGGGACTGGCATTGACATTGATGCGGTTGCGGTGACCGGTCTTGGTGACGCGACGCACACCTTCGGCAAATTCGTCAAAACCGGCCTGCACAAAATGCGCGAGCAGAATGGCCTGTTCAGTCGGGTCAACCATGCGACCTTTACGGTCAAACAGCATGATCCCTAATGTGTCTTCCAGCAGTTTAATCTGCTGGCTGACGGCTTGCGGACTGACAAATAATTCGTCAGCTGCTTTGCGGAAGCTGCGATAGCGCATCACCGCATGAAAGACGCGTAAAGCATTGAGCGGGGGGAGGCGCGGCACCCTGTCATTCATGGTCTGTGACCATGTTTATAACGACCTGATTAATGTGCATTACCTGCCTCCGCTCGCCCTTATGCTTGCTTAGGGTCTATATCATATCACAGCCTTTTCAAGGAAAGGCTTATTGGCAATCACGCGTTCATAGCCGACTTCGGAGAGGTCGAGAGTACGGAACCCATTATAGGTGATCAGCTCGGATACAGCGCGTCCCGTTGCAGGGCCTTGTTGCAGGCCATGACCGGAGAAGCCATTAGCATAGATGAAGTTTTCCACCTCAGGGTGACGGCCGACAATCAGATTATGATCCAGCACGTTGAAGTCATAATGCCCCGCCCATTGGTTGACGACTTTGATCGCCTCAAAGGCTGGTGAGCGCTCTGCAAGAGCAGGCCAGATGATCTCTTCAAACTCTTCATAACGCGGGGTGAAATCATCCCAATCGACCGCAGGGTCTTCTACCGGCGGACAACCGGTTAGGAAGAAACGGCCTTCAGGACGGCAGAAAACACCGCTCGGATCAATCATCAGCGGCAGACGACCGCCGTTGACCGTGGCGCTGCCTTCCGGTGTCTGAGCACAGTCATAGACAAACAATGTGCGTTTGCGCGGTTCAATCGGCACGTCCAGCCCTGCCATACGTGCGGTCAATGCCGCACTGACACCGGACGCATTGACGATTGTACCCGCCGAGATGCTCTGACCGGATTTCAGCTCGACACCGGTGACACGATTGCCATCGCGATGAATGGCCACCACTTCATCAGTGATATAATCGGCACCGAGTTCACGGGCTTTGTTTTTAAAGCCATACATCAGGCCGGTATTGTTGAACCAGCCTTCACCGGAGCGACCATAGGAGGCCAGCAGAATATCGTCCGTATTGAGATGCGGGAAGGCACGGCTCAGTTCCTCACGATCCCACAGCACCACATCGGCACCGCAGGCGATCTGCACTTCGTGATTTTCGCGCAAAGTCTGCACCTGATCCGGCGTATTGGCGAGGAACAGATAACCGCCTTCATGGAACTGCTGATCCGGCTTGTCACCGGCAACCTGCATCACCTCCGCAAAATTGCGGATAAATTCTGTGCCGAAACGGCTGATTTCCACATTAATCGGGTTGGAAAACTGGTTGCGGATCGAAGAAGATGACAGCGATGTAGCTGCGCGCACATAGGTTGGGTCGCGTTCCACAACGAGGATTGAACCGTTAAAATCAGGGTTCTGCGACAGGAAATAGGCAACCGAAGAACCGATGACCGCGCCGCCGATAATCACAACATCATAATGCTGTTTCATGATTTTGCCTCATCATCAGGATGACCGATATCGACGAACCAGCCACCGAGATAACGGGTGGCAGGGGCATAAGGATCGGAGCGTTTGGTGCGGCTTTCGACAGCTGCACGATAGCTTTCCGTATTATCCTGCGGCTGATAGCCGAGATGACCCGCCTTGCTGTTATTAACCGGCGAGACACGGTTATCCGACATGCCGAAGCTGACGGTAAAACCAACACGCGGCGCAGTGAGGGCGGCGGAAACGAGACGCACACAATCATCAAAGGACAACCACGACCACAGCATGCGGCGGTCTGCCGGTTCAGGGAAGGATGAGAAAATGCGCAAGGCGACTGTCTCAATGCCGAATTTATCCCAATAGAGCCGCCCTAAGTCTTCGACAAAACATTTGGACAGACCATAGAAACTGTCAGGCCGGTGCGGGGCATCCGCATCAATATGGGTTTCCAGCTCGTGATAGCCGATGGCATGAACGGAAGAGGCGTAGATCACGCGTTTCACGCCATTTTTGCGGGCGGCTTCATAAATATTATAGCTGCCCTGAATATTGGAGCGCAGAATACGCTCCCATGACACTTCCAGCGGCTCACCACCGAAATGCAGGATCGCATCCACGCCTTCTGCCAGTTTCATGATCGTATCGGCATCATCAAGATCGCAGATCACTGCTTCTTCATTCGGCTGCAGATCATTGATTGCAACGCGGTCTGTGAGGCGCAATTTGCGCGCCAGTGGTGCCAAGCCGCGGCGTAGTTCGGTGCCGAGCCTTCCGGCCGCCCCGGTGATAAGAATTGTATCAAAATCCATGATTTATGCCTTTGATGCCGGTTTCAGACGTGCAACAGCACCGGCAATGCGTCTGATAGCTTCACCCAGAACCTCATCGGAGGTTGCTGTCGAGATGCGGAAATAAGGTGACATACCGTAAGCGGCGCCCGGTACAGCTGCGACATGGCCTTCATTGAGCAGGTAATTTGCCACCGCCGTATCATCATTCAGCACGGAACCGTCCGGACATTGCTTGCCGATCAGACCGGCACAATTGATAAAGGCATAGAACGCGCCTTCCGGCACGCGCAGGCTCAGGCCTTCAATCGCATGAATGCCTTTGACCACCAGATCGCGGCGGCGCTGGAAAGCATCGCGGAAGGTGCGGATATGATCCTGCGACCCTTCAAGTGCCGCTGTACCGGCGGCCTGTGCAATGGAGCAGACGGATGTAATCGACTGGCTCTGCACCGTGGCCATGGCCTTGATCAGCGGCAATGGGCCAGCAGCATAACCGACACGCCAGCCGGTCATCGCATAGGCTTTGGACATGCCGTTGACGATCAGGCTGCGGGTTTTCAGCTGCGGGCAGGCTTTGGCAAAAGAGATAAATTCCAGCCCGTCAAAGATGATGTGTTCATAAATCTCGTCGGACAGAACCAGCACATGCGGGTGCCGTTCCAGCACCGCGCCGAGCGCTTTGAGGCTGGCTTCATCGTAGACTGCACCGGACGGATTGCCGGGTGAATTGAGGAATAGCCATTTGGTTTTCGGCGTGATTGCCTGTTCCAGAATTTCAGGCGTTAAACGAAACCCGTCTTCTTCACGGCAATGGGCAATCACCGGTTTGCCGCCAAGCAATTTCGCCATTTCCGGATAGGATACGAAATATGGTGTCGGCAGAATAACCTCGTCACCATCCTCCAATGTTGCCATCAGTGCGTTAAAAATGATCTGCTTGGCACCGTTGGAAACGATGATCTCATCAGTGGTAAAATCTAGCCCGTTCTCGCGGGAAAATTTGGCGACGATCGCCTTGCGCAGTGCCAATGTGCCGAGCGCAGCGGTATAGAGCGTGTCACCGGCTTTGGCTGCCTGATAGGCAGCTTCGGTAATATGCGCCGGTGTCGGGAAATCCGGTTCACCAAGCCCCAGATCAATCACATCAATGCCTTTGGTACTCAGTGCTTTGGCAGCTTGTGAAACGGCCATGGAGGCAGACGGTTTAACCGCTGCCAGCCGTGAAGAAATATAGGTCATTGTCTCTCCTCCGTGACATAACCCTGAATTTTATCCTGCTCGCGTGCCTTTGCGCAGCGCTGTGCGGGGTCGCCATAGCCGCCGCCGCCCGGCAGGTTAAGCACCAGTCTTTTACCTGCAGGCACATGCTGCCAGCCTTTAGAGCGCATTGCGGTGCCGTCATCGAGTTTTACGGAGCCCGCAGTTCCGTTTTTCCCGCCATTGCGGCCACGCGGCGCTTGTGTAACACGGTCAAACATCGCGGAAAAATCAAATTCATGATTATCCGCCGCACCGATTTCAATGATTTGTCCGAGACCACCACGGAACTCACCGTCACCGCCGGAATCCGGTCGCAATTCCTTGCGCCAGATAATCACAGGGCCGGTATGCTCCGTGGCTTCAATCGGCATAGTGTGTACACCGGACGGGAAGGCGGTGGCCGACAAGCCGTCAAGGGCAGGGCGCGCGCCCATACCGCCGGAATTGAACATCAGCACTTCGGCATTCTGTCCGCTTTGTCCTGCCACAGGGCGTACGGAAATATGAATATTCCACAGCGCACCGGCACCTTCAGCCATAATCTGACCCGGCAAAGCCTTGGCCAGAGCACCAAACACCAGATCCGGCACCATATGACCGATCACATGGCGCAGGGATACCGGCGCAGGGCGTTGCGCATTGAGAATATTGGTCTCGGAAGACACGGTGAAGAAAGCCAGCGAGGCCGCATTATTCGGGATTTCCGGTGCCAGTACGCATTTCAGCGCATAGGATGCATAGGCTTTGGTATAAATGATCGGAACATTGATGCCCCAGCGGCTCATCGGATCGCTGCCGGTGAAATCCACATTCACCAGACCGTCTTTCATATCAACCACGGCTGCAAGACGGATCGGTTCATCATAACCGTCTGTCATCAGCTCATTTGACCACGAGCCTTCAGGAAACTGTGCAAGACGCTCACGCATAGCGTTGGTGGTGCGCGAGAAGATAAATTCCGACAGATTATCAAGTGATGTCAGGCCGATCTCACGCATCATATCGACAAGACGGCGATGACCGACTTCGTTACAGGCGGAGAGGGAGTAGAAATCGCCGATCACCTGATTAGGCTCACGCACATTGGCACGCAGAATACGGATCAGATCTTTATTGACCGCGCCGCGTTCGGCAAATTTCATAATCGGAATCTGAATGCCTTCTTCATAGACAGATTTACCGTCTGCGCCGAAACCACGACCGCCGACATCGACCACATGGGCGGTACAGGCGAAGAACGCGACCAGTTCGCCATTGAGGAAAGACGGTGAAACCATTGTGATATCATGGAGATGGCCGGTACCTTTCCACGGATCATTGGTGACATAGGTATCACCCTCGAACATCTCATCACGCGGAATTTCATTGATAAATTCCAGCACGGCTTCGGCCATAGTATTCACATGACCCGGTGTGCCGGTGACTGCCTGCGCCAGCATTTGCCCTTGCGGATCAAACACACCGGCGGAGAGATCGCCTGCCTCGCGCACCGAAGTGGAAAAAGCCGTGCGCAGCAAAGTCAGCGCCTGTTCTTCCACCACGGAAATCAGGCGGTTCCACATGACCTGCATGCGGATTTCATCCAATTCACTCATGCGGATTTTCCTTTTTTCACCAGCAGAATTGTGCCGTCATGCTGGATAACCGCATCAAAAGGCGCGGTCACAATGGTGGAGGTTTCGCGTTCGGTAATGATCGCAGGGCCCGCTACACGGTCGCCGCTCGCTAAAGAACCACGATCAAAAATGCCGGTCGGCAGCATTGTGCCGTTACTCGGATCAAACACATCGCGTTGTTGAGTAGGCGTGATGACACGATCGCCATAGCTGACAGTGCCGCTTTGCGTGACGCTTTGTTTGACTTCCACTTTCACCGACCATGTGACGATTTCAATCTCTGCGCCTTCAATCGGGCGGCCAAAGAAACGGGCATAATTCTCAAGGAAACGCTCGCGAATTGTCGCCAGTGCCTGCTCATTAAACGGCGGCTGCGGCGCGGTGACCGGAATTTCCCAGCCCTGACCGGCATAGCGCATGAAGGCGGTGACTTCACGCTCCAGCGGTGCATCAGTGCCGCTGCGCACAAAGCTTTCCGCTGCGGTACTGAGGTCTGCCAGCGTGGCATTAACCGCATCGAGATTGATGCCGGACAGCTTGGCCAGATGCGACACCAGAGCTTCATAGCCGAATGGTGCTTTGAGGAAGCCGATAGCGGAGCCAACACCGGCACCCTGCGGGATCAGGCATTGCTCAACGCCGAGTTTTTCGCACAGACGGGCGGCATGCAAAGGTGCGGCGCCGCCAAAGGCAATCATAATATTATCGGAGATGTTTTTGCCGTTTTCCACCGCATGAACACGGGCAGCATTGGCCATATTCTCATCGACCACTTCACAAATGCCGAAAGCAGCGGAAAGCGGTTTCAGATTGAGCTTGGAGCCGACATCTTTGTCGATGGCAGTTTCAGCATTCTGTACCGAGAGCTTAATCGCACCGCCGGCGAAATTATCGGCATCAAGTTTACCCAGCATCAGATCGGCATCGGTAATCGCAGGACGGGTACCGCCGCGCTGATAACAGGCAGGGCCTGGTTCAGAGGCAGCGCTTTCCGGGCCGGTCTGGATGCGTCCCATCGAGTCCACCCATGCAATGGAACCGCCACCTGCACCGATTTCGATCATCTCGATCACCGGAATGGAGATCGGCATGCCGGAACCCTTGCAAAAGCGATAGGTGCGGGCGACTTCAAAAGTACGCGCGGTTTTCGGGACAAAATTTTCGATCAGGCAGATTTTGGCTGTAGTGCCGCCCATATCGTAGGAAACGACATTCTCAATGCCGAAACGGCGGGCAATATCCGCGGCAAAGATCGCGCCACCCGCAGGGCCGGATTCCACCAGACGCACCGGAAATTCAGACGCTGTATCAACGGAAATCAGACTACCGCCGGAATGGATCATGAAAACAGGGCAGGTTGCGCCCATTTCTTTGAGCCGTACCTGCAAACGCGCCAGATAATCGGCCATTTGCGGGCGCACATAGGCATTGGCGCAAACTGTGTTGAAGCGTTCAAATTCGCGCATTTGCGGCGAGACTTCCGCCGAGATGGAAATTGGCACAGAAAGCTTGCGCTGCAAAATCGCACGGGCACGGCGTTCGTGCTCCGGATTCATATAGGAGTGGATAAAGCCGATGGCGACTGCGCCGAAACCACCTTCTGAAATCGCATCGGCGATTTCTTCCAGCTTTGCCTCATCCAGCGGCTGCAATTCCTGACCCTGTGCATTCATGCGGCCTTTGACGGTAAAGCGATGTTCACGCGCGACCAGAGGGGAAGGCAGTTTCAGATTGAGATCATATTGCTCGAAACGGTTTTCACTGCGCATTTCGATAACATCACGATAGCCTTCGGTGGTCACAAAAGCTGTCTTGGCACCTCGCCGTTCAATCAGCGCATTGGTGGCCAGTGTGGTGCCGTGAATAACAATATCGAGCTCGGCAGGGCTGATGCCTGCCTGTTCCGTGACAATGCGGATACCGTCGAGAATTGCCTGTTCCGGTGCGGTATAATTGGTCAGAACCTTGGTGGAATAGAGTGTTCCGCGCATATCCAGTGCGATATCGGTGAATGTGCCGCCGATATCGGCACCGAGCCGGATGTCGTTTCGGGATGTCATGCCATTTCCTTCGCTGCCAATGCGGCGGCGCGCATCTGGCTTAATGTCTGGCGGGGTGTAAGGGCTTCCGGTGAAATATTAAGTTCCAGCACCGCGCCGGTTTTTGATGCTGCAGCACGTTCAAAAGCGGCGGCGAAATCTGCCGTGGTTTCCACTCGCTCCGCATGAAAACGATAGGATTTTGCCAGTGTCACAAAGTCCGGATTTTCCATTGTGGTGCCGGAGACCCGTGCCGGATAATGCTTTTCCTGATGGGCGCGGATCGTGCCGTAAATCCCGTTATTGAGTATGAGGATGATCGGCTGCGCACCTGCTTGCATGGCGGAGCCGAGCTCCTGACAATTCATCTGGAAATCGCCGTCACCGGCAAAGCAGACCACCATACGTTCAGGCTCGGCAACTTTGGCGGCAATAGCTGCCGGAACACCATAGCCCATAGCACCGGATTGCGGGGCGAGCAGCCGTGCTTTGGTGCCGAATTTTGCAAACTTATTCGGCCAAACAGTGAAATTGCCTGCGCCATTGGTCAGGATCACATTTTCCGGCATACGGTCGCGCAAATAGGCCATCACTGCAACCATATCCACCGGCGACGGCTGGGCAGGGGCATCAAAACTGGCAAGATAGGCATCACGGGCGGCTTTGCGCCAGTCTGCCCATGCACCGCTGACCGGTTGCAGGCTTTGGGCAAAACTGTTCGGACAGGCGTGAATGCCCAAATCCGGCACATAGATTTTGCCGATTTCCGCATCGGACGGATGCACATGGATCAGCTTCTGCTGCGGCACCGGTACATTGAGCAATGTATAACCATCAGTGGTCATCTCACCAAAACGGACATTGATCGCCAGAATAAGATCGGCATCACGGATCAGCGCTTTGACATGGGGCAGCATGCCGACACCGGCTTCACCCGCGAAGGCTGGAGAGAAATTGTCGAACTGATCCTGATAGCGGAAGGCAGCAACCACAGGAATATCGGACTGTTCTGCGAAGCTTTGCAGTGCCGCACGACCTGTTTCTGACCAGTTGGTGCCACCCATTAAAATGACCGGTTTCTTCGCGACTTTCAGCATTTGTTGTGCTGTTGCCATTGTTTCTGCCTGCGGGGCAGGGGAGGCGATTTTAGCCGGTGCGGTCAGAGGCGCTTTGTCTGTCAGACTGGTCAGCATATCTTCCGGCAGTGCAATCACCACGGGACCCGGACGACCGGTTGTGGCCATTGTCCATGCGCGTGCCAGAATTTCCGGAATACGCTCGACCTGATCGATCTGTACCGCCCATTTGGCAACTGTGCCGAACATGGCGCGGTAGTCGATTTCCTGAAAAGCTTCACGGCCGGTCATATCGGTGCCGACTTGACCAATAAACAGCAGCATCGGTGCGCTGTCCTGCATGGCCGTGTGCACGCCAATGGAGGCGTTGGTGGCACCGGGGCCACGGGTGACAAAGCAAATGCCGGGGGTGTTGGTTAGTTTGCCGTAAGCGGCAGCCATAAATGCAGCGCCGCCTTCATTGCGGCACAGGATATAATCCAGCTTGCCTTTGGTGTCGTGAAGTGCGTCCAGCACTGCCAGATAACTTTCTCCCGGAACACCGAAACTCTTACGCGCACCAAGCGCGATCAGGCTTTCTACAAGGAGTTGTCCCCCGTTGCGCATTATGCCTTTACCTCCCGACATATAAACTCGCAAAAGCCGGAAATACGCATGACCGGCGGAGATTATAAATGCATGTCATGTCACGATCAAAAATCAAGAAAACACGTTAATCGACAAGATTTACTTGTCTGAATGGCTGCGCAAAATATTTTGTGTCATTTGTCTGACATTCAGGCACTTTATGAGCCGGTTGATTTGTATCGGATCAAATCTCTGCCAGAAACAAAGCGTTGCGGATGAGGGGCATAATGCGCTCAGGAAATGAAAGCGGATCACTGACAAAACCAGCACAGGGTTCCTGTGCTGAAGTTTTCCGCGTGTTTCTTAAACTCGGGCTGACATCGTTTGGCGGGCCGGTTGCACATCTGGGCTATTATCGAGACGAGCTTGTCGTGCGCCGCAAATGGATGGATGAAGCCGGTTATGCCGATCTGGTTGCCTTATGCCAGTTTTTGCCCGGCCCTGCGTCCAGTCAGGTCGCTTTTGCGCTTGGTCTTTTACGCGGTAATGGTCTTGCCGGTGGTCTGGCGGCTTCACTGGCCTTCACACTGCCATCAGCACTCCTTCTTGCGGCTTTTGCACTGGGCGCAGCATCATTCACAGGTGTGTATGCGGAAGGTCTGCTGCATGGTTTGAAACTGGTTGCCGTGGCAATTGTTGCGCAGGCGGTCTGGGGTATGGCGCGCAGTCTGACACCGGATAAGCCCCGCGTTTTCATTGCGCTTTCAGCAATCGTGCTTGTGGTTTTTGCAGCGGGAGCAATCGGGCAGATCGCGGCTATTACCGGCGGTGCCATGCTTGGCCTGTGGCTTTGCCGTGGCAATGGTACGGCTGTGACCGGCAATCTGAAATTTCCTGTATCGCGCAGAGGCGGCTTTATAGCTTTAAGCCTGTTTGCGGTTTTATTCGCATTTTTGCCGGTGCTGACCGCTGTTACAGGATATCAGCCTGTTGCTGTGTTCGATGCTTTTTATCGTGCCGGTTCGCTAGTTTTTGGTGGCGGGCATGTGGTTTTGCCGCTGTTGCAGGCAGAAGTTGTGACACCGCAATGGGTGAGCAAAGAGGCTTTTCTGGCAGGTTATGGGCTGGCGCAGGCTGTACCGGGGCCGTTATTCACATTCGCAGCCTATCTCGGTGCAGTGATGCAACCGGAGCCAAACGGAATTGCCGGTGCTTCTATTGCTCTGATCGCGATATTCTTGCCGGGCTTGCTGCTTGTTTATGGCATGCTTCCGTTCTGGGACAGGCTGCGTTTGCGCCCGACAGCACAGGCGGCAATGCGTGGTGCCAATGCAGCGGTTGTCGGCATTCTCGGCGCGGCACTGTATAATCCGGTATGGACAGGGGCGGTTTTTACCAATCAGGATTTTGCGCTGGCACTGACAGGGTTTTTACTGCTCACAGTCTGGAAAGTGCAGCCCTGGATTGTTGTCGTTTTGATGGCCTTTGCAGGAATGATGATGCCGCTTTTGCCGTTGTGATTGAGGTAGCAGATGGTTCGTTAAAGCTTTGAACAAACCTGACAGGTTCTTTGCAGCGCTATACTAGCTGGAGTTAAATCGGAAGTGTGTGGCTTTCTTTGTCGGGTATGATCGGAATTTAGTGTGAAATTAGAGATACGTCTGGCAGCGAAAGCTGAGAAATCAATCATAAGCGCTTTCATGACGGAATATTTCGCTGAAATGCGCGCTTACGAAGAGACAGACGATGATTATCCGTATTTTGATTTATACTGGTCAGAAGCAAACAGATGGCCATATCTGATATCTTTTGAGGGAAAAGATATTGGTTTTGCCTTTATCAATAACTGGTCACCTTCCGGTAAAGGCACGGACTATTCATTTGCGGAATTTTTCATTCTGAAAGCTTATCGCAAGCAGGGACTGGCACGCTATACAGCTGTTGAGATTTTGCAAATGCATAGCGGGGTTTGGGAACTGCGTGTCGCGCCAAAAAACACAACTGCGCTCCATTTCTGGCAGGCTGTGATCAAATCAGCTCAAGCTGAAGATGTAGAAAAGCTTGAAACTGAAGAGGATCTGATTTTCCGCTTCCGGCCATAGGCCGCAAGATTTTGCACATTATATGAGATAATCAGGGTGTTTAAATTAGGGTATGCTCTTATAAAGCCGTATATATAATTCCAAGAATTAAAATAAATGGAGTGAATGACCAGAATAATATAATTAATAATAGTTTTAAAATAATTATTGTTGTGTGATTATGAAGAATTAATTTTATCATTATTATATAATCTTCGTCTATATTATCTCTTATTTCATCTAATATCATTTTTGAGAATGGAAATAAGACAGTGCATAATCCGAAATAAATATAAATCGTAATGCTTAATTCCGTAAACTCATCTTTAAATATAAGAAGACTTGCATATAAGAAAATGCCTATCAACCACGATTTTATTAAATAAGTCTTTTCTAGACCGTTTAAAATTCGTCCTAGCATATTGTATCCAATAAATATTCGCGTGATTAAAATATTGTTTTAAAATCAATACACTTAAATTCTGAGAGTGGGAATAACACTTTTTAGTAAGTCATATTCTAAGGCAAAAAATGTCGATAATAGTTGATTTTTTGTTCTGCATCATAGTTTCGGGAACTCTCAATATCTATATGCGTTCACACTATAACTGACGGGAGTTTGTTATGAGCGTGAAAAAGCTATTGATGGCCGCTATCGGCCTGTTTGCCGGATATAAATTATATAAAGCCGCTAATCCTAAAATTCCTGATAATGTGGTGCCGGTTACCGGTTTCGAACTCAATCGCTATCTGGGGAAGTGGTATGAAGTCGCCCGTGTAGAAAACCGGTTTGAAAAAGGCCTGATTAAAACCACGGCTGAATATACACTCAATGGTGATGGCACTGTAAATGTGCTGAACAGCGGTGTCGATGAAATCTCCGGCCGGCATAAGCGTGCATCGGGGACGGCTGTTTTTGTACGCGGCCAATCTGAGGGCGCATTGAAGGTATCGTTTTTCGGCCCGTTTTATGGCGGCTATAATATAGTTGCTTTGGATGAGGATTATCGCTGGGCAATTATTGCCGGATCAAGCCCGAAGTATTTTTGGGTTCTTTCCCGCACGGCTGAAATACCAGAGGAGTTAAAAGACAGAGCGATTAAGGTTGCATCTGGGGTTGGTGTTGATCCTGATAATATTAATTGGGTAAAACAATTTTAAAAATATAAGCTGTCCTGATCTTTTTTAAGACACAATCACTGTCTATATACACGGCATAGACATTGCTAAGCAGCGCGTTTCTCACAGCGCTCGCAAATGTCTTCATCAATTTAAGCTTTTGACCACGGATGTACTGGCACTGGCAATTAATTGATGAGTAGGAAGGTCGGTGCATTTTTGCCCCGGCCTTTTTTATTGTCTGCATTTGAAATTTTACAACTCTGCATTGTGAAATGCACGAGAAACTATATCATCAGATCGGGATGTTGTTTCTTTTATATTTTTGATGATAGAGTATATATAATTATGATATTGAATATAAATGATAATTTAATGTCAGTTATTATGTTTTGTAAAAAATATTGCCTATATTTTAATTAATTATTATTACCTGTTGCTATTTTACTATATGAATAATTGTCTTCTATAATGTAAAAATAATTATCAATAAATAAAGGGGACAATCATGAAGAGTATTATTCTGGCCTCCGTGCTGGCATTAACAGCAGGCTCAGCTTTCGCTGCTGATGCCGTTGTATATAATGATCCGGCACCTGCAGTTGTCGACACCTTCTCCTGGACAGGTGGTTATATCGGTGTGAATGCCGGTTATGCAGGTGGAAAGTTCAAAACTGATTTCAACGAATTGCTTGGCGACGTTTCACTCAGAGGTAATGCCAGTGGTTTTATCGGTGGTGTTCAGGCCGGTTATAACTGGCAGTTTGATCAGGCAGTTGTTGGTATTGAAACTGATATTCAAGGTTCAGGCGTGAAATCCGATTTTGATGTCAGTGTTCCGGGCGGCACATTGGTGAATCTCGGAACCAAGGTTAGCTGGTTTGGTACAACACGTGTCCGTCTTGGTTACACCCCGGTCGATCGTTTTCTGGTCTATGCAACCGGTGGTGTTGCCTATGGTAAAGTTAAAACCTATGCGAACAACTATTTAGATGGCTCATCCCAGTCTGACACCAAAGTCGGCTATACGGTTGGTGCCGGTGCAGAATACGCTATTACAAATAACGTAACGCTGAAGACCGAATATCTCTATACCGATCTTGGTAAGCTCAAACTGGATTATGTTGATCTCGACAGAAGCTGGCGTATTGGTGAAGCCAAATCGCAGTTTCATACAGTTCGGGTTGGCTTGAACTATAAATTCTGAGCTTTTGGCTTGGTTTTTACTAACCCCGCTTTGGCGGGGTTTTTTATTGTCTGCTTGGCTTTGGCAGGCTGAGCCTTTGCGGCTTTTAACTTTTCCGTTTCTTCAGCGGCTTTTTTTGCTTCCAGAAATTTGTCTGCACATTTGTTTTTAGTCATTGCTGCATTGAGCTTCGCCTGACCTGTTTCATCAATGAGGGGCTTGGCGGTTTCGATGTTTCGGCACCATTCCAAATCCCTTACCTGTTGCGACACGCAGCCAGTCAGTCCGAGAAGGGGGAGTGCAAATGTCAGGCTGCGGATAAGTGAAATTCTGGTTCGTGCGCTCTCAGTCGGTTGATCCATGTTTCGCCCCTCAGTTATGTGCAGGAATTGAACAGCGACTTGCATAGTAAATCAAGAAAAATTCACTTGATGAGTGATGACACAATCAAAACGGCATTTGTACCAATGGTGATTAACGGCCGTTTCTCATAATGAACTGTTTGCAGGTTCTTGTGAAATCTTCCATTAGGTTAACCTGATACCCGAACACAAGTACTTCACCTTTCCCGCGGGTAACAAAACCATCTTGCATGACAATTTTTTGGACACGTTTTATTTCAGTGTATTTTACGCGGCATGCAGAGCCCGGCGTTGCTCTTTGCGTGAAAAAGGTTCCGTCACTGAGCTGGATGTGCGGTGTAGAAAATTGAGCGCCCTTTTCTGCTTGACGGGATTGCGGATCTCTTTCTCTTTCGGAGGGGGAGGGTTAATCTGCTGACGGTACAGGGCAGGTGAGATCGCCTTCTTCGCAGTTGAGATAATCTGATAATTGTTTGTTACGTGCAGTTGTTAATTGGGTTCTGCATGTTGCAACCATCATTGAATGAATACTTCCGCCGGATGTTGTCGATGTTGCAAAGTTACATTCTGCGTCTCTGAACTTCATCCAAAGGCGCTGTGAGCTTACCAATAATTTCTTGGTTTCCTCATCATCAGCCAAACGTTTTTCTATTTTTTTGTAGTTTTCGTTAAGTTGCTTATCTACCTTGGTCAATGCATCACTGGCGCATTTGGTCATTGTTGACTGGTCTTCGGCTTTGTCGCAGTCAGTAGATGCATAAGCTGGCAGCGATATAAAGATTGATCCCAAAGCAGCCAAAGTAACTAACTTCATTTCCACCTCCCTATATTATCTGATGATTGAAGCGTGACTTTCATGTCAAAGCAAGAGACATTTACAGAAGAGGTTTAGGAATGAAGAATAATCAGTAAAGAAATGCTGGTCTCATATATGTGAACTTCAGGTGGTAGTTAAATCTGTGTTGTTTCTTAAGCCTTCTAGAAGAGCATCACTATCCGCCGTATTTCATGTACTTGCCCACATCCCAGACATTCAAAATCATGGCAATAAAATCCGTCCCAGGCGTGTGAAGTAAGGGGGGATTTATCTGTTCACCAAAGCGTGATCAGATAAAAATGAGCTGTTTAATCAGAATTATTCTGCTAGTGCTCTGCACCATAGATTGCAGCATAGAAAGCTTCAAAAAATGGATTGGGTTCCTATCGTCTTCGGTATCTTCAAGCTTGGTGTATTAGGCGTTTGCATGTTCTTCGCTATCAAGTGGCATTATGATAAAGATAAGGAAGAAGCGCAGAGAAAAAGAGAAGAAGCGCAGATGAGCGGCGAAGCAAGCGGGCTGTAAGAGCCCGCCTATTGCATACCATATGCTAGATCATGCGAGTAAAAAGCGTGTACGAAGCGGGCGGGATGAGTGCTATATGTCAGGGGTATTGTTCGTTAACTTCAAGACAAGCATATCCTGTTGAGAAGCAATTTGTGATAGCTCTGGTTTGCCCTTAATAACTTTATCATGAACTTCAGATGCTAGCCCCCTCACAATAATTTTTATGCAATCAGGGTGGTGCTCCAGCACAGTTGGGAGCACCATAATTATATTCGTAGCAGCATCGCCTCGATCTCTGAATGTTGTCACTGATCTGACAGATATGTCCGCTCTCAACCTATCTGCAACCGATAAATTCTCTGGTGAATCAACGATCCAAAGATCACAATATTGGTCTTCCTGTCTAAGATTGAAGTGCTGTTCTGTAGAAAGAATGATGGTGTTTTCCATAACGCTATCCATTTGATATAATTATGTATTTTATTGCAAATATTTGCAAAATGAACGTTAAAGAAAACCGCCACACTCCTGCACTCAGCTATGCCTGTAGCTAATCAATTTTCCCGCACGGATACGATGACATAATCCTCATATATCTCAACGTAGATCAAAGGCGTTCCATTGAGAATTGCTTTTTCTGTGCCATCATAAAATTTACCTTTGGCGGCCATGCGTTCGAAACGGGCGCGGTTTTCTTTGGATGAGAATGTGTAATCAGGTTCATCTTCCTGATCGCGCTTGCCATAGACATGATAGTTTGCGCGATCCTGCCGAATAATCGCCGCAGCGGATGTAAGGCGCTTTCCCGCTGAATTGAAATGATCTTCTGCACTTAACCGCGCATAATAAGATTCAAGTGGTTTTTCTGCTCCATGGGCTGAAATAGCAGATGCCAGCAATATACCTGTAACAATAATTCCCCGCATATAATCCTCTTGATAGGTTGTTTCATGCTATTTCCGCAGTGACTATGTAATGGGCTGCCACTCCCTGAAACACTTATTTGGCTGAAGCAATCAAAACTGCGGCTCTCTCAGAAAGATAGCAGCCTCTGCCCCGCAAATATATGAGGGCTTTGCAGGTCATGTCACGATCACCTGTATTCCCGATGAATGTATTGAAGGTATCGTTGAACTCTATGACGATGTTTTCAGTACGCCATGCTGATCGGTAATCAACGCGTGAAATAGCCGAATATGGTTTCTGGCGAAGGCGGAATAACCGATACTCTATCTTGTCAGGATGGAGCGTCAGTACGGGTTTCATATTGTTGCTTCCCCATGCAAACCACGGAAGGGCTTTCCAGCCTCCAAATGATGCTTTGAGAGGGATGTTCAGGGAGGTTTGCATACTGATCTGTGATGGCCTTGATTGAAGAATTATTCTGCAGCTGAGGCCATATGATAGGCAACCAAAGCATTTGCGTGGCCATGGCCAAGTCCGTGTTCGGATTTGAGTATAGCTACCATTTCCATATGTTTTTTACCTTTTACCCCGCTTAAAATCTCTAGCCAATGACTGACTGGTTTTCCGTATGTTTTCTCAATGGACGGAAAGTATGAAGCAGGGCCTTTTACATTCTTATCTGTGGTCATGGTGTTCCCTTTATAAGAGCAAATATTATTGTTGCGAGGCTGCTCATTTCATTGATCTTCACGATTTTCTTGATGATGAAAATCGGTTGCTAAATCGTAATATTGCGGAATGATATTTGTCTATCGAAACATTGGTCTGGAATTTAGTGCGGAGATTCATATGCCTAAAAACTTAAAGTCAGAGGCAGATCAAAAATATCATTTTTCCGAGCAGGCGATCCATTATCTCGGGAAACCGTTAGAGTCCCTTACCGAAAAAGAAATGCGAATTTTTAAGCGTTTGGTTGATCGTCAGACTATTGCGCGTAACGTGAATGTCGCATTCGATGATAAATTAACAATCGGGCAGCGGCTCGCCGATAAAGTAGCCAAGTTCGGTGGTTCGTGGACGTTCATTTTTATCTTTGCTGTTCTGCTTGCTTCATGGGTAGGCTTTAATTCGCTTGCTGTGATCCGGGCATTTGATCCTTATCCGTATATATTTTTGAATCTCATACTATCTATGCTGGCTGCGGTTCAGGCACCTGTGATTATGATGAGCCAAAACAGACAGGCCGCAAAAGATCGTATGGATGCAGGTCATGATTATGAAATCAATTTGAAAGCTGAAATCGAGATACTGGCTTTGCACGATAAGCTGGACAAGGTTATCTCAACTGAACTGAGTGCGTTGATCGAAAAGCAACAGCAACAGATTGATCTGTTATCGAAATTGGTGTTGGGGCAAAAGCCATAGAACACTAACCAATTCATATCGTTGATGAAGAGGAGAAGCAGGCTGCTCGCTGAAGCATTATCACTTTTCCCGACGACAGCGGCCTTTTCTGTTCTTTGGTGATTTTTTATTGAGCCTCTAACGGCGCGCTTCCGTTGCCATACGTATGGCAAGGCCTGCGAGTACCGTACCCATCAGCCATCTTTGTATAACCAGCCATGTCGGACGGCTGGCAAGGAAGGCTGCGATTGAACCGGCAGCGATAGCGATCATCGCATTGACAGTCACGCTGATGATGATCTGCGTAAAGCCGAGGGCTAAGGATTGAACAAGCACACTGCCATGATCGGGGCTTATGAATTGTGGCAGGAGCGACAGATACATGACTGCGATTTTGGGATTGAGCAGGTTCGTCAGAAATCCCATCATAAAAAGCTTACGGGGGCTATCCTTTGGCAAATCCTTCACTTGAAACGGCGATCTGCCTCCCGGTTTTACCGCCTGCCACGCTAAATAGAACAGATAGAGCGCGCCTCCGAAACGCAGCGCGTCATAGGCGTAGGGCACAGCCATAACAATCGCTGTAATGCCGAGCGCAGCGCAGAGCATGTAGAACACAAAGCCGAGGGCAACACCGCCGAGTGAGATCAGCCCTGCCGTGCGGCCTTGGCAGATCGACCGCGAGATGAGGTAAACCATATTTGGTCCGGGCGTGAGCACCATGCCGAGTGCGATGAGCGCAAAAGCAAGCAGACTACTTATTTCGGGCACCGGGACACTCCTCTGCTTCTTCCTTATTTCCGCAGCAGGGAATGACAGAATTTCAGGAACTTCAATGAATGATCTTAAAATGTTTCATTGCGTATAAGAGTCAATACAGATTCGAGAGCCTGAGGTTGCTTGTGAACTGAACGGAAACCAATGTGCAGGGAATGATGTATGAGCTTGCTTGCACGAATCTTTGTTCCGTGCGTTCATGCAGAAATGAAAAAAGCGCCGGAATAAGGCGCTTTACATATATTTGATTTGTTAAGGAAAACTGGTGCTGCGAGAGAGGATTGAAAACTAAATCTCAAACGCCAACCAATTGAAAAGCAACGATCTTTTTTCAGGCAATTTCTGCTCTGTGTACCACCTTCATGTCTCATGCTCAAGGCCCAAAGTCCTGTTATTAAGCAAAGCCGATAAGCGGCCCCAGAGTTTCCCCTGAGGCGCACTTTCTTCATTCTCTTATCCGCCCTTAACGGCCCCTGTTCCTTTCATTAATCGCGTCCTCGGCTTTCTTCCCAACTGAGATAAAGTCCTGAGCGCCGTTGATCATTTCCGCCGCTGAACGCCCAGCGCTGCCGATTGTGGCGTCTGTTGCTGCCTTCACTGGTTTCGCAATCCGAGTTCCAGTTTCCTTAGCAATATCGCTATAGCTTGCATCGTTCTGCATCTCGTCGGCATACTTGTCGGCAACAGCAGATGCCGTGATCTTGGCACCCACAACAACACGCTGATACCATGTCGAAGCGGCCTTGAGTTTCTGGTTCATGCGCTCAGGGCGTTTGAAGACAGGTAAGCCCCTAGGGCTAATCGCAGTGGTCCTGCTGTAACGTTTCCCGGTCTTCTTCCAGTTTGGCGTCTGGCCTTCCTCAGCGGTGTTGTGCCAGATTTCCCTATTCGTGTTGATCCAGACAGTCGAACCGTCTTTATCGAGCGCCTGAAACAGGCCCTTGGCGTTCACGCTCTGGTTAAATGCGTTGTATGATGCGTTCGCATTATCGAGCATTTGACGGTTTGCGTTATCCCACGCCCTGAGATTGCTGAGCGTGAAGAAATGCATTGCCCCGTTGTCGTCAGTCACGGGGGACATGGTGTCTTTATCGACCAGATAGAAACGACCGTCCTTGTCACCAGTCTGATAGATCGTAACCTGAGATGCATCGTAAGCCTTCCCCTTGCTGTCCTCAAGGAACGCCGCAACCTGAGCCTCTACAGCCCCCTTGAAGTCACTCGGCATTTCAGCGCGGGTGTTGATTGAGCCGACATCTATAAGGGTGCCGTTATAATGGATTGCAGACTTCTCGATTGCCGACTTTGCAGCAGCAACCGCATCCTGACCGCTAAGACCAGCAGCGGCATACTTCTCCGACAAATCCCAGAGATGGTCTTCAACCATGCCCGAGTTCTCCATACTCGGATTATTCAGGCTGAACCATTTGCTATCCCTGAGCGCTTTCACAGCGTTGGTTATGTCGTGACGTGCGGCAAATACCCTACTTCTTGCCTGAGGTGACGGATTGGTGACTGCATAGGCGAATGATAAGGCGGCTGTATCGTCGCGGCCTAACGCTTCCCGTGCTGCAAAGAAGCCGTCAACAAACTCCTTGTCCTGCCCCTTGAGATAGGAAGCCGAAAGGTTCTTGTTCGTCTTGGTGACAGTGTTGATGAGTTCAAGGCGCTGAACAAGCTTCTCCTTGGCTTCCGGTTGCTGGAGGACCTCAGGTGAACCCGCCTGTGCAATGCTGTCGGTTGCGGCTTTAAGGTCAGGGTCCTGTAGCCCCGCTATGGCGAACTGCTGAGCGCGTCTCAAGATTGTCTGAGGAGGCGCTTCTCCAAGCCGCTTTGCTGTTGCATCGTCCTGCTTGATCCAGTTGCGGACTGCTTCGTCCTTCTGGCTTTCGACGCTATAGACCGTTTCTTCTCCTGAATGCGGATTGAATTGCACAAGGTCTCTGAGACCAAGGAAACCGTTACCACTTTCGATAGCCTGCGTATTGGCTGCAATGAGCGTATCCCGCTCCTGCCTGTTACGTTGAAGCTGGAGCGCAATCCCGGCTTTCCTGTCGAGAAGAATAGCGCGGTCTCGCGTTGCGGGATCGTCAATATATGAAGGGCGATTGCCACCGGCCCCTGTGCGTCCCTGATGGATCGCCGCAATGACAACCTGAGGGTTACTGTCAATGCGCCGCTCAAGTTCATCAAGCTGGTACTTGTCCACGTCTCCGTCTTCGAGCAACAAGGTGCCGCGCTTCCCTGCATCAGAAGCAGCCGTCAAAAGCTTCTTCGCGGTGACCTGAGGATCATCCCCGGCCTTCACACTGTCGTCAACCGTGAGCCGGAAATAGTCTGACGCCGCTCCCTTGATCTTCACGTCCATATGGTCGGCCTGTCGCTTAATACGCATTGCAGACACGTTCTGAATGAAGGACTGCCCTGCCTGAGAATATGCCGATACGAAAGTTGGTTCGTCCGTACGGCCTATTTCTTGCAGCTTATTTTGCAGGAAGCGTCTGGCGTATTCCTCAGGGTCACCGTTGTTCCAGTCGAACTCGGTCTGCATGTGCGTCTGAAGTTCACCTTGGACCATTTCAGCATATCGAGCACCATCCATCTTGCCGATTGCAGCAGCCTGTTTAACCTCATCCCGGTCAAGCCCGTGCTTCTCAACGATATAGCGCCGTTGTTCCTCAGGTGACGCCTTCATGAAAAAGTTCTGCCTTTCAGCTAATGCAGCATCATCCTTCTTATTCTTGGAAGCCGCTTCGGCTTGTCCAAGTGTCGGCGCAAGCTGGCCTATGGTGCTTGAGAAGGCTGATAAAGCGTCCACCAATCGTGCCGTGTTGTTATCCTGAGGTATCTGAGCCGGGGCTTCAAAGGTATCGACAGGTCGCGCCGCTGGTTTCAGGGCGAGATTATTCTTAAAGTCAGGCGTCTGAACTCTGCCTTGCTGCATGGAATTGTTCCTTTCGGTGTTGAATTTGGCAATGGAATGCCGTTCCCAGACACGACCAAGCGCATCTGAGGGGTGAATTTCAGGGGGAATGTGAGGATCAGTTAGGTGACGCCGCGCTTGTCGCCCGGGTCTTTCATTTCGTAGTGTTGTTAGCCCATCTCAGTCAGGCGTATCTCAAGCAACGCCTCGGGGTACGCATTCAGCGTCATTATGCCGTGGACCTTAAGTGCTGTCGGGGCTTCGACCTTCTTGACTTCCAGTCCCAGCATCCGGGCATACTTGGCACACCAGTCGTCATATTCTTTCATGCCACTGCCGCGCTGCATGGCGTTGCCCTCTTCGTCATCGTACATGGCAGGAAACCAGCCGTAACAGGAGAAGAAATAACCCAACACCGTGTCGAAGCCTTGAGGTACATTCGGGCTGACGTAAGGGTGACCTCCTGCGTCCATAAGGTCGATAGCTTCTCTCATGGTCATCTGTGAGTGATGCCAAGCATTGAAGCTTACGGTTTCGCCTGTGGTGGCTGAGATGAATGTCGAGGGTGAGATATGGGTGTTCATAAGTTACGGCTTCCACTTGCGTTAACATTGGTTTAAATTGTTAATGTTACATCGAGTGTAAGTCAAACATTTATTGATAAGGTTAGTTTAAAATGATCGTATCTGCTGCACAATGCCGGGCAGCTCGTGCTCTTTTGGGCTGGTCACAGGACCGACTTGCTGAGGCTTCAAAGGTAGCTAAAGCCACAATTGCGGCGTTTGAGCAAGGAAAGCGGACACCTTATGACAGGACGCTGGTTGATCTGCGCAATGCTCTCGAAGAGGCTGGAGCGGTCTTTCTTTCTGATGGAGATTTAATCGAAGGCGGACAAGGGGTTAGGCTAAGGGCGCTGTAATAGTTTGATTGGGGGATTGATCGTGTGGCGGAAACTCTGCTTCATTTTGGTGGTACTTTGCATTGCAGGCCCGGGATCGGCGGCAGAAATCGAACTTTTCAACATACCCGGCGAAATCGCATTGGTTTCCATCAAAGGCGAAATCGTGGATGGCGATGCTGACCGTTTTCAAGACTTAGTTCGAGGACACACGCGGATATCCGTTCTTCTCAACAGTCCGGGAGGGCTTGTTCGGGAAGCTCTGGGGATCGGTGCGCAAATTCGCCTTAACAACTATGCCACAGTGGTCTCACCGGAAGGCAACTGTTTCTCTGCTTGTGGCTTGGTCTGGGTTGCAGGAAGCAGACGTTATATGTCGGCTTCATCCAAAATAGGTTTCCACGCCGCATACAGCAAAGAGAATGGCGAATATATCACTTCGGGAGTAGCTAACGCTGAGATTGGCTCCTACCTGACCCACCTCGGCCTTCGTATCGAAGCAATACGGTATTTCACTTTAGCTGGTCCGAAGGATTTCCTTCTGTTAACACCTCAACTAGCCCGGGCGCTTGGCATCGAAATATTCGAGCAGGAGGGGAGACATGTCACTACGCCAACGCAAGCGCCAACCGTCGATACCTACGCCGACAGGTTTGTTGCATACGGCGTTTTACGGTCCCGCTGTGAAGGTTTTTTGCAGATGGATCAACACGAAGTTGAACGTGAGCATTTGAAAACCATCCAAGTTGGACAGCAACTCGCCGGGAACACAGTCTGGATCGGTGTTTGGGCACCTATGCTAGAAGAAGCAAAGGCTGGGTTGTTGAACAAAGGTCCGCTGACGGTGTGTCTAGAGACTGAGGAGCACCTCCGTAGTGTGGGACTGCCCACGGGAGTGAATGGGCCGAGTTTTGATTGCCAAAAGGCACATACGTCCACAGAGAACGCGCTGTGCAGCAACCCGCGCCTGTGGGCAAAGGATCGAGCAATGAATTCCATCTACCTTTTCATTCGTGGCTTTTCTAACACGAAACGCCGCAAAGCTCTCTTGGAAAATCAGCGTTTGTGGCTGAAAACCAGAGATGCTTGCGGCCCGGACGTGGCATGTTTACATCAGTCGTATGATAGCCGCTTTCAGACTATGAAGGATATTGATGTCTCTGCTCCCGCAATCGTGAATAAGCACTAGCAAACGGATTTCGGAAGGCGCTCTATCTGCAAGGATGGGAAAACATCACGGAAAGCAAGAATGCCGTCGCATGACAATCTCTGAGGCGTATGGCACGTATTCGTGGCCACTTGATCTTCCGCGCTATAGGTCCGGTTATTTTCATGCTGCATTCAGGTTCGCCGCCTGTTGCGCTGCTGTGTTCGCCAGTACGTCTGCCCGTTCGTTCCATTCATTCCCTGCATGGCCTTTAACCCACGTCCACGTAATGAGGGGCGTATTGAGGCTGTCTAAGATTTCCCAAAGGTCCTGATTTTTCACTGGCGCTTTTGCTGCGTTCCTCCAACCTTTTGCCTTCCACCCTCTCAACCAAGTTGTCATGCCGTTGATGACATACTGGCTATCGCTGATGATTGTCACAGGTGCGGTGACCGGTGAAATGGCCTTGATTGCCTCAACTACGGCAATAAGTTCCATTCGGTTGTTCGTCGTTGAGACGGTGCCGCCTGAGATTTCCTGAGGTTCGCTATTGTCGTGGAGGATTATAGCAGACCAGCCACCGGGACCCGGGTTCGATAGGCAAGAACCGTCAGTGTAGATTGTGGCGGCATGTGTCGTAACATTCAGAGCGGTTTCGGTGTTTGTCATTCTTTCCAATTAGTTATCTGTTCTTCTATTTTATCGCTTGGTCTTAACGCCTTGCTCTTTGGCTAGGCTCAGGGCTTCCTCGCATGTCACACCGTCGGCAATCGCTGGGTGTTCTCTTAAGATGAACTTCCACAGTCTGCGATAATCACATACGCGGGACACGGTGAAGCCAGTCGCCCGTGCTTGATCGTCCTGGCTACCGAGGCCTGAGCGAATAAGCCGCCATATTTCCTCCCTGCGCTCCTTAGCCGTCATCTGGAAATTTCGTTCGGGCGTAGCTGGAAGAAGTGTTCGGTTTCTCATATACATGCTTCAATTCTCTTCCTGTTTCATATTGTTTGTTTTGAGGTAATTTGGCGCTGCCCCCTTGCGGGACAGGGGTTTCGGGGCCCCACTGGCCCCCCGGAGATGTGAAATTTCACACCATTCTATCTAACCTATTGAATTTGTTAGAAATCGTCGTTGTCGTAGTCCTTTTGGACAGCACTCTCGGGGCGCTCTAGCCTTTCCAACTGAAGGAAGCTGTAGCGCTGCCTAATCTGGCTTCTGAGTTCCATATCCGTGAGCGAATAAAATGCCGATTTCACCTCTCCTGCGTGGATCATAATTTCCCTAGCCCGTGCTTTTTCTCGCTGGGCTTTCCCAAATGGCTGCTCTGGTTCGTCATTTGTGGCATCGGGTTCACTCATGAGTTTGTACACGCTGGGGAAGTCCTGCTGCATCCAATCAGGCAATCGACGGTGACTGACGATCCCTTGGAGTTCCTTCGCCATTTGTCTTGCCGACTTAACTTTTGCCTTGCCTATCTTCCCTGTTCGGTGTTCACCCGCCTTCACATACGCTCTGAACACCCTTCGCTTGTCCTTGCGTGTCAGGCTCAGGCCGTGGGTACGGTTGCCCTGAGCGGCAAGCCATTGGTATCTGTTAGGGTCCGCTTCAATAATGACATTGGCGTCTGTGTAATCGATCCCGAGTTCCTGCATGGCCCTGAACCTGTGCCAGCCGTCGATCAAGATGAAGCCCCTGCTGTCGTCTGTAGGGTCAACAGGAACGACCGTGATGGGAGGGAACTGAGTTTCCTGACGCATGGCCTCCCGATAATTCTTAACGACCTCGGGATTAATGCTCTTCTCTCTGATCTGGGTCGATGGATTGAGGACCACGCTGTCTAGCCGTATGGCAAGCAGCCGCGTTCCCTGAGGTTCTCTCATGGTTATTCCTTTGTTGTCTGAGGATGTTGTTTAAGTTGGTGTTGAGGTGTCTGACTGGCGTATCGCGTTTTGTCCTACGGACACCGATTAAGGGCCATACGTCCCAACATTGCGGGGGCAAAACGGCGTTAATGGTCGCAGCTTGGTTCGGTGACTGCTGCTGCTGTTGCCCCGATTGTCGAAATGTTGCCACTACGTGGTGAGCTATGTCTGTACTGCCACTGTGCAGGCTATTCGACTGAAGCTCCGACTGAGGGGCCCGTCGCCTTCGAATGGAAACGAACACGAGTATACTGCTATTAGGGTGGGTATTCGGACGAGGTGCTGCCACTGCGTAACCTATTATGGTTACTTTTGGTAACTGAGGACTTTTGGGCATATCCTGCTCCTGATCACCCTATTCGCCGTTGTGCTGTCTGAACTGGTCAAACGGCTGAGAATGGACAGGAGAACATTCCGAGTGGGACAGCTGGACGGTGCTGTTACTAGGCAGGCTATTCGAGCGGGTTACTCCTTCTGCGGCCCATTAGCTGGCAAACGTCAGTAGTCTTTCTTGATCAGAGCTTCGCCTCAATCTCCAGACATCCTCGAAAAGCCCCTCAACCGCCCCTTTCGCGTGTCTTTCCGGCTTCCTTAAGGATGTTAAATACGCTTGAGCGGCCTGCCCCGGTTTGTGCCATGATCTCAGCTACGGTCTTACCTTCATCCTTCAGCCGGATAATTTCGTCAGCTTGACGCTGTGCTGTAGGTACGCGTCCCTTGTATTTGCCTTCTGCTTTAGCGGCTGCAATGCCTTCACGCTGGCGTTCCAGCATAAGTTCACGCTCGAACTCCGCTATGGAACCCAATAGGTTCAGCATAAGCTTACCCGTGGGTGTCGCTGTATCGAGGTTCATGGCAAGAATTCGGAGCGCCACGCCCTTGCTGTTCAGCTTAGACGTAATATCCACCAAGTCGGCAACAGAACGCGCCAGACGGTCCAGCTTAGTGACAATGAACGTGTCACCTTCTCGCAAATGATCAAGGGCGCGTTGAAGTTCAGGCCGCTTAGCATCCTTGGCTGAGGTCTGTTCACTGAATATGCGGTCGCATCCTGCCGCGTGTAGGTCGCGTTCCTGAGCCGCCAGCCCTGCCTTCTGGTCTGTGGTCGAGGTACGTGCGTATCCTACAAGCTGGCCCCTGTAGGAAGCCGTAGTGGTGTGTGTCGAGTTCATCCGAGAGTTCCCTTAAGTCCAAATAGCGTTATAGACTTATCGGACAGGCAATCCATAAAGTCAATACCTATTCTAATTGGACTTTCGGGACGACATTTGGAGCAGTCCAGCACGATCAAGCCCTGTTGGACTATTAAGGCGACAGACGCGCTGCCTCACTTCTCGCACTGTATCCGCTGTCGGTCGTGACACTGCCACTGTAGGCCCTATTGATTGGTATGGTACTGCCACTGGGCAACCTATCCACCCCGCCCCTGCCGTGGACACCTCAGGTTAGCCGTTCTGTCTTGTCTGGCTCTGACCTATCGTACACCATAGGAAACGCGCATGTGCGCACATCAGACCGCTCAATGGCCTACGATTAGGGTGATCGAGGGGGTACACGGGGGGACCGCGCTAATCATCTATCTCAGATTGGCCGCTCAGATTTTTGTAATGAACATTTGCGCGGTGGCATTCCTAATCGGGATAGAAACAGCCGATAGTGGTTCACGACACCGTGACCTCAGGAGTTTGAACTTGGTTCCTTAATCAATGTGTCAACCGCTTCAATTGCAGAGATTACGGTCAACGTACCGCTTATTGCCGCTAGCCGTGTAGTAGTAACAACCGCCGCGAGGTCCACGCTGGTATCCATTATTCGATCGTTTCGGTGCACTCGGTCTTACTAAGCTGCTTGCTGGTGCCTTTGTAGTGGTCCTGCTTGGCTGGGCGTTTCTTGCTATAGAAGCAGGTCGCTGATCTGATAGTAAACGCTCGACTATCCAGCCAACCTCGGTCGAATGGGATACATTTACCCATCCATCTTGCCGTTCAAGAACTGTTACTGACGTACCAATATCTATAGTCTTGACAATCTTGGATGCTGTTCCCGGCATGGTACGGATATTTGCGCGTGATTTTGCAAACATAACCTCTGTGACTTTTGGTGACTGATCACCACGAGCACTTATGGCGTCTGGCGTTGATGCATTAGCGGGTGCCTGAATTAGTCCGAGCGGTTTCTCGGGTTTGGCAGCGCTATGTGCAACAGTTGCGTTGCTATCGGCGGAATTATCGGTAGAAGTATTAAACTGAGAGGCGCAGAAGGAAACGCCGAATAGTAGAAAAGCGATAGTAAGAATACCCTGAAAAATAGACGGCTTTGGCTTCGGTGGAGGCGGTGTGCCATCTGGAATGATCGCGAGTTTTTTCATATCACTCGCTGCACGTCTTTTCTTCGGCGTTGTCGTTTCAGAATACGAAAGACCTGAGCCGGGGATGCCGACAGTCGTTGTTCGCTTTCCCGTAGAGCTAATTGTATGCCCGAGACCTCGGGGGCCAATTCGAACACTCGTACTCTTCTTATTGAGATTAATCCGTATCCCCGGCGCGATCTTTATCGAACGTCTAACCCGCCAAATCATATCATCCCCCGCAATTGCCCTAATAAAGCTAAGCGGAAATTTGAGGCTGTGTCCATAAAGAAGAAAGTCGCTTTGGTGATGACGGTACGCCTGAACAACATTTGAACGCGTCCAGCACATTTAGGATGATCGAAGGTGTCCACAGGGGGACTGCCCTAATCATCTATCTCAGATTGGCCGTTCAGATTTTATAATAAGTATTTTGGGAGCAAGAGGCTTCGTCGTAGCAGCCGACTTAACAGACGCCTTAATTGGCACCTGAGCCAAGTGGCCGATTTAAGCTAGGAGGAAATACCGCAGGATACCTTCTTCTATCGTTTACTCCATTGCGCTTGCTCCAATAGACCTAACCGATTGCCTAACATGCAGGCTATTCACGTGTTTCTTTGGTCACCCCCTTGATTAAGAAATACGACACGTCAAAGATACCTTGTGTGACAGGGGTGTTGTATGAAGATTTTTCTAGGTTATCCAAACGAACATTATAATACGGCTAAAGAGGTAGCCGTTTACCTAGCAACATTAGGGCACGAGGTCTGGTTTGATAAAGAAGCTCTGGTAGGCGGAGACGACTGGGATGGGGAACGAAAGTCGGCTCAAGCAAGCGCCGACCTAATAATACATTTATGTTCGCGGGAGATATTAGAGCGTAAAGGTGTCGTTCTGCGTGAAATCAAATATACTCTTTTGTTGAACGAGGACCAACCATTCGGTCGTTTGTTTGCAATATTCTTGAAACTTGATGCATCTTCACTCCCTGCGGAACTGCTAAAATTTCACTATATTGAATATGAAAAGGGGAACTGGCGGGACGAATTAAGAAAATCTATTGATAAGGCATCTCTTCAGAGGGGTCATATAAAAGATATTGGAAAAGGTGTAATAATTATGAATAATGAGATAGTATCTTTCAGCGCGGAAATAATTGAAAAAACTGATAGAGCCTCCTATGAGGGTAAATATATACAATATAGCGGCTCCTCTGCAATATGGAAGCTAATAAACTCCACTATTGAGAGTGATGCTCTGGGAGCCTACTTTTCGAATAGAAAGTTTATGGAAGAAGATGACATAAACGAGAACCCTGAGTTACGATCTTTTTGGGAGTACAGCGCGAACGAGTTCTTTCGGAAAGATGAATTTGTTTCGTTGATTGTTGTAGCTAGTTTTCATTTCCAAGGTGCGGCTCACCCTAACCATTACGTGAAGACCTTCAACTTTTCAGAAAACTTGGGTGAGATCACCATACAAGACGTCCTCCGTGGAAATGATGAAACCGCCAGAAAACTTTTCAGTCTCTGTGAGAAAAAAATTACAGAAGAAAATGAAGAGATTGACACTGATGCTTTCTTGCTCAGCTTTCCCGAGCACATTAAAAATGACATCGAAAGCGTATGGGCTTTGTTAGCTCAGTTTAGTTTTAACGAAGCAGGCATTACGATAAATTTTAGTCCTTATGATATTTTACCCTACGCTTTCGGCTTTCAAGAAGCACGTATAAGTTGGGAAGAGTTAAATCAACTATCGTCAGGTGATTTCCTTCCAGTTCTTATCGGAAACAACTGAGCGCATCTTTGCAAAACCTAGGGAGATTGCTCATCTCCCTATTTTATCTTTTAAACCGTCGCAAATGCTTCACTTGTATCTTTGGATTGCTTCCTTCTTATAGCCGATACGGGGACAGTGAGCGTGTCCTAAGAATGTTCTCTAATAGGGGGACGCGGTGAAAGTACCAGTTTGCCTGATTTGGTCTTCTTTAGCTGCGCTTGGCTCTCACTTATCGGCTTCGGCTTCATAACCTTCAGCGTGGGCCGATACTCTGTTTCCTTCACGTTGAAGCGAGGAACCTTCTCGATCTCCCGACAAACTACACTCGGGGGCCAATCGCCATAAGCTTCTCGCGCATCAGTCGTTGATCGGCTACCGAGCATGTAGTCACGCGCTTCTTTATTTAAATCGGCAGGCCGCGTGACAGTCGTAAAGGTGTGTCGCCAAGCGTGATTAGGCCTCCCTCCCGGGGCCGTCTCGCCTAGCGTGGCTGTCACCCAATCGCCCACGCGGGAAGCGCTCTCCTTGGCCCGGTGCTTTCCCGATATCTTCTGCAGGTCCGTTCCAGACGGGTAGGCTCGATAGAAGGCAGGGCCGTCCCCCACAGCCTTGAACATGTCCAGAATGCCCATTTCGATCAGATGCGGGTGAATGCCTGTCGTCCATGCCTTTCCGCTCTTTGTGCTGCCATCCTCCGGAGTGATAACAAAGATCGGGTGGCCGTCCTCGTCCCGGACATTCTTGCCCTGAAGCTGTGTAATCTCACTCACGCGTAGGCCGGTGTAGGCGCAAATCCACGGCACCCAAAAGACAGCCCTTTGGTAATGCGGGTCAAGTTCCTTACTGGCCCCCCCAAATGTGGCCTGTAGGATCGTCTTAGCCTGTTCGAGTGAATACCCCTTGGACCCATTCGGCGCGGCTTGCTGTCGCTTATCCCGAATGCCATCAGCAACATTCTGGGTTAGACTGAACTCTGCAACGCCGTGGGCGAGCACTGCTTTAATGGCAGTGAGCCGCTTGTCGTTAATGGTCTTGAGGGAAAGCCCCTGAGCAATTAACGCGTCTCTCCACTCCCGAACATTGGCTTTGGTTATCCGCTCAGCGTCACTATGGCCGATGAACTTCACGAATTTGTCAATCTCGCTGCGGTAATCGCGGTGGGTCTTGGCCTTGCCCTTGTTTTTAAATTTGTGGTCGAGGAGGTTGTATAGGTCTAGCTTCGCACCGCTCCGTTCCTCAGTCTTTCTCGGCGCAGTCTGTGGCTTTTCTATAGGCACATATTCCGGGTAACGCTGGCGTATCGCATCAGGCGAATAATCGCCGTCCGCACGTTTCAGTATGGTGCCTGTCGATTGTTGTAAGGCTTCAGCAACGGCTACCAGAAGCTTATCACGGCTTTCTTGGTAAACTTGCTCTCCGGTATCAATCAGCAGCTTATCCACAAAGCCGCCGAAACGCGGTTCCAGAATGTCACGCTGGGTCACAGTCAGGGGGTAAGTCGGGCGTTTCCCTAGCTTCGCTTTCTTAAGTACAGTCGCGTTTATACGCTGCGACCGCTCCCAGAGTTCAGGGACCTCCGCATCGTCTTCGAATGTGTCAGCAAAGAATTTGTAGACTAGCCCTGCGCGTTCCGCGACTTCCTTCTGGGTCAGGCTGAGCGGCCCGTTCCGCATTGCCTCCCAGAACTTCGACAGCGCCGCGTCGGCGTCACGGTGACGCGCTTTGGCTTCTGTCGGGTCTTTCGTCTCAAGAGAAGCCTTAACGCCATCGCCCACTGTGAAGCTTTTGAGTGTTCCGCTTATTGGAAGGGCGACAATCCTGCCCCTCGCCTTATCCTTCAAATCAGCGGGGACCCGTTGTCTGAGATAATAGACGCCGGTCTTAGGATGCTTGTAAGGAGAAGGCATAGGCAAACCCATGTGTACCACCTCTGTGTACCAAGAGGCCGTCCAAAAGGTGTTGTCTTTCAAGAAGATAAGCACATTCAACGAGATAGAATGGTGCTGCGAGAGAGGATTGAACTCTCGACCTCTCCATTACCAAGAGACGCAGCCGACAGTCATTTTTCCTTTTGTTTTCCGAACCTTCGCCGTGACGGTTTGGGTGTGCTTGTCAAAATCGTGCCAGTTGGTGAATTTTCATCATTTAACAAAGCTGCAACACGTTTGCCGCCTTCATGACTGTGCACATAGGTTTCCATGAATAGCTTGGCTGACTTCCAGCCGCCTGCTTCCATAGCATCCTTTACGCGTGCTCCGGCCGCCATAACATTCGTTCCGAAAGAGTGCCTACCTGCGGAATGTGTGCTGCGTGGTTCAATACCGGCACGTTCGCAAACTGCTCTCATTCGCCGGTTAACTGCCTTCGGGTCTGTATATGAGAATACACGATCATTCGCCCCCGCACCAAGGCTTGAAATACGTACCGCCAGTTCTTCGGTGAGGTGTCGTGTTTCCCATTCATCTGTTTTGGTTTTCTCCAAAATGACCATGCGGTTTTCAAGGTCTACGTATTTGCCTTTAAGCCGTATTGCCTCGGAAACGCGGGTGCCGGTGTGGTTCATGAAAAGAACAAGGGCAGACAGATGATGCAGGTTACTTTTGTCTGCTTCTGTCAGGAATGCATCGAGCCACATGCGATCAACCGGTTTGTGCTTGAGTGATTTTTGCACTTCAAATTGCTTGACCTTGATGTGGCCACACCAGCCAAGATCGTGAGCGTGGTTGATGACAGCCCGGGCAGGGGCAACAGCTTGCCGGTTGCGCGTACGGGGTGCGCCAGTCGGATAAATCGATATTGCCATCTGACGAATTTCCGCTGGCTTAATTGAGCCAACAGCGCGGCCTTTAAAGAACTTGAGCACCTTCGGGAGAAAACGGCCTTCGCCACCCTGTTCAAGGTAGCTTAGTGCTGCTTCCTCGAACGTCCTTACTGCTTCTTCGCCGTAAGTGTGGCGTTTCCAGAGCTTCGCTTCATATTGGGCTTTAAGCTCCTCTGCGGTTGCTTTGTCGCGAGTGCCAAGGCTTTTTCGAATGCGCTTTCCTGCGACGGTGCCGGTAACGTGCCAAATTCCGTTTTTATGTTCGAGTTTGAGTCCTGACACGTTAAAGCATCCCGTAATAGTGCAATATGTTCGGGGTAAAACACCTTCTTTGCCCCGCGTCTCTCATAGTGGCTATGTTTTTTAATCGCATCGACAAGATATCTGCGTGACACGCCAAGCAATGTCGCCGCTCCGGCCATATCCACAGGCGTGAGGTTTGCAGTCCAGCTTGGTAGCTCTGTCAATTCTTCCCTCCTTCCGGTGCGAGTGGCGAGGCGTAGAGCGGGGTTATTTCGTAGCCGTCTGCATTTAAAATATCTCTTCTCGAAGGAGAGGGTGTGGTAATCGCTCTATCCGACCTTCTATCATCATGTACGCATAACCACATCACCGGCTCCTGCGCCTTGATCTGCGCGAGCTCGGCTTCTGCGGTTTTGTATCCGTCATTGCATCCGACTACATAAAGGCGATCGGACTTCATTCGCTCAATCTCCGCCGCCTGTTCCGCAATGATCTTGGCGGCTTCGGAGTGAAGGACGTATTCGCCGGTCTCATCCTTTCTCATATAAGCGTCTTCTCCATGCAACCCGTGGAAATCCAGATCATATCGCTGTAACCCCGCCAGCGGATCGGCGGAAGGCGTGGCGCGGGTGTTTAGTTCGACCTGACAGCGTTCAAGCAACTCGCGAGCTAACCCGCCGATACCATGCGGAACAAGACATCCATTAGCGTCGAGTGCTAAAAGGCTATCAATTTGGGAGATCAATTCACTTGTCATGCTGCTGTCCTTTCAGGGCGCGTTGATTGGCTTCCTCAACGAGTTGCTCCATCAACTTTGTGTCAGGGCAATCGATAGGATTGCTGCGCTGCCGTATTTGCTCACGGATTAATTTACTGGCTTCAACGGTCATGCTCACTCCCCACCTCCTTGCGCCAAGGCTGTGCGGCCTGCTTCATCAACTGCCGGTCTGACAAATTGCCGTTTCGTTGCGCTTTGGAGATAGCGGTTCATACGCCGGTCATTGCGAATGGTTGCCTGCTGTTCAAGGCGATCATTCCGCATTTTTAGGAACATAATTTCTTGCTTCATCAGTCCAATGTCGCGGCGCGTCTCGCCGGAGTTGCGGATCAATGAAACAATGAAGTCCCACGTCGGCTCGACTTTATCCCGCATCGGGGCTTTCTTACGTACGTGAAAAAAACGTCCATCCCATTCTTGAAGGCCAGCCCATTCTGGTATCTCTGATTTGTCGACAAGCCCGTTCGGTGTCACGTACCAAAAACGGTCAGTAAATGACAAAGCGTGCTGTTGCTTTTCCTCGCTGTCACGCTTGAAATCTGCACGACTGACCTTGATTTCATAGGCGCTTGAACGAAAGTGTTTTGACCGATGTGGTTCAAGCGTCCAGAAATCAATGCGGCGCTCTCCACCATTAAAAGCCAGCTCAGAAGCCCATATTTTATCGTCAGAGTAGGCAATCAGAGCGTTCAATATATCTTGCGCTGTCAGCTTCATTTGCCTGCCTCCGAGTTCGGGGCGGCGGGGATTAGCTTACCCAACCAGAACAAAGGTTCACTTAGGCCATATTCTCCCCATGCTGCGTCGCCTTCGCGGATACGAAAGCCGACAATACGCGCTGAACTGTCGTGTGGATCAGGAATACAAACACGTTCTTGTGGTAATTGCTCGCCCTGTGCTGGCTCTGCAGGGGAAAGGGCGCGGATGGCTGCTTCGGCTTGCTCGATATACATATGCCATTGTGGAAGCGGTTCATTGTTGGAACCGCAGATATCGCACAGGGATGCATAATCATCTGGGTCTTGCCCATATGAAAGGCAAATTTCCCGTGCAACTTTTTCCCGCACCGCCGCCACGTCAACGGGCTTGGCTAAGGCTTCGATTTCACATGCCATTTTATCAAGTCTGTCCCAAACATCATTATTCAGGATGCTCTGATCTGGATCGTGGCCATTGATAATCTGCTCAAGATCAGTGCTTGTTTGATTAATAATGTGGTTGCGCGATGTGTTTTCGTGTCTCTCCTCTTTCGTAGGTGCCGAAACAGCACAAGGCGCAGAGAGGTGAGGAAGGGCGGCGGCTAAAGCTTTCCGCATGTCCTGATAAGTCTCACAATTATTATCAGTGCTTTCGAATGATTTAATTGCAGCGCGAACAGCCTCAGCCGGTATATGCGCTGTGGTGTGTGTGCCTGTCATAGCGCACCTCCACGGGCTGCAAGCATGGCATCGGCAAGTTCATATGCAGCTTTTGATGCAGCGGCGTAAGCATCTTCGTAACGGACGTTTCTCCGGACACTTTGGGCGTATAGTTCACTGAGCAATACAGGGAGCGCCTTCGCAGCGAAGTAATCGCGCAGGGTCATACCCTCATGGACATAGTTCGTGTTTTCTGTGCCAATAATTGGAAACGCTGCACCACCGGTGTTGATCTGATCTGTCATTACATGCGCTCCTGTGGCTGGATTGGCTCATAAAGTGAGCGGCGGTGCTGAACTATCTTGGTGAGTGGAGGCTTTGGATGCTTCTTGCCGGAAAGCTTTGATGACGGGCGCTTTGCGCCGATATGCTTCCCGCGAACGCTTGCAACTTTTGCTTTCTCTGCTACGTCCTGCCTTGTCTTTTTAATGTGGCAGTGAGAGTGGGCAGGGGCTAAGTTGCTTTCACGGTTTTCACCACCGTTAATCAGTGCAATTCGGTGATCTGCATCCCACGTTTCAAAAGGGACTTTGATCGGCATATTGCAGCAGTGGCAGATGCCCTCTGCTCGGTCAAAAACCCTTTCGCGCACACGTGGCGGGATTTTCGTGTCGTCAGTCTTGCCGATCCATTCTTTGACTGTACGAGCCATCAGCGCCCCCAATCCAGAGAGCCATTGCGATATGGAATGCCGCGTTCAATGGCGACGATTACAGCTGTGGTTCTGAGCAGCTCCCGCTCAAGGTGGCTGTATCGTTTCTTGTCTTTCTTGGCCTTGGCGATAGTGGCCTTGAGAGTTTCAGCTGTGGCGCGAAGCTCTGGCAATGGATCGTCCTGAAAGCCAAGAAGCTTGCGCAGTTTTGAAATGAGGAACTGAATAATCATGCTGCCTCCATAAGGTAGCCTTGGCGGCGTGTGTCGGTGAGGGGGATATGGTGATCGGCGCACCATGCCAGCGCATATTCGAGCAAAGAGGCGGCGCGTTTAACTGACATGCGGGCGGTGCTTTCGCGGATGTTTACGAATTCACCTTCAAGCCCCGGCACAAATTCGACTTCACCTTGCGTTGCTTTTGTGTGACCGGAAACGAGCAGAACTTTCCATTCTTCCGGCTTTCGCGGTTTGCCAGCCCATTCAAAACCAGACTTCGCAATGTCAGAACAAATTGAATGAAAGAAATCATTCTGCCCTCCGCTTCTGGTAGGTGGTGCGAATGTCGCTGTGTGACCGTCAGGCAGAGCCATGAGCGCTCTGATTGCATTCTGGCGAACCTGCGGATTTACGATGGTGTAACGCTGTTTTTCCATGAAGCACCTCAGTACGGAATGGCGTCATCAGGGTGGAAGCCACCTGACTGATCGTCATAGCTTGATCGCTGGGTACCGCCGCTTTGCTGCGATGCATTGCGATCCTGCGGCACAAATGCGCTTATCAGGATGTTTTCGCGATTATCTTTGTCCGGTACGCCGGCAGGATTGAAGGTCTTGTCGAGCATAATGAAATAGCTGACTTCGCCGTTTTCCTCATTCTTCATGAGGACTCCGACATTCTTCCAGCGTGATTTTTCTTGGCCAGTATTGCGGTCAGTGTATGAGCCGACTTTAACCAGTAGATCGCGAATTTTCTTACTTGCCATTACGCTGCTTCCTTCGATGGTTCTTGTCCGTAGGCGCGGATGCGCTCGACCAGTGCCGCTTTTTCATCGTTGAAGCGGTCAATCTCATCGGACATAATTTTGATGTACGGATCATCGCGGTAAACGCGCGTGGTCAGCATTGGCAGGCGAGGCCAGTAAGACACGAAATCCCACCATTCACGTTCTGATATCCAAAGATTGCCTTGCACTTGTGCTTTATGTTCCGGTGGCAGCCGATCACGCTCAAGCCGGTCAATCTGGATGTGAGGCAGAGCAGTTTTAATTTCTAACCCGCCGTCAATACCAATCAGACTGTCCGGGCTTGCACCTTTATCTCCGTTGCGGATGAAACCGACCTGATAAGGCTCAACACTGTTGATGAAGGCATAAGTCTCGCGCGCTTCATCTTCCATCAGCTTGCCGCGCTCCATGTGCGGGGTAGTGAAGCCTTCTGCGAGTTCACCGGTTATAATCTCACCGGCAAGCTTGCGCATGTATTCAGCGCGAGTTTTGCCTTCGCCTTTTGCCATGACAGTTGAGAAGCGCGATGCCGTTGGGATGCCAGCACGGGCGGCAAACCATTCTGGCGTGCCTTGCTCGATATCGTTAAAAACCTGCATCATTACGCCATCCTCTTCTTACGTTCTTCAAGAAGGCTGACCGCTCTGTCATAGTTTTCAGAAATCATTTCTGGCAGAGAGTTGATTTTGCCGAGGCGGCAAAACGCTTCAATGTCAGAGCCTGTTTCTTCGATGAGCTGCAGGAGGATTTTCACCTGATCTTGTGAGATAGTGCTGTATTGTTTGGCAGGCTGGTTATTGCCGTCTGTGTCGTCACCAGTACTGATGTTGAACAGCATGCAAAGCAGGTACCGGCGGCCATAGGTGGCTGTGCTGCCAAAAGCCTGAGTGCCGGTTTTATTGACCTTGCCTTGTGCGCCTGCGCCATCGACAGGGATTTCACCTACGCCATTGCGTGAGTGGCCTTCTGCATGGGAAATCTCCCAGACAATACGCAGTTCGCCTTTATTATTGTAACCGTCCGGCTGAAATGAAACGGCAAAACCATGCTTATGAATGGTTGGCATTGCCTGTTCTTCGATTGCCGCCAGATCAGCATAGCGCGACTTAGTATGGTCGTTGCCACGATTCTTGATAACGACCGGTAATTCGGACTGGCATTTTGACATAGCGGCAAAATATGCCTTCTTTGCCTGACGCTCTTCATCTTCACGGGCGCGGTCTTCCATGCGCTCCTTCATGTCGAGCATCTTTTCAAGGCGATCCAGGGGGATATTGGGATCCATTGCGATACGCTCAATCATGGAGATCATCGGCGCATCGGCGCGATAAGATTGAGTTTCTGTAGGCGTATGAATTTCAAGTGCGGCGCTCATGAAAATGCTCCGATATAAGTGAGGAAAACAGCTACAAAGATTGACATTGAGGCGAAGGCGCAGAGGTCTTGGATAAAGCCGGTCATACGGCCTCCTTCGGCGCAACCATGTATGCTGGTGGCCTTGGTAATTCTGTTGTTTGCGGTCTCCACAGATGCAGGCAGTTTTCGTGAAAATTTACATGATCGGATGGTGGGACATGGAATTGGCAAGCGGTTTCATCGTCTTTAAAAAATAGGCGCTTTACATGTTCCATCTCAGCCCAATTTGGGCATCGGTTTCGCCGAGATACTGAAACGTGATCCCATCCTTCACCATTACTGGCGATTACGATCATGGTGGCGCCGTCAATAGGAGATTTCACATTGAAAATGCCGTTTCCTTCGTCGCCAGAGCATCCATAGATACGTTTTTCATCTGAGTGATTGCGATTAGCTGTAAGCAAGAAAAGGTTACGCATCATGCAGCCCTCCGAGCATCGGAGAGTAGAAATATGAGGTTTGGATTTATTTCTACCGGAGCAATTTCCTTCAGGAGTTGAAGCGCCTCGCGACAACTGCAGCCTGCAATGAGTTCGGCTAGGATATACCAATCCCGCCCACCAAAATCTGCATGTCCGGCTTTGCGGCTTTCTAACTCTTCAATCAGGGCTTCCGTCGAAACATCATCAAGATGATCCTCGATATCAATATCCACATCGACTGAAATGTAAGCCATCACGCAGCCCTCAATGTCGGTACGGGGAGTTTCTCTAAGCTGTAACCAAGCTCGAGCGCGATCTTTCGCAGTTCCTCCATTGCGTTTTCGCCGGATACTTGCGCCATGGTCGCATTGCCTGAATGCTCATAGGCGTGAGCCATGGCGGCTTCCTGAGTGAGTGCAGCGGCGAGTAAAGAAATACGGTAGTGATTGATCATCATGCAGCCCTCGGAAAACGGACTTCTTGATCTTCAATGAGACGCGTGAGCAGGTCGTCGTCGCACTCTGCTTTGTCCGCGATCATGTGAACGAGAAACTGCGATGCGCTTTCGCCTTTGGACAGGTTTGCACCGTCAACATAGACCGCGTTCACTTCAAGAACCGGCTCGCCGTTATCCCAGATCAGGGATACATCGACTTCACATTCAAAATCCTGAAACAGTGTAATGCCGAGAGCTTTATCGCTCAGATCAGTGCAAAACGGGTATCGCATGTTTCTCTCCATCGTTTAGCGGATCGGCGGGTGCTTCTTCGCGCTGTTGATGGTTTAAATATACACGCTTCTGCGTGCATTGCAATACTGTAAACGCAATAGCGTGTATTTTAATTGGGCTAAACCCCAGTCATGCTAGAATCAGGGCAGCAAAAAGCCCGCACGAGGCGGGCTGGGTGAGGCGGTAAATCAGCTGCTGGCGGCAACCCATTCTCTTAGGATTTCCAGAGATACCTTTCCAACTCCCGTAATCTCTTTATCTGGAAGGGATAGGAAGTGCTTTGGCTGCGGCTCCCATCTTTTGGGAATTACTGAAGTGTATCCGTTTGCTGACCACAGCGCGTTACGAAGCCGCGTATACATTGACTGATTAGGGCATAAGCTTTTAAGAGAGGGATGATGTTCCATGTAATGGGGTAACTTCACAATTCAAAAGAATTATCCCTGAGCTCTGCCGAGATTTTGCTTTTGTGGTTGATGTAATCCTTGCGGTTACGCACTCAATCTAACCACCTCACAGTGTCCCCCTCTGAGTGCAAAGAGATGAGAGTGCGTAACCTAATTAAAGTTTAGTATGATGATACCTGAGAGTCGAGAAATAATCACAAGCTCGTGATGCGGCCATATGGCGGCTATCGGATCTGCTTTTGAAGGTATCCGTAGAGTGAACGCAGCGCTCCAGAATATCGTCTCAAAAAAAGCCCCAGCAAAAGCTGAGGCTAGAGGGTGATACTCTTGGATAGAGTAAGGCAGTGAAATGGTAGTATATCAGATTGTGCTAGTCTAGCTAATGTTCCATTCTCGGCGCAAAAGAAAAGCGCCGGAGTGACCGACGCTTTATTAAGACTTAATTGAAAATTTGTTACCCGCAACGAGCTAGCATGGTTGTGTGCTCTGAATATAAGGTAGACGATTGCTTAAGCTGCTGCTCGGTAGGGCGAGATATAACGCCGCGAACAACAGGGTTCGCCATCCAGTTTTTCATGCGCTCGCCATGGCGTTCAGCTGCATTTTTGATCAATTCAATCTGTGTGTCGCGATCTACTGGTGCGGTACTCATAATGCACTCCCTGTGGTATCCAAATCCATTTCACGTATCTTCATGAACCAGGTTTGGTGTCCATTCCACGGATCCCCACGACCCGTGCGATAACCATGCTGCCCGAAAATTTGGGCAATTCGATGATATTTAAGAATTGCTTTTTCCGGCAGATAGGCCTCTCGTGTATGCATCTGTACTATAGAAGGGCGTGCTCGGTCAATTAAATCGTGAGTACACGTGCAGATAATTGCTAGTACCGTATTTCTCGCATGTTTATCGAGAAAACGGGTTTCCAGACCATCAGTGTAATCAATGAATGTATTGTCTGGCTCCACTTTTACAATGTTAAAAGCCAATTCAAAGCCATGTAGATCGCCATAGCCTGGTATAGGGGCTAAACATGTGATTGCGCTGTAGACACCATTTGTCTCATCGCAATGTCCTATGCCGCAACGCCTTATATGCTCTCCGTTGCCTTCTAATATATCGATTGAGAAATCTTCATTATCATTAATATCTAGAATAAATGCCAAGTCACTGCCCCATAGTGATTGCTGGATCATATTGTCTTATATGGTTTAGAAGTAACATGATCAATAAACTATAGGCCGTAATATTATTGCTTTACGTTATAATGCAGGTAATTCTGTCGACCCAAAGACACTCTTATCCACAGACCAAAACCCCGCATTTGTGCGCCTTCCCGCATCGCCCACCACATCTAGTGCATCCATAACCATCCGTTAAAAATCTGTTCGCTTGCGTTAAATCGTTCTTGATATGTTCACTGCATCTGGTCAAGATAAAGCTGAATCAGTCGCGGGGAGTTTGCGTTATGGCTGAACTGTTTGTGGTGCAGAGTTTTAATCAGGCTAAAGGCTGTTACTCGCTTTATGTTCCTGATAGTGCACTTGAGTGATGCAATTTAAATCGATTTTTAACTAATAAATTACCATTATTGCATCTAAAAATTTTAGTATAGTTATTAGGACTTTCATCTAAGCTGTTGATTATCAATTTATATTATAATCCGAAATGCATAAGGTGTTTCTTGGTGTCTTGTGTTGTATTTTTGCTATATTGAATAGATGTATTTTGACGTATTCTGAATTCACTTCAACAAACGGGGTGAATTATGAAACGTATATTATTAGCTTCTACCGTTCTTTTTGCTGCAAGCTCAGCCTATGCTGCTGATGCAGTTGTGTACTCGGAGCCGGCGCCAGTTGTCGCTGACACCTTTTCATGGACTGGCGGATACATTGGTCTGAACGCCGGTTATGCTGGAGGAAAATTTAAGCACCCATTCGCTGCGCAATATTACGACGCAGGTGATTGGTTTGATATCGCAACGGGCTCAGCAAAAATCACATCGAGCGGTTTTATTGGTGGTGTACAAGCCGGTTATAACTGGCAGTTTGACCAGACAGTTGTTGGTCTCGAAACAGACTTTCAGGCTTCTGGCCTGAAGGGTGAAGTTTCTGGCAGCCTTACCGATGGCTCTGACGTTATTGGAGCTGAACTGGGCACCAAAGTTAAATGGTTCGGTACAACTCGTGTTCGCCTTGGTTATCTGCCAACAGAACGTTTCATGATTTATGCAACTGGTGGTGTGGCTTACGGAAAAGTTGAAACCTACGGATCCGTTAATTTTGATGGTGACGTGGTTGGTTTCTCCAATTCCAAATCGCGTGTAGGATACACCGTTGGTGCTGGCGCTGAATACGCTATCAACGATAACTGGACAGTAAAAAGCGAATACCTCTACACTGATCTAGGCAAAATGAAATTCAGCCTTGGTGATGCGGACGAACGCTTAAACGTTACAACAAAATCGCCATTCCATACTGTTCGTATTGGTGTGAATTATAAGTTCTAATTTGTACCCACTTATGAAGAAAGCCACCCACATCGGGTGGCTTTTTTTATGTCTATCTAAAGTATTGGTGGCAATTATTTAGTACGTAAAACTGAAATTCGTTCTTGCTATGTTCTCATTTTATGAAATGATAAGCGCTTGCGGGAAGCGAGATTCTTGCAAGTGCAGTTAGCGTATTGTGAGAGGTTATCCACGGAGTTGGTGAATGATTAAGTTTGCTCGCATCCAAAAAGGAAAAGAAGCTGATAAGCTGGAATTGCTACGTGTGGCTACGCTTAATGGCGGCCTGCTGGCGGCTATGAGGAAGGTTGATTTTCAAGCTAAGGAATTAGCTGAATCTATGGCTTTGGCTCACGGAGGGGAGTGGCAAGCTCGCGTTGATCATCAGAGGATGACTGTTCTTGTTTGGAAGGCTGACGATTGATGACGGTATCAATCACCGAGAACACAACTTCCACGCCGCGCTGATCCAGACCTTCAATCCTGTGTAGGGTTTCGAGGATTTCTTTATCCCCGCGGATAGGCGATTTATCTTGATCGCCACCCCACAGTACATATCCAAGATTCAGGCCAAGCTCCGCGGCCAGCTTGAGAACTTTATCAATGCTGGGGGATTTATCGGTATTGCGCAGCTCGTTAACTGTGTTCACGCCAAGGCCAACCGCCAAGCTGATGGCTCGGTCGGATCTAGGGTCTTCATCAACAGCCTTTAATAGGCGGGTTTTCCAGTTTTCTACCATGTCTTGTTTTTATCATATGCACGGAAAAGCGTGTGCACGTAGTTGCGTGTATTGCATATGCACGCGATTGCGTGTATATCGTATTTATGAGCAATAAACTTCTCGAAGAAATTGAAGCTTTTCTATCTGAGACCGGAACTGGCGCGTTTCGCTTTGGGATCAAAGCGGCCAAAAACGGACGTCTAATTGAAAGGCTCCGTGCAGGCGGCAGAGTGTGGCCAGAAACAGAAATCGAAGTCCGCGCATATATGCGACTGGAGCGAGATAGGCTGCCTCATCCTAAGAAAAAGGATCGCGCAGCATGAGCCACGCGACCCCATCAATCAGTTTCATATCACCGGTCACTTTCCACGCCGGTGAGGCCGAGACGGCACTTTGCCCCCGCTTGATCGTCTCGGCCATCAATTCCCGTCCTTTGGCGGTGTATCTGCGCATGTCTGTTTTTATTCAGTATGCGCAGAGCAATCTTTCCCACTGGCTCCATGCACTGGTTGCTCCTGTTCGGTCTCAAATCGTCGCTGATTTGAAACGTAACAAAGGAGCCACCCATGAACGTGGGAATTTCATCCAAGAACGTGGATTTTTCAGCCAAGGAGCCGACGATGACTGATGTCGATATGGCCGCTTCTCTGCTGGACGAAATCATTGGTCAGCGCGGAGTACGCGAAACGATCAAGTCCATGTTGGAGCGGGCGTATTCAGATTTGAGTAAGCGCAACGGTGCGTGGACGCGCCGCAGAGTGAGGGCTGTCTTCAACAAAGAAGCTAGCAGGATTGAAAACAGAGAAATCGAAGAAATGAAGGCAATCCTCGATGGGAGAAGAAAACAAGCCGCATATCGCGCCGAAACCGCCCGTCTTGCTTCGTTGGCTGTCATTCAGTCGGCGGCACAAGATTGCGGTCAGCTTTAGAACTTGGGCTGCAGGTGCAGCTGAATGGATTTGTCCGGAGTTGAGAGAATGATGAGATTTGAATTACCATTCCCTCCCACCGTTTGGGACATTTATGTCGGTTGGGGCAAGACCCGCCGCAAGTCGCCTGAATATGCCAAATGGGTGCAAGATTGCGGCTGGTTTATCCGTGGCCGTAATGACCGGATTGATACGCCGTTTTCGCTCTGTGTTGCTCTCAAGCGCCCGCATAGCCGGATGGACTTAGACAATCGTCTCAAGCCCATTCTCGATGTTCTCCAACATTACCAAGTGATCAAGAACGACAATCTCTGTGAACGTATCACCATGACGTGGGATGCGGACATCAAGAGCGATTGCGTCGTCATAGTTCAACGCGCTGAGGAGGCGCTGGCAGCATGAGCAGAACGCCATTCATGCAGCTTTACGTCTCTGACTATCTCGGAGACACCATGCACCTCACGACAGAGCAGCATGGAGCATATTTACTGATCCTGATGACTATGTGGCGCCATAACGGTAGCCTTCCGGCCGACGATGCAAAGCTGGCAAGAATTGCCCGTGTGAATGCAAAGCGATGGCATCTTATTAAGGATGATGTGCTTGCTTTCTTCGATGTTGAAAATGGTCAGATCACGCAAAAACGCTTGAATGAAGAACTCCAAAAAGCGGTTTCGATATCGCAAAAACGGAAGACCTCAGGAAAGCTCGGCGGTTTGGCTAAGTCATTGAAAAGCAATGATCGGGCTCTAGCAAATGCTAAGCAAACGCTAAAGCATAGTCAGAAACCAGATACCATAAAGGTAAAAGAAACACTTAACAGTGTTTCACAAAAACGCGGTTCAAGACTGCCAGATGATTTCAATCCCGATCTGGAATTTGCCATGTCCGAAGGCCTTACAGCTTTTCAGGCAGAGCGAGAGGCTGCGCAGTTCAGAGATTACTGGATCCAGCAAGCCGGACAGAAGGGCGTGAAGCTGGATTGGCCTGCCACATGGCGAACGTGGGTTAGAAACTCGATCAAGCGAATGCCATCGCGAAACACAGCATACCCTCAAAAGCAAAACAAACCACGGACAGTAGGCGAAGCAGCCGTAGAAAGGATCAAGGAAAATGGACTTGGCAACGTACGGCCAGAATTTGCAGAAGCCCTCTTCGGCCGTAACCGCGGACGAAATCAGCATGGTTCTGTCTCGGCTGAAATCCTTACCCTCCCGTACGAGCGACACGGCTGAGATTGATCTCCTGTCTTTCGAGGATGCGCTCGAAGGCGTTTCGGCCACCGTTTTGCTCGAAGCCGTTCGTCAGGTCAATCAGGCGGTACTGGGGCATGCGTTTCATCCGTCCCCGCCAGAACTCCGAATGCTGTGCGATAAAATTCAACGTCAAATCTCAGAGGATAGGGCGCGAAAAGCCGAGGGCGAACGCCAGCGCCGTGAAAGTGAGCAGCGGCGTTTACAGCATGAGAAGACAAAAACACCAGAGGCGCGCGCGCGTGTTGCCACAATGCTTTCTCGTTTCAACCAAGATCACGAGGCCAGACAGGCGGCAGCGCGAAGTGATGGTTTGTCAGAGACTGCAGATCAAGTTCGTGACCGCCTCAAAGGACAGATCGGTGAAACAGCCTTCAACAACATCCCAGACCTTCCGGTCAGAGACACATTCAAGCAGGTAGGGCATGCAAGATGAAAAAAGTAGAAGTGGATTTTGGATGCCGCGGCTCCAGCGTTGAAGACGTGAGTATCTATCGCGGGATGAACCCTAAATTCGTTCAACGAGTATGGAAAAAGCGTCGATCTAAGCAGCGTGAACATAAAACGCAGACGCATAACGGCGCCATCCCTGACGTTTTAATGTCAGCTGAGTTGCTTGTTTCCATGCAGTTCAAGACATTTGAGGAATTGCGGATGATGGCCGCTGATCTGTTCAATGTCCCAAAGGAAACTTTGGATGAGAAAAACAGAACTGTTCGTGTTGTTCGAGCTAAACATGCTGCCATTTGCGCAGCAAAGCTCCATTGGCCAGACATTTCGCTATCTGCCCTTGGGCGAGAGTTTTTCGTAGATCACACAAGTGCGCTCCACGCGCTGCGGAAATACGGAATTTATACCAGCCAATCACAAACGAAATCAGCAGCATAAGGATTAAGCCATGAGTGACGACATTACCGGTGAAAGCGCACAGACAATCGCAGTTGGACAGCTTCGCGCTTTCATCGAGCGCATTGAACGGCTTGAGGAAGAAAAGAAAACTATCAGCGATGATATCAAAGAGGTTTTCGCTGAGCTGAAAGGCTCCGGCTTCGATGGGCCGGCCGTACGCACCATCATCCGCCTTCGCAAGAAGGAAGCGCATGAGCGTCAGGAAGAAGAAGCGATGATACAGCTTTATATGGATGCATTGGGAATGAGTTAACGCTGCAGACGTGTGTAGTCATTCTCTTTCGTATGGCTCTTCGTAAATCCACGGCGCTGAGTTTAGAGGTGCATAACTATGTAACCAATTGAGAGTTTCAGCATATCTTTCAGCCTCGACCTCAATCAATGCACCATACTTGACGCCACCAACAAAAGCCTCCTCACCAGTCAGGCAATCCATAACGATCCAGTCGTCACCTGACAAATGCCACTTCATAAAACGCTGCATACGCACTCGTTTACCCCTCAGATGATGTGGCAACAAGTTTCAATATTAGCAGTAGTTTATAGAGTTACAATAGATATTCAGCGCAGGGAAATACATATGGCGGCACCATCTAAAGAACAGCGCAAAGCAATCTCACGTGGCGAGGTGGGAACCCTCAAGTCCGATATTCGGGTGCATCGTGTTCCGAACCCGTTTTATTCACCGGATCATTCAGGTGAGAGCT